>JAFXQX010000018.1 GCA_017526745.1 Lachnospiraceae bacterium | reverse complement strand
GTCATTGAGTACCGACGTACACAGTCTTGTATCTCCGACAAACACCGTA
Organism: Lachnospiraceae bacterium; assembly: GCA_017526745.1. GTDB lineage: Bacteria > Bacillota > Clostridia > Lachnospirales > Lachnospiraceae > UBA2868. Next base: position 27,878 of record JAFXQX010000018.1, on the reverse strand, counting down.
AGGTCGACATCCTCACCTTTCAGGATGTCTATATACTCACTGTCATATGTGATCTCAGTAGCACCCGAATGCTTAAGCTCATATTCCGTATAAAACTTAAGTCCCTGTGCCGCAACTTCGAGCTGATCCTCGATCTTGCTCTCAAGGTTGTTCGTACATACGACAACTGCCATGATGGTCATTCCGATGATAGCGATTATCAGCGGAATCATGCTCGACATGAGCATCATCAGGTTCAAGTTTAATCCTTTTTTCTTCATGTTCTGATTTCACCCCTTCTTTATTATTTTCTGTATCTTGTTGAATTAGTGAAAATTCATATAATACAGAGAATATTTTATCATAATAATCATCCGTTTGCCATTATTCGTTTGATTTTTTGTGGTTTTTTATATGTAATATTACGGTACGGCCGGAAGCGGCTGTGTTATAATCACCTCATGAAGAAGCTTGAAGCGGATATAAAAAACGGCATTTATAAGCGCGTATACCTTCTGTTCGGGCCGCAAAGCTACAACAGGAAACGGTACGAGAAGGCACTTACCGGCCTGTTTGTTGCAGACTCCGACACGATGAACCTGTCGGTATTTTACGGCAAGGACATCGATCTGAAAGAGATCGCGGACCTTTCCGCCACCATGCCGTTTCTTGCCGAAAAGCGCGTCATCATTCTCGAGAGCACCGGACTGTTTGCCCGTTCCTGCGATGAACTGTGCGGGATCATCGAAAACATTCCCGAAACGTGCGTCATGATCTTTTCGGAAGATAAGATCGATAACAGGCTCAAACAGACAAAGGCGGTAAGATCATCCGGGTGTGTTGCGGAGTTTACCGCACTTACCGAAAAGGAGCAGCGTGACTGGATATTAAAGCGTCTTGCCAAGGAGCACCGTCAGATCACCGGGAATGCACTTGAACTGTTTATGAGAAGATGTTCCGATGACCTGTGGCAGACGCAGAACGAACTGGAAAAAGTCATATCATATACTTTCGGAAAAGACGGGATCAGACCGGAGGACGTGGATGCCGTAATGCCTCCGCTTGCCGAGGATAAGATATTCGATATGATAAGTGCCGTCCTGTCGCAAAAAGAGGAGGAAGCACTGGCCCTTTATTCGGATCTTGTAAGGCTGCAGAGCGACCCGATGGGTATACTCACACTGCTTCGCGACCAGCTCAGGATAATATCCAATGCTTCAAAGATGAATGCCGAACACGTGAGCAGTTCCGATATGGCAGCGCTGTTGTCCGTTAAGGAAGGACGTATCAGGATGGCATTGCCAGAGGGCAGAAAGAGTAGTAAAATTAAACTCTCCAAGAGCATACGCATGTGTGCGGATACCGAGGAACGGATAAAAAGCGGAATGATCGACCCACGGATCGGGCTGGAAACACTCATTGTGGGACTGTGCCGCATAAAAGATGACAGGAGGGATAAAAATGTCTGACATAACCGAAAAGATAGCCGATACCATCAACATAGTTGCCGACAAAGCCCGCGAATACGGCGAGATCGCAAGACTTCAGGCCCTTATCAAGGCCGAGGAGGCCAAGAAGCAGGAATACTATTATAAGCTCGGGAAAAAATATTACGAGATCTACAAAGATGCGCCCGCATCGGATCTTGCGGAATACATGACAAAGCTTCTTGCATCCGACGGAAAGATCGCTGATTACAAAGAAGACCTTAAAGCGGCTTCTGCAAAGGAAAAGGCTGCGGAAGAAGATACGGATGATCTTCAGGAAGAGGATAACTCTGCGGACGACTGATCCGCAGTGAGATAAGTGTTGATTCATCGGGAACGTTCAGGAGCGCTTCCTTTCTGGCAGCCTCCTCGGCGTCCCTTTCTTTTTGCTCTTTGGCAAGTCTGTCATTTCTCGCGACCAACTTCTTCTCGTAAAGATCCTTCATCGCCTTCTGCTCAAACATCTTTGCGGCAACTGCCGAATCTTTCGCCGACTGCAGGAGTATCTGGGCCCTGGCAGCAAGAAAGTTTGCTATATAAGCGCGGACCGTATCTGCCCATATCTTGTAGGCACCCATCGTCAGGTGAACGCTTCCGTCCGAAGAGAGCGACTGTGCAAGATATCCGTCGGGACCTCTTAACGGGGAAGCTATATCGACATAGTAAACGTTCGGGAGCGTATCACAGTATGCCTGCATGAGCGAATTGAACTGCGTCACCTTCGCATTGTCCACGTTGCTTCCGGGTCTTGTGGGAGTACAGCTTTCCACGAATATGGTGACAAAGGGATTTTCGGCCATGATGCCGGCAAGATACTGCTGATACTTGGATACCGCGCCTTCTGCCCCGGAAGATCCGACAAGATCGTTCGTACCCATGCAGATGAACACATTGGATACACCGCTTGCCTTCACGGCCTGGGCAGCACGCATGGGCACGCCGTTAAGCCTCGGAAGATACTTGGACATTCCGGCCTGGTCGGCGTAGAAGGAATAACTGACTCTTGTCAGCATGACTGCGTTTCCGAGCGGAGCATTTTTCCTTGAACTGTTGTACATCGTAAGGCCTTCTCCGACGGAATTGCCGATAAATGCCGACTGCGCCAGAAAGGCATCGACCGGGTCGGGAACCGGCAGTGCCGGTACGGCCATCGGATCGGCTGCGTTCACAAGCGGAGCCGCCGGGAGCACTTCGGCTGCAGGACACGGCCGGACGGCAAGCAGGGCAAAGGCAGCCGCTACGGCAAACAGTCCTGTGGTCTTTACGGTGATCCTGTTTTTTGTAGTCTTCGTCATCTCGATCTTCCTCATATGTTACCCAGAAATACATTATCTATCTTCGATCTTGCGATATCCCTGAACTCATACAGTTTTTCCGGTCTTGTCGGCGAAACATCCCTGTAGCTTCCCGCGGGAAAGAACCTTGTGATATGAAGCGGCATCGACCTGTCGATACCGGCAACAGCACTTACAATCCGCGAAAAATCATCCGCATCGTCATTAAAACCCGGAACGACCAGCGTCGTAAGCTCCACATGCCTTCCGGCATCCGAAGCGGCCCTGATGTTTCGAAGTATCACATCAAGACAACCGCCGATCGACTCATACTTTTTAGCATCCCCGGTCTTCAGATCAATATTATACGCATCGATATAAGGGATGAGCGTATCAAACCGTTCGGGCGAGAGCATGCCGTTCGTGACCATAACGGTACACATATCATTTTGTTTGAGAAGGCGCGAACAGTCAAGCACATATTCATATCCGACCGACGGTTCATTATAGGTAAATGCCAGTCCGATATTTCCCCGGGATCTGGTATCAAGCGCAATACCGGCAAGTTCCTCACAGCTGAGGAAGTCAGCCTCGACCCTGCCGCGCGAGATCGAATCATTCTGGCACCACATGCAGTGCATGTTGCATCCGTATGACCCGGCGGACAATATATAAGATCCCGGCCTGTACATCTTAAGCGGTTTCTTTTCTATCGGATCAAGTGCCAGGCTTGTAATCCTGCCGTAGTTTTGGCATACGATTTTACCATCCTTTACGCCCCTGGCATGGCACTTCCCTGTCTGTCCTTCGGCAATATCGCAGTTTACGGGGCAGTTATGACATATCATGTGTGCCTTTCCACCATAAACCTTTCTATCTCTACGGCCTCATCCGGTCCGATACCGCCCTTCTGACGCGATATCGCGATCTGCTCTTCAACCGTGTCAACGCCTTCAAGGTTGGGGAGAAGGAGCCCCCGCCTGTATCCGCTGCTGACTATGATCCCGTATTTTTTAACATCAAGCCGGTCAACCGTCGTCTTCTCGGGCTGTCCCATGACATCGACAGTATAGACAAGCTCGTCCAGTTCTTTCTCCGTTACGGCCGGAAATCTCGGATCAGACGTTCCCGCGCTTACGGACAGTGCACACGTTTCCTCAAATGTATTGTCATATGAAGGCAGGATGGTACCTATGCAGCCTCTCAACTGTCCCCTCTTCTTGATGCATACGAACACACCCGCCCTCTCCTTTTTGAGAAAATCGGGGTATTCGCTTACTTCATCCTCCGACAGCCGCCCGCCATTTCTTATATGTTTTTCAAGGGATGCCTTTGCAAGTCTTACATACCAGTTCTCACATTCGAAGATGCAGAAGCCGTATCCAACCCCAAAGGGTCCTTCGTACGAAAGGAAATCAGGCGTTATCTTATAGTCCTGGAGCGCTCCGGCCAGCATTACGAATCCGGGATACCCGCAGTTTGCGGAAAGGTCGTTCACTTTCTTGTCGATCTTGGTGAAATCTTCAAGCTTTCCGCTTTTCATAACATCTGTTACGGCTATATCGAACAGAGGTCCTTCCTCAATAAACCCGTAAGGGCCGTCTGATCTCAGTTTGTGTGAGAGGTCTCCGCTCGCGATGATGGCTACCCGCCTTCCGACATGTGCGGCTGCCCTTTCGATGAGATAGCCCATGTCATAAAGAACGCTGTCAGGCAGAAAGCTAGGAGAGATCCGTACTATGTTGTAAGGCGCGCGGTCTTTCGCCCCGTACTCTCGGTTTACATAATATAGCGGGACAACTGCGCCGTGATCGATGACCGAACTTCCCTCCTCCGAATAAACTGCCGGGATATGGAACTCCCTGCAAAGTGAAGCGATCTCATCGGAAAGCTCGGTATCATAGTTATAGAAGACGCTCGGATAAGGTGCGCCAAACCTGGCAAGGTTACCCTCGCCGCCTTTGCCTTTTGCGATAAAGAATGCGTCGGAATACATGACCGAATGAGGCGATATGACAATTATCGTCTCGGGATCATACCGGGCTATGTCCTTTGCGGCTTTTTCAAACGAGCTTTCAGTCGCTTCTATCTTTTTTATCTCATCCCCGCCGACTTCGGGAACCGCTATCGGGGGATGCGGCAGTATATAAGCTCTCATATTGATATACCTTTCAAAATTAAGGCACAAAAAAAGGCGCTAGGCGCGCCTTCTCTTTCCGTATGAATCACATTCCCTGAGGAGCCGGTCATATGTCCGGTTAAGTGACTTGACCATTTCGGTGTCTCCTCCGAGACAGTCGGGATGGAACATCTTCATAAGGTCTTTGTATCGTTTCTTCAGCAGGAGTATGTTATCGGCGCCTCTGAATAACACATCATTTACTTCACTGCCGGCCGATGCGAACTTCTCTTCAAGCTTGGCCTCGCGGTCCCTTACAGCAGTCTCTCTGGCGTTTAATGCCTGCCTGTCTCGGTCGAGCTCTTCAAAGCCTCTCTTGATCACCTGGTGCTTCTGGTCAATGAGCTCTTCCTGGCGGCAGAGCTGCCTGTTCCTTGTGGCGAGATGTTCTTCGTATCTTCTCAGTTCCTCGCGGGCGTTCTCCCGTTCATTGAGAAAATCCCTCTTCTCCATCTCAAGCTCGTGCTTTTCGTCGCTGATCCTTATACTTTCCCTGAACAGCCAAAGTTTCAGTTCCCCAAGCTGCACATCATCTGCAGACTCGAGCCTTTCGAACATTTCCTCCAGATTCATTTTACTTCCCTCATCTAAATCTTCTGACGTTCCCCTTACGAAGGTACTACTTCAACAAAAAGTACACCTACGGAAACTAATATACCATATATTGTATGAAAATCATATAGCAAATTTAAATTTTATGAAAAAACGCCCGGGATCCGTCAATTATGTCTTATCTGCCCGTCGTCTCATTGTCCGTCTGTCTTAATGTCTCTGTCTTTATACCTTCCGGCGTGAACAAAGTTATGATCTCGCCGCACTTATCCGTCCGGTAGATAAACGTACCAGCATTTTCAAGCCTTGATAAGGTTTCGGGTGAGGGATGTCCGTATGAATTGCCTTTTCCGACGGAGATGACCGACATCAGGGGATGTGCTCTTTTAAGGAAGATGTCCGTTGAAGACGTGGCGCTTCCGTGGTGGGCGACCTTTAGATAATATACTTTCGGAACACCTTTTGCGATAGATCTTTCGGTATCCTGCCCTATATCTCCGGTAAAAAGGGCCAGCGCCTGTCCGCCCAAAGGTCCCGCCTCCGTTCCGTAACCGTTTTTCAAAGTCAGCGCAAGTACAAGCGAAGAAGCGTTGGCGTCAAATCCCGAGACATATCCGTCTTGAGGTGCGATGCACTTTATCTTCATATCACCGGCCGTGATCACATCGTTTGCCGATATGGCAGCGATATGCACTTTGTTCATGCGGCCCAGTTCCAAAAGTCTTTTAAGGTTATCACTTTTATCATATTTAAGCGAAGAGGAGGATATTATCACGTTCCTGATCCGTACCGGGCACGTATCGTCCTCCAGCATCTCCAGGACACCGTTTACGTGGTCACTGTCCATATGCGTCAGGAAACAGAAGTCGACATTCTTTATCCTGTTTGCAAGCAGCACCGGAAGTATCCGGTATTTTGCGACGCGTTTTACGTCCGTGCTCCCGCCGTCGATCATGACGGCCGGGATATCTTTTCCCCATATGATCGAGCAGTCGCCCTGGCCGACATCGACGTTTCTGATCTCGACCTCTTCCCTCTTCTGATATGTCAAAATCATAACAGCCGAAATGATAACAACTGCCATGAAGGCATATGCCCGTCTCTTCCTGCATCTCTTGGAGGCAAGATCACTCCAGCTTTCAATAACGTATGCTATTTCGGGCTCGGAAAAAATAGGCGAACGTTCGTTATTTGGTAAATTATGTTGACCGGTTCGGTTAACGCATTTTATGCCGTTACTGTTATTTAATTTTTCAAAAATCACGAAATATCCTCTTGTTATCGCGATCGTCAATAATGTCGCATATGTTATTATTTGCCACATCCGGGGTCTTCCCGTTAAAAAAACATTTCCGGGAAATTTTTCAGATTTTTCCGCGAGAAGCCTGTAAAGCATTAAAATATAATGTGTTATCTTTAGGATCATACCGCTACACGGGCCCAGATCTCCTATCAGCATGCCCGCAAAAGACGTTGCGAGCACAGATCCCATGAGCGGTATCACCGCCAGATTTATCACAACCGAACACAGGGAGATCTTCATGAAAGATCTCGCCATGACCGGAAGCGTTGCGAGCATCACGGATATACTAACACTGATGCCGTCATATATTCCCTTTACGACTTTATTCATCTTTTTTTCGGGAAAGAATTCCGAAGGGAGTGCTGCGAACAGGGGATGTATGACGGCAATGGATGCAACCGCAAGGAATGACAGCAAAAAGCCGCTGTCATATATGTATCTGTTATCAAATGCCAGGATAACGATCGCAGAAAGCGAAGCGGCGGACAGAAGGTCATATGTCCTTCCGATCAGGATCGCAAATACCGACAGAAGGAACATGATAAGTGCCCTTACGGTAGATGTGGACATACCGGTCATAACGGCGTACACGGTTATGACTGTGCCGGAAAGAGCCGCACACACTCCCGGGGAAAGCCCAGCCTTTTTCAGCAGGGCATACAATGCAAGGCCGACTGATGCGATGTGAAGACCGGACAAGGCCAGGACATGGCTTATCCCGGCGTTCTGATAGAGTTCTTTGATCTCTTCGTCAAGGCCCGTCCGGTCCCCAAGCGTCATCGCTGCGACCAGTCCCGCATCTTCTTCGCTCATATTCCGGCTAAGCGTATCTTTGGACAGATCGCGAAGCACTCTGAGCTTTTCCGGAATATACGAAAAGCTTTTTGAGACGCCTGTTATTCTTGCCCTTTTTAGCTGTCCCTCGTACCCGCGGATCAGATAATATGACCGAAGATCGAACTGTCCCTCGCAGGTAGGGCTGTCAAAAGGTTCGAATATCCCTCTTGCACTGACCCTCGCACCGATCCTCATTGGAAAAAGGGGAACTTTATCCGACGAGATACTTACCTTTATTCCCGTGCTCTTTCGCGGAAGAAGCGGATCGCCGGACAATACGTCATCGGCGTACAGAAATGTTACATCCTTAAGAAACAGATAAGACCTGTCATCTTTTGTCTGTCTGTCGCTGATAGTTCCCTCAATGCTTACGGTCTTTCCCGAAAGATGATCTGTATCAAACGACGGAGACATCAGAGATATGGGTGATGTTATGTAAACTATAAGCGTGAAGACGGGACAGATAAGACACAGCGGTCTTTTTATGCGCCTTTTTCTTACCGTGCGCATATCCTGTCCTTCACCTTGTTATAAAGGCCCTCTTTGATCCCTCCGACGAGCATTATGTCCTCGATGGAGTCAAACCGTCCGTTGGCCTCCCTGTAAGCGATTATCTTATCGGCTTTGGACTCGCCGATACCGGGAAGCGTCATGAGGGTCTCTTTTGATGCGGAGTTTATGTCAACCAGATCGGAGGCGGTATCGCCCGAGTTCTCCATGGTCTGTCCGCCGGAAACACCCGGAGTATTGGATGTTATGTTAACAACAGCTGAATAAATGTCCGCTCCTTCGGCAACAGCTTCCTCGATTTCCCTTTTGGTCGGTATATAGATCTTCTGCCCATCGGAGACGGATGCCGCAAGGTTTATGTAGTCAAGTCCCGCATCGGGCAGGAATCCGCCCGCGGCACTTACGGCATCTACCGTCCGGCTGTCGGAGGAGACCGTATAAACATCCGGATACTTTACGGCGCCGCACACATATACTTTGATAAGATCATCCGCCCCGGACCGGGCAGCTGTGGCGACTCCGTCATCTTGGGTATCTTGGGTATCCCGGCCGTTTACGCTGTTAATAACGGGCGTTATGTCATCCTGCACTCTCTCGATCGGGAGCACTTCCTCGTCGGTGCTCTTACATCCGCATAAAGCCGCAGCAGCCGCAACGGCTGCCGCGACAACACAATATTTGATTGTTTTATTCACAGGTTCACTCTTTCCGAGTTAACCGATACCGTTTCAGATCTGTCTTAAAATATACCGTCAGCGTCCGAATCCGTAGAAGAATTCCTTGAGCTCATCGGGAAGAGAGTTAAACAGTTCCTCGGGATCCTGTCCTTCGGCCTTCTTCCCATCGTTACGGTCGGGGCCTTCCTCCGGGCTGTCGTCCTTATCCCCTTTGTCATCCTGACCGTCCTTCCGGTCGTTCTTATCACTGTTCTTATCAGTATCGAGAGCTGTTCCTTCTCTTGAAGAGAGAGTGACGGTAACAGTCTTGTCAACATACTCGCCGTCTTCCTGTCTGCAGAAGGTTACATCAACCTTCTCACCGGCCTCGTAGTAATCCAGCTTGCTCTTAAGATCTGCGATCGTGGATACCGACACGTTATCAAACTTCTTGATTATATCGCCCTTAAGCAGTCCGGCGTCTTCGGCGGGAGAATCCTTTACAACTTCCTGAAGGTATATCCCTTCGGGTATCCCATACATCTTGGATGTCTGAGCATCAACGGAAACGCCTGTTATTCCGATATATCCTGCCTTGTCCTCGTCGACCTTATCACGTGATTTTCTGTTCATCAGGGCTTCGATCGTCGGATTCGCCGTGTTCATCGGGATCGCATAGCCCATGCCCTCAACATATGTTGACATGATCTTGGCCGTATTGATACCGATCACTTCGCCCTTCATGTTAATGAGTGCGCCGCCGGAGTTGCCGGGATTGATCGCCGCATCCGTCTGGATATAGTAAGTTTCAACGTCGTCATCGGGGATATCCCTTTCGAGGGCGGAAACAATGCCTGTTGTGACAGACTGGCCGTATCCGACCGCATTGCCTATGGCAACGACCTGTTCGCCTACCTGAAGGGCATCCGAATCACCGATAACGGCAACCTTGATCTCTTTTAATGTATCATCCTTGATATCGGACATCTTGACACCGATGACCGCAAGATCTATCTCTGTATCCTCGCCTTTTACCGTGGCATCATATATCTCCGAATCAACAAAACCGACTGTTATTGAATCGGCACCATTTACAACGTGTGCATTTGTCGCGATAAGAAGCTCTTCATCGGTCTGGCCGATTATGATACCGCTTCCTCTCGATACATCCTCGTATTCCCTGATACCGTTGCCCCACATGTCACGGAGCTGCTTTACCGATGTATTTGTTATGGATACGACGCAGGGAAGATTGTTCTTGGCAAGCTCGGTAACGCTCATTCCGACTTCACCGCCGCCCTTTGAAAGCATTCCGTCATCAACTGCTTTTGTCAGTGTGGCGTTCTCAACCTTGTCATTGCTCTTTTCGTCCTTGGAGGCTGTTTTTGTATCATCGGCCTTATCAGCCGTCTCTTTGCCTGCCGTTGCGGCCTGCTGCGTCTTTTCCGGGAACACCGCCTTTACGACCCTGGTAGTTCCGATAAAGCCGAGCGCTCCGAGTATTCCGAATGCAAGGCCGATCGCGGCGCCTGCTAATGTTTTCTTCCAAAAATTACTCATATCATTTACCTTCCTTTCATCAAATTCCGTAATATATACGAAAACAGTTATCCTGTTCGTCTTACCGTGTCTCATTTTCCGGTAAAATGATTACGGGATTGTGATGAAATTGTGTATTTTATGTGTACACGTTTCTTACTTTACAAAGGCGCCGGCACCTGCCGAAAACGACTCCTGCGTCGGAAGATTAGCCTTGATCTCTTCTATCTGGGCACCGATCGTATCGGACAGTTCCTTCAAAGTTTCGTCGGGATCGCTCCCGTTCCAGACCTTTGTGAACGCGATCTCGAGCTGAACCCAGTAGTTTGCCGCCTCGACCATCTTGGGAAGAGGCATTGATTTTTTATATTCATCCATTACATTGGATATTTCCGGATCCTCGTATTCGACCGTCTTGCAGCACGCAACCTTGCCCGACTTGAGATAAAGATCGGATGCCTTATTTACGACAAGATATGTCGCAAGAAGGTTTGCATCGGCTTTTTTTGAGGAGTATCCGTTTATCGCAACGGCATCGGTGACCGACAGTCCCCTTGCTTTTAAAAGGCTTGATATGTCGGGAAGCGTGCATACGCCGTATTCATAGTCAAAATCACCGTTCTTCCTGGCTTCATGTATCTTTGCTATCGCATCCGTTGTCGCAACCGTAAATACCATCTTGCCGTCAATAAAGTCCTGAAGGATATTGCTGTAACTGTCAACCTTCGGATCTATCGAGAAAAACTGGTTCAACTGCTGGTATGCCTTCAGGCATTCAACCGCCTGGCTGTTATATATGTTGAAGATAGCGGCATTGTCTCCGTGGTCTCCGCCGACTTCCATATAGTTTCCGACAAAGAAATAATTGTAGAATATATCGGTGACATCCCATTTAAAGACCGACTCGACGGCATCAGGAGCGTTATAGTTATTGGCAAATGTCTTGATATCCTCGATAGTGGAGGGGATCATCGTCGCAAGCTTTTCAAGGACCGCCTCATCGGCTATCATGTCCTCTTCTCCCATCGGGTTTTCCTCTTCGGACTCTCCTGTGCCGTCGGCATTCTCACCATCCGCAATCTCATCCGGCGCATCCCCGTCTGTCTCTATCTCTTTGGCCTCTTCCTTGGGCGCACCGTTTTCCTCAAGTTCCTCTGTCGCCTGCTCGGCCATCTCTATATCCGCATCGGCTTCGATCTTATTCTGAGCGATGGATGCCATATATGTTTTGTTATAGAGGAAGAAATTCGTCTCGTAATAAAGCGGATATGCGACCGGATGGTCGTAGCACGTGACGGCATTTATCGCGGTTTCGGGAAACATAGACGGGACGATCACCCCGTCGGGATCGGTAACTACCGACGCAAGCCCCGAAAGATATGCCCGCAGAAGTGTGTCATGGCTTGTGATATAAAGATCCGGGAATGCTTCCTTACGGTCGGCCCCCTCGGCAAGGGATGCCTCGTTTATCTCCTCGAGATACGATACCCCGTCCTTTAACACGATATCTACCTTAATCCCCGTATCCTGCTGGTAGGAAAGGGCAACCGACTGAAGGTAATCGGCAAGCGATTCGTCCGTGTACCACAAGGTCAGCGTATCATCATCTTCCGATAACTCTTGAGCCTGCGCAGACTCTTCCCCGGAAGGATCTGATGCATCCTTTCCGGATGATATTTCGGTATAATCGGGGTCCTCCGTCGTATAGGCAACGTACCAGAGGGACAGTCCGAGTGCTATCACTGTTAACGCACAGATAAATCTTTTTAACATATATGCTCCGCAAGAGTGGCTTTCAGTCTGTTTGCCATCTCATCAATATCGGCTTTCGTGATGACAAGAGGTGGAAGGAAACGCAGAACGTCCTTTCCGGCCGTTATCAGTACGAGCCCGTGGGAAAGTGCCGTCTTTACCACATCGCCGGGATTTACCTTATCGGTATCAAATATCAGGCCGCGCATGAGGCCCAGTCCCCTCTCGCCTTTGATAAAATCATATGATGCGGCTATCTCTTTGAGCTTTTGTTCGAGATACGGAGCAACTTCATTTACGTGATCCGTAATGTGCTCTTCTTCAAATATCTCAAGAACCGCAGCTACTGCAGTGCATGCGAGCGGGTTACCGCCGTATGTCGTGCCGTGATCGCCCGGAACGAGCGAAGATGCTGCAACCTTTTCGTTTACGAGAAATGCACCGACAGGTATCGAGCATCCGACAGCTTTAGCCACTGTCAGAATATCCGGTTTGATGCCGTACTGCATGTAAGCGAACATGGAGCCGCTCCTTCCCATGCCACACTGTATCTCATCCAATATCAGCAGGATATCGTTCTCGTCGCACAGCTTCCTTACGCCGCGGACAAAGCCGGGATCCGCCGGATATATGCCGCCCTCTCCCTGAACTGTCTCCATTATGACCGCACATGTTTTGTCATTTACAAGTGCCTTTACGCTTTCAAGATCGTTAAATCCGGCAAACTTCACGTTTCCGATCATCGGCTCGAAAGCCTCGCGGTAATGGCTGTTGCCGGTCACCGAAAGCGCCCCGAAGGTCCTGCCGTGGAAGGAGTGCTCCATTGCGATGATCTCATGATCGGTAGTCCGATCCTTATTGTAGGCATATTTTCTTGCCGCCTTTATCGCACCTTCCACCGCCTCGGCACCGCTGTTCGTAAAGAACACCTTCGGAAGTCCGGCAGCTTTTGTAAGTGCGGCCGATGCCCTGGCAAGCGGCTCCGAATAATAGTAATTTGATGTGTGCGATATCTTTTCGATCTGTGATTTTAACGCATCCTCGTACTTCCTGTTGCCGTATCCGAGCGCATAAACAGCGATACCGGCACAAAAATCCAGGTATTCCTTCCCGTCCGTATCGTAGAGCCGCACGCCCTTTCCGTGATCGAACGCCACCGGGTAACGGTTATATGTGTGCAGAAGATGCTCTTTTGCGGTATTTATTATCTCATTCGTATTCATACTGTCTCATCATCCTTAAAAAACATCGTTCCTATACCTGTATCGGTGAACACCTCGAGAAGGAGGCTGTGGGGTTTTCTTCCGTCGAGTATATGGACACGGCTGACACCGCTCTTTATCGCATCCGTGCAGTTCTTCAGTTTCGGAAGCATGCCGCCCCCGATGAACCCGTTGTCAATAAGCGCATCGGCTTCCGACACCGTCAGTCTCGAGATGAAGGTCGACGGATCGTCGGGATCCTTGTATACGCCCTCAATATCCGTCAGGAATGCAAGCTTGTTGGCTCCCATGGCCTTGGCGATCGCGCATGCCGCATCATCCGCATTTATATTGTAGGTGTTGTAGTCCTTATCCAGTCCGACCGGTGCAACTATGGGGAGAAAATCCTTCTCCAGAAGGTCCTCGAGGATCTTTGTGTCAACCTTTGTGACTTCACCCACAAAGCCGATATCCTGGCCGTCAGCATATTTCTTTTCAACGGTAAGAAGTCCGCCGTCCTTTCCGGATATCCCGACTGCCTTGACGCCGAGCTCCGTGACCATCGAGACAAGTGACTTGTTGACCTTGGAAAGGACCATCTCGGCTATCTCCATCGTCTCGGCATCGGTCACGCGAAGTCCGTTCACGAATTCGCTCTTCTTGCCCACCTTACCGATCCAGGCGGATATATCCTTGCCGCCGCCGTGAACGACTATGGGCTTGAAACCGACGAGTTTCAAAAGCGTCACATCCTTAATGACGTTTTTCTTCAGTTCCTCATCAGCCATGGCACTTCCGCCGTACTTTACGACGATGACCTTTCTGTTGAACTGCTGGATATACGGAAGCGCCTCGATGAGCACTTCAGCTTTCTGCAGGTACTTCTCCTTGTAGATCTCCATTTTATCTCTCTCCTTGAATATATCCTTCATCCGCCATATGCAAAACCCCTGCCGGCGGCAGCACTACATGATGCGGTCCTTGTCATGATCTGTAATCGGCATTTATCTTAACATAATCGTATGACAGATCGCATCCCCAGGCCACAGCCTCCGATGTGCCTTCGTTCATGCATATGTTCACTCTTATCTCGTCTTCCGACAGGATGGCGGTGGCCTCATCTTCCGAATAAGCGCATTTCAGGCCGTTTTCAAGCACCTTTATCTCGCCTTTTGCGCTCGAATATGAGATATCGACCTTTTCGGGATCAAAGTCCGCCCCGGAATATCCGAGTGCGCACAGAAACCTTCCGAAGTTCGAATCGTGCCCGTAGATCGCCGCCTTGCAAAGAGAAGACGACGCAACGCTCCTTGCTAGCTTCTTTGCGTTCTCTTTGGTGTCGGCAGCAGTTACCGCAACTTCAAAAAGCGCAGTCGCACCTTCTCCGTCCTTTGCCATGTTTCTTGCAAGATACTCATCGACATGGTGAAGTGCCGCAAGAAATGTGTCAAAATCATCGCCTTCAGAGTCTATCACGGGATTTTCGGCAAGGCCGTTCGCAAGCAGAAGATACGTATCGTTTGTCGAAGTGTCGCCGTCAACCGTTATCATATTGAAAGTGTCGGGTATATCTATGTCGGCCGCTTTTTGCAACATCTCCTTGGTGATGTTGCAGTCGGTGCATATATATGCAAGCATCGTGCACATGTTAGGATGTATCATGCCGCTTCCCTTGCTCATGCCGCCTATGGTAACGGTCTTTCCGCCGATAAGAACCTGTACGGCAACTTCCTTGGGGACCGTGTCGGTAGTCATTATGGCTCTTTCGGCATCGGCAGCAGCTGCACGGGTATCCGAAAGACTTTGTGCCAGGGCCTTTATTCCGGCCGTTATCCTGTCTTCGGGGAGCTGCTCCCCGATAACGCCCGTTGATCCGACGAGTACCGAATCTTCCGGGATCGAGAGAGCTTCGGCCGCAGCCTTTGCGCTCTTTTTACATATATCCATGCCCGGCTGTCCGGTCGCGGCGTTTGCGATTCCGGAGTTTACTACGACTGCATGCACGCACGGGGAATTTGCGACGATATCCATGTCAAACTTAACCGGGGCAGCCTTTACCACATTTGACGTAAACTTTCCCGCAGCAACTGCCGGCTCTTTTGTAAATATCATCGCCATATCCTTACGGCCAGTGTATTTTATCCCGGCTGCCACACCGGCAGCCGAAAATCCCTTTGCGGCCGTAACGGACCCGTCGATCTGTTCTACCTTTATATCCTCTTTTATACATTTATCGCTCATGATCTTTCCTCTTTATTTCTCTTTATTTTTCTTTATTCCTAAGTGTTTTTCTTTATCAATCCGAGCCGATCGGATCTATCTGTTAAAGTTGACTATGTTTTCCGAATTGAGGACAAAATCGTAATAGTTAAGGTCTTCACGTTTTGTCCAGCCGATCGTCTTCCAGAAGGCATTTCCGATATCATTTGCGGTAAATGCTATAAGGCTGACCTTGCTGATCTTCTCTTTTTTAAGAGCATTCATGCAGAAAACGACCATCGATCTGCCGATCCCTCTTCGTCTGTAATCGGGGTGGACGCATACGTGGTAGAGGCACCCCCGCCTTCCGTCGTGACCGCAAAGGATCGCACCGACTATCCTGTCATCTTCAACGGCAACAACACTCGTTTCGGGATTTCTTTTAAGGAAGAGCTCAACCCCCTCCCTTGAATCATCCACCGAACGGATGGCAAAACCTTTGATGCTCATCCAGAGAGAATGGACGTCCTCATAATCCGCGATAGTCATAACCCTGATCTGCATGTTATCTTCCTTTTTACATTTCTTCCAATTCTACAATATTACCTGTTATATGACAAACGGCAAGTTTATGCAGTTTCCGTGTCGTTTTATGCATATTATGCATTATACGTTGCATATTATGCATTTCTTAATTTATATGATTTTTTGCGGATTGTCAACGCTTTTCTTGCGATCTATTTTATTTTTCTTCATTTTACTATTGCATTTTATGCAACTATGCTGTATATTATGCCATGCGGACGGCTTTTGCCGGGACAAATATGCGCCATGCGGCCTTTTTCGGCAGGGCGCTCATGATAAAGAGGAGGAAAGATCATGAAAGAAAAAGTTATCCTTGCATATTCGGGTGGTCTTGATACGACTGCGATCATCCCGTGGCTGAAGGAGAATTACGATTACGAGGTCATCTGCTGCTGCGTGGACTGCGGCCAGGAAAGCGAACTTGACGGTCTTGAGGAGCGCGCAAAGGCAAGCGGAGCCTCAAAACTTTACATAGAAGATGTTACCGACGAGTTCTGTGACGAATACATTATGCCCTGTGTCAAAGGATACTCGGTATATGAGAACAAATATCTTCTCGGAACGAGCATGGCAAGGCCCGTCATTGCAAAGCGTCTTGTTGAGATCGCCCGCAAGGAAGGGGCAACGGCGATCTGCCACGGTGCGACCGGAAAGGGCAACGACCAGATAAGGTTCGAACTTGCGATAAAGGCACTTGCTCCCGATATACGCATCATCGCCGCATGGCGTGATGACAAGTGGACACTCGACTCGCGTGAATCCGAGATCCAATACTGCAAGGATCATGGCATAGATCTTCCGTTCTCGGCCGACAACAGCTACAGCCGCGACCGTAACCTCTGGCACATCAGCCACGAAGGTCTCGAACTTGAAGATCCCGCAGCAGAGCCGAATTACGATCATCTGCTCGTTCTCGGTGTTTCTCCCGAAAAGGCACCGGACGAGGGCGAATACGTTACGATGACATTTGAAGCCGGAGTTCCCAAAAGCATCAACGGTGAGAAGATGAAGGTCTCCGACATAATCAGGAAGCTCAACAAGCTGGGCGGAAAGCACGGCATAGGTATCGTTGATATCGTCGAAAACCGTGTGGTAGGAATGAAATCCCGCGGCGTTTACGAGACACCCGGCGGTACTATCCTCATGGAAGCACACCAGCAGCTTGAAGAGCTCATCCTGGACAGGGATACATATGCCCTCAAGAAGGATATGGGAAACCGCCTTGCCCAGATAGTTTACGAAGGAAAATGGTTCACACCCTTAAGGGAAGCCGTTTGCGCATTCATTGACAGCACCCAGAAATATGTTACCGGTGAGGTAAAGTTCAAGCTGTACAAGGGCAATATCATAAAAGCCGGTACGACTTCCCCGTACTCACTTTATAATGAGAGCATAGCAAGCTTTACGACCGGTGACCTTTATGATCATCATGATGCGACCGGATTCATCAACCTGTTCGGGCTGTCATGCAAAGTCCGCGCAATGAAGATGTTATCACTTAATAAGGATAAGTGATCCTTTATGGAAGTTGTGTCTTATATCCTGCTCTACTTTGCAGTGATCAATGTGGCGGGCTTTTTGTCCATGGCAGTCGACAAGAGCAAAGCCCGCCGTAACAAATGGCGTATTCCCGAAGCCACCCTGTTTCTTTTCGCCGTCTTCGGCGGAAGTCTGGGGTGTCTTCTCGGAATGCGGATATTTCGGCACAAAACCCAGAAGCCCAAGTTCTACATCGGTATCCCCATCATTCTGGGGATCCAGGTTCTGTTGATCGTCTGGTTCCTTTTCATAGCACCTCTTCGTTTCAGGATACTGTAAGCATTTCGGGAGAAGTTCATGACCATCTATCTTGCAATCTGCGACAATAACATCGCCGACCGTAAACAGCTCGAGAGACTCCTCGAGCGCCAGAAAGATATGCGCCTTCGCGAGAACTACGATGTTCTTTACATAGATTCGTTCGGAAGCGAAGAAGCGCTTATGGCAACCCCCGTCAAATATGACATGTTCTTTATTGATGTTACCGAAGGGTCCTCCACCGGCATGGAGATCGCAAAAAAACTGCGAAGCCGCGGTATAGATGCCCCGATCGTACTGTGTGAGTCGACCATAAACTACTCTTCTTACGTCAATGCTCCCGATAATATCATCTATATAGAAAAGCCCATAAACAAAGGGCAGACAAGCCACCTCGTCGATGTTGCGCTCGAATGGGCAAAACGCAAGATCCCTTTAGTTGAGGCAAGATGCCAGAATGAGACCCGGTTTTATAAACATACCGAACTCATACGTGCTATCCCCCTCGAGCGCTTTGTCACCAGACTGTGCCTCGAGAACGGGGAATACCTCGATATAAGCGACTCGATATCTTCACTCGAGAAACAGTGCAGAACCTACGGCTGCTTTGTCAGATGCAGAAAAGACCTCGTTAACGTCTTCCATATCACTGCGGCGACTCCTAACGGTTTTAAGCTTTCAAACGGCGATACCGTGACTTATTCGATATTCCAGCGCCGCAACATCATAAACACGATGGCCGGCAACATGAGAAAGCTAAATCGCGATCAGCGATAAAGCCCTGCTCTCGCTGTACTCATAATAGCGGATAACGCCGGACAATACGTCCGAATACCTTTCAAGTCTTTCGCATATCCCTTCAAGATCATCCATTGACCGCAGAAGAGAATGCTCGGCACATATTTTTGCCGAAAGTGAATATGCCAGATCCTGTCTGATACCATCGACCCTCGACATGACCTTTTTGATCTTTGCAGACGACGCCATCACGTCCACTGCGGCCAGCCCCAGCATACGGGTATCGATATAGACATTCTGCGCCGCCAGTTCTTCATTTTCATGCATCAGCCTTTTTATGGCCGCCGCCCTTTTCTTAACTTCTCCCGCAGCAGTCCCGAGCGCAGGTGCAACGCTGTTTTCGAAAAGCTTGTCAGTGCCGCCAGAAAGCGCACCCGATACGGCGATTCCGGCAGTTTTGCTCATAGCCTCCTTATCCCTTACCGGAAAAGGATCGAGCCGGCGGGTGATCCTGTCCGTTAAGGCCCCGAGTTGGGCGCACACCGGGCTTTGAGGCCTCAGGCTTATAAAGTTTCCGTCCTCATCAAAAGTATTGTTCGTAAGCAGCGTTGTGGGCGAGTGTGCCCCCGCAAGACTCGGATCGTTTGCAACATAGATGCATCTTCCCGCTATCGATACGAGCAGGATGTTCACAAAATCATTATATGCGCTTACAGAACAGATCTTGGGCGAAGCTTTTTTGATATCCCCGGGACAGGCGGCGATAAAATCATCCCCGAAGCCCTGTCCGTCAAACGATATGCATTCTCTTACCATGGAGTTTTCCCGGACAGTCACATATTGGGCAAGATTTCCTCCCTTTGAGTGGCCGGTAACAACAATATCCCCATAGAGTGAGCACTCGTTCTTTACGAACTCGTCCGCAAGATGCTGTATCCTTGTCTCTTCGAGGTAAGCTCCTTCAAAGTTGTCGCTCCACGCCTCCTTTGTTCCGCCCGTGCCGCGAAAGACAACGACCGGATTATCATCTTTTTTATCCGTATAACAGACGGCTCTGACCGTGGGATCCTCAAGACGCCTGCTTGCGGAAAGCTCACCGAATCCCTCATCCTTTTGTATGACTTTATCCATTTCCGTAAAGACGATTGAGACATCCTTGCAGCTCATTCCTCCGCCTGCTGCCGCACCGGCGACGCTTTCTTCGGAAAATCCACCCGACTCGTCCCTGTATGCGTCTATCACCTCCCTTATCGGCCTGTCGGAAAGACAGGCCGGGATATAAACAAAATTTGACAAAAGCAGCAGTTCCTGCTGTGAATATCCTTCTTTCATTCCATCTTCACACTGTAAGTCCTGGATCCGATCGTAAGCTCGTCACCGTCAGACAGCCTTTCGCTTGTCACATTTTTACCGTTCACCCTCGTTCCGTTTGAGGATGACAGATCACGTACAAATACCTTATTGTCCTCTTCGTACAGCTCGCAATGCCGTTTGGAGAGAGCATCGTCCCCGGTTATGATGACATCACATCTGCTGCGTCCTATGCTCATCGAGCCTTTAAGCACTATCCTGTACTGCCTTTCGGGATCAGTCCTGTCAGTAAGAGTCACTAGCAGTCCTTCTTGCCCGAGAAGCCGGGTCGGACGGTCGTAGTCATCTGACAAAAGCACAGTGGACGATGTATCATCCGCATCAAGCTGTCCGGTCCTGATACCGAGAAGATCATAATCGTCAAACAATTCCTCTTCATCGGTGGCGGCAGGTACATAGTCTTTTCTGACATGCGCCCTGCGGCGCTTCATTATCACGAACCCGCCGAGCACTCCGGCAAGAAGTCCGGCTGCGATAAGGACTGCCGACATCATCAGGGTCTTTCCTCCGCCGAACAGCTCCTCTTCTTTTTTGTACTCATACACCACCCTCGGATCCGTGGCCAGTGTCCCCTCATACGTTTCTGAGACTACCTCCTCATAGGGTTTTGAGTCCGCCTCCTCATACGGTTTAGAGTCTGCCTCCTCGCCGGATCCGGACACGGCGGTATCTTCCGGTACTTCTTCTTCATCCTCCTCATACCTGGCCCAGTGTACCCGTCCGTATTCGTCCATGGCCGAGAAGATCTTTTCGGTGATCTTTTTGTCCACGGCTCCGTCGGAGCCTTCAAACTCGGTGTCCACCAGCTTTCCGCCGCTCGTTACCGCAACGGCGGAAAGCCCTTTTCTTGCCCCCTCATTGTCCTCCTGGTTCGCAAAAACGATATAAACCGGATATTCGCTGTTCTCCAGGAGATAGTAAAGCTCTTCTTTCTCATGATTTTGGGCATCACCTTCAAGACCGTCCGTAAATACGACGATATCCCTGCAGGCAAAATCTGATTCCTTCCATCTCGTAATGACCTCGGTCAGCGTGTCGGAAAGGTTTGAGTCTTTTGCCGTAAATTCAACTTTGTCCGCCGTACATACAAGATCGTTTATCTCGCTCGTAAACGTCTCATCACCCTCGATATCGTGCTCATACGTATCCAGGCAGAACGTTCTGCCCTCAGGCGCATGGTAGAACATGTATTTGAGGGTGTTCTTGACAAGCTTCTGATTGACCTCGCTTACCGTCAGGTCGTTATCGACAAGAACAAGAGTCTGGGGACAAACGTGAACGCTCAACTTACCGCCTCCGTTGCAAGACCGCCTGCAAGATCGGCGCTTTGCGACTCGGCAAGCCTGTATTCATTTGCCATTTCCATAAGGTCATCCGAATGCTTTCTTATCATCGCATACAGTCTTGCCATATCGTCGGTAAGGGAAGCGAACCGGTTCGCAAAGCCCATGGCAGCCTCCCCCTGCCATATCGGCTTGAAACTGTCCACTATAGCTGTCATTTCAGTTGTAAGAGACCTGATATTTGCCTCGGTATTGGCAAATTCTCCTGCCGTCTCCATCAGTTTTTCCGGTGTAACCTTCAAAATATCTGCCATTATACGCACCTCCCCAGATTCTTCTGCTCAGCCGCATCATACCTGTCGGCTATCGCACCCATAACTCCTATGTACTGATCCACAACCTCCGAGAAGGCATCAAGCATTCCGGAGTTTTTTACAAAAACCGAATGAAATGCCGACTTGGCCTGCCCTTCCCACATGGCAAGAAGCGCCGACTCCTTTGAGATCAGTGTCTCTTTCTCCTGGCGGAACCTGGCGGCCAGGCCTGCCAGTTCCTCCCTCTTCGTCCGAAGACTCCTGCTGTCGATCTGATAAAATGACATGATGATCACTCCTTTCTTTGGTTAACATAACTATAGACTTATACGGTCAAAATGACAGTTTTAGGGCCTTTTTCTCCGCTTTGTATACAATATCTGCGGTGGCTCTGATGTTCTTTGCGACCCTCAAAAGGTCGTCCGCAGTCCTGTAAATATCGGCGGTTGCGTTCTTTCCCGCATCTGTCATTGACTGACTTGCACTGCCTCTCCAGCCGTTCTGTATCACCAGAAGCGCCGACTCGACTCCGCTGTTTGCGATCCGCGACAGATCCACGGCCAGTCTCTCGAGTTCGGCAGCCTGGTCGACGGCTCTTGTAAAATCCATTTCGATCTCCTGTCTGGTTTTGCACATCATAGTCTGCACTCTCCTAAAAGTTTTTGTACCTCTCTCTCATTTTCCATGTAGATATCAAGTATCATACCCAGAAGCCTTATCGTATCCCTTATCTTTACGGCTATCTCGGCTATCGCGGTAATATCCGAGCCCACCCTTCCGATATATGCCGAATTGGCTTCCCCGTCCCAGAAAATGTCGAGTTCCTTTGTATAGTCAACAATATGGTCCACCTCATCACCGATCTTTAAAAACAGATCCATTATCTGTCCCGTACTGTTGCGAAAAGAAACATAATCAACCGTCAAAATGCTCACATATCATCACCCCCGTTCCGGTATGAACACCCGCTTCAAAAAGACTCATCTCATCCGAGACAGCACGTCCCGTCATCATTAAAATACGGCTGTTTTTTAACTCAAAAAAATCATTCAGAAACTCTTCAAATTCTCCCACCGAAATCGACTCTTCGGTTGTCAGGAAAAGTCTTTTATTTCGTTCGGGAAATATCAATTCTATCAATATCATCCGTTACTAAACCGCTGTTCTACAGGCTTGACGAGTTATCCACACTGAATACTTCCGGTATGATCACATCACCCATCTGCTCATTTTTTCCGTATCCTCCTACCGTTGCGACACACCTTCTTTTTGTCTTTTGGATCACTGAAAAAGGCAGGTATGAATAGTCGAAAAACCTCACCTCATCGAGGCCCCCTCCGAGGGTCATACCGAACGCATGTTTTGCCATCGAATCGTAAACTTTTCTTCCCGAATGCCTCACCGGGGTATCGTTTTCTATTATGCCGACGACAAGAGGATGCGGTTTGGTATCCTTCCGGCCGGGGAGGGGATTGGAGAAACACTCTGCAAGTTCTTCCTCCTCATTTCGGGTTCGCTGCCCGGCATAAAAATCCTCAAGAAAAGCACTGATGCTCTCAATGGCAATGATCGCGCGTGCGCCGCTTTGTCTGTACGAAAGAATAAATGACTCGTATGTGTCGGCCCTTATCGTCTTGATGTCGTAAAGGGCTGCCGTTACGGAAATGTTAAAGAAAAGCGTGTGCCTTCCTGTATAAGGCCTGCCTGCTATCAGAAAGCACCTGATGGTGCCGATAGGGATATGAAACAGTTTTCCGGTCTTTTCCGCAAAACCGATCGGAAGCTGCGGCTCTGCCTTGTCTGCTTTTTTCAGAAGATCCTCCAATATCGGGCGTTTCGGGACACTCGGAAAATGCGGGACCGTTTTCTCCTGCGGCGGTGACCTATCCGATATCTCTTTTGACTTAACCGTCATAAACTCAAGCGGCACTTTATCCCACAATCCGACTCCCCTTCCCGGTATCTCCTCCACGGACGGAATGTCCCTTGCGGAAGCTCTTAGCAGCGCAGATACGGTAAATATGTCCTCGTTTCCGAGGAAAAGGTATGTATCAAACAGCCTCTCCTGCCTGAGAAGACCGCCTGTCAGTCGGGTGGCAAGGACAAATATCCCGTATGCCCTGCCAAATGTCAGGATCGAGGTTAAATGCTCTTCAAATTCCTCGCCGGCAGCCTTCATTATCGCCGAAATGTCATCAAGTAAGAGGATGACGGATCTGGATCGGGAAACCCGCTCCCTTGATCTTTTCCGTTTTGCAAGTATCTCGCATATGAATCCGGTCATTCTGATGATATCCGCTTCATCACCCTCGGTAACGTATCCTCCGCATACAGAAAGGTTTTTAAGCCTCTCCAGTCTTCCGCCGCCAAAGTCTATAACATAGACCGCCGCCTCACCAGTGTGTGTCATAGCGGACAGCAACAGTTCACTCTTGCCGCTTGCGCTCTTTCCCGTAACGAGCATATGTCCGCATTTTCCGGGTTCATACGCTGCCTTTTCGTATTTTTGCTCATAGGGGTTGTCAAATACCGCAAATGCATCCTCATCTTCGATATATCCGGGAAGAGCGGGAAGCCACAGCGGAAGAGGCTTGGGCACATTCAATTTTTCATCGGCAAGTTTTACCGCCGAAAGAGTGATATCAAACCACGTTCCGTGATCTTCCGTCTTCCGCAATCTGCCGGAGATCTCTTTTTTCATGAAAGGATCCTCATACACCCTTATCTTTCCTGATGCCAAAGCATGTGACATCGCATAAGCGCTTTGGAACAGCTTTGCCTCTTCTTCGTTTCCTATCTGAAGATATGCCCTTCCGCATTCTTTTATTGCTGCGGCATCCGCTCTTCTTATCAGATCCATCGAATCAGACCTGTCCATCAGCCTGAGGGCTATCCTGAATCCCGAATTAGCCCGGATCTTCTCGTCGATAACACCTGCAGGCTTCTGGGTTGCCAGGATCAGATGGATCCCAAGACTCCTTCCGACCTGTGATATGCTGATCAGACTGTCCATGAACTCAGGCTCTTCTCTTTTAAGCTCCGCGAACTCGTCTATGATGACCAGGATATGCGGCAGAGGGATATCGGCAGCCTTTTTGTCATACAGTCTCGTATAATCGTTGATGTTGTTGACCCTGCAGTGGGCAAATATCTTCTGGCGCCTTAAATTTTCGCTCTTCAAAGCCTTCATTGCCCTTTGCGCCTCGGATCTTGACAGGTTCGAGATACTCCCGAGAAGATGAGGCAGGCCCTCAAACAGGTTCGACATCCCGCCACCTTTGTAATCGATCAGGAAAAAGGCCAGCTTATCGGCAGGATACCTTGCCGCAAACGACAGGATGACCGTTGTCAGAAGTTCACTCTTTCCGCTCCCGGTCGTTCCGGCAACAAGGCCGTGCGGCCCGGCAGCCTTTTCGTGCAGATCAAGGATCACCTTTTCGGAAGAAGATGCCATTCCTATAGGGGCCGAGAACTCCGAAGTGATGTCATTTTCGGCGTAGACGGAGCAGATCCTGCTGCCAAGCTTTATTGCGTCGCAAAGATCCGACCGTCTGCCCTCAAGCATATCGGAAAACGGGACGTTTTCCGGGACAATTTCCGGACTGTTTTCGGATGGAAAGCTCTTCTTTTGCAGTCCCGCAAGCATTTTTGCATATGAATGGCAAAGACAGCCGGGTATCATGTCGTATTCAATGCTTTGAGAGCCGTCTGTCCGATTTGCCGTAAAAGCAATTCCTGCCGGCAGATCGGGGACCGAGTCCTGTAAAAGGATCACCCTGTATCCTTTGGACATGAGCATGTATCCTTTCCCCATATCATCAGTGACCGAAACGGTCAAGGACCCGTCTACGCCGCATGGTCCATCGCTTATGTAATGCGGTAAGAATGCACACCAACCGAGTCTTTCGCTGATCCTGTCACTTAAATCGATCATAAGATGAAGGTCCTCCGGCGGGTATGACACGCAAAGCTGAAGGATAAAAGATGCCAGGATCATAATGTCCTTATCATCATTTAGCTCAAAGACCGTAAACATCTTTTCGTCCGGTGCGATCATTACGGGAGCGCCGGCGATCTTTTGGTATTTTTCCCTGATAAGGCCCGGAAGTTCCTTCAATGAGTCGTCTATGCCGGCGAACCGTTCTTTGGGTATAAGGACCGGCACGGGATTTTCTATCGTCCCCGTTCCTATACGGGCCGGGCAGGTGCCGGCGCTGCTATCGCGGTTCCACAACAGGAGCGGATCTGGACCGGCGGCAAAGTATCGGGCAACCGGAGGATACAGGCGGTTAAGTGTATATGAAGCCTGTCTTACCCGCATCTTTATAGTGTTCTCACAGTCAGTAAGATAGGCGATATATGTATTCCTTCTCCTTTTTTCCTCAGACCTCTGCTTCCTTATCCTTGCCGTAACGTTTGCCGCCGCCCATATAAAGGCAAAGACCGATGACAATATGGCGATACTCCTTCCGGCTCCAAGCAGGATCGGAACAGCCATGGTAAGAGCCGGCCCTGCCGCAAGCATGACCGATGGCTTTTCCGGAACCTTTCTCGGGGGAGGACCTTCGATCTCGACAGGGGAAGTATCAACCCCCGGAAGAGACCTGCCTGTCCTGATGAAGACCCCATCATCCGCTGCATCGCCAGTCCATACGATCATATTCCTTCCGATCTTCACGGGATCTCCCGCACGGACATAGCCTTTGTATCCTTTATCAACTTTTCTCGTGTATACTTCCGCCCCGTTCCTGCCCAGAACCTCAATAACGGCTGCATCACCTGTGACGGAAGTAAGGATAAGATGCCTTCTTGACACAAAAGAGTCTGCGAGTACGAGATCGCTCTCCGAAGCCCTTCCGACGATGTAAGAAGACAGCTTACCCGAAACATATGAAACAGGCATAATCATCTCCTGCACTGTAAACGTAATAAAAAACCACTCTGGAATCTTCGCGATGATCTATCGCAAGATCTGCAAAAAGAATTTGTTCGTGTAACGGATGATATCACACGGACCGAAAAAGTTTCAATATTTAAAATTAGCCAAAAGAAGATTGTGTTTTATGTGAAAAATCACCAAGGCTTATGCCACTATCGATGCCCTGATCTCATCTGATCTTTCCTTGCCGCAAAGTAAGGAAATGAGTTCACACGCAAAATCGACGGCAGTGCCCAAACCCCTGGAAGTAGTGATGTTTCCATCGGTAACGACTGTTTTGATAACAGGTGTTGCTCCTTCGAGCATATCTTCCAGTCCCGGATAGCATGTGGCCTGTTTTCCTTTCAGAATGCCTCTTTGTCCGAGTATCCTCGCCGGGGCGGCACAGATCGCCGCTATCCTCTTGCCGTCCGCATTTGCCTTGTCGATCATATCCATAAGCGTCCGGCATTCAAGAAGGTTTACGGTACCGGGCATTCCGCCGGGAAGTACATACACATCAGCCGGTTCGTCGATCATGTCGATCGTAAGATCCGCCACCGTCTCAATGGCGCGGGCCCCCGTTACGTTCTTCCTTCCGGGATAGATTGAAACGGTCCTGACCGTAACGCCCGCGCGCCTCAAAAGGTCAACCGGCGTAAGTGCCTCGATCTCCTCAAATCCGTCAGCAAGAAAAACGTATACCATAATTCCCTCCGATAAGACTGTTTTGCATGATTTTAACGATAATATGATGATACGACATCCGCCGGCTCTTTGCAAACACATTTGAAGTATACTATGATAAGAACGTGAGGTGATAAACATGGGAATGGAGATCGAGAGAAAATTTACGGTAAAACAGCTGCCGGAAGAGCTTGATAGATACAGATACCACATCATCGAGCAGGCATATCTTACCGATGATCCGGTTATACGCGTACGACGCGAGGACGAGAGTTACTACATGACCTATAAGGGGGTAGGCGGGGATAATACATCCCTTGCCCACGAAGAATATAACCTAAAGCTTACAAAGGAAGCATATGATTTTCTCGCCTCAAAGACCGAAGGGACAGTCATACGCAAAAAGCGCATCCTGATCCCCTACGGCAAACACACGATAGAGCTCGACATATTTGCGGAGCCCTTTAAACCGCTTATCATTGCCGAAGTGGAATTTGCCTCCACGGCCGAGGCCCATGACTTTGTCCCGCCCGAATGGTTCGACGAGGACGTTACCGACAATCCTTCATACCGCAACGCCAACCTGGCCAGATCAAGACAGTAGGAGTGAGACGGGGGGACGGAGTGAGACAGGGGGACGGAGGTGTTGTCTCAAATTTTTTGAGACAACACCTCCGTCCCCCTGTCTCAGGCGCTGAAAATGGTCCACTAACCCC
>JAFXQX010000017.1 GCA_017526745.1 Lachnospiraceae bacterium | reverse complement strand
GGTTCCGAATGGGGAATCAAGCGTTACATGAACATGGATCATCTGCTTGAGCTTGATCTCGAGCAAGATACTACGCTGGCCGGATAACGGCCTGCAGCCGAGCGGCAAAAATGAATTTGCGAAATAATATTGACACTATCAATCCAGACTCTACTACCTTCATAAATCTCCTTAAACCAAATAACACTTATATGAACAAGTTTCTTTTGCTTATAATCTGAAATGATTTCAGCATTTCTATTCATCGCATTTTCTGACATCATTTCCATATCGAAATATATTCAGTCGCTCAGAAAACCGAACAGCCGTATCACCCCATAACACATTCATCACTCAAGATCCTCTAATACAAGGTATCGCGATACCCTGCTTGCGAATATTTGTCCTTTAATAATGAT
Source organism: Lachnospiraceae bacterium (assembly GCA_017526745.1). Lineage (GTDB taxonomy): Bacteria > Bacillota > Clostridia > Lachnospirales > Lachnospiraceae > UBA2868. The sequence continues at coordinate 94,767 of JAFXQX010000017.1, read as the reverse complement.
GCTTTTATTAATAAAAGAAACAATCACAAATATGTTAGAAATAAAAAAATGGATTTATCTATACTAATTTTTGAAGCGGAGTAAGCAAAACTTCATATGCATATCTATATACGTCATTGGTTTTCTTATCTGGTGTTATATCCCCGTGAGCCAAACAACAACGTAATAGATATAGTATTTTAATAGTTGCTTCGGCTATTTTCTCATGATTCTTAATAAAAAGATAAGCACCTATTTTAGTACTTTGCTTTTCATCTTCAGATATGCTTAATACACTCGACTCAATATAAGGCCGCATCTCAATATAACACTCTTCACATTTTGTTTTTCTTTCAGCGGATAGGTTTTCAAAATCAGTCTGCTGCTTTAACGAGTCAAGATTCCATTCTTCCTGCTCACAGTTTAATAATTCTATTCCTCTTTTAGAATCAGTAACAATCGTAATAAATCTACCATGATTCTTATTGCACCGATAATTAATATTTCTAAATACAACGTAATGTTCCGATTTTCTATTTCTTTCTAAAACCATAGAAAAAGAAATATTTGATTTTACTCCAAAATAATCCTGACTCTTTATTGGAGAATTGTTTAATGATTCATGTAATTTTGCTATATTATTTCTAAACGCTTTTGATTCATTATCATCAGCATCTAATAGATTTGTAATATAAGATTTAAAACGACTATCCTCACAAATTCTTTCTATGCATTGCTGATCTGTCTTTTCATGTATTTCTTCATTATACCATGCGTTAAAAGCTATCCATGTTTTGAGAAAAGCTGAATAATAGTCAATCTTAACCTCAGCATTTTCTATCCATTCTTTATATCCTGCCACCTATCATCCCTCACTTTGCATAAATAATATCATCATCAAGAATCTTCAACGCCTTCTGTTCGAGCAAAAAAGCCTTATAGCGCTTTTCATTTGCTTGTAGAGCAAGATCGTTGATTTGCTTTTGAATATCTTGATTTTTCAAGATAGGTATTTGTATCTGACGTACATGATTATCATCGATTTCGTCTACAACCGCGCCATAAGTAAAGTGCTTAATAAGCTCATAACCGTAATCTGATGATAAGAAGGTAGAAATATAGCCGGCAACATCATTGTTTGCAGGTACAACGCGAATGATATGCTGATTAGCCGTCCAGTTTTCCCATTGTTTTCCAACTAAAGTGACTTTTCCAATAGTGCCACTACATGTAATAAGCGTCATTTTTTCATGTAGTTCTAACTGTTTCGCAATTCTTTCACCATGATGTACTAATGAAAGATACTTTTTATTAGTTGGATCAAGTTCATAAAGCTGCTTTCCACCAATAAAAACTCTACCATACCCTTCCTCAACATACACTCTCTTAAATCTACCGGGCAGGATTATATCCGAACTTATCCTCTTATCTCCAACAGTAGTAACTTCCGCAGCATTCTTTTTCAGAATATCCACAATAGCGTCAACTATCGGCACATGGTAAGATGCATCCGCCCTGCCTGCCATTTCACTAAGTTTAATATTGAATGTCTGAACGCTTTTGCTTTCATCAAGAGTATCTACCTTTATTTCGCTGATAGGCGGCAGATTGAGTTCCTTTACAAGTAATGCCTGTGCCTGATCAATAAGAGCATTGGATTCGTCTCTTAAATCATAGGATTGCATAATAAGATCATTGATTTTGCTTTTGATTTCATTAGGAGCATTCGGGACGGGAATATCAGCTAAGTGTTCTGGTTCAATTTGCGATACTACAGCTCCATATACCTTAGATTGAATCAGCTTCTGACCTACTCTTGATTTTAAATAGCAGTATACATATCCCGGACTTTCAACACATTCTAATCTAATAGCGTGTTCACTTACTAATAGTTTCTCAAGAGTTTTACTTACAAAAGTAACATTTCCAATTGTTCCAGACCGAGAAATTAGTACGGTATTTCTCTTAACTTTAAGACATTTATTATTATCATCATCAATCATGTATTTAACCGGATGAGGATAAACGTCTAACATTTCAGAGCTACCTATGAATCCGATGGCATTATTATCACATTTGGAAACATATCTTCGCTTAAGTCTGTTCCCATAATGAGCATTACTTACAAAACCATCATCACCAATTAGCGGCTTTGTATCAAAAACGGAATGATGAATTATATCAAAAGCTTGCCTTGCTTCAACATCAAAAACGCTGGCTTCAAGTCTTTTACCACGTTCTACCATTTCGGCAAGAGAAACCGAACACCATTTTACGGGTGCTTCGCTTATTTCAATTTCAACCTTAGGAGCATCATCAAGTTTTCTGGCTAAATTATCTACCATGATAATCCCTCCTGTTTCTTCCACTGAGCAAATATCTCAGGCACATCAGGAGTCTGATCATCTTCTATCTTTGTCTTGCGCTCATGACCAACAGTTCTATCACCTGAACTAGTTTCATCAAGCACATACACATTATTCTTCTCAGGAATAAGTATCTCGTTGCCCTCTTTATCACGCTTGAAGATAGGTGTTCCTCTCTTATCATGACCGATTTTCTCAACCATAGCCATAAAAATATTGTAATCAGCCATAATTCCGCTTTTTTCTTCCTTATCTTTCTGCTCCTGAGTTTTCTTTTGCAGGAACAGAACAGAAGTCTGAGTGCCATTTCTCGGCTGGAAAGTGTCAGCGTGAAGATCTATACTTGCAACTATACGATGATTATGTATAAGCCACTCTCTGATATATCCAAGTCCGGGTGAACCAAGAATAGAGTCTGGCAGCACGATGCCCATACGACCACCGGGAACAAGAAGCTGCGTGCAACGTTCAATAAAGAGTATCTCAGGTGGAACAGACGATTGTAAACGGTCTGTCATAGTCCACTCATTGGTTTTCTTATTGCACTCCCAGATATGAGCAAGCTCAAACTGTTCAAGGATATTCTTATCCTTTATTGGTATTTTGCTGCCGAATGGTGGATTAGTAACTATAACATCAAAATGCTCTAACGTTTTATAGTTACGAAGCTCATCCTTCTTTATCCCGAGTGATTCTGCAAGTTTGGAACGGAATTCATCACTCCATTCATGAGGCGGTAGCAGGGAGTTGGTCTGAAAGATATTCCCACTTCCATCATTATTCATAACCATATTCATCTTAGTCGCTTTCACAAGATCCGGGTTAATATCAAAACCAAAAAAATTATGCGCTGCCATTTCAGATATCTTATCTTGTAACTGCATTTTTATCGTAAAATCCCACTTTTCCGTCTCAAGTTCTATCTGTTTGGAAAAATCATTTTTCAGTTGATTAATTACATGCGTCATGGCTGTAACAAGAAATCCACCTGTTCCACACGAGCTATCTAGAACCTTTTCATCCACTTTTGGATTAACCATTTCAACAGTCATTTTCATAACATTTCTCGGAGTAAAGAACTCACCTCTATCCCCACGTAGATTGGCACCAACAATTTCCTCATATGCCTTACCTTTTATGTCAATATTAGTATTAAGTAAACTATATTTTTGTAGTTCACTAACAATATAAGCAAGACTTCTAGGGGCAAGTTTAATTTCATCATTAGAGTCAAATATCTTGCCATATTTTTTCTTAACACGCTCAAATATTTTGCTTATACGGTTTTTTACTGTAAGTTGACCGTCAGGATTCGATCGTTCCTCGGATGTTGTGTAAAATTCCAATGGGTTCGGGATACTACGTTCATCTTCGATTTTACAAAAAATAACTTTTAGGAGTTCAAAAAAGGCCGGCTGCTTCTGTAACCCATCATTAACATGAATGTGATTATGACAAGTTTTAAATACAAAAAGAAGATTATCATCATAAGCATTCTTTAATGAGTTCCTCTTAGGTCTGTTTATATCATCAAGGTTTCCATCAACCGAGGGAATGTCATTATAATCCATAAAGTCAATTTGACCATGATCATTGACATACTTTCTAAATACTTCTTTTTGCCTACCGTTAGTCCACATCCCCCATTCACAATTTGGGCATGCAGACATATATGACTTTAGTTGTTCAACACCATCCTTAGCATTTCGCGCATCAACTGATTCTTTTTTGCATTCTATAATAATATATATATTTTCCTGCTTTGGATCAGAACAGTCTTTATTAAAGATAACAATATCAGCTCGTGGTTTTCTTGATCCAAGTTGAAGTGTATATTCAATCTTGATTTGGGAAGAATCATATTTATGTTCATTTATTAATCTTTTCTCTATTGTCTGGCGTACATATTCTTCAGGAGTATCATTTCTATACTTTCCGTCAATATAGTCACAGATTTTTCCATCAGGTATAGATATTATTTTGTTATCTGCCATTATATTTCCTCCATGTGTAATTGGTTGTTTTTTCAACGTATAATCCTTTTCTAATATTGCCATATTATTCCTCTTAAATCAAAACAAATCCTAACAAGCTTATATCATTCGAAACCTCCGCATCGCGTCCTCTATCGCCTTAATCTTTTCTTCCGGGCATCCGGGTTGACGACTGTCCGGTGATTTGGGCTTATTATAATTCTCACGTTCTATGATCCCGTATTTTTGTTTTACCTGAGCAATATTGAAATTCGAAACATAAAGTCCGTAATGCTCCTGCACCCATTTCTCTATTTCCCTGTACGTTGCCTTGCTCTCTGCGCAGGTCACATCAAGCTCATCCATTTCAACTTTTACATTCACAAAATGCCTTGCCTCAGATAGTTTGGACAAAAGCGCTACCGTCTCAACATGTACAGTTCCCGGAAATTGATCTATAGGGCAGATCTTTTCAGGCATGTATCCGTTTGCCATAAGGAAAGTAAGATCCCTGGCAAGACTCGTCGGCTTACATGATACATAAATGATGTTCGAAACACCGATCCGCGCTATCTTCGAAAGAGCCTTTGGATTTATGCCGTCGCGGGGAGGATCCAGTATGATAAGGTCCGGTCTGTCTTCAAGTTCATCGATCATTTTCAGGACATCCCCGGCGAGAAATCTGCAATTATGTAAACCGTTCAAAGCAGCATTCTCGTTAGCAGCTTTTACAGCTTCCTCAACAATCTCAACGCCTATCACCTTGCTGGATATGGTTGACATAATTTGGCCTATTGTCCCCGTCCCCGAGTACAGGTCATACACCGTGCCTATGCTTCCCTGTCCGTCTCCATGTTCGTGCTCTGCTCCGGCAAGTACGGCATACTCTCTGATCTTTGAGTAAAGAACCTCAGCCGAGAGTGTATTTGTCTGGAAAAAGGAAAATGGTGTGATCTTAAATGACAATCCGAGTACTTCCTCGGTAAAGAAATCCTGACCATAGATCACTTCCGTTCCGCCGTCTGCAACCGTATCGGCAACCCCGTCATTTAGCGTGTGCAGTATTCCCTCAATATGCCCGGAAAGCTTTAGTCCGAGCAGCATCTCCTTCCAGTCATCAAGAAGACTGACCTCAGTACAGATGGTATCTTGCGGGGTCTGCGATGTGGTCACAAGATCGATAAGAATACCGCCAGTCCGCGCCGCTTTTCTGACAAGCAGGTACCGCAGATACCCTTCATGAGTGCGCTTATGATAGTAAGGTGTCTCCTTGCCTCTGAAATATGCAAGAGTCTCTTTTAAGATCAGGCGATAGTCGCCGTCTACTATTCTGCAGTCCTTCACTGTTACTATATCGTAGAAGCTCCCGATCTTATGTAAACCTAGTTCGAGCTCCCCTCCGAAGCTTGCGTCACCAAATGAGAACTCCATTTTATTACGATATTCGAACTGTATGGGGCTGGGGAGGATCGGCTCGAAGAGTGATTTTATGTCAACTACTTCATGAAAATCACAAGCCCCGGACTCTATCACAGGCTCAAGCAGTTCGTGAACCTGCCGTTCCTTTAGTGCAAGCTGTTCCTCATAAGGAAGGTTCTGATAGCTGCATCCTCCGCAGACACCGAAATGCTTGCAGGGACTAATAATCTCAAGCGACGATCGTTCAATGACCTCAAGAAGATGCCCCTCAATATTGTGATTTTTCTTCTTGGTCACACGGAATCTGACCTTCTGGCCGCTGATCGTATTCTTAACAGTGCACAGATGCTCACCGTCATCGTCAGCAACCCTTACGATCCCTTTATTGGGAAACTTTACTCTTTCAACTGTTCCGGTATATTCCTGTCCCTTTTTCATCCAACCTGCTTTCCTGCAATCTGATATGTAACACAATACCATCTTTGTCTGCATCTGTCCCGGACACCATCAGATCCGGTGACGGCCAAAACAAAAAGAGTCAGCGGAAATACTTCTCCGCTGACTCTTGTCATATCCAAACGTTACTTATCGTCGTCTTCGAAGAAATCGTCGTCATCGAATTCCTCGTCTTCAAAATCATCTTCAAAATCCTCAAGATAATCGGGAGTAAAATAGCAATACAGTCCGTAAATCACTGCCGCAACGGCAAGCACACCTACGACTACCGCAATAAGAAGACCCCAGTTAAACTTTTTCTTTTCCACAACCACTTCCTCCTTCTTGAAGAAATCGGGAACCGGGATATCCGGTATCTCAACTTTTCTTACATCCCCTATAAGGCTCTTAGCCTTTGCAAGTCCAAGCTCTTCCTGAGCCTTGATGAGATCGAGTACCCTTTCAAGTTTTTCCATTTTATTCATAACAGCCCCTTTCCTTTATACAAAGGTCTTTTCACTGTATTTTATCATATCTTCTGAAGCTTTGCAAAGGCTGCAAACATCTTTTTGGTACCTGCCTCATCAAAATCAACCGTAACCTGATAATCCCTCGGACCCTTTTCCAGAGCCTTAACAGTACCTGCGCCGAACTTGATATGTGCCACCCTGTCTCCCGGACCGTAATCCGGTGCGGAACCCGCTGCGATATCGGCTCCCTTTTTCAGATCCGTAAATGCTGCCGCTCTTGCAATGAACGGTTTCTTTACTCCTACAGAAGGCTTTTTGACACCACCTTGCGGTATTACGTGCGCAGAAGGAGAAGCAGAGGCAGTCCGCAATGAAACAGGTGCAGCCTGCGGTGAGGATGTGTGTCCCTTCTTTACAAGATTACCTTCAAACAGGTCCTCTGGTATTTCCTTCACAAATCTCGAAACGGCGTTATACTGCGTCTCTCCGCGTATCATCCGTGATCTGGCAGCAGATATCGTAAGATTATCCATCGCTCTTGTTATGCCTACGTAACACAGTCTTCTCTCTTCTTCGATCTCGCCCGGATCGTCCGAGCAGATCGACATATATCCCGGAAAGAGTCCGTCCTCCATTCCCGACAGATAGACGTTTGGAAACTCCAGTCCCTTTGCGGAATGAAGCGTCATAAGCATCACGGCATCCGTATCCGCATCAACGTTGTCGATGTCTGCGACAAGTGCAACTTCTTCAAGAAACTGCGAAAGAGTCGGCTCATCATTCGCTTCTTCAAAAGCTACGACCTTGTTTATAAGCTCCCCGATATTCTCCATCCTCTCGGCTGCATCATCCGGATCGGACTGGTTGAGCATTTCTTCATAGTCAGTCCGTTCCAGGATGTCATCCACGAGTTGTTCGAGTGAGATGAATTCAAGTTTTGAACGAAGGACCGAAATCAGGCTTACAAACTCACCTATCTTTTCGGCAGCCCTGCCATGTCCGAGTATATCCTCGGCACGGACGCAGCAGTCATAAAATCCGAGTCCGTTCTCCTGAGCGTATTCGTCAAGTTTTGAGATGGTCGTCGCACCTATACCACGTTTCGGAACATTGATGATACGCCTTACGGCAAGGTCATCCCTTGCGTTATCTATTGTCTTAAGATATGCAAGAATATCCTTGATCTCTCTTCGTGAATAAAAGTTCACACCGCCGACAACGCTGTAGGGGATTCCGGCCATGATACATTTTTCCTCAAGTATCCTCGACTGGGCATTAGTCCTGTATAGTACGGCATTGTCACGGTAAGTGCATTTTCCTTCACGTTTGGCGCGGCATATGCTCTCGACTATGTCTTGGGCCTCTTCATATGCGGTATCCGCATTGATGAAGCGGATCTTTCTGCCTTCGCCGCGATCCGTCCAAAGTGATTTTACCTTCCTGCCGGTATTGTTGGAAATGACAGCGTTTGCGGCATCGAGTATCGTCTGCGTGGATCTGTAGTTCTGCTCGAGCTTTACGACCTTTGCATCGGGATACACTTTTTCAAAATCAAGGATATTCCGGATATTGGCGCCCCTGAACTTGTAGATCGACTGATCATCATCACCGACAACGCATATGTTCCTGTTGGCCTCGGCCAGAAGCCTGATCAGTTCAAACTGTGCGGTATTGGTATCCTGGTACTCATCAACCATTATGTATTTGAAGCGGTTCTGGTAATTGGCGAGCACCTCCGGAAACGCTTTAAACAACTCGACGGTCTTCATAAGAAGATCGTCAAAATCAAGGGCGTTGTTTTTTTTCAGTCCGTCCTGATATTCCCTGTAAGCCTTGGCAAACAGTTCGTCCGCATAATCACCCGCCGCCTCTTCGGCCTCATCCTCAGGTGTTGACAGTTCATTCTTACAGTTAGATATGCGGTTTAAGAACCGCTTCTCGGGATATTGCTTGGGATCGATCTGAAGACGCTTTAACACATCCTTCATGACCGCTTTCGAATCGTCGGTGTCATAGATTGAAAAATTCGTATCATATCCGAGCAGATCGATGTGCCTTCTGAGGATCCTGACGCACATCGAGTGAAATGTTGAGACCCAGATGCTCTCGGCGCCGAAACCGACGAGATCATCGATACGCTGTCTCATCTCATCCGCAGCCTTGTTAGTGAACGTGATCGCAAGGATATTCCACGGACTTATCCCCGCTTCCTCGATCATATATGCGGTGCGGTTGGTCAAGACTCTAGTCTTGCCTGATCCCGCTCCCGCAAGGATCAGTACGGGACCGTCTATCTGCTTTGCGGCTTCCGTCTGCTTGTCGTTTAAGATTTCCAGAGCACCCATGAGGGACCCTCCATTACGTAATCACAGATGATTGATTTTTTGACTTTAACGTGCTAAAATGTTAAAAATTAACAGTGCTAAAGTAACCCTTGAAAGGGGGCATATTACAATGAATCCAAAAATCAGGACAGATGCGGTCGATCATCTATTCGATGCGATCATGGAACTTCGCGACAAAGAGGAATGCTACATTTTCTTCGAAGACATCTGCACCATCAATGAACTGCTGTCCCTGTCACAGCGTTTTGAGGTAGCAAGCATGCTGCGTGAGAAAAAGACGTACCTCGAGATTGCCGAACGTACCGGAGCATCAACGGCAACCATCAGCCGCGTCAACCGTTCGCTGAACTACGGAAATGACGGCTACGATATGGTTCTTGACCGCATGGGATCAAATAAGAATAAAAAGAAATAGCAGACCGTCAGACCTGAACGCCCAGTCTCTCGAACAGTTTCTCGAGCGATTCACTTTCGAGGGCAAGTATCATGTTGCTGCTGATATGTTCGTCATCGATCGTGAACACTTCATCGACCACAAGCACCTGCTCACCGGGCTTAACAAACTTGGTAAGCGGAAGTTTCATAACATCGGATACTTTGCCGGTCATCTGATTCGGCGTTCCGATGTTGACCAACAGACTGGTAAGTGTAGCTATAGAGTTGGCATATGCACCGCTCGTGATATTTGCCATCTCATTGAGTACCGATGAATCCATCTCATCAAGATTTTCTATATTCGTGATCTCCTTTGCATAGAAAGTATTGATGATCCTCTGTGCAAAATTCTTTTGAACCACGTGAACCATCATTCCCTCAAGATCACCGTTTATCTCGATCTGAAGTCCGATGACGGCATTATCGGCGCCTCCGAGTTTCTCGGCAGTTGATTCATAACCAAGAAGCTGAACCCGCGGAACCGACATGTCTATAGTTGTTCCAAGCAGCACCGAAAGTGCCGTACATGCATTTCCCGCACCGATATTTCCTATCTCGCGCATTACATCGAGTTGTAATTCATTCAGATTCTCATACGTTATCATTTAAAGATATACCTCAACCTCACGTAAAATCATATGCCCAAGTATTTTAACACAAATCAGCCTCTTCTTCAACCACCTCAAAATGCACGTAAAAATATACATAAGAAGCTGATTGACACAGGATGATATTTGAGTTAAGTTAAAGCAATGCAGACTTACGATATATTTAAATCACTTGCCATAATCATAATATTTGCGAAGCTCTTCGGTATTGGTGCAAGGCGACTGAAGGCTCCCCAGGTCGTCGGTGAGATAATCGCCGGGCTTCTTATCGGTCCGTCAATTCTCGGCTGGGTCGACAATACCCCCTTTATCACACAGATGGCCGAAATCGGAGTCATCCTTCTGATGTTCTCGGCAGGACTCGGAACCGATATCAAAGAGCTGAAAAAAACCGGCCCGATCGCCTTTCTGATCGCGTGCTCGGGCGTATTCGTGCCTCTTGTCGGCGGAACCGCATTCTATATGTTCTACTACGGGACCGGCGGATTTGGCTCTCCCGAGTTCATTGAAGCCGTTTTCGTAGGAACCATTATGACGGCAACCAGTGTCTCCATAACGGTTGAAACACTCAAAGAGCTCGGATTCTTAAAAAGCCGGGTTGGCACTACGATCATGGCAGCCGCTATCATCGATGATGTTATCGGCATTCTTGTCCTGACATTCGTCATAAGTTTCAAGGACAAGGATATCAGTCTCGGAAACGTATGTTTCAGGACGATCATGTTCTTCATATTTGCCATCGGCGTCGGATTTGTAACATACAAACTGTTCCAGATGATCGACAGAAAATACCCTCACACGAGACGTATTCCGATCGCCGGTCTGGCACTTTGCTTTGCGATGGCATACATTGCCGAGGATCTGTTCGGTATCGCAGATATCACCGGTGCCTATGTTGCTGGCATAATCCTGTGTTCGATCAGTGACTCCGATTACATTGCACGTAAGATGGACATCAACTCTTACATGCTCTTCGGCCCTATTTTCTTTGCATCGATCGGCCTGAAGACCGATCTGGATGATTTTTCCGTATCGCTTTTTTGGTTCTCGGTAGGATTTGTTATCGTTGCGCTTCTGACCAAGATCATAGGATGCTCGATCATGGCAAAGATATGCAGATTCAATCTTCGCGAATCGATCATATGCGGTGTCGGGATGATGACACGCGGCGAGGTGGCTCTTATAGTGTCACAGAAAGGGCTTTCCGTTGGGCTGATAAGTCCCGTCTATTTTTCGGCAGTGATCCTTCTGATACTTGTATCGAGCATTGCGACTCCGGTGCTACTGAAAATGCTGTTTTCAAAAGCACAAAGCGAATCTGTGCCTATCGAAGAATAAATCTGCTATTATCTCCCGCCCTTCAAAGGACGTACACGGTATACGATCACAACTTCATCGTCGGTACGTTCGCGGCCTGATGATTTCAGTCTTTCAAGAACTCCCACTGCATCTTCATAGCTCTCTGCGGGGAACATTATCGCGATCGTAGTATCCGCCTTTCTGCAGATCGCATCGCCGACACGCAGCATTCTCTGCCAGATGCCGACGATATCGTTCATCGTCTTCTCCTCGTAAAGAGGGTCACTGTTTTCCGTTTCTTCACATCTTATATGAACAAGTCCGAGGAAGATCGTCGATTTTGAACGGGACTGCATCCTTCGCTGCAGATTATACAGTTCCTTGAAAGTCCTGTAATCACACAGAAATGCCTGCTGCTCTATCGTTTCATCCTGCAGTTCGGACTGCATCCTGTCAGCCTCATCCTGAAGCTTAACGGACAGTTCGCGCACTTCATTATAGTATGCCACAACACTGCTCTTGGAAACGGCATCGGGATTGGCGATGGCCAGCCTTGCGATCTGTGCTTCGAGTTCGAGTATCTCAGATGTGCCTGCAAGCGCAAGGGCGTTTTCGCACACCTGAACCACCTTGGCATACTGGTCCTCATCCTTTAATATCTCGATGTATGACATAACAGCTTCAACATACATGTCTCTGTAGGCGGCTGACTTGGCGATCAGCCAAGGCTCCGTCGAAAAGTCGGGAAGAAGCGTTCCCCTGTACATGCCGATAGCCTTTACAAGATACTCTTTTCTGCGGGACGCCGAAATTGTCGGATTGACACCGGCCTCCGCGAGTGCCTGAAAATCAAGCGCATCAATCGATACGTCAAGATCCTTGTTCCACTGATATGTTCCGCGTCGTGAAATGATCGCACCGTAAAGTGCCTCCGCCTTCTCATTCTCGATCATGGATCTGAAACGGTATAAAAGAGTACGAAGAGCAGTCGCCGGATTGGCGTAATCCTCTCCCGACCAGAGCAGTTCGAATAATTCCTGATGCGATATCGGCCGGTCACGGTTTACAAGAAGATACGCCACAAAAAGCTTTGTCTTCCGTGTTCCCGACAGGTTTTCCAGGATGGGCTTATCACCCTTCTTGATCTCAAATCCGTCAAATAATCTGATGTTGATCCTCTCGTCCATTTCGTTCTCCTTATTCGTTATTGCAAAAATCATTCATACCTGTATGGTATGACGAAGTAGTCCGGAGCAGCAAATCCTGCAACCTTCATACCGCCTAAATTATCTTTTATCTTGATGCCGGACACTTCTTCGGCCTCCGACGCTATTATGGATCTGGCAACCTGTGCGTTCGCTACGATGTTGTTGTTGCCCATCGCATAGATCCTGTCCCCGCACAGGATTATCCCCTCGAAATTCACATCCTTATCGATGATGACATTAGCTCTTGTTGCAACGATCCCGGTAAAATCCTCCTTCAGTTCCACATCGGATCCGGAGATAAGCTTTCTGTACCTGCCGGTGTATTCCCTGTCATTATCCGAATCGTAATACAGCGACAACGGCTCAAGAGGAGATAAGGATACATCAACAAGATTGATCATATCGTGGTAAAAGGAAAACTGTTCCTCGTCCATCCTGTCCGTACGATAAAACACTCCTTCAAGAGAGCACCGGGCTTCCTTCGAAAATCCCCCGATCTCATTTATCTGCTGTCCGTAGCACTCCAGCTCTCCCGAATACGGTGAAAGAACAACGAATGATCCGTTAATGTTGATATCGCCCTCTGATATGATCCTGTCACTCTTTGCCCCGAGCTGAGTGGACAGAATATTCAGGCCTCCGTATGTCCCGGTCTCCCCGTATACTATCTCGGCTTCCCGGCATTCCTCCGCAGGATGCTTTCCGGCAAAAACATTGCCTATGATCGAAGATGTGCGGCCGGTGATGTATATACCCTTTTGCGCTATCATACAGTAGCCAAACAGTTCGTCATTTCCGGCATGGAAAACGGCTTCCGGAAAGTTGATCTTAAAGCTGATAGTGTCAGATCTTGTTCCGATCACGGGATCATTTCGTGATATCGAAATATCCTTAAGCCACAGGCCTACAGTATTGCCGTTTTCATCTTTTTCTTCATCTATAACAGTCTTGCCGTCATCGATAACGGTCACATTTTCGATATGCGCATCCGCGATCATACCGTTAAGAGTTGTACAGATCCCGGAACTGTCACTTCCGAGGGCATCCCTGATCTTATTTGCATATCCCGAACGAAAATAATTCTCGAGATCGTTCTCCGATAAAGTGCTGTCTTCCTCTCCCCTGACGAGCTCCAACAGTTGGGAATACTGTTCCTCTCCCGCCGATTCCGCTGTCTTTGCAAGGGAATCGATCATCACGGCTGTTGCGTCGTTTATTCCCTGTACGCTTCTGACAACACTCCTCTGTCTGGCCGATTCTTTCAGTATCCTCAGGCTGCCGACCGCACCCGTCACAAATGCCGTAAAGAACAGAATGATCACCAGCAACAGTGCATATAACCTGACCCAATGATACCTTTTCATATCTGATATACTACCCTATTTGTGACATTATCGCAAGCGAAATGTCACATAGTCATCCATTGCAACTGTATTGAGTTAATTTGCACAAAAAAACAAGAGTCTCAATGGTTATGGAAACCTGTTTTTTGTAGTTTTTTCCGATATATACAACAACTGCCATACGTTATATACTATCAGCGTGCTTGGAGAAGGCATTCATTTCTTTTGGCAGGTCTACCTTACAGATCGAGCGTCACATCTTATTCGAAGAAAATGGAGCCGGCTCACCCCGCCGGCTCTTTTTTCTTTCGTCGCTGAAATGAAAAGGTAAATTCCAGTGAAAGACTAAATCAGGGGAAATGCTTGACTTTACCTGATAGACCGATTAAAAAGGCAACTAATCTACTCCATACAGTCCCAGCCGCTCACTGAGACCGTGCCTGATATATACATAATCCGGGTATCGGGGGAACGGGTCACCCTTCCATATCCTGCTGGAATATGAATACGCAAATTGCGTATAATCCGCTGAAAGATCCAATTGTTTCTCTATCTGAGGAAAATCCGATGTTGGCGAAAGGATAAAATCCGGCTCGGGCTCTTCCTTTAAACCGTCTATGATACTTCGGGTCTCCCCGGGCGACGTCACAATATGCGTCACATAGGAAACGTGTGAGGGAGAGTTATATACCAGATTACCGCCAAGATACGGATTCACCTCCACAGATTCAAGATTGGCCTCTCCCGCATCCTCCAATAGTATCTTCTGCGGATCATCCGCATCCCTTAGTATTCTCCATGCGCCCAGCCATCTGTACCCCTGAAGGTCATTATCCAAGATAAACCTCGCAAGTGTCCTGCTGCTGCTGTAGTTGAACCTGATCTCATTGTAAAAAGACACAACGCTCCAAAAAACGTTTATGCCTATCAGTAAAACGATCAATAACTTTGATCCGGCAGCAAGCAGCCTTCTGACCGAAACCGAAGCTTGCGGAAATGACCTTCCCATCCACTCATCAACAGATGTGATCGATATCGGTCTGCAGTCGGCGCATATCCACATAACACTAATATAAAATGCCAGTATCAGACCGTAATGGTGAACGATAAAATATCTCGATGCGGCTATTATGCTGAGAAGAAAATACGGAACAAGAAGAAGCAGCGTTTGCTTTCTTCTTTTACAAATACCGATGAGAACCAACCAGATCAATACAGATACAAGCGATGTGGCGGCAAATGACAGTATATCCAGATCCTGTTCAAAAATGCAGGCATACGTGGAGCACGATGTTATAACCGTTTCCGAAGGTACAACCAGCCAGAAGAACAGAAACATCCAAAGAAAGCCGTGCCTGATCGCTATGTTTCTGAAGATCACGGCATATGTTTCATCTGCGGGTAGTATTTCCACGATCAGCATGATCGCCAATACGAAAAGAGCACTCCACGCAGCCAGTCTTCGATGATTTCGATAAAATGAAGATCTTTCGTTTTGGAGCGATTCAAATACCCATACCGATGTCATGCCTCCGGCGATCACTATGCCATATGCGCTGGACATGCACAGTATCATCATTGAGATGATGACCCGCCAGGGTCTTTCATCTCTCCTGTTCCAGAACATGGCGGTCATAAACATCGCAGAACAAAACAGTGCATAAGGTCTTGCTATAACACCGTACTGGTATAAAAAGAAAAATGTAAACGGAAGAAACCGCCGGATATACTTGTGAAACGGCGAACAGAAAATTATGAGATACACCATTGCAAATGCAAAGATGAACTGGATCGTCTTGATCGATGCCTCATAAGGAAGGCCGAGTTTTGCCGGCATTGCAAGTATAAGATGCCACAAGGGGGGATGTCCTTCAAAATGCGGTCTGATAAGTATAATGTCATACCACGACGCATCTCTTGCTATAAGCCATGACTCAGCTTCATCATACCACGGCTCATGAAACACCGTCAGTGTGATGTTCAATATCAAATACAGTATAAATGCAGCCCGGTTGACAAAACGATCATTGATTCTGTTTGATTCATTATTGGATTTGATCATTTTGTGGGTAACAGTCCCTGCTTTTTCATAAATGTTTATCAGTCAAGCATAAAGAAATCGCGCTTAACGATCGTAATAGTATCCTTAACCTTCTTGATGCTTCCGTCAGGTGCATATGCCGACATCTCAACCGTGATCTTGGTGTTACGGTGAGTTTTATAGTAATCACTCAAAACATCCAATATCTGACCGTCAAATGAGTACTTAAGGTTCCCCTGGCCGGTCGTATCATAGTTTCCGTCTTTGTCAACGGGCATGCCGTTTGTTGTATCATACGAACCCGGAGTTCTGGTAAGTGTAAGTTTATTGACGCTTCTTCCATGAGACTGATCATAACCGGTTGTCTCAAAGCTCATCTTATCATTTCCGACATCCGATTCAAATGAATACAGCAGATCAAGATCCCCATGATTATCCGTGACTGTTATCTCTTTTATCTTGCACGAAGACTTGAGACGGATGTTTATCGGGATAACGGACTTTTTGGGTGTACCCGATGCATTCTCCTTGGCTATGATGCCGTTCGGAATATCAAGCTCATACTCGTTAAAATACAAAGTCTTATTATAGTCAATATTCTTGCTGTCTATAACGGTCGGATTCTTTACATTGGCACCATCTCCGTTAAGAATGTTCATCGAGATATAATAGTCCTTTTTGGTCTTCTCTTCTATATGGTTGGGATCATCAGTCTCTCTCTTTACAGGCCTGCCGCTGACAGCTCTTTTGATAAGAGATGAATTGCCTTTGAACAGTTCATTCTCGCTTTCGAGAGTCTGGTTCCTGAAACCGGTGCCTCCGTTCACGCCGTCCCTTGCACGATACGGGCCCCATTTGAAGTAGTCATAGCGAAGATGCAGATTACCGCTGTCATTGGTAACGCTTCTGTCAAAGAACCAGTACTTTAAGCATCCGCCCTCCACGATATCCCAGGGCCATTTATCAGACCACGTTCTTGCATTCCACGTGATCCTTTTATATGCATGCCAGTTGTTTCCGTCATCCTCATCTATCTGATACCAGTATTGGTTATTATTGCTCGCATACTGGTCGGTAACGACAAAGTCCCCGTTGGTTTCATCTATATAAGCATAATCGGTCGCATTAGACATGGACATATATCCGTTTATATACCACGGATGCTCCGAATCACCGTCATTATCATATCCGTCCGGATTATTCCATGATTTTTTCGGTATTCCCGCATCTCTGAAATAATACTCGTAGCGTCTCCTGATCTTAACTTCCTTGACTTTTGACTGATCGTTTTCCGGAACAAGTATTCCGTTTTCATCATAATGACCTCCGGTGATCGCTTTACTGATATCGCGAACGAGCGGATGACCCGGATCCCGTAAAGGATGGTAATGCATGTAAGGGATACCATTATAATAATCATCATGTCTTAATGATGGTGCGCGGTAATCAGGGTACAGTTTGCTGACACTTTCGGCCTCATTCTTATGCAGCTCGTACTGGTTTCTCAGTTCCATATATTCTTTCCCGGGCCTGTCAACATACCGTCTCATATAGTTCATGAACAAATCCCGGCCCGAACCCGGCAGAACATTTCCGTATTCGTCTTTTTCATTGATGTTATCAACGAAATACAGCATGCACATGAGCTTGCGCATATTTGTATCAAAAGTCGTTCCGTTCATGCAGTTCCGGCTTGCCACAAACGCAACATCCTGCCGTATCGCAACGCGCTCATAGATCTTTATTACCTTCTCGAATGTGTCAAAATCAACATTGTTGGAATTACCGGAAGGATTGCCGAATACCTTGGAGTTGTCCGTGCTCTCGTTTTCAAGATGAGCTCTGTTGTTAACCTTAAGGGCGTTCTGATAGTAATCCATATTGGATCCGTTATTGACGATGATAAGATCGGCTCTTTCTATTTCGCCCATCGTTACACTTAGGGGTGTTCTTGTAACCACCTCGAGAACATGTGAGTTCTTCCACTCCTGCACTTCAGCATCAGTCGATTTGCCGATAACATCTCTTACGAACTTCTCATTATTTGTATACTTAAGCCTCTTGTGACCTGTTACATTGATATCTCTCGGACCAGTGGAGGGTGCATCACTATAGACAAAAATATATGCATAGTCCCTTGAAGAAGAGTAGTTATAAAACTTCGAATACATCACCTGGTCGGAACCGTTTTTTGAACCTTTGGCAAATACTCCGTATTCGCCTCCGACATATTTGTAATAACCGACCGCATCAACTCCCTCGATCGTAAATGGAGAAAGCGATCCCCCTTCCTTCATTTTGCTGTTTATCGTTCCTATATCCGAGTTGATATCCCAGCTCTTTGCATCGCTTGATCCCGGCTGCTTATTGATAAGAGCATCCATATACGCCTGTCTCATCTGCTGGGGAGTAACGATATACTCTTCTCCCCTTTTCAATCCTTTTGCCTGTTCGAACGGCTCGCATCCGCCTATGGAAAAACCTACAACCGCCTTGCGTTCCGTCGGAAGTATCTCAAGGATATTAAAAAGACTCTTCCCCTCTGCGGATTCAACAATATCATCATTCTTATTCTCGCCGCTCGAATTCTCACCGTCGAATATCCCATCGGCGTATGCGGGCTCAAGCTCATGCTCTTCCGTGATCACGGTAAGTGCTTCCGGTCCTTCGGAAAAATCTCCCCAAAGGACGGGAGCTACAGCAAGATCGGTTATCATGCACACTGTGAGTGTGGCGGCAATCAGGCATTTCTTCATATGATTCACCTAATCATCTTTCTTCTTGGGCACATATGCTTTTCCGTTAACATATACATTTCCGTCTGTCACCTTGGGAGTTACCGTCGTGTACACCGTTTCATCCACTTTATTTCTCATATAGGCCGTCTCATCAACATGCTTGGTGTACTTTTTGGTTCCCCATCCGTTATCTTCAAAAGACAACACAACCCTGACCTCTATAGGATTCTTGTACGAATGTTTTGAGGCATCGGGGTCGCTTGTATCAAAGCTGGTATTGTTCGGATCCGGAACGATCACAAACTGAGTGGCGTTCTCTCCCAAAAGATACTTCGTAAAATCACCTGACAGGTCTCCGAACGTACCGTACTCATAATCGGCAAGATCTTTCACTGTCCTTAAGGTTCTTGCCGTATCCGGAAGCTTTGCCTCGACTTTTTTCATATATATCTTAAACTTTCCGTCGGTCACTTTTGAAGGAACAAAGATCACGCCCTTAAAGCCCTTGACGGTCGCCCCGCCGATCGTGATGTTTGTATTGGGCGTGCCAAACATGGCATACTTCGTGTATGCCTTTCCGAGTTCGGTGATCTCTCCTCCGTTTTGGGAAACAACAAGCGAAGACGAGCACATTATCTCGTCCATCATCATATTGATGTTGGACTGGAGCTCATACTGCATTGACGTATTGACACTCTCGTTGCGGTATGTCCTTAACGCAAACGTGATAAGTGCAGCGATCGCTCCGGAAACTATAACGCCTATGGAGATCGCGATTATAAGCTCCACAAGGCTCAGTCCTCTGTTGTCGGTTTTTAAAACTTCCTTATGAGCCATGACTATTTTTCCGTATAATGCCTTCCGGTTGTCGAAATAAGGGTGACATCCTTTATTTTCGAAACGCTGTTCTGTGGTGTGATCCTGAATGTATATACATCGTGAATCGTTACCGAGCCATTTATCTTTTTGACATTTCCTTTGGACTTGTCGAATTCGACGGAAACATCCGAAAGTGACAGATCTGATCCGTCACCGAGCACGCTGATATTTACTTTTTTATCAAGGAGGATCTTTTTATACTCGACAGGTGCACCTCCCGAAACACTCTGCATGATCTGAACATAACTGCCCTTCGGATCACCTGAATCAATATGAAGATCAAACGTGAACGTTCCGTCCTTGGACATTGAACACATCCTTGTCTCGGTGAGTGCATCATCGATCCTGACCGCAACATAGTTTGAATCCCTCGAGAACATCATGGAGACCCCGAGAGACAGAAGCCCTGTCATCACCGCCATGATCGAGATCACGACGATAAGCTCTACCAAAGACATGCCTCGGTTGTCGGAAAAGCTATTCTTTTTCACCCTTTTGCCAGTTTTCATAGTGGATAAAATCATTATAATCAGCTTCTATACGTTCCCTTCTGATCTTCGATCCGGGTTCGACCTTATACATATAGTCTCCGTCAACCTTGGCAAGATATCTTATGACGTAATAATCCTTACCGTTTATGGCCGCCTCCCAGTTGGCAGCCGTATCATCGTTCTTTACGATGTTCATCTCTTTTTCTATCCTGGACTGGATCAGACCTTTGTTGTAATTGATCTTGTTATTCCCTTTTAGTGTTATTGTTCCCGTAGCCATGAGCAGTCCGTCTATATCGATATTCTGATCAACGGTTATGTTTCCGTCGACTATCGCGATACCTCTGAATGTCTTGGCAGACACGAGCGCAACGGAAGGGACACCGCTTGTTGAGATGGTAAGATCCCCGGTCTTGGCGATACATACCCCGAAAGCTCCGGGCTTAAGTCCTGCAGAATCGGCTGCGCTTATGCTGCCTGCCAGATCACTTACGGCTCCGATATTTGATATCTTGACAAAATGACTAAGGGGAGCGTTTGTTGAAACAGTCCACTCATTAACTCCTCCAATGCCGCTCGGAGGAGCTCCGGGATCGGTTTCGAGAAGTTTATCTTCCACGCCGTCCAGTCTCGTGCACAGCCATTTATATCTGTTATAGAGATTCTGCGGATAATCCGCATATCTTCCCATACCTTCCGTATTATTAAGGACATTTGTCTGAAAATCACTTCCGGCCTTCTCGTAATTGATAACGGCATTTCTCGCATAGTAGTGCGCATCTTCCATGCTGGTCATATTCCCGACAACACATTTTTTCAGATCGAAGTAATCCGCATAGGTCATCGACTGGTTGATTCGCTGATAAAGCCTGTATGCGCTCGGCTGGATCAGATCTTTTTCCTTGAACTCTATGTATTCTTCTTTTGACCTTCCGGTTGCAGCAGGATCGGTATGGTTATCATACGCATAGTCATATGCATTTTTAGAGTTCATGACATCGTAGAAGAACTTTGCCTTTGAAGATACCGATCCTCCTGTTCCCAGAGGCTCGGTGGAAGGTTCGTATATATCGGTCCCGTATACCGGATCTGTCTCGATCAGTATCTTTCCCGTAGAATCATCCCTTAGGGGCTTTCCATCAGCTCCTCTTTTGATCTTGGGCTTCCAGTTCTGCGTTTCGGAAAACTTCAGGTAATCATAATAGACTTTTGTCCCTGCGGACGTTGTAACCTCATAAGACGTATCGATCTTCATGGCGCCGGCCGAATTGTCAAGATATGCGTATCCGAACCAGTTTCGAAGATCGGTCTCGGAGATATTGATATTAAAGTTACCGGATCCTCCCTCAACCGGGTTGGCTCCGTCAAGGAAATCAATAGGCACGAGATAAAGCTGCTGGTTTGTCTTAAGTGCCACGGACTCGGCAGTCGGGACGACCTGCTTCGTCGTCTGGGAGGCATTCGTTTCATCGGTAGACGTAAAATCAATATATGCTTTTCCCATAAGCACGAAGTTATTGATATCCCTCATGTCAAGATAAGCCTTTGAACCATTGATTATAACAGATGAGCTTGCTGCATCTTCACGCTTGTTGATATCGGCAACGCCGAGCGGCACAAGTGTTTTATCATTATATCCGTAATAGTTTCCGCTTATGACAACGCTTGAGTTCTTGGCATTGAGCGTCAGGTCATTAAGTGCAAAAACGTTCGCATTAATGTCAACGGTAGGTTCCGCGACCGGATCGGGGATAGGATTGGCAAGCGGTGTTATCGTCGCATTCGAAAGAGTTCTTAACGATGAAAACCACAGATTTGCCCTGTTAACATCCGCACCTCCGGAAGATGTCACTTTGATCTGAGGATCAGTTCCCGCCAGTGTGATATCACCCTTTGAGATGATATAGTTTCCCGTAAATTCAGCCTTGCCGTCTCTTATGTTTATCCCGCCGTAAATGTTCTGCCTGGAGTTCTCATCCGTTTCTTCCTCAAAGGCCTCATCCTTGAATATGGCGTCCACTCCGCTTGTGATCTTATCCTGATGAACTCCCGCATATACATTTCCGTTTATAACGGTCCCGCCGCCTTTGATATACAGACCCTTGTTTGCTATCAGGCCGTAGTCGGTGACATCCGCATTTGTTCCCAGGAAATCCACCGTAGGGACCGTGATGACGATATCTGTTGTTATTACTGATCTGAAATGCGAACTGTCCTCAACATGAAGCTGTACATCTTTTAAAACGACCCTGTATGCGTCAGCCAATGCGCAGGTGCTTCCGTCCTTTTTCTGATAAACTGTTCCGCCTATGCTGTCCACCTGACCTCTGGACGCATCGAGAACATACTCCTGGAGCTTGGCCGCATCCATGGCTGCGACCTTATCATGTGCTTCCTTCAGGAAATTCTTGCGAAAATCCTTTTCCGCAGTTTCTGCCATGTTGAAGTCTTCTCCGCCTTCAAGCGTTCCGACTTTTTTGAAAGCTTTCTCATATTCATCGCCGGCGACAACAGCCAGTTCCTGTCCCAGACCGGTATATATATCATTCAGCGATCTTTCGGCATAGTAAAAATCATCCTTTGTACGCCTGTCTATTCCCTTCATACGGACATTTACAAGCGTGGTACCGAGGATGATTGATGTCAGGATCGTAGCAAAGGCTATCGCCACTATAACAGTGATAAGTGTCGATCCGGCATCATCTATTCTGTTTGCAAACAGCCTTCTTTTTATCATAGCTCTGTATTGTCATGTGGTTGGCGTCGGTGTCGGAGTGGGCGTATCGCTCGCACTCTTTGTGGAGTTAAGTTCAGAGTAAACTTCTCCGCCTTTGCTGAGCTTCACGGTTATCTCATACACCCTTGTCCTGGCCTCTTCCTTGTAGATATGTCCTTCCTTGGTTATATCCCCTTTATTCAGGTTTGTGACAAGCCTTATCTTCCCTCCGTCAAAATCCCTGTACCCGTCTGCGTCGAGAGTGGCTATATCGGAATACTTGAACTGGGTACCGTTAAGATTTAATACGGGTCCGGCAGTATCGTTCTTATCCTGTCTTATGAAATAAACCCTGTGAGAATCTTTGTCTTCCGGTGCATCGGGATTAACATAGTCCGCCTCGTCGGTGATATTGATCGTCTCGGTAACCGATGCCGGAATACTTGAACTCTTTTTGTAGAAGATATAAATGTTACTGTCGAGTCTTTTATACTGATCCGTAGAACCGTCCTTTAAAAGCGGGATGAAAGATCCGGAATATAGGTCTCGGACATATGTGTTTGCGGGCGTGGCATCATCCTTGTATGTTACGGTCGCAGAAACCGTGACACCCGGATAAGCCCCCGTTACTTTACCCTTTTTTATATCTATGACTTTTGATGTGATCGTCGCAGTATCAGTAGGATAATTCGCAAGTTTCTGGTTGAAGAAATTCTGTGCCTCGATATCATACTTGTTGAACTCATTGGACGAGGTGAGTACTGCCTGGGAAAGCGTATCTATCTCTTCGATCGTCGGGATCCTGAGCGTGTTGGCAGAGGCAACATTTGTCTTCTTGTCAGCTCCCGGTGTTACAAGACCCGAATAGGATGCTTTATCGATCGTAACGACAGTGGCAAATGTCTCGCCCTGGGTCGCGGTCATTTCCCCGAGATTGATCACTATATTGGTTCCGTTATCGGTAAGCTGGTTCGTTCCGGTAGGTCCATACTTCTTTCTGATCTCAGCCATGGAAAGGCTCTTCATCTCCTCCATGACCTTCTCGCCCAGACTTGTGGCATTCTGGATGGACTGCGCCTTGGCATTGACCTTTGTGGACATACTCATGGACTTCATGAGAGGGACCGATGCGATCGCCAGTATGCTGACAACTACGATCAGCTCCACAATCGAAAAACCGGCATCTTTATTCGGTTTGAAACATCCACCTTTACCAGACATTTATCTTCCACCGTTTACGGTTACGCTTCCGGTCTTTTCGGTAACGCTTACCCTCGGATCATCGGGATCATCACCCTCGATGTTTACGACAACCGGTATATCTGAGCCATTAAGGACATGAAGGCTGACAGCACTCTCATCGCTGTCTCCTGAGCGTATAGTGGAAACTATCCTGAGATACAGTTTGCCGTCAGCATCTTTGCTGATGGAATCCGTAAAATCAGTATCCCCGATCTTGTAGTAAACGGAATAATCTCCGCCGCTTCCACTGACTTTGAATGTGACATCTTCAGTACTGTTTGAAGTACTCGTTATGTATGTAGCCTCTGATGAATCATCGGCACGTCCTATTGTCTTGCCGCTGGTGTTATCCGTTACGGCATTGACCTTGACAAAGTAATCGGTTCCAAGTTCATCAAGGGTATCTTCAGGAAGATCGCCGAGAAGCTTGCTTAAGAAATCCTGATACATATCTGCGAGTAGATCGAGTATCGATCCCCCGTTATCAACGTTTGTAAACACATTATCGGTCCCGAGTTCCTTAACATCGGTTATAGTATCCGGAAGTACTCTTCCCGGGCCGAGTATCGCATACTGGGACAATACGATGTTTCCTGTCACAAGACCCGAGAGCTTGTTGTATGTGATGTCTATCTCCTTGATGACGATACGGTCTTCATAATCCCTGATATATGCGAGCAGATTCTTGAATCCGTCATACTGCGTTTCAAATGACAGTCCGAGTTCCGTATCTCTCCATATCAGATCACCGATCCCGGTGCTTCTGCCTCCTGCATCTTCGGCGGGTGCGGCTTCACTTACTCCGGTATCGGGATTATTTGCAGGGCCGCCTTCACCTTCAGCGGCTTCAATATTCTCCTCAAGCTGTGCCTGCTCAACATCCGATGCACTCTCTTCATTCTGCCCGTTTATCAGATTCTGTGTCTCTTCGGCAAACTTCATCTGATTAAACCATACGGGGACATCAGCCTCGGCATGGCTTGCGAACATTATCGACTTCTCATCGGCATTGTCCTCAGGGAACTCATCCATGATAGCCTGTATCTTTTCTGCAGACTCTAAGATACCCTGCTCATACATCTCTTTGTTTTCGACAGCCTCACGTTTATCGCGAAGCTCGCCCTCGAGCTGGCTTCTTTCGAATGACTGCTGATCTATCTTGTCAAGATAGGGGCGGGCGACCAGGAAATATGCGGCGGCAAGTATTATAAGAGCACCGAGGTATACAAGTAATTTCTTATCATGATCCGACATTACTCTACACCTCCTTCCACAACAACAGCGCCCTCATCTTCGCTGCCTGTTTCCTCACTTTCGGATTCGGCTTCCGGTTCGGATTCAGGCTCGGATTCCGGTTCGGCTCCGTTATCCGTTTCCGCTTCGACCCCGTTATCAGTATCGGTTACGGTCTCATTTGGGGTTGCCGGCTCTTCATCATTCCCGGATTCAGCTTCCGCATCGGGTTTCTTCTTGGGATCGTCGTACTTAAGAGTCAGGGTCATCTGGAAAGAATCATCGGCGGAATAATCCGTTATGCTTTCATTTATGAATTCGGTCTTAACATTCTCGATGTAGGGAAGTTTCTTAAGCTGTATGATAAACTCCGCAACAGCCGGTTTTCCGAACGACTTGCCCTGTATCGTAACCTCGCCTTCTTTGGATGTGAACTTTTCGATCGATACTGCGGCTGGCTGGACTTCTTCAAGATCGGCAACAAATCTTGCGAGCGACTCATTTGCACCTTTCGTTGTGTCGTACCAGTCCTGCATGGCTGTAAGCTCGGTCTGTGACTGTTCATACCGGCTCTTCAGGTCCTCAACATTTCCGAGCTGTGCGATCTGCGCACGCATACGGTCGTTTTCCTGTTGGTTCGTATAGTAAACGAACAGGATGCCTCCGCACATTGCGATGGCGGCAACTCCTGCCACTATCAGTATCCACCAGGGAAGCTTTTCCCCTTTGGCACTGTCGGCACCTTTTTCCTGGGATACAGTGATCCTTATCGGGCTGATCACAGCACCTATGTTTGCAAGATAGTTTGCAACTATTCCGTCAGAGAGGACTTTGTGATTCTTGATCTCAACACCGCGGAGCTTTTCAACGACCTCGACGTCGTAGTCCATCTCATCATTGATAAGGTCCGCCAGACCGTTGACCGATGTGACATCGCCTATCATGAATACGCGTTCAATCGGATGCTCTGCATTTCTCGCCCTGTAGAATTCAAGTATCCGTCCGATGCTCGAAAAGAGCGATCTTAGCGCATCGGCAACATCCGGATACTGTGCAACAAGACTTCCGAGATCCTCATCGATCAGGACCATATCGGCCTCGTCATCCGAAATGCCCCTGGCAGATGCAACGGCATCGGCAATGGCCATCCTTCCGTACGGAACGCTTCTTTGCATGACCATCGTTGTGCCGTTCATTATATTTACAACACTGTTCTCGCTTCCGACCTGCAATACAGCATCAACGCCTTCTCCCGCAGTCTGAAGCTTTAGGAGCTGGAGGATGGAATTACCCGAGTAATCGATCGCTTCGACACCCATTCCCATCGCTTTTGCCAGCGCATAATACTGTTCGATCATCTCATTCGGGGTCGCGGTTACGGACAGTCTGTAATTCTTGATGTCCTCATTCTGGACTACCTCAATGATCGAATGATTGAATGTGTAATTGTCAAGGTTGGTTATGGGGAAATAATCTGACGCGTTGATCCTGACAAGTTCTTTTATCCTGTTTTCCTTGCAGAACGGAATGATCGCCTCTTTATTGGCGATACGCTTTGATGTGATCGTAAAGACGATACGCTTTGCCGAAAAACCTTCTCCTGCAAGGCCGTCTTTAATGGCCGATGCAAGTGCATCCGCATCAAGTATATACCCGTCCTCGCACAGACCTTCGGGAATGATAAGGTCTATAGCATTATATACCTGGACTTTTCTCTTGCCCGCAAGTGCTACCTCGCAGACTTTAACGATCTCACTCCCCAGCGAGATCGACAGAACTTTACCCGCCATATTCTTCTCCTCTTTTTCCCCTTATTAACTGACAGTAAATGTCGAAAGATAAGCTTTCACTAAAATATCTCCCCACAGGCTTGCAATAGTTATCCCGGCCGCCAGATACGGCCCGAATGCAAGCACGTGGTCCCTCTTCGAAACCTTCATCCGTATCAGGTGGATGACTGAGCCGAGCACGCACCCTATCACAAATGCAAGAATACATTTCTTCCATCCTAGAAGCAGGCCTGCCGCCGCCATAAGCTTGATATCGCCGCCCCCTATGCCTCGTCCTTTTGTAACAAGGTAAAGGATAAGGAGAAAGCCGCTCACGGATACGGCTCCTGTTATATGATCGCCAAGTGTCATTGGCGGCCACGAGAAGAAGGAACCTCTCGCACTGTTTGTCTCCATGCTGTAATCCCACATTCCGCGGGACTTTGCAATGTCAAGTGCAGTAGATATAACACCCAATACCGCAATAAACACGTTAAGACCGAACGGTATCTCGTAAGTCCGCCAGTCTATAACAGCTATCACTATAAGTGCCGATATGAGCGCCATCGTAAGAACGCTGTTTATACTAAGACCCATTACGGCATATACAAGGCAGTACAATGATCCGTTAAGAAGTTCTATGATCGGATATTGTACTGAAAGCTTTGTGCCGCAGTTCCTGCATTTGCCCCCGAGCAGTAGGAAACTTATGACCGGAACCAGGTCGTACCACTTGATCACGTTCCCACAGACCATGCAGTGGGAACGTGTTGTGGTTATGTTTTCATTCTTCGGGATCCTGTAGATACAGACATTCAGGAAACTTCCGATCAGCAGCCCGAAGATGAACACGACAGGCATTAAAGCCATATCAAAAGTCAGGATGCTCACGAACCTCTCTTGGATCCGTCGAGGTTATAGTATGTTGCATATCCGCTTCCGCCTGTCCACTTGTAGTTTGAGATCTCATACTTCCAGTTCGAGCTGATAGTCCATTTCTTGGATTTCAATGCTTTTGTGGTTCCGGATGTGGGTAATCCGTAAGCTGACAGATCTGCATTGGCAGATATCGTGGCTGTATCTCCGCCGCTGATCGTGATCGTTACGTCGCTTGTAATCGATCCGTCTGCAACTCCGGCCTCAATAGCTGTCTTATACTCTTCGATATTCTGAAGGTCGGTTGACTCTCTTGACTGTTCAACATACTTGATGAACTGAGGTGCCAGAACACCAACAAGGATAGCCATGATGGCGATAACAATGATCAGCTCGACAAGCGAGAAACCTTTGTTGTTCATTTCTTTCTTATTCATACTCATTTTCTCCTTTTCTGATATGAATACTTTATTATATGAACGCGGCACCTGCTCTATGCCACGCTATATATACTATATCGGTGATAATGGCCGATATTGTTACAGCAACTATTATATCACATTCTCTATATAATATGACGGAATTATCTGGGAAAAAGGTTCAGTCTGTTCGTGTATTCCAACATAAACATCACATATTACCTACCGCATCGTACAATGTCAGCATCGGCTGCAGGATCGCCATTATGATCACGCCGACGATAAGTGCAAGAACAACGATTATAAGAGGCTCCATAACGGCCATCATCTGCTCGGTCGCCTCTGCCACTTCTTCCTCGTAGTACTCGGCGATATTCTCAAGCATATCTTCAAGTTCACCGGTCTCTTCACCGATCGATGTCATATGAACTACCATAGGAGGGAACAGTCCGCTCATCTTGATGGGTTTGGAAAGAGATGTTCCGTTTCCGACCTGGTCCCGTGCCTGGTAGACAGCACGCTGGAACAGGATATTTCCGTCCATTGAGTTACCGGTTATCTCAAGTGCCTCGAGCATCGGAACACCGGCACGCAGCAGTGTTGAGAGCGTTCTTGCAAATGTAGCGCAGTTTGTCTTGGTCTGGAGCTGTCCCAGTCCGGGGAGCTTCAGCTTAAGTGTTCCGAACAGGACTCTTCCGCTTATTGTCTGAGAATACAGTTTTATCCCGAAGAAAAGCGCCACTCCGACGATGATGATCAGCCACCAGTATGCGACGAAGAAATCCGACATGGCGATGACCGCCTTGGTCATCGCGGGCATTTCCACCTCCATATCCTCAAACATGGCCATGAAATTAGGGATAACGAATGTCATCATCGCAAATATGACACCGACAGCAACTATAAGAACTATAACGGGATATATGGTCGCCTTCTTGATGATCGCTTTCAGCTGGGCTTCCTTTTCAAACTGTGTCGCCATCCTCTCAAACGCAGTCTCAAGTGAACCTGTTGCTTCGCCTGCTGCTACAAGGTTGACGAATATGGAAGGAAACACCTTCTGTTTCTTCATGGCCGAAGACAGAGTCTCACCTTTTCCGAGGTCATCAACAAGAGCGATGGTAGCGGAACGGAGTGCCTTGTTCTCGGTCTGCTCGCTCATCATCTGGAGAGCATTGATAACGCTGACGCCGGCCTTGAGTATTGCAACGAACTGACGGCAATATACAGCATAATCTCTTGCCTTTACCCTGGGGCCTCCGAAAGTTATCTCTTTATTCAAGGCACTTTGCGGCTCTATCTTCATAACGATCAGACCGTCAGCTTTCAGTTTGCTGGCAGCCTGCTCCTGATTGGTCGCAGTTATGCTTCCCTTCTTCTCTTTTCCGTCGGGGCCCATGGCCCTGTACATATAACCGGGCATATTATTTACCTTTCTTAGATTCTGTTACTCATCGTCGTCTTATCCTGGGCGAACAGCAGCGCATCCTCACGGTCTATCTCGCCACGCATGTAAAGCTCCATGATCGCATCGTCCATTGTCATCATGCCTACTTTGCGGTTCGTCTGGATAGTCGATGTTATCTGATGGCTCTTGTTCTCACGGATCAGGTTTCTGATGGCGGAATTGGCATGCATTACTTCAAATGCCGCGCACCTTCCTCCTCCGACTCTCGGTATCAGCTGCTGGGATACGACGGCCTCCAGAACGTTAGCCAGCTGTGTCCTTATCTGTTGCTGCTGATGCGGCGGGAATACGTCAATGATACGGTCAACGGTCGATGCCGCACCTATCGTATGAAGCGTAGAGAACACGAGGTGTCCTGTCTCGGCTGCCGTTATCGCAGTCGATATCGTCTCAAGGTCACGCATCTCACCGACAAGTATCACGTCCGGATCTTCACGAAGAGCCGAACGGAGCGCTATGGAATAATCATCGGTATCTATACCGACTTCACGCTGGTTGACGATGGAGCGGTCATGACGATGCAGATACTCTATCGGATCTTCGAGTGTAATGATATGCGCGTCGAGTTCACGGTTGATCTTACCGATTATGGAAGCAAGCGTTGTTGATTTACCGGAACCGGTAGGTCCGGTAACAAGAACGAGTCCGCGTTTTTTATCATAAAGATCGACAACGGATTCCGGAACGCCGAGTTCTTCGGGACGCGGTATCTTGTTGCCGACAAGCCTGAATACCATCGCACATGTTCCGCGCTGTCTGAACGCATTGACACGGTAACGCCCGAGCTGTGATATAGAATATGAGAAGTCCCACTCGCCCTTCTCGTCAAATGCCTTTGTCTGTTTCTCATTCATGATCCCGTAGAGGAGCCTGTGCGTATCATCAGGCATCAGGCGCGGGAAATTCATCTCGGACAGATGTCCCGACACTCTCATCTTGGGAGGGATCCCGACCGTGATATGAACATCACTTGCGCCCGACTGGTTTGCCACCGTCAGGATCTGTTCGATCGTAACTGTTGAAGCTGCGCTTTCTAATTCCATGTTATTCACCCTCACTTAAGGACGCTCGGGCATTAGAATCGACTTCGTCGATGAGCCCTCGCGGTGTAGTAAGGAATCTTCCCGCTTCCGCGGGCCCCTCCTTCCTACAGTTCATCCTCATACGCTACTTTTCTCATCTCACTGACCGTTGTGATACCGGCCAGCACGTATTCGGCAGCTGCGCGGCGAAGTGTCGTCATTCCTTCGGCCACTGCCTGTTCTTCTATCTCGTCGGCGTTGCATTTTCTCGAGATCATGCCTGCGATCTTGTGGCTGATCGGCATTATCTCGTAAACACCGATCCTGCCCTTATATCCCTTGGAGCATTCCCTGCAGCCTACGGGCTCATAGATCATGCACTCTTCGTTTTCGGGAATGCGGAGGGCCCTCTTTTCCTCTGCTGTTGCCATCTTCTGTCTGCGGCACTTCGGGCACAGCCTCCTTACCAGTCTCTGTGCGATGATCCCTACTACGGAATCACCGATAAGATAAGGCTCAACACCCATGTCGAGAAGACGCGTGATGGAGCTTGCCGTTGAATTCGTATGAAGCGTTGATATTACAAGGTGTCCGGTGATCGATGCCTTGACGGCGATCTCGGCGGTCTCCGTATCTCTTATCTCACCGATCATGATGATATCCGGATCCTGACGAAGGATCGACCGGAGCGCCGATGCGAATGTCAGATCAGCCTTTACATTTACCTGAACCTGATTGATACCGTTAACGTTCGCCTCGACGGGATCCTCGACCGTTACGATGTTGACTTCATCGGAATTGAGTTCGGACAGGACCGTGTAGCACGTCGTTGATTTACCGGAACCTGTAGGTCCCGTAACAAGGATGATACCGTGCGGATTGGACATTATCGCATCAAACCTCGGAAGCTCTCTCTCGCTGAGGCCGAGATACTTCTTGTTTCTTGTAAGACCATCCTTTGAGGTCAGACGCATAACGACCTTTTCACCGAACACGGTGGGAAGTATCGATACACGGACATCGTATTCTTTACTGTCGACGACAACAGTCAGTCGTCCGTCCTGGGGTTTTCTCTTCTCGGAAATATCGAGATTGGAAATGATCTTGATACGGGCCACGAGCGCGGGAAGCAGTGTTTTGTCATAGTCCATGTTCTCGACAAGAACACCGTCGATACGAAATCTGACACGTACCTCCCTGTCAAGCGCCTCAATGTGTATATCGGATGCCCCCTGTCTGACCGCGGTCTCGAGCATTGTCTTAACAAGCTTGACGATAGGTGCATCATCTATGTTCTCATATTCGATATCGGAGGTAGCGGTATCAAAAGCAATCTCTGCCGCATGCTCCTCCTGGAACTGTGCTGCCGCCGCCCTTGCCTGCTCTTTACCGTATCTTCTGTCAAGCTGCAGCGATATCTGTGCGCTCGGGCAGAAGTACGGGATGACTTCCATGTTCGTCATTATCGTGACATCGTCGATGGCCATGATGTTCATGGGATCGGCCATTGCCACTTTCAGGATGTTGGGGTTCTTCTCGTCGAATCCAAACGGGATCAGCTGATTTTTCTTCATCAGATCCTCGGAGACGAGCTTTACGGCATTATCGTCAAGACCGACCTTACGTAGATCGACCGTATCTATACCGAGCTGAGTTGATAAAATGTTGGAAAAATCTTCCGAAGAAACGTAGCCGAGCGCGATCAGGGTCTCGCCGAGCTTGGCTCCCCTTATCTTCTGCTCTTTTAATGCCGTTTCGAGTTGTGCTGCTGTGATAAGGCCCTCGTTGATCATCAGATCACCGATACGGACCTTCTTGCGGATTATTGCCATAACCTTCCCCCGCCTTAGCGGATCCCCCTAAAAATCAATTATAAAACAGTTTACATAAAATATCAATTATCATTCGTCAGGCACTTCCTGGATCTTCCCCCCTGTCAGATATGCCTCGCGCATCTTAGGCACGAACGATGCGTAATCGACCATCGATATGTCAAGATCCACATCACCCCTGACCCCGGGAATGCTGCCGGTATCGGTGTACTGCCATATCGTAAAATCATACAGAAAATCATTCTCTTCCAGATACTGGGGAGCCCAGAAATCATACTGGTGAAGTGACTCAAGCTCCATATTGCGCCTCATCCAGTTCTCGGATGCGTATATCATGGGGTAATACCCTTCTTCGCGGATCCTTTCGCAGAAAGCCTCGCAAATGTCGCTTCGGAGTTCATCGGATATCTCGGTCACGTTTGTCCTTGCCTTCTCATCATCGATATACTCGGTATCAAATGCGACCGGATAAGATATGTCATAATCTTCTATGAGTTTTAACGTGTACTCGGCCTCTTCGACGGCCTCCTCGGGTGTGAGCGCCTGGGTGAAAAAATATACGCCGACTGCGATACCTGCACGGTTTGCCTCGGATGCATACAGGTCGAACTTCTCATCCTTCATGATTCCGC
Source organism: Lachnospiraceae bacterium (assembly GCA_017526745.1). Classification (GTDB taxonomy): domain Bacteria; phylum Bacillota; class Clostridia; order Lachnospirales; family Lachnospiraceae; genus UBA2868. The sequence goes on along the minus strand of JAFXQX010000017.1, from coordinate 61,529 downwards.
CTTCGGAGTATCCCCTGAACCCGCAGCGAAGCATAACGAACTCACAGCCTGCTGCTTTTAACTCATCAAAATCCACCTGCGTATTGTGGTATGAAAGATCACATCCGAGATGGCTGATCTTGTTGCCGTCGTCATCAAAGTACGCCATGAAGCCGTTGTCTATACGGAAATTATCCGTGTTGTACGCATTGAGCGACAGATTGCCTTCCTTGATCTTGCGCTTCGGAACATAGACATTGGTAACGTTTATATGGCTCTGTTCCTCGATGACCCTGTTCAGCTCCTCGTTGACCGCCGCAAGTTCCTTTTTGCTCTTATTATGGATCACGAGCATTCCGGCGACGAGGCCGAAAACAAAACTCGCAAACAAAGCAAGCGCAATGACCCCTTTATTCCTGCGCCTTCTGCGTCTTCTCGGCGGGACCGGCCGTTCCTGATTGAAATACTGTTCTTCCCCCACTTTGTCTCCGTGATCTCTCAGTTAAAATTTAAGGCTTCGTTGACTCTCTCGATCAGTTCCGTCGAGAAGAAATTCTCCTCCATCACAAGAGGTATCACCCTCTCCTGCCGGATAACGTTCTCGAGAGAATCGTAAACATCACGCGGCGCAACGCCCGATGAGTCATGTCCTATGATAAAGATATTGGGATGATGATCCCTGATGTGATCGACGGCCTCCACCGATGTGCGTACGGCTTTTACCTTACAGTTGTTCGCGGTAAGGCTTTCCCTCATGGCCCTGAGATTATCGATGTCATTATCGAGGATCAGGACTTCGGGAGTGGCCGTGCGTTTTGTTTTTTCGGAAAAGATCTTCTCGATACGCGCAAGGAGTTCACCCTTCGGTATGGTCTTTACAAGATATCCCGCGGCTCCCTTGTTCATCAGTTCACGCACAAGATTCGGATTGGACATGCCGGACAGGAATACGACCGGGGTGTCGTTAAGATCGGGATTCTTCAGAAACGCATCAAATGCCTGCAGGCCGTTCACGACAGGCATCTCGATGTCGAGCAGTATAAGGTCTGCGTTATATGTGCTCATCTTTTCTATGAACCTGTAACCCGCATTTTCGATAACAACATCATATGTTCCTTCAAGATACTTCTTCAGTATCCGAAGTGTCATGATATCATCATCAACGATCAGTATCCTTTTCTTCATGACCTTGACCTTTCCATACTGTCGATGTTATCGAAAAATCCTTCCACCGCCTGTGCGATCACGCTCTGTTTTATCGGCTTTGTGAGGATCCCGACAACATTTCTCGAAACGAGTGTCTCGCGCGAGCCCTTAAAATCATCGCCGACAAGATACATGACCGGAACATTCTCGCCTCTGGGCTGCAGGCGAAGAGACGACACGGTCGACATCCCGCTCATTCCCGGAAGAAGCGGGTTGATGATCAGAAGATCCACGTGCGTCTTGACGACATAGTCTATCGTCTTCATCCCGGTGTCAAATGTGGCAACATTGTATTTCTGCGTAAGGAACAGCGAGCACAGTTTCCTTGTCTTCAGATCGCTGTCTACGATAACGACCAGCCTTCTCCTTGCCGGATCCACGCTTTCCGGTCTGCTCCTGGGCCTCTCTTCCATGCGGACCGATCCCTGGGCATTGAAAGCTCCTGCGGGATTGTTTATGGCCTTGGTCCTCAGTTCGCTTATCGATCTTAACGCATCCGACTCGGCTTCCGATTCTATGTTCTTTATCATCTGTCCGTCGTCGGAACTATTATCCTGAACGTTTTGTTTTTTGCGTGCCTTATCGAGAAACGATGTGGCAGAACCTGCGGGGGCATTATTCTTATGGGGCTTTTTCCTGCTTCGCAGGCTGTAATCATCATCCCCGCCTTTTACCTTCGCAGCGGCGTCAAGCAGCGTCCTGATCTCGGCAGCCCTCTTTTTGCCTCTTTCAAGTGCGGCCTCAAGGTTTGAGAACCTGGTGTCCATATCAAGAACCACGGCGCGCTGCTTTTCCTTTTCTCCCGGAGCCTTGACGCTTTGTCCCATAAGCCTGTCTATGTTCCTCGTCTCTTCATACGAAGGGATGACGGGAGGATAGTAGATAAAATCAGCCGCTTCTATTGCATCGTTTATCGTCGAGAACAATGCACTCTCATCGATCTCGCCTTCGTAAAATGTAACGTCGCCGATCTCCAGGAACTCAAGGCTTTTATCGGAGAATTCATCCTCGGTCAGGACAATGACCGGTATCGAAGCTATCTCGGGATCACCGGACCTGTTGACCATCCAGTCAAACGCATACAATCCGAAGTTCTTCGGATCATCACCGTTTAATATGACAAGATCGGGGAGCGTGCCCTCCGCATCCCTTTTCAGGTAGTCAAGCGCTCCTTCCGTAGAACCGACCGTTGCGCATGTAATATAGTCAGGAAGAACGTTCCTGATCATTTCCCGCTTCTGATGGTCATCATCGATTATTATCACACGCAGATCCGACATCAATCCTGTTCCTTATCTATCCCTTCAAGAGCTTCATTTATACTCGTTATGATATCCTCATAAAGCGAAACGAGTTTCCTGCGGTTGGCATCTATGAACCCGGTATTGCCGCTCTTACCTGCAAATTCATGGAGCTTTGCCATTGTAAAGAGCTGGTGGGCTCCGATATTGGCGGCAACGCTCTTTAACGAATGAACAGCTATAACGTAGTTCTCATAATCCTTTGCTTCGGCAAACGACTCTATCTCCTTCGCCTTGGCCGGTCCGTACTCGGTAAATATCTCTAGGATCTCTATATAATCCTTTGCATTTCCGTCACTCTTTGCAAGTCCGGCATCAACGTCTATTCCCTTGATCTCTATATCAAGTTCATCCTGCTGTTCGGACTCATCTTCCTCGAGAGCCAGGACAAGATTGGAAGGAAGATTGTCCTTGAGCACCTGCTCGAGTTTCTGGGTTTCAACCGGCTTACTCAGATAATCGGTAAATCCTTTTCTCAGGAACTCATCTCGCATTCCCCTGATCGCATTTGCCGTAACTACGATCACAGGTACGGCACACTTTTCGGGATCGTCGATCTTTCTGATGGCGCCGAGCGCTTCCTCACCGTTCATGCCGGGCATCATATGATCCATAAGGACGAGGTCATATGCATTCTCTGAACACTTTTGTACGGCTTCTTCTCCGGAAAGTGTCGTATCGGCATCGATCTCGTAATGAAGAAGGAGTCCGCGAAGTATCTTTAAGTTTACCGGATTGTCATCAACAACGAGTACCCTTGCTGACGGGGCATAAAAAACGGAATGCTTCTTCTCCTCAAGTTTCTGGTGGACGAGATAGTTGGAGAGTTTGTTCCGGTCAAGCACCTTCTGAGGTATCCTTACGATAAAAGTCGTGCCTTCACCGTATACGCTTTCAACAGTAAGCGTCCCGTTCATAAGGGATGTCAACTGTTTACATATGGACAGTCCCAATCCGCTTCCCTCGACGTTTCGGTTAAGCCTCATGTCGACCTGGCGGAACTTATCGAATATCAGATCAAGGTCATCCTTCCTGATGCCGATACCCGTATCCCTTATCCTGAATTCGAGCATTATGCTGTCCGCATCTTCACCGTCGATAAACGTTGCCGACAGTTCCACGTATCCTTCGTTTGTAAACTTGACGGCATTGTTGCAGATGTTCGTAAGTATCTGTCTGATCCTGACTATATCGCCGTACAGCTGGCTCGGAAGTTCGGGATTGGCATTTATGCGGAACTCGATCCCCTTTTTCTTCGTGGGGATGGACATAACTGACTCGATATCAGTAAACAGATAGTGGAGATAATACGGAACAGGCACCAGTTCCATACGCCCGCTTTCGATCTTTGAAATATCGAGCAGATCATTGATGATCGCAAGAAGGTTTATGGATGCACTCTTTATCTCACCGGCATACTCATTGACTTCATCGGATGCATCAAGCTGCAGCAGAAGCTCGGCGAATCCGCTGATCGCATTCATTGGTGTACGTATCTCATGGGAGATGTTGGCAATGAATGCATTCTTGGACCGGTTGGCCTCGGTAAGCTCCTCTATCTTTTTTAACAGGTCATCATTTTTGCTGCTCATCCGGTTTGTCTTTCTTCTCTTCTTTTACTGTCTTGGGAGCCGCTTTGGCAGGCTCTTTTGCCGGCTCCTTTACAGGCTCCTTGGCCGGCTCTTTAGAAGCCTCTTTGGAGGTGTCTTTTGTGACTTCTTTGAGAGTTTCTTTGGGAGCTTCTTTGGGAGTTTCTTTGGATGCTTCCCTGGGCACTTCCTTAACCGTATCCTTCATCTCCCCGGAAGGGATCTCCTTGACCTTCAGCCTGCTCTTTTTTGTCTTGGTCCTGTCGATGTTCATATTGCACTTGCCCTGGAACACCGACTGTTCATCGATCAGTATGCGTGATGTGCTGATATCGCCGTATACTTCTCCCGTCGGTTCTATATTGGTCTTGTCCTTGACGGTGATGTTTCCTTCCACAACCCCGGCCACAACGATGTTCTCGGCTATCGTATTGCCGATGATCTGTCCGGTCTGCGACAGTACGACCGTACCGTCAGCCACAACGCCGCCTTCCACCGTTCCGTCTATCCTGACGGAAGACCGTGTGATCAGCGTACCTTCCACTTTTGTGTCCGCCCCGATAAACGTTGCTATCGATGTCTGGTTGATCCTTACTTTGTTGTCATCTCTGAAAAACATATGATACCTCTTCAGTTGCTGTTGCCAAGCAGGCCTGCCGGATCGACGAATTCGCCGTCCTTCTTGACCTCGTAAGCAACATATCCATCATTATCGAGCACTGCCATCACATCCTGCCGTGATACACGTGCACCTTCCTCAACAGAGACCTCTCCGTTCAGTCTGTAGTATGTTATATATCCGTTACCGTGATCGACAACGATCCCCTTTTTATAAAACGGGTTCTCATCATCCGAATCAACATGGATCACTTCCCCGTCGCCGGCCGCGACAACAAGAGCACCCTTTACGGTGGAAAATACCAGTCCCATCGTCGCTCCGCCTTCTGAGTCGGCATACGGATCTTCAACAAGAATGGCATCGGCATTCTTTATGGGAACCTCGCCCGGAATGGCAGCCTCTTCCGAAAGAGCGGCCACTTCCTCCTCCTTCTTGGATATGGTATCTTCGATCTTGGAGAACACCTCTCTGTCGGCATCTATCTGTTCATTCAAGGATGTGATCTTATCCTCAAGAGCCGTATTCGTCTCGGTAAGCTCAGTCACATCTGCCCTTGCTTCCTCGATCGTTTTCTTCAGTTTGTGATTATGGACCATCATCGATATGACAAGTCCGATAATGATAATCGCAACGGCGACCGCAGCGGTAAATACCTGAAGGATCCTGTCGAACGACATCTCGATGGTTTTGGCGGCGTCCGACGAATTCGGGATGAGCAGTACCGTAAAGCCCGTGGTCAGCTTCTTCGTCTCGGCTCTTTTGACATTTTCTTTTTTTGTTTTATTCCAGATCAAGCTTCATATCTCCCGATTTGATCAGGCCGCGTTTTCTCATGAACTCCGATATTCCCAGCGAAAGAAGTGCGGGAAGGATAAAGTGCAATGCAAGGATCTTTATGATAACAAGATACGGCGGCTCGGATGCCGTCATGTCCTGATATGTCATAAGCTGTCCCACGAGACCGCTCGTCCCCATTCCGGAACCGGTCGCGTTGTTAGTCATTCCAAACACCAACGTTGCTACGGGACCGAGGATTGCCGAGGTAATGACAGCCGGAAGCCATATCACCGGTTTCTTCATGATGTTGGGAACCTGAAGCATGCTGGTTCCGATACCCTGGGCAAAGAGTCCTCCCCATCCGTTCTCGCGAAAAGATGCTACAGCAAATCCGATCATGTTGGCACAGCATCCGACTGTCGCTGCGCCTGCCGCAAGACCGGAAAGGTTCAGTATCAGTCCGAGAGCAGCCGAGCTTATCGGAAGCGTCAGGACCATTCCCATTATCACGGATACGAGTATCCCCATAAGAAACGGCTGTCTTTCGGTACTCCAGTTAACTATGCTGCCGAGCCATGTCATGAATCCGGATATCGGAGGTCCCAGCAGTATACCGGCAAATGCTCCGGAAAGGATCGTTACGGAAGGTGTTACAAGTATATCGAGCTTGGTCTTTCCGGCAACAAGCCTGCCGATCGTGATCCCGGTAAGAGCGGCTATGTAAGCACCGAGCGGCTCGCCGGGGCCTTTGTAATTGATCACGCCCTCGACCAGAATGCTGCCCGATATGATGTTTGCCGCAAATGCTCCGATCATTCCGCAGACTGCGGCTGAGAATATCACAAGCGGTTTTTCCTTAAACTTTACGGCAACACCGCAGCCGATCCCGGCACCTGTTATGCTGCTGGCTATCTGCCCGGTCACGATCAGATACGATCCGACCGGACCCGGGATATACGATCCGACCTGTTTGATGATGGTTCCGATTATCAGAGTGGCAAAAAGACCCAGTGCCATCCCAGAAAGACCGTCTATAAAAATATAGTTGAGTACTTTCTTCATAATATGTTTCTCCTTTACTGCATACGTATTAAATTTTACTATTATATAAGGCTTTTTTCAAACTTTTTTATTTACTTTTGAAAGTCTATGTGCTAGTATTTCGATAGTGCGCAATGCACTTGTTTCATTTTTTTATTTTTTTCGGAGGTATCTGCAATGAAAGGTACAGTAAAGTGGTTTAACAACCAGAAGGGTTACGGATTCATCTGCGACGAACAGGGCAATGACGTATTCGTACACTACTCGGGACTTAACATGGAAGGCTTCAAGTCTCTTGACGAAGGCGCTTCAGTTGAGTTTGATGTGGTTAACGGAGAAAAAGGCCCTCAGGCAACAAACGTAACAAAGTTATAATCTCCCAGACCCATCTGTGTATTGAGATTATAGAAAAGGAACCGTTATTGCGGTTCCTTTTTATTGATTACCCTTCTCCATGAGTCTTTTCTTGATATCCTGTCTGACTGCCTCCGCCTGTCTGGCAACTTCGTCCATCTGAGAGTTCTCACGTCCCCTGTTCGCACTTGCCATCTGCTGGCTCATGATCTGCTGCGACATGGCGATGTTTTGCTGCATCTGCGCTTCTATGTTGACAGAAGCCTCATGTATATCCATGTGAACGCGCTGGAATGCCGCAACGACCTGCGGATCGAACTGAACACCCGCTCCCTGCGTGATGATGTTGTAAGCCTCCTCATGCGTCTTGGCCTTCTTGTAACTCCTCTCGGCGACCAGTCCGTCATAAACATCCGCAACCGCTAGTATCCTGGCAAGGATCGGGATATTGGCACCGGCAAGCCTATCGGGATATCCGTTTCCGTCCACTCTCTCATGATGGTATTTTGCCATCTGGAAGGTATAATACAGGAACTTGTTGTTGGGCAGAAGATACGCATACTTCTGAATGGCGGCCGCAGCCATCGTCGTATGACTTTTCATCATCGCAAACTCTTCATCGGTGTATTTGCCGACCTTGGAAAGGACCGCATCAGGAACACCGATCTTTCCCATGTCATGCAGACGAGAACTGAGCAGTATCAGTTCAAAATCATTGGGATCTATTCCGTAGTTTACCCCTGACAGCAGCATTTCGCGAAGAAGTATCTCCATATATCTGCTGACGCATATCGTATGCATTCCGGTATAGGGGTCTTTCTGGGAGATCAGGTCGGTGATTATGCCTATGATGAAATACTCCAGGTTCATGGCATTCCTGGCCTGGAAACTTGCGGCCTGCTGAAGCTGGGAATTGTACGAGTTCATCTGAGTCTTGTACTCGAGAACATTAGCCTGAAGCTCCATGCGTTTGCGCAGAAGATCGGGAATGATGGGCTTGCGGATAAAATCAACGGCGCCGAGCCTGTACGCCTCCATTTCAGTCGTGTTCTCCTTGTCACCCGAGATGAACAGGACCGGAATGTTCTTGGTCTTCTCGCTCGCCTTAAGGCGCATGATGAAATCAAACCCGTTTATTCCGGGCATGGCAACATCGAGAAGGATAAAGTCAGGCATGACCGTTGTCTTGGCAAGGCGCTGCAACGCTGCCTTGGGATTGTCCATGTCAACGATCTTATATATCTTCTCCAGCGCTTTTGTTGCGACGAGAAGCTCGGTATTGTTGTCGTCGATGATCATTACAGTGTACACGCGATGATCTCCTCCATGCAAAGGTCACCCCCGAATATATCGAGACGGGAACCTACCGTAAAATTGACCGAACCTTTTCCGAGTTGCTTAATTCGCTCTATATCAGTGTATGATGAAATGCCTCCCGCATAACATACGCTCTTTGGCGAAGAGGCAAGTATTGTGATCAGATCCTCATCGATGCCCTGTGATCTGCCTTCCATATCGACCGCATGGACGAGGAATTCGTCACAGTAGTCCGAAAGCCTCTTAAAGAGATCTTCGTCAACCATAACGCCGGTCAGCTGCTGCCATCTGTTTGTTGCAACAAGATAACCTTTTTCGGTCTTTTTGCAGCTCAAGTCCAGTACGAGTCTGTCTGTTCCCGCAGCATCATTTATCGCCTCAAGGTTTGCCATATTCACGGCTCCGTCCGAGAAGACGAAGCTCGTTACTATCACGTGGCTTGCCCCGGCATCGAGAAACTCTTTTGCATTCTTATCATCTATGCCGCCACCGGCCATCAGGTGTTCCGGGTAGGCGGCAAATGCCGCAAATGCCTGCTGCTTTGAGGCGGCGTAACTGCTGCTTCCCTTCTTATCAAGGATTATCACGTGACCGCCCGAAAGGCCCTTTGATCTGTAAAGCCCGGCATAATATGCGGCCCCTTTATCGGTCGAAAAATTCTCTGTGACAAAATCGGATGAATCGGAAACCGATGATCCTACTATCTGCTTGACCTTACCGTTGTGTATGTCGATGCACGGGCGAAATTCCATTTATATCCTCATCCGAGCACATCCGACATAGAGTACATCCCGGGGCCTTTTCCGGAAACATACTTTGCTGCCTCTACAGCGCCCTTTGCAAATACGGCTCTGGAGTATGCAACGTGTGAAAACGTTACGACCTCATCGCGGCCTGCAAATATGACATCATGGTCGCCGACAATGGTACCGCCTCTTACGGCACTGATGCCGATCTCCGTGTCAGGTCTTACCATTCTTCTGCCGGATCTGTCAAAGACATAATCCTTACGTGATGCAAGGCTGTCATTTACCGAATCGGCAAGTGCGAGCGCCGTTCCGGACGGAGCGTCAAGCTTGGTCCTGTGGTGCTTTTCGACTATCTCCACATCAAAACCGGCATCAACGAGCTTTGACGATACTTCCGAAAGAACTTTCTGGATGATGTTGATGCCTAGACTCATGTTTGCCGATTTGAACATGGCAGTCTTTTTTGAAGCATCGTTAAGCTTTGCGATGGTCTCGTCCGACAGTCCGGTAGTACATTCAACAAGCGGAATGTTCTTTTCCACGCACCAGTCTATAACCTTGTCTACCGCCGAGGCATGGCCGAAATCAACAACGACATCGGCCTTTTCGCTTACTTTATCTATGCTGTCGACAACGCCAAACGTGGATCTTTGCTCGGTATTGATATCAACTCCGGCAACTATCTCAATATCGGGATCCGTCGATACGATATCCGCTATCATCTGTCCCATACGGCCGTTGCAGCCGTGCATGATCATGGAAACCATCACAGCACCCCGTACTCTTCCATCGCCTTGCTAAGGACCTTGACGTTATCCTCTTCCATCTCGCGAAGCGGACGGCGGAGAACTCCCCTGTCCCTTCCCTGAAGCTCAAGGGCTTTCTTGACCGGAATGGGATTGACCTCGCAGAAAAGAGCGTTGCAAAGGGGTATTGCGTCAAGCTGTCTCTTTGCTGCAAGCGCCGGGTCGTTATCGAAAAACGCCTGGCAGATATCATGTGTCTTTCTCGGTGCAACGTTTGAAAGGACCGAGATAACACCAATCCCTCCGAGAGCCATGATCGGAACGATCTGGTCATCGTTACCGGAGTACAGTTCTATCTTGTTGCCGCAAAGGCTCATCAGTTTTGCGATCTGAGAGATGTTGCCGCTCGCCTCCTTGATGCCTACGATGTTGGGTACGGTCTCAACAAGCGTTGCGGCCGTCTGAGGCAGGATATTGCATCCCGTTCTTCCCGGAACATTGTAGAGTATGATCGGAAGGCTGACGCTTTCGGCAACCATCGTAAAGTGCTCGATCAGCCCCTTCTGTGTTGACTTGTTGTAATAAGGCGTAACGACGAGAAGGGCGTCAACACCGGACTTCTCTGCTTCCTGCGACAAGTAGATCGCGGTCTCGGTGCAGTTGGAACCGGTGCCTGCAATAACAGGTATCCTGTGATCCACAACATCCGCACAGAACTTGATGCATTCAAGATGCTCTTCATGTGACAGGCACGAAGCCTCTCCTGTAGTTCCGCAAACAACGATAGCATCGGTACCGTTTTCTATCTGGTACTCGATCTGCTCCCTGAACCTGTCATAATCCACCTCGCCGTTAGCATGGAAAGGTGTACATATTGCTACGGCTGCTCCTTTAAAAACAGACATGATCTTTACCTCCGTTTATGTCAAAGTTTAATTCTCTTTTATTTCGGTCATCTTACCGAGACTGACAACCCAGTCAAGCGGCTGCTGGTTGATGAATATCGGTATGACCACTATCATGGAACCGTTTATCTCCATCGGGTCCTTTGAAAGCCTGGGCGGCATAAGATTGAGGTTCATTCCTTCAAGACTTGCTGCCGTCGTGAACAGTCCGTCACAGATGTTGATGAACTCGCCGACCGAATCAAGCGCGTTCACGTCCACCTCATCGAAAAACTGCTTGGCAAAGGCTTCCGCGATCGCCAGAATGCCTTTATCATCTCCGGAAAATGCCGTCGTAACATAATAGTCTCCGACTATCTCCTGGCTCGCTACGGCTCCTGTACGGTATGACAGTGTCGTATATCCTCTCTTGATCGAGATGTCATCAGATGCAAGACGGTTGATGCATCTGAACGTAAGAGCCATCAGATCCTTGAACGGTCCGTCCGGTATATCCGGAAGGAACAGAGGAAGGATCCTGTCAACATCACCGGACTTGATATCCTCCATATCAGAGAAGGTAAACCCGTTCTCTTTCTTGTAATAATCGAGTGCCCCTTCTATCTGTTCTAATGTCATTATCTCCTTATCAACCGCACTCTGACAGAAACGCATGTATTCGTTTCCCTGCAGGCTTAAAAGCCTGTCAACCTGGGCTGAGGTAAGGTATCCGAGAGAGATCGCGATATCACCGAATTTCTTGTCCATGAGCTGCTGCTTCATGTTGATCTCTTCCGCCTGAGCCTCTGTCATGAGCTTTTCAGATACGGCGATAAGGCCAAGCTTGACTCTGGTCCTGTCGATCTCCATCTTGATCGTCAGGAATTCATCCTCGGTGATAATGTTCTTTCTGACAAGGTAACTTCCAAAAATATTCGCAAACATATCTTCTCCTTTTTATGATCCCCAAATCATATTATACATAAATAGCTGCGAATTGTCTTTATGTTTATTGATCTTTCTTCTGTGCGAATGCAGCACGTTTGCGCAGGGTAGGATCGAGTATCTTTTTGCGGATCCTGAGCGTTTCGGGCGTGATCTCCAGAAGTTCATCCGTATCGATGAATTCAAGAGCCTGCTCTAACGACAGGATCTTCGGGGGACTGAGACGGAGCGCCTCATCCGCTCCCGACGATCTCGTATTGGTAAGGTGCTTGCTCTTGCATACATTGATCTCGACATCCTCGGTCTTGCCTGTCTGGCCTATTACCATTCCCGAGTATACCTTCTCGCCGGGTCCGATAAACAGCGTTCCTCTCTCCTGGGCCTGGAACAGTCCGTAGGTTACCGACTCGCCCGTTTCAAAAGCTATGATGCTGCCCTGGTGGCGGAACTGGATATCGCCCTTATACGGTGCGTATTCGTCAAATACGGTATTGATTATGCCTTCACCTTTCGTATCGGTAAGGAACTCTCCCCTGTATCCGATAAGACCTCTTGCCGGTATGGAAAACTCCAGCCTGGTGTATCCTCCGGTGATCGGCATCATATTCTGAAGTTCGCCCTTGCGTGATCCGAGTTTTTCTATAACGGTACCCGCAAGATCTTCGGGGACATCTATATAAGCGATCTCCATGGGCTCGCACTTTCGTCCTTTCGAATCCGTGCGGTAGAGCACTTCCGCTTTGCTGACCGCGAACTCATATCCTTCGCGGCGCATGTTCTCGATAAGAACAGACAGATGCAGTTCCCCTCTTCCGGAAACTTTGAAGGAATCGGTAGACTCGGTCTCCTCAACGCGGAGCGAAACGTCGGTATTAAGTTCCTTGAACAGGCGCTCACGTATGTGCCTTGATGTTACGAACTTACCTTCCTGTCCCGCAAGCGGCGAATCGTTTACCATGAAGTTCATGGAGATCGTAGGCTCGGAGATCTTCTGGAACGGGATCGGTTCGATCTGTTCCGGATCACAGATGGTATCCCCGATATGTATGTCGCTGATGCCCGATACGGCAACTATCGAACCTATCGTGGCTTCCTTGACATTGACCTTGTTAAGCCCGTCATACTCGTAAAGGGCGGATACCCTGACCTTCTTCTGTTTGTCGGGTTCATGATGATTGACGATCACAACGTCCTGGTTGATCTTTATCGATCCGTTGCTTACCTTGCCCACACCGATCCTTCCGACATATTCGTTGTAATCGATCGTTGAGATCAGAACCTGGGTTCCGGCATCCGGATCCCCTTCGGGAGCGGGTATATAATCAACGATCGCCTCGAACAGGGGGATCATCGTGTTTTCCAGTTTATCCGGTGCGTTTCCGCTCATGCCGTTCTTGGCGGATGCATATATGAACGGGCAGTCAAGCTGTTCATCGCTTGCATCAAGATCCATGAAGAGTTCAAGAACTTCATCAACGACCTCCTCGCACCTTGCTTCGGGACGGTCTACCTTGTTGACGCATACGAGAACCGGAAGTTTTAATGTCATTGCCTTCTTCAGTACGAACTTGGTCTGGGGCATAACGCCTTCAAATGCATCCACGACAAGGACCGCTCCGTCGACCATCTTGAGAACACGTTCGACCTCTCCTCCGAAGTCGGCATGTCCGGGCGTGTCAACGATATTGATCTTGACATTTTTGTATGATACCGCCGTGTTCTTCGACAGTATGGTTATTCCGCGCTCTCTTTCTATATCGTTCGAATCCATCACCCGTTCGGCGACTTCCTGGTTCTCGCGGAACACCCCGCTTTGTTTAAGAAGTTCGTCAACAAGCGTAGTCTTGCCGTGATCGACGTGCGCGATGATCGCAATATTTCGTATTTCTTCTCTTTTTTTTATCATATTCCTAATATCCTCGTTGCAAACTGGAAATAAATAAGGAGCGACAGAGCATCCACTATCGTAGTGATAAACGGGGACGCCATGACTGCCGGATCAAAGCCTATCTTCTGCGCGATCATCGGCAGCGAGCACCCTACGATCTTTGCAAAGAAAACCGTAACGACCAATGTCAGGCATACCACCAAAGCTACGACCACCGGGACATGGTCGAACAGCATGATCTTGGCAAATCCCGCCACCGCCAGAGTGATGCCGCACGCGACCGAAACGCGTATCTCTTTCCATATGACTTTGAATATGTCACCCCATTCGATCTCATCAAGCGACAGTCCGCGGATGATCGTAACACTGGCCTGTCCGCCGGCATTTCCTCCGGTATCCATGAGCATGGGGATAAAGCTTGTCAGAACAACATAAGCACCGAGTGCATTCTCATAGTGGGTTATTATCTTGCCCGTGACCGTAGCACTGATCATCAGGAGCAGCAGCCAGGGGATCCTCTTTTTCCATGTCTCGAGCGTGTTTGTCTTCATATAAGGCTTGTCGGTCGGCAGGATAGCTGCCATCTTTTCGATATCCTCCGTAACCTCTTCCTGCAGGATATCGACAACGTCATCAATAGTGATGATACCGACGAGACGGCCTTCATTATCCACAACAGGCATTGTCGTAAGGTCGTATTTCTGGAACATCCTTGCGACCTCTTCCTGGTCGGTCATCGTGTTTGTAGAGATCACGTTATCATTCATGAACTCTGACACATGCTCATCGGGGGGATTTAAAAGAAGGTCCCTAAGAGAGACAGTACCGAGAAGATGTCTTCCGAGATCGAGCACGTAACATGTGTCGATAGTCTCCTTGTCAACACCTATGCGCCTGATCCTGTCTATACATTCCTGAACGGTGAGATTTTCCTTCAGATCGACAAACTCGACCGTCATAAGACTTCCGGCAGAATCTTCCGGATAGCGGAGCAGATGGTTGATATCGCGCCGCGCTTCGGGATCGGCGTTGGCGAGAAGTTTTTTGACCAGTCCCGCCGGCATCTCTTCCATAAGATCCGCAGCATCATCGGCCATCAGGTTGTTGATGATGTTGGCCGCCTCGCGATCGGTAAGTGTCGTAATGATCTCCTGCTCGATCTCAACAGGAAGGAAGGAGAATACATCCGCTGCGATCGATTTCGGCAGTATACGGAAGACCTTGATCTGCTCCTCGTGAGGAAGTTCCTCAAGAAATGCTGCGATATCCGCTTCGTTCCATTCGACGAGGATCTGTCTGAGGCGGGTATACTGTTTTTCTTCCACTAGCGTCTTTATCTCTTCGATAGTCATCTTCTCATCCATACCCGCATCTCCTTTCAAACCCTCACTCTATGATCTGCCCCTTATCATCAAGGGCATATGTTATGCTCTTTGGTTTAGCGATAACGGCCCGTCCCGATGTCAGATCGGTAATATCGGCCGACAGGCGGCCGGGATCATCGGCTATCATGTTGATCACAACCTTTTGCCCGTAATCGATCCCTGCTATATGATAACCTTTTTTTTCCGCAAGATTCCTTATCCTGTCATAATCGTTATAATCACACGTTATCCCGGCAAAAAAACCGTGCTTTTTCTCGATCAATGTACACGCTTTAAGGCCTTCGGCCACTGCGGCGGAATACGCCCTTACAAGTCCTCCGGTGCCAAGGAGCGTGCCTCCGAAATAGCGCGTTACCACGACACATGCATCTGTGATATGCTCTCTCGTTAATATATCGAGCATAGGCCGGCCGGCGGTCCCGGAAGGTTCACCGTCATCCGAGCACCTTGTCTTCTCACCTTTTTCTCCGATAACAAAGGCACTGCAGTTATGTCTGGCATCCCAGTATTTTTTCTTTATTTCAGAAATAAAAGCCGAAGCCTCTTCCTCGGAAGAGACCGGCTCGATCGTTGCTATAAAACGGGACTTTTTTTCCTCTATCTCACCCGTCCCGCCGGTGTGAAGATGCCGCCAGCCATCCATGGATCACTGCGGCGGGGTAATGGCCGCCTGTGCGGCTGCCGCTGCATTTGCCGCATTCATGGCATCAAGGAGCGCCTGCTGCTGTGCCGCCGCGGCTGCTGCCGCTGCCGCAGGATCGAGCGTCGATGCGGGATCTGCGCCCGGGATGCCGGGAACTCCCGGAACAAGGCCGGCTGCCTGAGCCTGCAAAAGATTGTAATAATCCTGAGCCGCAACTCCGTTTATCGTACTGTGAGGACAGAATCCTTCCGCAGTCGGATCGCCTTCATATGCATAAGGACACGTAGCCGTCGCCTTCTGTCCGGTCATGGCGCACACAAGTCCGGTATCAAATACGTCTCCGTAATGATTCGAGCAGGGTTCCGTCGGTACGGTCCCTTCCGCAAAGAATTCCGTGATCGCACTTCCGTCCGCACGGCATATATCGGTTGCAAGTCCGCCTGTTCTCTTGCAGACGGTCGCAGTGGTTATGCCTTCCGGCTCGGTGAACGATCTGTATTCCTTGCCTTCATGGATCCTTCCCATGATGGCCTTCCATAACACTTTGGCAGTTCCCGTCTCACCGCTTCCGTTCATGTGAACGTTATTGTCGTATCCGGACCATGCAACACACGTATAGTACGGAGTGTATCCCGAGAACCATACATCGACATTACTCGTCGTCGTACCGGTCTTTCCGGCTATTGCCATATTACCGAAATTGACTTTCGCACCGGTACCTTTTTTTACAACGTCTTCCATCGCGCTTGTTAGAAGGAATGCCGTAGTCTCTTTAAGGACACGTCTTGTCTTGGGTGTATTATCTATCAGGACGTTTCCGTCGTGGTCGAGGATCTTTGTGTAGAACATGGGCTTGATATACTCACCGCCGTTTGCGATCGTGGCAAATGCGGCTGCCATCTCCATGTTCGTGATACCGTCGGTAAGACCTCCGAGCGCAAGTGCCTGCGTGATATCGGAAGATATGCTCCCGTCTCTTTCCGTCCTTCTGTCAACAAGCGTCGTAAATCCGAAATTGAGCAGATAATCGAATCCGAGCTGGGGAGTAATCTCGGTGATTGTCTTGACCGCAACGATATTAAGCGACTGCTCGATACCGTATCTGTATGTACATATGCCCTTGTATCCGCTGTACCAGTTCTTGACCGGTCTTCCGTTTGCGTAACTGTATGGCTCGTCGACCTGGGTCGAAGCAAGTGATTTTCCCCCTGCGTCAAGTGCGGGCGCATACGCTGCGAGCACCTTGAAGCATGATCCTGGCTGACGCTTTGTGTCGGTCGCACGGTTAAGAGTAAGGCTTGCTTTCTTGGCACCTCTTCCTCCGACAACAGCCTTGACCTCGCCGGTTGACTGCTCGATGATCGTCACGCTTGCCTGGGGCTGCGGAGTCAGTGAGATGGATTCGGTCACGAACTCCATTCCGGGTTTTTCGGCCTCAACATCGGCCTTGAACTCGTCTATCGCCTCCTGTGCTTCCTCTTCCGTATCAAATATGCAGTTGAATGATTTTCCGCGTTTTTCCTTGAAATGCTGTTCGAAATACTGGGTTGAATAATTGACCGCTTCGTTGTCCGAATCAAGGTAGGAAGCTTCGTATTTGAGATAGTATCTCGTCTTCGGAGGATAGTTCTCCTCGTTCGCGAACTCCTCATCGCATATCTTCTGTATCTCGGGATCCTGCGTCGTGAAGATCGAAAGTCCTCCGCTGTACAGCGCATTATACGCCTGGGCATCCGAATAGCCGAGGTTTTCGATAAGATCCTTTAACACCTGTTCGGTAAGTTCATCGACAAAATATGTATAGATCGTTTTCTTTTCAACCTTCTCGTTAACGACCTGGATGCGCGAATACACATCATCTGCCATAGCCTCATCAAACTGTGCGGGAGTGATGTAGCCCTGATCGCGCATCTTGGTCAGGACTTCCTCGCGCCTCTTTGCATTGTTGTCGGGGTGCGATATGGGATTCCACTTGGAAGGGTTCTGCGTGATACATGCGATCACGGCACTCTCCGAAATGTTCAGGTCTGATACGTTCTTACCGAAGTATCTTTGGGATGCGGCCTGTACTCCGAGCGTTCCCTGACCAAGGTTAATGGTGTTCAGGTAATTCTCGAGTATCTCGTCTTTGGTCATCTGCTTCTCAAGCTGGATGGCACAGTACTGCTCCTGGAACTTACGCTTGAACTTGTCGATCATGCTGCTTTCTTCGGTCCACGAAGTGAACACGTTGTTCTTTAAAAGCTGCTGCGTGATGGTCGATGCACCCTGATGCAGGTTTCCGCTCAAGGCCTTGACACCGGCACGCATGATACCTTTTATATCGATACCGTTATGCGTGTAAAATCTCTCGTCCTCTATCGCAACAAAAGCATGCTGCATATCAAGCGGGATCTTGTCGAGCTTGACGTACACGCGGTTGGAGTTTTCCGCGATCAGTTTTGTGATCTGATTGCCCTGGTTGTCATACACGGTCGTTGAATAACCGGCGGGAGAAACATCCACATTCGAAATATCGGGAGCCGTATCAACAACGCCCATGAACAGGCCGATACCGGCACACAGTCCGACAACGGCCGCAACGACAGCACAAAACGTTGCGAGCGCAAACAGGCTCACACCGCAGAATTTCCCGACCTTTGTGACCGGAGAGTTCATCGCTCTCTGGCGTTTTTTAATTCCTCTTCTACCGTAGTTCATAAATGATCCTCAAACTATAATTGTAACAGACTAGAGAGCTATTCGCAATTCATAGGTCCACCCGTCGTCTGTATCGTATTTCTGGTACTCGTCAACGATATTTCCGAGAATATTGGCCACATAAACCTGTATCTCAACAGGCAGTTCCTTTTTCTTTGTGCCCTTGACGGTAAGGCTGTATTCGCATTTTCTGCTCGTAACAAACCTGCTGTCGACCGACATGGATGCATTGCTGCACTTTAATCCCTCAATATACGCAAGGACCCAGAGTGAAAACGTAAGATCCGCCATCGAGGCTCTTGCAACATCGCCGTACAGACAACTCTTAACCCCGTCTAAACTGATCCCGGGATTATTCTTTACGGCATCTTCCACGTTCGCCGAGATGATCCTGGTAAGCTCGGACACTTTGAAATACTCGGTCGTCTGGAGACGCAGCATCTTGTCGCATGTTTTCTTGACAAAATCACTGTAGCCCCTGCTCATGTTCTTGCGCTTGATGAACGCATCGAGAACGCGGTTGAAAAAGGGGGCGATCTTGTTGTAACTGTACTGCTGCTTTAAGAGCGATGTCTTCAGATTATCTATCGTTTTGGCAAATGACTTTTCATCGTCGGCAAGGGCATTTATCCGTCTGACCAGGTCCCTGTGTATGAAAGCCTCATCGATCGAAGACTTGACGCCTTCAACGATATCCTCGATATTCCACGGAGGCAGGAAGACCTTCCTTACGCAGTCCTCATTGACGATGATCGGAACATACTTCGGATCGGTCAGATCCATGCAGACATCAAGTATCATGTCCGGATATTCCGAAGCACATTTCTGCACAAAATCATGAACCCGCATATCCGGTATGAACCCGTCGGTCAGCATCAGATAGAATTCCCTCTGCTTCAGAAGTTCAAAGGCCTCCGCAGCGTTCGAGGCATGGATGAACTCTATCCCTTCGTCGTTAAACCGGCCTTTCAGGTTGTCCGCTATCCTCTCATTTGCCTGAAGATATAAGATACTCTTATCCATCTGCTCTCCCTGATGTAATGTACGCAACTGTCCGTCAAAGCACATACACGATTATTCTAACATATCTTTGTGCGAAAGACACTATATATTGTATTGTTGCACTCATCCCATATGATATAATGATACATGAAGACCGTTAACCATCTTTACAACTGTCAGATCATAAATGAAAACAAAAGCAGGTACAATAAACAGCAAACACATCACGATGGCCATACTCTTCACCGTGTATATGTCCGAATACATGTTATGCCTCATATGTATGGACCAATCCGCATACCATCTTGAGGGGACAGGAGCAATACTCCACTATCTTAAGATGCCGGCGCTTGCCGTGGGATTTCTTCTGTTCCCGTTAAGTCAGAAGTTTGAGTCGGATATACGTACAAGACGTATCACAATGCTTGCATCAGATATCATATTCATTGCAGGAATGGCCGGCATCATGGAACTGTTCATTAAGACCGGTCCTGTGGGCTATATAATATCGTGTACGGTAACGCTCATCTCACTCGGCTTCCTTGGTGGTGCCGTATATTACTATTATGCGATGGGTCATGTCGGACACGCATATATCGGAAGGCTGTCCGGTATTGCGGGCGCCGCCGCGTTCCTGATCCAGATGACGGTTCAATTCCTGATCCCTTCAAACATTGCCATGTTAGTACTCCTGCTCGCAGGGTTTGCATTCACCACGTATCTGACCATCGTATCAAAAAAACGCTTTGAATGGATGTTTGACGAACCGCTTGAATATGCCCGAAGAGGTGATCCTGCGCTTCCCGGCAAAATGATCATAGTGGCAGGATGTGCCGCAATGATAATGCTGTATATGATCAACGGGCTTACTGACACCATAATAATCTCGCTGAGCTTCTCCGGTGACATGTCAATGTATGCATGGCCGAGACTGTTCGGTGCTGCCGGCTATCTGGTCGGCGGATTCCTGGCAGATCTTGGACGTCGGAAATGGCTGATGGTATGCGCCCTTTGCATGTCGATCATGTCGTTTCCGCTCCCGTTCATGCTTCAGGAAGGGCACGTCATCACCGCAACATGCCACTACTACGTTATAGTAGTATCCCAGATAGTGTTCTTAAACGTCTTTTTCTGGGATCTTGCTCCCAAGACTTCGCATCCGCAGCTTGTCGCAGGCTTAAGCCGCGTCCTTGCATGCGTATGTGACGCGATCCATCCGGCGTTTTCCAATACATCCGTAATGACACGTATTACCATCGAGGCGCTGCTCACATCGGCCGTATTGCTTTGTATAGTTCTTGGCGGCTATATTCCCGTCCCATATCACAAAAAACAGGTAAATGCTCCTGACGGTTCAAAACTTGATGAATTCGCAGCAGCCCATGGCCTTACTCCACGCGAAAAAGATTTCCTCATCTGCCTTATCGAAAGTGACGATGACGTCTCTGTCATTGCTTCAAATATGAACACAAGCACCCGCACCGTTTACCGCCACATCAACAGCATCTACGAGAAGACCGGTACGGAAACCCGCTATTCTCTGATGCGCTACTATTACCAGAGTCACTGAAACGCCGGGACGATTCCTGCGTTTCATAACTACGAATATAAGTAAGGGGACGGCTCCGCGTATGGAGCCGTCCCCTTGGTATGAGAGGGTATTATTCAATCAGTCTTTGTATACGAGTTCGAACTGATATCCTTCAATGTCGACATCTGCTTCAAAGCTTCCGTCTTCAGTGGCAACGTTATCAAATACTTTGGTTTTTCCGTCCTTGTCAACGCCGATCAGCTTGAACTGTCTGCCTGCAAGAAGATACTGTGCAGGAATCTTGAATGAGATCTTTCCGTTCTTAATTGAATATGTTGTCTGCCCTCCGTTTGTTACAGAGAATGAAAATGCCTTTGCAAATCCTGCCGGCATTGCTGCTGCAAATGCTGCCTCAGCCAGCGGTCCGGGTTCCTCCATCTTGATACCTGTATCGGCACCGAATGTTCCGCCGGATAATACGGCCTGGCCTCCTCCGATCGTTAACACGGGTGCATACGCAACAAACGGGCTGACGTTATTTGACGCTATCGTAGCGATCGTCTTGCTCTCGTCCTTCTTGTCGTCGTCCTTATCGTTCTTCTTCTCTTCCTCTTCCTTCTTCTCGATCTCTTCGGCAGCTTTTTCAAGTAATTCGGCTGTCAGCGTAACACCACCGCCGCGAGGAACAATAAGACTATACGTGCCGTCTGCATTCTTCGTTATTTCAATTGTTCCTGCCTTAACTCCATAACCTTCCTTGACCGTGACTGTGATCTTTGTATTCTCAGGCGCTGCATCAATTTTGCCAGAAATTCCGTCAAATTGAGTCGTTCCACTAAGAGAAGCTATGCCTTTATCCGAGTTTTCTGACTTCTTGATGATGTAGAAAATGTTCTTGATCTGTTCCCCTCTGAATCCTGCATCTTCCGTAAATGTGGGAGCGGTTCCTGTCGAATAGTTCTCAGTCCCGGACAGATAGCCGGCTTTTACAAGATTACTATCATTTCCAAGATCTCCTTTTATCTCATGAACAACTATCTTTGATACGCCCACACTATCATCTTTCGAGTATATAGTCTCATAAGTGACATCGTCAAAATCGGACTTTGACTGGTCCAAAATGATAGCTGCACTTGATCCCGAAGCTGCTATAGCTCCCTCTATGACTATAACCGAATCACCATCTGTTTTGATACCGGATCCTGATGAGGTTACACTTCCACCGATTTTAATAGTGCTGTCACCCGATTCTTGAACAGCTGCGGGGCACCACTCGGTTGTATTAGTCTTCTCAACGTTGCCTTTAATCTCGACATCCGCATCGGTCACAAAAACTCCGCCATTAACATCTCCGCCTACTTTAGCTGTACCACCGTTATCTGATAGAATTCCAAAGCTATCGCCACTAACATCACCTCCTACGGTGACCGAACCTCCATTGTTGAAAGCCACTCCTTCTTCTGTTCCCGTAACATCTCCTGTTACTTCAACATTTCCTCCATTTGCATTAACACCAACATAATCTCCCGGATTTGAAGATTCTGTAATATCAACATCTCCTTGAACCTTAATGTCATCACCATCATTTGCTGTAACTGTACTCTCAACCGGTCCATCAATTACTGTTGGCTCAGCCATAACAAACACTGACGAGGACGCAATAAGAGTCATAGTTAAAAATGCTACTACTGTCTTTTTTAACATAGAAAAACCTCCTTGTAACAATGTAATCGGTTTGGCTTATAACCAAAACCGCGTCAAAATGAACTGTCACTTTTGACACCCACTTTTGTTGCTTCAGTTTACTCTCCATAGTTATCTCGTACAAGAGTCATATTTGTGACAGACGCTATGAAAGCGCATGGCTGCGCGATTCCATCGGATGAATACTTCATAATAAAAAGACAGATACGACATGGATCATTGTATCTGCCTTTACATAATGTTACATTATGTTAATTATTTTTGTTCACAACTCCGCCCCTTATTCTTCTCCTCTCGTTTGGAGCCTGCAAAATATCACATTGTATGTATTACTTTGCAAGCTTCTGCATGATCTCATTGGATCTTGCCACAAATTTCGTCATTGCATCAGCGGCAAGCGGTCTGTTGGACAATACCGCAAGATCGTAAAGCTGCTGTGCGAACATCTCGGCATCGGCGCCTTTCTTGTTCTCTATCAGATACTTCACAAGAGCGTTCCTGCTGTTAAGGACGAGCGTCTCTCCTTCGGATCCGAAAGCACCCATGTCCATGCCGCCGACCGAGTACATCCTCATCATATCCTGCATGCGGCGGGATTCTTCAGATACCGTAAGGACCGACGAGATGTTCTCGTTCTTCAGCGACTCAAGCTTGATCGAAAGCTTGTCGTTTGAAAGCGCCTTATGGAACAGTTTGGTAAGGACCTTCTCATCCTTCTCGAGCTGCTTCTTATCCTCCGATGCATCCTCTTCTTTGGACGAATCCGTTATGCCCGCATCGATACGCTTGAACTTCACATCCTCGTTCTTGGATTCGAGCTGGTTTATGAAGGGCTGGTCGATATTGTGGTCAAGAACGACCGCATCCATTCCCTGCTCACGGAACATGTTGATGTACTGGCTCTGCTGCTGGACATCGGTTACGTAGTATACGGTCTTTCTGACTTTGTCCTTATCGTCCTGCGAGCCTTCACTGTCATTTTCCGCAGTTCCTTCGTCGGATGAGTTTTCCTCATCGACCACTTCGGCTTCCACCTTCTCGCCATCCTCGCCGGTAGCCTCCTGTGTTTCCTTCTTCTCGGGAAGCTCGAGGCACTCGGGAAGTGTCATATACTTGCCGTCGATATCCTTGAACAGGATATAGTCGGTCATCTTCTCGCAGAATTTGTCATCTTTCAAGCATCCGTACTTGATGAAGGGCGAGATGTCATCCCAGTACTTCTCGTAATCCTCTTTTTCCGTCTTACACATTCCGGCAAGCTTATCAGCGACCTTCTTGGAGATATAATCGCTTATCTTCTGAACAAAACCGTCGTTCTGAAGTGCCGATCTTGAAACGTTGAGAGGAAGGTCCGGGCAGTCTATGACACCCTTTAACAGCATCAGGAATTCCGGGATGACCTCCTTGATATTGTCGGCAATGAACACCTGGTTATTGTACAGTTTGATAACACCCTCGATCGACTCGTATTCCATGTTGATCTTCGGGAAGTACAGTATACCCTTGAGGTTGAACGGATAGTCCATGTTAAGGTGTATCCAGAACAAGGGCTCCTTGTAATCCATAAATACCTTACGGTAAAACTCTATGTACTCATCTTTCGTGCATTCGGAAGGAGTCTTCTGCCACAGCGGATTCGGGTCATTGACCGGGGTTTCCCTGCGTACGATCTTGGCCATCTTCCTCTTGGGCGAGACCTCTACCTTTTTCTTCTTGCCGTCTTCTTCCTTCTCTTCGTACTTGGCTTCCTCGGTATACTTTTCGATAACGGTATCCTTATCGGTCACCTCATCTTCGGGGATGTTCTCGTACTGTGTATCGGCGCCGGCCTTGACAAGGAAGATCGGAGTGGGCATGAACGAACAGTACTTCTTGAGCACTTCCCTCATCCTGTATTCGTTACAAAACTCCAGCGAATTCTCGTTAAGGAAAAGGGTGATGGTCGTTCCGACCTCAGTCCTGTCGCCGTCTTCCATCGTGTATTCGGTTCCGCCGTCGCATTCCCAGTGGACCGCTTTTGCGCCCTCTTTGTAAGAGAGAGTATCGATGTGCACTTCATCGGCAACCATGAAAGCGGAATAAAATCCCAGGCCGAAGTGTCCGATTATCTGATCATCGTTTGTTTTGTCCTTGTACTTGTCAAGAAATGCCGTAGCTCCGGAAAATGCGATCTGAGTGATATACTCTTCGACTTCATCTGCATCCATACCGAGTCCGGTATCCGAAAAGCTGACCTTCTTGTTCTCGGGATCTACCGTGATCCTGATCTCCATGTCCTTATCTTCCGGAATGCTGTACTGTCCGATGATATCAAGCTTTTTGAGCTTTGTGATCGCATCACATCCGTTACTTACTAGTTCGCGGGCAAAGATATCGTGATCGGAATACATCCACTTCTTGATTATCGGGAAGATATTCTCGCTGTTGATTGTTAAACTGCCTGTTTTTGCCATTAATATCTACCTCTTTTCTTATTATTTTTGCCGCCCGCCACGGCGGGCGATTAAATCTGACTCAACCAGAAAAATAATAAACCCGCCAAAAACCAAAGTCAAGAAAAAATTAGCACTCAATCAGATTGAGTGCTAACAACCGTAAAATATTTATCATAAGTTTCAAAGAACCCCGTGGTCTTTACCGGCCCGTCAGGGTCATAATGTATGCTGTCATACAGCGGTTTGTTGAGATTGGATGTCAGAGTCCTTACGAACTCGTCGTAAACCTGATTGAACGCTTCCTGCTTACGCTTTTCAACGATCTTTTCCTTGTTCGCGTCAGTCTCTTCGGGATTGAAAGTCGTAACGCAGTAGATCAGGTGGTAACCGTATTCGGTCTCGACTATATCGCTGACCTCTCCGGCTCCGAGGTTAAATGCCGCCTCCTCGAATTCGGCAGGCATGACACCGCGTCCGAAACTGTATTCGTCCTTCGTATCCTCGTTGTAATCCGCAGCGAGCACTTCAAACGCCACGCCTTCGTCAAGCTTCTGCCTGATCGCAGCGATACGGGAAAGAGCGCTCTTTCTTTCTTCTTCGTTATACTCGATACGGTTTCCGGCGCCATCTGTCTTGTATGTCTTGATAAGTATGGTCTTGACCGTTATCGTCCTTGCCTCGTCATCGCTGATCTCGGGATTGATATCCGCGGTCACGGTCTCATACAGTTTGTTCGCGATCGCAAACTCATAATAAAGCTTGCTGATCGTCTCTTCATCGACATCGAGGTAATTTCGTTCCGCATCGGAAAGCGTTGAATAGTAATCCTTTGCGGCCGCCTTGACCTTTGCCTCTTCTTCTTCATCAAGAACAACTTCATACTGCGCAGCCAGAAGATTCATAGTCTTGATCTGTGCGATCCGGGCAAGTATGTTGTCCTTGTAGGAATCCTCGAGCGTACCGTCTCCGACCGGAACGGACCATATGCGGCTTCCGAAAACCTCGCTGTACTGATTTTCCGAGTTGGACAGGTACACCATGATCTCATTCTTCATGCACGGATGTCCTTCAAGTCTGAACACCTCGTCATCAAGAAAATCAGACGTGAGAACTACTTCGGTCGGAAGAGTATCACCCCCGCATCCCGAAAGGAATGCGATAAAAAGCAAGAGAATAAAGTAAAGGACCGGACGATACTTATTGTATGTCAATGTGTGATGCAACACTTTCAGCCTTATCCTTCAGATCCTCGGCAGCTTCCGCTGCGGCCTTCTTTGCTTTCCCGGCTGTCTTGTCAAAATCCTCGAATTCAAAATCGCTGGTCTTCTTGTCGTCCTTTACGATGCCGACACCGCGTGCCGCATCCTCTGCCTTTGTCATGATATCCTGGGCAGCTGATTTAACGGCCTTCTTGAGTGTCTCCTTGCCGTCCCTGCCGGCCTCGGCCAGATCCTTTGCTACATCCTTTGCCTTGTCAACGGCTTCCTCCGGATCAAGAGATACATATGATCTCTCCCCGCCTTTGGAATCGTTTCCGTCATCATCGGATGAGCATTCACATTTTTTGCTGTTTGTGTCGCAGAAATACCAAAGCCCCGCAAGGGCCGCACCGGTGATTCCTACGAATGTAATGAACTTACCAAAAGATTTCATGAGAATTCTCCTTTCATCTTCATCTCCATCAGGACCTGATCCTTGAGATCGCGTGCCCTGTCTTTGATCCTGTTGTTCGCTGTCTTGTTCGTGAGTATGCCCGCTATAAGTTTCTGGGCAACATCATATTTATTAAATCTTGCGGACAGGACCGCAAGAAGATAATCGATCGTTATCTCATCCATGCCGGCGATCGGGAATGATTCCTTCTGGCGCGCATTTACAAGACCGTCAAACGCGGCCTGCAGCGCCTCATTCTCGTCGTTGCGAAGCTGTGCCATAACCTCATCGTAATCGGGGGTATCTTCCGGAAGTGTCTCCTTCTTGCCTCTTATTATCCAGGCCATCTTCAGGCAGACATATGCCTTCTCACTGTCCTTGGCGTGTTTAACGATGGAAGATGCAAGTGCGAGCTGGTATCTCTGGATAGCCTCGTCATATGAGATGACCGGGCTGTTGGCGATACCGTGAACCTTGCCGCCGATGCCTTCGCGAAGAAGCTTTACCTGCGCTGCGGGAAGCGACGAAAAATATCTTGTGAGTACCGCATATCCGCAGTGAGGACAGACAACAACATCATATTTGGCAGGATCGAAATTCTCAAACTTGGGGCGAAGGTCCGGATCCTGTCCCAACGGTCTTGCCTTACCCGTTCTTACCGCCCTGAACGAAAAACTCTTTCCGCAAACGGGGCACTCGGCAGACTTGTCAAAAAGCACGTCATTCTCGTTAAACGGTTCAGGCTTTTTGACTGGCTCGGCCGCCTTTGCCTCAGGCTTCTTCTCCTCTTCGAAGATGTCCGCACCCTCGAGTTTTCCAAGCCCCATGTTAGAAAGACCAGATAATAAACCCATACTAAACCTCCAAAATCACAAATGCTTATTTTGCGGGCAGCTTAAAACTGCTCTTTAATGACACGATCCTGTTGAATACAGGACGTCCTTCCTCTGAATCTTTATAGTCAACGCAGAAGAATCCGTTCCTGACAAACTGGAATGATTCATATGCTTTGGCATCTTTTAGCGACGGCTCAAGCTTACATCCGTCAAGCACCTTAAGAGAATCAGGATTTAAGTTTAGGCTTCCGTCCTCGTTGTAGACTCCTTTTTCCTCGTCGATAAGATTCTCGTACAGTCTGACCGTGGCGTCGAATGCGGTCGGAGCATTGACCCAGTGTATCGTTCCCTTGACCTTGCGGTCGGGAGGACATATACCCTGACGCGTTGCGGGATCATACGTGCAGTGGACCACGGTGACATTTCCGTCATTATCGGTCTCGTACGACGTGCATGTGACAAAATATGCATTCATCAGCCTGACTTCGTTTCCGGGAAAAAGCCTGAAATACTTCCTGACCGGCTCGGCCATAAAATCATCACGTTCAATGTACAGCTCCCTTGAAAAAGGAACCTGTCTCTTTCCGAGGGATTCATTCTCAAGATTGTTATCAACCTCGAAAAATTCCGTTTCACCTTCGGGATAATTGTCTATTATAAGCTTTATGGGATCAAGTATCGCCATGACCCTCGGACGCGACAGTTTAAGATCCTCTCTTATGCAGTACTCGAGCATCGCATAATCAACGGACGACTGGCTCTTGCTCACTCCGCAAAGTTTCACGAAATTCTGTATCGAGGAAGGAGTGAACCCTCTCCTTCGAAGAGCTGCGATGCTGACAAGCCTCGGATCATCCCATCCGTCAACTATCCCGTCTTCGACAAGTTTCTTGATGTATCTCTTTCCGGTAACGACATTTGTCAGATACATCTTTGCAAACTCGATCTGCTTGGGCGGCATGGGATATTCGAGTTCCCGAACGACCCAGTCGTAAAGCGGTCTGTGATCTTCGAATTCAAGCGTGCAGCATGAATGAGTCACATGTTCGATCGCATCCTCGATCGGATGGGCAAAATCATACATCGGGTAAATACACCACTTGTCACCGGTATTGTGATGGGTCATATGCGCAACCCTGTATATGACGGGATCCCTCATGTTGATGTTGGGGCTTGCCATATCGATCTTGGCGCGGAGAACCTTCTCTCCGTCGGCATATTTTCCGGCCTTCATGTTCTCGAACAGCTCAAGGTTTTCTTCCACCGATCTGTCCCGATACGGGCTGTTCTTGCCGGGAGTATCAAACGTTCCGCGATACGTCCTTATCTCATCCGCGGTAAGATCGCAGACGAATGCCTTGCCTTTTTTGATGAGCTTTACGGCAGCCTCATACATCTGATCAAAATAATCGGATGCAAAATACAGCCTGTCTTCCCAGTCTGCGCCAAGCCATCTGACGTCCTCTTTTATGGACTCCACAAACTCGCTCTTTTCCTTTGTCGGGTTCGTATCGTCAAAACGCAGGTTGAACTTTCCGCCGTATTCTTTTGCAAGGCCGTAGTTTATAAGTATGGCCTTGGCATGTCCGATATGAAGATAGCCGTTGGGCTCGGGAGGAAAACGGGTGTGTATCTCTTTATAAGCACCCTCTTCCAGATCCCTGTCGATTATATTTTCGATAAAGTTTCTCGAAGACGCCTCGTCTTCGCTCTCATTTGCAGTAACGTTTATATTCTCTTCGCTCATAATGTGTTTCCCGTACAGTGTTTTATAAACATGATCTAAAACGAATATGGTATCCGGCCGTCAGGACTGAAGGAATGCCTTGTGATCAAGGAGCTCCTGGGGGATGTCATTGCCCGCTTTTTCGATCCTTCCGACCGCCATGTCAAACAGATGGATGTCATGTGCGGACTTGTGATTGTATCTTTCTATCAGCTGGGTGTACTGCGGATTAGTGGCGATCGCGCCCT
Source organism: Lachnospiraceae bacterium (assembly GCA_017526745.1). Classification (GTDB taxonomy): domain Bacteria; phylum Bacillota; class Clostridia; order Lachnospirales; family Lachnospiraceae; genus UBA2868. The sequence continues at coordinate 32,271 of JAFXQX010000017.1, read as the reverse complement.
CGCGTATGACTTTGGAGAACGGGCAGTAGTTAAACAGGATCGCACGGACAACCTTGTTATGGCGCAGTGCTCCCGAACTCTCATACTGGATGTATGTCGAATAGTCCGCTACAAACATTTCCTTATAACTGTTCCTGTGCTTGGCCATCGCGGATTTGATCCTGTCCTTGGCCTCCTGGGAAAGTTCGCGGTTCTTTCTGTACGTATCTATGTAATCAACGTAATCACTCGTAAGAGATCTCTCTGTCAGATCATTCCATCTGGCACCCTGTATCCTCTTGCACAGTTCCCACCGAAACTCCGCACAAAGGTTTATCATGATAGGTGACAGGTCTTCCTCCTGAGCTATCGGCAGAAGGAATCTGCCCGGAGTCGTACGCTTTGCACCTGTTATCTCCTGCCACATGGCAGCCCTGGTTCCGACAACGGGCATCAGTATCACATCGGGAAGGACCTCTACCTGGATGAATGCCTTATCAAGTCCCAGTTCCGGAGCGGTATATACGGTCTGGCGGAAGAACAGTGAGTAATCTATCGCCTTGACTACATCTATCGTCCTGTGGACAAAATCAAATCCGAGGAGTGATTTTTCCAGGGGACGTGTCAGTACCTGTTCGGAGAAGAAGGGTACAAACGTCGTGATCCTCGAACTCATCATCCTGTTAGCCGAGCGGAACATGTTGTCGATTTCGAAGGTGACCCTCGCTTTTCCGTCGGTCAGCAGTTCCTTCTCCTGAGCCTCGGTGATGGTCCCTTCCCTCTTCTGCTGACGCAGCGTAGTGATATAATCCACGGTAAAATCATTTACCGAAGGGTCCTTCTTGCACGTATAGATCAGGCGCAGCCACTGATAGAATGTGAAGACTCTCATCCTCTCATCAAGCCCGATCGCGCGGCTCATCTCATAAAGTATCTGTGTGTTCTGCTCACCGGCAAGCGTCATATCAATGTATCCGAAATACAGGAACATCATGACTTCCGCAGGGATATTCGTATCCTCAAGAGATCTGAAAAAGACGAGCTTGTACAGATCATAATAGAACGCCGTAAGCTCTTTGCGAAGACGCCTTACGGCATCATCGGCCGCCCCCTGGTCCGGAAGGGCCGCAAACTGACGGATCTTATTTAAGACCTTGGCACCGTCCGTCTCGGAAATCCCGGCGTAAGTTAATATGTTTAAACATGAATTGGAAAAATCAGGCATGGTAAATCTCCCGGTTCTCTTGAAAAATCACCAATCTATTATAATGTATGTACATCCGAATTACAATCAGTTATAGAGCATTTCCCGCATGCCCTGCAGTCACCCTGCCTGTCCCAGCAGTATGTGCAGAGTTTTGATTTGTCTATGCCGACCGACCTGACCATGTCGTCGAGCCTGTGGAATATAAGGGACGTAAATCCGAGCTGTTTTCTTATATCCTCGAGCATCTCCTTATAGTTGTCACTGTCGGGATCGGCATATGTCGCCAGAACATCGTCGGAAACATCATCTCCCTCTCTTTCGCGTATGATCCTTCTTGTTATCAGATCATATTCGGAATTGGACCTGGAGAAGTTAAGGAACTTGCATCCGTACAGAAGCGGCGGACATGCGGGTCTGATGTGCACTTCGCGCGCTCCGCTGTTATACAAAAATTCCGTAGTCTCCCGCAGCTGTGTTCCTCTGACTATCGAGTCATCGATGAGAAGAAGTGATTTTCCCCTGATAAGGGCATCGACAGGAATGAGCTTCATGTGGGCGATCAGATTCCTCATGCTCTGATCGGTCGGCATGAATGACCTCGGCCATGTCGGTGTGTATTTTATAAAGGGTCTGGCAAATGGTATCCCCGACTTGTTTGCATATCCTATGGCATGCGCTATTCCGGAGTCCGGAACACCGGCTACGATATCGGGTCTGACATCGTCACGCCCGGCAAGCATGGCTCCGCATTCGTAACGCATATTCTCAACATTGACGCCTTCATATGTGGAGTTCGGATAGCCGTAGTATATCCAGAGAAACGTACAGATCTTCATCGTATCGCCGGCAGGGGCGAGCGTTTCATATCCTTCTGGAGTTATGTAAACTATTTCCCCGGGACCGAGTTCTTTTTCATCCGAATAACCCAGATTGATATAGGCAAAACTTTCGAACGAAACGCAGTATGCATCATCCTTTTTCCCGATCATCACAGGGGTTCTGCCGTACAGATCCCTGGCGGCATATATGCCTTCCTCGGTCATGACCAGAAGGGTAAGCGAGCCGTCGACTTTGCGCTGAACGTTTTTTATCCCTTCGACGAACGAATCCTTCTGATTGACAAGGCAGGCGGCAAGCTCCGTGGGATTGATGTTGCTCCCGCTCATCGCGAGAAACTGCGTGCCGGATGAAGAAGAAACCTCCTCGGCGAGTTCATCCAGGTTGTCTATCCTGCCGACAGTGGTTATCGCAAAGGTTCCCAGGTGCGACCTGATAAGGAGCGGCTGCGGTTCGTAATCCGAAATACATCCGATCCCGAGGTTTCCTTTAAGTTCCGAAACGTCCCTGTCGAACTTGGTCCTGAAAGGTGCATTTGTGATGTCGTGGATCGCACGGTCAAATCCGTTCTCGCCAAATACCGTCATGCCCGCACGTCTTGTTCCCAGATGCGAATGATAATCGGTTCCGAAGAACAGATCCCACACACAGTCCTTTTTTGATGCAACTCCGAAAAATCCGCCCATGAGCTTTCTCCTTTATGATGCTTTGTTATGACACCAGACCTACTGCCAGCCAGAAGGCCGCTGAACTTACCGCAAAGACGAGTGAGACGGTCATCAACAGATACCCCGCCGTTTTCCTGCCCCCGGCCGTAAGTCTGTCATATGCAAGTCCGGAAAACACCGACATGACAGCTACCGAAACCGCGCTGTAGCGAAAATCCATTGCCGAAAGATTCTTGCCTGCAACAGCAAATGCCGCAAAGCCCGCAACGTAAGTGATAACGGTAAGCAGCAGAAATATCATGATACCCTTATCGGGTCCCGTCTCAAAAGATCTCATCGTCCTTATCATCGAATATATAAAGACAATGATCACGGCTGTATTTGCAAAGAACAGTATCCAGCCGAGAACTGTAACAAATACGGGAAGGGACGCAAAATCACCTTCCCCGAACAGCGATGATTTTACCGCTGCAAGTATAAGGTTATATTCATCATATGAAAAGCCGTTCGCTTTCATGTACAGAAAAGGAGATGCCGTTCCAAGATCGAGAACGGTCGGGACAAGGCCCCACCTGTCAACGTGTTCTCCGACCTCGGGGATATAGTTCGCATCCATTCCGAACATTATCCTGTTGCGTATCGTCCACCACAATCCAAGCGGAAATACGACAAGCGAAAAGGCCGAAAGTTCCAGTATATACGAGATCAGTTTTGTGCGGTCCGCCAGCTTTGAAGTATCGGTAAACAGTTTGTATATGATCAGAAAAGCAATCGGAAACGCAATAAGGGCTGCCGACAGTTTTGCCGACATGGCAAGACCAATAAGGGCACCGAGAAGCACTATCCTTCCCGTCGTCGGATACATATACCATACGATCGCCGCATAGACAGCAGCCGCGGTCAGCATGACGGAAAGAGCATCATTATTGATGCTTCCGGACATAAGGATATATATGGGATGAAATGAGACTATCAGCATCGTGACCGCTGTTCCGCCCTTTTTCATCCCGAGCTCTTTGCAGATCAGATATACTATGAATGCAAGAAGGCACATGTACAGAAGAGGAAGTATCTGGACATTCTTGCGGACATGGGCTTCCGAAAGGCCCAGCCTGATATTGATCCACATCCAGACTGCCGATATCGCATGATGTAGAGGGGGCTGAAAAAAAGCCCAGACGCTCCTCGGATCGAAGTCCGGAAGCGCCTTGTGTTCCAAGATGTATTCGATATATGCCGCATGTCCCTCGCCGGCACCGAAATCAACAACATCGTGCTGGCGGCACCAGACGGGAGTGTATATAACGTATGTAAGTTTCAGGAGCATTCCGGATACCATCGCATAAAATACGCCGGTGTTCGGAAGGCTGCTTCGGTAAACGGCAAGTATCAGAACAATGCCGATGATCAGTATAAAATACGATGCGGTCCTGATACTCTCACTGCTGATGTCGAAAACAAACGCAAAAAACAATGCCGAGATCAGCATTGCGATCAAAGGTTTAATAACACTGTTATTTTTTAACGATCCACCCAACAGTTTCTTACCTCAAATTATCGGCCGCATCGATAGCATTCTGCGTCTCGGAGAAATCCCTCATGACCTGCCGGTATATCTCCTCGGCCTTTTCCGTATCACCTGATTCCCTGTATGCATAAGCAAGATCCATAAGGTAATCCGAATTGTCCGGTGACAGTTCGCAGACCTTTGTATAGTACTCTATCGCCGTTTTGTAGTCCTTGGTCTTTAAGGCATCTTTTGCCTGATTGATGTATTCTTCAAGAGCGGAACCGGATGTCACCTCCTGCATCTTGGCATACAAGGCCTTGAAGTTTTCCGAAGAATCCGCGAGATAATCGGGACCTATCGATTCCATTTCTTCGATAGCCTCACCCGAATTGGCAGGATCTTCCAGATAAAGCTGTGCCGCATGAAGCAGCTTGTCGTTTTCCGTCGCAGCACCTTTTGTTCCGGTAAGCTCTTCTATCTGATGAGACAGCTCGCTGTTCTGTGTCTCAAGCGTCTCGGCTTTTTTAATGGATTCCTGATGGGATGCTTTTTCCGCCGCGAGTTCTTCGGAAACCGCCATGAACTTTTCGTCATTTTCCTTCGTTGCAAGGCTTATCTTGCCCGGAAGGATCAAATACCAGCTTATGGCGATACCGATGACAAGGCCTATAACGATGTTGATGATGCTCGAGAATCCCCGTTTTTCCTTCACTCCCACCGGCTGGATGATCGTATCGTTTCCGTTCTGATACGTGATTATATCCTGCGGGAGAAGGGCGGCATTTGCACCGTTGGCATCACCCGAACCGGCCTGCTCGGTGATAAGGTTATTGATCTCTTTTAAGTACCTGTGCGTAGTCGTATCGTTCCTGTCGATCCTTATGGCACGGTAAAGAGTACGTCTGGCCTTGTCGTAATCTTTTATCTCCATGTACAAAAGGGCCAGGAGCTGATAACCGCTTATGAGGTTCTCGTTTATCGACAGTACTTTTTTGAGCTGGACTATGGCAAGATCCTGGCTGTTCTGATAACAGTAATTGAGAGCCTGATTGAACTTCTTGATAGTCTGGTTGATCGTATCAAGACGGGACGGATTGCTCTTTAAGAAATCGATATACTCGTCCGCAATGTTCTTCTTGCTCTCATAGTTCTTGCTTATGATCCACTCGGAAAGAGCCGGGACCACTTCACCTCTTTCAAAGTAACACAGCCCCAGCAGATTTCTCGCATCGATATTTCTTTTGTTATATTTCAGACTCTCGTTAAGAGATACGATCGCCCCCGAGATATCACGCACATTGGCCTTTTCAAGTCCGTCATTGTAAAGCTTGTTTGACATGCACATGATATGCCTGTAGATCCTTATGTCGGTACCGCATGACATACAGAAATCTTCACGGCCGAGACGATTGCCGCAAACATAGCATTTCATATTACCTTATTCTCTTTTTCTCTGCGCAGCATTTCGACCATGATATCGGTCATATCCGTAAGTTCATGTTCCCTGACGGCGTTCTCGACCTCTTCGATCTCCATGCTCGGATGAAATTTTTTTAGTTCTTCTTCGAAATTGATCATATTGATGTAACCTCTATCTCGCTGCTTCCCTGAGGCCGGTAAAACTTAACATGGCTCATGGGATTCTTGATGACGAGTTCCTTGTTGTCGATCCTGATCGTCACTCCGGGATTAGCGGTATCCTCTATGAGTACCGCAGCCTGATCGCCGACGTTTATCGTATCCTCGATCTCTTTGATCTCTCTTTCAACGTGTTCAAGAAGCCTTTCATCCCTTTTAAGTCTTCTCGTCAGCTGACTGATCTTGGCATCCTTGACCTCTTTGGGATCGTTCGTCAACCGGACATCCCTGATCTGTTCTATCTCATGCTGCGTCTTCTTGACGCTCCTTCTGGCGCTGTCAGCCTTCTGCGTCAGAAGATGCAGGCGCTTATCGTATTCATCGCTGATACCCGATGCAACCGTTGTCTTGACCTCGGCCTTGTTACCGGCAAACGCCGCGCTCAGCTCTCCCACACTGTAACATGTGCCGCCGATGATAGCACCCTTCCTGCCCTTAACCAGAACGGATTTCCCGGCTGAGACAACGGAATTCAGGATTATGTTTGATTCGACGTTGCCTTTTGCCTTTACTTCGGTAAACTCGATGAACTGGGCATATATGTTTGAACCCGAGATGAGCTTTGCCTTGCCTCCGCCCTGCATGCCTTTCTTGAGGACGATATCTCCTTCGGCGATGATCGTTGCAGCCTCGACCGACCCGTCAACAGTAACGGATTTGGTGGCTCTTATATAAGTGCCCGACCTGACATTTCCGTGAACTATAACATCGCCGCGAAAATCGATCCGGCCTATGACAAGATCAAGATCTTTTCTGAGTTCATACAAATCTCTTACATGGAGCTTGAAGTTGTCGTATTCGACTCTTCCCTCCATCGTGGACTTGTATGTATTGCCGTCAAACGAAACCTCAAAGCCGGAACCTTTAAGAGGCGGAAGTTCTTTGGCGGCCTTGCACCTTATCTCACGATTTTTAACGTCCATTCCGGAACTTCCCGGAACAGCCGGATGGTATATGGCCAGGATATCGCCCGGGCTCACGGACTGGATAACGCTCATGCTCTGGTAGTCGACCGAGCCGTCGGAACGGATCGCGGGATGTTTGATCTCGCCTATACTGAAAAGAAATTCATAATAGCCGTTCTGCGTCTCTACAAGATTCCTGCCTTTTGCGACAACTATATCCTTGTAGTAGGTCTTTTCCTTTACAGCTTTTTCGATCTCGGAATAGATAAGACCGGAGAGGACTCCGTTGGCACGCAGAAACAGAGCCACATCTTCAACCGTTATGCTCTCGCCCTCTTGGGGCGGAGTCAGAAACACTGTGGCTTGCATGGAATCATCCGATATCTGGCATCTCCATGATTCTGTCGATACGGCCATTAACTACCTGCTTTCATTTGGCGCGAAGCGATGTAAGTCTTTCGTCCACCTGTGCCAAAAGCTGCGAATACTTTTCGAGCTTTTCTTTTTCCTCGTTTATCTTTGCTTCGGGTGCCTTGCTCATGAACTTCTCGTTCGAGAGCATGCCGTTGCATCGTTTGATCTCACCTTCAAGCCGTCCCTTTTCCTTGGAAAGGCGTTCGATCTCGGCCGAGATATCAACAAGTTCGGCAAGAGGGATAGCGATCTCGGCATTTGCAATCATAACGGATACGGCGTCGTCATCTATCGCGGATCTGTCGCTTTGTATGGAAGATGATGATGCGCCCGCAAGGCTTTCGAAGAACAGTTTTCCGTTCTCAAATGCGGTCCTGACGTTATCATCCTTTGTGACTATGAACATGTTCACCTTCTTGGACGGTGCCACGTTCATCTCGGCGCGGACATTTCTGATACCGCGTACGGCCTCCTTGATCAGCTCGATCTGGGCCTCGTCTTCTTCAAACTCTCTGTCTTTCATATAAACGGGCCATGACGAGATCATGATTGAATCAGCTTCACGTTCCGGATCATCATGCGTAAGAGTGCAGTAGATCTCCTCGGTGATAAAAGGCATGTAAGGATGAAGGAGCTTCAACGAATCAATCAGCACGGTCCGGACCGTATATAAAGCGGCATTTGCCGATGATGCATCATCCGTATTGTAAAGGCGCGGCTTGATCATCTCTATATACCAGTCGCACAGAACATCATATATAAAATCATAAACCTTCTGCACCGCGATCCCGAGTTCGAATTTCTCCATATTCTCGGTCACTTCGGAAATGACACGGTTAAGCTTTGAAAGGACCCAGCGGTCTACCGGCCACAGGTCATCCGGTGAAGGTTTGGTGACCGTCTTGCCTTCCATGTTCATCATGATGAACCTTGATGCATTCCACACTTTGTTCGCAAAGTTACGGCTTGCCTCAACTCTCTCATCCGTAAATCTCATGTCGTTGCCGGGCGCATTTCCGGTAACGAGCGTAAATCGAAGGGCATCCGCACCGTACTTTTCTATCACCTCGAGAGGGTCGATACCGTTGCCGAGTGATTTGGACATCTTGCGCCCGAGACCGTCGCGGACGAGTCCGTGGAACAGCACCGTCGAGAACGGTTTGGCACCCATGTGCTCGTAGCCGGAGAATATCATCCTGATGACCCAGAAGAAAATGATGTCATAACCCGTAACAAGAACATCCGTCGGGTAGAAGTAATCAAGTTCCTCCGTCCTGTCGGGCCATCCGAGGGTGGAAAAAGGCCACAATGCCGATGAGAACCATGTGTCGAGCGTATCCTCATCCTGCCTGATCTTTGTGCTGCCGCACTTACTGCACCTGTAGACCGGTGTCTTTGATACGATCATCTCGCCGCAGTCCTCGCAGTAATATGCGGGGATCCTGTGTCCCCACCAGAGCTGGCGGCTGATGCACCAGTCGCGGATGTTGTCGGTCCAGTTAAAATACGTTTTATCCATGCGGGGCGGGACGAGCCTGATGTCTCCATTCTTTACCGCTTCCTGTGCGGGCTTTATCAGATCATCCATCCTGACGAACCACTGCTGCTTGACGAGAGGCTGGATCGTGGCACCGCATCTGTCATGCGTTCCGACATTATGAGCATAGTCTTCTATCTTGACAAGGAGCCCCTTCTGCTTAAGCTCTTCAACGATCGCCGCCCTTGCATCAAGGTCTGTCATGCCTTCGTATTTTCCGCCGTTTTCGTTTATGGTCCCGTCATCGTTCATGACGTTTACGATCGGAAGGTCATGTCTCTTTCCGACCTCAAAATCGTTAGGGTCATGGCCCGGTGTGATCTTTACGACACCCGTTCCGAATTCCATGTCAACATACTCATCCGTCACGACCGGGATGGCCTTTTCCACGATGGGAAGCCATACACTCTTATTGTGAAGATGCCTGTATCTGTCATCATCGGGATGAACCGCAACCGCGGTATCCCCCAGCATCGTCTCGGGACGCGTAGTTGCAAATGTCAGAAAATCGGTTGATGAGGGCTTGCCGTCATCCCCGACGATCGGGTATTTGATATGCCACAGATGGGACGGCTGCTCAACATACTCAACTTCCGCATCCGAAATCGACGTATTGCAGACGGGACACCAGTTTATGATCCTGGCGCCTTTATAAATAAGACCCTTGTTATAGAGATTGACGAACACTTCGGTAACGGCCCTGTTGCAGCCTTCATCCATCGTGAAGCGTTCCCGTTCCCAGTCGCAGGAACTACCCATCTTGCGGAGCTGTTTTGTGATCCTGCCGCCGTACTCGCGTCTCCAGTCCCAGACTCTTTCAAGGAACTTCTCGCGTCCCAGATCGTGCTTGTCGATCCCCTCCTTGGCAAGTTCCGCCATGACCCTTACTTCGGTGGCTATGCTGGCATGATCCGTACCGGGCTGCCATAAGGCGTTGTATCCCTGCATGCGCTTAAAACGGATCAGGATATCCTGCATCGTATTATCAAGGGCGTGGCCCATATGAAGCTGGCCCGTGATGTTCGGGGGCGGCATCACTATCGTGAAAGGCTTTTTGGACCTGTCAACCTCGGCATGAAAATAGCCGGCTTCCTCCCACTTTTTGTACAAACGGCCTTCCATTTGGGAAGGATCATAAGTCTTTGCAAGTTCGGTGCTCATAATATCATTACTCCTCAAATAAGATTCAACTAAATATTATATCATAGGAAGTGCCAAAACTCCACATTTTACGGCATCAGATGATGACTCTGTCCCTGCCGCCCTGCTTTCCTTCATACAGTTTGTCGTCGGCAGCCCTGATCAGATGATTTATCGCCACACCTGGTATCTTTTCGGCTGCGCCGAAAGTCATCGTGACCTTATGGATCTGTCCGTTATATTCGACCTCTTTATCGTGGAGGGCCTGGCGTATGATCATAAGTGCATCGTATGCGTCATCTATCCCGGCATTTGCAAACACGAGAAGGAACTCCTCTCCGCCCCATCTTGCGACAAAGCCCTCGTGCTTGTTCATCCCGTCATTGAGCAGGTGTGCCACCTCACGGAGCACAACGTCACCGCACTCATGTCCGAATGTATCGTTGAAGTTCTTGAAGTGGTCGATATCTCCGATGGCCACACAGTATTTAACCCCGCTGTCCTCGATATCGTCAATCTTCTTCTCGGCACTTCTTCTGTTAAACAGTCCCGTAAGCACATCCCTCTCGATCAGGCGGCGAAGAGCGATCTGCAGGCTGTTCAGGTTTCGGCCCATTTCCCCGAGTTCGTCCTCACGCTGCGAAACGCTTGCATCGAGCTTGGTATCAAGCTTGTTGTCGGCAAGTTTCTTCATGAAATCGAGCATGTGCTTTACGACAGTGACAAGAGTGCTTGCAAATCTCATGATGAAGAACGATGTGACAAGTATCGCCAGCACCATGATTATCAGGTTGTTCGTTACGGATCTGTTTATCGAAGCCTTCAGATCGTCCGCGGGCTTGGCGACCCCGATCATTCCGACGCACTCGCTGTTATCCTTCTTGATAAGAGGCATATAATACGCATAGTACTCTATCCCTTCGATCGACACGTTGTCGTAAAACATCGGAGTTCGCTCTTTGAACACCTCGTTAACGATCTTCTCGCTGGCAACCGTCATCGTCAGCCTGCTGCCGTCCCGGTCTTTTAACGTGGTGATCACCCTCGTGTCATACAAAAACAACGATATCTTAAGACGGCTCTTTGCCTCGATATCATCGACAAGCGAAAAATCATCCGATATGTCCGTATTTCCCTTAAAGATCCTTGCCTTATCCCCTTCGACCCTTGCCTCATAGTCGCCCGGGTATTCATGATCGTAGGCCGCAAGCACTGAGATCGCGACGTTCTTCAGGTTGTCTTCTGCCTCAGACGTCATACTCAGCTGTACGGAACGCGAACAGACCATGATCATCACGATGCCGCAGACGATGAGCGGCAGAAGCGTCATCGCAAGAAACTCGATATAAAACGATCTGTTACCTTTCTTGGTCACTCTCGCTAATTTCATTTTCACCTCCGGATGAAGCGGTATTTATAAGACGTTATGGTATATATAATAAACATATCACATCATGTCGAAAAGAGACAGCTGGTTGCTCTGCGGAAGATCCGCCAGGAGCCCGAGCTGCGTCATGTGGTCGGCAACGGTCCGGGATACATGAGTCCTGTCGCAAAAATCATCTATGCTCAAGAATCTGCCGTCCTTTACAGCCTCCGCAACCTGATCGGCCGCCTTGTCACCCAGTCCGTCGATACAGTCAAGCCTCGGCATGATCTTGTCGCCGATGATAAGACAGCGGTGCGCATCCGCGGTGAACAGATCGATCGGCACAAATTCGAATCCGCGCGCATACATCTCCTGCGCTATCTTAAGATCACGCAGGATGTTCTCCTGCTTGGCCGTTGTCTTTACCGACAGATCCTCCGTCATCTTTTTGTACTTGGCAAGTTCTTCTTCGATCACATCGCGGCCGCGGCACATGATCTCATATGAGAAACCGGATGCGCGCACTGAAAAATAAGCCGCATAATATGCAAGAGGATAGTGGATCTTGTAATAGGCGATGCGCCATGCCATCATGACATATGCTGCGGCATGAGCCTTCGGGAACATGTACTTGATCTGCTCGCAGCTCCATACGTACCAGTCCGGAACGCCATGGTCGAGCATCTCCTGCCTCCACTCGGGCCAGTCATCGCACTTGCCGGCAGCAACCTGGCCTTTTCTGACCTTCTCCATGATGTTGAATGAAAGCGAATTATCAAGTCCCATGTTTATCAGGTAGGTCATGATATCATCTCTCGTACATATGGCAGTGGAAATGGTCGCCTTTTTTTCCATGATGAGGGTCTGGGCATTTCCCTTCCACACGCCCTCGCCGTGCCCGAGTCCCGATATCCGCACAAGATCGGAAAAATGCTTGGGCTGTGCATCAAGAACCATCCTGATACAGTTTTCCGTACCAAACTCCGGTATCCCCAGACACCCGAGCTTGCATCCCCCTATATCCTCGGGCGTGATCCCCAGGGCTTCGGGTGACTCAAAAAGGCTCATGACCGAGCTGTCATCAAGTGCGACCTCTCTCGGGTCCGTTCCCGTAAGGTCCTGAAGCATCTTGATCATCGTCGGGTCATCGTGTCCGAGTATATCGAGCTTTAACAGGTTATGATCTATGGAATGGTAATCAAAGTGCGTTGTGATGATATCACTGTTCGGATCGTCCGCCGGATGCTGGATCGGCGTGAAGGTGTCTATATCCTCGCCTCTTGGCAGAACGATGATGCCGCCCGGATGCTGGCCTGTTGTCCTGCGGACACCCGTACAGCCCTTTGAAAGTCTGTCTATCTCGCAGGGACGCTTATCGATCTGACGTTCCTCGAAATACTTCTTGACGAATCCGTATGCCGTCTTGTCCGCTATCGTTCCTATCGTACCTGCCCGGAAGGTCTGTCCTTTTCCGAAGATCACTTCCGTGTACTTATGTGCCTTGGACTGGTATTCACCTGAGAAGTTAAGGTCGATATCAGGCTCCTTGTCTCCTTTGAATCCGAGGAAGGTTTCAAACGGTATGTCAAACCCGTCCTTTTTGAGCCTGCTGCCGCAAACGGGGCACGTCTTATCGGGCATGTCGCATCCCGCACGTCCCGCGAACGAACGTACCTCTTCCGAGTCAAAATCACTGTAGTGGCAGTTGCTGCAATAGTAATGCGGAGGAAGGGGATTGACCTCCGTTATGCCGGCCATCGTCGCAACGAACGATGAGCCGACGGATCCCCTTGATCCGACAAGATAACCGTCCTCGTTTGATTTCCACACAAGCTTCTGTGCGATGATATACATAACGGCAAAGCCGTTCGAAATGATGGAATGAAGTTCCTTCTCAAGCCGCTGCGATACCTGCGGCGGAAGATCGTCTCCGTATATCTCTTTTGCCTTTTTGTAGCAGATGTCTGTTAAGGTCTTATCGGAATCTTCAATGACGGGCGGGCATTTATCCGGGCGGACCGGCTCGATCCTCTCGATCATATCGGCGATCTTTCTCGTATTTGTGACGACTACCTCGTATGCCTTGTCGTACCCGAGATAGTCGAACTCCGCCAGCATCTCTTCGGTTGTGCGAAGGTACAGCGGCGCCTGCATGTCCGCATCCTTAAAGCCCTTTCCGGCCATCAGGACGCGTCTGTACACTTCATCTTCGGGATCCAGGAAGTGAACGTCGCACGTTGCAACAACAGGCTTGTCCAGCATCTCGCCAAGTTCTATGATCTTTTTGTTTATCGCATGAAGATCTTCGACCGAATTGATATCCTCAAACCGGTCTTCCCTTATCATGAACGCATTGTTGCCGTCAGGCTGTATCTCAAGGTAATCATAGAACCCGGCGATCCTGATCAGTTCGTCTTCGCTCTTTTTGTCGATGATGGCCTGATAAAGTTCTCCCTGTTCGCATGCGGATCCGATTATAAGACCTTCCCTGTATTTTTCGATCAGGCTCTTCGGGATCTTGGCCTGGTTGTGGAAGAAACGTATATGCGACAATGAAACGAGCCTGTACAGGTTTACCCTTCCGGTCTCGTTCGCAGCAAGAAGGATGATGTGATTGCTCGGTGATTTTCTGATCTTCTCATCCGAAGAAGCGGCAAGCTCGTTAAGAGCCGTAAGGGTAGACGCACCTTTTTGCTCCATCCTTGAAATGAGTTTCAGGAATATATGTGCTGTGGCTTCCGCATCGTCCACCGCGCGGTGATGATTTTCCAGAGGTATCTTGAAGAACTTGCACAGGTTATCGAGTCGAAACCTTGCTATCTCCGGCACCAGAAGCCTTGCCATACCCAGTGTATCGACATACGAATGTTCTTTTACGATGCCCGCTTCCTTCTCCTTGGCCGTAAGAAATCCCATATCAAACGACGCATTATGGGCAACATATGCGGCGCCTTCGCAGAACCTGTCAAACTGAGCAAGAGCATCGTTTATGAACGGTGCATCGGCTACCATCGAATCGTTTATGCCGGTCAGTTTTTCTATACGGTAAGGGATCGGCTGTTTCGGATTGACGAATGTCGAAAACCTGTCCATGATCTTGCCGTCCTCGATCCTGACGGCACCGATCTCGATGATGCTGTCATTTTGCGCCGAAAAACCGGTCGTCTCAAGATCGAACACGACAAAGGCATCATGTATCGTTATATCTTTGGGATTAACGGCAACATCGTCCCTGTCATCGACAACATAACCTTCCATTCCGTATATGATCTTGATGTCGTTGATCTTCTTTTTCTGCAGATGATGAAATGCCTCGGTAAATGCCTGCACAACACCGTGATCCGTGATGGCGACCGCATCATGGCCCCAGCTCCTTGCGCGGTCTATGATATCGGACACGGCCGAAACCCCGTCCATGTCGCTCATCTTGGTATGGCAGTGAAGCTCGACGCGCTTGACGGCCTCATTGTCCACGCGTTTTACGCGAAAATCATCCGACATCTTTATGCCGCTCACATAGCCGATCGAAAGCGTTCCGTCGTACTTGTCGATGGAAGTGACGCCTTTTATCGTGACGAAAACATCGTCCTTCAGGTATGCAAAAAGCCTCTCCTGCTGGTCCTCTTTCGGGAACAGCTTGACATCGATCGAATCGGTAAAGTCGGTGACACTAAACTTCACCATCTTCTTGCCCGACCGGGTGTCCCTTACGTCGTATGAGAATACCTGGCCGCGGACCGTAACCTCGCCGATGTCCCCGTCTATGTCACATATACTGATCGTATCGTCCGTAAAGTTCCTTCCGTATATGACACTCGGATCCTCGGGAAGTTTTTTCTTTCTGTATGACGTACTGCTCTTTGTATAGGACGGTTTGGACGGCTTTGCGGCCGGTGCTTCCGGGGTCTCTACTTCCGGTTCCCCCGAAGAGGCCGAAACGTGATGAGCCGGATCTTCTTCCGGTAAAGGCACATAAGCGTCATCCGGTGCGCTCTCGTAAAGATTGTAAACGTTATCGTCTTCCTCGACGTGCCTGATCCTCTCCATGATGCGTTTTTTTGTATGCTCTACACTCTGTCTGGCAACGCGTTCCTTGTACGCCACCTTTATGCCGGCATCCAGTCCGCATCTTTTATTCAGCATGTTGTCGAGAAGACCCATTATCTCATCCGCCATATCACGTGCGATCGGTCTGTCCTCAAGCACGAGCACGACGGTATCGTCGCCGTCCGGGAATTCAAAATCAGCATGTGCCAGAAGATCCGTCCATGCGGGATTAAATGCGGCTGCCTCTTCGAGTATGCTGTTCTCGTATTGTTTGAAAACGGCCTTCGGAGTATATGCATCATCAAGTTCAAATCTTTCGATTATCCTGACCGAGACGGGCTCATCCTTGTAATACTGTCTGCGGATGTCGCCCTCCATGCGGCTGATGCTCGACCTTGGAATGATATGATCGCTCGTAAGATAGATGTGGAGTTTATCATGACGCGAAGAAGAGACCAGTTTTGTGACCCTGGTCTCTTCAAGCAGCTGCCTGTCATCTTCGGAAACAGTCAGCGCAGAGAATACTTCAAAAAAACTCTTTTCCATTACGGAATTCCCTTATCAGCAGTCCCAGTTATCGAGTTCTTCCTTGAGTGTGGCAAGAAGCTCATCCTCCGGAACTTTTTTGATTATCTTTCCTTTTTTGATCAGAAGTCCTTCGCCGATCCCGCCGGCTATACCGATATCGGCTTCTTTGGCCTCGCCCGGACCGTTCACGACACACCCCATGACTGCAACCTTGATATCAAGATCATAGCCCGCAACCATGCGCTCGACCTGCCCCGCAAGCCCTATGATATCTATGTTTGTCCGGCCGCAGGTAGGACATGATACGACATCGACCCCGCCTTTGCGAAGTCCGAGTGACTTCAATATCAGTTTTGCCGTAACCACTTCCTCGACGGGATCACCCGTAAGGGAAACCCTGATCGTATCGCCTATCCCTTTGTTAAGTATGATCCCCAGGCCGACTGCCGATCTGATGCTGCCGCTTTTTACCGTCCCCGACTCCGTTATCCCGACATGGAGCGGATACGGACAGATGGGAGCTATCTCTTCATGCGCCCTTACGCACATCATCACGTCTGAAGACTTGATAGAGACGACTATGTTTGAGTATCCGCAGTCCTCTATCATATGGACTTTGTCCATTGCGGACTCGACTATGCCCTGTGCGGTCACGCCTTTGTACTTTTCGACAAGATCCTTTTCCAAAGAGCCGCTGTTGACACCGACTCTGATCGGAATGCCCCGCTCTTTCGCCGCGGCAACGACTTCCCTCAGTTTATCGGCTCCGCCGATGTTTCCGGGGTTGATCCTTATCTTGTCGGCTCCGTATTCCATTGCCGCAAGAGCCATCTTATGATCAAAATGGATATCCGCAACTACGGGGATATCGCACCTTTTTTTGATCTTTCCAAGAGCCTTTGCGGCCTCTATGGTCGGCACGGTAACGCGTACGATATCACAGCCGGCCTCGCGCAGCCTTTCTATCTGCCTTACCGTCGCATCGGCATCCTCTGTCTTTGTATTGGTCATCGACTGGATGAGGATGGGGCTTCCACCTCCGATGACGCGGTCTCCTATTTGGATCTTTCTTGTTTCGTCCCTGTACATACTCTGCTATATTGTGGAGTTTTACCCGATTCCGGGGCAAAATACTCAATAACTTGTGTTTTACTTTTTGATTTTACATGGTCTTTTGCATATAGTCAATCACGCAAAAATGTTCTGTAAACAAAGCCGAAACTTCCGGAAAGTACCGACAAAAGTCCCACCATAAGCGAAAGCGGATCGGCCGCATCCTCCTCTTCTGCCTCATCGCCTGCCGACACCTCCTTTACTGTCAGAGGACCGGGGAGAAAAGAGGCCATGCTGTACTGCATATGTATTTCCGTATCCGTTACATTGCCCGCATCATCGGCTGCCACAACCGTTATTTTCTGCCCGGAGCTCTCATCCACCGTAAATGAAGCGGTGCCGTCGGGATCTACCGGGATGGAGCGCTCCCCGAACTTTACCGAAACAAGGTGATCCTCCCTGTCGAACAGGCTGACCCTTATGAGAGAGTTTGGCAAAATGTTCCCGTTCTTATCCAACCCTTCAAGTACGACCTGCGGAGAAGTATGGTCGACTATAAATTCCGCCGAGGATTCCGAGACGTTATCCGCCTCATCCGAAGCGAGGATGGTAAGCACGTACCTTCCCTCCTGAATTATCCTGTCGCCGTCATGATAAGGCACATCATTCACGTATGCCGACGCCACGACTTTCGTTGCGTCCTTTACAAGATCCTTTATCTTTTTCGGAAGCAAAAATGATCTGAAATAATTCCCGTCTATATCGGACATTTGCGAGATCACGGGCGGTGTGTAGTCAACTGTGAAAGATATTGTCGACTCATTCCGGTTCCCCGACCGGTCCGCGGCTAAGCATGTCAGCCTGTAAAGGCCTTCCGAGGCGGGCCTGATATCGATATGGTCACGCACATCTTTCATGACATGCTCATCCTTTGAAACCTGCCTGTAGCCGTTCTTATCTTTTTTCTCAAGCACGGCCGTCATTATGGTCGAATCGTAGAACATCTCTCCGGCCATGAACCTTACGATCGGTTTATCACCCGTTACCTCACCTTCCGAGATACCCGCGACGGATATATCCGGTGCGTTCGAATCCATGCGGAATCTCTTATAGGCGCTGCTTATGTTTCCCGCGCCGTCTGTTGCCGACATCATTATCTCATAGTCACCGTCTGAATTTATGTTAACCTCTCTGATGTCATTGACCGCTACGGTTGTGTATGGTCCAAGCTCTATGATATCGGTTTTTCCCATCGAAGTGCGCTTTAATGTTATGTTAACCTCAGTCGATCCGGCGCTCTCATCTGCAGTCTCAAATATGATGTTGCTAAAAGAACGCAGATCGGCCGTATCTCCTGCTCCCTTTATCGATATTTCCGGCGGCGCGGAATCTATCCGGAAATGTTTGGTCACGGTTTCGGATCTGTTTCCCGCAGGATCATATGCGTTTACGGTAAGCGTATACGCACCGTCTTCCCCGATATCAAGAGAAGATGTATTACATATATTTTCCGCTCTTGTCGTTATTACCCTGTCACCTTCTGTCCGCTCAAGCGTATATGAGATATATGCATCCTCCCCTTCGTCATCCGCCGCCATCGTTATCTTTACCGGATCCGGTGTGATCAGGCCGTTGTCTACGCCGTTGACCGACAGGGTCGGGGGTGAATCATCATACATATAATCAAAAGTCATGACCGTGGAGTTGCCGGCAAGATCGCAGCATACGGTCTCTACGGTGCTGAATCTATTTTCCGTCTTTTTAAGGGGCAGCTCTATCGTCCTCTCTTTTATCTCCTCGCCTTCCGTTTCGTGAAACTCCGCTAATACCGTATCACCTGATCTTGATATGACCCTTCCTATTCCCGCATCATCAGACACTTTCAGCGATACCGTTGTTTCCTCCGTAAGCCATTTTGAGATCTTATCGTCATCCGTAAGTGATATGACGGGAGATTCGGTATCGAACGAAATGCTGTAGACATCGGAAAATACCTCATCATCTCCATTACCGCATCCAAATTTTATATTCCATCTTTTTGCCGGTGAAGTCTCATCATCCGGGTAAAGAGTAAGGCTTGCGGAATCCATCGGGGTATAATCCGTGTAGTTTGCTCCGTCGTCGATACTTATGCTGTAACTGCTGTCCGGCCTGCCCGGCCTGAAGGTTACGGGGACGGGACTGTAATACCTGCTGTTTGGCATTATCAGTATCTTTTCGTTATCATAAGCTCTGATATCAACATCAAGTTTTTCCGCAGTCTGAGCTCTGATATCTACCGCCGGCAGGGCCATGACCGCAAAAAGTATCAATCCGGCCAGTTTTTTCATACCTTCCTCCTTATGTCTTTGCGATGCATCTCCATGTTCTGGCAGATCAGGCCGGTAACAGTCCCTTCATATACGCCTTTTGTATCTCCGGTCAGTTCCCATCCGTCAAATATACGTGCAAACAGTATTCCGATACGAAGCTTTACCACCGCATTGTCGTCGAACAGAGACGACAGGTTTATGTACCAGTTTCCTTCACGCCTGAGCATGATCCTTACCGCACAAAGCTCAAATACTTCGTCATGTTCCTCTACCTCACCGAACACGATAACTCCGAAGAACAGGAAGAACAGGGCCAGAAGCAGCAGTATGAGCGATGACAGTATTATTACTGCGTATCCGGGCAGTGTATCAAAAAATCCCCTGGTCAGCTCCTGCTGTTGTACCGGACCCTCGGACGCAAGATCGGAGGCCGTATACGCGTTCTCGTTCTCTACGCTCGTCACATCCGCCCCATCACCTTTTTCGCCGTCAGATGATGCTCCCACACCTGTTTCGGGCGTATCATCGTCAACCACATACAATATCCCGTTCTTCATGAAAGTTGATGAATTCGGCCTCTTTAAAACCGATGTCGATGATGCATAAGACGAACCGTTTGATGACGATCCTTTTGATGTCGATCCTTTTGAAGAAGATCCCGTTCTTCCTTTACCCGCAGTTCCGGGTCCCGCAGTTCCTGCCCCTGATAGGGCCTGACCATTCTCTGATGCTGTGCCCTTGTTTCCCTGGGCTGATGCCGTTATCTTCTCCCCGGCTCCGGGAAGATGGGTCTCAATGGTGCTCCTGCTGTAAGTGCTGTCGTCGTCAGACCGGTCTGCCCTGCTGCTGGACGAAGAATACGAGGGCGTAGGTCTTGCCGCCGGATTCTGCACCGGTTGTCCCGCAGGCGGGACATATGCCGATGAGGATGTGGACGGTTTATAATCACCGCCGTGTGGGGGCCGGTCGATTGCGGCCGGATCCAAAACAGCGGGGGCAGGGACTGTCCCGGTCACAGGCGGATCGGAAGTTGCCGCAGGATCTGCCGCCCCCCCGGGATCAGGTGCGGGTGTTGTGACTGGATCGGGGGCCGGATCGACGGCCGGGTCTGTGCCGGATCCCGGATCAGCCGATCCTCCAGTATCGGTCCCATTCACGGTAAGCCTTGCTGAGGTTGACATAATATTTTTGCCATATGTCCCGTTCAGAACGCAGGCATACTCTTTCCCGTTAAGCAGGTCAGTCACATTTGTTATCGCAAGATTGGGAGTGTTTGTTCCCAGATAAGATTCCCCGTACAGTCCTGGACCGTCGATCAGCCTTCTCCACTCTCCGTTATCCTCCCTGATCGCCCATTTATAATATGTTCTCGGATCCGGAGAATGAGTCATGACATATCTGGACAACTGTATGTTAAAATACGCAACACCGCCTGGATCGGCACTTGTATCCCTCGGAGGGGTCTCTACCGTAAGACAGGTCCTGTGACAGTATACACCGTCTACCGTTATGTTATCTCCGATATGGCTGCAGCAGCTGTCGCAGAATTCCCCGGGCTTCTGAGTGATCTCGATCGCAATGCGCAGCGGTTTTGTAAGTGTTTCAAAATCTATCCCGCAGGTCTTCAGATCCTCCGGACCCAGTCTTACACCGCTTCTTGTAATGATCTCGTTACCGTCGTCATCTTCAAGATATATCCTGACCGAATAAAGGTCTGCCGCCTCCGCTTTTTCACGGCAGGCATCACATGTTATGACATTCGGAGTACCGAACCATATGGCATCAATGCCGCTGAGCATCATTCTCCTGTCATAGGTAGTGACCTTCCTTTTCCCGTTCGTTACGAAATCAAAATGAACACCGCTGTGTTTTTCCATACCGGTATCATCATCAACCGCATAGTCCTCAAGCCATACATAGTATCGTCCCGGATCTCCCGTATACGGTTCACCCGCACGGGTATTTTCCCCGCATATGAGCAATCCTCCCAAAAAAGCGGCTATAAATGAAAAAGCCTTAATCCTTAACGTTCTTCTCTTCATTGTTTCCTCCTATCATGTTCCGCCTTATGTCAAGACGCCTGTTCTTTACCGTTATCAATTCCCCGATCCTTTTTTCCATATCATCAAACTCTCCCTTGGGATCCCCCTCGGCCCTTATCTCTTCTCTTGCCATATCCAGGACCGATAATGCCTTTTTGATCCCCTCGGACCGGTCAGGCTCAAAGTTTTCATAACAATGGGCGATGAATATGAGATTCTCATATTTGATCCTCGACGGAGAGCGCTTTATTATATCTGCGAACAGTTCTCCGATCAGCCTTACCGCATCATCAGTATCATGTGAAAAGCTCCCCTGGATCCTGCACAGCCTCCCGTATCCTTCCGCTTCCGGATACCTGGCCGGATCCAGCCTGTCAAAATATGATGCGGCCGTCCTGTAGTTCTTCTCTACGAGCATTGAATTGACGGCAACTTCAAAGATGAATTCCTGCTCGCATTCTTCAGAGAGGCTTCCGCTGTTGATCCATGCCTTTATGATGCCTATCGCCTCCGGGGTATACTCTCCGTTTTCCATATAACCCGTTGTCTCCCTTACAAGGGCGGCGGCCGCATCATTCTGTCTGATACGCGCCGAAACGGTGCCGGTACCGTATGCAGCCATAAGGATGATGCCCGCTGTTATTGTTGTTATCTCAATGCTCTTTCTGATCCTTTCAGGGTGAGATCTTATTCGTCTGATCTGACAAAGAACTGCCTGTGTGTTGTCGAACCTGTCCTCTTTACAGAGAGCACAGCACTTTTCAAGAAATGCTCTTTCCGATGAACAAAGAATGTGTGAGTGTCTGATATCCGATATCGCCTTCTTCGGATCCGGATCCGGGGGAACTCCGTGCCTGATCGCATAATATGTCATGCCAAAGGCAAATATGTCCGCCCTGACATCCGGCGGGATCCTGAAACTGTACTGTTCGGGCGGCGAATAACCTCTTGTCCCTACCGGGATATGACGTGTTGCAAGCCATCCGGCGATCCCGAAATCTATCAGATGCGGAAGATTGGTCTCGTCAAGTATGATATTCTCCGGTTTCATATCGAGATACAGTATCGGTTTCTTCAATGTGTGAAGATAGACCAGGGCTTCACATATGCGCTGGGCGATCGCAAGGCTCCTGTCCCTTGAAAGCCCCCGTCCCCGGCACCTGGTCCACAAAGACGTACCCTTAACGTATTCACTGATTATGAATATGCTGCCCTTATCGCAAAATGCATCATTTATCGCAGGAAAGAGCGGATATTTCACTCGACGCAGCGACTCTATCTCGCTCCTGGCAAATCCGAGGGCGCCGATGGATCTTTTATCCATCACTTTCATGGCCAGACTCCTTCCTATATGACGGTCGATCACAAGATAAACCTCACTCGTTCCGCCCCGTCCAATAAGGCAGTCCACTTCATATCGGTTGTGTATCATCGTTCCTTTTTCTATCATCGTCTGCTGTTTATTCCTTTGTACGTCAAAAATAAACCCCTCGGGAAGCAGCAGTCAACAGTAAGCTTTCGATTCTACACTGATACGAAAACACCCGTGATATTAATGATCCCACAGTATAAAAATGATATGAAAAATATAAAAAACGCCGATTTTCCTTTTTTCGGAAAACCGACGTTTTGTATAATCTGCCGGAAAGACATCCGGCATATATCAACCCATAAACAGCCGTGTTATATCATTGTACATTACGACCACGAGCAATACGAGAAGAAGGCCTATACCGACAAGCTGTATCGTACCCTCGACTTTGCTGTTGGCAGGTTTCCCCCTGATCGCTTCGTATATGAGGAATAAAAGCTTTCCTCCGTCAAATGCGGGGATGGGAAACAGATTTACAATGCCGATGTTTGCGGAAAGAAGCAGTGCTATGTTCAGCATGCTGACAACAACCGCAAGCGGACCGGCTGCTTTTGCATTGTCATACTCTTCGCCGACTATCTGTGCGGCCCCGACCGGTCCTGCAAGTTCCGACACCCCGGCCTGTCCGGCGAACAGCATTCTGAAGCTTGCAAAAGTCATCCTTACCATGTAGCGTACATAAAGATAACTTGACTTTACGATCTCAAGAGGACCTTTTGCGGAAGCGGGAGCGGTATCTCCTCCAAACTCTACACCGATCATGAACCGCTTATACTGCTCATTCATCTTCGGCACAACTTCGACCTTGATCCTCTTACCTTCATGTTCATATACAACGGTAAGAGGGCGGCCCACTCCGAGCTCAACGGCGGTTGAAACCTCGGGATACAGATAGCATCTGCTGCCGTTCACGCTTATGATCTTATCGCCTTCGCGGATCCCTGCCGCATATGCTGCTCCGTCAGTCTGTATCCCGGTGATCGTTGTATCGGGAATGTCAATGTAGTTCATGAGGAACAGGCCGAGAACAAATGCGAGCAGAAGGTTGAAGAACGGTCCGGCAAGCGTTGTCGCTATCCTGGACCAGACGTTCGCCTTTCGAAACGACGAATTGGCTATCATAGTGGCAAGATCCGTATCCTCGTCATTGTCGGCATCAAGATCGTCAAACACACATGCCGCACCGAGCATAATAAGCCTTACGGCTATCTTCGTTCCTGCCTTAGTTTTCCATCCGAATATCTTCGGTCCGAAACCGACGGTAAATTCAACGACCTCTATCCCGTTCAGCCTTGCGATCAGGAAGTGTCCCATTTCATGCGTGAACACTATCACCGCAAGGATCAGTACTCCAAAAACTATCTTCAAAACAAATCACCTCATGCCGTTCATCAGATATTGCTCAACGTATTCCTCCGCGCTCTTTCCGGTCGCGATTATATCATCAACCGAAGGCGATGCGATAAATGATGCATTATCCATTGCAGCCTTTATCAGGCGCGGTATGTCAGTAAAGTTTATCTTATGCTCGAGGAACAGTGCAACCGCACGCTCGTTTGCGGCATTGAACACGGTCGGCATATTTCCCGAACGACGTGCCGCCTCATATGCGAGTGCAAATCCTTCGAACTTGTCCGGATCCGGACGTTCAAAAGTCATGGTGCCAAGGTCCGCAAGACTTAAACGTTTTGTATCAAGATAAGGGCGTCTCGGTCCAAACAGGGCATACTGTATCGGAAGCCTCATATCCGGACATCCCATCTGCGCCATAATGCCTCCGTCCTTATACATCACAGCGGAATGTATAATGGACTGGGGATGAACAACAACCTCGATATCATCAAGCGCCACATCGAACAGATGACACGCCTCCATGACCTCCAGTCCCTTGTTGACCAGAGTTGCCGAGTCTATAGTAATCTTGTTGCCCATGTTCCAGTTCGGATGACAAAGGGCCTCCTTTGCAGTCATCGACGAAAGCTCTTCTTTTGATCGCATCCGGAAAGGGCCTCCGGATGCCGTAAGAATGATCTTCTCGATATCATCATGATGTTCTCCGTTAAGAGACTGGAATATCGCTGAATGCTCACTGTCCACGGGATACAGGCTGACTCCGTGTTTTTTGATCAGCGGCATGATGATGTGTCCGGCGCATACAAGCGTCTCTTTGTTCGCAAGAGCGATATCATGACCCGCCTCGATCGCAGCAACGGTTGGTCTGATACCGATCATGCCTACCATGGCGGTGACAACGATATCACAGTCAAACGAAGCCGCCTCGATCAGTCCTTCCATACCGGAGACGACCTTAATATCCGTGTCGGACAGTCTGGCGGAAAGGTCAGCTGCCGCCTTCTTGTCATACATTGCGACAAGAAAAGGAGCAAACTCTCGTGCCTGCTTTTCGATAAGATCAACGCTTGTACTGGCAGTAAGCGCAACAACGTTTATCTCATCCGGATGCTTTTTTGCTATATCAAGGGTCTGGGTTCCTATCGAGCCCGTGGAGCCCATAACAACGATCTTTTTCACTTTATGCTTCCTCCGATCAAAAGAACGGCTATGAAATAGATTATGGGCGCCGTAAATATCAGACTGTCAAAACGGTCAAGAACGCCGCCGTGTCCCGGGATCAGTTCACCGTAATCCTTGATCCCGAAGTTGCGTTTTACCGCACTTGCGGACAGATCACCGATCTGGGATGCCGCTGCGCCTGCTGCCGTAAGGATGGCAAAGACCGGTGCCACCGGATAACCCGGATCATAATATCTGCTGATGATATATCCGTAGGCAAGAGCGATCAATGCGGGAAGAACTATCCCGCCCACAGAACCTTCTATCGATTTCTTGGGAGAAAGTACCGGGGCAAGCTTATGACGTCCGAGTGTCATTCCTGTCAGATATGCGAAGACATCACACAGCCAAGAACCCGCAAGGATAAGCCAGACGATAAATATACCATGCTCTGTGCTCCTGGTCAGATAATAAAAACTGATCATCACCCCGACATAGAAAAAACCGAAGAATGTAAATGCGATCTGTTTTGCATCGTACTTCGGAAAAGTGAACACATATGCGGCAAGAAGAACCAGCAGGAAGAAGACCGTGGCGGATACGACGGTGAACATGGCCTGACCGGTTATATAAAGAGCTGCAAAATATGCGATACAGAAAAAGTATGCGATACCCGTGATAAGGTCGATCCTTTTTCCCTCCGCAAGAACTCCCGTTGCGCGGTACAGTTCAAACATCCCGCGTACCGAAGCGAGCATCAGGAGCGCAAGCAGCCATATCCCTCCGAAATAAGTGAACACCGCTATCGAAACGGCTATTATTATCCCGCTTATCAGCCTTGTCCGGAACATCTCTCCTCCTTAACTGTGATTCCCGAAGCGTCTGTCCCGCTTCGCATATGCTTCACAGGCCTTTTCCAGTTCTTCCTTGGAAAAATCAGGCCAGTGTACGTCGGTGAAATAGAATTCGGAATACGCAAGCTGCCATAGCAGGAAATTGGACAGTCTCTGCTCGCCGCTCGTTCGGATCAGAAGATCCGGTTCCGGAATACCTTTCGTATCGAGATATTCGTCCAAAAGCTGCGCTGTAACAGGACCCTTTATGAGTCCCTTTGAAATATCCTCGGTTATATGATTGACTGCACGGACGATCTCGTCACGGCTGCCATAGTTGATTGCAACCTGAAAATGAAGCCCCGTATTATCCTTTGAAGCTTCTTCAAGCGCAGCTATGGCTTCCTGAATATCATCGGCCAAACGAGTCTTGTCTCCGATGACCCTGACGCACATATTGTTTTTTGCTGCTGTTTTCTGACACGTCTTCATGTAATTGCGAAGCAGCTTCATCAGCTGGTCAACCTCATCATCGGGTCTTGACCAGTTCTCCGTTGAAAAAGCATATACGGTGAGATAATTGATACCCATCTTATATGCTTCTTCACATATGACCTCAACGTTCTTGGCTCCCTGAACATGTCCGTAGTTTCTCGGCATGCCCTTTGCCTTGGCCCATCGTCCGTTGCCGTCCAGTATTATTGCTACATGATTTGGAATTGACATTTGTTTATTCTTTTGATTTACTCCGTTCAGGCGCCACTAGGGCTGATGCGATCGAAGATCGTGTCATACAGTCATGATCTCCTTGGATTTCTCGTCGATCATGGAGTCGATCTCCTTGATGAACTTATCGGTTGCCTTCTGAAGCTCATCCTCAAGATCCTTGATCTCATCCTCTGAGATATCCTCGTTCTTGGCCATTTTCTTGAATGCGTCGTTTCCGTCGCGGCGGATGTTTCTTACCGCAACCTTTGCATCCTCGCCTTTCTTCTTGACTTCCTTGACAAGATCCTTACGTCTCTCCTCCGAAAGTTCGGGAAATACCAGTCTGATACAGTTACCGTCATTAGTCGGATTGATACCGACATCGGATGCCTGGATGGCCTTCTCGATGTCCTTTAATATATTCTTCTCCCAGGGCTGGATCTGGATCACTCTGGCATCGGGCACGGAAATGTTTCCGACCTGCTGGATGGGAGTGGGGGTTCCGTAGTAATCCACACGGATCTTGTCGAGAACATGAGGATTGGCACGGCCCGCACGTACGGCAGCGTACTCTCCCTGAAGATGATCTATGGTCTTTTGCATCTTATCGGAGATCTCTTTAACCTTTTCACTCATAATGATGTTCGCTCCTTATCGCTTTCATTAAACAGTTACACGCGTTCCGTTAAAATCACCCTTTACGGTGTTTACTATACTGTTCTTCTCACCAAGGGAGAAGATATACATGGGCATATGATTTTCCATCGCAAGGATGGAGGCTGTAAGATCGACCACCTGAAGCTTATTGGCAACGACATCTTCTATCGATATAACGTCGTAACGCTTTGCATCCGGATTCCTGGCAGGATCACTGTCATACACTCCGTCGACCGCCTTGGCGAGAAGTATCGCTTCTGCCTCTACCTCGACCGCCCTGAGGACAACGCCGGTATCCGTCGAAAAATACGGATGTCCCGTTCCGCCTGCGAAGAACACGACCATGCCCTTATCGAAATATTTGTTGGCGCGGTCCTTGGAAAACGGCTTCGTAAAAGTCCCGACCTCAAACGGTGTAAGGATCGCCGTCTTCATTCCTTCGGATCTGAAGATCTCGGAAACGTATATACAGTTCATGACCGTTGCGAGCATTCCGATCTGGTCAGCCTTGGTCCTGTCTATGCGCTCGCTCGAGCGTCCCCTCCAGAAATTGCCGCCTCCGATCACGATACCGATCTGGATGCCGCTCTTAACAAGCTCGGCAACCTGCAATGCGACCATACGGACCGTATCTTCGTCAAATCCGGTCTTCTTCTCGCCCGCAAGCGCCTCACCCGACAGTTTGAGCAGTACTCTTTTCATATCATTCAGCCTTCCGTAAAGAAGCTTGAAGGGCTGACCTCGGCATAGCACTGTGAGCACAGACCTTCGATCGCAGCACCGTTGTTGATCTGGATGGACTTACTCTTGATGTTGCCCATGATGATGGCAGTAGAATCAAGAACAACGGGGCCTTTCACGTCTATATCGCCCTTAACCGCACCGGCAAGGACAGCAGATGTTGCGCACATATTACCCTTGATGACAGAGCTCTGTCCGACCTTGATCGAACCGTTTGACGTAACCTCACCGATGATCCTTGCGCCGTCCGCGAACACTTCATCGGCCTTGGAATCGCCTTCGATGTTACCTGTTATATTGAGCTTGCCGGCAACAGTAACATTACCCTTTACAGTACCCATGATGTCAAGGGATCCGTTTGTTGTGATATCACCGACAATGGTCATTCCGTTGGGGATCACACCGGTTTCATTTGCGCCCTCAGCGATCGTATTGATCGGAGCGGGTGCTTCGGTATTCTCGGAGAATATAGGCTCTGTCACCTGATTGGGAACCTCGGTCTTAACAGGCTCCTGAGAGAATATGGGTTCAGTTACCTGATTCGGTACTTCGTTTTTGATCGGCTCCTGAGAGAACACAGGCTCGATGACCTTCTCGGGCTCACTCTTTGCCTCTTCCGTATATACGGGGATCTCTACAGGCTCGGGCGCAGGCTCAACAGCAGGTGCGGGCGCGGGCGCAGGTGCAGGTGCAGCCTCGGCAGCAGGAGCTGCGGCAGGTTCGGGTGCGCTTACCGGAGCAGCCTCGGGTACGGGAACGGCAGTCGACTGTACTGCGGGAGCAGGTTCGGGTGCCTTCTCAAACATAGGCTCAGCCGGTGATGCAGTCTCTTCGTCGAGCCCTTTTATAAGCTCGGCAAGATCATCCTGACCGATGGGTGTGGAGGGCTCTGAAATGGTATCAACCATCTGCGGTGCCGTGGCAGCACCACCCTCTTCAGGCATCAGTTCATTGACCGCCTGTGACAGATCATCCTTAAAATCCTTGAAAAAGCTCATTTTGGTTCCTCCATTCAATTTGAATTTGTATAGTGTTGAATCAAGATAGAATCTTCGTCAATAGGTACTATCGGAATGTCCTTCTCCTGTATCGCTTCAATGATGGAGGGCAGAGCCTCTACCGTACTGGTCTTGTTGGACAGATCATGAAACAATATCATGGCTTCCTCGTATTCGTTCAGATCGCAGAGTGAGTTCTCTATGATCTTCTCGGCCGGAAGCATCGGATTGGTGGCATCTCCCGCCACGACATTCCAGTCATAATACGTGATCCCGCGGTCATCGAGCACTTCTATGAACTCCGACATCGGGATACGTGACACGCTGTTGCTGGATCCTCCCGGAAAACGGTAATATACCGGTTTTGTTCCGGTCTCCCTGTAAAGCAGATCCTCTATCCTGTCGAGATCTTTTGTAAAGGCATCGACGGACGAGTAGATCTCATTATACTTGTGTGAATACGAATGCATGCAAAGCGTATGTCCTTCATCGACGATCCTTTTGTAGAGTTTCCGGTACTCGGGATTCTCGGTACCGACTACAAAAAAGCTTGCCCTGACATCATATTCGTCAAGTATGTCCAGTATTTTTGAAGTATTCGGCGACGGTCCGTCGTCAAACGTGAGATATACCTTCTTCGGCCAGGCTGTTCTGGCAGATCCTTTGTCCTGCCGGTCATAAGCACTGATATCGACCAGTGACAGCTCATTGCTGATCGCTGTGACCGCACTCTTCAGCTCATCAACCGATGAGTCAACCGAACTCACCTTCTCAATAAGGCTGTTCTGGTTCATCGTAAGATGACCGATCTCTTCTTCCAGTGCGCCGATCCTTCTGTTCTGCAAAACAACAAATACAGACAAAACGATAACGAGCGCAAGTACGACGAGAAAGACTATGTAAGGACCGAACAAAAGCAGGCGCTTCAACCTTTGTACACGCATACCCCTCTTTCCCCCATATATTTGATATTATAGAGACTTTCAGCAGCGGTTGCAACAATATATTGTAGTTTTTGTGTTTTTTGGTGTTATTTAATCATACCCTGCTTCGTGCACAAAAAAAGGGAGGCGCTTTCGCGTCTCCCCGTAAGGTCTTATATCATATGATCAATAGCCGTATTCCTGTGCCCAATAGCATGTTCCGTCATCATCCTGATAGATCGAGATGGCAACCTTCTCGAACTCATCATAAAGGATGTTGTCTCTGTGTGTAGGGCTGTTCATCCAAGCATCAACAGCATCATCTGCTGTATCAAATCCGAATGCAAGGTTCTCACCGCCCTGTATCTTACTGTTGACCGTGTACCACTGCTTGCCGCTGGGACGGGTATGCGAGAAGCTCTGTGAGCACTCCTTAGCCCTTACGTGTGAAACAGTCTCAAGGTTCTGATCCCATTCAAGCTCGTCAAGTCCGGCCTGTGTTCTCTCTTCATTGACAAGTGCGCTTGCTTCCATTGCGATCGCACGAAGTCCGGCATCATTCTCTGACGACTCTGAAAGTGCAACTGCCTCAGAATCAAGGTATGAAACCTTCTCATTCTGGATGTCCGAAACTGCACGGAAAGCGTCTTCTTCAAGAAGTCCGATGTTATTTCCGCCCTTGAGGCCGAAATATGCAACCACTCCGACAACCAGCACACCTGCTGCTGCTAAAACGGCTATCAATCTCTTGTTCTTCATAACTGACCTCCTGTTATAAATGCATTCTTTGCGCAAAAAATACATATTCCTTCGGTTAAACACATTATGTCACATATCCCGGGTAAATGCAACACTTTTTTGATAAAAAATTACATTTTCTGATCTATGTGACTCTTTGCGGGATATTTTTCATATTTTTATCCCTTTTACTATATATGACGTACCGGGGTCCGAAAATGGTCCAGATTTTTTTCACAAATCTTCGGGATCTGAAAAGGTCAGTATTCGTCCGGATCGAAATACTCGAGATCATCGTATTCTTTCTCATCATATACGGGATCCTCATATTTAGGCTCGGCATATCCCAGATCTTCATATTCGGGCTCATCATCGTAATCCCTCCGCACATGTTCTGCCCTCTTTACGTGCGGCGCCTTCGGCTTTCGCGCAAAGATGTACATAAAATGACTGTGATGGATTATGAATATCGCCACTATCATATACAGGTGTGCGATGAATGTTGACACGAGAACACCGTTTCCTATAAGAAGATAGCCCGAGCCGAACCCGGTATATGCCATGAAGGCGGTATATGCCAGTCCCAGTATCAGGATCGGGAAGTTCTTCATGGCCTCGATGAACGTCTGGATGCTCTCACGGAACGAAACATCAAAATATACGAAACGTCCGATCATCAGTCCGAGGAAGTACATGATAAATCCGTCGTAATTGTCATTCTCGTAAATGAACTTGATATATGCGAAAATGAGCAGGACATACACCATGCCGAGAAGCCTTACGCTGCCCCGGTCGTTTTTTGTCACCTTTTTTAACGGGATGAGGAGTCTGTCGATTATGTTGTTTACGACTATCGACAGAAGGATAAGGAACAGAAGCAGAAAATCCTTCCAGTTGTCCCAGAATTTGCGAAATAGAGAGGAATCGGGCACAAACCTGTCGATGATATAGTAGATAGCCAGGAACGAGAGTATCGAAGCACCCGCAAAAACCATCTCGTAAAAACGCTGGATGGTGTTATGCGCCTTCTCATAATAAAACTGCTTACGCTCGCTCCTGTCCACAAATCTGGCGGATATGCTCACCACCATCAGGATATAGAATACGCAGATGACCGAAAAAGCAAGGGCAAGAGCCAGAAACAAGAGCATGCTCTTCGTATCGGTGTAATGTTTGATATAGTCGTCAAATGTCATGATAATATGCTATGCGAACGGTCCCGTTCATCTTCCGGTCAGTATCTTTGCGATCTGTTCAAAATCAGCCCCGGCGGGGATGGTGTGGGCTCCCGTGTTTATCTTTCTGTCATAACCGTGAGCACACAGGTATGCATTGAACTCGGAAGCACTTGATATGACGCCCGCTGCCTTCAGCTGATTGCTGACCGTTTCGGAGCCGCTTCCCTTGGAGATATTAATGGTCGCGCCGGTTCCGGTCCCTTTCGGCGGAGCCTGCGTAGGGGTCGGCGTAGGTGTGGGTGTCGGTGTCTTCGTAGGTGTAGGTGTAGGCGTCGGCGTCGGTGTCTTCGTTGGCGTCGGCGTCGGTGTCTTCGTTGGCGTCGGCGTAGGCGTCTTCGTTGGCGTCGGCGTCGGTGTCGGTGT
>JAFXQX010000016.1 GCA_017526745.1 Lachnospiraceae bacterium | reverse complement strand
GTCGCAAATACGGCACATCTTTCGGGTTATTGGTTGTACTATTTCATTTTCAAGGTACATTGCCTCAAAAGGTGAGTATCACCTTCCGGCAAAAACGGAGAAGGAGGGATTTGAACCCTCGCGCCGCTTCTCACGACCTACTCCCTTTCCAGGGGAGCCCCTTCGGCCAGCTTGGGTACTTCTCCATGGTCGATAAATAATGAATGCCGTACCCGCTCAACAGCCGCTCCGGCTCATAACAGGTCGCATGTCCCCGGGATGTCCGTTACATCTGACACAGGGCTTGCGACAAAGCGGAGAGGATGGGATTCGAACCCATGTGCCCGTGAAGGCAAACGGTTTTCAAGACCGCCTCGTTATGACCACTTCGATACCTCTCCAAAGGGCTAAAACGCACAAAA
The DNA here is from genome assembly GCA_017526745.1 of Lachnospiraceae bacterium. GTDB lineage: Bacteria > Bacillota > Clostridia > Lachnospirales > Lachnospiraceae > UBA2868. Next base: position 70,305 of record JAFXQX010000016.1, on the reverse strand, counting down.
AAATAAGTGCTCTGATTGTCAGCGCATCAAGTATTTTAACAAACCTGATATAGGGTGTCAACGACTTTTTTCTTAATTCTATTATGTGCCGTCTGTCTTACAAATCGACTCTCTTATCCTATGAACTGGAACGCTATAAATGCCACATATACAGCCAGAAGTACGATCCCCTGTACTCTCGAGAGTTTGCCGCGTATCAGCGCGGGTATCGTAACAAATGCCATGACTGCAAACATCAGCGGGATATCCACGACAAATGATGCCGGGAACGAGCCGATCCGCTTTTCCACCGGGACAATAAACGGCGACAGCGTACTGGCTGTGCCCGATACAAGAACCAGGTTGAACAGGTTCGCTCCGATGACATTGCCGAGTGAAAGCGCTCCGACACCCTTCCTGAGTGATGTAATGGCGGTAACAAGCTCCGGAAGCGAGGTTCCGAGAGCCACGAATGTAAGAGCAATAACGGATTCCGGAACACCGAGAGCTGCTGCGATAAGTGTACCGTTATCAACAAGAAGATCGGCTCCGACAGCTATCATTGCCGCACCGACTACCATAAGCACGATAAGCAGCCAGAAAGGCTTCTCCTTCTCAGTCTGCGCGCTGCCGTCATCTGCCTCCGCTCCTTGTGCGGGATCGGACTTTATCGCGCTTCGTACTGTGATCACCATATATATGACAAAGATCACCAGCAGTATTATGCCGGTAGTCCTTGAAAACTCTCCCGAAACATAAGCTACCGCGCAATAGAAGGTCGCAGCAGCAAAAAAGAAGAACGTCGGTACGACCAGAGTGCTCCTGTCCACAGCGGCAGGCCTGACGGCTATCGTAATGGCCGCGATCAGTGCCGTGTTGCATATGATCGAACCTATGGCATTGCCGTATGCGATCTCGCCGTGTCCGGACAGCGCAGAAGATGCCGATACCATGACCTCGGGAAGGGTTGTTCCTATCGATACAACGGTCGCCCCGACAAGTATCTGCGGCATATTGAACCTCGTTGCGATACCCGCGGCACCGTCAACGAACCAGTCCCCTCCTTTTATCAGGCAGATGAGCCCGACTATAAACAGCAATACGGGAATAAACATGATCTTCCTCCTACAGAAAATGTCCTACAAGCTCCAGATCTTCTTCGGTAGTAACCTTGAAATTGCGGACATCTCCGTTCACCAGTTTGACCCGAAGATCTGAGAACAGCTCCAGCACCATGGCGTCATCCGTCACGGTGATGCCTTTATTTAGTATCTCTTCCTCTTCGGAGATGAGCCTGCTGTAAGCATCATATATCTCGTAAAAATCAAACACCTGGGGTGTCTGCATCAGCCAGAGCCTGTTCCGGTCAAGCGTTTCAACCGCAAACCCTTCCCCGTCGGCCAGTTTGACGGTATCTTTTGCAGGAACGGCAACAACTGCGGCGCGGTATTTTTCGGCCGCCTCATAAGCGCGTTCCAGGATCTGATCGTTAACAAACGGGCGGGCGCCGTCATGAATAAAGACTATATCACACGGGTCATTTCCCTCGCCTTCGGCAACGCACCGAAGCGATGTCAGCCCGTTATATACTGAATGATACCTTTCCCTGCCTCCGGAGGCGATGCTCTTGACCTTGGTAAAACCGTACTTCTCGACTATCTCCGTCGAGCAGTACTCCCTGTCGTCCTCCCCGCAGACAAGTATTATCTCATCGATAAAGCTGTCGTTTATCGCCTTAAGGCTGTAATAGATCAGAGGATATCCGCCAACGTTTATGTACTGCTTGGGAACGTTCCTTCCAACTCTCGTTCCCTTACCGCCCGCAAGGACAATAGCTGCCGTTTTCTTTCTCATATGGTGCCTCCGCCTTCCTTCAAAGTGCCAGATTGGGTACTGCGTTAAGTGTCAGATCGGAGAAATTACCGTTTAGATAGTCAGTATATGCCGCAACGCCGATCATCGCCGCATTATCCGTGCAATATACAGGCGAGGGAACACAAAAACGCACTCCCTCTTTCCGGCAGGCCGCATCCAGGCTCGCCCGAAGCGCAGTGTTGCTCGCAACTCCGCCCGCAAGGGCAAAATCACGAGCGCCGTACTGCCTCATGGCAGCCACCGAATGATCCGTAAGGACATCAACCACTGCCTTCTGGAAAGATGCCGCAAGATCATCCGGATCTACGGTCTCGTTTTTCATTTCGGCGTGATTCAGATAGTTAAGGACAGCGCTCTTTAAACCAGAAAAGCTGAAATCGTATTCACTGTCACCGACCTTTGCCCTCGGAAAGGGGATGGCAGCACAGTTTCCTCGCTTTGCAGCCGCATCTATCTTGGGGCCTCCGGGGTATCCGAGTCCTATGGCCCTTGCCACTTTATCAAAGGCCTCACCGGCCGCATCGTCTCTTGTACGTGCTATGACCTCATACCTGCCGTAATCGGTGATATTTACAAGGTGTGTATGGCCTCCGGATACGACAAGCGTCATAAAGGGAGGCTTAAGGTCCTCATGTTCAATGAAGTTTGCGCAAATATGACCGTAAATGTGATTAACACCGATAAGCGGAAGATCTGCGGCAAAAGCGATCGCCTTGGCCTCGGCAACGCCCACGAGGAGCGGGCCCACCAGCCCCGGCCCGTATGTTACGGCCACAGCATCGATATCCGATAAAGTACATCCGGCCTCGGAAAGAGCGGAAGTTATAACCGGATCTATCTTTTCGATGTGCGCCCGGGATGCGATCTCGGGAACGACTCCGCCATAAAGAGTATGAACATCTATCTGGGAATAAATGACGTTGGACAGAACCTTTCTTCCGTCCTCAACAACAGATGCAGCCGTCTCGTCGCATGAGCTTTCTATGGCAAGTATCCTGACCTTACCCATTCTGATCGCCCGGCTGTTCAAGCTCCCATCCGAGTATCTTCCAATGGCCTATGTCGTCTTTTCGTAATATGAAATGCTCCGTAACGGGGGCTACGTTTGTACCCATCCTTATCGAGTATATGCAGTAAAGCTGGGCCCACTCGCGTCCTCCGTATGAATATTCCTGAACATCGGTACTTGAAGATACCGAATAGCTTGATATCACTTTATTATCCTTCTTCCAGCTCTCAATATCCATCCTGAGCGCGGAAAGGTACTGATCGTCGGTCTGGTTTGCAACAAGCTCGTCATCAAAAAGCTGTCTGGAAAAGAGTGCGAGCTTTACAAGCTCGTCATCGGTATAGGCCTCGCCATAGAAGCACCTTGTGATCTCGCTGTACAGTTTCAGCACTTCCTTCGGTGTCGGAGGATAATTGTTCTCCAGATTTCTGGACAGTATCTCCTGAACCGGGGTCATCCGGTTCTGCTTGCCTTCCTCAACGATCTTTACACGGTTTGAGAGATAGAAGAACAGGCCCACGATCCCGATCGCGAGCACAACAAACACTATGAGGATCCTTGCGGGGTTACGACGTCTCATTCCCTGATCCATCCTTAAACATCAGATCAATACTGCGGCCGTCCTTTGCCGCATGAGTATTCTTAAATATCTTCCTCGCCTCTTTTACATACTCCTTGGGGTACGATAAAGACGGCGAATAATGTGTCAGCCACAGCTGTTCCGGCTGAGGGCTGGCTGCTGCGGCAAGCCTTGCCGCTTCGCAAAAGGTCATGTGACGGTGCTCCCTGGCCTTTTCCTCCATGCCGGGCTCGCCATACATGCCTTCGCATATAAACAGATCCGCTCCCGATGCCATCTCGCTTATGACGGGAACGGGACGCGTATCCGTACAGTATGTGACCTTAAGTCCGCGTCTTGCCGGCCCTATGACCATATCCGGCGTATATGTCCCGTTTTCGTCCGTCACTGTTTCGCCCTTCTGCAGACGGTTCCAGTACGGAAGCGGTATGGAAAGCTCTTTGGCCTTTTCGGCATCGAATCTGCCGGTTCTGTTAACCTTAAGCGTATACCCGTAGCATGTAACGTTATGGCTGACCTTGAAAGCCTCTATCTCATAATTTTCAAAAGAAAAGCTCTGTCTGCTCCCCTCGATCTCGATGAACTTAAGATCAAAAGGAAGTTCGGGCGCAATGCAGCAAAGCGATCTAACGATCCGCTCAAGGCCTCTTGGGCCGATCAAAGTGATAGGCTCTGTCCTTTCGGCATTGCCTATGGACAGCAGAAGTCCGGGCAGTCCGCTGATATGATCGGCATGATAATGCGTAAAACATATCACATCGATCGGATTGGGACTCCAACCCTTCTGTTTCATGGCGATCTGTGTACCCTCGCCGCAGTCTATCAGTATATTGCTGCCGCCGACCCTCATCATCAGCGATGTCAGCCATCTGTAAGGGAGGGGCATCATCCCGCCCGTCCCGAGTAAACATACGTCTAACATTTTCTGAACCACATTATCAATGCATCTTCCGGGGGATTTCGGTAAAATCCCGGTCTTTTTCCTTCACATGAAAAGCCCAGGCTTTCGTACAGCCTGATAGCCCCAAGGTTCCCCTCTCTTACCTCAAGCGTAAAATCATCCGCCCCGAGATCGCGTCCGCACTCCAGAAGTTCTTCCATGATCATCCTGCCGATACCTTTGCGGCGATATTCCGGCAATACCATAACATTTGTTATCTCTCCGGTGCCCACAATGTTCCTGACTCCGGCGACGCCTGTTATTTTATTATCGTTTTCGGCAACAAGGTACCTGACATCAGGCAGCCTGAACGTTTCCCTGTAGACCTTTTCCGACCAGGGATCCGGAAAGATCAGTTTCTCCATGCGGGCCACTTCCGGTATATCATCTTCCGTCATCAACCGAATTGCGATCATGTTCCCTTTCAGCCTGTGACTTGCGCAGATATTCCGGCTTGTGAGCCGAAGAATCTACGAACCGTCCCTGTTTATAGTACTTTATTGCAAGAAAAGCCAGACTTCCCGCTCTCTGTCGGGCAAGATGAGGCGGTGCGAACCGGTAGGGAACGCCGGCGCAGCGTTTTATGGCATCTTTGGATACTTCCACGCCGTCACCCAGAAATGTCACGCTTCTTCCGATATCGTTGAGCATTCCGACAACCGTTTCGATATCTTCCGCAAATCGTTCCTTTATCACGACAAGCTCATCATCTTCTCCGAATTCGAAAAACCCGGTGTATACCTGGTGGCGTCTTGCGTCCATTATCGGACACACAATGCCCGGGCAGCCCCACATGTTCATTGCGAGCGCATCGACTGTCGGCACTTCGATTATCGGCTTATCAAGTGCAAGGGCCAGTCCCTTGGCAGTTGAGGATCCGATCCGAAGGCCCGTGAACGATCCGGGACCCGATGCGACGGCTATGGCATCTACCGTCTTAAGATCCAGTTCGGTCATGGATCTTATCTCGTCAAGCATCGGCAGAAGTGTCTGCGAATGTGTTTTTTTGTAATTGACACTGTATTCGGCAATGACCGATTCCTCTGTGGCGACCGCCACGCTTGCAACCAGCCCGGACGAATCAATGGCTATTATCTTCATACTCTATCTTTCTGTAGTCGGCGCCTTTTGTAATATCGCATGTTATTCTGATCGTTCTGACATTCTCCGGGAGGATCGGCTCCACAAGATCCGCCCATTCCATAAGGGAAACCCCGTCACCGAAGAAACAGTCCTCATAACCGATCTCATCCATTTCCGAGATATCTCCGATACGGTACACGTCAAAATGATACAGCGGCATCCGCCCGCTCTCATATATCTGAAGGATCGTAAATGTCGGGCTTACAACCGGTTCCTTAACACCGAGTCCTTTGGCAAAGCCTTTTGCAAATGCGGTCTTTCCGGCTCCCAGGTCGCCGATAAGTGCGTAAATATCGCCTTTTTGAGCCTTTTGGGCAAGCTCATCCGCAAACTTTACGGTATCTTCTTCTCCAAATGATTCTACAACCCTTGTCATTATCTGATATTCACCTGCTTGGGATCCATATGGGCGCTTATGATGGCGATCGCTGTATCTTTCTTGTCGCCCATGTCCTCTTTCGGGAAAATGCAGGCATTGACCCTGTTCGTATAAACAATGACGGACCTTGATGTGGATACTGCCCTGTACATCCTGTCCCACCCCATGCTGTCCGAGTCCTCGCCGCTTGTAACGGTTATTCCCGACTCATCAAGCCTGTAATGGAGCGGTCCGGCAAATACCTTATTGTTTCTGACCTGAATGGCGGCGCGCCGGTAGAGAGCAACCGGCTGGTAAAACACGCATACTATCCCGGCAACAAGATAGGGCCACTGTCCGTATGCGAAAAATCCGATCACAAGGACGATGCCGAGAAGCTCGCCCACTATTCCGGCAAATGATGTGAACGTATGCCTGATCATATAGTCGTACATCTTGCCGGTTGTCATTTTTACATCAAATTCGACACTCATATCCATTCACTCTCTGGCCCTTTTTCCGGGGATGTGATCTGCGAAGGCTCCTTAAGGTCGGAGTAAAACTGCACAATCGTCATCGTCTGGTAGGGTACTACCCATAAAAAAGCGATCCCGAGACTGAGGACTGCCAGGAACCAGTATCCGATAAACGACAGGATCATGTAAAAATACCTGAACTTATTGCCCCTCATCATCTCAATGCTTGTCCTAACTATAGACAAAACGCTCTCCGAAGGATCGTCCAGGTAGATCATAAATGACATAGCGAGCATAAGATCTACGACAAACGAAACAGCAAAACCCGCAACATACAGGATCACCCACACAAGCAGCCTCTTCCCGTCAAGATCCTGGCCGGGCATGCCAAACTGTCTCGGCTTAACGATCGTTGCCGGAAGAAGCAGGATAAACTGGATGACCGTCATTATAAGACTGATTATTATGACTTTATCGGGGTGATTGCGAAACACAAAGAAAAGATCCGAGATCGAAGCCCGTTCATTCCGGGCGATCTTAAACATGATATAAATATATCCGACGGAGAAAGTCACCGAGATCGCACCTATTGCCATCCCCACTATGTTTGCCTCGATCTCCTGTGAAAGTGTCATGACAGCCTGTGAAGCTGTGCCGTTCTGCGTTATCGTGAACATAAAAGCAGACATGACAACACTCATCAGAAGATAAATAAGTAAAAAAAGAAGAGCAAAGGAACCGGTTGCTATTCCGTAGTTGCCCAGTAACTGATCCTTTGCTGCAAGCTTCAAGTCAGATATCGATGTTCTGTTCATTAAAAACTACTCCCAAATGTATTTTTCAGACCGCAAGATCTACGCTCTGTCCCCGAAGCCCCAAAGCGTCATTTGCTTTCTTGTTCTGCTGATAGGGATTCTTTTCGTTATTGTACTTGATCATTGTGTGGGTCGTCCCGCCGGAAACATAGGTCCTGCCGCATTCCGGACATACGGCTGTATGTATCGCAACGCTTGCGTTTATGACCTTTCCTCCGTTCTGAGCCGCCTTTGAATAAGCGTTGGCCACATGTTCCTGCTCGTGGCCCCTGACTCTGGCAGCGGCCGCCTCGGGAGATATGTGCTGAGCGCTCTTGAACGATACGTTCTCATCGGACCCGTCCTGGTACTTGCGTTCCTTGCAGGTCTGGCATTCCGCAGGGGATGATCTCCGACCCGGGGCAACTCTTGTGGACTCTCCGGGATTCTTGATCGCACCTGCCTTTTCGCCGGAACCCGCTTCCGCAGAGCCTTGCGGTGCGATACCGTATCCGCCGTAAATATAACCCGTAAGGGGAGAATTACCGTATCCGCTTATTCCGATCATAGGCTGTTACCTCCGTTAAAGAGATCGATCATCTGATCGTATGCCTCATCTCCGTAAAGCTGCCTGAACATCTCTTCGTCCTGCTCTAACGACTGGACCATCGCATCGTTGAAATTCTTCCGGAATTCCGGATTGGTCTTGTACATAACGACCGGGAAGGCGATCGTAAATACGGAAAGTACCAGTGATACGACGATACCTACCACAGACAGGATAAGCCCTGTTTTGGCACGGGGTCTGAATGTCTTTTCGGCTCCTTTTGACAGCAGTGCCAGGATTATCCCTATCGCCGAAAACACGAACGGACAGCAGCAAAGCATTGAAACAAGAGACAGGATACCGAGTACGAACGACGCTGTCGCAAGCGAATCGGCCGCCCTCTCTTTATTATTGTATTGTGACATATCCGTTTCCATTAAGGAATGCTTCTCCCGCGCATAGTTATAGGTACTAACATTATATCACAAAATCGGTATTTGCAATATAAAAAAAGGCGGAATGCTCCGCCTTTTAAAGTAACCGTAAAGTATGGCCCGCCCTGTCAGTCTTCAAGTCCGAACATATCGTGTATCACGTTCATTGCCTTTTCGACTTCTTTCTCGTCGATCAGGACAGTGACTCTTATCTCGGATGTGGAGATCATGCGGATATTGATGTTTGCGTTATACAGGCACTCGAACATCTTGGATGCGACACCGGGGTTGCTCATCATGCCGGCACCGACGATCGATACCTTGGCTACCGTAGAGTTCGTATTGACGTCCTGCATGTTCAGCGTATCTTTTACGTTCTCGATGGCATCAAGAGCATCTTTTTCCATATCTCTCGGAATCGTGAACGTAATATCCTTCGTATTGTCACGTCCAATTGACTGAAGGATCATATCCACGTTTATGTTAGCCTTGGCAAGGGCATCAAACAGCCGGAAGGCAACACCGGGGCGGTCCTCCAGTCCGACAACTGATATCCTTGTTACGTTCTTATCGGCTGCGACACCGCTTACGAGCATTCTTTCCACTTTGACAACCTCCTTAATGACAGTACCTTCGGATTCGTTCAGGCTGGAACGTACGACCAGTCTGACGCCGTATTTCTTTGCAAGCTCAACCGAACGGTTGTGGAGCACTCCGGCTCCGAGCGTGGCAAGGTCGAGCATTTCGTCATATGTGATCTCTTTGAGCTTCCTGGCATTTTTAACGATCCTCGGATCGGCCGTATATACGCCGTCAACATCCGTGTAGATCTCACATTTGTCCGCATGGAGTGCGGCGGCAAGCGCAACAGCGGTAGTATCCGAGCCTCCCCGGCCGAGTGTCGTGTAATCATCGTATTTGTTGACGCCCTGGAAACCTGTTATGATAACGATCTTCTTCAGATCAAGCTCATTTCTGATCCTTTCGGTATCGATCCTTTTAAGTCTTGCATTTCCATACACACTTGTCGTATGCATGGCTACCTGATACGCATTGAGCGATACGGACGGAACCCCGAGAGAGTCCATCGCCATAGCCATCATCGCAACACTTATCTGTTCCCCGGTAGTCATGAGCATATCGAGCTCACGCCTGGGGGGATTGGGATTGATGGACTTGGCCATATCGATCAGCACATCAGTCTGCTTACCCATGGCCGACAGCACGACCACCACATCGCATCCGGCCTTGTAATCCTCGATACAGCGCCTTGCGACGTTCATTATCCGTTCATTGTCGGCAACCGAAGTGCCTCCGAACTTCTTAACAACCAGCATTTATTCGAACCTTATCCTTCCTTTAACGCCCTCTATCTCCTTAAGGCGCTCATTAAACCACTTCTCCGTAACAGGGCCGGTCACAAATCCGAACCCGTCCGGATCCTCATCCACCGTGATATAACTTACTTCCCCGAATACGGAATCTATCTTATCCCTGCTGCCGGACTGACCGGATACTCTTACGAAGAATCTCCTTGTTGCATTCTCTATCCCCGTAAGTTTCAGTTCTTCGTCCGACCAGAAGGTGTAGATATGCTTGTCCAGATGCTTTGCGGCATCAACCACATCGGCAACGACCGCGCATGCCGTAGGGAGCTTTCCCGCACCGCTTCCGTAAAACATCACATCCCCGATGCTCTCGCCGTTTACGAAGATCGCGTTATACACGCCGCATACCCCGTAGAGCGGGTGGGACGAACCGACAAGGAAAGGCGCCACCATGGCGTAGTATCTTCCGTCCTCACAAACGCTTGATGCCAAAAGCTTTACGGCACATCCGAGTTTTTTGGCATATACTATATCAAGAGCGGTTATCTTTGAGATACCTTCGGTATAGATATTCTCATAATCAACGTTCTTGCCGAATGCAAGTGATGACAGTATCGCTATCTTCCTGCAGGCATCGTAGCCCTCGATGTCAGCTTCGGGATTCCTCTCCGCATAACCGAGCTTCTGTGCCGTCTCAAGAGCCTTGTCAAACTCCCAGCCCTCATCGGCCATCTGCGTCAGGATATAGTTTGTGGTGCCGTTAAGTATTCCCTTGATCTGAAGTATCGGGTCTGCCGTAAGAGATGAATTGATCGGGCGGATCACCGGAATCGCTCCTCCAACGCTTGCCTCGAACAGGAAGTTTATATTCTTGCTGCGCGCTATCGAGATCAGTTCCGGACCGTGTTTTGCAACAAGTTCCTTATTGGATGTGCATACGCTCTTTCCTGCAAGAAGGCTTTTCTTTACAAACGAATATGCCGGCTCGACGCCTCCCATGACCTCAACCACAATCCTTACATCCGGATCGTTCAGGATCGTGTCAAAATCATGTACGAGAATGCTCTCGACCCGGTCTCCGGGAAAATCGCGAAGATCGAGCACATATTTGATCCTTATGCCGCCTCCGGCCTTCATATCTATGGAAGCGTTGTTTTTGTCGATCACTTCGACAACGCCGGATCCGACCGTGCCGTAGCCGAGTACTGCAATATCAGTCATTTTCTTTCCACCTTTATCTATATCAGTGATTGCTGTTTATCCACTTAAGATACGCATTTATGAACGGATCGAGGTATCCGTCGAGCACCGCATCCGCCTGTGCGACCTCCTGGTTGGTCCTCGTATCCTTTACCATCGTGTAGGGCTGAAGCACGTAAGACCTTATCTGGCTGCCCCACGCGATGTCCTTGACCTCACCGCGGATATCCGAAAGCTTTTCGGCATTCTCTTCCTTCTTCAGGAGATAGAGCTTTGCCTTCAGCATCTGCATGGCTTTGTCCTTGTTCTGGAACTGGCTTCGCTCGTTCTGGCACTGGACAACGATACCTGTCGGGATATGCGTTATCCTGATCGCGGAACTCGTCTTGTTTATATGCTGTCCGCCCGCACCTGAAGACCTGTATGTATCGATCCTAAGGTCGTCCTCGTTGATGTCCACATCAAGATCCTCTTCTATATCAGGCATCACATCAAGCGATACAAAGCTCGTCTGTCTCTTTCCCTGGGCATTAAATGGCGATATGCGGACCAGTCTGTGAACCCCTTTTTCGCCCTTTAAGTACCCGTAAGCGTTTGTTCCGTTGATCTGGAATGTGACGGACTTGATACCCGCCTCATCACCGTCGAGCATATCGAGCACTTCGACCGAGAATCCCTTTTTCTCGGCATAGCGGGAATACATTCGAAACAGCATTCCGGCCCAGTCACAGCTCTCGGTTCCGCCGGCTCCGGCATTAAGCCGAAGTATAGCATTATTCCTGTCATACTCTCCCGAAAGAAGGGTAGTGATCCTGAGGTTTTCGAGCTTTTCCGAAAACTCGTCAAACTCGGCCTGAATATCGGGTATCATCGATGCGTCGTTTTCTTCGTAAGCCATCGAGATCAGTTCACCGATGTCGGAATGCTGGGCTGTGAGCTCCTTTATCGTGTTCACCGAATCTTCAAGGTCCTTAAGTTCTTTCGTCATGTTCTGGGCACGAACATTATCATCCCAGAAATCGGGGGCTTCCATCTCACGGCGAAGTTCTTCTATACGCTGTTCCTTCTGCCCGACCCCAAGGCTTGACTCAAGTTCGGCAAGCGGTCCGGCAAGATTTCCCAGCTCTGATTTTATCTGATCAAGTTCTACCATTATTTACGTCTCATACAGCAGTTCTTATACTTCTTGCCCGAGCCGCAGGGGCACGGATCGTTCGGATATACCTTGTCCGCATCACGCTTAACAGACTTCTTCGGACCGGTATCATCCTTATTTGTTCCGGTGATCTTGGCTACTTCCTCACGTTCAACCTTCTGCTCGACACGGATATGGAACAGTACCCTGACTGTCTCCTCGCTTATGGCATCGGTCATTGCATTGAACATGTCGTATCCCATCATCTTGTACTCAACAAGAGGATCTCGCTGACCGTATGCCTGCAGTCCGATACCCTGACGGAGCTGGTCCATATCGTCGATATGATCCATCCACTTCCTGTCGATGACTTTCAGAAGTATCACGCGTTCGATCTCTCTTATCTGCTCCGGAGTCGGGAATTCGGCTTCCTTGGCCTCGTATATCTTGACCACTTCCTCCTTGAGTTTGTGAACTAGTTCTTCCTTCTTCATTCCCCTGATATCGGGAGTCTTAAGTTCCTCGACCGGAACCGTGGCGCGAAGGTGCTGGTTAAGTTCGGCAAGGTCCCAGTCTTCCGGGTTAGAAACATCGCCGATGCACATTTCCACGGTATTTTCCACAAACTCGGTTGCCATTTTGAAGATGACATCACGCATGCTCTCACCGTCAAGGACGCGGCGGCGTTCCGCATATATGATCTCTCTCTGCTCGTTCATGACCTGGTCATACTCGAGAAGGTTCTTTCTGACACCGAAGTTGTTGTTCTCTATCCTCTTCTGCGCTTTTTCTATGGCGCTTGTCAGCATCTTGTGTTCGATCTGCTCATTCTCGGGAACGCCGAGTGCATTGAAGATCGACATGAGCCTGTCGGATCCGAACAGTCTCATAAGGTCGTCCTCGAGTGAGATGAAGAACCTCGACTCACCAGGATCTCCCTGACGTCCGGAACGCCCTCGAAGCTGGTTATCGATACGCCTTGACTCATGGCGCTCTGTTCCGATTATCTTCAGTCCGCCCGCTGCCCTTGACTGTTCATCAAGCTTGATATCGGTACCACGGCCGGCCATGTTCGTTGCGATCGTGACGGCTCCGTGAACGCCGGCTTCCGCAACTATCGCCGCCTCAAGCTCATGGAACTTGGCATTTAAGACTTTGTGCTCTATGCCGCGCTTTGAAAGAAGTTTCGACAGTTCCTCCGACGCCTCGATCGTTATCGTGCCGACAAGGATAGGCTGTCCGGTCTTGTGCGCCGCCTCTATCTCGTTGCATATCGCAAAAAGCTTTTCTTTTCGTGTCTTGTATACCGCATCCTGGAGATCGCGTCTTGCGACCGGTCTGTTTGTCGGTATCTCTATAACATCCATTCCGTAAATATCGCGAAATTCTTTTTCCTCGGTAAGCGCCGTACCGGTCATACCGCATTTCTTCTCGAACTTGTTGAAGAAGTTCTGGAAAGTGATGGTGGCGAGCGTCTTGCTCTCTCTTTTTACCTTCACATGTTCTTTGGCTTCGATGGCCTGATGCAGACCGTCGGAATACCGTCTTCCTGGCATGATACGTCCGGTAAACTCATCGACGATCAGGACCTCATCATCCTTTACGACATAGTCCTGGTCGCGGAACATGAGGTTATGGGCACGAAGGGCCAGGATCACGTTGTTCTGTATCTCAACGTTCTCCGAATCAGCCAGGTTTTCGATCCTGAAGAACTTCTCGACCTTGGCCACGCCCTGGGCGGTCAACGTCACGAACTTGTCCTTCTCATTAACGATAAAATCGCCCGTTTCTTCTCTTTCTATCCCCATGATGGCATCCATCTTGGACAGATCTTCCATATCCTCGCCGCGCTTTAACTGACGTGCCAGGACATCACAGACCTCATAGAGTTTCGTGGATTTGCCGCTCTGACCCGAGATTATAAGAGGAGTTCTGGCCTCGTCTATAAGCACCGAGTCCACCTCATCGATGATCGCATAGGCAAGCGAGCGAAGAACGAGCTGTTCCTTGTATATGACCATGTTGTCACGAAGATAATCGAATCCGAGTTCGTTGTTCGTAACATATGTGATATCACAGTTATATGCGTTACGTCTTTCCTCCGGCTTCATGGAATTGAGCACAACGCCCACAGTCAGTCCCAAAAACTCATGGACCTGGCCCATCCACTCGGCATCACGGTTTGCCAGATAATCGTTTACGGTAACGACATGGACGCCGCGTCCGGTAAGTGCGTTAAGATATGCGGGAAGTGTTGAAACAAGCGTCTTTCCTTCACCGGTCTTCATTTCGGCTATACGTCCCTGGTGAAGGATGATACCGCCGATAAGCTGCACCCTGTAATGTTCCATATCAAGAACTCTTCTTGCAGCTTCCCTGACAGTCGCATATGCCTCGGGAAGGAGCGAATCGAGACTCTCCCCGTTTGAATAACGCTTCTTGTATTCGATCGTAAGCGCCCGGAGTTCCTGGTCGGACTTGGCCATCATCTCGGGACGCAGTGACTCGATCTTCTCAACAAGCGGCATAACAAGCTTTACTTCACGCTCGCTGTGTGTGCCGAATATCTTTTCAACTATGTTCATTATATTTCCTTTCTTCTCAGGATGAAGTGAAGCTCCGATGAGAACTCGCTTCTGTCAACGATCGCCTGCAGCTCATCCATGAGAGGAATAAACTTCTCGGAAAAATAGCGTGAAAACTCCTCATTATCGTTTTTCTGCATAGATACCATGAGGAACCTGTAGAGGTCATTTATATCCGATCCGAACCTCCACTCATACGCGATCTCGAATCCGATGTTTTCGGCCATCTTTTCGACCGATTCGTTTGTGAACAGGTGCGTGTGCGTACCGCCCGTGTGACGGTTGTACCCGTTGGCGAATGCAACCTCGAAACAGCTTGAGAACGAGAACATGGGAACCGACGCAAAGACATAGCGTATGTTTTTGTTCGAACTTATCGCTTCAAGATTCTCGTCAAGGTGTACGAGATGCTCCAGTACGCCGACCGCAGAGATGACATTTGAACGTGTATTCTTTATGTGATCTATGGAATCGGTAAGTCCGATATGCGTAAGAACTTCTTCCCCGGCCATGGCGTTTCCGTAAGAGACTTCACTGTCGGAAACCTCGATCCCGACCGCTTTCATACCGCACTCTCTTGCAGCTGATACAAAATACCCGCAGCCGGCACCTATGTCAAGAATATCGATACCTTCCGGCCCTATCCCGTCATGTTCCAGACAGTCACGCAGGTATTCGGCCTTGGGCATATAGATCATGTCCCTTCTTTTTATATAGCTTTCCCTGTCGGCCGCACTGTAATTTTTGGAATAGTCATCTTCTATATAGACCTTGGACGCAAAATCATCCGTATCCTCACACTCGCTGTTCAAATGTCCGCAGACCGGGCACTCGATATATCCTATCCTGTGGCTGGTAAACAGCGGATCTTCAAGCTTTGCGTGGCAGATCTTGCATCTGGTTCTTTTGGGCTGCATCAAAAGAACGTCGGCCATGCCGTCAGCCATATCGAGCATGCCGTCGTTATTTTCAAAGAAGCTCTTTTTTAACGAATTAAGATCACCGAACGGTTTACTGTATTTCTTCTTGACACTCATTTCATACTCCGGTCAGAATCCCATTTCTTCAAACCATTTAAGTCCCTCATACTGAGTAGGGAAGTAACGATTCTCGGTACGGGGTGTATTGCTCATCTGTTTATGCTTGAACGACTGCACCGATACCTCATATGAATTTCCTTCTATATAGGCGATATACTTGCACCCGCAGGATTCAAGGTTGCGATGGAGTTCAACATACTGTATGCTTCCCTTGGGGCTCACCTGTTCGAGTTCCTCAATAAACGCCATATAGACGAAGCCTTTGTCATCATGCCATTCCTGTGACATCTCGACTATCGTTTCATACAGCCAGGTTATCTCGTGGGCATGAGCGATCCCCTTCCCTCTCGAGTACACTATTCTGCGGCCGTCATCGCCCGTCCAGACCTTAAAACAACCTACTTCCTTCTCCATATAAGTAACCTCCGTCTTTTTCCCGACCTAAACATCGATTATACATGATTTTTACCGTCAAGGCAATGGAAGAAGCCTACTCTTTATCATGTCCCGTCAAGGCGCTGCCGTGCCACAAGATCGGCAAATTCTCCACCCAGTCCGATCAGTTCCTCATACGTGCCGTCTTCCACGATGCGGCCACCGGATAATACCACTATGCGGTCACACTGGCGGATGGTGCTCAGTCTGTGTGCGATCACGAGACGTGTGCAGTCCATCTTATCAAGTGCCTCGGATATCTTCTTCTGAGCTATATTGTCAAGTGCACTCGTAGCCTCGTCGAACATCAGGATCTTCGGCTTGGGAGCTATCGCTCTTGCTATCATGAGGCGCTGCTTCTGTCCTCCCGAGATACCTCCCTGTCCTTCACTTATCATCGTGTTCATACCCATGGGCATCCGTCTGATATCATCGGCTATGCCCGCAGTCTCGGCAGCCTCCCAGGCTGCGTCAAGGTTCAGCCAGGGGGCGCACAGAACGATGTTTGAAAATATATCCCCCATAAACAGTCTGCCGTCCTGCAGGACGGTCCCTATACGTCTTCTGAGTGATTTGGGATCGAGCGAGCGGATATCGTGTCCGTCATATGACACAAGTCCGCTCTGAGGCGTCTCGAATCCGAGAAGGAGTCGTAAGAGCGTTGATTTGCCGCAGCCGGTCTTTCCCACTATGGCAACATACTGGCCGGGTGAGATCTTAAGGGACAGATCATCTATAACGGGCGGACGGCCTTCCTCATAGCCGAATGTAACATTACTCAATTCTATCGCTCCCGAAAGACCTGTCACCATTTCTCTGTCCTCATTCACCTCCGGGACAGCCTCGAGGATCGGTCTTACCATTTCAAGAGTCGGATTTATCTGCGCAGCGGCAGCTGCGATATCCGAAAGAGCAAAGAAAGCGCCTGTCATCATGCCGTATGCCGTATTAAATGCCATGTACTGCGACTGGCTCACACCGCTTTTGACTGCCATATAGTAGATCACCATTGTTCCGGCAAGTGAGACTGCGATGGCTATTACCGGACTGATCTTCAGAAACAGCGGAGGATTGAACAAAAGCTCGGCACTTTTTGCATATGCGCTGCCCCATTTTGCAAAGGCTCTTTGTTCCGAACCGGAAAGACGGATCTTCTGGATCCCGCCGATAAGGGAATGACAGATGCCGCTCTCTTTCGCAGACAGTTCCATCTGCCTCCTTGTTATCACGGCCTGAAGCAACACCGTAACCACGGAAAGAATGACCGTAAATATCATCACCAGAAGTGCCGGGACGACCAGATGCGGCGCATAGTGGAATATCTGGAAGATGTATGCGATCGAAAAGAGCCCGGACAGACCGCATGAGAACACCATCTGAATAAGCTGGTCAGATAATGCGCCCAAATACCCCATCCTCGTGGACAGTTCTCCGGTGTTGAAATCCCTGAAAAAACCAGTGGGAAGCGACAGTATCCTCATCATGGATGCCGCCTCGATCTTGACTCCGAGACCGATGCTTATCCGGCTGACCGCAAGTCCCTTTACGATCCCGACAAGAAGCATGGAAAGAGTTGAACACAGTATGAATACAGCCATGCCAAGCAGGACCTTCGGATCATGTGAATCAAGCACGGAAGAAAACAATGTGGCATTAAGCCTGGTCAGAAGCATGCCGAAGAGTACGACTGCACCCGTTGCGCCGCATACCATCGCAACATCGGCTCCTGCTATCTGTTCACGGATAAATCCGAGAAGAGTGATGATGCTCATCTTCTTCATCGGGAAAGGCTTATAAAATGCGAATGCCTCACGGTCTATAAGATCCTCATTATGGCGGTTGATGCGTACATAGCAGTTCTTCTGCCTGTCAAAGAAGCGGTAACCGGAAATGCCGGATGGTATAAGAGCGACAACGCTTCCGTCGTCCTTTCTCGTCCCGAGCATCGCACCGACGGCGTCCCTGTACCAGCCCTTATCAAGGTTAACGACCCTGCGCATGATGCCGTATGGGCGCATCCTGTATTCCAGGATCTCGTTTATGTCACTGATATCATCTTCGATGTCGCGGACCGGTATCCTGTAAAACTTCAGTACCTCATCCACAGCATCCCTTGTGGCCCTGCGGGCATCGGAGAGCGCCGCGGACATACGACGTCCCATTACCGATTCCGCTATTCCTATAAATGACTGCTCAAATACCGCATCATCCGCTTTCTTACGCTGCCTGATCTGTTCGTCGAACCAAGCCATTATATATCCTCTCCTGCGTTATTCGTTTGAGACAAGTTGTTCGTACATTCCGTGGTTTTTGATAAGTTCATCGTGGGTACCGCGTTCAACGACACGACCGCGGTCGAGCACTATGATCTCGTCACAGTCACGTATCGTCGACAGCCTGTGGGCTACGATAACGCACGTGATCCCGCGGGCCCTGATGGATCTTGCGACCTCATATTCGGTCCTCGCATCAAGCGCACTTGTTGCTTCATCAAGTATTATGACGGTCGGGTCCTGTGCCAGCACCCTTGCGATCTCGACGCGCTGGCGCTGTCCCCCCGAAAGGTTCCTTCCACCCTCCAGAAGTTTATACTGATAGCCTTCCCTGTGACGTATGACATCATTGTGTATGCTCGCATCCCTTGCTGCGAGTATCATCTCAAAATCTTCGATGGAATCGTCCCACATTTTGATATTGTTTGCTACCGTATCCTCAAACAGTGTGATATCCTGGTCCACGACTGCCACCGAGCCCGTAAATATGCTCCTGTCGATCGACAGTATGGGGTTGTCGTCAAACAGTATCTCACCGTCCCAGGGCTGATACAGGCCTGCGATCAGTTTCGCGATCGTGGATTTACCGCAGCCGCTCGGACCGACAAGTGCGACCGAATGACCCGGCATAAGTTCAAGCGAGAAATCTTTTATCAGCGGTTCGGCAAGCTTTGAATAACCGAACGTGACATTTTTCATGGTCATCTTTCCGGACAGTTTGTCGTACTGCTCGGGAAGCGGTTTTTCTTCAAATACCGAATCGAGCGGATATTCCATAACATCCTCGATCCTTTCCATCTCAGTCCTCATCTCCTGTATCGTCTGACCCGCTTCAATGAGCTGCTGGGCAGGATCCATAAAAGATGTCATAAATCCCTGGAAGGCAACTATCATACCTATCGTAAAATGGCCCTGCATGGTCATCCATATACCGAGCGTCATAATGATGATGTTGGAAACGGATGTGATCGCCATCGGCAGAAGGCCAAGGTACTGGTTAAGCTTTGTATACCTGATGGACTGAGTGTTAACGGAAGCCTGATATCCGGACCACTTCTCGAAATATCCGTTCTCGGCCCCGCTTGCCTTGATCGTCTCTATCATGTCTATGCCGCTCATGGTGGCACCGATCAGTTTACTCTGATCACGCATTGAGACACGGGTTATGTTTACACGCTTCCGGCTGATGTATCTGGACATGAAAATATTCAGCACAAGTGCCGCGATACCTATTGCCGTCAGTAAAACGGAATACCTGATCATAACGGCAAGGTAGAAAACGAGCATGGCCGTATTAAGTGCAAGAGGCGTAACCGTATTTACCACATTGCCGGCGATCGCCGTGTTGCTCTCTTTTCTGTTCTGTATGTCTCCGGCCATTCTCTGTGAGAAGAACGATATGGGAAGACGCAGTATCTTCCACATATATGAAGTGCTGCCGACTGTAGCCATCTTTCCGTTGATACGCAGAAAATAGATCGCTTTGATCCATTCGGCCACGATCTGCATGACTGCGATCACGCCCATACCGATAAAGAACGGAGTGATCCAGCCTTCGTTGCCGCCGGGAAGGAGAGCATCCATGAACACCCTGGCAAATCCCGCATTGAATATCCCGGTTATAGAAGCGATAACTGCCGTAAGAGACGCAAATACGATCGCCGCGGCAGCTCCCGTAAGTCTTGACATGGCAAACTTTAATACCGACTTGGGTTTCCCTCCGGGAGTAAAACCCTCTGCAGGCTCTATCATAAGGCATATGCCGGTGAAGGCCTCGTCAAAGCGCTCAAATGTTGTTGCATAATCGCCCCTTGCCGGATCGTTCAGATACACCTTGTTGCCGGAAAACCCCTTACAGACGACAAAGTGATTGAACTCCCAGTGGATTATGCACGGAAACGTTCCTTCTTCCCTGAGCTGTTCCGGTTCGATCCTGTAGCCTTCGGCCTTCATGCCGTAGCTTCGCGCCGCAAGCAGCATGTTCTTGGCGTTTGAACCGTCACGTGAGACCCCGCAGTCTGCGCGGACTTCTTCGAGAGGGATCCATTTGTTGTAGTATGCCATGATCATGCAAAGACAGGCCGCTCCGCATTCGAGCGCCTCCATCTGCATGACCACCGGAACACGGGCCACCCCATGTGTTATCGGTTTATTGATCTTATTTCCGTTCATGATATCAATTGGTGATAAAAGTTATCGGATGTTTTGTTTCTGTCGTGCCGTCAGCTTTGGTCATGGTAACGGTACCGAATATGCACCAGGAAAGAATGCCGATCATAAGGACGATGATAGCTATGAGCACCAGCCAGACTGACGGTGTTGTAACCCTAATATAATCATTTAACTGTTCCGGAGAATTGATCCTCTCCATGCTTTTTTCTCTGTATAGGTCACTCATTTTAATTCCTCCGGCTTAAGAACGACTGGTCATGCTACATTATATAAACAAACCTTCCCGCTAGCAAGGTGTCAAAAGAAATGCCCTGCCGGGGCCGGTCGTCACAGATGTCAAACGGCAGCGGAGATCCGCTGCCGTTTACGTAATTGATACCGAATATGTAAAAACATATAAGGCTTAATAAGGCATAGCCTTTTCTTCTTTTTTCATAACCCTGAGGCCGCCCTGCGCAAGAGCCAGGAGCTCATCCTCTCCGGGATAAACCGTAAACGGAGCTATCCATTCACATCTTTCTTTAAGACCCTCAACAACCGCCTTATCATAAGCAATTCCGCCAGTAACGATGATCTGATCAACCTTGCCGTTTAATACGCATGCCATGGAACCGATATCCTTGGACATCTGCAGGATAAATGCATCCCTGTATTCCTTGGCCTTGGCATCACCCGACTCGACCATCTTGTCAACGTCGCGCATGTCGTTTGTCTTAAGATAGGCATTAAATCCGCCTTCTCCGACAAGCATTTTGTATACTTCCTTTTCCGTATACTTTCCGGAAAAGCACATCTTGACAAGTGCTCCGGGAGGAACCGCACCCGCACGTTCCGGCGAGAAAGCTCCGTCACCGTCAAGAGCATTGAAGATATCTATGACCTTGCCGTGCCTGTGGGGACCTACGGAACATCCGCCGCCCATGTGAACAACTATAAGGTTCAGGTCTTCATAGCTCTTTCCGACTTCCTTGGCATAACGCTTAGCGACAGCCTTCTGGTTAAGGGCGTGGAACTTGCTCACTCTCGGAAGCTCGGGACATCCCGAGTGCCTTGCGATATCCATCATCTCGTCAACAACAACGGGGTCAACGATATATGAAGGTATCTTAAGTGAATCTCCGATCTCTCTTGCGAGTATTCCGCCGAGGTTTGAAGCATGCTGTCCCTGAACACCGACCTTAAGGTCTTCAAGAAGTGCATCGGTCACTTCATATGTACCGCCCGGGATCGGCTTTAACATACCGCCGCGGCCCACAACAAAATCAAGGGTATTGATATCGAAGTTCTTCTCCTTCAGGAAATTAAGGATGATGTTCTTACGAAAATCCTTCTGTGCAAAGATCGACTCATACGAATTGATCTCCTCCGTGGAGTGTCTGAGAGTTTCATCAAAGAGAAGCGTCTCATCCTCAAATATACCTATCTTTGTCGACGTGGAACCCGGATTTATGATCAGACTTTTTAATCCCATGATTTTCTCCTATTTCTTCAGTTCGTGTGCAACTATTGCTGCAAGGGCGATCGAATTGACCTTGGTCTCAAACGTGTCTGCACGTGATGTGAGCACGACCGGAGCCTTTGTACCGGTCAGGATACATCCGTTCTTCATGTTCTCAACGACCTGTGTCATGCACTTGTACACAAGGTTTCCTGCATGAAGGTCGGGGAAGATCAGTATATCGGCATCTCCCGCAACCTTACGGTCCATTGCGCCTTTTTCTTCCGCAGCAGCGGGGAACAGTGCTATGTCAAGTGAAAGAGGTCCCTCCACGATACAGCCCTTGATATCTCCCTTATCCTGCATCTTGGAAAGTTCGTCCGCCTCCACCGTGATGGGCATCTTCGGATTGACAGTCTCGGTACAGCATACAACCGCAGCCTTGGGATTTTCCACACCGCATGCCCTTGCGACATCCGATGTGTACTCGATTATGCATTTCTTCTCCTCAAGGGTCGGATATGGTATGAAAGCAACATCCGACAGGAAGAGAACCCTGTCAACCTTCGGAACTTCGATGACGCATACGTGCGAAAGCGGCTTGCCCGTACGAAGACCGACCTCTTTGTTAAGAACGCTCTTTAAGAACATTCCGGTAGGAAGAAGACCTTTCATGTAAATGTCGGCCTTTCCTTCCGATACGAGAGACACTGCCTTTGTTGCTGCCTCAGCCTGATCGACAACATTAATGATCTCAAAATCATCCATGTTCATTCCCAGTTCGGCACCTATGGCACGTATCTCGGCCTCGTCACCTACAAGTATCGCATCTGCGATGTCACGTTCCTTTGCCGCCTTGGCAGCCTCAAGGACTGCCTTATCCTGCGCAACGGCTATCGCAACCTTCTTTCTGCTGATCGTTTTGATCCTGGCAAGAAGGTCATCAAAATTCTTAACCATTAATAATCACTCCTAATCCGTTTAATCTGTCGAAAATCACTTCTTTGCAGCTACCGCAGCCTTTACCTCTTCGGTGAGCTTGGGCACGATCTTGTTGAGATCGCCAACGATACCAAAGTCGGCAACGTCGAATATAGGAGCATCTTCGTCTTTGTTGATCGCAATGATGATATCGGATTCTTCCATACCCGCAACGTGCTGGATGGCACCTGAGATACCGATCGCAAAGTAAACGTTGGGACGTACGGTCTTACCTGTCTGGCCGACCTGAAGTTCCTTGGGCTTCCAGCCGGAATCAACAACCGCACGTGAGCATGACACCTGTCCGCCGATCGCTGCGGCGAGATCCTCTAATATCTTGAAGTTTTCGGGAGAACCTACTCCACGTCCGCCCGAAACAAGGATCTTGGCATCCATGATATCCTTGATATCGGAAACTGCCTTGACAACTTCCTTGATCTCAACATATCTGTTGTTCTTCGTAAAGCCGGGGTTGTACTCGATGACTTCTGCCTTTGCACCCTTCTTGGGCTCGATCTTCTGCATAACACCGGGGCGGACCGTAGCCATCTGAGGACGGTTGTACGGGCAGGCGATCGTAGCGATCGTGTTACCGCCGAATGCGGGACGTGTCATGAGAAGCTGGTTATGAAGCTGCTCATCCTCTTTTCCGGGGATCGGCTGAAGCGGAAAATCACCTATATCAAGTACCGTACAGTCTGCCGTAAGACCCGTTGCAACCCTTGCGGATACCGTAGGGCCGAGGTCACGGCCGATAGCCGTAGCACCTACGAGCATGATCTCGGGCTTGTACTCGTTGATGACAGATGCAAGTGCATGTGCATAAGGCTCTGTTCTGTAATCCTTAAGCTCCGGATCATCAACAACGATGACCTTATCTGCGCCATACTCTGCAAGATTGTCTGCAAGGCCCTTTACACCCGAGCCGATAAGTACTGCAGTAACTTCTGTCTTTAAAGGCTCAGCCAGTTCTCTTGCCTTGCCGAGCAGTTCATAAGCTATACCGCTTACTTCGTTATCTACCTGCTGCGCGAATACGTAAACACCTTTGTACTGCGCAATAGTTTCTGGACTCATATTCATAATCTTTCACCACTTTTCCTTTTCTATAGACTAGATTACATGCTTCTCTTTTAACTTGCCCACTATGTAGGAAACTGCATCTTCCGGTGAATCCGGAACGACCTTCTCGCCTGCTCCCTTACGAACCTTATCGGAAGCCTTTGCGATCTTTGTGGGTGAACCGTTAAGGCCTAAGTTGCCATCTTCAACGTCTTTCAGATCAGCTCTGCCCCATGTTGTTATCTCGGCAGCGCATGCATCAAAGATACCGCCGGGAGTCATGTATCTGGGATCGTTGAGCTCAGAAAGAGCTGTGATAAGGCAGGGCATCTTAGCCTCAACCATATGATATCTGTCGTCATACTGACGCTTTACGGTAACCTTATCGCCGTCCACCTTGATCTCCTGGGCATAAGAGATAACGGGAAGTCCGAGATGCTCAGCTATCTGAGGGCCGACCTGAGCCGTATCTCCGTCGATAGCCTGACGTCCCGTGATGATAAGGTCATATTCCATATTACGAAGTGCTCCGGCAAGAGTAGTTGAAGTAGCCCATGTGTCGGCACCTCCCAGAACCCTGTCCGTAACGAGAACAGCATCATCTGCTCCCATTGCAAGTGCTTCGCGAAGAACATCCGATGCCTTCGGAAGACCCATCGTAAGAACCGTTACGTGTGCGTTATACTGATCCTTTAAACGAAGTGCTGCCTCAAGACCTGCCTTGTCATCAGGGTTCATGATCGCGAGCATGGCACCTCTGTCAAGTGTTCCGTCGGGGTTGAACTTAACTCCGCCCTTTGTATCCGGAACCTGTTTGATACATACTACAACTTTCATATCTATTTTCCTTTCTTCGAATCGTTAAGTTGATTATTTAAGAAGTGCCGCACTGATGACCATACGCTGAACTTCGCTGGTTCCTTCGTAGATTTCAGTGATCTTGGCATCACGCATCATGCGCTCAACATCGTACTCTTTGATGTATCCGTATCCACCGTGAAGCTGTACGCACTTTGTTGTGACTTCCATAGCTACCTCTGCAGCATAAAGCTTGGCCATTGCTGCTTCAACGCCGTATGCGCTCTTACCGTCCTTCTGGAACTGGTCTTTTGCACGTGCTGCCTTATATACGAGAAGTCTGGCGGCTTCAACCTTGGTTGCCATATCGGCGAGCTGGAACTGGGTGTTCTGGAACTGTCCGATGCTTCTGCCGAACTGCTTTCTTTCCTTAACATACTGGATCGTAGTCTCAAGTGCGCCTGCTGCAAGTCCGAGTGCCTGAGCCGCGATACCGATACGTCCGCCGTCAAGGGTATGCATTGCGATGTTAAATCCCTTACCCTGCTTGCCGAGGAGGTTTTCCTTGGGGATGCGGCAGTCAGTGAAAATAAGTTCGTATGTTGCGGATCCGCATATACCCATCTTGTTTTCTTTGGTTCCGAATGTAAATCCGGGTGTGCCCTTTTCAACGATGAATGCGGATATCTCCTTCATCATCTTGCCGCGCTTTTCGATCTTTCCGGTAACAGCGAAGATAACATATACATCAGCTTCCTTACCGTTTGTGATAAAGCACTTGCTTCCGTTGAGTACCCACTCGTCACCGTCAAGAACGGCCTTTGTCTGCTGTCCCTGTGCGTCTGTTCCTGCACCGGGCTCTGTCAGTCCGAATGCGCCGAGCTTCTCGCCCTTTGCAAGCGGTACAACATATTTCTGCTTCTGCTCGTCGGTACCGAATGTCAGGATCGGATCAACGCACAGTGATGTATGTGCGGAAACGATAACGCCTGTGGTACCGCAGACCTTGGACATTTCCTCTACGCACATTGCATACGTAAGGATGTCACATCCCTGTCCGCCGAGCTCCTTGGGAACGGGAATTCCAAGGAATCCGTACTTTGCGAGCTTATCAACCGTCTCCCTCGGAAATCTGTGTTCCTGGTCGATCTCCTGAGCAAGAGGCTTTACTTCTGTTTCGGCAAAATCTTTGAAAAGCTGTCTTGCCATTTCATGTTCTTTTGATAAAGAAAAATCCATGATTTAAATCCTCCGTGTATATTAAATGTTCTTGATTATCACTTTGCGTCTATAGGGGTCTTGGTACGGTCCTCATTGTAGATGTAGAATCCCTTGCCGCTCTTTACGCCGAGGTTTCCGCCGCGTACCATCTTCCTGATAAGGGGACATGCCCTGTACTTGGAATCCTTCGTCTCGTTATAAAGGACATCCATGATGGCAAGGCAGATATCAAGGCCGATAAAATCACCGAGCTCCAGGGGTCCCATCGGATGATTGGCACCGAGCTTCATTGCAGCATCGATACCCTCAACATCGGAAACACCTTCCATCTTGATAAATGCAGCTTCATTGATCATCGGGATAAGGATACGGTTTACAACAAAACCTGCTGCCTCATTGACCTGAACTGCAGTCTTGCCGATCTCGGCAGATATCTTCTTGATCTTCTCAACCGTTTCGTCGGGTGTGTTAACACCTGCGATGACCTCAACAAGCTTCATGCGGTCTGCGGGATTGAAGAAATGCATACCGATCGTGGGTCTTGACAGTCCGTTTCCGATCTCGGTGATCGAAAGGGATGATGTATTTGAAGCAAAGACACACTCTTTCTTGCAGATCTCATCAAGTTCCTTGAATGTTGTCTTCTTGACTTCCATATCCTCGAATGCGGCCTCGACAATAAGATCGCAGTCCTTGCAAAGGTTCTCCTTAAGGCCGGGAACGATACGTTTTACGATCGCATCTGCCTGTTCCTTTGTCATCTTCTCCTTGGCAACAAGCTTGTCATAACCTTTGATGATCTTGTCCTTGCCGCCTTCTGCCCATTCCTGCTTGATATCACACAGCATTACCTCATATCCGTCGATCTGCGCAAATGCCTTTGCGATACCCTGGCCCATTGTTCCGGCACCAATTATTCCTACCTTCATTTTGTTTCCTCCATTTTCTTTGATGTATACTAACAGTTTTTGAAAGGTACGACTTTCAGCTTCTTTTCTTTGTCCTTCTCGAGGAAGTTGGCCATGGCCGCCTTCTGATCTTCGGTCTCAAAGCAGTCACCGAAAAGTTTTTCTTCTATTACGATGGCCTTATCCATATCAACCTGAAGCCCGTCATTTATTGCCTTCTTGCAATTCCTTACCGCGATAGGTGCATTGGCTGCAATGCCGGCTGCCATCTTCTGTGCCTCGGGCATGAGTTCCTCAGCTGATACGACCTTGTTTACAAGACCGATCCTATATGCCTCATCAGCCTTGATGTTTCTTGCCGTGTATATGAGCTGCTTTGCCATTCCGGGAGAGACGAGTCTTGCAAGTCTCTGTGTCCCTCCGAATCCGGGCGTGATCCCGAGTCCTACCTCAGGCTGTCCGAATACCGCATTGTCCGAGCAGATCCTGATGTCACAACTCATCGATATCTCGCATCCGCCGCCGAGTGCGAATCCGTTTACGGCAGCTATGACGGGGATCGGGAATGTCTCTATCTTACGGAACAAATCGTTACCCTTCTTACCGAATGCCTCTCCTTCCGCCTTGGACAGACTGCTCATCTCACCTATGTCGGCACCTGCGACAAATGATTTTTCTCCGGCACCTGTAAGTATCAGGCATCTGATCTCGTTTAGGTCAACGCTGTCAAATGCTTCTGACAGTTCGTCAAGAACCTGGGAATTGAGGGCGTTAAGTGCCTTCTCTCTGTTGATCGTGATGATCCCTACACGATCGTTTACTTCGTATGTTACAAACTCCATACTGTCACTCCTTTCAACAACCTTATTTCGTCAGAAAGCGTCAGCACTTATAAAAGCGCTGACGCAACTGCATTACCCCTATTCCATTTCAACGATGGTCGCACATCCCATTCCACCGCCGATACAAAGTGTTGCAAGACCTTTCTTTGCACCCTTCTTCTTCATCTCGTGGAGGAGTGTTACGAATATACGTGCACCCGATGCTCCTACGGGATGTCCGAGTGCGATCGCACCTCCGTTGGGGTTAAGCTGCTTTTTAACATCGATACCGAGATCTTTTCCAACTGCAACGGACTGTGCCGCAAATGCCTCGTTTGCCTCGATGATATCAAAGTCTTCGATCTTATATCCCGCCTTGGCCATTGCCTTCTTTGTTGCTGCAACAGGTCCGATACCCATGATAGAAGGATCCACGCCTGCAAGAGCGCCGGCAACGAATGTAGCCATGGGCTTAACGCCGAGCTCTTTTGCCTTTTCCTCGCTCATAACGACAACTGCTGCCGCACCGTCGTTGATACCCGATGCGTTACCGGCGGTAACGAATCCGTCGGGGTTGATAGGGCGAAGCTTTGCAAGAGCTTCTATGGTCGATCCCTGTCGGGGACCTTCGTCGGTATCAAATATGACTGTCTCTTTCTTCTTCTTGACCTCTACGGGAACGATCTCATCCTTGAACGCTCCGTTTTCAATTGCAGCGCATGCCTTCTGCTGGCTGGCAAGAGCAAACTCGTCAAGCTCTTCTCTCGTGAGCTTCCACTGCCTTGCGATATTATCAGCGGTCGTTATCATATGGTAATCATTGAAAGCATCCCAAAGAGCATCCTTGATCATAGTATCAACCAAAGCACCCTGGCTCTGGTCGGGACGAAGCATCCTGTATCCGTAGCGGCCGTTCGGGATAGCAAACGGTGCCATTGACATGTTCTCCATACCGCCGGCTACAACGACATCGGCATCTCCTGCCATGATCATCTGTGCAGCCTGGTTAACACAGTTAAGACCTGATCCGCAAACAACGTTGCTTGTTACAGCGGGAACTTCGATTGGAATACCTGCCTTGACAGATGACTGGCGGGCAACGTTCTGGCCCTGGCCTGCCTGGATAACGCATCCCATGTAAACATGTTCTACATCCTCAGGCTTGATACCTGCCCTTTTAACGGCTTCCTTGATCACGATAGCACCAAGATCTGCCACAGGAGTAGTGGAGAGTGATCCTCCCATTGTTCCGATGGCTGTACGACAGGCGCTTGCGATAACGACTTTCTTAGACATACTGATACCTCCGAAAAGATTGTTAATTATTTGTCAAATTGCGCAACTCTAATTATATCAAATCGGAGGTATCATTTCAATCACAAGATATTGATATACCTGTTCTATTTTTCCATTGCCTTATATTTGGCGTAGCGCTCCTTCGCGTCCTTTGCACCCTGAGCGAACAGTTTCTTCGCGTTATCCGGGAATGTCTTTACAAGTGATGAGTATCTTGTCTCGCCCATAAGGTACTCCTCATAGTCAAGTGAAGGCTCTTTACAGTCAACAACGAGCGGGTCGTCAAGTCTCGGATCATAATGATACAGTGTCCAGTAGCCGCTTTCAACCGCACGTTTCATCTCCTGCTGGGCGGATCCCATACCTGCTTTGATGCCGTGCGTGATACACGGTGTGTATGCGACAATGACGGAAGGTCCGTCGTATTCCTCGGCTTCCTTTAACACTTTGATAAGCTGCGCCGGGTTGGCGCCCATCGAAACCGATGCGACATATACGTTTCCGTATGTCATGAATATCGCTCCGAGATCCTTCTTCCTTGTCTTCTTGCCGGCGGATGCGAACTGTGCGACCGCACCTATCGGAGTTGCCTTGGAACTTTGTCCTCCGGTATTTGAATACACTTCGGTATCTATAACGAGCGTGTTGATGTTGGCGCCCGATGCGATGACATGGTCAAGGCCGCCGAATCCGATATCGTATGCCCAGCCGTCGCCGCCGTACATCCAGAATGATTTTCTCGCAAGGTGGTCGCGTCCCGAAAGGATCGATGTTATCAGTTCCTTATTTGCACTATCGTCTGATGCCTCGAGCACCTCTATAAGCTCATCCGATGTCTTTCTTGAAAGATCATAATCATCATAAGCGTCAAGCCAGTTTTGGCAAGCACTCTTTATCTTCTCATCCCCGGTCTCTTCCAGAAGCTTCGTGATGTTCTTCTTGGCAAGGCCGCGCTGCTGGGTCACCGACAGATACATTCCGAGCATGAGCTCCGCATTGTTCTCAAACAGTGAATTGGTCCACGCGGGGCCGAATCCTCTCTCGTTAACGGTATACGGGATCCCGGGATAGGTCGCGCCCCATGCCTGGGAACACCCTGTGCCGTTCGCCCAATATACCCGGTCCCCGAACAGCTGTGTCATAAGCTTTGCATACGGTGTCTCGCCGCATCCCGCGCACGCTGCCGAAAACTCCAGAAGCGGCTGCTCGAACTGGCTGCCCTTTAAGGTATATTTATTGTAGGCTTCACGCTTTTTCGTGATCGTAAGCGAGTAATCCCATTCCTTCCTGTTCTCATCGGTAAGTTCGGGAGCATCCATCATAATGGCTTTTTCCTTTGCGGGACATGAAGCCACACAGCTTCCGCATCCGGTGCAGTCATGTGCGGAAACTGAAAGAGTATATTTGTAATCCCCTTTGGGCTTGGCATCCGTCATCTTCATCGATGCGGGTGCGGCTGCCGCCTCTTCTTCTGACAGAAGGTGCGGACGGATCGCCGCATGAGGACACACGAACGAGCACATGTTGCACTGCAGGCACTTTTCGGGGTCCCACTTCGGTGTGCTTGTTGCAATGCCGCGCTTCTCAAAAGCGGTAAGACCCATCTCTATGGAGCCGTCCATCCTGTCGACAAAAATGGAGACCGGAAGATCGTTTCCTTTCTGCCTGTTGATATGATCACAAACCTCGGTAACGACCGCAGGTGCATTTTCCGTACCGTGTAACTGCTCATCCTTAAGGTTTGCCCATTCGGCGGGAACGTTCACCTCATGAACACCTTCTGCGCCTTTGTCGATCGCATCGGTATTCATCTTGACGATCCTGCTTCCCTTGGTGAAATATGCCTTTTCCGCAGCCGCCTTCATTTCTTTTACCGCAGTATCTATAGGAAGGAGATTCGATATCTTAAAGAAAGCCGCCTGAAGAACGGTATTCGTATGGCTCCCTAACCCAAGTTCTTCGGCGATCGCCGTTGCATTTATCGTAAACAGCCTTACCTTCTTCTTGGCAAGAAGACGCTTTACCCTGTTCGGAAGCTCACTCTCAAGTTCATCGTCCGACCATGTGCAGTTAAGCAGGAATATCCCGCCCTTCTTAACCTCGTCGGCAACATCATACTGCTTGATGAAGCTCTGGTTATGGCAGGCGACGATGTCTCCGGACTTAACGTAATAACTTCCCCGGATAGGTTTCTTGGAAAATCGCAGGTTTGATTTCGTGACACCGAACGATTTTTTCGCATCATATTCAAAATATGCCTGGGAATACATGTCAGCCAGATCGCCGAGTATCTTTGCGGTATTATGGTTGGCTCCGACCGTTCCGTCACCGCCGAGGCCCCAGAACTTGCAGCATATCATATCGGGAGATCCGACCTCGAAGTCAAGTTCGCCTGTTTTGAGCGACAGATGCGTCACATCATCTTCAATACCGATCGTAAAGCTGTTTACCGGCTTGTTGGACGCAAGGTTATCAAGCACGGCAACGATCTGTGCAGGATTCGTATCCTTTGAGGACAGTCCGTACCTTCCGCCGATCACCTTTACATCCCTTCCGGAATTAAAGAGAGCGGTACAAACATCAACATACAGCGGCTCGCCCGCTGCTCCCATCTCCTTGCATCTGTCAAGGACCGCGATCCTCTTTACGCTTTCCGGGATGGCTGATACGAACTTTTTGATATCAAAAGGCCTGTACATGTGAACCTGCAGAAAACCGCATTTTCTGCCGCGCTTGTTGAGCGCATCAACGGTCTCTTCTATCGTACCGGAAACAGAGCCCATCGCAACGATGATGTCCGTCGCATTGGCCGGTCCGTAATACTGGTATGGCACATACTTCCTGCCTACAGTATCCGAAACCTTCTTCATGTAGTCTTCTATGATATCCGACAGTTCCATGTAGCATTTATTGTTGGCTTCGCGGAACTGGAAGTAAACGTCGTCATTCTGAACGGTATTACGAAGCATCGGATGCTCGGGATTAAGCGCATGCGTGCGAAAATCAGACAGCGCTTTTTTATCGACGAGCGCCGAGAGCTTCTTCACATCCGGCATGTCGATCCTGGACATCTCGTGGGATGTACGGAATCCGTCAAAGAAATGCATGAAAGGAACCTTGGCCTTTATGGCACTAAGATGTGCGACAGCCGCAAGATCCGCTGCTTCCTGAACGCTTCCGGAACAAAGCATGGCAAGGCCTATCTGACGACATGCCATTACATCGGAATGATCACCGAATATACTCATCGCATGTGTGCCGACCGTTCTTGCTGCAATATGCAGAACTGCAGGCAGGTGCTCTCCCGTTATCCTGTAAAGTGTGGGGATCATCAGCATCAGTCCCTGACTGGATGTATAAGTGGTTGAGAGCGATCCTGTCTGAAGGGCACCGTGTACCGCACCTATGGCGCCGGCCTCAGACTGCATCTCAACAAGCCTTACGCTTTGCCCGAACATATTCTGCCGGCCGTTTGCAGACCACTCATCGGTCTTTGCCGCCATCGGCGATGAAGGCGTTATCGGATATATAGCGGCAACCTCGGTGAACTCGTAGGCCACCAGTGCGCACGCCGCATTTCCGTCTACCGTAACCAGATTCTTCATAATATCTCCTCTATAACCCCAGCCGTTTAACGGCGTCCTCTCTCATCTTATACTTCAGGACCTTTCCGGCAGCATTCATCGGGAACTCATCAACGAACTCGATATACTTCGGTACCTTATGCCTTGCGAGACTGGCCTTGATAAACGCATCCATCTCTTCCACCGTCATCTTCTCGCCGTCCTTTAAGATGATGCATGCCATCGCTTCTTCTCCGTATCTCTTATCGGGCACGCCGATGACCTGGACATCCTTAACCTTCGGGCACGTGTATATGAACTCTTCTATTTCCTTCGGATACAGATTCTCTCCTCCCCGGATGATCATATCCTTGAGTCGTCCCGTTATCCTGTAGTTCCCGTTCTCATCCTTTGCCGCCAGATCTCCCGAATGGAGCCATCCGTTCTCATCGATCGTCTCCCGCGTTGCCTCGGGCATCTTGTAATAGCCCTTCATCGTGTTGTAGCCTCTGGCGCAGAATTCACCGTTCTGCCCGGGTCCGACCTCTTCTCCCGTCTCGGGATCTATGACCTTGCACTCTACATGCGGGAACGCATATCCTACGGTCTCGGTCCGAACATCCAACGGATCGGTCCATGAAGACATCGTGTTGCCCGGAGCGGTTTCGGTCTGTCCGTATACCGATACTATGCCGCGCATGTTCATCTCATCCGGCTGTGCCGCTCTCTTCATAAGCTCAGGCGGGCATCCGGCACCGGCCATGATACCGGTCCTCATATATGAGAAATCCGTCTTCTTATAATCCTCATGATTGAACATCGCAATGAACATCGTGGGAACCCCGTTAAAGCAGGTGATCCTCTCCTGGTTGATGCATGCGAGTGATGATTTTGCGCTGAAATACGGCATCGGGCATATAGTCGCACCATGCGTGATCGACGATGTCATCGACAGCACCATTCCGAAGCAGTGGAACATAGGTACCTGTATCATCATGCGGTCCGCCGTGGAAAGGCCCATCCTGTCGCCGATGCACTTGCCGTTGTTTACGACATTATAATGAGTGAGCATGACACCTTTGGGGAATCCCGTTGTGCCCGAAGTATACTGCATGTTGCAAACATCATCTGGTCTGACGTTCGCAGCCATCTTCCCGAGCTTGGCATCGCTTATCATATCGCACCTTCCCATTGCCTCTTCAAACGTCAGGGCACCGGGCATTGAAAATCCCACGGTTATTACGTTTCGAAGGAAGGGAAGCGTCTTGCAGTGAAGCGGTTCGCCGGCCTTTGACGATGCGATCTCGGGGCACAGCTCATTGATTATATCCTTATAGTTCGAATCGACTGCGGACTCGATCATGATAAGTGTATGGGTATCCGACTGGCGCAGAAGATATTTTGCCTCATGTATCTTGTAAGCGGTGTTCATCGTGACCAGCACCGCACCTATCTTGCAGCATGCCCAGAAGGAGATGTACCACGCAGGCACATTGGTCGCCCAGACGGCAACTTTCGATCCGGATCTGACACCGAGACTCATGAGTGACTTTGCAAAATCATTTACGTCCTTTTGGAACTCCTCATATGTGCGTGTATAATCAAGTGTCGTATATTTAAAGCAGTACTGGTCCGGGAATTCCTCGACCATCCTCTCGAGCACCTGCGGGAATGTCAGGTCGATCAGCTCGTCCTTCTTCCACACATACTGGCCCGTACCGTCATGGTTCGGATAAAGCTTTTTCTTTTTGCCCCTCGTATTCTCGAAGCGGCTCATGTAGTTTGCAAAATACGGGAAGATGACCGAATAGTCGGAAAGATCTTCCATGTACTCCGGCTTCCACTCAAGCGAGATAAATCCTGCATAATCTATCGAATAGAGTGCATCCATGAACTCGCGGACAGGTGCGCTTCCCTCTCCGATCAGATTGTATGTGTTCTCGTCATCGGAATCGCACAGATGCACATGACGGACATATGCCCCGAGATTCCTTATCGTATCCTTCGGCTCTTCATGTGCGATCCTGTATGTATGGTGAAGATCCCACAATGCCGCAAGATTATCATCCGCAAAATCATCGAGCATCTCACACAGTCTCTTCGTATCGGAGTATATCCCTTCGGTCTCGATCAAAAGGCTGACGCCGTTTTCCCGGGCCAGGGGCAGAAGCTCCCCGATCACGCTGCGGATAACATCTTCATCTTCCGTATCCGTCCCGATCCCGACGTTATCCACGTGCATGTATCCGGCGATGCCGATAATCTTTTTGATATCCTCAACGGATGACGGATCCGAAAGATCATAATTTCCGTCAAATACAGGTATGGTCAGTTTGCTGTCACGAAGATATCTGGTCGTGGCAGCGATATTATACTTACTGAAAGCCTCACCTTTGACAAACAGATCCTTGTCACCGATGAGCTTATATACTTCTATTCCGGAAAAATCCATTTCCAGGGCGATCTCGGTAAACTTCTCCCACGAGATGTTGCGCCATCCCCTGGTGGAAAATGACAGTCTCATCATCACGGCTCCTCCTCGTAAACTACTTTGTTAACGGCATTAAGGTAAGCCCTTACGCTCGCACCGATGATGTCGGTGGACAGTC
The DNA here is from genome assembly GCA_017526745.1 of Lachnospiraceae bacterium. Classification (GTDB taxonomy): domain Bacteria; phylum Bacillota; class Clostridia; order Lachnospirales; family Lachnospiraceae; genus UBA2868. Next base: position 35,305 of record JAFXQX010000016.1, on the reverse strand, counting down.
CTCTTCCGGAGTATACCTTTCCGTTTGCAAGAAGCTTTACTATTGTCTCCGCCGCAGCTTCCTTTCCCTCGGTTATGGCCTTGATCTGAAAATCATCGAGATCGAAGTGCCTTCCGGTGATCTGCTCTATGGCAAGAAATGCCGCATCTATCGGGCCATCCCCGAGTGAGACTCCTTCAAGCACATCATCCTTTACACCAAGCTTTACATGTGCCATTGAAGTGATGAGATTGCCTGTATTTGTGATGTAATCCACAAGTTTGTATTTTTCGGGAACCTGCATCGCCGCAGTCGCAACGATCGCATCAATCTCCTTCGAAGAGACGCTCTCTTTCTTTTTGGCAAGCTTTAAAAATGCCTCGTAAACGTTCTCGGCATCTTCTTCACTTAAACTGTAGCCGAGCTTTTCCACAACACCGATCAGGGCTTCTTTCGAATCATGCTCTGTCAGTCTGTCATCCGTGCTGTCCACCGCCGGCGTAAAACCGTAGAATGAACTGTTCTCACCGGAGGGAACACAGAATCTTCGTATCTGCCCGACCGTCCTCTTCATTGACGACGTTGCCACATTCGTCCTGACCTTGAAGCTCTCACCTTTTCCGGCGATCACCCGGCATACATTCTCAAGAGATGCTGTGTTTACGGGATAAGCGGATGCCTTGACCTCGCCTGCTCCATGACACAGTGCAGCAATGGCACATGCATCTGCCATGGACAGCTCATCCGAACACGATACGCCCCATGTTACGTCATTAAGTCTTTTCTCGCCGGCAAGCCTCTTTTCAAGAAATGCCGCAAACTCCTCGGGAAGCATAGTTCCGGCATCATCACAGAAAGTGATGACTGTTGCGCCGGCCGAGAGAGCTGCATCCATTATCTGCGAAAGAGCGGCATCATCCGCTCTTGTGGCATCATCAATAAGAAGTTCCACGTCAGGCGTGAACTTTTTGCACTCAGCCACAGTGCCTGCTACCATTTCAGTGATCGCTGCGGCTTTCTTATGATAAACATACTCCATCCTGACGCTGCTTCCCGGAGCAACGACCTGCAGGCGGAATGAACCCGCCTCCGCAAGCGCTGCCGCTGTAGGTGCGGGATCTGCGCCGAGGGGCACGGGCACAGCGATAAGGCTGTTCTTGACTGCCGTAACAACAGACTTTATGAGCAGCGTATCAACCTTGCCGTTTCTGATCTCGTCAAGTTCTATGACATCAACACACAGCTTGTCCAATAGCTTTGCGACTTCTAGTTTTTCTTTAAACGATAGGGAGTTATCCCTGCCGTTTGAAAGCTTCCTGATAGTGCTGTCGCAAATCCTTACCGTGTTCATCTGTCATCTCCTTTATTTGATCTTGTCCCTGAGATAGTCTTTGGCCGCCTCAAGCTGGTTGTCATATCCGTCCTTCTTGTATCTGTCGTAGTCAAACTCAACCTCGACATCCGGCTCGATCCCTATCTCGTGTATGTTTTCACCGTTCGGTGTATAGTATTTCGAATTCGTTATCTTGACTCCGCTTCCGTCATCAAGAGATGTGATGATCTGGGTTATACCCTTTCCGAAGGTCTTCGTACCCATGACCGTGACTAATCCGTGATCCTTGAGTGCGCCTGTCAATATCTCGGATGCGCTTGCGGTATTCCCGTCTACCAGGACTACGCACGGAACCTTTAGATAATTCTCGTCGCCTTCATCTTCATATCTGTATGACAGTCCGCGTTTGTCCTTAACGGAGACGATAACCCCTTCCTTGACCAGCCTGTCCGCGACCTCAACGGATGAGTCGACGAAGCCGCCTCCGTTCGAGCGAAGGTCAATGATAAGGGCCTTCATGCCGTCGCCCTCAAGCGAGTCTATCGCCTCCCTGAACTGGTCATCCGTCGCATCGGCAAACTCCGATATGGCAATATATCCGATCCTGTCGTCAAGCATCTCGTAGTCGACGGTAAGTGCATTGATCTCGCCCCGCTTTATGTCAAAGCGGATGATATCGTCGCTGCCTTCTCTCTTTACGCCCACGTTTACCATGGTATCCTTGGGTCCGCGCATCTTGGAAACGACAAGGTTTAGGTCCTGACCGGCAACATCCTCGCCGTCAACCTCCACAACGATATCATCGGCAAGCATTCCGGCTTTTTGTGCCGGAGAATCCTTGATCGGGCGTACGACGATAATATCCTTGGTGTCGGGATCCTGCGTAAGATATACTCCGATACCTTCAAATGTACCCGAAGTATCCTCCATCATCTCGGCAAACTCTTCCTGATTGTAATAAACGGAATACGGATCATCGAGAGACTCCAGTATGCCTTTGTATATACCGTCTCTTATCTGCTCTTTGTCAACATCCTCCAGATATGTATTCTCGATAAGACCGTACAGGCTGTCTATCTTATCAATGGACTTTTTGTCGAGTACGGGACTGGACGTGCTTCCCATCATCCTGGCGTAAAAGCTCCCGTTTACTATCATCTGAATGATCGATACGGCGGATATGATGATCACCGTTATAAAAAAGCATCCGAGTGCGATCAAAAGGCCCTGTACCAAACCTTTCTTCCGGGCCTTTTTTATCTGCTGTGATGCATATTCAACTGATATCTGATTCTGTTGTTCTTCCATAATAATTACAGCTTTCCGGAACCCTCCCGCTTCACTTGGTTACGTGGTTATCTTCCTAGGACAGGTAGTTCCACGGAGACACATACGATCCGTTCTCACGGACCGAGAAATGAAGGTGAGGTCCCGTGCTCCTTCCCGTAGATCCGACACAGCCTATCTGCTCTCCTCGTGCAACCATGGTCCCCGACGATACGGAGACAGAGCTTGCATGCATGTATATGGTTATGAGGCCGTCACCGTGGTCTATCATGATGTAGTTACCCATGGTCGGGGAATATGATGCTGCGATAACTTCCCCGTCATATGCGGCAAGTATCGGTGATCCGCTCGGTGCCGCCATATCAACACCGTTATGAAACTGATCGGTACCGAGTATCGGATGTATCCTGTGACCGTAATCATCCGATATCCTCGTATATGAAGGGGCCGGCCACTTGAACTGGCCTCCGTCATAGACTATCGCTTTCTTATTCTCGGCAAGAAGGCGCTTTTTCTCTTCGAGTATTGCCGCCTCAAGATCCTTGATGATCTGATCCTGTTCGGCTATCATGGCCTCATACTCGGCTATCGCAGCTTCCTTGTTATTGATATCGCCTTCAAATACGGTTATCTCTTTTTCTTTGTCCGCCATGAGCGTCTCAAGTGCATCCTGCTCATTCTGGATAGCCAGTTTGGCTTCTTCCAGGCTTTCCTTCTGCGCCAGGAGTTCCTCCTCCTTGGCAGCGACCATGTTCTTCGAATCGATAAAGGAATCGAGCATCCTCTTGTCGTATGCGCTCATCCTCGTTATGAACTCGGCCTTATTGAGAAAATCCACAAAGCTTTTCGATGACAGGAGCATTTCGATCTTTGACGACTCCCCGTGTTCATATACGAACTTGATCCTTTTCTTCATCGTCTCATACTGGGTGTCGGCGATGTGTTTTGCCTCTTCAAGTTCAGTCTCCGTCGTCTGTATCTCGAATTCCTTATCGGTAATGAGGCGGTTTAAGTCATCGATCTTTTTATTGATGGCATCAAGCTGTCCGTCCAGCTCCTGTATGTAATTCTCGAGATCATTTTTGCTCGTTTCAAGGTCCGCAAGAAGTGATTTTACGTCAGTCAGGTTATTCTTTAAAGCCTTCTTCTCTTCTTCGGCCTGTTTCTTCGATTCTTCGCTCTGTTTGATCTTATCGTTCGTAAGTGTGGCTGCATGCACAAATAGCGGCACATGTGCCGCTAATACATAAAATACCATCATCAATACGATAAAACGCGCTCCCCTTTGGCGAATCATTACCGTCCCCTTCTGATAATAAATGCAGCTGCGATCAAACTTTCAAATGTCTTCTTACCGTTATCAGACTTCCCAGAAATCCTATACCGACACCCAGGATCAGCGATATCGGAACCAGATTCCTGAACAGGTCCTCAACGCTCATGAACTTCAGCATGTCGGATAGTACCGAAAAGTTTTCATTCGCATATTCCATCATCAGTTTGTATAGGTAATAGATCGCTACCAGCGGAAGGGCAGATCCGATCAGTCCGATCAGGATCCCTTCGATGACAAACGGTGATCTTACGACAAAATCCTTCGCCCCGATCAACCTCATGATGCCGATCTCTTCGCGTCTTACGGAAATACCCATTGCGACCGTATTGCTGATGAGGAACACCGAAACGAGAAGCAGTATGCCTATTATCGCAAGAGATACATAACTGATGAGCGTGTTGACATTGGTCAGGACTTCTGCGGTTATGTCGGAGCGGTTAACCTCCCGGATACCGGGAACCGACTTCAGCCATTCGACAAGTTCCGGCTGCTTGGCAACGTCGTTTAAGTATATCTCATAGTTTTCCGAACCCTCGAGCGGGTTGTCTCCTTCGTAACCGTCCGCATACTCTCCAAGGTAATCTTCCTTGAAGCTGTCCCACGCTTCCGCGGATGAAACGAACCGGACTTCGGACACTTCGCTTCTTGACTGTATCTGGGCTCCGATCTGCTGTATCTGGTCATCGCCGAGGCCCTCGTCAAAAAACACCGTGACGGCAACGCCGGACTGTGCGGCCTTCACGCTGTACTGAACGTTAATGACCAGGCAGTAGAACAGGCCGAACAGAAATATACACGATGAAATAGTGGCGATCGTTGCAAGGGAGAATACCTTGTTGCGGAAGATATTCTTAAATCCCTGCTTGAATGTATACCAAAGTGTACTAATCCTCATCTATATACTCACCCTTCTCTTCGTCACTGATGATGATTCCTTTTTTCATAGTAATGACACGCTTCCGCATCGCATTGACAATCTCGCGGTTATGCGTGACAACGAGCACGGTAGTGCCCCTTCTGTTGATCTCTTCGAGAAGTTTCATTATCTCCCAGGAGTTTCTGGGATCCAGATTACCTGTGGGCTCATCCGCAAGAAGGATGGGCGGGTTATTAACGAGCGCCCTCGCAAGTGCGACTCTCTGCTGTTCGCCTCCCGACAGCTGCCAGGTCTTTGCTTTATACTTGCCGGCAAGGCCGACGAGTGAAAGCATTGCGGGCACATTCTTTCTTATCTGACGTGTGGGAACTTCTATGACGCGCTGCGCAAAGGCCACGTTCTCGTAAACGTTCCTGTCCTTGAGCAGTCTGAAATCCTGAAATACCACGCCGACATTTCTGCGGAACTTGGCAACCTTACGTCTGCGGAGCCTCGCAAGATCATAGTTGTTCACGATGATCCTTCCGCTCGTGGGCGTAAGTTCCCTCAAAAGAAGCTTGATCAGGGTAGATTTACCCGATCCGCTGTCTCCAACTATAAAAACAAATTCCCCCTTTTTGATGTGGAGGCTGACGTCATTGAGCGCCGGCACCCCGGTGGAGTATGATTTGCTGACAGACTCCATTGTGATCATAGTGTTCCCTCTTTTCCCCTAACATAACCTCAGTCTATTTCCTGCATATACCTCATGTATTTCACGACCATGAGCGCGATCTTGAATGTGATCGCATCCTCAAACACGCGAAGGTCGAGTCCCGTCGTCTTCTGGAGCTTGTCCAGCCGGTACACGAGTGTATTTCTGTGAATGTACAGCTGACGGCTCGTCTCTGAAACGTTCAGGCTGTTCTCGAAGAACTTGTTGATGGTCATTAGCGTCTCTTCATCGAACTCGTCGGGGCTTCTTCCGTCAAATATCTCCTTGATGAACATCTTGCAAAGAGGTATCGGCAGCTGGTAGATGAGACGCCCTATACCGAGAGCGCTGTATGCGATGACATCCCTTTCGTCAAAGAATATCCTTCCGACGTCGAGTGCCATCTTGGCTTCCTTGTATGACCTTGAGATCTCGCGGATCTCACCGACTATCGTACCGTAAGATACGTGACAGGATCTTCCGGAAAGCTTGCTGACAACTTCACGTATCTGATGTGCCGCCTTGTCAACTTCCTCGTATGACTCGTTTGCCGAAAGCTCCCTGACGATGATGATGCCCTTCTCATCGACCGCCGTGATAAAATCACCGGTCCTTGCCTTGTACTGTGCGCGCACGCTGTCGAGTACATTGAGTTCCTTGGCTGAAGGCGTCTCGGCGATTATCACTATCCTCCTGGCTTCGACTTCTATGCGAAGCTTCTGCGAACGCGTATAAATGTCCACGAGAAGAAGGTTATCAAGCAGAAGGTTCTTGATAAAGTTATCCTTGTCAAACCTTTCCTTATATGCAATCAGAAGGTTCTGTATCTGGAAAGCCGCAAGCTTTCCGAACGTGAACGAGTCCTCGTTGGTCCCCTGAACCACGAGGATATACTCTATCTGAAGCTCATCGTATACCTTGAAGAACTGGTAGCCCGATATCTCCTGGCTGTCCGCGGGTGACTGCGTAAACCCGGCTGCTGCCTCATGATAATTGATAGTCTCCTTGAAAGTGGATGCAAGAACTTTTCCGTCAACGTCGATCACGGCCAGCTCTGCCCTGGTGATCCCCTTAAGCCCCTCGATGGTGCTCTGCAATATTTGATTAGAAATCATACCTTTCTCCTTCGTCCATATGTCCGTTAACCCCCCACGGACATTATCGTTTTTATTCTAATACATATTGCCAAAAAAGAAAAGTTTTTTTGTCACTTTTTCACAAAAGACTGCCGTGTTACTCTGTAAAATGCGCATCTGTATCTGTCAAACTCAAAATCGGCCTCTTTTTCCATATAAAGACCGTGTTCTTCCAGCATCTTCATATCTTCTCCGGACGGTTCATATCCGTCAAGGACAGACAGCCATAGCGTGGTACCGTTCTCATCGGCAGTCCTTATCGCCTCCTCGAGCGGATATACGAAAGTAAGCTCGGCTGCGTCGGGATCGAGATACGTGTAGAAAGGAATGCAGTTCTGCATCTCCTCATGGCCGCCGATCGAGTAATACACATCGCCCTCGCTTATGTTGTTGCGAAGAAATTCTATCTCCGCATCGGCGTTTTGCGCATACTCGGTAACATACATAACATGATAGGTAAATATCCCGACAACAAGTGCGGCGACGGCTGCTGCGATCCCCGTCTTTTTTGATCTTCCGAGCCAGACGGCACATCCGAGCCACAAAAGGCCCGTCGAAAAGAACAGGTATCTGTCAACGAATATGTTTGCACTCATGAGCTTACTGATAACGGTTCCGAATATGAGAACCCCGTAGTATACCGTAAATGCGCAAAATGCGAATATCATATCCGCATCTTTTTCCTTCCTGATGATGGTGCAATAGATGCAGACGCCAAGACCCGATACCATGATCAGAAGGCACAGTACCGAGGCCGGGGTGATCCCGACGGTGAAGGGATATAGGGCATACTGTACAAACATAGGAAGATCAACGTCTGGCATTGAAAAATACCCGTTTACCATCATTATCTGGCGGACGGTCACTATAAGGCACGGAAGATAAAGTACAAATGTCGCCGCAAGACATGCAAACCATTCGCGAAGCCTTGTTCTTTTGAAGAAGAAAAAGTACAGGAGCAGATACAGGTAACAAAACGCAGCAGTCACGAACGAGAAATGGTGTGAATATCCGGCAAGTACCGAAAACAGCGTGAATGCTATCCAGCATTTTCTGAAAAAGGTCCCTTCTTCTGCCGATGCCACCTCATATGCATATACTCCGGATGCCGTCGCAAAGAAGAATCCCAGGCTGTACATCCTTATCTCCACTCCGTAGTAGAGCATGAGCGGCATAAAGGTTACAAACATCATGAAGAGGAGCGATGTAAGGAACCCGAACCTCCGTCTTACGGCAGTTGCTCCGATATAGATCGTAAGTACCATAGGTATAACGGATGTCAGTTTCATGACATACAGCTTATATCCGAACACCGACGTCATGATCTTCAATATGATATTGTACAGAGGGGGGAGCGTATCCGCCATTGAACGCGATATGACATGGGCAAAATCGGTATGAACGAGCGAGGCGGTAAAGGCCTCATCCATCCAGACATTGTTGTTCCACACAAGCGAAACGAAGACGGCAGAGAGAAGCACGAATGCCGTCCAGATGACTGTTTTTTCTGTTTTATTGTCCGATCCGCTCATTATTACGTAAAAAACCCCGAATATTTACAAAAAAGAGTGATTTTCCATGGAGGATGTGATATAATACATGTACTTAAGAAGAAAGGAGCATGTATTATGGAATTAAGTATTGATGCTATTCCCTATATCTCAATGGCGATGGCGCACGAAAACGTTATGTCGGCTGTCGGCACCAGCATGCTCGAGTCTTCACTTGACCTGGCAGCCACGCAGATAGGCGATCTAACCAGGGCAATGGAGTTGTCGGTCAACCCGGCAGTCGGTGCAAACTTTGATGTAGCGGTCTGAACGGCCGCTGCTTTTTTTATCTGACCTTTTTTCTTATCTTCGCATGGCTGAGTCTATGTTTCTGAATCCGACGACAAAGTTCGCCATCCCGGTATCATCAGTTATCTTCGCATAGCACAGCTGGAAATGATTCCTCTCCCCGTTGGGATTCACCCTAATGTAATTGATATAGTAAAGGTCGTCATCTCCTGCGTTTTTCACAAGAGATTCGTATGACGTCTCATCCATCAGGCGGTCAAAATCATCCGGACTGACGTAACTCCCGAAATATTTCTGCATGGAAAAATGATAATCCACGAGCGTGCTTCCGATCCGGACAGGCTCCCCGTTTTCCGAATCCGAGCCGTTATTCCTGATCAGTGTGACTTTGCGGCTCTTGCCGTCCAGATACCATACAGAAAGATACTCGCGGGACAGGCCGTCAAGAAGTCTGTGGTATCTCTCATTCTCGGCGGTTATCTTCATCCTGCGGCGGTATTCGCTGTCAATGTTCTCAAATCCGAATATAAGCTTCGCACCATCCTCCATGGGCACGACCTTCAGTCGGAAGTATGCGACTCTGTCATTGTGAAAAGCCCTGTATACGTGAAGCAGAGGATTTTCTTTCTTCAACCTTCCGGTAACATAATCGATATCCGCAAAACGCATGAGGGACTGCGAATCCTCCTTGTAGACCATATCTTCCACATAACGGCCGAACACGTCGGAAAACACCGGATGGGTATCAAGCATCGCCTCGTATCGTTTCGAATACGGATCCAGTCTTATCGGATATGTCCTTTGGTCCGAAACGTTTATATACACAATGGAAGTAACGCTTTCCGCTATCGCAAAGAACGCATCATATACAAGTCTTATACTCTCTGTGTCACTCATTTCCTTCAGTCTTCCCCTTATCTGATCTCAAATCCGCCAAACTGCATATATCCTGTGCCCGAAAATGTAAAGAATATGCTGTTTACCCCGTCTGGTATGTTAACACTTCCTTCGACGTTACGCCAGACATTTGAATACTCCACCGGAAAACTCCCGAGACATTTACCGTCCCATTTTGTCCTGACTTCAAGCACGCCTGTTGCATAGCCTTTGATCCTGACAGATATGACCTTCATATCCCTGCACACGAAATACTTGAATCCCGCAACAGCGGTATCCCTCATATTGGCGATATACCCCTCCTGCTCATCAGGATTCCAGACCGCACGCGTGATCTTCGGAAATCTGTCATCCATCCAGCCGCACCAGGGAACATACAGCTGCTCAGCGGCCGTAAACAGGTTGCATGCAAGATCGGCAGGATAAAATCCCTTTTCTTCAAACGGAGTGCCCGCACACGATGTAAGTGCGGCCTGGGCAAATGTTTCCGGACCGTTTGGTGTCAGCTTTTCAAAACAGCCCTGCCTGCTGTAATTGGTCCCGTTTGTATGCCTGTGATAGAAAATATACCACTGTCCGCCGATATCTATCATACTGCCGTGATTGTTGGCACAGTAATATCCCGGCATGTCCGCCCGTTTATACGAACCGATGCCTATGTCCCCGTTGTCGATAAGGACACCCCTGTACGTAAAATCACCGTCCGGGCGGTCACTTGTCGCATAACACAGCTCCCTGCTCACCTCGGATGAATATATGAAATAGTACTTACCGTCCTTTTTGCGGATGGATGCGGCTTCAAAGTAGGCGTGACCTTCGTATCCGCTGCATTTGCTGTTATGCTTTGCCGGAACGACAAATACCGGCGGGCGCCGTACGGTCAGCATGTCGGGGCCAAGCACCGTGCACATCGCACCGTGACGGGATGTATCATCGAGTGGGCAGAATCCGGTGTACAGATATGTGTCCCCGCCTTCCGTCAGAACGCCCGGATCGAACTGCGGCTCGTCGCCTTCGCGCTCCCCGAGCCTTACCCCGTCCTCATAGTGCACATAGCCGTAGAATTCATACTTTCCCGCGGGCTCATCACATACGGCGACCGAAACAAAATCCCTGTTTGAGAGTACATAGTACAGATAATACCTTCCATCCGGACCGACGGTCACATCGGGCGCATACAGATTACCCTGCAGATCGGCATTTTCCGGGTCATCCTCTTTCGTGTATATAACTCCCTCGAATCTCCATGATCCCAGATCAGACGGGTCAGCTGACCAGCAGACATAATCTCCCATGCAGTACACGTCGCCGCCGAAGATATCGTGCGAGCCGTACACATACAGACGTCCGTTGAATATATAGGGTTCCCCGTCAGGGATAAATTCCCATGTAGGAAGGTATGGATTGGTTATCTGATCGAGTACTTCCATATTATCCTCCGCTCTTACTGCCCTGCCACCTTTAAGAAGCTGCCAAGGCCGAACATTATCACGAGTACGAGCACTATCCCGAGCATGGTTGGAACCCTTAGCCATCGTTTCTGTTCATGCTTTGCCCTGAACATGTCCAAAAGACCGTCAAGTCCTCCCTCATGCTTTGCGATAAACACAATGCATGGTATGGCGATCGCAGCACATATGACCGCAAGAATGAGAAATACCGAAGCCATTACATATAATACATTACTGTTTCTGACACTTTCGGCCGATTCCGCAAGGCTTGCTGCGCCGATCGCATCTGCTGCCTTTGAAGCGGCAAGAAGCATCGCAAGGTTTCCGAAATTGATACAGATATGCATTATCATGGATGGATATACGCTCCTTGCCGCTTTGTTGACAACGGCAAATATCCAGCCGAGCACAAAAGCATACATAGCCTGGTTCACATTCATATGTGCAAGAGCAAAAAGTGCTGCAGATATAAGCGCTGCTCCCATCGGGCCCGCATATCTTTCGTACCGTCCGGCAAAGACCGACCTGAATGTCAGTTCCTCACAGAGCGGTCCGTAGACCGATCCTAGTAACAATACGGCTATACCCGATCCCGAGACAAGAGTGTCCGACATCTCTACCATCGTATTGCTCACAAAAAACTGTGAGATGATATTAAACAGCGTTGCTATCGGGGTGACGACGGCAGTTAGGAGAAGACTCATAAAAAATGATGCCGGCTTTATCGCTCTGAATCCAAGCTCGGTTTTAAAACCGAGGTTTCCTGCCAGAATATAGATAAGGGTCGGAACGAGTATCGTAAGCTCCGACAATATCAGAGATGCTTCCACGGGAAGCTCGATACCCTTTTGCGACATTACCGAGACGGCCAGGCTGGCAAGGATATGGAAAGCGATCGATATGAAAAACAGCCATCCGAGATATGACGGCTCTTTTTTTTCATCAAATCTCATTCGAAAGACCTCGTCATCTTACATTATATATCAGGCTCCGGCTTTGAACGATATGATCCACGGGGCCGGCTGAACGTCAACATTATGCCTGCTTGTTACCTTTGAAACACAAACCTGGATTATCTCGGGATCCGAGATACAGTACTTCTTACACTTTTCCATCATCGATGCGGCAAGCACAAAATCAAGCGTATATATGACAAATTCCATTGAAGGATTTTTACGAAGGAGACACTCTATCTCCTGCTCCATGGATGCGCTCGCAACAAGCATGGTGACATCGGGTGCGGGCAGTCCCTCAAGAGACTCATCGTCCACATGGTCTATGATCGTGATATTGTTCAGTCCGAACAGTTCAACGTTCTCCTCGAGTGCATTTCTGTCATTATGGTTATACTCGACGGCGATGATCGTTCCCTCGCCGTTAAGGATACCTGCCTCAACCGCGATCGACTCGGCAGAGATGGCACATATATTCTTACCCTCTTCTATCTGCATCTTGGATAGGATTATCGCACGTATCTCACTGCCGACATATTTAACGCTTCCCTTTGCAAGGGACTTATTGTCAATCCCGAACCGCATCGTCGCACGCGCATTGGGATTGAGGATTATCATTCCTGCGGAAGCGTTGATGCCCCTGTCGATCATCTGGCTGACATTGTCCTCCTTGATGGGGCCCGTCGGCTCGCTTCCTTCGTTATATATCACCTTGCAGTCGCCCAGTCCCGCATTGAACATCCTGTAGAAGATATCGGGATGCCCCGCTTCGGTGAAAACGAGAACGCATCTGTGCGCCTCGCAGGTCGGAATGAGGTTCTTGTTCTTTTTGGTTATATCAAGAATCTTGACATGCTCAAGATCGATGTCGGTGTTCTCCGAAAAATACTGAAGCCATGCGATAATGTGTGTGTTTGTAAATAATCCGTCCATTTGCCCCTCCTATCTTCATTTATTGCATCTGTAGAGGAGATCTTCCCATCTTCTGTCGACCTCTTCCTGGAAAGCCGCGATAAGATCTTCGTTACCCGGCGCGAAAAGATGCTTGAACCTTCCCTGCACGCGCAGGAAGTCCTCTATCGGAAGCTTCTGTTTCGGTTCATATGTCAGCCTCCAGTTGCCGTGATCGACCTCGAACATCGGCCAGTAGCATGTGTCGATGGCGAGCTGACAGATCTTCATGATATCGGAAGTTTCGTATCTCCACCCTCTCGGACACGGTGCCAGCATGTTCAGAAATGCCGGACCCTGCGTATATATGGCCCTCTCGGACTTGATATGTATATCCTTGAAATCTTTCGTAAATGTCGTCTGCGCAACGTACGGAACATGATGTTCGGCGATTATCGCAGACAGATCCTTTCTCGTCTGGACCTTTCCGTTGCTGTTCTTTCCGACAGGTGTCGTTGTCGTATCCGCAAACTGCGGTGTTGCGGATGACCTCTGTATACCGGTGTTCATGTATGCGCCGTTGTCATAGCACACATAAACCATGTCATGTCCCCGTTCCATGGCGCCGGAAAGAGACTGGAATCCTATATCGTATGTTCCCCCGTCGCCTCCGAACGTTATGAACTTGTATTCCTTATCCTTTGGAAGACGTCCGCGTTTTTTTAATGCACGGTATGCGGTCTCCACGCCCGAAAGCGTTGCTCCGGCGTTCTCGAAAGCATTATGGATATAGCTGTCCTCCCATGCCGTATAAGGGTACATGAAGGTGGACACTTCCAGGCACCCGGTCGCGTTTCCGATAACTGCGGCATCGCCCGGATGAAGTGCGCGAAGTACCGCTCTTATACCGATGGTCGCACCGCATCCTGCGCACATCCTGTGTCCGCTTGCAAGCCTCTCGGGTCTGCTCATGACTTCTTTGAGATTATATCCTGCCAATTTCGGTTCCCTTTCCTGTTAAGACTTCGTCCGAAGTCCTACATATGTATGCTGTTTGATCTTTACACCCTTTGCTGCTTCTTCAAGCTGCGAGAATACCTTCTTTGCCGAATCGACGGTGAAGTCGCGTCCCGCAAGTCCGTATACATAGCTTACAGTCTTGATGAAGACTTCGTTTCTGTACAGTGCGGCACAGACCTCCGATGAGAGAGGACCGCCGTTTCCGTTATAGCTCTCGCATCTGTCCATGATCGCCACTGCCTTACAGCCGCGAAGTGCCTTTGCTATCTCATCTTCAGGGAAGGGCCTGAACACGCGGAGCTTAAGTACTCCCGCCTTTACGCCCGCATCCCTGAGTTCGTCAACTGCTTCTTTTGCCGTTCCCGCAGCCGATCCCATGATGAGCATTATATAATCCGCATCTTCCGTTCTGTATTCTTCAAAGAAGGTAAATCCGCGTCCGAACTTATCCCTGAACTTTTGGGCAACTTCGGCTATGACTTCCTTGGAAGCTTCCATTGCAAGTTCCTGATTGTACTTGGCTTCCATCGAATATGCCGACACGGCATACGGTCCGACGGATACGGGTTTTCCGGGATTGAGCAGGAATTCCTCGGGATGATACTCGCCGACAAACTCCTTCACATCCTCATCTTCCTCCACAAGAATGTTTTCAACGGCATGGCTCGTTATGAACCCGTCCTGACATACCATGACCGGAAGATGGACCCGTTTGTCCTCGGCTATCGGAAATGCCTGGATGTAATTATCATATGCTTCCTGATTGTTCTCAGCGTATATCTGGATCCAGCCCGTATCCCTTGCGCCCATTCCGTCGGAATGATCGCAGTTGATGTTGATGGGGCCGGAAAGTGTTCTGTTTACAAGAGTCAGAACCACAGGCAGTCTGTTTGATGCCGCAACAAGCAGCTCCTCCCACATGAAGGCCAGTCCGCAAGATGATGTTGCCGTCATGCTTCTTGCGCCCGCTGCCTCGGATCCGATCGCGGCACTCATCGAAGAATGCTCCGACTCGACCGGTATGAACTCGGTATCCATCTCGCCGTTTGCGATATATGTCGATACCATCTGGGGTATCTCCGTTGAAGGAGTGATCGGGAACGCCGGCATGACATCCGGGTTCACCTGGCGTATGGCAAAAGCCACCGCCTCATTTCCTGACATACGGTCTTTCCTGGACATATCAGACTCCCTCCCTCATGGTTATCGCACCGAAAGGACATGCCTTTTCGCATATCCCGCATCCTTTGCAGTGATCCATGTCAAAATCATCGCGTCTTCCGTCTGTAACAGGTATGCATCCGTCGGGACAGACGGGTGCACACAGAAGACACTGTTTACACTTATCCTTATCAAACACGGGTGTGGATGTCCTCCACTCCCCGGTCTTAAAATCCTTTGATGTACCCTGTGCGAATATCATCAGGCCTTCCGTCAGATCCTCGCACGGTGACTGTTCGTTTATGTTCGAAATATCCGTTCTCATAGCTGATCCTCCAGTGCGGCAAACGTTTCCGTAAGCGCCTTCATGTTACCGTCGATGACTTCCGGTTTCTTGGCGAATTTATGTTCATAGGAGGCCCTCATCTCTTTGATGAAATCTTCCTTTTCCATGACATGCGATACGGCAACCGCCGCTGCGAGCATAGGTGAGTTGGGGAAATACTTCCCGAGAGCGGCGACCGATATGGCCCTTGCATCGACCGTATACACCCCTCCTTTATACCCGTTCAGCAAAGGGATGATCTCTTCCTTTTTCTTATCTGTGTTAACGATGACCGCACCGTCTTCGGACAGTCCTGCCGTAACATCCACCGATGTAAGCAACGTCTCATCGACCACGACAACAAGGTCGGGATTATATATGTTGGAATGGACACGTATCTGCCTGTCGCTGATCCTGTTAAAGGCAGTGATCGGAGCTCCCATCCTTTCCGGTCCATACTCGGGAAAGCCCTGTACATAGGCTCCCGTCTTGAAGCACACATCAGCCAGAAGAAGCGCTGCCGTCTTGGCGCCCTGTCCTCCGCGTCCGTGCCATCTGATCTCTATGTTTTTGCCGTTCATGTTTTCTCCTTAGCCTGGCGGTATTTGCAACCTTGATATCATATCACAATGCAACACTCATTTCCATTATTTACGTATCACGTTAAATCTTACGACGTTTGCTTCCCCGAACGCATCCGTTATCTTGAGCGAGGCTTCACCTTCTCCTGCCGACCGTACATATACTCCGCCCATGCCTCCGGAAAGTGATATGGTCTTCGGGCCGATCAGTTCAATGGGGCCTTTCGTTTTCAGCGTTACCGGATCATTGCAAAAAGGCAGTATCCCCCTGTTCTCATCAACGGCGCGGAGCCTGACGAGAGCGACATCATATGTCTTATTCTCGACGAGCGTATCCGAACTTACCGTGATGTCAAGGTGGGGCCTTGTCGATGCGGCTACGATCAGTTCCTTTATCACGTCGCCGCCCTTTACGGCCTCAAACTTGTATGATACGGATTTCTGCCCCCAGTTTCCCACGTATTTTTCGTACAGAACACGGATCTCATCTTTTTTTATATGATATTGGGCTGCAGTCATGCCTGCTCTTGCAAGGAACCCAATATCGGTATCGTTCTGTCCGAACCGTGCGATATGGTTTAAAAGGCCGCTTATCCTTTCCGCCTTTTTGTGCGGCATGTTCTCATGAACTTCCAGTGCATTTCCCACATAGTCGTCGATCAGCATGGGGCCGTGCAAGAGGTTTTTATACGGCGAGTCCTTGGCGCTGTACTCTTTTATGAACTCATCGTTTCTGTACATCCTAACAGAGTCCGCATTGGAGATTATATACACGTCCCCCAGTATACACGCCGGGTGCTCTCCGATGTTCATCGACGATGAAAGCGCGAGGACAGGCGAATCATCCTGCTGGGCCGCATATAAGAATCCGGCAAGCTTTCTGTTCCTGAAAATATCGCATACCCCGTGATAGCATATCCTATCCCCGCTTCCGAAATCCTTGTGAGTATTATAATCGAACATGCACCAGCCAAACGACCCTGCGATATCATTGAAAGACGCCACGCTGTCAAGAACCGCCGCATGCCTTAACATGTGCTCGGTCCTGTGCTGTTCACTGTCGAATGATTTTGTCGGGAACATATGACCGTTATACTCGGTGATAAGATAGCCCCTCGATGTATCGGGTGTTACCGCCGATCTCGGAGCAGCCCCCGCATTGTTTCCGGAGTGGGAAAAATCATTATATGTAAATACGTCTTCCTGGAACGATCCTTTCGCATGACAGCGGACTCCTCCCGTCTGTCTTGAGGGATCCTCGGCATGTGCCATGGCATTTGTTGCGGCGTAAAAGTCATCGTCATCGACGGATTCATTGATCCTGACGCCCCACAAAATGATCGACGGATGGTTGATATTCTGCCTTATCATATCCTTAACGTTATCGATCGCCTTGTCCTTCCAGGCATCTCCTCCGATATGCTGCCACCCTGGTATCTCCGTAAACACCAGAAGTCCCAGTTGGTCACATTTATCCAGAAAGCTTTGGGCCTGAGGGTAATGTGAAGTCCTGACCGCATTAGCGCCAAGCTCGTTCTTTAAGATCAGGGCATCGTATTCCTGCATGGAGTCCGGCATAGCATATCCGACATAAGCATAAGACTGATGTCTGTTAAGACCCCTGATCTTAAACTTCCTTCCGTTTATGAAAAATCCGTTCTCCTTGAATACGGCCTTTCTGAATCCGATCGTATCGACCCTCTCGTCCGCAGCAAATCCCTGCTCGTCCAATATTCTCGTTCTGAGTTCATACAATGCCGGATTGTCGGGATCCCACAGTTCGACATCATCGGATCGTGTGACTGTTTCCGTGTATCCGTCAGATGCTTTTGTTACGGTAACACACGAGTACACCCCGTCTCCCTTTTTGCGAAGTGCAGTCTCTATGCTGCAGCCTTTTGTCTTTCCGGATGTATATACCTTGGATACGACGGCACCTTTTTTACAGAACCTTGCTCCGCCTCTTTCATATCTGTCGATCAGTTTTGTATGTGTGGCGACCCTTGATATGTACGTTTTGGGTTTGATCTCAATATAAACATCCCTGTATATCCCGCCGTATGTCATATAGTCGATGGCAAACCCGAACGGAGGCTGGTCAAGTGTCTCCATGCTTGAAACACGAAGCGTTATGACATTGTCTTTCCCGAAATTGACATACTCAGTGATATCCGCGGTAAATGCTGTATAACCGCATGAATGAGTGCATATCTCATTTCCGTTCACATAAAGCGTGCTCTCATGCGCAACGCCTTCAAACGTAATAAGGATGTTGCTGCCGCTCCACCTTTTTTCGGCAAACAGATGTCTTCTGTATCCGCACACCATCTGATAGATGCTCTCGTCAAAATAGTGAAGCGGCATGTCCGCAACACTGTGAGGGATATCAACATCCGTCATTTGGGACTCACTGTATCCGGGGAAGATCATCCCTTCCTCAAAATCAGCGTCAAACTTCCAGTTTCTGTCTATGTATATTTTCGTGCCGGTCATTGTTATCCTCCGATATATCTTGTCAAGTTCAAGTGTATTGATATATATTATCAGAATAAACACCATCCCTCAATCATTTACAGAAGGAGACAGTCATGAACGAAATAAATCTTCCCGATCAGGCAAGACTTGAAGAGATATACGGCAAAGACAAAAGCCTTATCGCATACCAGAAGGAACGTATCGCCAATACGGCAAAAAACTTCGTGGAAATGTTCGGCCGCCCGGGTGATCTTCACATTTTTTCCGCAGCCGGGAGATCCGAGATAGGCGGAAACCACACTGACCACCAGATGGGACAGGTGCTTGCCGCATCGCTCAACATAGACTCTCTTGCTGTCGTATCGGCAGTTTCCGAAAACGTGATAACTCTATATTCCGAAGGCTATGACACGTTTACCGTCAATCTTGATGATCTTGATGCAAGGCCTGATGAGATCGGAACGACCGCTTCGCTCATAAGAGGCGTTGCCGCCGGATTTTCGAAAAAGGGCTTTGAGATCGGAGGATTCAAGGCCTATGTCGTAAGCGATGTTTTAGGCGGCTCCGGGCTGTCATCTTCCGCATCGTTCGAGTCACTTATAGGGATCATCCTGTCAGGTCTTTTTAACAACGGCGAGATATCAACCGTTGATATCGCCAAGATAAGCCAGTATTCCGAAAACGTCTACATGGGTAAGCCCTGCGGTCTCATGGACCAGATGGCATGCAGCGTCGGAGGGTTCGTCCATATCGATTTTGCAAAGACTTCCGATGCGGATCCGCTGTTTGATGATACCTATCCCAGGATAGAGCGCATAGAGTTCGACCCGGAAGATTACGGTTATTCCCTTGTGATCACCGATACAAAAGCATCTCACGCAGACCTTACCGACGACTATGCGGACATACCCAAAGAGATGAAAGCTGTTGCCGCGTACTTCGGAAAGAGTGTACTGACCGAAGTGTCCGAAGATGAGTTCATCGGGAACATACCGGCGATCAGGAAGGTTACCGGGGATCGTGCGGTAATGCGTGCCCTTCATTTCTTCGGTGAGAACAAAAGAGTTGCGGCAGAGGCGGAATGTCTCCTGGCCGGTGATTTTGACAGATTCCTTCGAAGATTCTCATCTTCGGCAAGATCCTCATACGAATATCTTCAGAACATTTACAGCACCACATCGCCCGAACAGCAGGGTGTGGCGATAGCGCTTGCAATGAGCGATGCCATCCTGTCCTCCCCCGCAAAGGGTGTCTCCCGTGTTCACGGCGGAGGATTTGCGGGAACGATCCAGACATTCGTAAAGAGCGATTTTGCGGATGAATATATAAAAGAAATGGACGCACTCCTCGGAGAAGGTGCGTCCGTAAAATACAGGATCAGAAAGTACGGCTGTATTCAGATCATCTGATATAGCCTATCGTTGAAATGAAGCGTTTGAATCCGGCAAGTCCTTCCGGAGTCTGCTTATAAACGCCCGCATTTTCAAGAACATGAGAAAACACGGTGCCGGTCTGCTGCCTGATATAATCCCGCACGGATCCGGCATCTTTTTTATACGAATCTTTAAGTGTTTCAAGATCATCGGCCAGGATCTGCCGGATCCAGTCCGTATGGGATCTTAGGCTGTCATCCTCATCCATCCGGCTGATGATAGCATCTATAGCCTTTTGTTTATCGTCTTCACTGATCGCATCGGTTATGATCTCTTCTATGCGGCCAAGTTCATCGCGAAGCCTTGCGGGCAGTATCGCCATTCCCATGACCTCGATAAGGCCGATGTTCTCCTTCTTGATATGATGGTATTCGCTGTGGGGATGGAATACTCCGAGCGGATGCTCATCGGTCGTTATGTTGTTTCTCAGGACAAGATCCATCTCATACTTTCCGTCACGCATCCTTGCGATGGGTGTTATCGTGTTGTGGGCGATCTTTCTGTCACCTTCCACGGTGTAGGCATATATGAACGAATCCTCGTCGGAATATTCCCTCCATTTATTGAGTATCATGGTACATGCCTTAACGAGCGCCGCCATATTCTTCGTTCGAAGTCTTATTGTGGAAAGCGGCCAGTTGATGATGCCGGCTTCCATGTCGTCAAATCCCTCTATGCCAAACACTTCGGTGTACGGCGCCCTCACCATCGGGAACTCATAGCAGCCCCCCTGGAAATGGTCATGTGTGAGTATGGATCCGCCGACGATCGGAAGGTCGGCATTGGATCCTATCATGTAATGCGGAAATGCCTGGACAAAATCAAGAAGCTTGGCAAAAGCATCTTCATCGATCTTCATCGGCACATGGGATTCGTTAAACACTATGCAGTGTTCATTATAGTAAACGTACGGACTGTACTGAAGGTAGTACGGCTGTCCGCACAGATTGATCGGAATAACGCGGTGGTTCTGCCTTGCGGGATGCGAGATGGTCCCCGCATAGCCTTCATTTTCGACGCACAGCAGGCACTTGGGATATCCGGAACTCTTTGCGTTTAAAGCATTGGCGATATCCCTCGGATCCTTTTCGGGCTTGGACAGATTGATCGTGATGTCCAGATCTCCGAAAGGTGTTGATGATACCCACTTTATATCCTTTGCGATCCTGTCCGTCCGTATATAGTTTGTCGCTTTGGAAAACGAATAATACCAGTCGGTGGCATCCTTTGATGAGCTTATGTACTCATCGAAGAACTCAGCTCTTACCGCAGACGGAGGCGGCGTTATCAGTCCCATGATCTTTGTGTCAAAAAGATCCCTGGATGCGGTAGTATCGCTTTTTACGATACCCTTATCGATCGCATGGCTTATCATATCCTCAAGTATCAGATGAAGTTTGCGTGGCTGCACCGGCGAACCCTTTTCGTACTCCGGCTCTTCAAACAGTTCAAGCAGGCGGTTGATGGTGTAGGTCCTGTCATCGCGGTCGATGAGGCCTTCAAGTTCACCGTATGCAACAAGCTCGTCAATAAGGCTGCAGATATCAGGTCTGTCTTTATCCATCGGTCCCTCCATAGGATTTGAAAATGATCACGGTTTTCATTATATCACTGATCGAATGGTTTTTTGCAACTTATGTTATACTATATGGCATGGAACAGATGAATTTGTTTACGGACTCACCGTCACAGTTTTCAAAAGCACCTCTTGCAAGCCGCCTTCGGCCCGAAACACTTGATGAATATGTCGGGCAGCAGCACCTTGTCGGGAAGGGGATGATATTGCGGCAGCTGATCGAAAAGGATCAGATCTCCTCGATGATATTCTGGGGACCGCCCGGTGTCGGCAAGACAACGCTTGCAAGGATAATTGCGAACCGGACAAACGCTCATTTTGTTGAATTCTCGGCGGTTACAAGCGGAATAAAGGAAGTCCGAGATGTCATGAAGGAAGCCGAGGATAACCGCAAGCTCGGCATCAGGACTCTCCTGTTCACCGACGAGATACACCGGTTCAACAAGGCCCAGCAGGATGCCTTTCTTCCCTTCGTTGAAAAGGGCAGCATCGTGCTTGTGGGAGCTACGACTGAAAATCCTTCCTTTGAGATCAACTCCGCTCTTTTGTCGCGCTGCAAGGTTTTCATATTAAAAGCCCTTAACGAAGATGATCTTTATGCTCTATTAAAGCATGCCCTCTCATCCGAAAAGGGACTTGGGAACATGCAGATCCGGATAGATGATAACGACCTTCGCTCCATTGCCGTCTTTTCAAACGGTGATGCACGGTGCGCTTTGAACACGCTTGAAATGGTCGTGAACAACAGCGCACTTGATTCCGAGGGGATAGTATCTGTTACGACAGAAACCGTGGCATCATGTATGGACCGCAGGTCTCTTCTGTACGACAAGAACGGCGAAGAGCACTACAACCTGATCTCGGCGCTTCACAAATCAATGCGCAATTCAGATCCGGATGCGGCAGTTTACTGGATGTGCAGGATGATAGACGGCGGTGAGGATCCACTCTATATCGCCAGAAGAATGGTCAGATTTGCGAGCGAGGATGTTGGCATGGCCGATTCAAACGCACTTACCGTTGCGGTAAATGCCTACCAGGCATGTCATTTTCTGGGACTTCCCGAGTGCAACGTGCATCTGGCTCATGCCGCAGTCTACCTTTCAATGGCTCCCAAGTCAAATGCGCTGGAGCGTGCCTGCATCGATGCGGCCGCGGATATAGCCGAATCCCCGGCCGAGCCCGTGCCCATGCAGATAAGAAACGCGCCGACATCACTCATGAAGGATGCCGGCTACGGAAAGGGCTACATATATGCTCACGATACCGAAGAAAAGATGGCACGGATGCAGTGTCTGCCCGACGCCCTCAGGGACAGACGCTACTACGATCCGGGCGATCAGGGTGATGAGGCCGCTGTAAAGGACCGTCTTGAAAAGATCCGCAAATGGAAGGCCGGCAAGTAACGTCCGGTTTAATCATAGGAAAATGAATTCAGAAACTGTCTGAGCCTTTCCGTCTTCGGATCATCGAAAAATTCCTGTGCGCTGCCTTCCTCCACGATCTTTCCGCCGTCGATGAACACCATTCTGTCGGCGACGGCCCTGGCAAACTGCATCTCATGGGTGACTATCACCATTGTCCTTCCTTCTTTTGCAAGAGACAGAACAACATCAAGAACTTCTCTTACCATCTCGGGATCGAGTGCTGCCGTGATCTCATCAAGAAGCAGTATCTCGGGATGCATCATAAGTGCCCTGACTATGGCGACCCTCTGTTTCTGTCCGCCGGAAAGCTGCCTGGGGAAGTTGTCCTTTTTGGACAGAAGCCCGACCCTGTCAAGAAGCGATAATGCTTCTTTTTCGGCCTCTGCCTTGGGTGTCTTTTTTACCTTGACCGGTGCGAGCATAAGGTTTTGCAGGATCGTAAGGTGGGGGAACAAATCATAGCTCTGGAACACCATTCCGATCTTTTCCCTGATCCGGGGAAGTTCTTTTGAAGAAGCGTCTATTGCTTCCCCGTCAAGAAGTATCTCTCCGTCCTGTATGCTCTCAAGAGCGTTTATGCAGCGCAGAAAAGTACTCTTTCCGCAGCCCGAAGGACCTACGATCACGACAACTTCGCCTTTTTTTACGGTCAGGGAAAGATTCTCGAACACCGTAATGTCCTCATAGCTCTTGCTTATGTTCTTTACTTCCAGAATAACATCCATTTCAGTTCTCCCACTTTTTTTCCAGATATGCGGCCAGTCTGCTTATCGGCCAGCAGGCGATAAAGTACAAAAAGAATATGGTCGCAAATATGCCGAAAGCTGCATTCGGAGATGATTTTCTGTTAGCCTCTATTATTTGCTGTCCCACCTTTAAAACTTCGACTATACCGATCATCATGACAAGGCTCGTCGTCTTGATCATCCTTGTTATCAGGTTGATCGACAGCGGGATCATGCGCCGAAGTATCTGCGGTACGATAACATATCTGTATGTCATAAGAGGGGGCATACCGAGCGATGCGGCAGATTCATACTGTATGACCGGGATCCCCAGAAGAGCTCCTCTTACAAGATCCGCCATTTCAGCGCATCCCCAGAATGAGAATACGATTATGGAGGCAGTCTCGGCATCAAGGTTTATCCCCAGTGCTTTTGTGGTGCCGAAGTATACGATGAACAAAAGGACAAGCTGCGGCATTATCCTGACGATCTCTAGGTACACCCGAAAGACGGCAAACGCAGCCGGGTGCCTGCCGGCAACGATAACGCCTATCGCTATCCCGACAACGATGCTGATCGCGACGGATATGAGACTGATGCGCATCGCCACTCCGAGTCCGGAAAGCAATCTTAATGCATTATTCCCTTTTGCAAGAACCTCAAATCCCATAAACTATACTCCCAGCGTCCTGTATCTTGCTTTCTTTTCCACTATGCTTCCGAGCAAAGATACAGGCAGCAGCATTATTATATAGAACACGACCAGGAGCACCAGCGCCTCCGTTGTGTCATAATACAGGCCGATCAGGTCCTTGGCGGTGAACATCAGATCCATAAGGCTGATCGCCGAAAAAACGCTCGTTTCCTTGAGCAGGAATATGACATTGGCAACTATTCCGGGAACACTTATCGACAACGCTTCCGGGAAGATCACATACATGAACATCTGTCTTTTGGACATCCCGAGAGCCAGTGCCGACTCTTCCTGCAAAGTGCCGACGGCATCAAGACCGCTCCTTATCCCCTCTGCCATATAACTTCCGCCCAAAAGGCCGAGACCGATCGCACCGCACTCTCTTGCCGGAATGGATATACCGATCTTAGGAAGTGCAAAATATATAAAGAAAAGCTGGACGAGAAGAGGGGTGTTACGGAACAGTTCGACATAGACCGATGCGATCTTTGCAAGCACCGGAATTCGAAAATGCATTATAAATGCCGTAACAATACCTATGGCAAAAGCGATAGCAATCCCCAGCCAGCCTGTTTCAAGCGTCAGTATGAATGCCTCTTTGTAAAGTGGCACGTATGATCTTAATACTTCAGGATCCATACAAAACCTTAATGCTTTCTCTTATCAAATCGTGCAGAGATATTTGTTCCGAGATTCTGAATGATCTGGAATATCACGATCAGAAGAATGACCGTGATTATCATAATATCGGTCTGCCATCTGTAATAACCGTATCTTACCGCGATATCACCGAGGCCGCCACCCCCTACCGTTCCGGACATTGCGGAATATCCGAGAAGAAGCCCGGTTGTTATCGTAAATCCCGTAAGCAGTGAAGTTCTTGCCTCAACAAGAAGTACCTTTGTCACTATCTGAAAATTGCTCGCCCCCATGGATCTGGCTGCTTCTATCACTCCCGCATCAACATCGTTTAGTGACGACTCAACCACTCTTGCTATGTAAGGTGCCGCACATATCACGAGAGGCACTATCGTTGCTGTTGAACCGTAGCTCTGGCCGACAACAAACCTTGTAAAGGGGATGAGCAGGATCAGGAGTATCAGAAAGGGGATGCTCCTGATGATATTACATATAAAATCAAAGGCCCTGTAGACAGGTTTATTCGGATGAAGTCCCTTCTCGCTTGTCACATACAGAAGGATACCCATCGGAAGTCCGACAATATAACCGATGATCACGGAGCCGAGGGTCATGTACAGTGTATCCCTTATACCCTCAAGAAGCATTTTGATAACCTGTTCATTCATTCTCGGTCACCTCCTTTACGGCCAGTCCCGCTCCTTTCAGATGGCTGATTATATCATTCTGTATCGCTTCGCCTTCGGGAAGACCGAGGATCATCTCGCCTACTGCCTTTCCGTTAACGTTTCGTGTATCGGCACGAAGTATGTTTACCGGTGTCTGAAGCTTTAATATAGTGTTTGCTATCACCGGTTCGTATGCGGAATTTTCCATAAACACTATGCGGATCTTCTTTTCCTCATGAAGTCTGTCTATCGGGGTATATCTTATCTCTTTTCCCGATATGAGTTCCTTGGCCGCATCAGACGACGGGTCCGCAAAGATCTCATCAACAGGTCCTTCCTCAACCAGCCGACCGCTGTCAATGATAGCCACTTTTTTGCACACATCGGTCACTACCGACATCTGATGGGTGATAATGACTATCGTGATCCCGAGATCCTCATTGATCTTTTTCAAAAGCGCCAGTATCGAAGAAGTTGTCTGGGGATCAAGTGCACTCGTTGCCTCATCGCACAGCAGTATCTGAGGGTTCGGTGCGAGCGCCCTGGCGATCGCCACTCTCTGCTTCTGCCCTCCGGAAAGCTGTGACGGATATGCCTTTTCCTTGTCCTCGAGATTGACGGTCCGAAGAAGGTTGCGTGCCCTCTCTCTTGCTTCCTTTTTGGAAACTCCCGCTATCTCAAGCGGAAAGCAGATGTTGTCTATGACATTTTTCTGTTCGAGAAGATTGAAGTTCTGAAAGATCATGCCTATACGGCTACGCTCTTTCCTGAGCTGTTTTTCGGACAGTTCCTCAAGATTGACTCCGTCGATAAGGACATTTCCCTCGGTAGGCTTCTCCAGGTAATTGATGGAGCGGACAAGTGTACTCTTGCCCGCTCCCGACATACCTATTATCCCGAAAACGTCGCCTTTTTCGATTAAGAGGCTGATCCCGTCAAGTGCTGTTACTGTATGTCCCTCAACCTCAAACTTCTTGGTCAGATTCCTGATCTCAACGATACTCATGGCAACTCTAACTCCATTTTCGTTATTTTTCAAAGAAGATAACGGCTCCGTCATATGTATCGGTTATGAATTTCTTGATCGCATCAGACCTGAGCACCGTAACGAGTGCCTTGATCTTGTCTGTGTTCTCGTTTCCTTCCTCGACACCGATGATGTTAACGTATGTCTTTGCCGCTACCGAATCACTTGCCTCGTAAGCGATAGAATCTTTTCCTACCGAATAACCTGCCTCAAGTGCATAGTTACCGTTAAGCACCACATATTCGACTTCGTTTACGACTCTTGCTACCTGCGCCGCTTCAAGCTCGACGAACTTGATGTTGTGAGTGTTCTCAACTATATCATTTACCGTAGCCGTAAGGCCCGCACCGTCCTTAAGCTTGATAAGACCGTTATCCTGAAGGAGCAGAAGAGCTCTTGCCTCATTTGTCGTATCATTGGGAACCGCGATGCTGTCTCCGTCACCGATCTCATCAAGACTCTTCTTGGTGCCGGGATAGATCCCGAACGGCTCATAGTGGATATCACCGGCATCAACGATATGTGTTCCCTGCTCCTCATTGAAGCTGTTAAGGTAAGGAACATGCTCCATGTAGTTTGCGTCAAATTCACCTGACTCCACAACAAGGTTCGGCTGAACATAATCCTCAAACTCAACTATATCAAGATTGTATCCGTAATCCTTCAGTATCTTGGCAGCTTCGGCAAGTATCTCGGCATGAGGTACGGGGGAAGCTGCGATCTTGATCGTCTCACCGTTTCCGGGAACTATGTCAAGGTCGCCTGCTGCTGCACTCTCCTCATTTGCAGCTGTTCCTGCTGTCTCGCCGCCTTCAACAACAAGTGTTTCTTCGTAATCCTTACCGTATGTGTCAATAAGTGTTGCCTCATAATCGGCATGGAAGAAATTCTCCTTACCGAGTGCCTTGATCTCATCGTTCAGCCAGTTAAGAAGTGACTCGTTACCTTTTGAAACAGCGGGTGCGATCGTATCCTGGCTTCCGAGCGAAGGGATACCTACAACATAGCCCTCGTTTTCAAGTGAGTATGCGATAACTTCGGTATTGTCGTTTGCCCATGCAACACCGGTACCGTTCTCAAATGAAGTCTTGGCTGTTGCATATGTGTCAAACTTCTGAAGCTTGATCTCCGGGTTGTTCTTCTCGAGATAGGTCTCGGCTGTCGTACCGGAGATGACGATGATCTGGTCATCCGCCTTGACCTGCGACAGATCTTCGATAACGTTATCCTCGTGAGATACGACACCGAGAGCCACATTCATATAAGGGAGGGCGAAATCAACTTTTTCGGCACGCTCTTCGGTCACTGTAAAGTTGGCGAGGACGATATCCACTTTTCCGGTTTCAAGATACTCGACCCTGCTTGCCGCTTCAGTTGATACATAATTGATCTTAACTCCGAGATCCTGTCCGATACGCTCTGCGAAATAAACGTCATATCCCTGATATGTTCCGTTCTCATCCACATATCCGAACGGGTTCTTATCGGAAAATACACCGATATTGATCTGGCCGGCTTCCTTGATCTCGTCAAGTGTTCTGTACACCCGGCTTCCTTCATCCGCTGCGGCAGGTGCTCCATCTGCGGCAGGTGCGGGGGCTGCAGCCGTGCATCCTGTAAGTGTTGCAAGTCCTATAGTTGCTGCAATGGTACTGGCCAATAGCTTTCTGATAATATTCTTTCTCATGATCTTTCTCCTTTTCTTCTACCAAATGTATTGATCTTACTATGGGTTATCCGGATCCGTCCTTTGCAAAATAAAAGCCCGGACCTCTCATCTCCCGGGCAATGGCTTCTGCGTTGATCCGAAGATCCTGCTACAGTAAACGGACGCATGACAGATGAGCCATACACCCGGCCGTATTCAATGCCCGGGGAATAAGCATTCGATGCATACAACACATGCAATTGTTCATCTGACTGCTGTTTCTCATGTCATGTCTCCTTTCGTTTTGATATAGAGCATATTACACCCATTATCCTAGTATGTCAATAGGTATTTTGTATTTTTTTGTTTTTTCGACAAAAGCCCGCATTTTACGGGCTTATCAACATCCCGGGTTGTACTTGCCCGGCTCTTTGTGTATAATATGAACGCCAACGCAGGGTTAGTACATCGGTAGTACATCGGCTTCCCAAGCCGAGGAGGCGGGTTCGATTCCCGTACCCTGCTTTTTTTATTGCAGTAAAATCAGGGGTTTGCGGGTTTTGATTTTGTAGTACGTTGTAGTACATTCTTTCTGTAGTACATCTTGTAGTACATCCCGCTTTTTGCCACTTGAAACCCTTTGTTTTCGGCCCCGGGAACAGTCCGACTCCCGTACCCTGCTTGTTTTATTACATTAAAATCAAGGGATTTCAGGCTATTGAATTGTAGTACGTTGTAGTACTTATTAAGATATTTTAGTTTTGAAACGGACAACCTTGTCTTCTTTTATACTGCGTCCGGTATTGTTCTGCATAGGCAGATCCTGCGCAAGTATCGCGTGAATACGTTCGCTTCTGTCTTCCGCTCCGGAAAAATCCACGATATATTCACTTGTCGTCCTAAGATCCGAATGGCCAAGAAACTTTCTGATCGATTCCAGGCTCTCACCATTCGCATAAAGCATTGACGCAACGGAACGTCTGATGTCATGTGCAGACTTCTGAGGGAGTCCCGCTCTGCGGCATATACGCCTTATTGAGCTGTCCATATTCTTATTGGTCCGCCGTTCAATCCTGCACGTCTTATAGTTATAACCAACGAATACAAACTCCGATTCAAAACCGTACCGTTTGTTCAATTCACGGATTTTCGCAAACAAACCTATTTCATATTCTGATATAGGAAGTATTCTGTCTGCAGTCGGTGAATTGCCTTTACAGTGTTCGAGAATAGCCGGCTTGTTGTCTTCATCACGGCTTTCCATACGCTGTATATGTATCTCTTTTGCTGCATAATCAATATCTGACCATTTCAATGCTGCAAGTTCGCCTATACGAAGTCCGAGCACCCATAGGAGCAAGATAGCGTAGTAATCACTCCTGTCAGGTTCTTCCTCAAGAAGTTCCATAAGAGTCTCGATAAACTTCTTACGCTCGTCCTCATAATACACGCGGTCAGAAGTCTTAGCTGCACGGGTATGTTTGAGAGCTCTACGGTTTATCATCGCATCAGTCATCGGATTATTCGGCGTTATCCCCTTAAACGTGGCATAACTGAACATCTTGTTGGGAATAACAATTATATTCCCATATTGCTTATCAGACAGCTTTTGCTCAGCGATCAGATTATTGAAGAACTCTGTGACGATCGCCGGTGTAAGCCTTGCGATCGGCGTTGTATCTATTACAGTACCCTCGAGATATTTCTCATAGGCCTCCCGGTACTTCTTAAGAGTTCGGGGACTCAGGTTGGTTTTTGCCCGTTCCTGTATCCACTCTTCGAACAGATCACACATACGAATCCTAGCCTTATCTCCGAAATACAATTCATAAAGTCTGTTGTACAGAGCTTCTTCTGATCGGCCGGTTATAACATGACATTTTTTGTTTTCGTCAACGTATCGTGTCTGGTATCCACCCCCGTTCTTTCTTTCTGATATGGCGTACTTGTGCACGCCTGTATCAATCAATTCCTGAACCTTTAGTTTTTTCAGCATTTTCTCACAATCCGAGAACACACCGCCTTCTCTAATATTAGGAGATTTCTGTATTAAGTTCAATAGCAAATCATGCTCATTCGCCATAGGGTTTCCACCTTTTCATCCGGGCCCTTCGCATGACACTTGGTCACAAAACGAAGGGGTGAAAAATCCGTCAGTGTTCCTACCCTTGTAATACAGAGAATCTGGTTATATTAAGACATCACTTGACGTAAAAGTTATTTTTTGTGTCAAAAAGCGTCGCTATTACCAGTTTGTTACGTATTTATTCGATTTCGACTTAGTTACTAACTCTTTGCCCTGTTTCTGGTCATACACTCCACAGATACTCGAATTATTTCTATAAAGATGGTCACAGTCTCATAATAAAGGCCTTCTACACTGCCCCTTAGCGTACTCTTTAGCCCTTCTCGGATATACTGCGGTTCGCCTTCAGACCCTGTTGGGAACTTCTTATCGTGATGAATTACCACTTTATTCCCTCAAAAATCGAATAACCCTGTGAAAAAATGGAATGCCGGATCGGTCTCATATCCGACCGCATTATAACGAAAGAATCCCGCCAGCTCTGTCTTAAAATCCCACAAATTTCTGTATTAGAGAGATAGAACCACCCTGATATGGACATAGCAAGCAGAGATAATCCGGCCCCGTTGGGCCCGGATTATCGCTTGACGAGGCTTCCGCCCCGCACCCCGACAGGCAAGCCCGTACCCTTCACGCTGGGGCGTGAACTAGGCAGCCTTCGGCTGAAAAAACAGAAAGGATGTAAATATCATGAAGCTCTTGAAAGTATATGTATCTGATGATTTTAAGAAACTGGTAGACCAAATAGCCAGAACAGTTGGTATGAGTACGAGTTCTTTTGTGGGCACACTCTTGAAAGAATCTTTAGCCGGCCTGGACGGCAATACGAATACGGAAGTACCGGAAAAATCATCTGCCGCTACAGAACATAAACCCACTGATCAGACGGAACCTGTTGTCGTCTCTCCATTCCTTGAAGACTATAAGGAGGAAATGAGCAGGATTGAAGAACAGATTGATTCCATGTGCTATTACATCGCTCAAAACAAATACCAACTGGTGTCTGATGACGTGATTCAGAGTCTTCATGAAAAGCTTGATGAGATCGGGACTCTTTTTGCAGCCATATATAAAAAATGCTGTAAGGAAGAAGATCTGACAACAAAATGGATGAAAGGGGACAAATAAATGGCTATCCTCAAGAACATCTCCGTTCACAGCTCAAAAGGCGTCGAATCGTGTATCAACTATATAGATGATGACACCAAGGATACTCTGCATGGTGTTCCCGGGGAAATGCATGGCGAGGAAAGTATCGATGATGATATTGACTTTGTTTTAAATTATGCACAGAACCTCGAAAAGACCGTAATGAAACTGGATGGCGAGAAAAGCATCCTCGTTACCGGCGTGAACTGCTACAAAAGGACAGCATCAACAGAATTCGCAAAGACAAAACGATCTTATGACCATCACTGGGAAGGTAAAAAGCGCCGCGGAAGTGCAAAGTATGCCACATATACTGATAAAAAGACCGGGACAAAGATCACCGTTGAAAAGAAGAGTATCGATGCCGAGCATCTCATTCAGTCATTTCCGGGAAAAGAACATGGTATGACTGATCTTGACCCCCGCGAGGTCCATAAGATAGGTATAGAGTTTGCAGAGCGTGCTTTCCCGGGCTTCCAATGCGTCGTATCAACACATATGAATACGGATCATGTCCACAACCATATCGTTGTCTGTGCATATTCAATGGACGGAACAAGGAAACTGTGCATGAACAACGCACTTCGACGTAAGTTCCGTAAACTTAACGACGAAATAAGTCTTGCACATGATCTTCCCATACTTCTTGATGCCGATGTCGATCACAAAAATCATACGCCGGATGCCCCGGATGTGGCTGAAGACTATGTAAGAGCAAAGAATCATGATGGCACGAGCAATAAAGATCATATCAGGCAGGATATCGATAATGCTCTTGCAGTTTGTAAAAAACATGGTGTTACGAGTTGGCAGGGCTTTATGCAGTTCATGTCGGAACAATACAAGGATCCGAGAACAAGGATCAGCAGATATGATATATCGCAGACTCCTGATCATGTTCTGTTTATATGCAATGACCTTCATATGAAAGACAGCATCCTGCCGTTTCAAGTAAGGGATACAGCACTTGGAGAAAAATATATGAGAAAAGCCATATGCCAGCGCATGGGCTGGAATTCGGGTATTGGTTTTGATAAAGACGGCGAACCGATCCCTGAAAGCCAGATTCTTCAGCAAGAGAAGAAGGCTGAGAAACAATCCAGGATCGACCGCATCGATTATATATCAAAAGATCCACGCACAAACGAATTAAACATGAATATAAGCAGATACGATGAAAACGGCTGTCGGAGATCGAATCTGGAGATCGTATTCCTTTATGCCATCAAAGTTCTTAAATGCTTCAAGGAACTGATCATTGATACAATCACGTCCCTATTTAATGGAAAAGACCGCGAAGAGCTTCTCAGATCTCATCCTGCGATCTCTGATATAGACAAGAAGATCCAGAAGATGCAGCGCTCCATGTATGCCGCAAACCTTCTTTGTCTATACACTCCCGAGGATATAAGGACCCGTCTTCGCGAGATATGCAAGACCTGGAGCAATCTTAAGAAATATACCGATAAACTGAAGGGTTCGCTAAAGCATTATCAGGAAATAGAAGGTGTGATCAGAGGTCTGCAAAGCGTTGAGCGTATTCTTAAAGGATTTGATCTTTCTCAGATCGATCGACTGCTCTCGCGCCCTGATGAGTCGACAATACGCCATGAACATGCGCTACTGGAGCCTATGACAGGTAAACAGAAGGTCGATCTGTACAACCTGCTTAACAAAAGCTCTGATAAATGGAGACTGACCTGTCCGTACAACGAACTTACTTTTGTTGAAGCCGAACAGATCATACGATTCTTGAATTATAAAACCTTCCGTAAACCGGAGGTGCTTATATCATACGAGGAGTATGAGAAAAACAAGATGGCACGATATCTTGAAGCCAAATATAAGAACGCTCATAAAGTAAATGATGATCCTGTGCCTCAAATGACCGATGAAGAAAAGAGCAAGGCTCTTGACGATATACTCCTATCTGTTGATATGGAAACTGCAACGCATATACTCAGATACAAGGAATTGAAGCAGAAAGCCCTCAATCTCGGATTGTCTGAGGACAATTATGGTGATTATCTGCATCAGCTCGGCATTCTGGAAGGCATGCTGAAGGCTGCTTCCATTAGCTTAAGTTGTGTTACAGACGAATATCGTAATATCAAAATGATCGAAAAAGACTCTACGCTTGCAATGGATCGAAACTTTACTCAAGAACCGTATATAGTCGCTCTTAAGGATCTTGAACCGAAGGCTCCGATCAAAGAGGAGACACTTTCGCAATCTGATGCAGGAATAACCGAAAGAGACTATACTGCCTCGCAATCAGCCGATGACCGGACTGATTATGATTACGATTACGATCCGGAGCCCACACGCACACCGTTATATGACCTGTTTGATGATATAGGGCATTGAACAATCATTTTACTCAACTATCCGTTGTAAACGTAGTGACGAATTCTCAACAACAATATCATTTACCGGATGATCCGGATATTCTATGCCCCAGATGTCTTCACCATACGGGATGTCCAGCGAATAGTCATCCTTCATAATATATTCTTTCTCTCCGATTCTTACAGTATCTCCAGGTGAAAAATAATAATTGATCAGTTTTATTCCTGGGGACATCAAATGCTGATAATATGCATCATAATTCTTCTTTGCAACAATTGGTCCACCCTTTCTTCCGTTGGATAGATAATACTCCTGTTTGCAGGATCCAATTTGCACCTTGAAAAAACCATTCGTTATATCTGCATCATTAAGATACTTTATCTGATCCTCTCTTGAAAAGTATAAATCAATATATGTCCCGTTTTGAGCAAGCATTCTCCAGAACTTGCCTATTATATGTGTGTTCTCATTTTGTCTATGAGCAGACAGTTCCGTTTGTGGCTGTCCCAAATAATCTTCTGTACACGTGAAAACATGTGTATATCCAGTCTTATCCGTATACCTATAATAGTTTCCGGCATCAAATGACACTACACCATCTTTAGCCCTGATCTCATTACACATTGTTGGATCTATGCGCGGTATATTATTCTTGTTGTATATCTTTCCGTTTATTATCAGGACGTCATGCTTATCTCCCTTTTGTCTGCAAATATCATCAAAGTGGAAGTTAATATAGTCTAGTATATCCTGGGTGTACTGACCTTTACTTCCATTACTAATGCCCACACTGTTTTTTTCATATAATGAATATTTCATGCCGCTCAAATCACTCCTAGTATAAAAATCTCTTCTCTTATTTACTCTTTTTCCCTGATAAAATACAGAAAGAGCGGTTTCCGTCCTATGATTTTTTAGTATTTGGCAAGAATGAATCTGTGATACTCCTACAGTTTTCATATTATTATGACCCTCCTCATAAAAAGCGATCGTAATCAAAGTTCAATCCTTTGAACACGATCGCTATCCATAGACTTGTTTATTCTATTCCTTATTTTTGCAACAGCACGCTCCAATAGCTTTCAATATTGTCAAACAGATAATCGGCTTCTTTGCTGACATACTGCCTGAAGCCTTCATCATCGCTGTCATCTGTGGCATATTCCTCATATTGAGCCTTCAGCATATCCATAATAGTCTTCAGATCGCTCTTTCCGGCATATTTTGTAAATATATCAGCGACCTTGCTCCGGTATTCATTCTTATCACTCTCGGTTTTATCCACTTCACCAAGCATCCCCGTGTATCTGTACTCAGCTACAGGCTTCTTCGATATAAACGATGCACCTGCTTTTTGTATTCCGGCAACAACTTTGTTGAAGCTCTCCATAGGGCTTTGGTATTCCGACAGTATTTCCTCGTTATGCTTTTTATACATATCAATGAGTCCGTTGAATTCTTCTTTCAGATCATCCGGGATAAATTTATCTGACATATATTTGAGAGCTTCCGTTGATGCTTCAAGCGAAGTAGCTGCCTCCGCTGAGCTCATGAAGTATTTCCCGCCCGCGTTATATGAACCAAAATCAATCCCCGTGTTGTATTGGCTCTTACTGAGGTTATCCATACCCGAAGTGACCTTCTCCAAGAGTCCCTCAAATTCCCGAACCTGTTCGTCACTCATATTGT
>JAFXQX010000015.1 GCA_017526745.1 Lachnospiraceae bacterium | reverse complement strand
TCTCCGCCCCCTGTCTCACTTCTCAGTCTTTCAGTTTCGATTCCTTGCGCTTTCTTGCGCGGTCGATAAGGCTTTCGGCTTCGTTGAATGCCTCGAACAGAAACTTGGTCTCGTCAACAGGGACCTTCTCCTTCTCGGTCTTCTTGATCTGCTCCCAGTTGGCAAGCACCTGGTCCGAGTAGGAAACCGTAACGTCACCGAAAACATGAGGATGCCGCCGGATCATCTTCTGTGTGATGGAATCGATCACATCTTCTATCGTGAACAGGCCTTCCTCCTCGGCGATCACGGCATGCATCATCACCTGAAGCAGAAGATCCCCGAGCTCCTCTTTCAGGTTGTCGCAGCACCCCGTTTCCTCATAAATGTTGATGCCGCAGATCACTTCTGCGGCCTCTTCCATACACGGCGCTTTAAGGGTTGCGTGGGTCTGTTCCCGATCCCACGGGCATCCGTCCTTCGCACGAAGGCGTTTTATCACCTCATAAAATTCATCAAAACGATCCATCTTAACCTCACTTTAAGAATCCGTTTATTATCTGTTCTTCGGCCTCAGCCTCTGACAGGCCGAGAGTCATGAGCTTTATGATCTGATCTCCTGCGATCTTACCGATCGCGGCTTCATGTACGAGCGCAG
Organism: Lachnospiraceae bacterium; assembly: GCA_017526745.1. GTDB lineage: Bacteria > Bacillota > Clostridia > Lachnospirales > Lachnospiraceae > UBA2868. The sequence goes on along the minus strand of JAFXQX010000015.1, from coordinate 145,261 downwards.
CATCGACATCGTTTGCCTCAAGACCGGGCACCGCCAGTATCCTTCCCTTATCCATTATGATCGAGTCACACTCGGTATGCCCCGAGCATGCAGCATTTCCGACAAGCTTTGCATCGAACTTCTGGTATGAGTTGTCGCGTGCGACCGATCTTGATACGACATCGGCGCTGGCACCTTCACCGTTCATTTCCACAACATAAGTGCTCACCGCATTCTGGTCGTTATGCGTCATGAGACGCTCGCGTACAACAAGCGCAGCCCCTGCGGCAAGCTCAGCCTTCGTGGTCCTGTTAGTATCATCAACACCCTTTATCTGGACCATCTCCATCTCAACTCGGCTGTCTTCCTTCTGGTACACTTCGGTACCGGGGTTTAATATCCTTTTGCCCGCGCCGTTTCCGGAGCCGTAATGCTTCTCGACGTATTTTACCTTTGCACCCTTCTCGACAAAGAACCTGTGTATACCATCGTGCTGCGAATCCTGCGTGCCGCAGTTATCGATCCCGCATCCCGCAACTATCGTCACATCCGCATCCTCACCTATGTAAAAATCATTGTATACGGTCTCTTTTATCCCGCTCTTTGTCATGACAACGGGAATATGCACGCTCTCATTCTTTGTGCCGGCCTTTATCCGTACGGTAAGGCCCTGCCCGTCCTCGCGCGGTATTATCTCAATATTCTCCGTAGATGCCCTTCCGACCGATCCGCCGTTTGAACGTATGTTATAAGCGCCCTCGGGAACTTTGTGAAGGTCGGCAACTTCGGCAAGGAGTCTTTTTTGTATCTCATCAAGCTCTAACATTTGTCATCTCCTGTTCTGACACCGCTCATCCTGCATTCGGGCACCGCATCCGCCGTACCTGTAAGGGAGGGCAGGATCTTATCCTTCGGCCCCTGATCGGCAACCGCACCGTTTTTGATCACGATTATCTCATCGGCAATGGACAGTATCCTTTCCTGATGCGATATGATGATGATCGATCCGCCCTTGATATTTCGGCGCATCCCCTCAAACACATCGATCAGGTTGGAAAAGCTCCACAGATCTATACCGGCCTCGGGCTCGTCAAATATCGACAGTTTGGAACCTCTCGCAAGCACGGTCGCGATCTCTATCCTCTTAAGTTCTCCGCCTGACAGGCTGGAGTTGACCTCACGGTCTATGTAATCCCTTGCGCACAGTCCGACGCTGGCCAGATACTGGCATGCATCCGTCATTGAGATATCGCGCCCGGTCGCAAGTCTTATCAGATCAAACACCTGGATCCCCTTAAATCTTACCGGCTGCTGGAAAGCAAAGGCGATCCCGCGCTTTGCCCTCTCTGTTATGGACATATCCGTTATATCCTCATCATCCAGCAGTATACTCCCGGAATCGGGTTTTGCTATCCCGGCAATAAGCCTTGCAAGCGTTGATTTTCCGCCTCCGTTGGGACCTGTTATGACGACAAGCCTCCCGTCGGGAACCTTAAGCGTTATGTTCCCGATTATCTCCCTGTCCTGGCCGTCCTCATTAACTTTGAAAGATACGTTCTTCAGTTCAAGCATTGTAAAAACTCCATGGAACGATCATACGATCAGTTCTTCATTCTCCTGTCGATCCTGTTGACCAGTTTGATGCCGCCTTCCTGGAATATCTGTACGATGATGACAAGAAGTGCGACCGTTATCATCATGACTTTGGTCTGGTACCTGTAGTATCCGTAGTTGACTGCGATGGCGCCGAGCCCGCCGCCTCCGACAAAACCCGCCATGGCGGAATATCCGAGTATGGTGGCAAATGCGATCGTCATACCAAGGAGCAGGGACGGACCCGCTTCGGGAAGGAGCACTTTTGAGATTATCTGCCAGTCCGTTGAACCCATTGCCTTTGCGGCTTCTATCACACCCAGATCGACCTCTTTGAGCGATGACTCAACCATTCTCGCAACAAAAGGAGCAGCAGCCACCACAAGCGGTACAATGGATGCAGTCGATCCGATCGTCGTTCCGACAACAAATCTCGTAAAAGGAAGGATCGCAACAAGAAGGATCAGGAACGGCACGCTCCTTACGATGTTGATGATAAGGCTGAGTATCACGTTTACCGGCCTGTTCTGCCGTATTCCGCCTTCACCGGTAACATATACGAGCACCCCTAAAGGAATGCCGAGTATATAAGCCGACAGCGTGGATACTATGACCATATAAAATGTCTCTCCCACTCCGCCGAGCAGAAGTTCTATGAGTTTTTCATCCATTTGAACCTCCTTCGGATACGCTTACCACCTCAGCGCTCACTCCTTTTGATTCAAGAAAAGATCTTATCTGTTCCACCTGGGCTTCATCATCGGGTTTCCCGATAAGAAGCTGTCCGTATGCCGCTCCGCCGATATCTTCCGTGCCGGCTCCGAGAATGTTCAGTTCCAGTCCCGTATGTAATATGAGCTGTGCAAGGACAGGCTCATACGATGACTGTCCGTCAAAAACGATCCTGATAAAATCCCTTGTCGGCGTTCTGACACTGTCTCCTCTTTCCGGCAGGACCAGTTTTCTGGCTGTTTCCGACCTGGGATTCTGGAATATCTCGCTGACCGTTCCGCACTCTTTAACAACGCCGTCGCTCATTACCGCAACCCTGTCGCATATCTGCTCGACAACTCTCATCTCGTGCGTAATGACAACGATGGTTACCCCGAGCTTTTCGTTGATCTCTTTCAGCAGGGCAAGGATATTGCGTGTGGTGAGCGGGTCGAGTGCGCTTGTTGCCTCATCGCACAACAATACCTTCGGATCCGTTGCAAGAGAGCGCGCTATAGCGACCCTCTGTTTCTGCCCGCCGGAAAGCTGCGCGGGATATGCCCTTTCACGGTCTGACAGTTCAACTATCTCAAGCAGCTTTCTTGCCTTCTCTTTCGCCGTCTTCTTGTCAACTCCGGCGATCTCCAAAGGATAGCATATGTTGTCGATGACGTTTCTCTGCGACAGGAGGTTGAACTGCTGGAAGATCATCCCTATGCTCCTTCTGGCCTCGCGGAGTTCCTTGTCCGAAGCTTTTGTAAGGTTAAGGTCATCAAACCACACCTCGCCTTCGCTCGGTTTTTCCAGAAGGTTAAGGCAGCGGACAAGTGTTGACTTGCCCGCTCCCGAAAATCCTATGATGCCGAATATCTCACCGTCCTTTATCTCAAGGTTTACGTGATCGGCCGCTGTGACACTGCCTTCCTTAGTGTCAAAGATCTTTGTAACGTTTACCAGTTTTATCATTTTGATCCAACTCTTAAAATACCGGAACTACCGCACCCTTATATGAATCATTGATGTAATCCCTGATATTGTCCTGAAGCGTTGCGTTAACAAGTGCTTTTGTCTTGTCTGTGTTCTCGTTCCCTTCCTTAACGCAGATGATGTTTGCGTATGTGTTTGCGGCAAGTGAATCGGATGCCTCGACCACGATGGGATCCGACAAGCCGGCCTCTATCGCATAGTTACCGTTAACAACGGCAAAGTCAACGTCCTGGATGGCCTTCGGAACCTGGGCCGCCTCGAGTTCCTCGATCTTTAAGTTGTGAGGGTTTTCCTCGATATCGATGACGGTCGAAGAGATTCCCGCACCTTCCTTTAACTTGATAAGGCCGTTTGCCTCGAGCAGCAGAAGTGCTCTTGCCTCATTTGTCGTGTCATTCGGAACAGCGATGCTCGCTCCGTCGGCGATGGACGAAAGATCCGAAGACTTGCCGGCATAAAGGCCCATCGGCTCAAAATGGACAGCCGCAACGCTTACGATGTGCGTTCCGTTCTCCTTGTTGAAGTCCTCAAGATAGGGACCGTGCTGGAAGAAGTTCGCATCAAGCTCGCCATCCTCAAGTGCCGTGTTCGGGAGCACATAGTCGTTATAGATGACAACATCGAGTGTATATCCGTCTGCGGCAAGGTTGTCCTTGACCTTTTCAAGTATCTCCGAATGCGGAGTTACGGTCGCACCGATCTTTATGACCTTGTCGTCGCCCGACTTGCCGCCGCATCCTGCAAGTACAGCAGCTGCCGCAAGCAGTGCCGTTACAATAACCGATAATCTTTTTTTCATGATATTTCCTCCTCTTTCAATAAAGATCTGTATTATCATCAGATGATCACTCCGCCGCCGATCACGCAGCCGTCATTATCATACATAACGGCTGACTGTCCCGGCGCGGCCGCCCTTACGGGACTTGAAAATCTGATCACAAGCTCATCATTCTCCATGGATGCTTTTGCCTCCTGGGGGGTGTGATGATATCTTATCTTGGCCTGGCAGTCGATACTGCCTCCTTCTTCGATGCCGGGTATGCTCATAAAACAAACATCGCGGCATCTTACGGTATCGGAATAAAGTCTGTCATCATCAGACAGTACGACCTCATTTCTTACCGGATCGATCCTCTTTACGAAAACCGGATGACCGAGTGCTATACCGAGACCTTTTCTCTGACCTACGGTATAACCTATTATGCCCTTATGTCTTCCGAGGACATTCCCGTCCTCGTCGACAAAATCACCTTCGCCTCCAAGCTCTCCGGTGTGATTTTTCATGATGTAGCTTTTGTAATCATCATCGGGGACAAAGCATATCTCCTGAGAATCGGGCTTTTGTGCTACAGGCAGTCCCTCATCATCAGCGATCTTTCTGACCTCTTCCTTGGTCATACCGCCAAGCGGCATGATCGTCATCCCAAGCTGGTCCTGTGACAGGGCATAGAGCATATAGGTCTGGTCCTTTGAGGACTGCGCCTGTTTTAACGTATACCGCCCGCTGTCAAGCTTTACGACGTTGGCATAATGGCCTGTCGCAACAAGATCGGCTTCAAGGACCTTAGCCATGTACTGCATCCTCTCCCACTTGAGGACACGGTTGCAGACAATGCACGGATTCGGTGTGATGCCGGAGATATAATCATTTACGAACGGGACCGTCACCTTTTCCTTAAAGGCCTCACTGCAGTTGATGACGTGATACGGTATGTCGAGCCTTTCGGCTACTGCCCTTGCATCATCTATATCGCAGCAACGGCTGACGGAGCCTGCATCACTTTCCCATGTCCTAAGTGTCAGACCTATGACATCATATCCCTGCTTCTTTAAAACAAATGCGGCGACTGCGCTGTCAACGCCTCCCGACAGTCCGACAAGTACCCTGCTGCTCATATAACGTAATACCAGGAATCACCCTGGATGAGTTCCTCACTCTTACCCTTATTGCCGGAAGTCCTGTATTCCATCTCAAGGTTCTTCATACTGACAACGGTATTGGGGTCTATCGAGCATGTGATGAACGTGTTACCGCCGATTATCGTATTGGCTCCTATGACCGTATCGCCGCCGAGTATCGATGCTCCCGCATATATCGTGACGTTGTCGCAGATGGTAGGATGTCTCTTCTTGCCCGAAAGCTTCCTGCCTCCCTTTGTCGAAAGCGCTCCTATCGTCACGCCCTGATAAACCTTGACATTCTCTCCGATCACCGATGTCTCGCCGACTACGATACCCGTTCCGTGATCGATGAAGAAATACTTTCCGATCGTAGCTCCGGGATGGATGTCTATTCCAGTCTCGGAATGAGCATATTCCGTCATCAGTCTCGGAAGGAGCGGCACATTCTCAACATACAGCTCATGTGCGAGCCTGTAAGTCGTGATAGCCATTATCCCCGGATATGACAGGATTATCTCTTCAAAAGAGCATGCCGCCGGATCGCCGTCAAGCGTTGCAAGAAGATCCGTCTCAATGTATTCCCTGATCTTCGGTATCCTCTTGAAAAATGATTTGCAGATCCTGTAGCTTTCCTTCGTGCGCTCGTCGTCGGTCATCTCCTCATCCGAGCCGTAATCCAGTGCCAGAAATATCTGCTTTCTCAGATGATAGAACGTGTCCTCGATGATGACACCGAAGCTGTTATTGGGATTGTAGATCTTGTATGAACGGTCACGGAAAAATCCCGGATAGACTATCTTGAACAGACTGCTTATAAGCTCATGTACGCGCGACCTGTCAGGACTCGAGTATATGTCTGCCTTGTCTATATTACGGCCCCTGTCATAATCATCTATGATGCTCTTTACTATGCCGTCTATCTCTTCTTTGCTTATCATGCTCTGCATGTATTGTCTCCTTCTGATCAATAACCGTTGACTGCTTCTATGACCCTGGTGATCTCATCTTCATCCATGTATTCCATCATGGGAAGAGTCACGATATGCGCACACAGTTCCTCGGTTATGGGGTGGTCTCCCTCACCCGATCCGAATTCCTCCTGCATGCAGGGCTGCAGATAGGGCGGTGTTCTCCACGAGATGTCCGTGGCGATATCCTTTTCTTTCATGTATGCCATGAACCCTTCCTGGTCATCGGCACGTACGATGAACTGATACCATGTATGATCGCATCCTTCGGCAACAAGAGGAAGTTCTATCTTCGGATTATGCATCTCCTTCAGATACCTGTCGGCGATGTGGCACCTGTTGGCGATAAGTTCATCCATATGCGATAATCTCACGCGAAGCAGGCCCGCCTGCATCTCATCAAGCCTCATGTTGAATCCGATCTTGATGTTATGGTATCTTCTGTCGCTCCCGTAATTGCGAAGTACCTTAACCTTCTCGATCACCTCGGGATCCTTCGATATGACTGCGCCGGCATCGCCAAACGCACCGAGATTCTTCGTGGGATAGAACGAGAAGAATGAAGCCTTTCCGAACAGACCCGTGTTCACTCCCTTGTATGCCGCAAAATGCGACTGTGCACAGTCTTCAAAAAGCATAAGGCCACGGTCATTGCAGATCTTTACGATCGGATCCATGCGCGTAGCCTGACCGTACAGATGCGTTACAAGTACTGCCTTTGTCCTCGGCGTTATCGCCTCTTCTATCTTAGCGGCATCGAGCTGGTAATACTCATCGGGCTCCACAAACACCGGAACTGCGTTGCACTGCATGACTCCGAGCATCGTTGCTATATATCCGTTTGCCTGAACGATGATCTCATCCCCCTGCCCTATGCCTGATGCCATAAGACCGAGCGTTATGGCATCAAGTCCGTTGTCAACTCCGGCACAGATCGCGCCTTCTCCGAGCTTTGCCGCAAATTCATCCTCGAACGATGTCATCTGCTTCCCTAGGACGTACCATCCGCTGCGCAGTACCTCAACCGCCCTGTCCTCATATTCTTTCTGATAAAGTTTGAATCCTCTTGCAAGTTCGTTTACGGGTATCATATGTCCTCTTTCCTTGGCGCTCACCTGTATACGGTCGCGCATTTTTCCTTTACGGGTTTTAATCCCCTTTCCTTAATGTAGTCCTTCCAGTATGCACTCATCTCATCAAGGTTGGGGGTATGATCGTCCTCGACATCTCCCGATGCATCAAATGAGCCGATCGTGGTATCGAGCACTATTATAACATCCGGAGCACGACTTGTGTCCATTTTGTAATAAATATCCAGCTGGCCAGGATCATATGCCGTAGACCTCCATGTCGTGGGATAGCCGCAGGAGGAAGCCGATACGATATAACCCCATGGCAGTATCTTGGAAAACATCACCTTTTTGGACGGATCCTGACAATGCCTGTCAATAAGATCACAAACATCCTCATACATTTCAAGGTGCCCGGGTGTCGTATACAGCCCTTTTGCAACGCCCGATTCAATACCGGCGCAAAGTTTTGATAAGGGTGCATCCCTGTATACGTTTACGATCCGCAGATACGCGGTCACAACAACCGTAAAGATGCAGGCGGCATATAAGGCATACCCAAGTGCCAAACGGACGTGATCCTCGTCCTTCTTTCCCGCAAAGTTACAAACGGTGCATATCCCCGCTCCGGTCGACAGTGCGGCACCAAGCGCCATGACATAGAGAAAATCACTTGATACGAAACAGTATATCACCGCCACTGATACCGAAGAGATAACACTTGGCCAGAACAGTGCGTGGTCCTTTTTATCCGAAACAAAGAAAAGCGGGATAAAGAACAGGAAAAAACAGACCTGGATATATCCGGTATGTCCGAAGGAAACGTAAGACATCACCGCAAAAAGAGCGATATCGGCTGCTGCGACGATCTCCTTTTGCGGGTGCTTTCTGAGGTACTTTTGAAACAGGAACGAGATCGCGATAAGGGCATATGAGAAGTATGTCCACACCCCAAAGACGTCCTTTAAGCATCTGTGCGGTTTTCTTATGTAATAGCCGAACGTATTGGTATGTTCATTATCGACAAGCGCTTCGGGAAGCACGCTTGTCAGATAGGAGATATCGGTATGGGTGAACAGATATATCCCGAAAACAAGTGCCGCGGCGGCGATACCCGCACACGTATATAACATGACCGTGCCGAGTCTGATCTGTTCGATGGCCTTTGAAGCTTTTTCCGGGAGCAGCCGCATTTTCTGCAATACAAGGACAACAGATCCTGCAGCTATCGCAGGTACTGCCAAAACGGCAAAAGCCGGCATGCACAGAACGGAAAAAGCCAGGAATACTCCCGCGGCCACAAGCCTTCCGCTGTTTGGGGCATGGCAGCTGTCATATACCAGGATCAGGAACAGCAGGAAGAAGAGTTCCGAGAGCATGTAATACGAAAACGTCGCATTACCCAGATGCGCATAGAACATGATGATCAGGGACGTCAACAAAGCGGCAGACCGGCTGTAATGTCCCAGGAGCACACGATACCAGACATACGCGACCGCCGTGGAAAATATCAGATAGAGTATACGGAAATACAAAATGACTCCGTTATAGCCCGCGATCAGTCTGTATACGGCAAGAAACGGGACCATCACCAGTGATGACAGCTGTGTTCTGTACCATTCATCAACAAGGGGGATATCACCGCGCAGGAATCTGTCAGCGGTAGATACGTAAAAGCTCTCATCGCTCCAGCAAAAGCCCATGAAGGCGCGCCCGAGCAGAACGAGAAAGGAGACGGCAAATATTATATGAACATAATACTTTTTGATAACAGACTTCATCGATCATACCGCAACAATGACAACTCCGAGTATGACAAGCGCCATACCGATGATCTTCCTGCTTGTGACCCTCTCTTTTAGGATGATCCGGCCAAGCACGGTCACAAAAACGTAACCGCTCGCCTCGAGCATCGCGCCTATCGAAAGCGGCACTACCTTATAGCAGTAAACAGTAAGGAGCGTTGCAAGAAAGAAAATGACATAGGCGCTTATCACTCTTACGTTCAGATACTCGAATATCCACGAATCGTATTTTTTCTTCGCGGCGATCTTTAAGAGGATCTGGGAGAAGGCGGATATCAGCGATGCCGATATAAAAATAAGGACGTAGGTTGTCATCATTTGTCTTTTCTCGCCTCTTTGATACTGTCAACGATGAACACTGGACGGTTCCTCGTTGCGTCAAGAGTCCTCCACAGATATTCTCCGAGCACTCCGAGCATGATGAGGATCATGCCTGCTGAAAACAGCACAAGGATCATAAGTGTGGACCATCCTCTTACAGGGGTGCCAACAACAAAGAATTCCACTATCACCTCGATGATCCATGCAAATGCAAGAATAGCCATGATAAAGCCGACGCTTGACATGAACTTGATGGGGAAATACGAGAAGCTCATCATGGAGTCGACAACAAGCTTCACTTTTTTTGAGAGCGTCCACTTGGACTCTCCGACTTCCCTGTCTTTCCTGTGGAAATATACATTGTCGGATTTGAATCCGATCCATAACACCTGAAGCGTAAGCGATGAGTTCCTCTCATCCAGTCTGAGCAGCACTTCGATGGCCTGACGGTCGATAAGATAACAGTCACATCCGCCCTTGGGCATCTTGGAGTCTATGGTCTTTCTTACTATCGAGTAATAGAGGTTTGCAAAGAATTTCTTGACCGCCGGCTCATCTCTCTCCCGGCGTACCGCCAGAACAACCTTGTTACCCTCTTTCCATTTTTCATACATCTGCACGATCAGTTCGGAATCTTCCTGAAGGTCTGCCTGTTTGGTAACGGCACAGTCACCGGTACAGTTGGACAGTCCCGCAAGTATCGCCGCATGTTCGCCGAAATTCCTGGACAGTTTGACAAGCTTTACGTTCTCATCGATATCCCTTATCTGATTCATGACTTTCCATGAATCATCTTCAGACCCGTCATCGACCATGACGATCTCATAGTCTCCAAGCGTGCCGAGTATCTTCTCCTTCATGTCCTCATACAGGAGCATAAGGGTATCTGCGTTATAGTATACGGGGATAATGATAGATATCTTGCTCATAAAATCATCCTTTCAGGTATTGTCTTACGGATTCATATTCTTCTTTGGGAAGGAACGGGAACATATCATCGTTTGCGGCCGATGTTATGGTTCCGTCTTCGTTTACTTTTGATGAAAGCTTCGGTTCGAAGTTCTGTTTGTCATCAACGACCGCTTCGATGACAACAGGGCCTTTTGAGTTTATCGCCTCTCTTATCCTGTCATTAAGGCCTTCTTTGGAATCTATCCTGTGATACGGAAGATCGAATGCATATGCGATCTTTTCAAAATCGGGAAATGACACACCGTTACCGTCACATACTCCGATAAGAGGGCGTCCGGAGAACAGATTCTGCTGTGTCTGCCTGATCGAGTGATATCCGTTGTTGTTGAATATTATGATCTTAATATCAAGATCGTAATACTTTACGGTCTGGAGTTCCTGCAGGTTCATCATAAAACTGCCGTCACCGTCGATACAGATAACGCGGGTTAAAGCCCCGTCGTAGTCCCTTCTTGCGGCCGCAGCTCCTATCGCAGCCGGGAATCCGTATCCCATAGCCGCACATCCCGAGTTGGTAAACAGCCTCTGCCCTCTTTTTATTATGGCGCTCTGGAAACCCACAACGCATGCTCCTCCGTTACCCGTTACGGTAACATCGCCTTCCGACAGTTCTTCAAAAAGTGCATTCATGAACACATAAGGGTTGAGCACCTCATCATTTTTCATCGCAGCAGTCACAGCGGGGTATCTGTTATTTACATCCACCGCTCTTTTTCTCCAATCGGAAAAAGCTTCGGGATCATATGTATGGTCCTGTCTTACCGCACGGATAAGGTCAGGCATAACATCCCTTACATCGGCGCATACCGGCATATCGGCATTTACGGTTGGTTTGCAAAGTTCGGCCTCATCTATGTCGACGATGATCTTATACGCATCTTTTGCGAACGCATGCTTATTATAGCTGATGATCCTGATGTTCATCCTGCATCCGAGAACAAGCAGAAGATCGGCAGACTGTGCGATAAAATTCCCTCCGCGGAGTCCGACGGTTCCGGGCTTTCCGCAAAACAGCGGATGATCGGTAGGCATCAGGTCGTGTGCGTTCCATGCCGTAAGGACGGGGATGCCGAGTGCCTCTGCACATTCAAGAAAGACTTTTTGTGCACCGGCAACATTTATTCCGGTTCCCGCAAGTATCACGGGACGTTTTGAACTCTTGATCTTCTCGATGATCCGTAATGTCTGCGACGTATCATATGGGGCATCATCAGTGCCGTCCGGAACATAGCCTTTAAGATCACCGGATTCAACCACTGCGGCCTGAACGTCCAGCGGTATATCAAGCCACACCGGACCCGGTCTTTTTGAAAGGCACAGATACCATGCCTTTTCAAGATGATACCTTATCGTTGACGGATCCGTGATCATAACGGCATATTTTGTCATGTTGGAAACACAGTCCGTTATCTGGTATTCCTGATCACCGAGCTGGCGCAGTTTCACCGTGGCAGACTTTGTGGTCGTCTCCACCTTTACCTGCCCGGATATGACAAACATCGGGATCGAATCCTGCCATGCCCCGAGAACTCCGGTTATGGCATTTGTCCCGCCCGGACCTGAAGTAACGCACACCGGAGCGATCTTTCCGGTAAGTCTTGCATAGCCTTCAGCCGCGATCGCGCTTGCCTGTTCATGATGATCATAAATGACCTTAAGACCTTCCTTATGTCCTATCGCATCGTTAAGGTGCATCGCACCTCCGCCTGTCAGCATAAAGACGGTCCTTACACCCTTATTTACAAAAAAATCGGCAATATATTCCGATACTTTTATCTTCATATCACACACCCTGTTATCTCTTTGCAGGAAGAAGCACACCCTATATTCGGAAAAGCATCCACATCAGCTTTTCCGGCAAATCCGAAACCGTATGTAACACCTATGAACGCTATGCCCAGTTCTGCGGCGCCTTGCGCATCATTATCGCTGTCCCCCACCATGACGGCCCGGCTGATGTCGGATACCCCGAGAACATCGATCGCATTCTTTATGATGTCTTTCTTGGAGAGCTTTCCTTCAAAATCGGATCCGCATATCGCATCCACTGCCCTGTCGAATCCGAAATGTTCAAGTATTATATCCGCATAATCCTGGCGCTTATATGTAGCCACCGCTGTTTTGATCCCGGCCCTTTCCAGTTCTTCTATAGTCTCAAATATGCCGTCATACGGTCTTGCCAGGAGAACATCGCCATCCTTGTATCTGTCTCTGAACATATCAGCCGCCTTCATGGCATCATCGCTGTTCATCCCGAATACCCGTTCAAACGATCTTTGCATCGGCGGTCCTATGAATGTCCTTAAAACGTCATCCGTGATCTTCGGAAGATTCAGCGAATCTATCACGTATCCGACAGACTTTTTGATACCTTCGGAAGTATCGAGAAGCGTTCCGTCAAGATCGAATATGACAAGCTCACAGTTTCTCATATATACTCTCCGTCACAAACACCGGCGTAAACGGCAGTTCCAGTTTCCTGATGGATCTTACCGTATCATGGTTGATGTTGTCCGCTTCGGTGCTGCTGTATGAATACTCCATATTGGGATTTACGTAATTCGACACCGATGTTTCGCGATAGCCGTCAAATCCCGCAAGGCCTGCGGAAGATGCCTTTGCTTTCTTGAGAAGCCCCAGGAGCATGATGAGCGGATTATCCGGCATCAGGGCTTCCTCATCAAGGAGTGCGCTGTAATTGAGCGTATAGTCAAACTCTCCGAGAGTCCTTGTGATGTTCGATGTGGCGATCAGTTTTGATTTTTCCTTCTGTTCGTTAAGAGCGCTGCACAGCTGGACATACCGTTTTGCGTTGCTCATGAACACATAATCGATGTCATAATCTTCGGGGATAAAGTTGATCGATATGGTTATGCACTTCTTCTGCGAAAGGTAATCCTCGACCCTGTCCCTCTGGCTGTAAATATGCTTTCCGGGCCCCATGATGAGGATATCCCGCCCTTCAAGTTCGGAAAACAAGGTGCTTACCGAGTCCGAGTCCGCGCAGTGCTGCTTCTGGTATTCGAAATAAAGGTCCTTGATGTATTCCCTGTCAAATAAGAGTTTCTTTTCTCCCTCGAGGGATCCCAGTATCTCGTTTATCGACTTGACGGAGAGCTTCCCCATGTCCATCAGGTAATTCACATAGTTGGGATGACAGTCATGGGATGCCGCCAGAAAGAACTTGAACGAATAACCCCAGCCGACCTTCCGGCTCATATCCAGGATCGTAACCTCAATAGCCTCAAGTATCTGAGAATTGTGATAAGAGGTATTATAAAGGCTGTTCATGTACATAACGAGGAGCTCGATCGGTGTGTTTCCCGCGCTCTTCCCCATCCCGTAAAGGGTCCCGTCAACGATCAGCATCCTGTCTCGCGGCGGATCATCAAGAAGTTCAATGCAGTTGGCATATGCAAGCTGGAAATTGTTATGGGCATGATATCCGATACCGATCGTCGGCAGCAGGTGTGCACATGCATGATCGAAATAGTGACGGAGCATTCCCTTGTGGAGAAGTCCGTATGTATCAACAAGTGAAAATGCAAACGGTTCCAGGTCATTAACAAGTTCTATCAGCTCGGACAGTTCATCATCATTGTAACTGGTGATGGAAACGGCCTGGGCAAATACCTTGTAGCCCTTTGCCTTGACCTGTTTGCAAAAATCGATCGCCTCATGCATCCGGTGTTTTTTGAAGATCACCCTGATCCCGTCAAGATAGCAGTCACCGGCATCTTTGAGATGGTCGATGCCGCATGTGCCGTAATCGATCATCCCGACGATCATGGAACTTCCCTTATCAAGCTTTCCGTAGATCCTGTCTACGCAGTCCGTGTCGGGAAAGATCGTCCTGTTCTCATCAAAGTTTCTTCTCTCATCCAGAAAACCCGTCTCGATGATATCGATCCCGGCACTTACAAGACGTTCGAAAATATTGACTATATTGCTGTTTCCGAATTCCCAGTCGTTTAAATATCCGCCGTCCCTGAGAGTACAGTCAAGGAGTCTTATATTATTATCCGCCATCATCTTATCAGACATGCTCTTTGCCCTCCGGGACAATCTCCGGATCGCTGCCGGTCCCTGCGGCGTCTTCCGCAGACTCATTTTCCGCATCGGCAGTAACGATAAAAACGATACCGCACACGATCACTGCGGCCCCGATCAGTTTCCTTACCGTGATCTCTTCCGAAAAGAACAGGTATCCCCAGACTATGCCCCAGATGACGGTAACACCCCTGTTCGCATAGGCCGTGATGAGAGGCATATGCTTTATGATCTGCTGCCACGCAACCGCATAGACAAACAGACCGAGCATGACAACACAATAGTAAAAGATGAACCAGAATGACATGAAGTCATTTTGTGCCGCAAGCTTGGATGCGATCCCCGTCATGGAATAGACGGCAAGAAAAATATGAAGTATGACAAGATATTTAGTCTTGGATCTCATCAAAACATCTCCTGTTGATGCGTCTTTGCAGTATCAGGCTGTCAACGCCGGCTGCCCTTGCGCACTCACCGTCCTTTTCGGGACGGTCTCCTATCATGAGTATTTCGGAAGCCGGGATCCCGGTATCTTCCATGATCACCATAAGGCCTTTGGGCGAAGGCTTTAAGGCATCGATCCTTGCATCATCCGGATCGTACGCTTTATCGACCGTAACGCCAAGAGCCGCCAGTTTGTCTTTTGCCGGATAATCCGATAGGATGAATACTTTCTTCCCCTTTGCCCGAAGCTTTTCTATCACTGCGGCAAGCTTTTTGTCGGCTGCGGACACAAGCGCCGAAAGAGGATCGTCATATATCCACCTCTTTACGACAGCTGATACAAGATCCGGATCTGCTTTGCTGCCTGCTGCAACCTCTTTTATTATGTCATCCTCGGACGAGGACTGAGTCCATGAATCCTTAACTTTCCTGAACTTGGACAGCAGAAGAAGTTCACGTATCCGGAAAGGATGCAGGGCATAATATCTTATAAGCCTTGATGCCATGATAAAACGAAGACGCGGCTGGTCGTAAAGCGTTCCGTCAAGGTCGAAAACATACAGGCTGTAATCGTCAAATGATCTGTTCATCGCTCACACATCAAACAGCGTAGGATTTGTCCAATACGAAGGCATCGGGATATCCACGATCGTAAGTATCAAAAGGATGATCACAAGAAGTGCGATGTAGGCCAGAAGCTTTTTTTCCTTGTAAAGCTTTTCGGGCTTCTGGACTGCCGAATCCGGCTTGAACGCGATATACAGGTAGAAACAGAACAGGCCGAACACAAACGGCATGGCGATGATGTATTCCATCCGGTATTTGATCATGAACACTCCGATGAAAAATGTCGCACACATCGCATAAAAGAATGACGACACGAGAAGCGATGTTTCCGAATAATGCACGAAGCTCTTCCTGTAAAGACCTGCAACCGAAGGATCTCCGATCATGCGGTATTCCGCAAAGCGCTTTGTAGCCATAAGGAATGCGCCCGCGAACCAGTATCCGATAAGTATGCTTATCGGGGGCTGGAAATCACTGGTGATGATAAACCACCCGAGAAGAAGCCTTATCATATTGTTGATAGACTCGGATAAGACATCAAGATAAGGGATATCCTTGGTCCTTATCGGCTTAACGTTATATAGCACTCCCATGATAAGAAGCCACAGTTCCATGTACAAAAATACCCTGCCGACAGCGAGCGAGCAGACTACTCCGAGTATGATGAGCACAGCATACTCGGTCATGACAAGGGAGAACTTCATGTTCTCGGATACGACAGGTCTGTTCTTTTTGGTCGGATGGTACTTGTCGAACTCGGCATCAAGCCACTCGTTGATCACATAGTTTGCCGATGCGATAAAACACGTTGCCATAAATCCGGCAATGAAACGTATGATGACATCCGGCGCGAAAGTAAAATCAGTCAGCAGCACTGCGATGGCTGATCCCGGAAGGATGAATGCGTTCTTGACCCAGTGGTCGGGACGTGCGATCTTGATGTAATTCTTCATTGGATCTCTCCTTTATTGTATGTCCTGAACAGTTCGGTAAAATATGCGGCATTTCCTTTTATATCGCCGGAGAATACCGATGATCCCATAACGATGACGTTGGCACCGGCATCGATCACCGTATTGATGTTGTCTCTTGTGATGCCCCCGTCAACCTGGATGTCGGTATCAAGACCGGCCTCGCGAAGGCTCCCTCTTAAGGCTTTGATCTTGTCCGTACAGATGTCCATATACTTTTGTCCGCCGAATCCGGGTTCTACCGTCATGATGAGGAACATGTCGGCTTCGCCGAAAAACGGGATCAGCTCCTTGGTATCCGTATACGGTTTTATCGCAAGCCCCGCACGCTTTCCTCTTCTGCGTATAGCGCGAAGCGCCGAAAGGGCATCATCGGTTGCCTCTTTATGGACTGTTACGATATCTGCGCCGGAGTCGATGAACTTGTCGATGTAACGCTCGGGATCCTGTACCATAAGATGTACATCAAGCGTCTTTTTTGTGAACTTTCTCACCGAAGCAAGCACAGGTATTCCGAATGATATGTTCGGAACGAACATTCCGTCCATCACGTCAAAGTGAAAATAATCACATCCGCCCTCTTCGACCTTTGACATCTGCTCTCCGAGTATCGTAAAATCAGCTGCCAGTATTGATGGCGACAGTTTCAGCATTATCAGTATCTCCTTGATCTGTTCAGTTCGCTGAGGATATAAACGTAATTCTCATATCGTCTCTGCGGTATCTCGCCGCGATCTACGGCTTCTTTTACGGCACAGCCGGGCTCGTGAGTGTGTGAGCACGGCATAAAACGGCATGAGAGGAACTGCGAGAACTCCTCATAATATCCCGAAAGGTCTCCGGCATCGATATCATACAGATCAAACGATCCGAACCCCGGTGTATCGATGATATATGATTTGTCCGCTATCGGTATTATCTCGGAATGCCTTGTTGTGTGCTTCCCGCGCATAAGCTTGTCGGAAATTTTTCCGGTAGCCATCTTATCATCGTGAAGCAGGCAGTTGATGATCGATGATTTTCCGACTCCGGAAGGTCCGGCAACAGTCGTTGTAAGGCCGTAAAGGGACCGGGTCAGTTCTTCTATCCCCTCGTTATCTTTGGCACTTGTCACAAACAGGCGGCATCCGCACTTTCCGTAATCGGATGTGACCTCCCCGACCGCCTTCTCATCCGTAAGATCCTCTTTATTAAAGCATATTAGCACAGGTATTCCCTGTGCCTTATATTGCAGGATCATCTTATCGAGTGTTACGAAATTGGGCTTGGGCTGCGTCAGGGCAAAGATTATGAGTGCCTGATCGACGTTTGCGACATTCGGTCTTGTGATCTCATTCTTCCGGTCGCATATAACGGTAATGCTTCCGGTCATATCCTCGCCGGGTATAACATCAAGTTCGACCTCGTCCCCTACAAGAGGCTTCGTGCCGTCAAGTCTGAACAGGCCTTTTGCCTTGCATGTATATATCCCTTCGCCGGTATGGACGAAGTAGAATCCTCCGACACCTTTTATTATCCGCCCGTGCATTACTCCTCTTCCGCAGTAAAGTTCACTGCCGTGGGACTTGTTGTCTCCCATGTCCCTTCCGCGGACAGGTATGTGATCGTTATCACGCCGCTTGAGACATCATTGATGCCGCTCTTTGAAACCGTGTAAGGGAACGATGTCGTTGAAAACCTTCCGAGTTCTTCTCCGGACGGGGACAAAAGCACGATGACCGCTTCGGATCCTTCCATGAAGTTTGCGGGAGAGTTGACCTCGACGGAACACGAATACGTCTTGATCTTCTTACCGAGACTGATCTTCAGATCGACCGCAGTGCCCTTTTCAACCACTCCTCCGGCCGAAGGCGACTGTGAGATGACCTTGCCCTTATCGACCGTTTCGGAGTCTTCCTCTGCAACGGTTCCTATGGACAGTCCTTCCTCTTCGATGACGACCTTGGCCTCTTCTTCGGTCATGTCGGTAAAGTCAGGTACAGTCACCTGTTCAACGCTCGTACCTGAACTGATGACGACCGTTATCGGGCTGCCCTTTGCTGCAGTCTGTGCGCCGAGAGGATTCTGTGATATCACGAGCCCCTTCTCAACCGTATCGCTCTCAAGAAGCTGCTTCTGCATCGCAAATCCTTCTTCTTCAAGCCTGACCTTGGCCTCGGCTTCGGTAAGTCCGACCACGTCTGGCACGGTCACGCCTACTATCTTGCCGCTGGATACGACAAGGTTCAATACGGTTCCGGTAGCTACCTGTGTATTTCCTTCGATATCCTGGGATACTATGTAGTCCTTTTCATATTCCGTTGATTCCTGATATGTGGCCTTTGCGGTAAGTCCGGCACGGGTAAGTGCTTCTCCCGCTTCCGCGACCGTCATGCCGACAACATCGGGAACAGTCGTTGTGCCTGCCGATGTTTCAATGGTGAGTTCTTCCGGATCGTCGGAAGAGCTTCCGGAGAAGGCTCCGAAGAACTTCCCGATCAGTACAACGGCACCTATTGTTATAAGAATGGCCGCAATGACAAGCAATATCGTGATGACTCTCTCCATCTTGGGATCAACATCGTCATCGAGTTCCTCGTCATCATAATAGTCATCTTTTCTCGGTCTGTAATTATCCTTTGACGGATGGCTCTTTTTCTTCTTGACGGGCTTGGCCGGTTTTCTCGAAGGAGCGGCGCCTCTTGAGGATGCGCCGTTCTCACGGCCCTTTCTGTTCCTGACCCCGAACACATCTTCAAAATCATCATCATCGAGCACTTCATCATCGGGGGCGGGCTCGTATGATCTCTTTCTCTCCTTCTGTACGACAGGCGCTGCGCTCTCCTCCATGACAGCCTCGGGAATAGGTGCGATGCCGGAAGTCTGTTTCCTGATCTGATGCTTTTCGGCATCGGTGATATTCTTGGTCCCGCCTTCGGATGCGGGTTCCTGGATCACGACAAATTCCTCATCGGGATTGGTGAGCGAATGCTTAAGGTCGCGGATAAGCTGTCCGACGTTCGCATAGCGTCTGTCGGGATTCTTCTGGCAGCATTTGGCGATTATCTGCTCTACGCTTATCGGAACATCCGGAACATATACGCGCGGGGAAGGCATCTCCTCCTGTATATGCTTGATCGCAACGGCAACCGTGGTCTCCCCGTCAAAAGGAACATGCCCCGTAATCATTTCATACAGAGTGATACCGATCGAATAGATATCGGATTTGGCATCGGAATATCCGCCCCGTGCCTGTTCGGGCGAAGTGTAATGAACGCTGCCCATGGCATGGGAAGTTACGGTATTGCTGGTCGCAGCCTTGGCTATGCCGAAGTCCGCAACCTTAACCTTTCCTTCCTTGGAGATGATTATGTTCTGCGGCTTGATATCGCGGTGAATGATCCCGTTGTTGTGTGCCGCCTCGATACCCATGGATACCTGGATCGCTATGCTCACGGCCTCTTTGGCGGTAAGCCTTATCTTCTTCTCGATATAGTGTTTGAGCGTTATGCCCTCAACCAGCTCCATGACAAAGTAGTACATCCGACGTTCTTCGCCGACATCGTAAACATTTACGATGTTCGGATGCATCAGACCCGCAGCGGCCTGTGCCTCGGCCTTGAACTTGGATACAAAACTCGAGTCGGATGAAAACTCGCTCTTTAACACTTTTATTGCAACGAACCTGTTAAGCTTGTGGCATTTGGCCTTATATACATCGGCCATGCCCCCGCTTCCGATCAGTTCGAGGATCTCGTATCTGTCTCCTAAAAACGTACCTATCTCAAGCATTTATCTCTCCTCTGACGCCTCAATGATAACAACCCCTATATTATCCTTCCCGCCGTTATGATTAGCCATCCTGATCAGGTTTTCCGCAATGTCCGGAACGTCAACGCCGGTCCTTACAATGCGGAGTATCTCATCATCGTCCACCATGTTCGTAAGCCCGTCGGTGCACATTAAGATAACATCTCCTGCGGAAAGCTCGACTTCAAAGAAATCGATCTCTACCGAGGGAGCTGCTCCGATCGCTCTGGTTATGATATTCTTATCCGGATGAGCTTTTGCCTGGCTCTCATCAAGAGAACCTTTTCTGACAAGCTCCGCAACGAGCGAATGATCCTTGGTGACCTGCGTGATGGCCTTATCTATAAGATACAGCCTGCTGTCGCCGACATTCGCCACATAAAGTACATCATCCGCTATGGTCGCGGCGACGCACGTCGTGCCCATACCGGCAAAATCAGCCTCTGTCGATGCCTTCTCGTATATTTCGGCATTTGCGATCGTTATCGCTTCCCTGAGTATCTTGATCGGGGACTTGTCCTCGCACGCCTCCACCTCGCGTTCGATCGCCTTAACGGTATATGCCGATGCATAATCTCCGGCCTTATGGCCTCCCATCCCGTCACACACTATGAACAGGTTGGAAAGATTGCCCAGCGGATGCTCGCAGGAATAGACAGTATCCTGATTGAGCTTCCTCTTTCTGCCTATATCCGTCATTGAATATGTCTTAAGCATTCCGTTCTCCTACATACTTACTTTGGAAACTACGGCGCAACTGACCACAGGCCCCAGAAATATCGCGCCCCATTTCCCTTCTTATAGTAACATTAATATTGTTTTTTTCAAGTTTATTTTTAAGCAATACCGCGTCTTTCGGGCCTGTCGGAGCAAAGCTGCGCTCCTTTATCGGATTGACCGGAATGAGGTTCACATGGGCCGAAAGATACGATGCGATATCAGCCAGTCCCCTTACATCCTCATCGGTATCGTTAAATCCCGCAATCAGGCTGTATTCAAGCGTTATACGCCGCCCGGTCGTGTCAAAATAGTACCTGCATGCATCTATGACCTCTTTCAGCGGATATTTGTTGGCAACGGGCATGATCTGTTTTCTCTTTTCATCCGTGACCGCATGGAGCGAAAGGGCAAGCGTGAGCGCATATTTCCTGTCGGCAAGTTCCCTGATCTTATCCGCAAGCCCGCATGTGCTGGCGGTTATGTTCCTGCCACCAAGGCCGGCACCCCTTTTGTCGGTTATAATATCCACGAACCTTGTAAAGTTTTCGTAATTATCCAAAGGCTCGCCCGACCCCATGACTACAACGTGGCTGACCCTTTCATTGATGTCTTCTTCAACGCTGTAAACCTGGGCCGCCATCTCACCTGCGGTAAGGTTCCTGGCAAGTCCGTCGATAGTTGATGCGCAGAAGGCGCAGCCCATCCTGCAGCCGGCCTGTGAGCTGATGCATACGGTATTCCCGTAGTCATACCGAAGCAGTACGGTCTCGATCACATTGCCGTCGCAAAGGCTGTGGATATACTTCCGCGTCCCGTCGATGGAGGATACGAGAACTTCCCGGCGGGTGACGGAGAATATGGGATAATTCTTTTCGAGAAATGATCTTACGTCCTTGGAAACGTTAGTCATCTGCGAAAGGCATCCGGTTTTTTTCCGGTGGAGCCAGCCGAATATCTGCCCTGCAGTATAATCCCTGGCACCGGCTTCGGCCGCAACCTTTAACAGTTCGTCATATGTAAATGATCTTATATCGTTCGTCCGGTTCATTTTGCAAATCTGGCTATGAAAAATCCGTCGGTCGCCGCATCCTTTCCGTAAAGCTGTATATATCCTTCCTTAGCGGTAGCATCCGCAAGGGCCGGGGGAAGGAGAGCGTAAAAATCAACCGGCACAAGTCCGAGTTCATCCTTCAGGTACATTGCATTGTCCATGTTCTCTTCCCTTGTGCATGTGCAGGTTGAGAAGATGAGCGTCCCGCCCTTCTTTACGTACTTTGCCGCATTTTCAACTATCTGTCTCTGAACAAGGGTAAGCGATGAGATCGCTTCCGGAGTGATATTGTATTTGATATCGTTCTTTCTTCCCATTACACCCAGTCCGGAACACGGAACATCCGCGATGACCACATCGGCCAGGCCTTCAAATTCCGGTTCATACAAAGTTGCATCCATTAACCGGCATGTAATGTTAGAAAACCCGCATCTTCCGGCATTTTCCTCTATACGTCCGAGTCTTTCGGCGGAAATATCACATGCGATAACTCTTCCGTCCGTGGCGATATCGGCCGCATGGAGTGATTTTCCACCCGGGGCGGCGCAAAGATCCAGAACAGTATCATCCTTTTTGATCCCGGCGGCAAGGCATACTAGCATGGATCCAATGTCCTGGACGCAGATCCTGCCGTCGGATACGGCCGGGATCGAAGATATATCGCCGCAGTCATTAAGTATGACGGCAATATCGCAGATATCCGATGGTGTGATATCTTCCGTATCAAGAACGGACGATAGTGATGTTTTGGACAGATTGATCCTTGCGGTAACGGGGCGGATGCTTACCGAAAGACGCAGAAGGTCCTCCGCATTTTGTGCCCCCTGCTGTTCGATAAGCTTTGAGACGATCCATTCGGGACATGAATATGCAACCGACAGATACTTTACGGTATCTTTGCCGGGATCCGGCCATCTGATGGCATCCCGGTTCTTTGCGATGTTTCGAAGCACCGCATTTATAAAGCCCGAAAGGGCGGAAGCTTTGGTCTTCTTGGCGATCCTTACGGTCTCGAAGACTGCCGCATGATCATCGACCTTATCCATGTACAGCAGCTGATAAACACCCATCCGAAGAAGGGTCCTCACCTGCTTTTTCATCTTCTGTACCTTAACGGTGGAAAACTGGTCAAGAACGTGATCGATCGATATTCTTCTTTCGGTAACTCCCTCGATAAGCCTTTTAAGCAGCCTGCGGTCACGGATATCAAGATAGGAATACTTGTCCAGGACATCCTTTGTAAGACTATTGGTCGCCTTTTTCTCATCCGCCGCAAGAAGCGCTTCATAGGCGATACGCCGAACGTCAGTCACGTCTGCTCCTGCCTCCGCGGGATATAAGGATGAGCCTTATAAGCGACAGTATCGATGCGGCTGCGGAAGCGACATAGGTCATGGCCGCACTCCTTAAGACTTTTCGTGCTCCCTCGGACTCTTCGTCTCCGAGGATACCCATCTCGGAAAGCGTAACAAGGGCCCGGTGCGAAGCATCAAATTCAACCGGGAGCGTTACGATCTGGAACAGGACTCCGAATGCAAACAGCACTATCCCGATAAATACAAGCGGTCTGAAAAAGCTTATGAACAGTCCCGCGATAACGATCCACAGTCCGTACTTGGAGCCGAAACTGGCTGCCGGGAGTATCGCGCTTCTGAGCTTGAGCGGGAAATAATCCTCGTTATGCTGCATCGCATGTCCGCATTCATGTGCCGCCACGCTGATAGCGGCAACGCTGTCCGAATCATAAACAGCTGACGAGAGCCTTACGACCTTTGCTGCCGGATCGAAATGATCCGTAAGGCTGCCCTCGATCCTTTCGACCTTGACGTCATATATGCCTTCTTTTCTCAGTATGGATGAGGCGACCTCACAGCCTGTCATATGTGACATCGCGGTAATGCGTGAATACCTGTTGAACGTGGACTTTACCAGTCCGGATGTGATAAGGCAGAGTGCCGCACCGATAAGAACGAGAAGATAGCTCATCCCTCCCATACCGTAACCGTATCCGTATCCGCCGTAATTTGTAACTGACATTGTCTAACCTCCAAGTATTGTTCCGACACTTAGGCTGTTTCCGAGGAGAAAATCATGGACCGTCATCTCCTTTTTCCCTTCAGCCTGCACTTTTGTTACGCGAAGCATTCCGCTTTTGCATGCGACCAGAAAATGATCCTTCGAAACTTCCGTGACAGTCCCGCACGATCCGTCTGCATTTCCGGTCAATGCTTCGGCCTCTGTTATCTTAAGCACTTTTTGTGACAGATATGTGAACCCGCCGGGCCACGGTGTATATGCTCTTATCATCCTTTCGATCGAGGAAGCGTCCGCCTGCCAGTCGATCCTGCCCATTTCTTTTTTGAGCATGCCGGCATATGTCGCCTTGGTATCATCCTGAGGTGTACGCTTTGCTCTTCCGGCTTCTATGTCAGAAAGCGTCTTAACGATGAGCTTTGCACCTTCTTCGGCAAGTTTATCAAAAAGCGATCCTCCCGTTTCATCGGGGCTTATCGCAACCCTTACAAAGTCTATGATATCTCCTGTATCCACTCCCTCGTTCATCTGCTGTACAGTCACTCCGGTAACTTCTTCCCCGTCGGCTATGGCCCTCTGGATCGGAGAGGACCCCCTGTACTTGGGAAGGAGCGAGGCATGAACGTTTATGCAGCCGTAACGCGGGATCGCAAGTATCTCCTTTGACAGTATCTGTCCGAACGCCGCCACTACGTATATATCTGCATCATATTCCCGAAGTCTTGCAATCTCATCCGCATTTTTGATCCTTTCGGGCTGAAGGACAGGTATACCGCACTGTCTTGCATATATCTTGACCGGGCTTTCCGACAGGGCTTTTTTGCGCCCCTTCGGGCGGTCCGGCTGGGTTACTGCAGCGACCACTTCGTGCTCTTTGCAAAGCGTGATCGCACGTAATATCACTTCGGCAAAATCCGGTGTCCCCATGAACAGTATCTTCATTCGCTTAATGTCTCCGTCGCTTCGGCCTTTTGGGCTTCTTCCTGTTCCTTCAGTATCTGTGCAAGCTCCTCGTTCGTAAGCAAAGGACCGCTAACTTTTTCAACATACATATGTCCGTCAAGATGCTCGATCTCATGGAGCAGCGCTCTTGCAAGAAGGCCCTCGCCCTCAACGGTATACTCGTTCATTTCGGTATCATATGCCTTTACGACCGCCCTGTCGGGCCTCGTGACTCTTCCGACCTTGCCCGGTACGGAAAGACATCCTTCGTAATCCGTCTGTTCTCCCGACGTCTCTATGATCTCGGGATTGATCAGTACGATCGGGCCGTCCTGGTATTCCTCTCCCGCATCTATGACCGCGATCCTCTTCAGTATGCCAACCTGCGGAGCCGCAAGTCCGACCCCCTCGGCATCATACATTGTGTCAAGAAGATCTTCGATAAGATCCAGCGTTCTTTTGTTTACTTCTTTTACGGGTTTGCATACCTTCAAAAGGCAGTCATCCCCTATTTCCCTGATCTGACGAAGTGCCATATATCCTCCTTAATATCCGTTCATCGGGTCCAGATCGAAACTGATACGGACCTTCGAGCCGCAGGATGCATGATATTCCTCGGCCTTATCCTTGACTGTTCTTAACATATCCGCATCGGTACTCTTAACATAGATCATATGCCTGTATATGTCTTTCAGTTTACGTATCGATGCGGGCGTGGGACCTATAAGGACCGCCCTGCCCATTATACACCCCGAAAGAGCGCCTGCCAACGAGCCGGCAAATTCAGCGGCATCATTTTCAGAGCCGCTTTCGATCATTATGGCAAGCATATGTCCCGCCGGAGGATATGACAGAAGTCTTCTGTACATCATCTCTTCTTCGAAGAAAGCTTCGTAATCCTGCGTTACGGCAGCCTTTATCGCATAATGATCCGGCCTGTACGTCTGTATTATGACTTCACCTTTTCTTGCATCCCTTCCGGCTCTTCCCGCAGCCTGGACAAGCAGCTGGAATGTCCTCTCTCCCGCTCTGTAATCATTGGCATTAAGCGACATATCTGCCGCCAGTATCCCGACAAGGGTCACATACGGAAAATCATGTCCTTTCACTATCATCTGGGTCCCGACCAGGATGTCGGCCTCCCGGTTGGCAAACGTGGAGAGTATCGAGTCGTAGTCACCCTTCTGTTTGGTCGTGTCGGCATCCATACGCAGAACCTCGGCATAAGGGAACATGGACCTGATCTGCTGCTCGACCGACTGAGTTCCCAGTCCCGTGCCCATAGCGCCTATCAGTTTACTGCCGCATTTACTGCATGTCTTCACATCGCTTTGCTCATATCCGCAGTAATGACACTTGAGTTTACCGTTCATATGCCTGGAAAGTGAAACATCGCAATGAGGGCATTTGACGCTCTCTCCGCACGCCCTGCACGATACGAAAGATGCTATCCCGCGCCTGTTAAGAAACAGCATGACCTGTTCCCGTCTTGCAAGCCTTTCCTCTATGGCGCTCTTCAGTTTTTGTGAAAACATGGACCTGTTTCCGCTTTTTAACTCTTCCCTAAGATCTGCCACGATAACATCGGGAAGGTCAGCCTTCTTGGCCCGCTCGGCAAGAGTATACAGCTTATAGACGCCGTCCACGGCCTTCTTAAACGACTCAACGGAAGGCGTTGCGGAGCCGAGAACTACCGATGCCCCATGAAGTTCGGCAAGCTTTATGGCCACTTCCCTGGCATGGTACCTTGGCATGTTATCGCTCTTATAACTTCCCTCGTGTTCCTCATCCATAACTATGAGCCCGAGGTTGTCAAACGGGGTGAAAAGTGCGGACCTCGGTCCTATCATTATATCTATCTCATGCTTTCTGGCCCTTTCGAACTGGTCATACCTCTCACCGTCCGACAGTCTCGAGTGAAGCGTTGATACCCGGTCTCCGAACCTTTTATAAAACCTCATCACGGTCTGGTACGTAAGTGATATCTCAGGGATCAGCACGATGACGGAGCGTCCGCGGGAGACGACATCGGCGATCATCTCCATATACACCTCGGTCTTGCCGCTTCCGGTTATTCCGTGGAGAAGATAGGTCCTTCTGATGCCTTCGCCGTACTCTCTGATAAAATCATCCGCTATGGCCCGCTGGGGGGCGGACAGCGTTACGGCCTCACCCCTTGATAAGGGATTAACGGTATTTCTGTATACTCTTTTTGAATCGATCTTTATAATGTTCTGTTCGCAAAGAGCCTTGAGGGTCGCCGAAGATATATTGAGCTTTCCCGTAACGAGCCTGTAGTCTATGGCTTTCTCGCTGATCAGTTCACGAAGGAGGCGGTAACGTGCCACCATCCTCTTATCTTTCATCTCCTCCAGTTTTAAGGCTGCTTCCTCATCTGACAGGGCCAGTACGACCTCCCGTTTTTCGACAGCCTTTACCTTCTTTTTGACCGGAAGGACGGTCGCAAGCGACCGGTTCATGGTGGAGCCGTATCTGCTCTTCATCCAGTATGCGAGCATTATGAGCTTTTGCTCAACGAGAAGATCGTCACCGGTCACCTCCAGGATATCCTTTACCGACCGCGGATCGATCGGACAGCTGTCCGTGATCTCGAGCACAAATCCGGATATCTGCCTGTTGGAGCGTCCAAAAGGGATAAGGACCCGGTCTCCTACCGCGACCCGGCCCGCAAGCTTCTCCGGGATCCTGTACGCAAACGTCCGGTCCAGGTTCTCGTGGGATATATCAACGATTATCTGTGCATACTCTTGTTTCATGATCAGAATAAAATAAAAGCTCCTCCGCATCGAAGGAGCTTTGGTTCAATTGTTCAGTCTTTCGAAATGACGTTCCAGCATCCTGGCGACCGCATCTATGTTTGACGGGTCGGGAACGATCACCGAAGTCTTACGGTCCCCGTCCCACCTGAATATCAGATCGTACGGATCGTTCTGGATCATGTACCTGACATCATCACCGTCCATCTGGATGATCCTGCCGTTCACTTCCCCTTCTATACTCTTGAGCAGCATTATGAACCCGTCCAGTTCGTCCCGGTAATCATGTTTGATATTTATATGATCATCGACGATCGATGTTATCGCATAACCCATCATAGCCTGTCCTGCCGGTGATCACTTCTGCTTATTGTCGGCCACGTCTCCGAACAGATCCCTGTACCATGAAAGTGCATCGATATATGCATCATATACCGGGCCTTCCTTGATGTTGAACAGTATCATCTGCCGTGACAGTTCGGTCCATGAAGCGATCTCATAACATTCGATGAAGTCAAGAACCTTGGCAAGTTCACCTTTTCTTTCAACGAGCGCTTCCGTGATCTCCTTGGAAACGTTTACCATCTTGAGGGCTTCCGTCATGGGCTTGTCAAGGATAATATCAAGCACCGAGAACAGCCCTGAAAGGAACAGTTCCGATGACAGGGATGCCATTTCAAATGTGGGTGCGAGATTCTCGGCAAACTTGGCACGAAGGAGTGAGAGTCTCGTGATCTCATTGGGCTTGTCCGCACACAGCTGCTTGGATACGACCGCATTGATCCACTTCTTCAGTTCCTTCTGGCCGAGCATGGCAGCCGCATGTCTTATCGAAGTGATCTCCGAATTGACCGCCATATGATTGACCATCTTGAGAAGGTCTATTACAAGAGCCGTATCCCTTCCGATTATGTCTGCCGCTTTGGTCAGCTCGAAATCGGGATTGTTGACTATCTTAAGAAGTTCGATATAGTTGACCTTAAGAGGTGAGACCTTTGTCTTGCCCTTTGTTACGGGAAGTCTGTAGAAATCACCCTCATAAAGGGAATATGCCTCGCCCTTTGCAAGTTCATCAAAATCCTCGATCGAATCAACGTTGACCGCGATAAGCGACATATCGGGATATACCTTTGAGAAGAAATTCCTTGCGGCCTCCATGTTCATCTTCTTGTAGTCGAGCATGATATAGTCAAGGAGCTGAAGTATGGGAGCATACTCCTTGAACTGCTCGATCGCAAGATTCCTGATGGCCAGCTTGTAGCCCATGAACTTGAGCTGCTGGAGTCTCTTTATATACATCTCCTCGGCCGGAACATTATGGTCGAACAAAAGGACCACCTTGTCATGCGGCATCGAGCATACTTCTTCGATCGGGGAGAACATCGAGATCTTGGAAAGCTCCACGAACACTTCCTGATTATCGGAAAGCGTTCCCGCTCCAAGGCTCTCAACAACCTCAAGTCCGAGTATGGAACCGGCTCCGTCAAGCGACCCTGTACCGAGCATGCTCGGATTCAGCAGAAAGTTCTGTTTCTGCGCAAAAACCGAATATGCACTTACCGCCGTGTTCCGGTCAAATAAAGGAATTAATGTAGCAAGCATTTTGTCTCCTCCTCTTTTTCCTGATCATATAATATCAGAAATCCGACAATTTTTCCACTTTTTATGATGATCATGCCGAATGTGTCTGTGCGTTCAGAAATCTAATGTAAGCTGATTTGGTCAGAGGTTTTGAGAAATAGAATCCCTGGACCTCATCCACTCCCATCTGCACGAACGAATCAAGCATTTCTTTTGTCTCAACGCCTTCGACCAAAACCTTAAGTTTCATTTCCTTGAGCATCTTTATCAGGTTCCTGATGATGACATGATGACCGCCGCCTTCTTCCATCAGAACGAACACACGGTCAAGCTTCACTATGTCAAGCGGGAGCGAAGCTATCCTCATAAGGTTCGAATAGCCCGTGCCGAAATCATCCAGTGATACGGTAAATCCGTAGTCCGAAAGCGCCTGTATATTTCCGTAGAGTTTTGACTGCGAATATCCGCTGGCCGTCTCGGTTATCTCAAGATTGACCTTCGCGGGATCGACTCCGTACTTTGAAGCAAGGGAGATGATGTCATTGGAAAGATCGCTCCTTAAGCACTGCATTGCCGAAAGGTTTATCTCGATGTAATCGACTCCGAGAGGCTTAAAATCAGGGGATGCAATGAACTTGATGACTTCCTCGAGCACAAAATCACCGATGGCATGTATCGCCCCGCTCTTTTCGGCGATCGGTATAAAGAGTGCCGGCGAGATGTATCCGTACTTGGGATCGCGCAGTCGCAGCAGCGCTTCCGCTGATGAAAACTTTCCGGTCTTCGTGTCATAGATCGGCTGGTAGAATACCGAGAAATAGTGATTGGTAAGAGCTCTGTCGATTATCGTCGACATTTCCTTTTTCATGGTGAACTCTTTTGTATCGGTGATGCTCGATGCGGAAACAACCTTCCCGTCCGCTTCCGCAAGATCAAGATCGGAGATCAGCATAAAGAGCGAATCAACATCCGAGATATCGTCGGGACAGTTGACAAGGCAGGTGTTGATCGCAAGCTCGAAATCAGCCACTTCCAGTCTGATATTCTGACGGATGGAGCGTCCTATCTCATCCGCGATCTCGTGGGCATATGCGAAATGCCTCTTGGACAGTTCTATAGCGAACTTTCCGTCACCGTTGTAATAGCACATGAACTGGGCATGATATCTCTTCATGATCCGGAGTATCTCGGAAGATACCGGAGTCATCATGGCTATCATCGCATCATACCCGACCATCCTTAATGCATACTTGTAATTCACAATGTTGAGAAGGATTATATCCATCTGCTTACCGGTCTTGAAATTGATATCCATGTCTTCGGCAAACACTTTATATGTGTGCATCCCGGTCGAAATATCGACCGAATCCTCCACTCTTCTGTTTATGAGGATCAGCATCAGTATGCAGATGGTCACGGCAAAGCAGATCACGTGGTGGTGCAGGGCAAAAACATTTACGACCATTCCCATTGCGACGGCGATTATGGGGGCCATGAGAACAAAATGTCTCCTGTGGTCTATCGGGCGGACATTTTTCCTGACAAAATGCGCCGTGATCAGCATATAGAACAGGAAGATGATATAGCCCATGTAATAGCCCCAGTGCTTGATGAACAGCCTGTCTGCTCCGATCTCAAAGGCCACCGGTCTTATAAAGTTGATGATCAGTATGATATTAAAAGCAACTAAGGGTGCCGCAATAAGAGCGGCTCTTACCGTGACCATAGAGAACTTATGCCACATATCCGTTGTCGCGATGACATACATCAGAAAGAGAGGGGTGATAAAGGACAGGAACATCAGATAAGCATAATTGACAAAAAAGTATCTGCTCTGTGATACCCGGGGAAGATTTGCAAACCTTACCCGTGTGGCATCGCAGACTGAAGCTGCAATGGTGACCGCAACGATAAGTGTCATGATCCTTGCACGGTATGTCCCGTGAACGCTCGTGCGGAAATAATATACCACGATGATCAGAAGCAGTACAAAAGCACAATAATCATATGCGACAACATCATTTGTAATATCCGCTGCCATAAATCTCCTATCCCATCAGGATGAACCTGATAAGTTCCTTTTTTTCAAGAGGTCTGCAGTAGTAGTATCCCTGCAGGTAATTACATCCGCACTCGATGAGGCGGTCGCGCATATTCTCGTCCTCAACGCCGACACAGACGGCATCTATCTCAAGATCCCTGATCATCCGGAGGCTCCCCTCAAATACGGCATCATTCTCGGTCTTTAAGCCTTCCTTTACAAAATGGCGATCAAACTTGATACCGGAAAGCGGCATCCTGGCAATACGTTCAACCTCAAATATTCCCGCACCGAAATCATCCATGAATATGGTAAAACCGACCTGGGACAGCGCATCTATGTTATCGCACATCTTTTCAAACACTTCCTGGCTGTCAACGTCCGTTATGTTAAAGCCTATGTTCTTGGCCTGGACATTGTAATTCTTCATGGTAGATAGAAGAACCGGGAGCAGATCGCTCCACATGCACTGTGTCGGTGACAGATTGATCTCGACATAGTCCAATCCAAGGAGCAGGAAGTCGGGCAAAGAGATAAACCGGCACACTTCTTCTATGACAAACGTTGTGATCGCATGTATCGAATTGATCTTCTCCGCTTCGCTGATAAGAATGTCGGGAAGGATCTGTCCGAATTCGGGATCGTTAAGGCGAAGGAAGGCTTCCGCTCTGACAAACCTATTGTCCTTAACGGAAAATACGGGCTGGAAATGAAGGGCGAACAGTTTCTGTTCAAATGCCCTATCAATAACCTTCGAGATATCCCGCCTGAGTTCAAACCGCTTCTTGTCAAACAGTTTCTCGGCGTAACGCAGTTCACCGCTGTATGCTTCCTTTTCCAGACGCCCGTCAAACGAGAACAGGAATTCCGGATCGTCGATATCCTTCGGCCAGTTTATAAAGCAAACATTGTTCATGACCTTTACGGACATCTCACCGACTTCGGCTTCCTTTGCAAGGACCGCGTTTACGCCCTGGGAGATCGTGAGCCAGTTTTCTTCATATCTGTCATCGGTGATAACGGCAAATCTTCCGCCTCCGAGATAATACAGATCTGCGTCGACCCGGCTGATCGTTGCCCACTTTTCCAGTCTTTTTGCCGTATCGGCTATTATCGACTGAACGGTGAAATACCCCAGCATCTCCGTGAGTGCATTGTAATTCGTCATAACGGAGATCGTGACACCTATAGGTGCATCCAATATCTTGTACTTATTAACATCCTGTACAAACGCGTTCATTGAGAACAGCCCCGTGCTCCCGTGCATCCTCTCTTCCGGGGATTGGACGCCGAGTACGGTGATAAGGAACGTGATCGACAGGAAAAACATCTGAACAAAGCGGTCGGGGAACACTCCCTGTATGATGCTCGCACATACCATGATCACGAAGACCAGGAATATACTGAACATC
This sequence comes from Lachnospiraceae bacterium, assembly GCA_017526745.1. Taxonomy (GTDB): domain Bacteria; phylum Bacillota; class Clostridia; order Lachnospirales; family Lachnospiraceae; genus UBA2868. Next base: position 112,574 of record JAFXQX010000015.1, on the reverse strand, counting down.
TTGCGGGATGAAAAGAGCTTGCGGTATTTTATGACTTCGAAGTATCCGACAAGCACATAGCAGTATGACAGGGCATACAGGGCAAAATACGCAGGACCTCTCTGGTATATCCCGTTCTCATCAATACGGAAGATGATATTAACAAACGGGTTGACCACTATCACGAGCACTGTCATGATTATGCTCGGGATCACGTATACGTACGTGAGCGCACGCTTTTCGTGTATCTTATGCCAGATACCGATAAGAGCGAAAAGGTAGCCCGTAAATATCACGGCAGTCTGGGTGGTCCCCCATATGTCAAACATATTGGCAATGTACCTGACCGTATTGCTGCCTATGTCAAGTGCCTCAAAAGTAAGCGCACATATATCGGCAACAGTCGTCAACATGATATCTGTTATGAGTGCAAGTGCCCATCTGTTGACCCTGCCCCTGGTCATTCTCCTGACTATAAGGGAAAACAGTATGATCGCCTCAACAATGAAGGCGCAATGATCAAAGTATATAAAACTATTCAACTTTCAGGCTTTCCCTACTGATCTGCAGTATCTTATCCTTCATCTCCGTCTCGATACGGTTGAGTTCAGTCTCTGCAGCAAGTCTCTTCTGCCTTCCGTCAGCCTGTATCTTCATGACCTCGTCGAATGTTTCTATGAGCATCCGGTTCGTCTCGGTAAGTGTCTCGATATCAACAATGCCTCTCTCGCTCTCTTTGGCCGACTCGACGGATGCGATCTTTAACGCCTCCGCATTCTTCTTGAGAAGTTCATTGGTCATGTCGGTAACTTCTTTTTGTGCCTTGGCGGCATCCTGTGAATGATCAAGGCCGATCGCGATCACCATCTGGCTCTTCCACAGCGGGATGGTGTTGACGAGCGTTGACTGTATCTTCTCCGCCATCACCGTATCATTGTTCTGGATGAGACGGATCTGCGGCGCCATCTGCATGGATATGTTTCTTGTAAGTTCAAGATCGTATATCTTCTTCTCAAATCTCTCGATCATGGCAGCGTAATCCCTTGCCTCCTGTGAATCCTCCTGCAGGCCTGTCTCCTCGGCCTTTTTAAGGAGTCTCGGAAGTTCCGTGGTCTTGGCCTCATCGAGTTTCTTCTTGCCGGCGATGATGTAAAGGCTCAGCTGCTTGAAATAATCAAGGTTTTCCTCATACATCTTGTCGAGCATGGCCACGTCTTTAAGGAGCACCTGCTGATGGCCCTCCATAGCCTTGCTTATCTTGTTGACATTAACCTCTGCCTTGTCGTATTTTGCCTTAAGTGATGTGAGCTGGTTGCTTGTCTTCTTGAACAGTCCGAGGAATCCGCCCTTTTGTTCCTCAACGGAAAATCCTTTTAATTCCGTAACAACACCCGTGAGCATGGAACCGATCTCGCCCATATCCTTTGTCTTGACGCTTGCAAGAGCTCCCTCGGAGAACTCCGCAACATTCTTCTGGGCAGCGGCACCGTACTGGAGCACCATCTGCGAATCCTTTATATCGATCTGGGATACGAATTTCTCGACAGTCTCGCGGTCCTCAGGCGAAAGGTCATCCTCCCTCGTCTCTACTATCGGAGCCTTCTGGGGAGTGGCAAGAAGCTGCGCGAGCGGATCCGCCGTATTCTTTTCGGCCACTGCCTGCCCTACAGTCACTGCCTGATCGCCAACTACCTGTGCATCGATAACTTCACTCATTTTACTATCCTCCATATCTTTTATATCAACCGGATCAGTTTGTTTCCGAAAGCCCTTTCTGTACAAGGACCGTCTTTAATACCTGTGCATCTGTCGTGACATCCAGCACGGAATCCTTGAACAGCTTGTTCAGCAGTTTTCCGAGTGCGGAATTTATCGTATCAAGTGTATTCTCAATATCGCCTTTGGCTGATAATATCTCCTTGCCGGGTTCGCTCACGCTGTCATACTCCCTGTATGCACTGACGAGCTTTGAGGCCGTCGGAAGATAATACTCCATCAGTTCCTGGATCCTTGACATCTGCTCCGGGTGTTTTCTGATGTTTGCGAATATCTCGCGAAGAAGTCCCTCAAGCCTGTCAAGCTTTGCGGATATCTCAACACCGGGAATGTCGTTGTTAAGCGCATGAAATCTCGTGATATAATCTTCGCCCGCTCTTATCATTCGTGACAGTTCGGCCGAATCCTCGGGCGACAGGGACGGAAACTCCGGCTCGTCCTCGCTCCTTGCAGTCGTATCTATAACATCACGACGTCTTTGCGGCTTGTCAAGTTCGAGATACTGGTTAAAGACCTCATCCGTAAGGATGAACGTCTTATTGTCGCGGTCAAGGTGTCCCTGCGGAAAATAACCGTCTGAGAGCATTTTCTTAATTTCCCGGATGACCTTTCTCGTTGATCTGTTTAGGGAAAGCGCCAGCGTTTCAACATCAATGTACTTGCGGTCTCCGATGATCTGAACATATCTTGAGGCAAGCTGCGATGTCTTGCCACGGTATATGCCTTTGCCCAGCAGGACCGAAAAGAACCCCATAAATGCAGCAGATACGATCATTCCCACGGCTGATGCCGTCCCGAGTATAAGTGCGGGGATACTCGTAAGCGCCGCAACCGCTGTCACTCCGAGTCCGATCCCTCCCACGACCGAAAGCGCCGTCGATGAGCCCGAGCCGACATTCTTAAAGGGAAAGGCAAGTGCCGTATTTCCCGCCGGATTGCTCTTTGCCATCCTCCTGGCGCGCCTTGCCTCCTCGCGCGCTCTTCTTTCGGCCTCCATGCGCTCACGCTGTTTCTGACGTTCTGCATGAAGCTGTCTCTGTGCTCTTGCAGTCTGTGTCTGACCCGAAAAGTCTTCGTGCCGCTTGGACAACGGCGTTGCGTTCGGCTGTCCCATGGCCTCGTTCATCCTGTCGCCGACACCGTCAAGGAAGTTATCGACGCTCTTTACTATGACCTCGTTTAAGAGCGACCAGTCCTGATTTTCCATTCCTTCGGTCCAGGCACGCTCAAAGTCCCTGCCGAAGCCTTTTTTCTCACTTTTTCGCATACAAAGTATATTTTATCATAATTTCCCTTTTTGTAAAACAAAACAGGCAACAAAAATGGGCGACAGATGTCGCCCCAAAAACCCGGTAAATCCTATAACATTGTGGCAAAATCATCCTCGGGCATGGGTCTTGCATAGTAATAACCCTGTATCACGCTGCAGCCCATCGAGGCAAGCGTATCCGCCTGTTCCTTTGTCTCGACACCCTCGGCGATGATATCAAAGCCGAGTTCCCGTGTCATGTTCACGATCGCGGATATGATGACTTTTCCTCTGTCGGTATGATCTTCTCCGCGCAAAAATCCCATATCGAGCTTGACTATGTCGATAGGCGCATCCTTTAAGAGATTGAGCGAAGAATACCCGCTTCCGAAATCGTCCATGTCTATCTTAAAGCCCATATCCTGGATCCGCCTGACCCTTCCGAATATCTCGTCGGTATTTCCGGCATATGCGCTCTCGGTTATCTCAAACTGTATAAACTCCGAAGCTTTGGGATACTGCATTTTCAGCTGTTCGATAAAGGGTAGGATGGCTTCATCCAGAAGACTGATCCTGGAAATGTTCACCGATACCGGGACAGCGGTCCTGCCTTCATCGATCCACTTTGATACTGTCTCAAACGAGGTCTTCCACACGTATCTGTCAAGTTCGGAGATGTACCCGTTCTTTTCGAATACGGGGATGAACACTCCGGGACTGACTATCTCACCGTCAGGCTTTATCCATCTTGAGAGCACTTCGGCCCCGACCATCCGGCCGGATGTGTGGTCAAACTTCGGCTGCAGATATATCACGAACTCGCCGTTTGCCATTGCGCTCTTCATCTTCTGGGTGACTTCGGCCTCTTCCGACATGCTCTTTGACATCTCATCCGTATATAATACATATGTATTCCGACTCTTGTCGTTCGTGGTCCTGTATGCATACGTCGCATAGAGGACCGCACGGCTGATCGTGACGGAATTGTCGCCCATTTCATATATGCCGAACTTCATCGACAACGGGTATTCCATTCCCAGATGGGCTATCGAGACCTGGGTATCCGCTTTTAGCTTTTCCATGTTCTCTTCGGTGTTCTCGAATATGACCGCAAAGGTTCCCGAGCCGATACGTGCGCATAATCCCCGACCGTCCGCAAATTCCGCAAGGACCTTGGAAACATATGATATTACAAGGTCTCCGCCGGTGTTGCTGTAAAGGTCGTTTATGCCTCCCAGACCGTTTATGTCGCCTATGGCGAGCACATATCTCTTGTCCGGATTATCGGCTACAAGCCTTGTCGCGAGCGGGAAAAATCCTCTCTGGTTGTAAAGCTGCGTAAGCGAGTCTATGCCGAGCTGGTTCTTCATCTCATCGTTGAGGTAATGAACGCAGTCCTCTATCCTTGAATACCCGTTTGCGACCGCACTGGCCATCTCACGGCAGCTTGAATATCCGCATGCCTGGCAGTCAAGCTCTTTCTTGACGGCAGTCGTCTTATGCATGGATGCGAATATCTCTTCGATCACGGTCTCGGGCACCTGGCATTTCTGATGATAGTTCTCTTCGCCTTCCCAGGCAAAATCAAGGGGATTGAGCTGTTCAAACCTTGAGGCAAGTCTCGCAAAGCGCTCATCAGGAGAGTTCAACGGATCATCCTCAAGTCTCATTGACTGTCCGTAGACCCTTTCATACTCGTTGACAGCCAGAAGCTGATCCACCGATGAAGGATCGATGGCGGGCCCGCTGACACAGCCTTGCTCGCACATGTCGACCGTTATCATAAAGGGGTGCATCTGCTTCGTCTTCATTGACTCCGACTTGATGATCCCTTCAAGCCGGTGTCCGATCCCGGTATATGTCTTGAAAAGCTTTTCAGGTGCAAAGAAAGAAGACGTAAGGCGGGAGAATCCACCGTTCTCGCATATGACCGATCCCATTGCCGCTTCGTCGATATCAAACCAGGCATCCATCGATGAGATGTCGGTATCGCCTATATGCTCAAGAAGAGTGGAAAATCCTATGAGATAGTTTATGTTCCTTCCGGAGTTGAATGACGAGAACTCATCAAACATGGCGGTACACGGGGACAGAAGTGCGAATCTTCCGGCTATCTGCCTGTATTTGCGATAGTATATCGCCGCGCATACGCTCGGGAGCTGAACGGGAATGAACCTGTCAAGCGCATCGGGTGCATATCTGGAAACGTAATTGGAAAAGCCGGGACAGTTATGTGACATGAACTTATCGCACACGCCGAGATCACCCGTGTTCTCGCGAAGATATTTTGCGTGCATATATATGCTTATATCCGCACCGATCGACCCGTCATAGATGCCGGTTATTCCGAGCGACCTGAGATATCCGAATACATTCCTGGCCTTCTTTTCGCCGTAAACAACGATAAACGCGGGATCGATGATCACCGGGATCTTTGCTCCCCTTGAAATATCATGGAGCATGTCACCGAAACTGTCATGGAAACGTCGTGCATGATGGACGCATCCCCGGATACAGGTACCGCAGTGAAGGCAGTTTTTGTCGGAAACGTCTATACTGATCCTTCCGTCGTCGTTGGAAGAGACGTTCGCACCGACAGCGGGACATACATGGACGCAGTGATTGCAGGCCACGCAGTTGTCATTTGTATAGACCATTCCATCGTTATATCGTCTCATATCACTCCTGTTAATATCATTCAAAAGCCAGAATGAGCATAGTCTGGTTCAGATGCCTGAACATATACTGCTCACCGTGTCCGGAAAAGCCGATATAATCACCGTAATCATCAGCAAGGGTACGGTTGTATTCCAAAAGTTTACCCTGTTCCGTAAAGTATCTCATCCTCGAGAAGCAGTTGATCACAACCGAAAACGAGGGGGCCTCTATCTGATCATGTATCTTCCTGGAAGTATCTGCCCACACGTCTTCGACGGGCTCGATCGGGTCCAGCAGTTCGACCCTTGTCTCGTTGTATATTCTCGAGAAAAAGCTCATGCTGTTATCGGGGAACATCTCACGCACCCCGACTATGGAAAGGTCGCCGTCTTCAATACGGCCGAGCGGGTGGAAAAATGAATTTGCGGCAAGTTCATCTTCGGGGATCGCAAGGGCGCTTGCAACAACACCTGTCGCACCCTTATGGTCGAATTCATAGACTTTTCTCGCATCACAGTCAACATCCGTTGCGACAAAGAAATGCTTGGTCGGCTCGAACATATTCTCTTTGACTATGGAGATCTTACCCGTCTCATTGTGAATGAACACAAACGCACAGGTGTCCATATACAGTATCCCGTTAAGAGAGACCGCCGAAGGTCTGTCGGGATTCTCCGCAGTCGCTCCCGAGCATCCGAGCAGGGGAATACCGGAATCCTTCATGACCTCACGGAATGTATCCATCACGAGCTCCTCGCAGTTCTCCGCGGATGCGTTGAACTCAAGGCATACACTGTTCTCCGAAGGAAATTGGGAAAGAGCCTTTCTTATCGAATCGGCTGAACGTTTGGGATAACGGCTCGCCTCAAATAAAAGTCCGGAAGATACGGTGATGCCTTCCGTCACAGCCATAACGCAAAGACCCGTTCTGGCCAGTCCCTTATTTGAATATACCGTGCTTGAGGTTGTTCCGATGACTGTAGCTTCGGGAAATGAATTGGAGAGCATTCTGGAATACCATCCGAAATTGGCATTATCGGACGCAAAGATCACAAGGACCGGTTTGATCGGGTCCCCGTTTTCGGACAGCTGCTGCTCTATCTGCGGATATACTTTTGTGCCGATCTTATCTTCGGCCTGAGCGATGTAACATCTCTTCATATGCTTATAATTGTAGTGTCAGAGCCTGTTTCTGTCAACTTTAATAAGAGCCAGATCAACACCACTCCAGACGGTTTTTACACATACATCCCCGAGGTTCTTAAAGCCGTCCCAATTGACCGGATATTTGCATACCTCGGCGGGACCTACGAAAATATAATCTATGTCATATAATTTCAGGAAATCCCTGCAATACTCCTCATCTCCGCATCTGTAGAAATAAGAAACACGGTCCGATCTTTCCCTTATCGGTTCGGGATCGTTGTGCCACATCCATTCATGTACGAACCACCCTGCCGGCGTGCATGCGCCCGAATAGACCGAAAGGGCACTCTCATGGGTATAGCTGTCTCCGGCAGCTTCAACGATATTGACGATCTTTCCGGGATCTGCGGCAAGAACATCATATGCCTCCATCTCAAACCCGTATGTCATATCATCTCTTAAATATTCAAGTCCCGATATGCCTTTTCTTTGTGAGAGGTCAGTGATATCTCCGAACCACCTGTATGCGGACTGCGGGGTATACGCAGTTGTAAGTATGATAAGGAGCCCCATGACGCACAAAAACGCATCGGCACACCTGTGTCTGCAATGTCTGTCAAATGCATGGGAAGCCGTTACGGCAAAAAGTATCCCGATGATGATCGCAAACAGGACATACGCCTGGTATGTGAGCTTGAACATCGTGTTAAACCTCGCATTGGCATCTCCGTAAATGTCCTTGACGAAGACAAATTCCGGTGTGATCACAAGCCCAATCGTGCACAGTATAAAGGCAAGAAGACCCGAGCGTACGACTGAGGGAACAGAATCTTTGTCCTTTCCGGCATAAAGAAGACCGATCAGGACAGCGGATGCTGCCACAGGAAGGCCCCACAATACCAAAAGCTTGAACGCCGGGGAATGCGCTTGTGCGATCCCGATGCCGGATTCCATCTTGACAAAACCGACAGTAAACGGGATTATGATGATAAAAGATACCGCAGTCACAACAGCCGCTCTTATGACTATCTGCAGCAGGGCAGACAGAGTAAATCCTCTCCGGCTGATCTGCGTAAACGTTATCACGGCTCCGGTTATCACAAAATAGATCGCAAAATCCCAGTAATTGCTCCCCTTATAATATCCGAGCAGCATCGAGATAAGAATGAGCTGCCAAAGCCCAGGAAACTTCCCGTCTTCCTCCTCGTCATCAAAACAGCAGTCAAATAAAAGGATGATGAGGGGGAGTACAAATATCAGGTTTATGACATGAGCATGAAGATCGCCCAGCAGTGCCGAGTATGCCGGAAACTCATTTTTCCCGTTATCGGGATCCCCTAGATCCGTCCTGATATACACAGTCCCGTCGGGAAACCAGTACTGTTCATCCGAAGGGGTCCCTTTGATCTTATTGATGAAAGGGACGATTATGCCGTAGATCAGCCAGTGCGGATTGGCTCCGAGCGCTGCGGTAAAGGCGCCCGCCAGGCCGCCGGAAAGCGCGGCAGGGCCTGCCGTATCCTTTCCGGGAAGAAGACGGAGCGCGAGAGAATACACGATCTCAAACACCATCACGAACACCATGCCGATAAAGGTCGCAAGCATCAGGTTATATCCGTACTCCGGGGATACATGCGAAAGGATGCACAAGTACACCGATGCGGACTGTCCGAGATAATAATAGTTAAGATCCGTTCCCGAAAACCATATATCCTTCGGGATGGCCGCCTTCTGCCGCCAGATCGTCTGCATGAACCCGAAGTCCATGTAGTTCTCCGTTCCCGAATCTATTACGGGATTGAAGCCGATCATCCAGAAAAAAGCAAGATAGATGACCGCAAAGATCGCAAAGCCTTTCAGCATCCCGGATAATTCACTCCGGATAAAGTATGGTTTCTTTTCGGAGAATTCCCTTATCGCAAAACTTCCGACAGCCATAATGCCGAAAGTGATATAGCATAACAGATACGAGTATTCGACGGAAAAAACTGCCGATATCACCCACGCCGGGTAAAAGCACAAAAAAAGTCCCAGTCCGAACCGCAGCCCGAACCTTTCATCAAACGATCCGCCGGCAGGCATGAACGATCTCGTAAAAAATGATATGCAAAAAACAACTGCGAGATGGCGCAGCGCCGCAGTTGTTCCGGGATCAGGTATCATCAGAAAACAGATGATGACAAGCGCTATAATGACAAGACTAAAACAGTCCGAATATTTTTTCCTGGAATGACCCATGAAGATCCTCGTAGGTGGTGTAATCGTAAGCGGGATTGTTCGTCCGTACTCTCCACTCATCCCTTATTGCATCGCACAGAACCTTCGAGTTCTCATCATCGAGCGACAGGATCGAAGGAAATACGAAATAGATCATAAACAGCGACAGGTCGGTCGTATCACTTGCGGAAAGCTTCCCCGCACGTCCGTATTCGGAAAACACGTTCTCCGCAAAGATGTTCGCAACTTCTCCGGCCGCGACGGCTGTATCCTCGCGGCCTTTGATATACTGGGTCATATCCGAAAAAAACGATCTGTTCCGGCCGAAGAATGATGCAAATCTTTCTTCGTACGTCTTCTTTTTGATCTTTTTGAGCATTGCCCTGTATCCCTCAAACATAAGGGCTGTATTGTCGAACATTCTTAACCCCTTTCCAAAGGTATGGACCGCTCACTGCCCGTAATATGCGTTTGCACCGTGTTTTCTGAAATAATGCTTATCCTGAAGTTCGGCGGGTGCCGGCTCGACATCGGGATTGATCAGCTCTGTGCGGAAGGCCATCTTGGCTACTTCTTCAAGCACAACCGCATTATGCACGGCATCGTGTGCATCCTTCCCCCACGCAAAGGGCCCGTGATTTTTACAAAGGACTGCGGGCACTCCCATCACGTCCTTATTCATGCGTTTGAACTCGTTTATTATGAGAAGCCCTGTATTGGTCTCATAAGCGCTGTCTATCTCTTCCTTGGTCAGGCACCTGACACACGGTACTTCCCCGTAAATATAGTCGGCGTGTGTCGTTCCGTAGCACGGAATGCTGCGGCCGGACTGTGCCCAGCTTGTCGCATACGAAGAATGTGTATGGACTATGCCGCCGATCTCGGGGAATGCCTTATAAAGCTCCAGATGGGTCGGCGTATCGCTTGAAGGCTTGTATCGGCCTTCAACGCGGTTACCGTCAAGATCCATGATGACCATGTCATCGGGTGTGAGTTTATCGTAATCGACTCCGCTCGGCTTGATCGCGAACAGTCCCGAGTCCCTGTCGATCTGGGATACATTTCCCCATGTGAACGTTACAAGCCCGTACTTGGGAAGCATCATGTTCGCTTCATATACCTGTTTCTTCAGTTCCTCAAGCATTATGACAGTACCTCCACTGCAGCACGCTCTATCTTAAGTCCGTGCATATATGTCTTCATGAAATCATCAAATCCCTTCTCATCTGCCGGGTCAGGGGAAACCGTAGTACCTTCGGCATTGGCAAATATCTTGCGGTTAAGGAAATCCTCAAGCTTCTCACCGAGATTCCTTCCGTCGGCAAACGATGCAAGGATCGCCATTCCCCAGGGGCCGCCCTCTCCTGCCGTTTCCATAACGGAAACCGGAGCATGTATCGCTGCAGCTGCGATCTGTTGTCCGACGCCTTTTGTTTTAAAGTATCCTCCATGACCGTACATCTTGTCAACCTTAACGCCCTCCTCGTTGATGAGGATATCAAGCCCGGACTTTAATGCCGCAAGTGCCGAATACAGATGCATCCTCATTACATTTCCGAGTGTGAACTTGGAATCGGCGTTTCTTACAAACAGCGGTGCTCCCTTGTCAAATCCGGTAACGGGCTCACCCGAGATATAGTTGTAGGAGAGCAACCCTCCGCAGTCGGGGTCTCCGGTAAGGGCGACACTGTACAGTTTGGTAAACAGTTCGTTCATGTCGACCTCATGTCCCATCATCTCCGAGTATTCCTTGAAGAGATTGACCCATGCATTTATATCGCTTGTGCAGTTATTGCAGTGAACCATGGCAACAGCGGCTCCGTCTGGAGTCGTGACCATGTCAATCTGTTCGTACACTTTCGAGAGGGGCTTTTCGAGAACGACCATGGCAAATACGCTCGTTCCGGCAGAAGTATTACCCGTGCGAAGGCCGACGGAATTGGTTGCGACCATGCCTGTTCCGGCATCACCTTCCGGAGGACATACGGGGATACCGGCCTGAAGCGTCCCCGATACGTCAAGCTTTGCGGCGCCTTCTGCCGTAAGTGTTCCGGCATCTTCTCCCGCAGACAGTGACCGGGGAAGGATATCCGCAAGTTTCCATGAAAATCCGCATCCCGAGATCAGGGAGTCGAACTTCTCCATCATATTCTTATCGTAATCGTTTGTTGATGAATCGATCGGGAACATTCCCGATGCATCGCCGACACCGAGCACCTTCCGGCCTGTCATGATATAGTGCACATAGCCGGCAAGAGTTGTGACAAAATCAATGTTCGCCACATGCTCCTCCTTATTGAGGATAGCCTGGTACAGATGAGCGATGCTCCATCTCTGAGGTATGTTAAAGCCGAATTCTTTTGTAAGAACCCCTGCTGCTTCTTCCGTTATCGTATTTCTCCATGTTCTGAAAGGAACAAGAAGATTGCCTTCCTTATCAAACGCAAGATAGCCGTGCATCATCGCGGAAAATCCCATAGATGCATACTTTGTGGGCGTGATCCCGTACTTCTCCCTGATGTCCTTTACAAGGTCGCTGTAGCAGTCTGAAAGACCGCCCCATATATCATCAAGCGTATATGTCCAGATACCGTTGTCAAGCCGGTTCTCCCAGGCATGGCCCCCGGTGGCAAGAACAGTTCCGTTCTCGTCTATGACTACCGCCTTGATCCTTGTTGATCCGAATTCGATCCCCAAGTATGATCTTCCTTCTGCTATAAGATTTTTTGCATCCATGGATTATAATCTCCTTCCTTCTACAGATCCTTTTTGGTGATCACCGTGACCGTACGCTCCTGTCCGCTTATCATCACGGACGGGATGTCGGATGTGTTTGAGAAGATACCTTCCGTTACATACTGGTACTTCTCAGGTGTCTCTCCGGCCTCGAGTTTTCTGATGATCGATTCCACTCTCGGTCCGTGCATCGGATTGCATTCACCGATGCATGAGATCTTTCCGTCGGCGACTCTTGCCCTTGCTTCTTCGTTTATCCCGTCAAAAGCAACGAGCATCACCTCGCCTTTTGTGATATTGCTGCCGCATTTTTTCCCTGCGGCTTCAAGCACTTCTATAGCGCCGAGGGCCTCGCTGTCGTTCTCACAGTAAACAACGTTGACATCTTTGTTTGCCGCAAGTATCTTGGACATGGCCTCTTTGCCTTTACTTTTTGTGAATTCTCCTTCTTCGTATGCAACAACATCCCATCCGTACAACCCGGACATGTGCTTAAAGCCCTGTGTCCTTCCTATCTGGGCGCTGCTGCCGAGCGTCCCCTGGATATCCGCAATATGGATCGAGGATGCGGGGATATTGTGCATGTTGAAATACTTGGACATCCACATGCAGACGAGGGAACCTTCAAGTTCAAAATCGGAACCCACCCAGCACGTGAACAGACTGTCATCGGAAACGTTAACCTGTCTGTCGACGATTATCACCGGGATACCTGCCTCTTTTGCTTCCGACAGGACCGTGTCCCATCCGGTCTCAACAACCGGGGCAAGAACGATATAATCTACTTCTCTCTGGATAAAACTGCGGATGGCCGTGATCTGGTTCGTCTGCTTCTGCTGGGCATTCTCAAATATGAGCCTGTACCCGTTCTCTTTTGTAAAGACAGACTGCATCGATTCCGTGTTAACGTTTCTCCAGTAGGACTCTGATCCGACCTGTGAAAAACCGACGACTATCAGATCATCTTCTTTAACATCACGATCAGCCTCAATGGTTTCCTGCCGGGATGAACACCCGGCAGAAAATACCAAGAGGCATAAGATAATAAGGATATATTTGGTGAGCGATAAATTATGTTTTGTCATGCCGAAAAACGCTCTTATATTATTTTCTTCTGGCTCTTATCGCCGCAAATATGCTTTGAATGACTATGAATATGAACAGCAGTGCTGCCGTCAGGATGTTGGGCCAGGAGCTTGCAAGCTTACCGTTGGTCTTGACTATCGATGATATCGTACCGTTTATGAGCACTCCGAAGAATGAACCTATAACGTTTCCGACACCTCCGGTAAGAAGCGTTCCGCCGATAACGGCCGATGAAATGGCATCCATCTCCAGCCCGAGAGCCTGGGTGACCGATCCTGCCATCGTGTTGAGGCAGTAGCAGACGCCGCCGATCGAGCACAGGATCGATGAGAGCATGTAAGCACCCATCTTGATGCGCTTGACATTAAGACCCATCATCGCAGCCGACTGTGCGCTTCCGCCTACGGCATAAAGCGAACGGCCGAACTTCGTGTAACGCAGCATTATGAATATGACAACAAGTACGAGCAGGGCTACGACTACGCCGGGCCTTACATAAGGAACCATGTACTTGCCTTTGTTGTTCGTATAACCCCCAAACGGTATCGTGATCTTGGAGTTTGCCCATTTATAAAATGTGGCATTAACCTTTTCCGTGATCGAAACCTGGTCGGTACAGATGACTGCCGTCATGCCTCTGCAGAAGAACATTCCCGCCATCGATACGATGAACGGCTGTATCTCCAGATAACCTACCAGAAAGCCCTGGAAGATACCGAAAACAACTCCCACAAGAAGAACCAGAAGGACCATCGGTACCGCACCGATACCCTTTGACATGCCGACTGCGAGCATCATACAGTCCATCGCGATAAGCGCACCGACAGAAATATCGATACCGCCTGTCAGCATTACGCACGTCATTCCGCAGGCAACACATATCAGACCGGCGTTCGTGATAAGGATGTTAAGGAACGTCTGGAAATGTGTGAAGCCTCTTGATCCGTACGCTATGCATCCTCCTGCGTAGAGCACGCAGAACAGTACTATCGTGATAACAAGCAAAAGGGTGTTACTGTTAAAATTCTTTTTTGCCTTGATCTTCGAGTTCATGCCTTCACCCCCTTTGCTGCACGCTGTGCATTAAATCTCCTAATAAATGCCTTGAACGGAGGTGCCTCGATAACGACTATGATTATAACGATTATCGCCTTGTAAACAGGCGCCTGGATCGAGGAAACACCGAGTGCGTAAAGCGTTGTGGTGATAGCCTGGATCGTATATGCACCGATTATGGAACCTGCGAGGTTGAACTTACCGCCGCCGAGGCTGTTACCGCCAAGTGCCACCGAAAGGATGGCATCCATTTCAAGGTAAAGACCGATATTGTTGGAGTCTGCGGATGTGATCCTTGATGAAGCAACTATACCGGCTATTGCGGCAAATATTCCGCAGAGCATGTATGCCAGGAAAATAAGGAGCTTGGAATTAAGTCCGGCTATACGGCTGGCCTTGGCATTGATACCTACCGACTGGATATACATTCCGAGTGCCGTCTTGCGAAGGACAATCGACACTATGATGATACATACGATCGTGATGATGATCGGTGTGGGTATCGGGCCGCAGAAGGCTCCGATAAAAGCGAACGAAGGGTTCCTGACGTAAACGATAAGGTCGTTGCACAGAAGCAGTCCGATCGCTCTTGCCGCCGAGTACAGGATGAGGGTTGCGACCATCGGCTGGATCGACAGATGTGCGACCAGTGTTCCGTTAAAGGCTCCGCAGACGACTCCCATAAGAACTGCTGCAAGAAGTCCGACAATAAGGGGCTTTGCAAGCGTTGTGGTTGATGAAACACCGTATCCGGCAAGGTTCATGCACATGAAGCTTGCACACAGGCTCATTACCGAGCCTACCGAGATATCGGTACCGGCCGAAGCCGAAACAACAAGTGTCATTCCGATCGCCAGGATAGCTACTTCCGATCCTCTGTTTATGATATCGATGATACGGCCGTAGAGGATCGTTCCGTTCGTTGTAGTGTCACGGAGCGATACCGCAAAGAATGACATCGGGTTAACGCCGGTTGCGGCATCATGTATGATGTTTACGGCCATTACGAGTATGAGTGCGAGTACCGGCAGAAGAAGCGGCCAGTTCTTGATCTTATTCCATGCTTTCATTATGACTCACCTCCCGCTATGGCTTTCATGACATTCTCCTGTGACAGATCGTGGTCGAGCTCGCCGACCTTCTGGCCGTCACGCATTATGACCATTCTGTTACAGGTTCTGAGCATCTCCTCTATCTCCGATGAAATGAACAGTACGCTCTTTCCTTCACCAGCAAGCTTGACGATAAGCTTCTGGATCTCGGACTTGGTACCGATATCGATGCCTCGCGTGGGCTCATCGAGGATAAGGAAATCCGGATCGGTCGCAAGCCATCTTGCAAGTATGACTTTCTGCTGGTTGCCGCCCGAAAGCTGTTTGACAAGCGTTTCCTTGCTCGCCGTCTTGATCTGTACAAGATCGATATACCTGTCTGCGATCTCTTCCTGTTGTGAACGTGAAAGCTGGCGGAACATTCCGCGCTTTGCCTGAAGGGCAAGAATGATGTTTTCTCTTACCGACAGATCGGCTATGATACCTTCGGCCTTACGGTCATCGGGAAGCATTCCCATTCCTTTGTTCATCGCGTCTATCGGCTGATTGATCTTAACGATCTGCCCGTCAACCTCGAGTGTTCCGGTCTGAGCCTTGTCGGCACCGTATATGCACCGTGCGAGCTCGCTTCTTCCGGATCCGAGCAGTCCGCCTATACCTACAACCTCTCCCTTATGAATCTTCAGATCAAAAGGTTTGATCGTACCTGCGTGGGACAGTCCGTTCGCATTGATCTCCATCGGCTCCTTTGCAAAGTCTTTCTGCTCTTTCTTGATCTCGGCAAGGTCATCAAGATCCTTACCCATCATGGCTGCAACAAGCTTGACTCTCGGAAGATCCGCTATCGGGTACTCACCGACGAACGCACCGTTTCGAAGAACGGTGATCCTGTCGCATACCGCATAAACCTGCTCCAGGAAATGTGTTACGAAAATGATGCCGACACCCTTTTCCTTGAGCTTTCTCATCAGATTGAAGAGTTTTTCAACTTCTTCATCATCAAGCGATGATGTGGGCTCATCAAGGATCAGCACCTTACATTCCATATCTACAGCCCTTGCTATTGCGACCATCTGCTGGATCGCAAGGGAATAATTTTCCAGATTCTGAGTAACATCGACTGAAATACCAAGGTCTTCCATGATCTTCCTGGAACGACTGTTATATGATTTTCTGTCGATGGTATGAAGCTTTGTCAGAGGCTCACGTCCGATAAAGAGATTTTCCGCAACGGAAAGGTTCGGACAAAGGTTAACCTCCTGATACACGGTGGATATACCGATATTCTGGGCATCCCTCGTGGATCTGTTCTTTACGGGCCCTTCTACTCCCTCAACGCGGATCTCGCCGGCCTCATAATCATTGATACCGGTGATACACTTTATCAGCGTTGATTTTCCTGCCCCGTTCTCACCCATCAGTGCATGGATCTCGCCTTTGCGCAATGTGAAGTCCACATTATCCAGAGCCTTGACTCCGGGGAATGTCATTGATATGCCCCGCGCAGTCAGCACAACATTGTCTTCCATGTACCTTCTCCTTTCTTGACCTGCAAAATTTAAGGGAGCTCCCGGAAATTGCGGGAGCTCCCGAGGATATTTGTATTCTATACCCTTTTAGACCTTATAGGCCGTCTGATCTTAGTACTGAGCTTCGATAACCTCGTCAGTAACTTCGATCATCTTCTGAGCGTTGCCGTCAACTGAGAAGTCAACGATCTGATCCTTAAGTGCGTACCAGTTATCGGGAACAAGGATCTGCTTTTCAGGTGTCTCGCCTGCTTCGAGCTGCTTGATAACGCCTTCAACTGTAGGAGCTGCAAGAGGGTTGCACTCGAAATCAGCTGTGATCTTGCCGGCCTTAACGTCCTTAAGACCTGCTGTACAAGCATCGTAAGAGATAAGGATTACGTCGTTGCCGGGGCCGTAAGTAACACCAGCATTGTCCATAGCTGTCATAGCACCGAAAGCTTCGTTATCGTTCTCACAAACAACTACGTTGAACTTACCTGCATAAGACTTGCAGAAGCTCTCCATAACTTCCTGTCCGCCTGCCTCTGTGAAGTCACCTGTCTGCTGATCAAGAACTGTCCAGCCTTCTCTCTTAGCAACTTCATTGAAGCCGTCTGTACGTCCGATCTGAGCTGAAGAACCGATCGTACCCTGGATGATAAGAGCGTTGATCTCTTTGATACCCTGAGCATCAGCATAAGCCTTGAGCCATTCGCCTGCTGCCTTACCTTCTGTAAGGAAGTCAGATCCTACCCATGAAACGTACTTGTCTGAATCGTCGATAGTTCTGTCGATAACGATAACAGGAATACCTGCATCTTCGCACTCTGTAAGAACTGTGTCCCAACCTGTAGCGATGATAGGGTCGATGATGATGTAATCAACACCCTGCTCGATGAAGGAACGAACTGCTTCCTTCTGAGCTGCCTCGTCGTTATCACAGTCAACAAAGCTGAGGTCATAACCGTTCTCTGCTGAGAAAACGTCCTGACAGGACTTTGTTGAAGCTGTACGCCAGTCAGACTCATGTCCAACCTGTGCGAAACCAACCTTGATTGCGCCGCCGGCTGCCTCTTCTGCGGGAGCCTCTTCTGCGGAAGCCTCTTCTGCGGGAGCTGCTTCTTCAGCGGGAGCTGCTTCTTCTGCAGGAGCTGCTTCCTCTGTAGCTGCGGGAGCTTCTGCTGCAGGAGCTGCGGGAGCTGCTGCGCCACAAGCTGTAAGTGCAACCATTGATGCTGCCAGGATTGCTGCTAAAACTTTCTTCTTCATCTTTTATCCTCCCTGGATTATTTTTTGGGGACAAAGGCCAATCCTTCGCCCCGGTGATTATGATTTTAATCATTTGAAAAATAAAAAACCATGAACATTTTTACGTTCATGGTTAATATTTCTATCCGAATTTTTTCGAAAGTTGATTTTTTTATCCGGCAGGTTAAGATTTCTACGTTTGGGCCGGCAACAATATGTTGCATGTGCTCCCCTCTCCGTATACACTATCTAGCGAAATGCCGTATTTACTGCCGAATTTGAGTTTTATGCGTTCGTTAACATTATACAGTCCGTATATCGTATTGTCGGCAGGGGCATCGCTCATCAGGACCGCCCTGACTTCTGCCAGGCGCTCGGGCGTCATCCCTATCCCGTTGTCGGAAACCGTTATCACAAAATCATCCCCGGCGCGCTCTGCTCCTATCCTGATCATACCGCCGCCGCGCTTGTTCTTGATCCCGTGATACAGGGCATTTTCTATAAGAGGCTGTATCGTGATCTTCGGTATCATATAATCATGGAATTCCTCGGGCACGTCTATCTCATATTCCAGTATATCCTGATACCTGAACTGCTGGATCTCCAGATAGCTCGTGGCATGAAGGAGTTCCTCCCTTATCATGATTATATCCTTGCCCCTTGAAAGCGATGTTCTAAAGAACGCCGACAGAGACTTGACCATTTCAACGACCTTCTTCTGGTCCCCGCCCTCCGCAAGCCATATGATCGTATCAAGTGTATTGTACAGGAAGTGGGGATTTATCTGGGACTGAAGGAGCTCAAGCTCCGCTTCCCTGATCCTTATCTGCTCTTTTGTGATCTGCGACAGGAGTTCATTGATCTTCTCGATCATCTGGTTCATGGAATGGGCAAGCACACCGACTTCATCAGACGAATCATTGTGGCTCCGCGCAGTAAGGTCTCCCCTGGATATCCTGTCCGTGACCCCGACAAGATCGGTGATCGGCCTGGTAAAGCTTTTGGGGAGATAGATGGAAAAAGCAAGCACCATAAGGGTCAGGACGGCAAAAGCTATCATGCTTCCGGTCAGAACCCTCTGGTAAAAAACGTCCATCTCGGCCTTCTCGGTCTGCATGTCCCTTATCTCATAGAACAGATACTCAAAGATCTCTTCGCGTATGAGGCCCGTCACTATCTGGACATCGTTTTCCCATATTTCCATATTGATGTCGTATTCAACATTGGCGGCAAGATTTCTCTCTATCCTCCTTTTATATTTGCGGAGGTTTTCCAGGTATTTCTTGACACCCTTTAGTCTTTCGAGATTGTCGGAATTCGTCGTGATATCGATCAGTCCGTCTACTACCGTGTCCGCGTCCTTTATCAGTTCGTCAAGGCGGGACTCCTCGACCGTATTGTTACCGACTATCAGAAGGTATGTCTCATAATCGAAATCTTTTTTGAAATCAAGGGAAAAATCACCCGCAAGGGCTGCGGAACTGATCATTTCATTGTACTTTTTCGATGACCGCTGCATCATGTAAAAGCTCACGATAAGGAGCAGGACGAGCGGTATGACAAGAAGAAGATAAGATATCCTGATCTTTGTTGAAAGCGATGTGTTATGAAAGTATCTCTTCATCAGTTCCCTCGCGGTAGTTTGTCGGCGTCATTCCGACGGTTTTCTTGAACATATAGGAGAAATAATGAGGATCCTTGTATCCCACGGCTTCACTTATCTCGCTGGAACGTTTGCTGGTACATCTGAGCAGCTCTTTTGCCTTGTTCATACGAAGTTCCGTCAGATACTTGATGAAGGATCTTCCGGTCTGGGCCGAGAATATAGTGCTGAGGTGATTGGGGGAAACGTTTACAAGGCTTGCGAGATGATTAAGGGACAGTTCGCTGTCCTCATAATGATCTTCCATATGCTTCAAGACCTCGTCTACGATCTCCTTGTGCCTGTTAAGTGAGATTGAGTCCCTGTATCCTATCGCAGTCCTGATGATACCCGATACATACTGTTTGAAACTGTCTATGCCGACGATCGAATCTCCCGATACTTCTTCTATCGGTTCATGGTCACGGCTTCCGGGAAGGTCCTTCATGAAAACAGATACCGCAAAGTACACATCCATTGCGATGTACTGCCTGAATATGTATGAATTGAACGCATCGGCGCCCACGCTCTTCATGAACTCCTCGATATAAATATCGATCTCATCTACGCTTCCGAGCTTCAGGAAGTTAAGCACATTGTTCTTGTCTATGCGCTCAACGTCTATGGAGCTTATATCCAGTTTCGTATCCGTTCTCGGAGTGTTGCCGGACAGTCTGTGGGAATTATAGAACCCGTTCTCGCTCACAAAGAACCGGTTGGCAAGCGCCCGGCCCGCTTCATCGAATGATTCGTTGAGCTGTGACAGCCTGTTGACGCTCTTTCCTATACCGCCGCAGTACCTTACGTGTGCATAGTCCTTGAAGACATTGCGGAACCGTTCGGTAAGGGTTTCCTGACATGCGTCAAGATTTTCTTTCGAATCGGACAGCAGTAAAATGGCCTTTCCTTCAAGGTCCCTGTCAAAGCTGACGCATCCCATGTCGGATACTATCGCATCAATCCTCTCATCTATCGTTACGGAACTTTTCGAGTATTCCTCGATCTCATGATGATCGGACTTCATAAACAGAAGGATGATGTTGTACCACATCGCCGAAAGGTTCATCCCAAGCTTTTCGGAACGGTCAAGCAGTTCCTTGACGGTTGCCGTTCCGGATACAAGATAGTTGAAGAGCTCACTTTTGTCGCGCCGGTCGTTCTCTTCCATCTCCTTCTTGAAACGTTCCTTCATCGTGCGCTGTTCCTTGCCGGCATTTATCTTGTCACGGAGGGTATTTAATTTGGCCAGAAGATCATCTCCCGAAATGGGCTTTGTCAGATACTCGGCAACGCCGATAGAGATGGCCTGCTTGGCATATTCGAACTCTTCGTACCCGGACAGTATCACGATCTCGGAAAAGGGCATCTCCTTCTTGATGATGCGCGACAGTTCAAGCCCGTCCATGAACGGCATCTTGATATCGGTTATCACAATGTCGGGCTGAGTCTTTCTGATCAAAGGAAGGGCAAGCTCCCCGTCGGAAGCTTCCCCTGCAAACTCAAAGCCGTTGGCGGCCCAGTCTATGTTGTTCTTGATACCCTCGCGGACGACAAACTCGTCCTCACAAAGGAAAACCTTGATCATAATTCCTCTATATGCTCTTTGCCCATGGAAAGGATCGTGCTGACATGATCGTCAGCCGGGCGGTAATAGATCTGCTTTCCGTCCCTGCGGCTGGCAACAAGCTTGTTCATCTTCAGGATCTTCAGCTGATGAGACACGGCGGACTGGGTCATGGAAAGCTTATCAGCCAGTTCCTGTACACAATGCTCCTTCTCGAGAAGGCTGTACAATATCCTTATCCTCGAGCTGTCTCCGAAAACCTTGAACAGGTCCGCAAGATCGGTCCATTTAGCTTCTTCATTCATAGACATGATTATATATTCCCACCCTTTCAAAATCAAATCATATTTAAGACAGGGGACGGAGAACTGAGACAGGGGGACGGAGGTATTGTCTCAAATTTTTTGAGACAATACCTCCGTCCCCCTGTCTCAGTTCTCCGTCCGCCTGTCTCACCGTCACCCTGTTTTATTTTATCGGCTTGAGTGTACGTACAGCGTTGATCACCGCAAGGATCATGACGCCTACATCTGCGAACACGGCCAGCCACATGTTGGTAAGGCCGAACGCGGACAGGATCAGCACTATGATCTTTATGCCGATCGCAAAGTAGATGTTCTCATAAGCGATACGCATGCATTTTTTTCCGATCTTTACAGCTTTGACAATGCCGATCGGATCGTCATCCATTATCACGACATCGGCCGCCTCGATCGCTGCATCGCTTCCGAGCGCTCCCATGGCTATTCCGACATCGGCACGTGTCAGTACCGGTGCATCGTTTATGCCGTCTCCGACAAATGCAACCTCATGCCTTCTCTTTGTTCCGCCCTCAAGCATGGATTCAACGATCCCGACCTTGTCCTGCGGGAGGAGTTCCGCGCGAAAATCACGTATTCCAAGTGTATCGGCAACATTTTCGGCAACTTCATAAGCATCCCCCGTGAGCATCACGGTATTGCGGACTCCCATATTATGTAAACTACTTATCGCATCCTTCGATGTTTCCTTTATTATGTCCGAGATGTGAATATGTCCGGCATACTGACCATCGACAGCGATATGCACTATGGTCCCGCCGTCATGGCACATTACTGGTGTGATCCCGTTGTCATTCATGAGCTTGTCGTTTCCCGCCAGCACCCTGTTTCCCGAAACTACAGCCGATACGCCGCGTCCGGATATCTCGGACACATCAGATATCTCCTTCTTGTCTATTTCAAGCGCATATGCGTTTACTATCGACCGGCTGATCGGATGTGTGCTGTAGCTTTCCGCATATGCCGCAAACTTCAGTATCTGCTGGTCCGAAAATCGCTGTTTGTGAATGGATGTTACCTCAAACACGCCCTTCGTAAGTGTTCCGGTCTTGTCGAACACTACTGTTCCGATCTTGGACAGGGCCTCAAGATAATTGGAGCCTTTTACAAGAATGCCGGCCTTTGACGCTCCGCCTATTCCCGCAAAAAAACCAAGCGGTATCGATATCACCATTGCACAGGGGCAGCTGATGACAAGGAATGTGAGCGCACGGTAAACAAACTCTCCGAATCTTGCGGGATTACCGCATATCATATTTACTATCGGCGGTATGACAGCAACCAGCAGTGCCATGATACATACAGCCGGTGTGTATACTCTTGCAAATCTCGTGATGAAGTTCTCAGACCGTGATTTTTGCGAGCTCGCATTTTCAACAAGTTCGAGGATCTTTGTGACCGTGGATTCGGCAAACGGCTTTGTCGTCCTGATGCGGATAACGCCGCTCAAGTTGATCGTTCCGCTTATCACCTCGTCTCCGGCATGTACGGATCTCGGCACGGCCTCTCCGGTAAGTGCCGTCGTGTCAACTGTGGAATCGCCGTCTGTGACGGTCCCGTCGATCGGTATCCTCTCGCCGGGCGATACAACAAGAATGCTTCCGGCCGCAACCTCTTCGGGATCGACCTTTGTTACCGTCTCTTTACCGTTCTCTTTGGTCACAAGGTTTGCGACATCAGGTCTTATATCCATAAGAGCAGCAATGCTTTTGCGGCTCTTTCCCACGGCTATGTTCTGGAACAGCTCTCCTATCTGGTAAAAGAGCATTACCGCAACGGCCTCCCGGTATTCACCGAGTATCATCGAACCGATAGTTGCGACCGCCATCAGGAAGTTCTCATCCATGACCTGACCGTGAACTATTCCCTTGAATGCCTTCCTTAATATGTCATGCCCGATCACGAAGTAAGGGATCAGATACAGGACAAACGATATGATCTTTGCATACGGCACTGCCTGGTATTCGGGTTCGAGTTCCTCAATAAAGGGCTCCGCGATCGCAAGCAGGATCAGCATCACAGCCGTCGCTATTATCCTATATAGTATTTTCTTCTGCTTTTTTGTCATAAGAATTCTCCGAGTGGAACAGTTCCCACTGTTCCATTATATGTATATTTCGCAGTCGTCTTCGACCTTCTTGCAGTTCTTGCGGACTTCTTTCATAACGTCAAGTTCCTCGTGTCCCTTGATGCCTTCCTCAAATTCGACATGCATCTTCAGGGCCATGAAATTAACGGATGCGTCCTTGACTCCTTTTGTTTCCTTTGCTGCCTGCTCCATCTTGTTTGCACAGTTTGCGCAGTCTACTTCGATACTGTATGTCTTTGCCATTTCTTATCTCCTTTGTATGTCCTGATGATTTTAGTTTTGACATATGAGCATTTGTTCATATGTTGATTTTATTATACATCCTTTCGCGATCATGTCAACACCTTTTTCAGATCTTTTGCCGGACTGTAAAACGGGAACGGAAGAACCGTTCCCGTTGTCTGATCTAGGTCCTGTCGGAAGGCCTGGTAAGGCCGAGCTTTTCGCATACCTTGTCGATCTGCGCGACAAGTTCGTCGTCAGTAAGTACTGTGACCCTTCCCTCATCGTACTGCTCATCTACCCATTTTTTCAGTTCGGTGATAAGGGTATCGTTCTTCTGATACTGCCTGTCTTCCTTCAGTTTGTAATATGTGTTGATCCAATGAGCGATGCCCGCAAGTCCCGATGTGTTGGAGACGGCGCACAGCACCGGACGGTTCAGGAATTTCTCTGTATCGAATATGTTATAGATCTCTTCATTCTTCAGCAGTCCGTCTGCGTGTATCCCGGCGCGGGTCACGTTAAAGTTCTTGCCGACGAACGGAGTCCTCGGCGGGATCTCGTACCCGATCTCCTTCTCATAGTACTCGGCGAGTTCGGTGATCACCGTTGTATCCATGCCGTTCAGGGTCCCGCGAAGCTGGGCATACTCAAATACCATTGCCTCAAGGGGAGTGTTGCCGGTCCGCTCTCCTATTCCGAACAGCGATGTGTTGACACCGCAGCATCCGTACAGCCATGCCGTCGTTGAGTTCGATACCGCCTTGTAAAAATCATTATGTCCGTGCCACTCGATAAGTTCACACGGTACTCCCGCATGGGTATGTATCGCATAGATGATACCCTGAACGCTTCTGGGGATAACGGCACCGGGATAGTTGACACCATACCCCATCGTGTCGCACGCACGCACCTTGATCGGGATGTTGTATTCCTCGCGAAGCTTCATGAGCTCAACGCAGAAAGGCACGACATAACCGTATATATCCGCTCTTGTGATATCTTCAAGATGACATCTGACCGAGATACCCTCTTCGAGGCAGTCCCTTACAACGCTCAAATAGTGGTCCATGGCCTGGCGCCTTGTCATCTTCAGTTTCAAGAATATATGGTAATCACTGCAACTGACCAGTATTCCGGTCTCCGGCATTCCGAGCTCTTTGACAAGCTTGAAATCTTCCTTGCTGGCCCTGATCCAGCTAGTGACTTCCGGGAACTTGTAGCCGCGCTCCATGCACTTTACGACCGCATCCCTGTCCTTCTTCGAATACAGGAAGAACTCGCTCGCCTTGATCATTCCGTTGGGGCCGCCGAGCTTGTGAAGATAGTCGTAGATGGTAACTATCTGCTCGGTCGTGTACGGTGCCCTTGACTGCTGTCCGTCACGGAATGTGGTATCCGTTATCCAGATCTCCTTCGGCATATTATGGGGAACGATCCTGTCATTGAAAGGGATCTTCGGCACTTCCGAATAGGGGAACATGTTTCTGAAGACATTGGGCTTTTGCACATCATCAAGGATATACATGTGCTCCTCTATCTGCAGAAGATTGTTCTGCTCGTTCATCGAAACCGGCCGGTTCAAAAAGTGATCTGAATCATTTACGCTCATTATCCAATCATCTCCTCGTTTGGAAACGTTCATATCATCCTATCGCAATCTATGCGTCTGATATCGTCCTCTATCCTGTCGTATACGCTGCAAAGGCTGTAGCAGTACATGCCTTCTGCCGCAAATTCCCTTATATGATACTCTTCATCCGCCCCGGGAACGGTGACGGTATCTTTTATATGTCCCTTATCATCCACAACGGAAAAATCGGAAAAAGGCATTCTGATCCCTTCGCCGCAGCACTTTACCACGCTTTCCTTTATGGACCACAGTCTGGTAAAACTGCGTTTTAAGGTCTCTTCATTAGGTGCGGCGGTAAGGTACGCATATTCGTCGGGAGAAAAGAATCTCTTTGCGACCATAAGTGCGTTTCTGTTTTTGCACTCCACGTCGCATCCGACATCCGCCGGCGAAAGAGCTGCTATGACCCGGTCCTTCGCATGTGAAATGTTAAATGATACCGGAATATCCGTAAGATAAGGTTTGCCTCCGGCTCCCTCTGTCATGTCCCATGTATATCTGCAGGTCCCGGTGATATCGGAAAGCGCATACGACAAAAGTGCATATGCCGTGATGCACCGTTTCCGGTCAGCTTCCTGCCGGAACCTGTCGCACCTTGTTCTTCTTGCTTCGGGCATGCGGGCGTACCAACGGTCAAAAAATTGTCCGTCACCTGATGTGTCCGCAGCATAGAGCCGTACATCAAAGGCCAAATTCCGTCCAGTTTTTAACATACCGCCTCACATAATACCACACAGCCTCACCGTCTGCAAACGTCCTAAGGTCCTATCTGCAGTTTGTACAGTATCTCGGCGATCATACGGCCCAAAGGTGCCTTGCGCTGCGGATGCAGGTCGTTCAGTTCTCCGGTGCCGTATGCCTTTACGAGAAATGCACCCGGAATCTTTACGACCTCTTCCTGCGCCTTCATAAGGCCGCGCCAGGCCACTCCTTTATCGTATGTGATCTCTTCCATCCTCGGTCCGAACTCGGGGAGCTGAATGCACACATAGTAAAAATCATCATCCCAGAGTTTGCGAAGGCCCATAACAAACCTTCTCGTAAGATCCGCATATTCGTTGTATTTCCTGCAGTTGGACTCTCCCTGGTAAAACACGAATGCCTTGATGGAAAATCCCGCAAGCGGGCCGAGCATACCGTAAAACAGCGCAGTCGGTTTCCAGTTGACAAATATCTGGTCCCGGGAGGCTTTTGTCTTGTTGCCGATGATATACTTCCACAGTCCGCCAAGACTGATAATGTGATCGGCGCCTTCAAAGCCTTCGTTATATCCGTCGGTCGTTCTTACACCGTCTCCGAATATGACTGCAAGCAGTCTTCCGGGTGCGACCTTGCCATAGCCTTTTTCCACGCCGATCCTGAACACAACAGTGTTCGTGCCCGCATGAAGAAGTCCTTCGGGTATCTCATACCTGCGCGAAGGGTATGTGAACTCGGTATTACCGATAAACTGTCCGTTCACATAACAGCTGTCAAGATCGGTAATGATCCCGAACCACAGTTTTGCCTTTCTTGCGGCATACTCTTCGGGTACCTCAAATGTCCTTGCAAACCAGACGCTTCCGCAAAATGCGTCAAGTTCGGTGTCCGAAAAATAGTCGGGAAGGACTATCGGGCTTCCCTTCTCAAGTATCGCCCGGCCATCCTCGAAATGCTCCTTAAGTCCCCTGTCGCCCTCATCAAGATCTCTTAACCACTCGTTTTCATATCTTTCGTTATCGGAAAGAACTCCTTCTCTATAATCATCATCTTCAAACGGCCTGGCTTCATTTAATGCCTCATCATATCCTTCAAGCATCTGCCGGCTCATGAACGCTTCAAGCGGTGCACCGCCAAGCGAAATGTCAACAAGCCCTACCGCAACGTCCTCCTTGCTGCGAAGCTGTTTTGCCGTAAAGTATCCGACTGCGGACATAGCATCTATGGAATCCTTTGAAAGGCTCTTCCACTCGCCGGTCAGCACATCCGGAAGAGTATCGGTAAACACCCCGTTTTCAATGACCTTGAATGAGCGAAGAAGCGGATCGTTCGGCTCATCCCACTCGGAAGGATATGATTCCCTGACATTCTCCATGGGATATTCCATGTTCGACTGGCCGGATATCAAAAGAACGTCACCGATCATGATATCCCGGCTTTCGGCCGCCTGTTTGTCCCCGTCCGTTACACAAAGGACATAGGGCCCGCCTTTTTCCATAGGCGGAAACGATGCGTCAAATCTGCCGTCCGCATCTGCACGGCAATTGCACACTTTATCGCCGAGCCGGACGCTAAGAGCGATCCCCGCTTCGGCAAATCCCCAGACATTTATCTTTTTGCCGCGCTGAAGCACGGCACCGTCAGAAAATATCCTTGCAAATGCTGCCTGTGACATCACTCATCCTCCTGTGTCTGTGTATCATCCGCCGCGTCATCGGTAATGACCACCTGTATATTAGCACTTCCACGTTCGAACGAAACAGTTATCGTTCCTATAAGGCCTTTTGTATCCGGTGCGATCTCGTTAAGGCTTATGAACACTTTCCTGATCTTACCGCATTTGACCTTCCCCGCCTGTTCGGATAATACGATCCTGTCATCATCTGCCGACAGTTCATACTTTATCTTTCCTTCAGATCCGGAAGACAGTTCAAAGCATGCATCTGCCCTGCCCCCTAAAGGATACGGCAGGATAAGCGGCTCCGGGCCTGCCTCCGAGACCGACACGCACATTCCGCTGCCAGGGATCATGATCATAAGATCCGGTGTCTTGGACGGGATGACGGTATGGACCACGGGATTCTTAACCGGGACCGGAAGCTCCATCTTCTTCCATTTTCCGTCGATCACTTCATGAAGCTTGGCGATGATCTTCCTGTCCAGTTTTACGCTGTCATTTATTCGTTTGGCATAATAGTTTGCCGCCGTGGAGCCCGCATCCGCAAGCGCATGATTTTGGCCGGTAAGGGCCCACATTCTGACCATATTGAGGCTGAATACGGCCGGAATATATACAAGTCCGAAGAACGCTTCGCCATCCCCGCTGTTCTTATCCCGCATGCCGCAGGCCATATCTATCATCGCGTCGCACTGTGCGATAAGGGCTTCCCTTTGCGAATAGGAAAGTTCCTCGTATGTCCTCTTCCCCAGTTCAAGTATCGGAAATGCTTCGGTGATCGCGGTATATCCCAGTAATATGTAACATATATCCTCGCACTCTTCTTCCGTCCTTTCCGGGAACGTGGACTTTACAAACTCCTCGGTAAAAAGATGTGCGCTGTCCTCTCCCGGACAGCCCCATCTGCCGGCATCGTATGCAACGGACAGAAAATATGCAAGAGGGAATTCGCAGGCATAGACAGTGCGCGCATTAAGTATCAGCTCCCCGTGATCCTCCCGGTCCAGATACGCATATTCCTTCTCGGACAGTTTGGGAAGGTACGAAGGCTCGAACGCCGCATCACAACTGCTTTTGACCTTTATGCCGTATTCATTGGCGATAGCCGCACACGTTTCATCTTTGCATACAAGAGTGTTTCCCCGAAGCCTCAGCAACAGTTCGATGTATTTTTTGCATTTGCCCGCAAGTGCTTTCTTATCGTCATCGACCGCAAAACCTCTGAAGGCAGCGGAAGGTGCCGGGGAGACGATCGGGGATATCGGCGACAGGGTCTGCTTGTCCTTTCGTTTCGGCATGATATCCATCCAGTCGGAAAGGGCCGGGATCCCTATCATTTCCGAGATCCTGTAAAGGCCGTATATCGTGCCGAGATCGTCAGCGCCTGCGATGACAAGTGCAGACTCGAACCGGAATCCTTCGAACTCGAGGCCGTCAACGACATTTATCATGTAAACTTCCTTTTCGCCGGCAATGGCAAAAAGGTCGATGGCCGATGACCTAGCAAGAGCATCCAGTATCGCACTGTTTCCGACGGTTCCGAAGAACACCGGATACGAAAAGAAATCGGCGGTATCCTTAAAGTTTGCGTACTCAACCCCGATGGGACGGGAGCCGAACACCTTCCCCACATCTTCCCTGACCTGTCCTGCGACAGTGCACACTCCGGTCGTGGCGCATTCCTCGTATATGAATACTATCTGATTGTTCCTGATGAGTTTATCCGAAAAAGTAAATCCCATGACACGCCCTCTTTATGATTTGCACATTGAACACATTATAACATATAATACATGCCATAGGTGTCAAACAGTAAAGGAGCACAGTATGAAAAAAACGATCACAGCATTAATGATAACAGCAGCATTTCTTGCGGGATGCGGTTCGGACGAAAACATATCCGAAGCACCGAAAAACAATGAGATAACCGTCGTTACCGAAACTGATGCCGCACCCGCTGCCACAGAAGCACCTGTCGCAGAAGAGCCTGCTGCAGATGAGCCTGCAACTGAGGAGCCGGCCGCTGAAGAGCCTGTCGTGGAGGATATACCCGAAGAAGCTGCTGCCGCAGCCCCGGAACAGTTATCCGAAACGGAAAAAGGATCGGAAAGATCAGCCGGAAAACCCAAAGCCATAGTCTGGCTCGGAGACTCTCTTACCCAGGGATCCCTGGGTGATGAGGACGACAACCTTGCCAATGCCCCGTATGTCAGGCTGTCAAAAAAGGTCAGCGTTCCGGTCGAAGGCTACGGATTCTACGGACATAACACGCACGATATATTCTGGATGTACAGGGACGAGACCCAGAAAGGTCAGGAGATAGACCCGGATAAGGTATATATTTTCTGGGTCGGATCATGTGACTGGTGCCCTGATGAAGGACCCAACGCAAATACTGCGCCGGTCATCAGCCAGATCGATAACTTCCTTGCCCAGAACGGCGGTGTTAACAACTACATAGTCATCGGCACGACATCAAGGTGGAGACTCGGTGATCTGTATGTTCCCATCAACAACGATCTTGCGGCACATTACGGAAGTCACTACATGGACTGCATAAACCTCATAAACAGGTACGGCTACAGCGAAGACAACACCCATCTGTCACAGGCCTCTTATGATGCCATAGCAGACGCCGTCTGCGACAAGCTCAAGGCCCTCGGTTACATCTGAAACCTGAGCAATCAGTAATCAAGGAGTACAGCAAAGTGATTCCGATAAAACCCTGTGAAGGGGTCTGCGCTTGTTAAACGGAAGCATCTTTGATGTATACACAACAGAAGAAGACTTACATGTTTGTAACAAAAAGCCTTAGAGGACGTCGTTACTTGACGAGGTTTTATCAAGTCTAGTAACGCAACGTCCGTAGAAGGAGCGAAAGCGCCTTTTTGTACAAACATGTAAGTCTTCTTCGTTATAGTATGATTTTAGCCGTACTCAGTTCGTATAGTTATCGAAATATCCCTGTACGAGCACGACCGGTGTTCCCTTGTCGCCCGATCCCGATGTAAGGTCGCACAGCGATCCGATCAGGTCCGTAAGCTGTCTGGGCGTCGTTCCCTCGCTGACCATCTTGCCCACAAGGTTCGAATCCTTTTCCTTGATGCTCTTCGAGATCGCCTCACGGAGCTCTTCTCCGGAGAGCTTTGCAAAATCATTATCCGCAAGGTATTTGATCTTGACCTCGTTCGGTGTTCCGATAAGACCCTTTGTGAATGCGGGGGATACAACCGGATCCGCGAGCTCCCATATCTTGCCCTTGGGATCCTTGAACGCACCGTCTCCGTATACCATGACTTCAACGTGCTTTCCTGTCCGCTCGAGGATGACCTTCTGGACTCCTTCCACAAGATCCTGGCAGTCTCTCGGGAACAGTTTGACCTGTCCTTCGGTCGCCTTGTTGGATCCGAGCAGTCCGTACTTCTCGTTATATCCGCTTCCGTCAACCGGGGCGTTCATTATCTCATCAAGGCCGAACACCTTCTCGGCGCCCGCTGCCTTAAGTATCCTCTTGGTCCTTGCTCTCGTATGGATATCACAGTTTATTACACTCTTCGTGTAGTCGAGTATCGCCTTGGGCTGGTTGGCAAATATTATATCAACGTCACAACCCTCTTCCCTGATTATGTCGCTGTAATACTCGACATAATCCACGCCGGTGAACTCATGCTTTGTATATCCGAAAACCTCACGGTACTTCTCAAGGCTCAGCACATCGCTGTAGGGATTGATCCCCGCCTCGTCGACCTTATCAAGGGAAACGAGTTCATTACCGACCTCATCGGACGGATATGAAAGCTGAAGGACTATCTTCTTGCAGCCCATTGCTATACCCTTCAAGCAGATCGCAAAGCGGTTCCTCGATAAGATAGGGAACATAACGCCTACCGTGCCTCCGCCGAGCTTGGTCCTGACATCTTTTGCGATATCATCTACCGTACAGTAATTACCCTGGCTTCTTGCAACGATGGACTCGGTCATTGAGATGACATCCCTGTCATGAAGCTCGAACCCTTCGATCTGAGCTGCTTCTATAACACTGTCCGTTACGATCTGTATAAGGTCATCGCCTTCACGTATGATAGGACAGCGTATACCTCTTGATACGGTGCCTACTCTTCTTTCTGCCATGCTAAACCCTCCGTTTTGATTCAGGCATTCATCTGAGCTGCTACTTCAGCGGCAAAGTCTTCGTTCTTCTTCTCCATTCCTTCGCCGACTTCAAAACGTACGAACTTATCGATCACAAGATCCTTGTCAACAGACTCAAGGTACTTGGCAACAGACTGCTTTCCGTCTTCCGCCCTTACGTATACCTGGTCAAGGAGACAGAACTCTTTCATCTCCTTGTTGATACGTCCCATCACCATGCCTTCCTTAACCTTGTCGGGCTTGGCAGCTTCCTTGGGATCGTTCTCGATCTGAGCCATGATGATCTCTTTTTCCTTTGCAAGGAAATCCTGATCGACATCCTTCTGTGAGATGAACTTGGGTGAAAGTGCGGCAACCTGCATTGCGATGTTCTGGAGAGCTTCCTTGACCGCATCCGTAACATTTGCACACTTGGCGGATACGAGAACACCGATCCTTCCGCCGCCGTGCAGATAGGAAACGACGCAGTCTCCCTCTACTCTGATGAATCTTCTGACGGACAGCTTCTCACCGATCTTGGCGGTCTTTTCGACAACGACCTCACGAAGGCCGTCCTTGTCAAGAAGAGTCTCTACATCCTCGCCGTCAGCGCCGCCGGCAAGTCCCGTAACAAGGGCTGTATCGGCAACAGACTGAACGAACTCCTGGAACACTTCGTTCTTGGCAACAAAGTCTGTCTCGGAATTGACCTCGACAACAACTGCCTTCTTATTCTCAGCCATAGCAACACGGCATATACCTTCTGCCGCGATACGGCTTGCTTTCTTTTCGGCCTTGGCCGCACCTGATTTTCTTAAGAACTCAACAGCGGCATCCATATCACCGTCTGTCTCGCCGAGTGCCTTCTTACAGTCCATCATGCCGGCACCGGTCATCTCTCTTAACTCTTTAACCATTGCTGCTGTTATATCTGCCATTTGTAATTCCTCCTGTGGATCTGACTAAAAAACGATTATGCTTCAGCCTGCTGCGCTGCCTCATCCTGGGATGCATCTGCAGCGTCAACGCCTTCAGCGCTCTCTTCAGCTGTCTCGCCCTGCTTTGCCTCGATAACGGCATCGGCCATCTTGGACACGATGAGCTTAACGGCTCTTATAGCATCGTCGTTTCCGGGGATAACGTAATCAAGCTCTTCGGGATCGCAGTTCGTATCGGCTATACCGATAAGAGTGATGCCGAGTGACTGGGCTTCCTTAACGCATATATGTTCTTTCTTGGGGTCTACAACGAATATCGCATCGGGGATCTTCTTCATGTCCTTGATACCGCCGAGGTTCTTCTCGAGCTTATCCCACTCTTTGCGAAGGCCGATGACTTCCTTCTTGGGAAGAACATCGAATGTGCCGTCCTGGCTCATTCTCTCGATATCCTTAAGTCTCCTGATACGTGACTGGATGGTCTTGAAGTTTGTAAGCATTCCTCCGAGCCATCTCTCATTGACGTAGTACATTCCGCAACGCTCTGCTTCCGACTGAACGGCATCCTGAGCCTGCTTCTTGGTTCCTACGAAAAGAATTGTTCCACCGTTTGACACGATCTCCGATACGGCATTATACGCATCATCGACCATTCCGACAGACTTCTGGAGATCGATGATATAGATACCATTCCTCTCCATGTAGATGTATGGAGCCATTTTGGGGTTCCATCTTCTTGTCTGGTGTCCGAAATGAACACCTGCCTCAAGCAGCTGTTTCATGGAAATTACGCTCATATTCAATTACCTCCTGGTTTTTGGCTTCCTCATGCATCTTCTGTATCCGCAGCCCGTGAGCAACAGGCACCCGCGGCTCATCCGCATGAGTGTTTATTTGCAACTTCTAGAATTTACCACAAGTTACGGTTCATTGCAACACAAAAATCACGTTTCATCGCCCGTATCGGATGTCCGCATGATGGTCAGCTGTACAACCCGGCGTTCTTCCGCTTCGGAAACGACGATATGAAAGTCTTTGTAGTCAAACGCATCGCCTTCCTTTGGAAAATCTTCCATATACTCTATGGCCCATCCGCCTGCGGTCTGCGACTCGTACTCCCAGTCGTCCTCATCGATACCGAGCCTTTCGAGAAAATCACCTGTCGGCATGTCGCCGTCAACGATGAGTTCACCCGTTTCCGACTCGACAACTTCCTCCTCGATCTCATCATTGTCATCCCATATGTCTCCGACGATCTCCTCGAGAACATCTTCCATCGTTACGATCCCGAGCGTTCCGGAATACTCATCGGTAACTATGGCAAGGTGCTGTCTCGCATCCTTTAATACGTCGAGAACATGCGGGAGCTTTGCCGTCTTGTAAACGTAGCACGGCTCATTCATGAGTTTTTCGATGTCGACCTTCTCTCCCGAGGCCATGGCTTTTAAGAACGGATTAAGGTGCATAACGCCTATGATGTTATCGATACTGTCGCGGTAAACCGGGAAACGGCTCTTGCGGGATCTGGATACCTGCTTCATCACTTTGGACACGGGATCGTCTATATCAATTGCTTCGATATCGACTCTGGCTGTCATGACATCAGACGCCGACACATCCGAAAAATCGATCGCCGCAGCTACTATCTCCGACCGGTCGCTGTCGATGACGCCCTCATCCTCGGCCGTCTCGATGATCGCCTGCAGCTCTTCCGTCTTCTCATCCTCGGCGGCAACCTCTTTTTTCCCGAAAGGCCGGGATAGATATGCGGTGATCGTTACAACGATAAAGTTAACGGGCCAAAGAAGACGGTAAAGGAACATGATGAATCCCGACATCCCCTGTGAGAGCGAGTTTGCATGCCTCTTGCTTATGATCTTGGGTATCGTCTCACCGAAGATGATAACAAGAACGGTAACAACAACTGTCATGAGCCAAGTCAGATCATCCGATCCGGTAAGCAATATTATGTAAACCGTAGAGAGGGATGATGCGGCGATATTTACAAGGTTATTGGACAGGAGTATCGTGGACAGCGTATTGTCGTAAGAGTCGGTCAGTTTCAGCACCCTGGCCGCTTTTTTGTTGCCGTCTTTTGCCTCGTTCTCCATACGGACCCTGTTACAGGAACTGATGGCCATCTCCGCTGCGGAGAATACTCCCGAGAGTATGATACATGCTATTATCCCGATACCGGTGATGATAAGAGCGCTCATGATCCGGCCTCCTTATCATCGTTTTCGCCGGAGCCGTCCGTCCGGTCCTTATCCTCGGATTCGGGTTCTGAAGATACCGGTCTTGTGACTATCTTTGCATTCATCACCCTGTTGTGATCGACCTCTTCGACCCTGATCTTTAAGTTGTTGTATTCGAACGAATCTCCCTTTTTCGGGATGACTCCCATCTTTTCACATATAAAATCACCGAGAAGGAGGTTTTTGAACCTCTCTTCCTCGCCTTCGTCCTTTTCCTCGTAGCCGGCCTCCTCAAATACGGACTCAACGGTCTCGTCGCAGCTGGCGATTATCGTATCGTCCGACAGCCGTACTATCGGTTCTTTTATCTCATCATCCTCATCCCAGATCTCTCCGACGATCTCTTCAATGATATCTTCTATCGTAACGATGCCGGCAGTTCCGCCGAATCCGTCGAGAACAACGGCGATATTGAACTTGTTCGAAGTCATGTTGTCGAACAGTTCATCGATCGGCATGCTCTGATGGGCAAAAAACACCTTGTCGGTCATGCGTCTGATATTGGGGATAATCTTTCTTGAAATGTATGATTTTAAAAACCTTCGAAGCTGAAGTACCCCGACTACATTGTCAACCGTACCGTCATATACGATGAGTCTCGAATGAGTCTGGGACAGAAGGTTCTCAAGAATCTTTTCGCTCGGTGTATTGATATCTATCCCTTCAACATCAACGCGCGGAGTCATGATGGATGTTACGGTAAGGTCTCCGAATGATAGCGCTGACGAGATGAGTTCGCTCTGTTCTTCGTCGAGGCTCCCCTCTTCCGTCATATCCTCGATGATATCGTATATCTCATCCTCGGTGACGGAAAGCTCCTCATTCTTATGCATGAGCTTAAGGGTCAGCCTGCCGATCCCCGACAGCAGGAACGTTACGGGCCTCAGCACTTTCATGAGCACGACAAGAAGCCCTGCGCAAACAAGGCTAGATCTTTCACTTGTCTTCTTACCGATACTTTTGGGAAGCATCTCGCCGATAAAGAACATGGCAAGAGTTGTGATGAATGTGGATGCCGTAACCCATGTCAGCCCCCATCTTCTCGTAACGTCAAGCGTCACAAGAGCGGCAGCGGCTATATGGGCAATATTCGTACAAACGAGAAGCGTTGTAATGGCATCCTCGAAATTGTCGAGAACATACAGGACCTTTTTGGCTCCGGGAGTACCTTTGTCCGCCCTCACCTTGATCCTGTTCCGTGATACAGATGCTATCGCTGTTTCGGTAAGCGCAAAATACGCTGAAGCGATAAACAAAAGCAGCACAACTATCGACGTTCGACTGTCCGGGTCCATGATATGGAAAAGTCACCTCACATTTTCGTGTAATGGGCTAATGATATCAGAAAGCGGCAATCATATCAAGTTTACTTGATTATCTTGCGTGCGATCCATATAAGGATGCATGCGCCAATGACCGAGATGACGATCGTTCCGATCCAGCCGGTCGCGCCGATACCGATAAGGCTTCCGAGCCATCCGCCGAGAAGTCCCCCTACAAGGCCGAGTACGATGTTGATGATGACCGAGTGGTCCGTTCCCATGATCTTGCCTGCAAGCCAGCCGGAAACGCCGCCCAGAATAAGAGCTACTATAAATGACATGTCATATCCTTCCTTCCGAATGATCTACTCAAAGTCACGTCCGAAATGTGTTTTGTAAAAATCAGTTGAATACACCGACGGACTGACGTTGTATTCCTTTGCATACTCCTGTGCTTTCTCAAGTGTGGGAGCCGGTGTGATCTTGCTGCCGTCCTGGCCTATTACCCAAAAGTTGTTCAGGGCATCGTCCTTTAATACGAAACCGCCGCTGACTTCTCCTGCCTGATCAAGATTTAACTTATCCATACTTTTACCTCGCTTTCAAAGCTGGCGTCCTTATGTACATATGATGCACACATCGGATCTGTCACATAAGTATCGAAATATAATACCACACAAGGTTATTGTGGTCAAAACATTTTTTCAGAATATCTTTTCAAGATTTACCGCACAGACTTTATACTCAGGTATGTGCGCATAGTTGTCGAGCGCGGCATTTGTGAGTATATTGGCATTGCCGTCCGGAAAATGGAAAGGCATCCATGTCTCGCCTTCGGAGACCTTCTTCGAAACCCTTGCGGTTGATATGAGCGCCCCTCTCCTTGAAGATACCCTGATCTTTTCCCCGTTTACGATACCGAGCCTTGATGCATCCGCCACATTGATCTCGATGAACGAATGATTTTCCCTCTCGACGAGTCCCGGCGTCCTTCCCGTCATCGCACGGGTGTTGTAATGGTACAATATCCGGCCGGTCATCATCAGATAGGGATATTCGCTGTCCGGCATCTCGGCGCTTTCCCTGTACTCGGCCGGGAAGAACCATCCGAGTCCCCTGGAGAACCTGTCAACATGAAGGATAGGCGTTCCGGGATGTCTGTTGTCCGTGCAGGGCCACTGCAGGCTCTGGCCGCTGTCAAGCCTTCTGTGAGATATCCCCGCAAAGCTCGGCGTAACAGCTGCAATCTCATCCATTATCTCCTCGCTCGTCATCTGCGGCTGACTGTATCCCATACGGTTCATAAGATCTATGAATATATCGGTATCAAGCCTTGCCTGCCCGTCAACGGTCACGGCCTTTCTGACACGCTGGACCCTGCGCTCGGTGTTTGTGAACGTTCCCTCTTTTTCGGCATATGATGTGCCGGGAAGTATAACGTCGGCATACCTGGTGCTCTCGGTCATGAACAGGTCGGACATAACGAGAAAATCAAGGCTTTCAAGTGCTTTTCTGATATGGTGCTGATCGGCATCGGTAACGACCGGGTCTTCACCGAATATGAACAGCCCTCTTATCTCTTTTTTGACCGCCTTGCCGAACACTTCGGTGGCAAATGTTCCGGGTCTGGTGCTAAGTTTCGTATTCCAGGCTTTCTCGAACTTTTCGATGACTGCCGGATCGGTGACCTTCTGGTATCCCGGAAGGTCTGTCGGAAGCGCGCCCATGTCGCATGCTCCCTGAACGTTGTTCTGGCCGCGCAGCGGATTGACCCCGCAGCCGCTCTTTCCGATCTTTCCGACAAGCATCGCCATATTGGACATGGACATTACGCCCTCGGTTCCGGTGGAGTGTTCGGTAACGCCGAGGCAGTATATGATCGGGGCCTTCTTTGCCTTTGCATACATAAGTGCAGCTTCACGCAGAAGATCCGGATCTATATGGCAGATCCTGCCGACCTTTTCCGGAGTATACTCCATGACGATCTGCTTAAGCTGCTCATATCCTTCCGTACGCTCGGCTATGAACTTCTCGTCCGCATAGCCCTCGTTGATGATCACGTTCATCATTCCGTTCGCAAACGCCACGTTTGTCCCGGGCTTTAATTTGATATGTACGTCCGCTCTCTTTGAAAGACCTATATCTCTCGGATCCACAACGATCAGTCTCGTTCCCCTGTCGACCGCCTGCCTGATCTGCATTCCGATGACCGGATGGGCTTCCTCTGGATTGGATCCCACCAGCATGATGCAGTCCACATCGTTTGTGATATCACCGATCGGGTTGGTCATGGCTCCGGAGCCGAGGGTCATCGCAAGCCCGGCAACCGTTGCCGAATGGCACACTCTTGCGCAGTTATCGACATTATTGGTCCCGAATGCGCATCTGACCATCTTCTGGAACATATAACAGTCTTCATTCGGTGAACGCGAACATGCAAAACCCGCAAGGGCATCCGCCCCGTACTTATCCTTTATATGCAAAAACTTTTCGGCTATAAGGTCAAGCGCCTCATCCCACGTGGCCTTTCTGAACTCTCCGGTTTCCCTGTTCCTGATGAGGGGATGCCTGAGCCTGTCCGAAGAATGGACAAAGTTGAAAGATCCGAACCGTCCTTTCACGCACAAGAGTCCTTTATTGGACGGACCGTCTGCAGGCTCGGTATCGACTATCACGTTATCCCTTACGACAAGATAATACTGGCAGCCCGTTGCACAGTGCGGGCATGTGGTCAGGACCTTTCTGACTCTTCCGGGCTGATATCTGCTCCGGTTCTTGGCGATAAGAGCCCCTGTCGGACAAGCCGATGCGCAGTTGCCGCAGCTCTCGCAGTCGGTCTCTTTCCAATTCGGACCGAAAGGCGCATCTATGAGCGTAACGGTTCCGAGTTTTCCGTTTTTGAGTGTCCTGTTACCGGTGATCTTATGACATGTCGAAACACATCTCTGACAGTTTATGCACAGTTCGGGATAATACGACAGGAAGGGATTTTCCTTCTTGGGAAGTGCCCTGTGGACCGTTTTTTCGTATTTGGAAGTCTCTATGCCGTATTCTCTTGCAAGGTCCTGAAGTTGGCATTCGCCGGCTTTCCCGCATATGATGCATCTGTTGTCATGATGCGCCAGAATGAGATGGAGCATCTCCTTTCTGGCCGAAACGACTTTTTCGGAAGCCGTATATACCGTCATGCCGTCGCATACTTTTGTCGTGCAGCTCGTCACAAGGCTTTCCGATCCCTCAAGTTCCACAACGCACATCTTGCATGCCCCGATCTCGTTAACTCCTTTGAGATAACAAAGAGTCGGTATCTTTATATCGTTTTCGGCAGCCGCCTCAAGGATCGTCAGATCATCCGATACGTCCAGTTCCCGGCCGTCAATAATGATCCTGCTCATCAGATACTGCCTCCTATCACGCTGCCGCATCCGAAATGGTCACACCTTAAGCATTTATTGCATTCCTGCATGGCCTCTTCGTACGACATCCCCAGCTCTACGGGTTCAAAATTCTTCTTGCGCTCTCGTGCCGATACGTCGACAAGATGCACTCTTCCGTAATGTTTTCTGTTGTTCTCTTCCGGCTCCGGTATTTCGATCTCTTCAAGATATTTATGGTGATATCCGAGATACTCGTCAATGCCAAGTGCCGCAGTCTTGCCTGCCGCAATGGCTTTGATAACGGTAGCGGGTCCCAGTACACAGTCGCCTCCCGCAAAGACCTTTTCGGATCCCGCGACCTTTGCGCTTTCAGATGCCTCGATCGTTTTTCTGGCCGTATTGATACCATATTTTTCAAAAGGAGAGTACTCGATATCCTGGCCTATCGCCAGAAGAACGATCTCGCACCTGACCTCGCGTTCGGGCGAATTGGCGTTTGTCACGCCCGGTCTGCTGTTGATGTACTCGCCCGTTCTTTGCGGCTGCATAACAAAACCCGCCACTTTACCGCCTTCAACTCTTACCGAGCGCGGAGCGTTCATCGTAAGAAGCTCGACGCCCTCTTCTATGGCCCCCTGTATCTCGGAGGCAAGCGCTGTCATATCGACCTGTCTGCGTCTGTAGATCACGGTCACTTCGTCGGCATGACAGCGTATCGCAGATCTTGCG
Organism: Lachnospiraceae bacterium; assembly: GCA_017526745.1. Taxonomy (GTDB): domain Bacteria; phylum Bacillota; class Clostridia; order Lachnospirales; family Lachnospiraceae; genus UBA2868. The sequence goes on along the minus strand of JAFXQX010000015.1, from coordinate 72,321 downwards.
GCATCCATTGCGACGTTGCCGCCACCTACGACAACCACTCTCTTTCCGGAAAAATCAGGATATCCCCTTTTCCGATATCCCTCAAAAAATCAACCGCCGACAGGACTCCTTTTGCATCGGCACCGTCTATCCTGACGTTCTTGCCCTTCTGGGCACCTATCGAGATGTAGACGGCATCATATTCTTTTTCGATCTCATCCGCCATCTTGGCATCAACCACTGTGGCAAGATGAACGGTTATATTTCCCGAAGAGAGGATCGCATTTATATCCTGATCGAGTCTGTCCTTGGGCAGTCTGTAATTCGGTATTCCGTACCGCAGCATACCGCCAAGCTTGTCCATCTGCTCGAATATGTCAACGTGATGTCCCATGAGCGACAGATAGTATGCCGCCGTAAGTCCCGAAGGTCCGCCTCCGATCACGGCAACTTTCTTTCTTGTGGCAACATTGCATGCGGGTATCCTTACCTGATCGGCTGCTATCCGGTCGACCGCATATTTCTTAAGTCCCCTTATATTTATGGGAGAATCAAGAAGTTCCCTCCTGCATTTTGCCTCACAGGGATGCTCGCATATGAAGGCACATGCGGTCGGAAATGGATTGTCCTGCCTGATCAGATTGATCGCCTCGGCATAGCGGCCTTTTCCTATCAGGGCTATATACCCGGGTATGTTGACACTTGCCGGGCATGCGAGCATGCACGGGATCTTCTGCCCGACCTCCTCGCGGCATGAATGATCCCTTATATGGCTGATATACTCTTCCCTGAACAGCTGCGTACTCTCAAGTACGACTCTTGCAGCCTCATATCCTATGGCACAGTCCGCACTGTCCCTTATCATCGTGCCAAGTGCGATCATGTCATGGAAAGTATCCATGTCGGCGCGGCCTTCAAGTATGGCGAGCATCATCTTTTCGAGCTGCTCAAGGCCGTCACGGCACGGAACGCACTTTCCGCATGTCTGCGACCTGGCACACTGCAGGAATGCCAGCTGGACTGCTATCGGGCACACTCCCGGAGGGGTTGCCTTCACGCGTTTGACAAAGCGGTCCAGAAAGGCCGCCGTGTCAGCATTCATTTTATTTGCCTGAATTGTCTGTCTGTTGTTCATTTACCCTGTGAAGAACTTTTCTTACGCTTCCGGCAGAAGCATTCATTTCATTAAACAGCTGCGTGATCTTGTCTGCCAGATTCGATCCGTACAGATCGATACCGAATACATCCTTTCTTGACAGTACCGGGCGAAGATCTTCGGCTGTCGCGCTCTTAAATCCCCTGTACTTCTTCATTGTGGCAGAAAGCTCGTCAAGAAGAGGATCGGGGCTTTGTTCAAAATCATCCCCGGCATCGTTTTCTCCGGTAAGATAGCGCAGATACCCGGCAAGAACGACAGGTATATAGTTCAGTTTTGTAAGGTCATCGCCTTTTTCGTGGTAGGAAGAGAGCGTAACACCGAAGCGGATCGGGATCTTCTGCGATGTATCGCACGCGATCCTCTGGGGAGTATCCGGCATGAAGGGATTGACCAGTCTCTTCTCGAGGACTTCACCGATGAAGGTCTCGGGCCTGATGATCCCCGGATCGACAACGACGGGCATTCCTTCGGTGTAGCCCATATTTCGTACAAACGATGCCAAATCTTCATCTTTCATCTCTTTTGATATGGAATCGTATGACAGCAGGCACCCGAATATGGCAAGTGCCGTATGAAGCGGATTAAGGCATGTGCACACTTTCATCTTTTCAACCTTGTCCACCGTTTCTCTGTCCGTAAAATACACTCCGCCCTTGTCAAAAGGAGGGCGTCCGTTCGGGAACTTGTCCTCGATCACGAGGTACTGCGTCTCTTCGGCATTGACAAAAGCTGCCGTATACGTATTTTTGTCGGTAACGATTATTTCGGTATCCTCAAATCCGTCAGCCGAAAGCATGTCCACCACATTCCCGTCCGGTCTCGGAGTGATCTTGTCGATCATCGAGAGCGGGAACGTTACCTTGCTCTCGTTGCGTAAGTATTCGGCAAATCCCTTGTCCGCAAGTCCCTGCCCGACCCATTTGTCGGCATATGCAAGGACACCTGCTTTTAACTTGTCACCGTTATGGGAACAGTTGTCCATGCTCGACATGGCGACCGGAAATGCACCGGCTTTGTAACGTTCATAAAGCAGGTATGCCATCTTACCCATCAGATGCTTGGGCGGAAAACACTTATTGTCAAAATCATCTTTTACGACACCCGAAAGGTTTCCGTCAGCACCTGCAAGTGAATAACCTTTCTCCGTGATCGTGAAACTGACCATCTGGAGTGAGGGATTAGTAAAGATCTCTTTGAGTCTTTCCATATCGGACTTACTTGATGTATCTGCGGTCAACGACTCGGTAACGGCACCGATGACTCTCTTTTCTATGCTCCCGTCGCTCTTGAGCGTTACAAGAAGGCTCAGGTCATCAAAGGGCTTATATGCCTTTTCGATGATGTCATAGTCAAATCCTTCGACCGCTATCACACCTTTATCATATGAGCCGTCGCAAAGAAGCTTATCAAGCACGGCTGCGGGAAAGGCCCTGAAGATGTTTCCAGTGCCGAAATGGATCCATGAAGGGTTTTCGGCGGTCTTCTGCCTTACCTTGTCCCTGTCATACGAAGGGACGACATATCCTTTGTCTTCAAATTCCTTTCTTACCGCAGGATCATTTATCTGTACCAGTTTCATAGTATTTCCTCCCGTTAATCCGCCTTGGAGCGTTTTGCATTCTTGTCTATGGCTTCCCACAGTCCGTTAAGATAGGTAGCCCCGAGAGCCCTGTCGTAAAGACCGTATCCGGGCATGGCCACCTCGTCCCATATCATCCTTCCGTGATCCGGACGTATCGGGCCTTCAAAGCCGATGTCATAAAGGGCCCTCATGATCTCGTAAAGGTCAAAATCACCGTCGCTCGAAAGATGCGCAGCCTCTTCAAAATCATCGTCCGAATTGAACTTAAGGTTCCTGACATGTGCAAAATGAAGCCTTCCCTTAAGCGCCCTGATCATTGCAGGAAGATCATTCTTCCTGTTCGTTCCGTATGAACCGGAGCAGAAAGTCACTCCGTTGTGGGGATTGTCTACCATCTTCATCATCCTCATGATGTTCTCGAGATTGATGATTATCCTCGGAAGTCCGAACACGCTCCATGCGGGATCATCGGGATGGATCGCCATGTTGATATCGTACTCGTCGCAAACGGGCATGATCTTTTCAAGGAAATACTTGAGATTTTCAAAAAGCTTCTCTTGTGTGACCGGCTTATAAGCCTCAAACAGTTCTTTGATCTTTGCCATGCGTTCGGGCTCCCATCCGGGAAGGACGGCCCCGTTTGCATCACCTTTTATTGAATCGAACATGGTCTCGGGATCAAGAGCGTCGATCGCTTTTTGCGAATATGCAAGTACGGTCGATCCGTCGGGACGCTTTCTGGCAAGTTCAGATCTTGTCCAGTCAAAAACAGGCATGAAATTATAGCAGACAAGGTGAATGTCCTCTTTGCCGAGATTGGCAAGCGTTTCGATATAGTTGTCGATATACTTGTCGCGATCGGGCGATCCTATCTTGATCGAGTCATGGATGTTAACGGATTCGATACCGGATATGCGAAGACCGGAGGCCTCGACTTCTTCCTTGAGGGCATGTATGCGCTCCCTGGTCCACACCTCACCGGGCGTCGTGTCATACAGCGTGGTGATAACACCCGTCACTCCCGGAACCTGTCTGATCTGTTTGAGCGTTACCGTATCAAATCCGGTCCCGAACCACCTCATTGTCATTTCCATCTGCTTAATCCTCCCATTTTTACTCTGTGTCTCATGTATTACAGCGTTACACCGTCTTTTAATATGGCGATGCTGCGGTATCCGTTTATCTCCTGGCGTGTCCTTTTCCCCGATGCGACCTCAAGTACAAAGTCCGTCAGCGCATCTGCCGCCTCATCGATCGATCTCGTACCGTCGGCAACCGTTCCCGCGTTAAAATCGATCCACCCGCCTTTCCTGTCAAAAAGTCCGGTGTTTGAAGATATCTTTACCGTGGGTACCGGAGAGCCGAAAGGCGTTCCCCTTCCCGTCGTAAACAGGATCATGTGGGCTCTTGCCGCGGTAAGCGCCGTTGTTGATACCATATCGTTTCCGGGGCCGGACAGGAGCGACAGTCCCGGGCACTTTACATGGTCCCCGTAGGAAAGCACATCAACGACAGGTGATTTTCCTCCCTTTTGCACGCATCCGCACGACTTGTCCTCGAGTGTTGTTATCCCGCCCTCTTTGTTACCGGGGCTGGGATTCTCGTAGACCACCTGGCCGTGATCCGTGTAGTATTTCTTGAAACCGTTTACCATCGAAACGGCCCGGTCAAACGTTTCCCTGTCCTTACAGCGGTTAAAGAGTATCGACTCGGCACCGAACATTTCAGGCACCTCAGTAAGTATCGTGGACCCGCCCATAGATACGAGCCTGTCCGAAAATCCTCCGACAACGGGATTGGCAGTTATACCGGACAATCCGTCAGATCCGCCGCACTTTAACCCTACCGTAAGCTTTGACGCATCAACATCTACACGTTCGAATGTACCGGCGTATGCCGCAAGCTCTTCCAATATCTTTCTGCCTTCCGCAGCCTCATCCACCGCATCCTGACAGGTCAAGAACTTAACCCTGTTCTCATCCCATGTACCGAGTTCTTCCATAAACTGCTCTTTTGTAAGATTCTCGCAGCCAAGAGACAGAACGAGCACTCCCGCCGCATTCGGATGACGTACAAGATCGGCAAGTATCTTTCTCGTCGTCGCATGATCGTCACCCAGCTGTGAGCATCCGTAGGGATGATTGAATGCATATATCCCTTCAAGAGAACCCGTAACAAGGTCCTGGCACGAGGCAGCGAGCCGCTCGGCAACGGAGCCGACGCATCCGACTGTCGGGATGATCCACAGCTCGTTCCTTATCCCAACGCTCCCGTCAGGCCTGACAAAACCTTTAAAGGTCCTTCCTGCGCCGTTACAAACGTACCGGGGGGTGGGATCGTAACTGTAAGTGCCATCTTCGCGAAGCGCCGTCGAAAGATTGTGTACGTGTACATGGCTGCCTTTTACGATATCTGATGTCGCAATGCCTATCTTACAGCCGTACTTGATAACGGGTGAGCCTTCCGGTATATCAAAAAGCGCCACCTTGTGCCCTCTTCTGATATCCTCGGTTGTCATGACCGCATTGTTGTTCTCGTTTATGACAGTGTCTTTTTTGATATCGGAAAGTGCGACTGCAACATTATCATCCGGATGTATCCTGATCGTGTTCACGTCATCCCTCCGAATCCGCGGCAGGAACTATCCTTTTTACCGCCTCATACATACCGGCTTCCCCGATAAGCTTCAGATCCCTTATGACCTCACCGGTAAGATCGCTCAGAGATGAAAGATCATCCTGCCAGATATCTTTATTGTTGATAATCGAAACCGCTGTTGATATAAGATCCTCGTCCTTTAACGAATCAAATGCCTCAAGCACATATGCGTCATCCGAAAGCTCTTGTGACGAATGATAAAGATATATGTAAGCGGCATAAGAGAATGTCAGAAGTTTCGGAAGGGCCCCGTATTTATCGTGATAATCCTTTATCGACGGAAGAACCCTTGCTTTCCACTTGGCGGTGGAATTAAGCAGAATCGATAAGAGTTCGTGCCTGATAAAAGGATTGGAAAACCGGTCGCTTATGGCATCGGCAAACTCTTTGGCACTGTCCTGTTCCTTCTCGTCAAGAGCGGGGATTATCTCGCTGTACAGAGCTTTATTAACATAAGCCCTTATGACCTCATCTTTCATGCAGTCACCGACTGTTTTGATCCCTGAAGAGTATGCGCAGACCGACATCGATGTATGGGCGCCGTTGAGCAGTCTGACTTTCCGTTTTTTGAACGGATCGACATTATCGGTTATCTGCACGGGAAGATGCGCCTTGTCAAAGGGCAGTTCATCAAGTATCTTCGGGTCGGCCTCGATGACCCAGGATGCATAAACTTCTCCGGCATCGGCCAGTTCGTCGATGTATCCGAGCTTTTCAAACAATCCTTCAGCCTCGTCCTTCGGGTAACCGGTAACTATCCTGTCAACAAGAGTGGAACAGAAGGAATTCTCATTTTGGACCCATGCATCAAATCCGTCGGGAAGATCCCACTGTCTTATATGTTTTCTGACACAGTCGAGCAGGGCATCACCGTTTCTGTCTATCAGTTCACATGACAATATGATGAATCCGGGCAGACCTGCCTTGTACCGTTCATACAGGAATCGTGTAAGCTTTGCGGGAAAGCTTGCCGCAGGCCTGTCTGAAAATGAGCAGCTGCTGTCATATACGATCCCCGCTTCCGTCGTGTTGCTCGTTATAAAACGGATATCCGGATTATGGGCACACTCAAGGAGCGCGTCGACATCTTCAAGCGGATTGATGCATCTTGATATGCAGGAGATTATCCTCGTCTCCTCCACCATCTGTCCGCCGCTGATGCCGCGAAGAAGAAGCGTATACAGACCGTCCTGTCCGTTTATGACCTCGCTCTTTGCGCCGCCTCTGGGCTGGCAGATCACAACCTTTCCGTTAAATCCCGCCTTTTCATTTAATACATCTATGAAATGATCGGTAAAAGCACGCAGAAAATTCCCTTCCCCGAACTGAAGGACGCGTTCGGGAGCATCCTTCAGGATGTACCCGTCGTATCCGCATGTCTCTAATGTCTTATAGCTTAATCTTTCCATAACACTCAGCCTGCTGATCAACCTGCACTACAAAAGATCACTGTTATCTATGTTGTCCATATCGTCAAAGTCCTGATTTTCCCCGACCATACCCCATATGAACGTGTAAGCTCTCGTTCCCGCACCGGCATGTATGGACCAGCTGGGGCTAATCACAGCCTGACGGTTTCTGACGATTATGTGCCTTGTCTCCTGCGCCTGTCCCATGAAATGGCAGACGTAAGCGTCATCGGGAAGATCAAAGTACAGATAGACTTCCATACGCCTGTCATGGGTATGTGCCGGCATCGTATTCCATACGCTTCCGTCCTTCAGCTCGGTCATTCCCATCTCGAGCTGACAGCTTTTTACCTGTCCCGGAAGGATGTATTTGTTGATGACTCTGTGGTTCGACTCTTCAAGCGTTCCGAGTTCCTTTTTGTTTTCTTCGCTGATGATCACAACATCGTCCGAAGGCGTTCCTTCACGCTTTATAAGGACCGTAGGATATGTCATGTGCGCCGGAGCGCTGTTGATGTAAAACAAGGCCGGTGATCCCGGATCCTTTGATGCAAAAGAAATGTCCTTACTGCCCATTCCTATGTACATTCCTTCCCTGCAGCCTACGGTATGATCCTTTCCGTCAACCGTTATGATGCCCTCTCCTCCGATATTGATGACACCCATCTCACGCCTCTCAAGAAAATACCGGGCGCGAAGTTCATCGCCTGCGGTAAGGACAAGCTTTTTCGATACGGGGACCGCCGATCCCGTGATTATCCTGTCGATATGGCTGTACACCAGTTTGATATCATCGGGGGCGAACAGGTCATCGATCAGAAATTCGCTGCGAAGCCTTTTTGTATCATAGTTCTTTGCATCGGCGGGTGAACATGCACATCTTACTTCCATATCATTTTCCATCCTTTCAACTTTTGTCTTTCATTTTCTGTAAAACAAATATAAAATCATTATTATCGGAACATAAACAGTTTCACTCTTACGGAGGAATGATCATGGCAGGAATACTTGACAGTTTTCGTCTTGACGGTAAAGTGGCCTGGGTGACCGGTGCGTCATACGGGCTTGGAATGGCTTATGCGATGGCACTTGCCGAGGCAGGTGCAAGGGTCGTATTCAACAGTTCCAACGAAGATCGCGTGCAAAAGGCCATATCCGAATACAAAACTGCCGGCTTTGACATATACGGCGCTGTATGCGACGTCACAAAGGAAGATCAGGTTGCTTCATTTGTCGCCGATGTCGAAAAAAGATTCGGTACTATCGATATACTTATTAACAACGCCGGTATAATCAAACGCATCCCGATGACCGAGATGTCCGTTGACGAATGGGAACAGGTCATCAACGTGGATCTTACGGGTCCTTTCATCTGCAGCAGGGCCGTCCTTCCCGCAATGATAAAAGCGGGCGGCGGAAAGATCATAAATGCCTGTTCGATGATGAGTGAGTTCGGCCGAGAGACCGTAAGCGCATATGCTGCCGCAAAGGGCGGGCTCAAGATGCTCACCAGGAACATCGCTTCCGAATACGGACAATACAATATCCAATGTAACGGGATCGGTCCCGGCTATATCGACACGCCCCAGACTGCCCCCTTAAGGGAAAGAGGCGCCGACGGCTCCATGAATCCTTTCGACCGCTTCATCCGGTCCAAGACCCCTGCCCGCAGGTGGGGACACACCGATGATCTGAAAGGGCTGGCAGTATTTCTGGCATCAAAGGCTTCCGATTTCGTTAACGGTCAGATCATCTATATCGACGGAGGCATATCCGCCTATATCGGGCAGGATCCTTCAAACATCAAGGACTGAACTATTTCTCGCAAGATGGATGGCAAAGCCGGAGAAATCCCCGTCAAGGTAGATGACCTTCGTTCCTTTGTCATCCGTTTTTCTTGTGCTCTCATCAAATGACGCGCCGGCTCTTTTAAGATGATAGACTGCCCTGTCGACATCATTTGCTCCGATCGCGATATGACCGCATCTTCCGAGTCCCTTTGACTTCATGACTTCAAAATCATCCCCTGCAAATATCGAGCTGTTGCCTGCCTTGTACGGAAGGTCAAACAGAGCACACAGAGTCTTTGCCGTCTTTGCGGCCTCATCCTCGTTCTCACAGTTTATACCGACATGCTTCAGCGTAAGGCCGAGCATGTTCTTAACGGCGCTTTTGCATATAGCCGTTATCTCATCCCATTTTTCGCCTTCCACAAGATCCTTTTTGACCATCCATGTACCGCCGCATGCGAGTATCTGGTGAAACGACATGTAGTCGGACAGGTTGGCTGTATTGATCCCGCCTGTAGGCATCCATTTAAGCGTTTTGTACGGGCCGGCAAGAGCCTTGAGCTTTGCGATACCCCCGTTCTGTTCCGCGGGAAAGAACTTGACGGCCTCAAGCCCGAGCATCATTGCCTGCTCCATCTCACCGGCGGTCGCGGTGCCGGGCATCATGCATACTCCTTTATCCAGAACGTATTTTGTTATCTCGGGATTGAATCCGGGACTTACGATAAAGCGTGCGCCCGCTGCCACTGCCCTGTCGGCCTGCTCGCGCGTCAGCACCGTTCCTGCACCGACGAGCATTTCGGGAACCTCTTCGGATATCAGTCTTATGGCCTCTTCGGCCGCTTCGGTCCGAAACGTTACTTCCGCAGCCGCAAGACCGCCTTTGGTAAGAGCCTTTGCAAGCGGCACTGCCTTCTTGGCATCATCGATCGCTATAACGGGCACAATGCCTATATCATGGATAGTCTTCAGTATCTCGTTCACTTCATATCCTCCGATCCGTTCTATAACCCGAAGTATCTCTTTGCGTTGTAATATGAGATACCCGTTACTATCTTCTTCAGTGCATCCTCGTCTGCGGGATACTCTCCTGCCTCAACCCACTTTCCGATCAGATTGCACATGATCCTTCTGAAGTACTCGTGTCTTGTGTATGACAGGAAGGAACGTGAGTCCGTCAGCATTCCGATAAAGTTTCCGAGCAGTCCGAGATTTGCGAGCGATCTCATCTGATCTTCCATTCCGCTCTTCGAATCATTGAACCACCATGCGGGACCATGCTGGATCTTACCCGGGACTTCGCTTGACTGGAAGCATCCGAGTATCGTTCCTATCTGCTCGTTATCAGCAGGGTTAAGCGAGAAGATGATCGTCCTGGGAAGTTCATTCGTGCTGTCAAGCTCCGATAGGAGCTTTGCGATGTTACCGCCGCAGGTATTCTGGGCGATCATGTCATAGCCGGTATCGGGTCCGAGCATCCTGTACATCCTGTCATTCATGTTCCGAAGGCATGAATAGTGAAGCTCCATTGCCATGTTGTGCAAGTGATATGCTTTTCCGAGTGCGATCAGGATTTCTGTCTGGTACCCTTCGGCTTCTTCAAGCGTTATGCTCTCTCCCCTCATCGCTTTTGCAAATGCGGCATCACATGCTTTACGGGGGATCTTTCTGAACGGGATGTAATCAGGTCCGTGGTCCGTTGCAACGCAGCCATGCGATGCGAAGTACTTGACCCTGTTCACCAGCGCATCTATCACATCCTCTGTACTCTCCAGGCTTTCTTTCCCGACCGCTGCGGCAAGTTTTCCAATATACTCCGCAAAACCTTCCTTCGTGATATTGATCGCTTTATCCGGCCTGAATGAAGGTCTTACGAGAAACTTCACATCGGGATCATTTGCGATCTTTTCATGCCATTCGAGCGTATCTGTCGGATCATCCGTTGTTCCCACATAGGCAACATTGCTCTTTCTGATAAGTCCCCTTGCGCTCATATCGGGATCATTCTTAAGCACATCATTGCACTTGTCCCATATCCTGTCAGCACTTTCGGGCGATAAGGGCTCGTCCACTCCGAAGTATCTCTTAAGTTCCAGATTGCACCAGTGGTACATGGGGTTTCCGATCGCAAGACTTAAGGTATCTGCAAAGCCTTTAAATCTTGCCTTCTCGTCATCCCTTCCGGTGACAAGATTTTCCGCCATACCGTTGGAACGCATGAGACGCCACTTGTAGTGGTCGCCGTAACAGCTCCCGTCCTTTTGGATGCCTCCGAACCATACGTCGCCCAGGCTGTCAAAGCGGACATCTTCGTATATCTCACGGCTCGAAAGGTGACAGTGATAATCGATTATCGGAAGAGATTCGGCATGATCGTGGAACAGGTGCCTGGCCGTATCGTTTTCCAGAATAAAACCTTCATCCATAAACTGCTTCATAAACTATCTCCTATCTTTGCACTCTTCCGGATCCGTCTCCTCCGGCAAGCTTCTTGACTTCCGCAACACTTACCCTGTTAAAATCACCTTCGATCGAGTGCTTGAGTGCTGACGCAGCTACCGCGAACTCTATCGCATCTTTAGTGGAATATCCGTTCACCAGCGAGTAGATCAGGCCCGCGCCGAAGCTGTCGCCTCCGCCTACCCTGTCAACTATATGCAGGTGATACTGTTTGGAGAAGCAGCAATCGCTTCCGTCATAGAGCATTCCCTGCCAGTCATTGTCGTTTGCGGATATCGAAGTACGAAGGGTTATGGCCACATTCTCGAAATTGAACCTGTCCGCAAGTTGTTTTGCGACCGACCTATATCCTTCGGTGTTGAGCTTTCCGCCGGTGATATCGCTTCCTTCGGCCTCTATCCCGAATACATCCTTGGCGTCCTCTTCATTTGAGATGCATACGTCAACGTATTCGCAAAGTTTCGTCATGGCCGCTCTTGCCTGATCCCTTGTCCAGAGTTTTCCGCGATAGTTAAGATCACAGCTGATCTTTACGCCGTGCGCTTTGGCAGCCTTGCAGGCCTCAACACATATCTCTGCCACATTCGGCCCGAGTGCCGGTGTTATTCCCGTAAAGTGGAACCATTCGGCTCCGTCAAATATCCTGTCCCAGTCAAAATCATCCGTCGAAGCTTCCGCGATAGCCGAATTCTTCCTGTCGTATATGCAAAGGCTTCCTCTCTGGGATGCACCTTTTTCCAGGAAGTATATTCCGACCCTGTTTCCGCCTCTTGTGATGAACCTTGTATCCACTCCGAAATAGCGGAGGCTGTTGACCGCAGCCTGTCCGATCGCATGTTCCGGAAGCTTTGTCACAAATGCAGTATCAAGTCCGTAATTTGCCAGCGATACGGAAACATTAGCCTCTCCGCCTCCGAATGTAGCTTGAAGCTGATCATCCTGAAAGAATCTGTAATGTCCGTTAGGTGCCAGCCGGAGCATTATCTCTCCGAAAGTAACTATTCTTCCCATTTTTTCCTCCTATTCGTTAAACAGTTCAGGCCGCTTTTCCCGAAGCACTTCAATGTCTTTTTCAAAGTATCCCATGTGCTGCCACAGAAGTGTTCTGTACGCTTCTTTATCCTTGGACTCTATGCATCTGATCAACTGTGCATGAGTCGCAAGTGTTCTGTCCTTGTTGGCGTTTTCCATGTCAACGAGGAGCCGCACGCGGTTGTAATGAGTCATTGAATTGGCCACTATCCGGGCAGCGAGTTCCTGTCCCGCCACGTAATATGCTATTGCGTGAAATTCATTATCGGATCTTAAGTACTCAAAAGTCATATCGGGATCGTTGAGCCTGTCCGATACGAGTTCCATCTTATGACAGTACTCATGCATCTTCGGGATATCCGCATCGGAAACATTATCAAACAATCCGTCGATCACTCCCATTTCTAGCGTCTTTCTGACAAACCATTCCTGTTTGGCGCGGTTGACGTCGATCTTGGATATCTCCGTTCCTATCTGGGGATAGATATCCACGAGGGCATCCGCTTCAAGCCTTACGATCGCCTCTCGTGCGGGGGTACGCGACACATTGTATCTTTCGGCTATCTTGGCTGCGGATACGGGCTCGCCCGGCATAAGGGCAAGCGTCATGATATCCCTTCTGAGTCTGTTGTAGGTCTGGTCATTAAGAGAGTTTGCCATATTAAATGAAATCCTCCCTCATCGGTGTGAATATGTCGAGAAGCTTAACGGAGGTTACGCATTCTATCCCATGGACCACGTTCGGCGGTACCAGGTAGGAATCACCCGCCATGAGTGTGACGTCTTTTTCCCCCTCTTCCTTGTAGATCAGGGTTCCCTCTATGACATACCCGATCTGTTCGTGCGGATGGCTGTGCATGGCGCCGACGGCGCCGGCCTCAAACTGCAGTTCAACATTCATGATGTTTTTACTGTAAGCCAGGACCTTTCTGACTGCTCCCTCTCCCGCACTTTGGTATTCTCTGTCTTTATTCAGTACGTGCATGATGATCTTCCTTTATTCTTTCCTGTACAAAATCATACAGTTCGTTCTTTGTTTCCTTCAGGACAGCATTTCCCAGTATATAACCTGCCCCGTCGCCGGAATATATTATGACAAGCGTGGGTTTTTTTACAACTCCTTTTACCCCATCCCACGTTATATGGCCGCTTTTGCCGTCCGATGAGACGTCTATCCCGGAATCACTTACGGTAAGGCTTATCATTTGATCCCTGCCGCCAAGCGATGCGCGGCAGCGAAGCCATATCGAGACGGGCTGTATCACCGTAAAAAGCAGGAGCATCACGACCATCAGAGCTTTGAACAGGTCCGACGCCGAACCCCATCTGGCAAAGATCAGTGCCAGGGCCGAGACGATGAACACCACGTTTACCACACCCATAAACGATGAGTACGCATAATACATGGATGCCTGCCAAAGTTCGAATGTTCCGGTTGTGTATGTGTACGAAAAACGCTTATCCATCAGTTACCAAGAATGTTGGGCAGGAACATTGCAATGCCGGGTATAAACGTTACCAGAAGCAGCGTTATGATCATGCATATATAGAACGGTAACGTAGCCTTGACGACTTTTTCCATCTTGCAGTGTCCGACTGCGGATCCGATAAAGAGCACTGCTCCGACCGGAGGTGTGAGAAGTCCGATACCGCAGTTAAGTACCATGATGATACCGAACTGAACGGGTGATATACCGATCGATGTTGCAATGGGCAGCAGTATCGGAGTGGCGATAAGGATTATGGGTGCCATATCCATTATACAACCGAGCACCAGAAGTATCAGGTCTATAAGCAATGCTATCACATAAGGGTTGCTTGACAGTCCGAGGATGGCACGGCTGGCCATATCCGGAACGTGAAGTCTCGTCAGGCAGAATCCGAAGATCGCCGATGTCGAGATGAGGATCAGGACGATTGACAGTGTATCGATACATTTATCAAGTGCATGCCAGACGCCCTTCCAGTCAAGGCCTTTGTATATGAACACCGACACTATAAGGCTGTAGATGACCGCGACAGCCGCAGACTCGGTCGCCGTGAACATTCCGCAGACAACACCGACAACGACGATAAGAACTGCTGCCAGTGCCCAGAATGATGAAATGAACTGCTTGCCGAGACGTTTGATCGAGAACCTGTCTCCCTTGGGGTAATTGCGTCTCTTCGATATGATGTACGATCCTATCATAAGGGATGCCGCAAGGACTGCTCCCGGGATATATCCTGCAAGGAAAAGCGCACCTACCGATACTCCGCCGGCACTCATGGCATATATGACCATGTTGTGGCTCGGAGGCACGAGAAGGCCCTCGCATGATGAAGTGATCGTAACCGCTGTTGAAAAATCATCATCATATCCCTGATCGACCATCATAGGGATCATTATCGATCCTATGGATGCCGTATCGGCAGCCGCGGATCCGGAGATGCCTCCGAAGAAATATGATGCTACTATGTTTACCATTGCCATGCCGCCGGTCATCCATCCGACAAAAGCATCGGCAAGGGCTATCAGTCTTTCCGAAATGCCTCCGGTTCCCATCAGTACGCCCATCGTTATAAAGAACGGGACTGCCATCAGTGAGAATGAGCTGATACCTTTTACAAGGTACTGGCACATCGTCGAAACCGGAAGACCCTGTACCAGCAGGCACAGAACCGATGAGATACCTACGGCGTACGCTATCGGAAACCGGAGCAGGACCATTAAAAAGAAACTGCCGAGCAGTACAAGGATCGCAAATGTCTGAGTATCCATTAATGTTCTCCCTCCTTTCCGCGTAAAGCTTCCTCTTCTTCCGCTTTTTTAAGCGCATCCGTTACTTCATCATCGTTTTCAACCGCACCGGCCATATATCCGGTGCCAAGAACGAGTGATTTTACATTTGAATAAAATGTCTCAAGTATGAATACGAGCATTGCCGCACCGGCTACCGGTACCGGCAGATACATCCATATTCTTGAGACGGACGGCATAGATACATATGTACCTTTGCTGCCGATCGTTGATGCGTACTTGATCCCGACAACGAGCATTATGACTGCAAACGCCATTACAAAAACATCGGCGATTATATCAAGTACTTTTAACATTTTTTCCGGAAGATACCGGTCAAATGCGGTCATTCTGATATGTGCACCGCGTCTTATGGCAAGAGCCGCAGACAAAACGGCCATATATGACATGAGTGTCAGAACGACTTCCTCCGACCATGACGGATCGGGTATAAAACTGATGTACCGTCCCATAACAGACAGGGTGGTGATCGCTATATCGGCTATGAGAAAGATCTTACATATGACCAGCAGCACCTTATATATCGCATCATATGCGGGCTTGATCTTGTCTAATTTTTCAAACATGGCTCCTACCTTCTTTTAAAACGGGGGCACTATTAAGTGCCCCCTCTGATTTTGATAACCTGATTGGTGATCTTACTGCAGATCAAGAAGCTTCTGATAAAGATCTTTGAGTTCGTCTGTGTTTACGTTGTCCTCGATAACCTTTGCAACTGCATCCTGCCAAGGCTTGATATCGGAAACTTCCACAACGTTGCATCCTTCGCTCTTAAGCTGCTCGAGAACTTCCTTTTCCTTGTCCTCTGAAACCTCGCGGCAGTACTGGCTTGCAAGTTTGCCTGCTTCCATCATGGCATCCTGCTGAGCGGGTGTGAGCTTGTTCCATGCTTCGTCTGTGATGACAACTTCAACTGCACCGAGTGTATGTCCGTCAAGGATCATGTTGTTGGCAACCTCGGGGAATGCGTTTGACTTGTAGTTGGCGATAGGCTGCTCTGCTGCATCTACAACACCGGTCTGAAGAGCTGAGTAAAGCTCACCGAATGCTACGACTGTGGGAGATGCGCCAAGTCCTTCAACAAGACCGTTCATAACGGGGTCGTTTGACACACGGATCTTCATGCCCTTAAGGTCTTCGATCTTTTCAACGGGATTGACCGAGAAGAAATGACGGAATCCTTCCTCACCGTAAAACAGGCCGCGAACGCCTGCACCGTTCTCCTGAGGCTCTGTAAGGAATGTCTCTGCAAGGTCGCTTGTTGCGAAATTCCAGAAATGATCCCTGCTTACGAATGTATAAGGAAGAGACAGAAGAAGTGACTTGTCTCCGCCGTAGCTTGTAAGTGAGAATGCGGAAATACGTGAGATATCGATCGTACCGCCGCCACCGAGCATTGTATCAAGTACATCATTCTCTGATCCGAGAACACCGCCTGCCTGAAGGTCGATCTCGATAGAACCGCCCGAAAGCTTCTCACATTCTTCTTTAAACTTGGAATCCATTGCACCTACGATGGTGTCGAGGGGATTAACTTCTGCCATGATAAGTGTGACCTTGGGATCATTGGCTGCGGGAGCTGCATCTTCTGCGGGAGCCTCCTCTTCTGCGGGAGCTGCTTCCTCTGCGGGAGCTGCCTCCTCTGCCGGAGCTGCTTCCTCCTTGGGTGCCTCAGCTGCGGGAGCTGCTGCGCTCTGATCTGCTGCCTGAAGTCCGCATGCCGAAAGCATTGAAGCGGCGAGTGTAGCAGCCAGTATGACAGATAAAACTTTCTTCTTCATAACTTGTCCTCCTGTTTTGAATTGGTATATCAGTTCGCCCTAATCGAACTAACATGTTATTGACAGTGTCACTATAACATGCTAGCATGTTAGTAGTAAAGTTGGTAAATTTCACATATTGACAAACCATATTTGGTTAAAAATGACGATATGGTATTTTTGAATTGTTTTTTATAGTATATAAGGCATGAAAAAGTACTGTTTCATCTTACTGACAATCTGTCTGACACTTCTGTTTTCAGGATGCTCCGCCCCTTCCGGCGGCGCTTCGGAAAGTGCGGCTTCTCCTATCTCCCACTTTGAACCTTTGGGAACAGTTTCCGAAAACAACAAGAACATTTACGTTATATTAAAGGTCATGGACTCAAGCTACTGGCAGGTGATCATGGAAGGATGCAAAGCTGCGGGCGAAGATCTTTCCTGTAATGTATACTGCGGCGGAACGAATAACGAGACCGACTGGCAGGGGCAGCGTGTCCTTATAGAAGAAGCTCTTGCGGCAAAGCCCGATGCGATCCTGCTGTCTCCCGACGATTCGGTCGAACTGTCTTCCGATATAGACAGGATACATGAACTTGGCATACCTGTCGCCCTTATAGATACAGCGGCGAATACCGAGAGTTTTGATATTTGTTATATGACAGACAACCTGTATGCGGGACAGAACGCCGCAAAGGAAATGCTGGGCCGTCTCCGCGATGCCGGTTATTCGGATTATGATGACATTTCAGTAGGCATCATGGTCGGTACCGCAAAATCACAGACCATCAATGAAAGGCTTGCGGGATTTTACCAGTACTGGTCCAATAACGCTCCCGGAAAGTGGAGCATCATCTCCGATATCATGAACTGTAACGGTAATATAGATGAAGGCGATGCGCTCCTTAACGATTTTCTTGCGAAGCATCCGGAGGTTGTGGGCCTGTATGCCACCAACAACGGTCCTACAAGGGTTCTCGCAAGGGTTGTGAAAGGGGCCGGTCGGAAGGATATTACCGTTGTCGGGTTCGATCTTTCGGATGAGATAGATGACCTCGTAAAGGACCCTGATTACCGAGCCTCCACCATACTTCAGCGCCAGTATGACATGGGTTACCTTGCTGTCGGATCCGTCCTTGACATAATGCAGGGCATCACCCCGCCCGTCAGATTTATAGATACCGGTGTCGTCACTGTCAATGAGGAGAATATGTCCAGTCCCGAAGTCAGGGAAGTAATTGACATGAATTAAACCGTACGGAATATGGCAAACACAGACCACAAAAGATTCAAAGATGATATCAATCTCCTGAAAAGCGGCAGATCGTTCTATCTGACACTTATCATCTGTCTTGTCGTTTTTTTCGGGGCGACAGGTCTTCTTATCACGGCGTTTAACAGGCTGATCACCAGGCACGACGAGCAACTTTCCGCCGAGATCAGCACCATAATGGCGGAAAAGATGAACTCCTCGATAAAGTTTATGACCGAATCCGTGAACAGCACAGCTGTTCTTCTGTCCTCGCGCAATTTCGACAACCCCGAACAGATCTACGATATACTGAAAAACAACACGAATGCCGACTACCTGAGCGCCGGGTTCATTGACCAGTCGGGCAAAAAATACGCTTCCGATGAAGAGGCCAAGGAATTTGCCAAATGGGATCTGATGCAGACTGCCGCTCTTGCAAACCCCGTATCCATTTCTGCACCCTACCGCTCATCCGTTTACGGCCAGCCCGTCATAACTTTGTTTGCGGTCCTTCGGTATGCCGATACACGTCACGGATACATGTTCACAACATACAAACTGAATGAACTCCAGAAGATCGCAGTTACAGAGTCCCTGGACAACGATGTCGAGATATGGCTGATGAACGCGGAAAGCTCCAATATAATCCAATGTGCGGGCTCTGATGAGCATTCCATCGGCAGCTGGGCGAATGCATATCTTTCCATGCAGGACATAAATGCGGATGATATTCCCGTTTACAGCGACTGGCTGACAAGAATACGACACCTCGAGGATAATATAGGCATAAGCTATTCGGTCGGGGACACGATGTATTCACAGCACTGTTCAAGGATAGAGAGCATGCCCGGATGGTACGTCGTTGTACGCATACCCGGAAACGCCCTTTCCGCGACCATGCACACATTCAGGAACTACGTTCTTTACTTCCTGGCCGTACTTCTTACCGTGGTCATCGTCCTTATCGCCAACATGTACAGGCTCTCCAAGAGGGATAACGAGATACTCGAGGCACTGTCAACACATGATCCGCTGACAGGTGTTCTTAACAGGCGGGCTTTTGATATCGCCGCAGCCAAATGGATCGCACGCGGCAAAGACTGCGCTCTGATATTCTTCGATCTGGATTATTTCAAACAGGTGAACGATAAATACGGACACAACATCGGGGACGGCTTTTTGACCAAGTTTTCCGATGTGCTGAAAAAGAACTTTTCCGAAAACGGAATCATATCCCGTTTCGGAGGTGACGAATTTGTGGTACTTACCGATATGTCCGGTACAGATGAGGTATCGGCCCTGATCAAAAAGACAGCGGACGATCTTTGGTCGTTCAGTCTTCCGGAGGCCGATAAGGAAGGCAGGGAATTTTCGATCAGCTTCTCATCGGGAGCTGCACGATTCCCTTATGATGCGGATGATCTATCACTTCTGAAGAAGCGCGCCGATACCGCTCTCTACGAGGTGAAAGAGCGCGGGCGGAACGGTTATCTGTGGTATATGGATCTGTCCGGGCCGCAGGAGAGGCAGTGACAGTTCAGGCTACGGGGCCATCCCCTCTTCTTTTAAGACCTCTGCAACGAGCACTCTTTCGTCCATAGGGTACTTCTTCCCTTTGATCTCCTGATAATCTTCATGACCTTTTCCGGCAAGGACGATTATATCTCCGGGCCTGCCGTTTACGATGCAGTACCGGATCGCTTCCTTGCGGTCGGGTATCTCCACATATTTTCCGTTTGTTTTATCTATCCCGGTCCTGATGTCCGCGATGATATCCATCGGATCTTCATTCCTGGGGTTGTCCGAAGTGATGACCGTAAGATCGGCAAGCCTGCCCGATACCTCACCCATCTCAAACCTTCTGTCCCTTGCACGATTGCCTCCGCATCCGAACAGACACACCAGTCTCTTGGGATCGTATTCGCGGAGCGTCGTAAGAAGGCTCTCAAGAGCCATGGCATTATGGGCATAATCTATAAGCATGGTAAAATCATCGCTTACCTTTACCGGCTCTATCCTGCCCTTTACATGGCCCTTCGGGAGTGCTTTTACGACAGTATCCTTATCTATTCCCATCCGGTCGCATACGGCTATCGCACACAATGCGTTATACACCGAAAACCGTCCGGGCATGTTGATCCTCACGGGATAGTTTGCGCGCCCTCTCACTTCGAATTCCATCGCAAGGTCAGACCCTCCGCCGGCAAACCTGACATTTTCCGCAGTATAATCAAGTCCCCGGCCGAATCCGTATCTTACGACGTCACATGTGGCACCATTAAGTATCCTGTCGACATGCTCGTCATCACCGTTTACGATCCCGGTCCTGCACTGCTTAAACAGCATGGCTTTACATTCTATGTAGTGGTCAAAATCCCTGTGTTCATTCGGTCCGATATGGTCGGGTTCTATGTTGGTAAAGATCCCTATGTCGAAGTCTATTCCAAGCGTCCTGTGCAGCATCAGTCCCTGGGAGCTTACCTCCATAACGACCGTGTCGCATCCTTTGTCCAGGCAGCGCCGCAGCATCTGCTGAAGTACGGGAGAGTCGGGAGTCGTGTTTTTTGCGGCCTCATGTTCATCTCCTATGATCGTCTCGATAGTCCCGATCAGTGCAACCCGTCTGCCCGCCTGCTCCAGGATGGACCTTATCAGGTACGTTGTCGTTGTCTTTCCCTTTGTTCCGGTTATCCCTATCATAAAGAGATCTTTCGAGGGATGATCATAATGGGCTGATGCGATAAGAGCCATTGCGGCCCTTGTGGATCCGCACTTTATGATAGTGGTATCCTTTGGTCCGTCAGGAATATCATCCCCGGTCACATCGCGCTCCGAAACAACCAGTGCCGCTTTGGCATTTACTGCCTGTGCTATGCACGAGTGTCCGTCAAAATTCGCACCTTTTATGCATACGAAGACGCAGCCCGGGCAAAGCTTACGGTTATCGGTAACAAACTCCGAATAGGTCCCGTCCATGCTTCCGTACAAAATCTCATAATCCAGATCGCTGCAAAGCTGTCTTAATTCTTTCATGATTTTCACCGTTTGATCACATATAATCCTTAATTACAAGCTGAACCGTTCTTCTCCCGTTGTACTCGTTGAATCCGGCCTGATACAGTACACTGAGCGTCTTTTTTTCGGAAAGATCCGAATATACACGCTTGGGATCGTCAAAGCAGACTGCCTCGACGGGACGTACCTTTCCCGAAGCGTCCTTTCCTTCAAGAATCACCTTTACGATCTTACGGTCCCGTCCGACAAGTGACACGCTCCTTACCGGGACATCTTTTTCGGCAAAAAGAGGTCTGGGGTTTCCGACACCGAACGGCTCGAGAGCGGACAGCTCTTCCGTAAATCTTTCATCAGCATATCCCACAGGCAGGGGAATGTCTATCTTCATTTTCTCTGTCAGATCCTCATCCGTAAGCGTACAGTTCTCATTAAGCCTTCTGCGAAGCTCATCCGCACGGCCGGCGTTCATTGACAGACCGGCTGCCATCATATGTCCTCCGAACCTGGTAAACATATCCTTTACCTTGGACAGTTCCTCGAACATGTTGTACCCTTCCACGGACCGGCCGCTCCCCTTTATATTGCCATCCATATCATCCGTCAGGACTATCGAAGGGCGCCAGAAATGCTCCCTCAGCCTTCCCGCGACTATACCGGCAAGGCTCTCATGACACTGGGGGATATATAAGACAAGCACCCTGTCATCCGGATACTGCTCTGCGGCGGTCAATATCGCCCTCTCGGAAAAAGCGTTAGTCATGTTTTTGCGGCTCTCGTTGATCCTGACAAGTTCACGCGCAGACGAAAGCGCATCGTCATATGAACTTTCAAAGAAGAGCTCGAGCGCGGCATCGGCCGTCTCCAGGCGTCCGCTCGCATTGATGCACGGGCCGAGAATGAATCCGATATGATAGGCAGTGATGCTGCCGCTCTTTAATCCGGTCGCATCGATAAGCGCTTTCATGCCGACATTTGATGTACTGTTCAATACCTCAAGTCCGGCTTTTACGGCAATGCGGTTTTCATCCACAAGTTCCATTATATCGCCGACAGTGGCAAAAGCGGCAAATGAAAGGAATTCCCGCATGAGCCCGTCTTTACCGGCAACAGCTTCACCGATGCCGGGCAGCTCATACAGACATGAGATGAACTTATATGCCACCATGGCGCCGCATATCCCGCTGAACGGATACGGGCAGTCTTCCCGCTTCGGATCTACGACCGCATCGGCAGAAGGTAGGATGTATCTCTTTTTTCCATCAGCTTCCTCAAAAGGGACCTCATGATGATCCGTGACTATCACGCTGATCCCGAGGGATACCGCAAGATCTGTCGCATCTCCTGCCGCTATGCCGTTATCACACGTGATGATAAGCTCTATCCCGTCTGCGGCGGCCTCCCGTATGATCTTTTCGTTTATCCCGTAGCCATCCCTGACTCTTTCGGGAAGACGTACATCAGCCACCCCGCCGGCGGATATGATGCCCTTTTTCAGGATATATGAGGCGCATACTCCGTCGATATCATAATCCCCGACTATACGTATCGGGATCTGCGCTTCTATCGCATCGCCTGTAATGGATACGGCATTCTCCATATCCTTCATAAGGTGCGGATCATGCATGGACGAAACATCCCCGTTAAGGAACATATCTATCTCCTCATCTGTAACGGCGCCGCGGTTCCTGATGATGCGCGCCAGATACGGGCTTATGTTATGGTCCTTTGCTATTTTGTTGTAATCGGCGCCTTTGGCGACGACGACCCATTTTTTACTCATACCGGGTATTATAACACAAAAAAGAGTGAGACAGGGGGACGGACTGAGACAGGGGGACGGACTGAGACAGGGGGACAGAGACTGAGACAGGGGGACGGAGGTATTGTCTCAATGAATTGAGACAATACCTCCGTCCCCCTGTCTCAGTCTCCGTCCCCCTGTCTCAGTCTCTGTCCGATGTTGTGTTCAGGCTTATTTAACTGCTTTTGTGCGGAGGATATACCAGATCGCACTTGCAAGGCATACGGATGAATACGTACCGCAGATGATACCGATCATAAGCGGAAGCGCGAACTCCTTGACCGAGCTTACGCCGAGTATGTATAGAACAGCGACCATGATAAAGGTCGTCAGTGAAGTGAACAGGCTTCGCGACAAGGTCTGGTTTACGGCCTCGTTAACGAGCGATCCGAGATCTTCCTTTGTTGCGGCAAGCTTCTCCCTGATCCTGTCGAATATAACGATAGTCGCATTTATCGAATAACCTACGATCGTTAAGATACATGCGACGAACGTTGATCCGACCGTGATACGGGCCAGTGCGTAGAACGTTATAACAACAAGAACGTCATGTATCAGACAGATGACCGAACTTGCACCGAAGCGCAGATCCTTGAATCTGAACCAGATATATATGAGCATCAGGATCGTTGCAACGATGATCGCAAGTATCGCGTCTCTTGACATCTCGGAAGATATCGTCGAACTGATCGTTTCAGCAACTATCTTGTCTGCCGGAACGGAGAAATCCTTCTCCATCATATCGTTGAATGCTTCTCTCTCCTTGACATTAAGTGCCCTTGTCTTGAAGATCACCTCGTTGGAGCCCGTAACCTTCTGAACCTGGACATTCGGATCTCCCGTGATCTTCTCTATCGAAGGTACAACCTTTGAATCGATATCGGCAAGTGCCATGTCTTCGTTGAAAGTAACGTTAGTGCTCGTTCCGCCGAGGAACTCAAGGCTGAAGTTGAGCGCATGCCTTCCCATTGAAGAGTTTATGATCATCGCCACGATACCGACAATGATGACCCCGGAAGAGATGAGGATGAAGAGCGTTCTCCTGGAAAGAAAATCGATCTTTTTGTAATCCTTTGCCCTGCCGTACCACTTGGCATCTTTTATTCCGAGTGCATAGAACGATCTTATTATGAGCTTTGTAACAAACAGCGCCGTGATCATCGATACAACGATACCGAGTGCAAGCGTCTGGGCAAAGCCCTTTATCGAACCGGTTCCTATGACTCCGAGAACAAGTGCTGCGATAAGAGTCGTAACGTTTCCGTCGATGATCGCCGAAAGAGCTTTTTTATAACCTTCATCGATGGCCGAGCGTACCGATTTGCCGGATGCGATCTCCTCGCGGATCCTGGCAAACGTGATAACGTTGGCATCGACCGCCATACCTATCGAAAGCACGATACCGGCAATACCCGGAAGCGTGAGCGTCATATCAAAGAAATCAAGTGAAAAGATCGTGATCAGGCAGTACAGTATAAGAGCTATCGATGAAGCAAGGCCGGGTATGAAATATACTATGCACATGAACAGCACGATTATCCCGAAACCTATGGCACCGGCCTTTAATGACCTTGAGATCGCCTCTGTACCGAGCTGTGCACCTACAACGTTTGAACGCAGTTCCTCAAGCTCGAGCTTGAGTCCGCCGATACGGATCGTTGATGCGAGCTGTTCCGCTTCCTCGACCGTCTTCTGGCCCGAGATCTGGGCCATACCGCCGGTGATAGGCTGTTTTACAACGGGGATCGATGCCGGCTTGCCGTCATAATAGATCATTATCGTATCTTTTGTAAGTGCTGCGATCGTTGTCGCATCGGCAAACTTCTTGGTTCCTTCCTCATCAAGAGTAAGCTCAACAACGTACTCCGTATTTCCCATATCGTTCTTGATCGCGCCCGCACGTGACTCGACAACGTTGGTACCTGTGAGAACCACGGAACCGTCCGATATGAGTTCGTCTATGCTCTTGGTAAGGTTACCCATGGCATCATAGTTTTCCTTACCCTGTGAATCTATATGAGAGATAAAATACAGGCTTCCCGGACGTCCGAGTTCTTCAAGGACCGCATTTGCGTCCGACAGACCCGGTATCTCAATGCTGACCCTGTCCGAGCCCTCCTTGTACACCAAAGCCTCGGTCGAATAACCTTCAACCCTCTGCTGAAGCTTGTAAACGGTATCATCCATATCTTCCGCGGAAGGTGCTTCATCTCCAACCGCCTGATAAGTTATGCTGACTCCGCCCGCAAGATCGAGGCCGAGATGAATGCCTTTTGCGGATCCGACTTGGTCAACTCCGACTCCGTAAAATACCATATAACCGAATCCGGCTATCAGGAGAAGGATGGCTGCCAGTGCCAAGATAGCATTTTGTTTCTTCATTGCTTTTGTTTCCTTTCAAACTGTATTACAGACTGTCCGTTTCAGCCGCCTTCATCATTATCGCGCATTCCGTGCGCTTCTTCTGCAGACGGCATCCGATGTCATATATCCCGTTAATATCTCCGGTAAAGTTATATGCATTTGCTGCACATCCACCGCTGCAGTAAAACCTGGCAAAGCAGTTTGTACATTCCTTTTTGGAGTATACGTTCACAGCGGCAAACTTTTCGGTGAGTTCCTTGTTCGTAACGCCGGTATCGACATTTCCGAGGAGAAAATCATCCATTCCCACAAACTGGTGGCACGGATACAGATCCCCGTTCGGGGCGACCGCAAGGTACTCGGTTCCCGAGCCGCACCCCTTAAGCCTTTTTGCGATGCAGGGGCCTCCGGAAAGATCTATCATAAAGTGGAAGAAATTGACCGCTTTACCCTTCTTTTTTCGCTCAAGCAGATATTTTGCAAGGATGTCATACTGCTCAAGGAGTACGGGTACATCTTCTTCGGTAAGTGCGTATCCTTCTTCCTTCGGTGCCACAACAGGCTCAACCGATATCTGTTCAAATCCCAGATCCGCAAGATGCATGACATCTGCGGCAAAATCCGTATTATAATGAGTATATGTCCCTCTGACGTAGTAGTTCGTCTGGCCCCGCGAATCCGCAGCCTTTTTCAGCTTCGGAAGTATCTCGTCGTAGCTTCCCTGACCGCCTCGTCTCGGACGCATCCTGTCATGGACCTCTTTCCGGCCGTCTATCGACAGTACGAGATTTGACATCTCCCTGTTCGCAAAATCGAGTATCTCGTCATTAAGGAGAAGGCCGTTCGTCGTGAGAGTGAAACGGAAGTTCTTGTCATACTTTTCTTCAAGGCTTCGTCCGTACGCCACGAGTTCTTTTACGACATCGAAATTGAGCAGAGGCTCACCGCCGAAAAAATCAACCTCCAGGTTCCTTCTGCCCTTTGACTGCCTTACCAGAAAATCAAGAGCCTTCTTTCCGACCTCGGCGCTCATGAGCTGACGCTGCCCGTGATACTCTCCTTTTCCCGCAAAGCAGTATTCGCATGCAAGATTGCAGTCATGAGCAACGTGAAGACACAGAGCCTTTACCACGCCGTCCTGCCGGGCGGCAGGGAGGATCTCCTGATAATCGTCCACGGTAAAGAGCTGCTGCTGCTCTATAAGATATGCCACTTCTTCATACGCTTCCCTTATATCCCCTTCGGGATATCCGGGCATCTTACCGGTCAAAAAAGCGGAAGCTTCGTCGTATGAAACAGGCTTTACCTCATCCGGGTATTCCTGCAACGCGGCGATAATATCATATACGATGTCATCCGTAACATGTATACACCCGCTTGCGACATCCATGATGATATTGTAGCCGTTGTTCTTGTACTGATAAACCATATGTCATGTCCAAGGATGCTCGACATGAGAAAAAAGCCCTCCTCAAGAGCTTTTTCCCGTCAGATCCTATATAGGAAAACGCTTACTGCGCCTTTTCGCAGCGCTGATTGCCTATCGTGCATGAAGTCTTGCAGGCACTCTGGCATGATGTCTGGCACTCGCCGCATCCGCCCTTCTTGGCCGACTTCTTGAGATCTTTTGTCTGTAATGATCTAATATGCTTCATATCAAACCTCCGTCAATCTTTGCCGATTATAACATAACCGCCATATATTGAAAAGTTTTTTTTAATTCGACAGATTATACAGCAATATCAGGATCAGAAGACCGATAAGTACCGCAAACGCAACCCTCCAGGGTGAGATGGGATACTTGCCGCCAACCTTTCCGCTCTGTCCGTTCACGATGAACTGATAGGTCTTGCCCTTGTATGTAAAGCATGACAGCCATACGGGAAGCATCAGATATTTGTACGTTATGTTTGAAAACGTCGTACTTCCGTTGAAATTCCTTACATGATCGGCATGATGGCTGCTTCTTTCCTTGCTCTCGATATTGTTCTTGAGCCTGTTCCTGATGAACTCCTTGCCCTTTTCCCAGGCATCCTTAAGACCGATCGAATATCTTTCGGCGAGAAATCCCGCAAGATATTCCGGCTTGTATGATCTGTTGTCCTTCGTATCAAAAGGCTCGACCTGGCGGAGCATGTTGACGTTCTGGTCACCGGTGCCGGCAACGAGCTGGTCGTCGATGAACTCCTCGTGGGTGCCGCTTGTCCTGTGCCAGTCGGTCACCGTCCTCTTCTTGTCTCCCGATCCGACGGTATGATCTATTCCGTATTCGAGGGAGTACTCTGTATGGGTATTGGCATCAAACGTCCAGTAGGGAAGATATATACCCTTGAAGCTCTCCGCCCTGGCCGAAAGCTTTGCGGCCTTTGGCGCGAACCACTTGCCCTTAAGCCAGTTCGTAAACCTCTCTCCTGCCTGCTTTGCCGTGACCTTGAACAGAACGACTCCGTTCGGCGCAAGAGTCTTGACATCGTTCGCCTCCATGACCTGGTTGGATCCGCAGTAGGGACACTCGTTCGCGACCTCAAGTGCGTCATATACGGAGACCGCACCGCATGATTTACATGTTACGGTCTTCTGGGCTACACCCCAGTCGCAGTTTCCCGTAAACTCGGCGGATTCAAAATCAAGTTCTTCGGCAACCGTCTCTCCCACAGTGTTTTCAGCCTTGATCTCCTCACGGTATCCGCAATAAGCACAGTAGAGTCCGCCTGTTGACGGATCAAAATCCATGGTCGCACCGCACTGCGGACATTTCCTGTCCGTAGCCTTCATGGTATCGACTTTTTCAGCATTCATAACATCTTCATAATCAGCCATTACTATTCTCCGTATCCTTTATTCCACTCCGCCCTTGGGCTTATCCCCGGGCTTTTCTTCATTCTTATCCTTGTCGTTGGCGCCGTCGCCGGCCTCATCGGACGACGATCCGTCCGAAGCTGCGTCCCCTGCCTTCTCCTGCTTTGTCAGCTCTTCATACTGATCGCCCGGATATTCATCCTCTTCGGGGGACAGGAATACTTTCTTCTTTTCGGGATCAAAGAATGCGACCTTGTCCTTGCCCCTTCCGTATACGTTCACCTTGTCATTGGTAAAGCGCGTTCCGACGGATGTAAGTATTTCAAGTACTTTCGAGTCAAAATCATCGGGCTTGAAAGAGTCTTTGTATTCCTTGCCGTACTTTTCTAGCTTATCTTTGCCAAGGGGCTCGACCTCGACGACATCGGGGATGTCGGCTTCTTCTTCCGCTTCATCCTCGGCAAGGGCCTCCTTCTGGGCTGCTACGACCTTTTCAAACGAATCGACGGACTCTTTGATCTCCTTGGAATAGCTCTCGTTGATGTACATGTAAAGGTTCGTAGGTATCGCATTTGCAACAAAGACATCAAATGCCTGCTCATAGTCGTCGTATTCGTCCTCGTTACCGGTCTCAAATCCTATGAGTGCGAAATTGTACCACTCTGTGATCGTCCCCTTGTCATTTGTTTTCTTATCCGCATATGCAACGTTATGGGCCATAACGGGTACATAGTATTTACAGAAGATCATGTTCTTGTCGGGAAGCGTGATCTCATATTCGTAAACCTTTGCGAAGCTTTCATAGTTCATGTTCGCATACGAAGTATCCTTGCCGATATAGGCATAATCCTGATCGGGCTTGAACAGTTCCTTGTTCCTGGCCTTGGCAAAATCAGCCAGAAGTCCGACCGTAGCGGGGTCAACATCATATTCGTCCTTTATCTCAAACTTCGCATTGGGATAGCTCTGGGAAAGCAGCGGCTCAAGATAACTCTTGTCCCCGTCATACTGGTAAAACGTCATGTAATGCGACATATCCGCCTCATTCGTGCGGCTCTTTCCGGAGTCGCTCTGTTTGTACCAGAACTTTTTGGGGGACAGATACGTAAACCTTACATCGTTTTCCTTGGTAGATGCTTCAAACATGAATGAATCGGGATAACGGTCACTGTATATCTCATAATCGTTATAGCACTGCCTGTCGGAAAGATCCTCGGGAAGAAGCGCTGTGAATACGACATTTCCGGCATCATCGGTGCCTTCGAAATAGTCATAATATGCCCCTTTATCGTCCTTTACCTTACGGTCCGACCCGGGAACCTCTGTCGGGGATGGCTCTGCGGCTTCCTCGGCAGGTTCTGCCGTCTCTTCTTCAGCCGTATCTGCTGCAGGAGCGGTATCTGCCGCTGGAGCTGCGGTTTCTTGGGTCGTTGCCGTATCCTGTCCGGCTGAGGACATTTTCAATGCGCCTCCTGAAGATGCGTTCACAAAAAAGATGATAAGGCCGACAAGCGCAACAACAAGCCCTATTATCATCGCGACTATCTTGCCGGGTGCCTTTTTACGCTCATTCTCCTCCTCGATGGTCTCCAGGACCTCGATCGGATACATCGATACGTTATCGGGTATCGTTACATCGGCTCCGCATCTTATGCAATGCTCATGCGTATCTTCGAGAAGCATTCCGCATTTTTTACAATACTTCATACGCCCTCCTGCCGGCCGGTGACCGTCCTAAAGTGCTGACACTGTTCTTACTTTCTGAACTCGGAGTGGTAAAACTCCTTTACATTATCCAGGATATATCCTTCTTTTTCAAGTTGTTCCTTCTGATATTTCTTGTTTTTGTTCATCATCGAAACAAGGACTGTTTTTCCCTCGTTCCTAAGATCCTGCGCCTGCTTCATGACATCCGCGACAAATGCGGGATCCGCCCCCTTCTCGATAAGGAATGCGTATTTGTCCTTTCCTGCAGGGTTCTTCCGGTCCTGTTCCATAAGTATCGTGATTATCCTCTCGAATCCTATGGAAAATCCGCATGCGCACACCTTGTTCCCGGTAAAGCGTCCGATCATCTCATCATACCTTCCGCCGCCGGCAACACTCGATCCGAATTCGTTCATCGTTATCTCGAATATGGTCCCTGTATAATAAGACATGCCGCGGACCAGAGTAGGGTCAAATACAATGTTATAATCGGCATTTTTTACTTTGGCGGCACTTGTCATTATATCAACGAGTCCTTCGGCGCACCCTTCGGGGAGCGCATCCCCGAGTTTATCGGCAAGAGCCGTTACAGCAGATGCATCTGATAAGCCTCCTTGGAACAGTTCCAGATATCTGTCGGCACATTCGGGGGAAAAGCCGTTTTCGATAAGATCCTGACGCACTCCGTCCACCCCGATCTTATCCATCTTGTCGAGGATGATGAACACGCTGTCGTAATCTTCCTCGGCAAATCCGCTGTATGCGGCCATCGCCTTTAATATGCGCCTGTCATTGATCCTGACTGTAAAATCGGAAAAATCAAGCTTTCCCAGGAGCGTTGTCGTCGCCGTTATAAGTTCGATCTCAGCAAGGGTAGTGCTCTCTCCGAGTATATCGATATCGCACTGTACGAACTGGCGGAAACGTCCTTTCTGAGGGCGGTCCGCCCGCCATACGGGTCCGATCTGAAGCGCTTTAAACGGCATCGGAAGTTCCGCAGCATGACATGCATAATACCTGGAAAGAGGGAGCGTAAGATCGTAACGAAGTCCCGAATCCGCAAGGTCTTCTTCTTTCGTTTCGCCTGACAGCTGCAGTTTTTCCCCTCTTTTTAATATCTTAAAGATCAGTTTCTCATTCTCGCCGCCCTGCTTGGACAGAAGGTTCTCAATATGCTCGACCGCAGGCGTTTCTATCGGCGTAAACCCGAATGACGAATACGTCTCTTTTACAAGCCGGGTGACATAGTCCCTGATCTCCATCTCCTTCGGAAGGATGTCCTTCATTCCCGTTGTCGGTTTTTTGATAAGTGCCATTATTATTCCCCTTTGTTAAACAGTGTTTTCTTTCGTTCTATCATCTCGTCGATGCGGTCAATGTATAACGATACGTCCTTAACATTGTCGCACCGCTCTATCCTGCCGTCTCCAAATACCCTTTTTGATATGGTACCCGCACCGGCTGCGGCTATATCGGATACCTCCTCCATGATAACGACATTGTAGATCCCGTAACAGTCCTCTTTTGCAAATCCGATGTTCTCGAGATTTCCCGCCATGTTCTTCTGCCTGTAAAGGTAGTAGGGATGAAGATCCATGGCGGCCGCGGTCTCCTGGGCCATATCCATCAGCCTGTCAGTATCTTTTACGATAAGTTCCCGATGGTCTTTTAAGAACTCATGCATTGCCGCTGCTCTTTTGAGGGCCATCGAATGTACGGTAAGGCTTTCCGGTGCAAGAGTGCGTATCTTATCAAGCGTTAACGCGACCTCATCGGGCCCCTCGCCCGGAAGTCCGAGGATGATATCGGTGTTTATGTTCGTAAAATGAGCCCTGCGGGCTTTTTCAAAAGCGGCATATACATCATCGGATGTATGTCTTCTTCCGATCAGCCTTAATGTCTTATCGTTCATCGTCTGCGGATTGATCGATATCCTTGAAACACCCTGATCGGATAAAGCGGCAAGCTTTTCATCGGTTATGCTGTCGGGCCGGCCCGCTTCGACCGTAAATTCCCGGCACGATGACATATCAAAGCTTCTTCTGATGTATGAGACAAGGTCCGAAAGCTGTCCGGCCGAAAGCGTGGTCGGTGTGCCTCCTCCGATATAGACACTGTCCGGTCCGCAGTCATAATGATCCGCGAAAAAATCAAGTTCACGCTTTAGC
This sequence comes from Lachnospiraceae bacterium, assembly GCA_017526745.1. GTDB lineage: Bacteria > Bacillota > Clostridia > Lachnospirales > Lachnospiraceae > UBA2868. The sequence goes on along the minus strand of JAFXQX010000015.1, from coordinate 40,586 downwards.
GCATCCAGATAATCCTCGACCATACCGCTGCATGCGGCTATCGGATATGACGTGAACGAGCAGTACATGCATGTTGTCGGGCAAAAAGGGATGCCCACGTAAAGTGAAAATCCCCCGGGCCTTATATCTTCAAGTATGCGTTTTTCCGTGTGAGCCACATTTATCGCAAGATCTGTTTTTTTATCGCTGCACAGATAAACGGACTTCATGTATCCGGCCGTATCGCTGTCCGAAGCTTTCTCGCGGATAAGCTTCATGCAGACCTTCACCGGCCTGATCCCGGTCATGGTGCCCCAGCTAAGTTCTCTGCCGGTAAGCTCGTTCAGTACAAAATAGAGTGACCTTTTTACGAGATTTTTAACATCGGCGCGTGCGATGTGGGAAAAACCATCACGACGCTCTACCGGACCTGCCGGCCCGTCAGCCGATATCTGCACCGATCCCGATATATCATCGCCCGCTATCGTATCCGGCGTGATAAATATCCTGACCGCGCCGTTATCGCCCTCTTCGGTTATGGTTACGTCCTCTTCGGGATAAAAAGCCTTGACAAGCGAATGCACATCATATGAAAAACCCTGACTGTTTAATGTGACCTGCATGCTTTATGAACAGAATGGATTGTATTTCTTCTCATCACCGATGGTGGATGTATCTCCGTGTCCGGGATATATCTTCACATCATCATCAAACGTGGAAACGAGCATCTCAACGCTCTCCATGATAGTCTGTCCGCTTCCGGTCGGAAGATCGGAACGGCCTATCGAGCCGCAAAAAAGCGTATCTCCGGTAAACAGCCACTTCTCGCTCTCGATATAGTAACAGCAGCTTCCGATAGTATGTCCGGGGGTGGCATAAACCGTAAAGTTTATCCCTGCGATCGTAAACTCCTCCCTGTCGGTAAGAAGAACGTCGGGTTCGACCGTATATGGACGTCTTATCTGCTCTGAAGCGTTAAGGTTTGCATTACGGCACACCTCGTCCTCAAGATCGAGGCAGTAAAGCTTTGCGCCGGATCTTTCCGTAAGCTCATGTGTCCCCATGATATGGTCAAAATGGCCGTGGGTGAGCAGTATGCCCGAAACCTTAAGGCCGTTCTCCGACAGTTTGTCAAAAATGCCCCTCTTTGCGGGATCTATGACCACAGCCTCCATCGTGGAGGGATCGTATACGAAATAGCAGTTGGTCTCGACCATGCCGAGTACCATTTTTCCGACTTTTAAAGCAGCCATTAACCTGATGTCCTTTCTATGTCCATAATGCCTTTTATGGTGCGAAGCTTCTCAACAACGTCTCTTAACTCATCCTTTCCGGATGTGGAAAATGACAGGAGTATGGTTACCGTGCCCTGTTTGCTGGTCCTGACGTTCATATTGAGTATCGATACGCCTTTATCGGCAAGAAAGCGCGTGACATCCATCAAAAGATGCTGACGGTCCTGTGCGAATATCTTGATCCCCGTCTCGTATTTTTCCGAAGACGACTCTTCTTCCTGCTCCCAGACGGCCTCTATGAGCCTTGCGCGCTCATCCTCGGGGAGGACCATGATATTGACACAGTCTGTCCTATGTATCGACACGCCTCTTCCGCGTGTGACATATCCTACGATCTCATCGCCCGGGATCGGGCTGCAGCACTTGGAAAACCGCACCGCAAGGTCATCAGTTCCCTGTACGGCCACGCCGCCGCTCCTCTTTACGGTAAGCTTCCTGTGGCTTGCCTGCTCGTTGACATCTTCAACTATCTCTTCATCGGACATGATATGAGGATGATCCTTCTCATAGAGTTCCTTCATCCTGTTGATTATCTGTCCTTCGCGAAGTCCGCCGTGGCCGACAGCCGCATTAACGGCATCCCAGTCACGGAACCCGTACTTCTGCATGATCGCATTCATGTACTGCGGGATCATGATCTTGGCCGGATCCACGGAATTGTTCCTGCAAAATGCCAGGAGCAGTTCTTTGCCCTTTTGGATATTATCATCTTTAAGTTCATTTTTGAACCACTGATTTATCTTGGTCTTGGCCTGGTTGGATTTGACAATGTTGAGCCAGTCGCGGCTCGGGCCTCTTGAATTCTGGCTCGTGATGATCTCTATACGGTCACCGTTCTGTATCTTATAGTTGATAGTGGCCAGCTGCCCGTTGACGCGGGCACCGATCATCCGGTTTCCGACGGCCGAATGGATCGCATAAGCGAAATCGATAGGATTGGACCCTGCGGGAAGTGTCTTTACGTCTCCTGTCGGAGTAAAACAGTATACGGTGTCCGAATAAAGCTCAAGGTCTGATTTTAACGTGTTTAGGAATTCCTTGTTATCGGAAAGGTTGACCTGCCAGTCAAGGATCTGCCTAAGCCAGCTCATCTTCTCGGCTTCAGACTCCTCGACACGTTTGCCGCTTGCATTCTCCTTGTATTTCCAATGTGCGGCGATACCGTACTCCGCCGTCCTGTGCATCTCATACGTTCTTATCTGTATCTCGAACGGCCTGCCCGAAGGGCCTATGAGCGTCGTGTGAAGGCTCTGGTACATGTTGGGCTTGGGCATGGCTATATAGTCCTTGAAACGGCCCGGAATGGGCTTGTACATCTCATGTATGACGCCGAGTGCGGCGTAACAGTCGGGAATGGTGTTTACGATGATCCTGACGGCGAACAGATCATATATCTGGTCGAGGGTCTTGTCCTGATTGAGCATTTTACGGTAGATCGACATGAAGTGCTTGACCCTGCCGTCAAAAGTCGCTTCTATACCTGCATTTCTGATGTGTTTTGCCACGTCGTCTACGATATCGGAAACATATTTTTCCCGTTCCGATTTACGGATGCTGATCTTGTCGGCGAGGTCATAGTACACCTCGGGCTCAAGATACTTGAGCGACAGATCGTCAAGTTCCACCTTCATCTTGGAAATGCCGAGGCGCTGTGCGAGAGGAGCATAGATATCCATCGTCTCCCGGGCGATCTCTATCTGGCGCTCCGGCGGCTGGTACTGAAGTGTCCTCATGTTATGCAGCCTGTCGGCGAGCTTGACCATGATGACCCTTATATCCTTGGCCATTGCCAGGAACATCTTGCGCAGGTTTTCCGCCTGGTATTCAAGCTTATCCCCGTTGTATGTGATCTTTTCGAGCTTTGTGACGCCGTCAACGATAAGAGCGACATAGTTTCCGAACTGGTTCCTGAGCTGTTCGTCGGTTATTATCGTATCTTCGACAACATCGTGGAGTATGCCGGAGACTATCGTTTCCTTGTCGAGCTGGAGCTCCGCCAGGATTATGGCAACGGAGAGCGGATGGATGATATAAGGCTCGCCTGATTTTCGAAGCTGGTTCTTGTGAGCCATATAGGCGAGATTGTAAGCTTTTTCGATCAGTGAGATGTCGTCGGAAGGATGATATTTTCTGACACGCGAAATAAGCTCCTGATACAGCTGCTCAGGAGTCTGATGCTCGGACAGTGCGGTAAAAGCTCCGTCATCCAGTATCAGTTCCGTCATGCGTTCTTCTGACATTGCCTTCCTCTAGCTCAAAAAACCCCAAGGCTTGCTTATGCAATCCCTGAGGCTTTATATGGTCATAACGCAAAACATCATAAAGATAGCAGCTCGTAGGGGAATCGAACCCCTGTTTCCGCCGTGAGAGGGCGGCGTCTTAACCGCTTGACCAACGAGCCGTACCCGACCATATTATACGAATTGGAACAAAAAAGCAAGTGTTTAGTTAAAATACCTCAGCATATAGGCCGGAAGCAGCACCTGATTGCCTGATTTTTCCAGCTTTCCGAGTGATATTGTAAATTCTCCGTTTTCAACGGACGGCGATACGTTTTCCGGACTGTTAAGGCCCCCTTCGGCCGACAAAGCGCCATCGTCGCCGGAATGAGCCTTGGCTATAGCCTCATTCAACAAGTCGATGACCTCCTGGGGGATGACTATGTCATCCTCGGACAGGGCCTCTTCGACCTCGATAGCGGTCATGACTTCCTCGTCGGGAGCGGACTGCGCCGTCGAAGCTTCGTGAGATTCTTCAACAACTATCTGATTGCCTGCGGCATCTATCCTGCCCGCTTTGGAAAGTTCATCCATGTAGCCGTTTACGATCGATCCGACGTCAACGCCGAGCATATCCGACAATCCGTCTATAACATCCTGATCCATCTCATTGAGAGTGATCACAACATTAACATCGGCATCGGTAAGATCCTCAAGCTCGATCTGATCCAGTCCGAGGCTCTTCTGGTCGATAACGCCGTATTCATCGAGAACATCAGCCGCATCGTCGACTTCGCTCAGGAATTCCTTGAGATCTTCTTCCGTAATATTGCCGAAGACATCGGAGAATGCACCTTCAACGCCTTCTATGTAAAGCTTTGCTATACCCTCGATATCGGTCGCCGTCTCATCGAGTATCTTGACCGCGCCATCCTGACTGAGCCTTCCGGATACGACATCCGCCGCAACTTCATCAGAAAGCGACAGGAAATACTTCTCGGTAAGGCCCGCAAGGTCGATGCCTGCGTTTGCAAGCCTGTCTGCTGCATCCGCAATGGCAGGATCGGATGCTATATCATTGCCGATCTTTGCATAATCCATTGTAAGAAGATCGTCTATGTCATCAACGGAGAAATGCTTAAGGATGATAGCAGACACATCATCGGCAACGCCGCCGAGCTGGCCGGCTATCTCGGCTTCCGCCCATCCGTCTCTCGGAACGCCTGCGATCTTTTCTGCGAAATATGACTCAAGCTCCGCGATGGTATCAACTTCGAGTTTTGCGGCAACATCCTGTGCAGCCTTCTCGGCCCCGGTATCTGCCGTCTCTTCGGGGGCAGGTTCCGCAGCGGCATCCTCTGCCTTTTTCTCTTCGGCCTTTTTCTCTTCTGCCTTTTCCTCTTCAGCCTTTTCCTCTTCGGCCTTTTTATCTTCAGCCTTCTTGTCTTCGGCCTTTTCCTCTTCAGCCTTTTCCTCTTCAGCCTTTTCTTCTTCCCTGTTCTCCTCTACTGCCTCTTCTATCTTTTCTTCGGCTTCTTCTACGGTCTCGCCTTCGGGGATGGAGTCATCGCTGTCGGTCTCTCCTTCATCGACTGTATCGTCAGTCATGAAGTCTTCCATGAGCTTTTTGTTATCAAATCCCTTGAAAGTCACGTTGCCTTCATTCTCGCCCGAAAGCACGACTTCGATGGTCTTGCCGTCTTTGGTGGCCGTAAACGTGTCATCTTCGACTGTTGTCTCCCATCCGTTTGCGTGTGCGTATGATACGGCATCAAACGAACACTCGAATGTAGCGGCCTGATCGTCGGGTATGTCTGAACTTACAACTCCGTTTCTGAACATGAACCAGTCAAGTTCATCCGTGATCCTGACACAGTTTTCCTGGGATTCGGAAACGATCTTGTACATGTAGTCGTCAAACTCCGTGGCTGCTTTGGCGGGGGATTCGTCATATGTCTCCTTCCACCTGCCTTCCATCGCATCGGCTACATAAGCGGCGCTTACCGCCTCCATTCCTTCCCAGTACTCTTTGATGGACCGCCCGTAAGAGTTTCTGCGGAAGACCGCCTTGTCTGCAAGTCTTATAAAATCATACTGGAGCGTTCCGTCGGCACTGCCGGCATCCGCGATGTCCGTCGTAAAGCATGCGGGGATCGTATCGGCATATGCTATGACCGGAATGAAAGGTGATGCCGCGGGATTGGCGGGAGTATCCCAGATGACCGTTGACATCGGGGCGGGAACGTCACCGAATATCTGGACTATCGCCGCATTTGAAACGGTCTGGTTGCTGATGCCCCAGTAGTATGAGTTATCATTATCGTTCAGATCGAAAGGTGTTCCCTCATATCTGTTCCTGAAGAAATCAAAAGCTTTTGCTATCGTGACATCATCATCGGGTGCAAAGAACACATCGTATCCTTCGCTCTCATCATAATCAAGTTCTTCCGAGGCTGCGAACACATCATGTCCGACCCATACACGGAGATGGGCCTCATCGGAATATCTGTTATCTTCATTATATGTAAGGATCAGATCTATATCCTTGTTTTCGTCATATACCGCAAAATCATTATCTTTAGGGAGAGAGAAAAGCTGGGGTGAGCATATCGTATCGGCATCATCGGGATCGGCCGTCCTGATGATGGGCTCGCTTCCGAATACGCCGATCTTATCATCAGGAAGCTTTACCGCAGCATACTGATGCCCGGTGAAGTTCTCGACAGCCCATGCGCCGTCCTGATCGGCTATGAGTACGATCTCCGCATTTTCGGCGCCCGCCTCGTCATATATGGAGCACAGGAGATTTACCGCATCCTTTGCGGTCCTGGAGTTTGCCGCAAGAAGCTGGGGAATCTTTTCCTCGCATATTCCGTCGGCAACGAAGGGATCTGCGGCCGCGGCTTCGGAATTGGGTGACGTTGTTATCGTCGCCAGAACGCTGACACCGTATTCATTCGTCGCACAGAGGTTCCATTCGGGTATCTCCGAATATGACATGGCGCGTACGACTGTCATCTTCGCGCTTTCTTCGGGAAGAGTATACTCATACCCGTTGTGCATCCTGATCACATCGCCTTTTTGCAGACGTCCTTTTTCAAACACCTCCGGCATGGTCGATATTCCGACGTCATATTCGCTCGTAACTCCGACAAGAGTCGTATTATCGCCGCTGACATCTTTTCCGACATACAACCCGGTGGCTGCATTTACATCGACCTTCCCCAGGGCCAGGAAAAACACTGCTGCGAGCGCAGCTGCTGATGCTCTTAAGAATACCTTCATTATTTCTTCTCCCTTTTTCACTATAAAATAAGAAACAACAAAAAATGGTGTGAACCCACACCATTTAATGTAAACCCAAACGTTATATTATGTCAACATAAATATTATGTTAACAAATGATTTTTTTATCTTTGTGGACTTCGTACTCGAGAACGTCCTTTACGGTCTCTCCGTCGATCTGAAGAGGGGTCGGTCTGTCAAAGACAACCTTGACGTCGCTGCCCTTTATCTCGGTGACTATCTTTTTGTACTTGAGATGCTTGCCCTTGAACACCGACAGCAGTGCGATAAGAAGCGACAGGCGGGTCCTCGAGCGGGCTACTATGACGGATACGAGCCCGTCCTCGTTCATGCGGTCCTGATTGGGCGCGCACATCATACCGCCTCCGTAATACCTTCCGTTCATGGTCGGAACCATCCAGACGTTTTTGTAACTGGTCGTTACCCCGTCCACGGTCACGGTCGCGTTTACCGGTTTAAAATCATATAATATCCCTTTAAGGGCGATCGTCGTATAATTGACTCTTTTTCCGGGAGACACTACCCTCTTCTTGTCTCCTTCCTCGCAGCAGTATCCGTCAACTCCGAAACCTATGCCGTTAAGAAAGAGCCTCTCCTGCCCGTTCACCCTGACCGTGGGGATACACTTGAGGTATTTGTTGATCCGGTATGCACCGTTCGTTCTTTCGTTATCCACGTCATGGTAAAAATCATTCCCGCTCCCGCCCGGATAATAGAATATATCCTGCTCGAGCTTTGAAGTGTCGATCGAATTGATAAGATGGTTGAGCGTCCCGTCTCCACCGCAGATGACTATCTGGTCATCGGGATCGAGTGTCCTGATCCTTTCCTCGATGTTTTCGACCGATAGCAGATCTATATAGCGCAGTTCATCGGATGAGAATATCTCACCGACTCCTTTGCAGCTTTCTTCGCATGTTCTGTTACCCGCAAGAGGGTTATACATAACATAGATCATTGTCTGTCCTCTTAATCCCTGATCATTCCGGAGGCCGGATCGTCCGGCAAAGATCCGTCATACCGATTATATCGTAAGTTATATGATGCTACAATCGGTTATTCGCTTTATCCTTAACGTTTCTTATCTCATATACCCGGGCTTCATACGGTGCAAGGGTATGCGGCGTATGGACCGGATAGTTGCACAGGACGAGCTTTCCCCGCGAATGGGCAAATGCGCGCGGAAGCCTCCACCGGATATTGTGATCCGCGAACGAGCATACAACGAGTATCTTTTTGCCCCTGTAGCTTCTTTCATACATATAGATGTAATTGTCGGTCCTGCAATACTCTTTGTATGTGCCCCAGAGCACGACTTTGCTTCTCTTCCTGTAGGCCAGGCACTTTCTGTAAAAATTGAGTATGCTGTACTCGTCGGCCTCTTCGCTCTTTACGTTGATCTTCCTGTAATTCGGATTGACGTAGAACCACGGCTTGACCTTGGAAAAACCTGCATGAGCAGATCGGTCCCACTGCATCGGAGTCCTGGCGCTGTCACGGCTTGACGCATATATCCTCTCGAGGCGTTTTGTCACCGGATCCTTCGTATGGAAACGGTAATAGTTATTTTTGGATGATACATCCGCATACTGTTCGATCGAAGACAGCCTGATGTTCGTCATGCCGATCTCCTGGCCCTGGTAAATAAAGGGCGTACCCTGCTGGAACAGATAACATGCGGCGAGCATCGTCCCGCTCTCACGATGGAATCTTTTGTCATCACCGTAGCGGCTGATGATGCGCGGATGATCATGATTTTCTAGATAGAGCGTGTTCCATGCCCTGCCCTCAAGTTCATACTGCCATTTGGAAAATGCCTTCTTAAGCTTTACGAGGGAAAAGGGCCGCCTGATATACTCGGTCATGAAACAGTCAGCCATCATATGCTCGAAGTGGAACATAAGATCAAGGGTCTTATGTCTTCCGGTAAGATAAGAAAGCGCGGAGCGTGTTGTCGTCATCGGACCTTCGCCGAGAAGGAAGCAGTCATACTCTTCTGCGACCTGCCGAAACTCGCCGAGATATTCGTGAATATGCGGACCGTCCTTGTAGTACGGCATTCCGTTTGCCACCGGGATAAAGGGATTACCGTTGGGCAGTCCGTCGGCCTTGGATATGAAGTTTATGACATCCTCGCGGAATCCGTCGACTCCCATGTCGAGCCAGAAACGCATTATGGACTTGACCTCTTCCCGCACTGCGGGATTATCCATATTGAGATCGGGCTGTTTTTTCGCAAAGAGGTGAAGATAATACTGGCCGCGCTCGGGACAATACTCCCATGCCTTTCCCTCAAGCAGGCTGTCCCAGTTGTTCGGAAGCTTTCCGTGCTTTGCATCCCGCCAGATATAGTAGTCGCTGTAGGGATTGTTCCTTGACTGTCTGCTCTTTATGAACCAGGGATGTTCATCGGAAGTGTGGTTTATCACAAGATCCATTATGACCTTGAGTCCGAGTTCATGCGCGCGATCGAGTACCTTTTTGAAAATGTCCAGATCGCCGTAATCACTGTGGATGTTTTTATAATCGGAAATGTCGTATCCGTAGTCCGCATTCGGGGACGGATATAAGGGCGAGAACCAGATCCCGTCGACCCCGAGGCTCTTAATGTACTCAAGTTTTTCGTACACCCCGTACAGGTCCCCTATCCCGTCGTTGTTGCCGTCATAAAAGCTCCTTATCCATATCTGATAAAAAGCCATTGCTTTATACCAGTCTTTCACGGCATCCCCTTTACTTCTTCCTGTGAAGGCCCCAGGCAATATCGGTCCTTATCTCACCGACATTATCGAGCATGTCATCAAACATATTATCAATAAGCCTTATCGGTGCCTTGAAATGTTCGCCGAGTTCATACAGAACGTCATCGGTGAACTCTATCATCGCTCCGCCTATCCTGTGACGCTTCGTGTTATATACGCCGGCCTTTTTGTTCTCTATGACTTCGTTGTAAAGATCATATGCGGCATGAACGCTCGTCTCCCACGAAATGTATATCTCGTTCATCGCATTTTCTCCGACCTGCTTCATATAAGGCATATCGGATGCAAGCTTCTTCAAAAGCTCATACATACTTCCTGCGTCATCGTCAATGATAAAGCCGTTCCTGTCATTTGTGATACCTTCCGCGGCACAGCTTCCGTCGATCAGTACGCTTGCAAGGGCACATGCCGCCGCCTCCCTTACAACTATCCCGTTCGTATCATACGTCGAAGGGAACAGGAAGAGATCCGCCCTGGTATTCCATGCACGAAGTGCTTCACGGTCATATACCGGTCCCGTGAATATGCATTTGCCTCCGGCGTCGTCATATATTCCGGCCGCCCTTGCCATTTCTTTTATCTCATCGGCATCACCGCCGCTTCCGACAAACACCATTCTGAAATCGACACCGTCCCCGTCCAGCATGGAAAGCGCCTCGATGATGAGGGGGAGGCCTTTGTACTTCATCATGCGGCCGACGAACAAGAATACGGGGACATTTTCGGGAAGATCATATGAGAGCGTGACTTTTCTGACCTCTTCTTCGCCAACCCTCCCTTTGGGAAAATCAACTCCGTTTTCAACGACCCTGTATTCACCTTCATACCCGAGTGATAACAGGTTCTCTCCCGCACCCTTTGATACCACCCATACTTCATCACAGGCCGAGATATTTGATACGAGTGCACGTACCGCTTCCTTTCTGAGAAACTTCGCCTTGACGGACTTGGCTATATCAACGTCAAATTTTGTATGGTAAGTGAACACGATCGGAGCTTCACATCTGGTACGCAGTTCCCTTGCGATGAATGTGGAAACGAAAGGACAGTGCGAGTGGATGATGTCGGGTTCAAATCCGCCCATCTCGACGATATCGTTTACAAGAAAAGGACTGCCTGCACGGTATCCGTTGACGAACTTTGTTGTATCGATACTCCGGTAGGCAACGACCTTGAACGGATATGTATCGTAGTCCACATCCGGATATCTGGGCGTGCCGACAAGCACATTTCCGAGGCCGTCCTTTTCGAGAATGCGCGCATAGTTGTAAACGGTATTGGCTACACCGTCTATGACCGGGGGAAACGAATCATTGAGAAGGCATACGTTCATGTCAGTTCTCCATACCTGCGATCCTTCTGGCAACGAACACACCGCTTGCGGATGCATGCGAGAGCGAGTGGGTCACCCCGCTTCCGTCACCGATAATATAAAGGCCCTTGTACTGGGTCTCAAGGTTCTCATCAACTTCGACTTCCATGTTGTAGAACTTGACTTCTACACCATACAGAAGAGTATCATCGTTTGCGGTACCGGGAGCGATCTTGTCAAGCGCATGTATCATCTCCATGATCCCGTCGAGGATCCTCTTCGGAAGCACGAGCGACAGATCTCCGGGCGTTGCGTTCAAGGTCGGCTGTACCATTCCCTCCGCGATCCTCTTCGCATTGCTTCTGCGGCCTCTTACAAGATCACCGAAGCGCTGGACTATGACACCGCCGCCGAGCATGTTTGACAGTCTTGCGATACTCTCGCCGTACCCGTTGGAATCCTTGAAAGGCTCCGAAAAATGTTTCGCGACAAGAAGGGCAAAGTTCGTGTTCTCCGTCTGCTTGTCCTTGGCTTCGTAACTGTGACCGTTCACGGTTATGATACCGTTTGTGTTTTCGGTAACGACTATGCCGTGCGGGTTCATGCAGAATGTCCTTACGCTGTCTTCGAACTTTTCCGTACGGTATACGATCTTGCTCTCATAGAGTTCATCGGTAAGATGTGAAAAGATCACTGCGGGAAGTTCGACCCTGACGCCTATGTCAACACGGTTGCTCTTGGCGGGAATGGAAAGTTTTTCGCATACGCTCTCCATCCATTTGCTCCCGCTCCTGCCGACCGAAATGATGCAGTTTTTGCATGTGGCGCTCCCGCCTTCATGATTGATGCGGTATCCGTCCTCCTCCACATCAAGCGATGTGATCACTGTATTGAAATAGAAATCGACCGAATCTTTCAGAAAATCATAAAGCTTATCAAGAACGACATAATTGATATCTGTTCCGAGATGCCTGACGGAAGCCTCGAGAAGCTTGAGCTTGTTCTGCATGCATGTTTTCTTGAGTGCGGTCCCCGCCGTCGAATAGAGCTTGCATCCCTTGCCGCCGTTTTCGATATTGATGCTGTCGACGTACTTCATGAGTTCGATAGCTTTGTCTCTTCCGATATGCTCGTAAAGCGTTCCGCCAAAATCATTTGTTATATTGTATTTGCCGTCGGAGAATGCACCGGCTCCTCCGAATCCGCTCATTATCGAGCAGCTCTTGCATCCGATGCAGTTCTTGATCTTATCGCCGTCTATCGGGCAGTGTCTCTTTGCAAGCTCACGTCCCGCCTCGAACACTGCGACTTTCAGTTCCGGTCTTGTTTTTTTCAGTTCATATGCCGAGTATATTCCTCCCGGCCCCGCTCCTACTATGATAACGTCATAATCCATATCGTACCTCCCGATACCTGTTGAAGGATCACAGATCAGTGATGCCTGTTTCTTCTCCTGTCGTTTCCTTCCTGCATGTAATAATCGGACTTCTGGGCGTACATCCTCTTGTCCGCTTCTCTTCTCATTTCCTCGATCGTCATTGAAGGATCTTCCGATGCGCTCACATACCCCATGGATATGGAAAGCTTTTGCGAATACTCTCCGTGCCAGCCTTCAAACCTGTCCTTGAGCCTTCTGATGACATCGGCCCTTATGTCGTGCGGTATGTTTGCAAGAGCGGCGAATTCATCACCGCCTGTCCTGTATACGCTTCCGTACTTTCCGAGTACTTCTTTCATACAGTTTGCCGCACCCTTTATCAGTTCATCACCGGCCTCATGACCGAGCGAATCATTGACGTCCTTCAGATCGTTAAGATCGAACGAGAAGAAGATGAACTCCTCTTTTATCTCTTCGGGATCGATCGAATCCATGTACTCGACAAAAGTCTTCCTGTTGTTGACGTTTGTCATGTTGTCCATATGGGCCATGTTGTACAGAAGGTTCCGGTTCTTTTCCTCTTCTATGATCGCATCGATATTCCTGAATCCGCACACGAACCTGACAACACCCATCTCGTCGGTAACTCTTGCGATAGCAAGCTGGATATAATTTCTCGACCCTTCGTCATTGATCCTGCAGTAGTTGATGTGGTATATCTCATCCTCTTTGGTGCTGCGCATAAGGCTCTCGATGGAGGAAAGCTGGTACAGTCTTTCCCGGTCCTCGGCCACTACGAAATTATCTATATAGTTGCCTATGATGGTATCGTAGTTTCCTTCCCGTACCGGATGTGACCGGTCGGTATCCTTGGCGGGTCTTATCCTCGTACTTATCATCCTCGCATGATGTATCGCCGCATCGACGAGCCATACGGATTCGTATTCGCATGACAGTCCCGCAAGAAGGGTCATCTGCGTATCATGCTCACTCTTTCTGGCTATCTGTTCACGTATCTGTTCATCAAAATGCTCAAAGCCGTATATCAGTTTTTTTCCGCCGTCAAAAGGAATGACCTTGAGTCTGTAGTATACGATCTTTCCGTTTCTGATGGTCCGGTACACATGATAGAGCGGATTGTTTTCCTTGAGCTGTTCCATAACCCAGGAAATATCCCCGAACTTTAATACTCCTTCCGCATCATCCTTATATACGAGAGATCTTGTATATACATCGATCGAATCGCGAAGATTCCGGCGCTGGCCGACATCTTCCCAGACGAACTGTCCGAACCTGTTGAGCCGGACAGGATGAACCAGGTCCTCTGCAATATCAAGATAGGCAACGGAAGTATAGCTTCTGGCTATAGCATCATCGATCCTGGCCAGGAACTGCCTCTCCTTCTCGATCGCTTTTTCCTCATCGCGGAACAGAAAATGCCTCGAGGTGTCCGAGATCTCGTCATAACGTATTAAGCTGTATCTCCGGCCGTCCCTTGTAAACTCATGTGTTCCGATGGCATGGACCGTCTTGATCTTTTTATCGGGACCTATGGCCTCATGAAATACGACATTATACGGCTCATCGCTGTCGGAGAATGCTCTTACGGCTTCGGCCATCTCATTCTTTTCGATTATGTTGGCAAACGGATCGCTGCTGTTAAGCCTGTCAACAAGTGCCTCGGGCGTTGTCTCATACATCCGCGCAAAGCCCTCCGAGGCAAGATATGCCTTGAATCCGTTGTTCTTCGTATAATACACTGCGAGCGGAATCGAAGTGTGTTCATAGAATACATGCATGTCCGGTGAAAATAATGGCTCCATTTTTATCCCTTTTTTCGTTATTGCTTAAGATACTCCATAAGACTTTTGTCCGTCTGAAACTTCCCGCGAAGTTCCGCGGTATATGTCTTTGTATTATGATTTTTGATCCCGCGTGCCCTCACGCACGAGTGGCAGCCTTCAATGGTCACCGCAACATCCGGGCTTCCTGAGATCTCACTTATTATATCAGCGATATCCTTTGTGAGCCTTTCCTGAAGCTGCAGTCTTTTTGCAGCCATCTCACAGGCCCGTACGATCTTGGATATACCGATGACCTTTTTGTCGGGAATATATGCAACACATACCTTCATGTCATACATGAGCGCCATGTGATGTTCGCAGTATGAAAAGATGTCTATGTCCTTCATGACAACGACCCTGTCGGAATCGGGATGTACATCCTCTTCAAACGTCTTGTTGAACATTTCGGCGATCTCATGATTGGACAGGCCGCTTGCTGCAAATACCTCGGAAAACATTCTCGCAACACGGTCCGGGGTCTCGATAAGTCCCGGACGGTCGGGATCTTCCCCTATCGCCTCCAGCAGTCCTCTTATATGCTCTTTTACCGCTTCTTCGTTTACCATTTTATCTCCTGCCCCGCTCTGCCTTCCTTAAAGACCGTCATCATCTCATTCGTAAGGGAAAGCTGAGCGCTCTGTAATTCTATCTGGTCACGGCTCTTATAAACGGCCGATGCAAGTTCCGAATCATCAACTCTTATCGGATCGTCCCCGTCCTGTTCGCAGAAAAATCCGGCCAGAAGATCCTGTGCCATTCCCCAGGGCTGCGATCTGTAATATCTGATGTTCTTTACGCGGATGCCCGCTTCTTCCATTACCTCTCTTGCAACTGTCTGTTCGAGCGTCTCTCCGATCTCCGCAAAGCCTGCGATCAGGGCGTCATGACTGTAGCCTCTGTTGTATCTTGTGATAAGGAGTCTGTCGTCCTTTATCACTCCGACTATGACAGCGGGATTGATGCGGGGATAAACCATGCGTCCGCATTTTGTGCACACAAGCGCCCGCTCCTTTGTATCCTCTGTCATGGGGGATGCGCATGATCCGCAGAACCTGTTATCCTCATACCATCTCCACAGATGATATGCCGTAAAAGCAGCAAAGACCTCCGGCCCGGATGATGAGCTCCGAAGTTCCCGCAGCCGGTAAAAATTATATCCCTCCGGCTTTTGAACAGCCGGTCCGCGGTACAGGAAATATCCGGTATTGTCTATCGAAAACAGATAGACGGCATCATCGTCATTTTCCCGGATATCCGGAAAAGCGATCCTGCCGCAAGACATGCTGCAAAGAACAGCACCCCCGCTGTCAAACATCAGGATCACATCATCCTTTCGGGGGCGTATGTGCCTGTATTCGTTATGAAAAACGGAAGGTCCTATATCCTGTATCATATTCAGTGACTCTTCATAATGCTCTTGTAAGCCGGGCGGACTATCTTTGTTCCGCTGACAAGTTCTTCTATCCTGTGCGCGCTCCAGCCCGCCACTCTCGCGATGGCAAATATGGGGGTGAACAGTTCTCTCGGGATGTCCATCATATCATATGCAAATCCGCTGTAGAAATCCACGTTCGGTGAGACACCCTTAAATATCCTGCGCTTTTTTGCTATAACTTCGGGAGCGATCGATTCGACCTTGCGGTAAAGCTCAAGATCATCGGTACGCTTTTTCTCCACGGACAGTTTTTCGACATACTTGCGGAATATCACTTCCCTCGGATCGGACCTGGAATACACCGCATGTCCCATACCGTATATTAGGCCCTGTTTGTCAAATGCCCTGCCGTCAAGTATCTTCGTAAGGTACGCCCGTATCTCGTCATCGTCTTTGTGATCCTTGACATGGAGACTGATATTGTCCATCATCTCCATGACCTTGATGTTTGCGCCGCCGTGCCTGGGGCCTTTGAGCGAACACATCGCTGCCGCTATGGTTGCGTATGTGTCGGCTCCCGATGACGTTACGACCCTTGTCGTAAAGCTTGAATTGTTACCGCCGCCATGCTCCATGTGAAGCATCAGAGCAACGTCAAGTGCCTTTGCCTCGACCTTTGTAAAGTTCGAATCGGGGCGCAGCATGGCGAGTATGTTCTGCGCCGTCGACAGTTCAGGCTGCGGACGGTGTATATACATGCTGTCCATGTTCTCGTAATGATTATAGGCATGATAGCTGTACACGGCGAGCATCGGGAATACCGCGATGAGCTGCATGCACTGGCTCACAACGTTTTCTATGCTCGTTGATGTGGCATCCCTGTCATAGGACGCCAGCGTGAGTATCGCTCTTGTCATGGAATTCATTACATCCTTTGTCGGAGCTTTCATTATGACATCCCTGGTAAAGTTCGTCGGAAGCTCTCTAACCTTTTCAAGAGTTGCTATAAACTCCTCCGACTCTTTGGGAC
Source organism: Lachnospiraceae bacterium (assembly GCA_017526745.1). Classification (GTDB taxonomy): domain Bacteria; phylum Bacillota; class Clostridia; order Lachnospirales; family Lachnospiraceae; genus UBA2868. Next base: position 24,086 of record JAFXQX010000015.1, on the reverse strand, counting down.
CTGCCAGATCTCCGAACAGGAGCAGGTACGCAAGATTTTCATAACCGAAATCGGACCTCATGTATTTCTTGATCAGGTCTTCTATACGGTATCCCCTGTACCATAACTGTCCATCACAGGGATTGCCGTCCGCATCTCTTGCGACGATATTTGAAACGGAAGTAAGCCCGGCCAGAACGCCTTTTCCGTTCTGATCGCGCAGCCCCCTTTTGACGTCAAATTCTTCATAATACTCCTGAGGGATGGAGTCGTTTTCCCATATCAGCTTTGCGTATTCTGATGTATCGATACCATCTCTTTTTTTCATTTATGTATCTCCCTGGTACCGGCCGGCGGCCGTATCGATTAATGCACACACATCAATAATTTTATTAAAAAAAGCCTGTGCGGTCAAGAAACCGCACAGGACAAAATGATACAAAGGTCAATTCATATAGATATCATCCGGTTCCGGCCATACCCTGTAGATCTCGCGAACGAATCATATGCCTCGGGGTGTTCTATAAATGCGATATTTACCGCCCTGGCTATCTGCTCTGCCGTATATATGTCCTTGGACTTTTTGGAAGAGAAAAACCTCTGTCCTTTAATTCTGTCCGCTGACCTTTCCTCATAGATATGCTGTCCCTTCCGACTAGTATATCACCGTATCATGATAAGCCTTCGGCCCTGCGGGACAGGAGCCATGCAAGAACATGCATGGACTGCTCAAAACTGCCGTTTGCGATCAGCTCTTCCAGTTTGTCCGGAGAGTATCTGATCACGTTTAAGAACTCCGTATCATCAAGAGACTGACCGGAAACCTTCCGGCACCGTCTCGCATAAAACAGGTACGCATGGTTGTCAGCCAGTGTGGCATTGGATGCTATCGTAATAAGATGCGTCCAGTCGGAAGACTCATATCCGGTCTCCTCAAGGAGCTCCCGCTTTGCCGCATCAAGCGCTTTATCCTCTTCGCCTTTCTCGATGCCGCCTGCCGGAAACTCGGTCGTCACCTTTCTGATACCCTGGCGGTACTGTCTGACGCACAACAGATCACCGTTTTCGTCTTCGGCAACGATCACCGCATAATCCTTCCGGCTGTAACTGTAATAGGGTTCAAACACACTCCCGTCGGGAAAACGATAGGCGCTCTTTCTTATATCGATCCATTCATCGGTTACGATATGTTCACAGCTGACCTCTTCCCACTCAAGCGGGTCGCGTCCGCTCATCTTTTATCGACCATCTTGCTGACGGGCTTCCAGATCAGATAGAAATATACGAATCCGATCGCAGCGGTTACGAACTGGGTCACCGAAAACGTCATCTGGAATACCGGAAGTTTTTCGCGAAGCGGTGTTCCTTCCGGAACATATGCCGGAAGCAGCCACAGTGAGATGACAAGGCCCATAAAAAGAGCCTTTGCAAGACAGGCGCATACTGCAATGACCGCATTCTTTACCGCTATCTTCTCACCTGCCGCCAGAAACGAAGGTTTAAAGAAATAATACGATGCTGCAACGAGTATGGCATTTCCTATCATGATCATGGGGATGATCGCAGGTACCATCTGCATAACTGGGCTTGCCGTTATAAGGAACGCCGTTACGGGGGTTACGACCGCAAGGACAGCCGCCCACCATACTCCGACAGTCATGACTGCGATCACAAGACACAGGTTTATTATGGGGCCCGTGATATAAACACTGAGATTTTTCAGGAATTGGGATCCGATGCATATGGCCAGAAGTATGGCCGTTACCGCCATCTGCCATGTAAGGTTGTTTATGCTTCTTTTACTGTTGTCGTTATTCATAATGTTCCTCCTTAAATATCACTTGCATCGGATTATATCACATTTCCGATGAGATTGACGATAAATGCCGCGATATATGCAATGATAAACTGCCATATGACCACCATAACGGCCCATCTGCTTCCGAGTTCCCTCCTTATCGATGCTATCGCGGCAACACACGGAGTGTACAGGAGTGAGAATACCAGAAGCGACGATGCGCAAAGCGGGCTGATCGCCGAGGTGACATTTTGGTCGAACAGTATCTTCATCGTCGATACGACGCTTTCCTTGGCCATGACGCCGGTTATGAGCGAAGTACATATCCTCCAGTCGCCAAGGCCTACCGGCCTCATCAAAGGGGCGATAAAACCGGCGATATCCGCCAGGATGCCGGAGGCCGAATCGGAAACGTAGTTCATATGGATATCAAAACTTCTGAGAAGCCATATCACCACAGTTGCGATCAGTATCACCGAAAATGCCCTCTGCAAAAAATCCTTTGCTTTCTCCCACAAAAGCCGCAGAACATTCCTCGGCCTGGGAAGCCTGTAGTTGGGAAGCTCCATCACAAAAGGCACCGCATCGCCTTTGAACATGGTATTCCGGTAGATCTGTGCAACTATTATCCCGACAGCTATTCCGAGGATATACAGACCCGTCATTATAAGCGCACCCCTGCCCGGGAAAAATGCCGCAACAAAGAATCCGTATATCGGTACCTTGGCCGAACAGCTCATGAACGGAGTCAGAAGTATGGTCATCCTTCTGTCCCGCTCACTCGGAAGCGTCCTTGTTGCCATCACGGCGGGAACGGTGCATCCGAATCCGATCAGCATGGGAACGATGCTTCGCCCGGACAGCCCGAGACGGCGCAGAAGCTTGTCCATCACAAATGCGATCCTTGCGATATAGCCCGAATCCTCCATGAATGACAGGAAGAAAAAGAGCGTGATGATTATGGGAAGGAATGACAGGACACTTCCGACACCCGCAAATATCCCTTTTATGACAAGGCTTCTTAAGGCCTCGTTGACATGCGATGCGGCCATTGCCCTGTCGGCAAGTACCGAGAGCGAATCTATTCCCGTCTGCAGGATCTCCTGAAGAAATGCTCCTATAACGTTAAAAGTCAGAAAGAAAGTAAGTGCCATGATGGCGATAAACACGGGGATCCCGGTATACTTTCCGGTAAGAATGCGGTCGATCCTCTCGCTCCTGATACGCTCCCTGCTCTCGGCAGGTTTTCTGACCGAAGAATCGCATACTTTTCGGATATAGGAAAAACGCATGTCGGCAATCGCCGCACTTCTGTCAAGACCCCTTTCCTTCTCCATCTGAAGAACGATGTGTTCCATCATCTCGATCTCGTTGGGATCAAGACCCAGCTTTGATATTATAAGCTCATCCCCCTCGATTACCTTGCCTGCCGCAAATCTTTTCGGAATACCGTTGTCTGCCGCATGATCTTCAATAAGGTGTATGACCGCATGGATCGACCTGTGCACGGCACCGCCGCCTTCGGTCTCATCGCAAAAATCCTTCCTTAAGGGTTTTTCCCTGAAATGGGCGATATGAACGGCATGGCTGACAAGCTCTTCTATGCCTTCGTTGCGTGACGCCGATATGGGGACAACGGGGACACCGAGAAGGTTTTCCATCATGTTAACATCGACGCTCCCTCCGTTTGATGTGAGCTCATCCATCATATTAAGAGCAACAACGACCGGAATGTCCATTTCGAGAAGCTGCATCGTCAGATAGAGGTTTCTCTCGATATTTGTAACATCAACGATGTTTATTATCGCATCGGGCTTCTCATCAAGAACGAAATTCCTTGATACCAGTTCCTCGCTGCTGTACGGCGACATCGAATATATACCGGGAAGATCGGTGATCAGCGTGTTCGGATAGCCCTTTATACGGCCGTCCTTACGGTCAACGGTCACCCCGGGGAAATTCCCGACGTGACAGTTGGATCCGGTAAGCGTGTTGAACAAGGTGGTCTTGCCGCTGTTCTGGTTGCCGACAAGGGCAAAGGTTAATACCTTGTCATCCGGATACGGATCGCCGCTTCCCTTAGGATGAAACTTACCGCTCTCACCAAGTCCGGGATGATGTACCGTCCTCCTGTCGGAATTCTTTTCCGGGATGTGTTTGGTCTCATTGGGACTGACCCTTATATGCATTGCCTCCGAAAGCCTCAGCGTCAGCTCATATCCGTGTATCATGATCTCCATGGGATCTCCCATCGGAGCATATTTTTTGACGGTAAGATGGGCGCCGGGAATGACTCCCATGTCGAGCAGGTGCTGCCGCAGAGCCCCCTGCCCGCCGACGCTCTCAACTGTTGCGCTCTTTCCTGTTTCAAGTTCTTTAAGTGTCATATCGATCCCTTAAATAAAAAGACTCCGGTCTCTTTGGCCCTTATGCAAAAGGGCCGGCAAGAGTCGAAGCATTTCTTGTGTTTCCGTAAAAATCACGGTCAAAAACTATATCGCTTCCATCCGGGTTCTCGAACCTTTCTTCAGGTTCAAAAGCCGTTCCCAGTGTCCCGGATGTGATCAGGGAGGCTTTCGGCAGGTACTTCATATAGTCGGTCTCAACCTTGTATGTGCCTTTATCTTCCGTAAGTTTTATGCTGACCTTGTGGGTCCTGTCCTCGGTATAGTCTTCTTCTATATCGCATGGTTGTGCTCCGTTAAAGAACACATTCCCGCCCGTCCATACCGGGAGCGGCATGTAGTAACGGTCCCTCGGCACGCCGCAGCCTTCACCGCAGTATCCATCGAACATCTTCAGATACTCTTCTTCCTTCATGTAGCCGCTGTATACGACTGTCCCGGCCCGGAGATTTCTGTCATCCCACTCGTCGGCGCCGCGCGAGCAAAGGTCCCGCATGCCCTGGCGCACGGGTGATTGTACAAATACATTGTTATAAAACCTGACATCTCCGTGAAGCACGGTCATGAATCCGGTAATATTGGTGCTGTGAGGAGCATGTATCGGAGTGAACCTCGGAGACGGATACTTCTCGGATCCGTTATTGACTCCGTGCCCTACAGCGGTTATGGATCCCGCGAACAGATTGTGAACGAATGCCACTCCCTGGGCCGACAGTCTGATGCTTCGCTCAGACAGCAACACATTATTATCGATAAGTGTGGGGCCGTGCGCTATCTCGATCCAGATATCCTCTCCCAGTCCGAGTCCCCTTGCACATTCATCATTAAGAAGATGATCTGCCGCCATGCAGTTGTCATGGAAAAGATTGGATGAAACCCTCGTTCCCTGGCACTGCCAGTCAAGCCAGATGCCTCTTACATTATCATGAAAATGATTGTTCCTGATGATGACATCTATCGCTGCATGAAGTTTGATACCGCCCGTCTCGGCGCCGGCAAGATCGCGCTTGTTGTTGATGTGGTGTATATGATTGTTCTCGATGATCGAGAAAACGCCGCCTAAGTTTCCGACGATGCCTGTCTGTCCGCAGTCGTGGATATCACAGTTTCTTACGATATGGGAGCCTATCGTGTCCTTGCTCCATCCGTCAAGCTGTGCGATCAGCGAGCAGTCCCTCTGGGTCTGGGCGCCGTCCTTGAACTTGTAATGCAGCCACTTGTTGTCGTTATGCTGCTGCCTGTACTTGCCGAGCGATATCCCGCTGCATTTACTGCCGCTTATCTCGCAGTCCTCTATTATCCAGCCCTTTGACCAGTGAGGGCCTATCATCCCTTCCTGAAGTGCCGTAGGCGGTGCCCACTGTGTTGCAGCCTTCGTGACTACAAATCCCGAAAGCGTGATGTAACCTACATGCTCAGCCGCAGGCCAGAAACAGTGAGCCCGGACCGTTATCTCAACACACTCCGCATTAGGATCGGCTCCGCAGAAGTTTGCATATATGAGCGTCGAATCCGTTTCATCATCCTGGCAGGTATACCATACGTGTTTTGTATAATCACGGTCCCATGAGGGCTCGTAATACCCGGGGCTTATGACCTTCTCCAGGGTGTCCTTCTCATACATCGCCTTATCGTTTAAGAACACCTCGCCGGTGTGCACCGGGACCGTAATGTCGAGCCAGTCGCCCGAGACGAATGTTGTATAAGGATTATACGCACCAAAATTAGAATTGGGCACGGTAAGGAGCCATACATCACCGTCATACCTCTTCCAGCCTGTGGCCGGATCGGCGCCGGTGATAACGGCCTGCCTGCGCTCTTTAGATCTGTAGGTGATCCTGTCGCGATCTGTTCCCGCATTTAAGGGGCTGATGTCTTCCCTGTATATACCGGGAGACACTATGACCTCATCTCCTGCCGTTGCGACATTTGCCGCCTGTGTAATTGTCCTGAAAGGGGAATGCGCGTCCCCGGAACCTCCGGGGCGCGCATTACAGTCAACAAACCATTTCATCTTCTATCCTCATCCCTTAACCGCACCTGCGATAAAGCTCTCCTGAATCTTATTGCTCAGGAAGATGTACACTATAAGGGTCGGGAACGTAGCGATCACAAGTGCAGCACCGATCGGACCCCAGTCCGTCGTATAAGCACCTGATAATGCCTTGATACCGACGGGAAGGGTTCTGTGTGCGCTGTCGCTTATGAAAACGTTTGCGAACATGAACTCGTTCCAGCACTGAAGGTATGCATAGATACCTATCGTTGAAAGTGCCGGCTTCATAAGAGGAAGTATTATCGCAAAAAACGTCTTCCACAGCCCGCAGCCGTCTATCCTTGCAGACTCATCAAGGTCGTAAGGAATATCTACCATGAATCCGGTACTGATCAGTATCGACATCGAAAGCGTAAATGCCGAATACGGAACGATCAGTGTCGAATAATGATTGAGCCAGTGCGCCTTGGAAAGGATTACGTACACAGGCACGATCGAAGCCTGGATCGGGATCGTAAGACCGAGCATAAGGAAGGAATTCATAAGCTTCGATCCTCTCCACTTGATTCGCGTGAGCGCATATGTTGCCATAAGAGCGGCAAATATCGATATCGCGATCGAAGCGATCGTAACGATCAGACTGTTTACAAAGTACAGGCCCATGTTACCGGTATTCATCGCGGATGTGAAGTTTGACCATAACCATTCTTTGGGAAGACCGATAACGTTCTCACCGAATATCTCATCGTTCGACTTGAGTGAGAAAGTGAACATGAAATAGATCGGGAAGATATTTATGAGAGCCCAGATGATAAGGAAAATATACGTAATGACCCTTACAACCGGATTGGTCTTTTTGATCTCTTCAAACTGGTATCCGGATGCACTGAGTGTTTTCTTCTCTGCCATGTCCTACGCCTCCTTATCCTTAAATGCTGCCGTTATCAAAAGCGCAAATGCAAAGCACAATGCGATCAGCATAACGGATATCGTGCTGCCCATACCGTATCTGTTACGCAAGAACAGCATGTTCTCAAGGAGCGTACTCGGAACTTCCGTGGACTGGAAAGGACCGCCTTCCGTGAGGATACGTACAAGGTCATATGTCTTGAGCGAACCGGTTACCGCGAAGATAACGCTGACCCTGATTATAGGCTTGATTATCGGAATAACTATATATCTGTCAACCTGCCATTTTGTCGCACCGTCAAGCATCGCAGCTTCACGAAGATCCGTGGACACACCCTTTACGCCCGCATACATCAGCAGCATGTGATAACCGATATACTGCCAGATAGTGGGGACTATGATCGCCCCGAGTGCCGTGCCGACTTCGCCTACCCAGACATGTTTGAGATTCCCGAGGTTTACGGCATCAAGGAATCTGTTGAGGATACCGTAATCGGGGTTGTATATCTTCAGCCATAACTGACCGATAACGACCGTCGATATGAGGACCGGCATGAAGTAAATGGACAGGAATGATTTTTCACCTTTAACTTTTCTGCCCAGCAGAAGTGCCAGGAAGAGAGAAAACGGGAGCTGTACGAATACTGAGAAGAAGGCGAGTATGAACGCATTCTTCAGGCTTGTCATGAACTTGATGGAGCCGCTCGTGAACAGTTCCCTGTAGTTCTCAAGACCTATGAACGTTCCCTCCGAGAAACCGTTCCAGTCATACATACTCCTGTACACCGACACGATGATCGGTGCTATCAATATGCTTATGAACAGTAATAAAGCGGGAAGAAGGAAAAAAAAGATCGTAACGCCCTTTGCAATATCCGACTTTTTCTTAACACTGTGATTGTCAGCCATTGTAAATACCTTTCAGAAAACGAGAATCGTGTGATTTTAAAAAAACAGCCCCGCCGAACCTCCCAAAAGGGAGGCTCGGGAGGGGCTTGTCAAACTAGATCAGAACGAAGTGATCATCTGATGTCTTTTGCAAGACCCTCGATGAACGCTGTTCCGTCAACCTGGCAACCATAAACCTGGTCAACGTATGAAAGATAAGTGTTAGCGTCATCAGCACTCATAGCTGTATCTCCGAAGAGAACGTAAGAATCAGCATTTGCGCAGATATCTGAAACAGCCTGTGTAAGGGCGTTGATTCCGCTTGTGTCACCGTAAGGTGTCCATGCGGGAAGTCCGCAGCCGTCAAGATATCCGTAGTGGCAGATCCTCTTACCAAGTTCGAATGTGTATGTAGCTGCTCTTTCAGCATTCTCTGAAGAAGCTGCAACTGCAAGAGTATCTGAAGGTCCACCGATGAGCTGGCCGAGCTTAGCCTTGTCAGCGTTGATAACAGGGAACTCACCAACCTTAACCTTCGGGAAGAACTCCTCATTGTTTGCGAAGTCTGCACAGTTCCATGTACCGTTCATGTAGAATGCATACTTGCCTGCCATGAAGTTAGCCTTAACTTCGTCGTTTGTAAGGCCGATACCTGAAGGATCGAAGTAACCGTTGTTAACAAGACCCTGGAATGTATCAACAGCAGCACCTACATCAGGATTATTCCATGTAGCCTTGCCAAGGAAGATGTCGTTAAGTGCATCTGCACCGACTGACTTCTCGATAACTGACTCAAGGTACTCTGTTACGCACCATGTCTCCTTGCCGGCACAACCGAAAGGAATGATGCCCTTAGCCTTAAGAGCGTCGCAGCACTTGATGAACTCATCATATGTGCCGGGGATCTCATCGTAACCAGCTTCCTTAAGAAGATCCATGTTAGCGAAAAGCCCAACGATGTTCATTGTAAGCGGAACACCATAGTGCTTGCCGTCGTATGTTGTGTTACCAAGCATAACTTCGGGAAGCTCATCCTTGTAGTTCTGGTAAGCATCGTCAAGGCAGTAAACCTTACCTGCGTTAACGAAGTCGCCAAGGAATGCGCATGACCATGTGAAGAAGATGTCAGGCATCTCATCAGCTGATACAGCGGCTTTGATCTTTGTCTTGTAAGACTGGTTCTCGAATGCTTCCCAGTTAAGAGTTACATCAGGGAACTCGGTCTGCATTTCCTTGATAGCCTCTTCATAAGAATGACGGTTTGAGTCACTCTCTGTTGCGATACACCACATATCAAGTGTGATCGCACCTTCTGAAGCCTCAGCTGCGGGAGCTTCTTCAGCAGTTTCAGCTGCGGGAGCTTCCTCTGTTGCTGCGGGAGCTTCAGCTGCGGGCTCAGCTGCGGGAGCAGCGGGAGCTGCAGATCCGCCGCAGGCTACGAGCGAGAATGCCATAGCGCCTGCAAGCAGTGTTGAAACGACGCGTTTCATTTTCATAATAAATGTACCTCCTTATTATCTTTGGCAGCAGCACCATGCTGATGCCTATCAAAAGCGCCTTGGCGCCAATGACCGTTCTGATATCACTTCTCGGTCCTTACCATGGGCCAGGGATAATCGATCGTAAGCTCGTTGCCGTCAAGGCTGTAGTACAGGACCGCGTCCTCCATCGGCTCGTCATACATGAGCTTTATCGTATGCTCATCCTCGTTGACCTCATAGTGTCCGTAGAAGATGTTCTCCTCGGTAAATGTTCCCTTGTCAGTGAACTCGTACAGCCACCCGTTATCCTGGGTCCATACGCCGAGAATGCTGTCAGGCTCTCCTTCGCCGTCATAGGTATATGTGCTTCGCTCATACAGTACCATCTTGTCGCCGTCCGGAACGAACCTCATCTTCGTCTCGTTACCGTCGCGGTCCTTAAGTACTATAAAAGTGTCATCCCTTGTATACGAATAATTGTTGCCCTTATACTCTGCCTTCCCGTTATCCGAAAGAGACAGGATCTCAGTCTTCGGATCATGGATATAGGCCCAACTCTCCTTTTTACCGCAACCCGCGAGAATCAAGGCAGAAAGTACGAAAACGGTTAAGGAAGAAACTGATTTTATACGCATTATATCACATACCTTTCATCATTTCATTCTAATTGTTGGTTTTTAGTTATCAATTATTGCTAACTTTTGGCTCAAAAAAAAAGAATTTCTTATTATAAAGTTACAAATACTTGCCGTATCTTTTCTTGATCTTAAGGCGGTTGGCTGCTCGAGCGAGCATTCCCTTGGCGGCGCGCATGTTCAGCCTGTCGCTCTTTCCGGCCAGGATATCCTTTGCCATCTCCTCTTCATTCCTCGCCCTTGCCTCATCGATCTCTTCGGGGTCTTCTGCGGATTCGACAAGGATGAGCACCTCATTGTTCTCCACCTTGACGATCCCGTTTGAAACGGCGGCATGTTTCCTGGTTCCGTCCGGAAGCGTGAACTTTACGACACCTATATCGATTGCCGCAACGAAATTCTCATGCATGGCCTGTATCCCGTACATGCCTTCGGTTGTCGGGATCACGAGGGAAACACATTTTCCGTTGAAATACTCGTCATCGGCTTCGAGTATATGAAGGGTGAATTCATTCATTACAGCATCTTCGCCTTTGCATATGCATCATCAAGCGTTCCGACATTGTAAAATGCCGCTTCTGGCATGTTGTCGGCATCTCCGCCGAGTATCGCGGTAAAGCCTCGTATCGTCTCGGGGATCGTAACGTATGCTCCCGGGATACCCGTGAACTTTTCGGCAACACTCATGGGCTGTGAGAGGAATCTCTGGGCTTTTCTCGCGCGGTTTACGGTAAGCTTATCCTCTTCGGAAAGCTCTTCCATTCCCAGTATCGCGATTATATCCTTAAGTTCATTGTACTTCTGGAGCAGGTTCTTGACCTCCCAGGCAGTATCATAATGCTGTTTGCCGACTATGCTCTCCTCCAAGATGACCGATGTCGACTCAAGAGGATCGACCGCCGGATAAATACCCTGTTCAGCGATCTTACGCGACAGGACGGTCGTCGCATCAAGATGGGCAAATGTAGTTGCGGGCGCAGGATCCGTAAGGTCATCGGCCGGAACGTATACGGCCTGAACGCTCGTTATGGATCCGTTCTTTGTCGATGATACCCTCTCCTGCAGCGCGCCCATCTCTTCTGCAAGCGTCGGCTGGTATCCGACCGCCGAAGGAAGGCGTCCGAGAAGTGTCGATACTTCCGATCCCGCCTGTACAAATCTGAAGATATTGTCAACGAAAAGGAGTACGTCCTTCTTTTCTTCGTCCCTGAAGTACTCGGCCATAGTCAGTCCCGAAAGAGCCACTCTCATCCTGACGCCCGATGCTTCATTCATCTGCCCGAACACAAGCGCGGCTTTATCGATTACGCCGCTCGCTCTCATCTCGTTCCACAGGTCGTTGCCTTCACGGCTTCTCTCGCCAACTCCGGCAAATACCGAATATCCGCCGTGCTCCATCGCAACGTTATGTATCATCTCCTGTATCAGAACGGTCTTGCCGACTCCGGCACCGCCGAACAGCCCTATCTTACCGCCCTTGGCATAAGGCTCTATAAGATCGATGACCTTAAGTCCGGTCTCAAGTATCTCGATGGCGGGCTTTTGCTCCGAAAATGCCGGAGGCTTTCTGTGGATGCTCCACCTGTCGGCATCCGGGGATATGACCTTGCCCCCGTCTATCGGATCCCCGAGGACGTTGAACATCCTTCCGAGCGTGATCTGCCCGACCGGGACCTTTATCGGGTCTCCGGTTGCCACAACCTTCATGCCGCGGCTAAGTCCTTCAGACTGTCCCATCATGATCGTTCTGACAGTGTCTTTTCCTATATGCTGTTCAACTTCCATGAACACTTTCTTACCGTTGTTCTCGGTATAGAGAGCTTCCCTTATCCTCGGAAGCAAGTTGTCCGGAAACAAAACATCAACGACCGGACCCGAGATCTGAACTATCCTGCCTTCCAATTAGAGGACTCCTTCCTGTATCACAACTGATCGGCCATTTTCTTCTTTTTCAGCGCTCTTGCGCCCGCTGCGATCTCCGTGATCTCTCTTGTTATCTTACCCTGGCGTGCGTGATTGTATTCAAGGTTCAGCGCAGTCATAAGCTCATTTGCATTTCTGTCGGCCTCATCCATCGCGTTCATCCTGGCGCTCTGCTCGCAGCAGAAACTGTCGATAAGGGCACTGTAGAAATACTCCGCCACATAGCTTCTTACGATGTTATCAAGCACGACCTCAACGGACGGATAAAAATCAAACTTCACATCGGGGATATCCTTTTCATCGGAAAAATCCTTGCGGTGAAAAGGGAGCAGCCTGACCGTTTTGGCCTTCTGGGATATCCCGTTCACCATATCGGTATATATCAGAAATATCTTCGATATAACCTTTTCATCATACAGAGAGAGGATATATTCGGCCATCTGCCTTGTCTGCCTCATCGACGGATTGTCAGCCGAAAACCTGAACTTGTCATCATAAGGTATGCCGAGGGCATCGCAGTATTTGCACCCGTAATCACCTACCATAAAATACATGCTCTCATGATCGTTACGCTGGTCCTCAAATTCTTTTATCACCGCATGATTGTAAAATCCGGCAAGGCCCTTGTCCGAGGTGACCACGATGTAGGCGTAGGCACCGGGTATATCGTGTGAGCCGTCAGCGGGATACATGTAAGGGCTGTTGATCTTTCTCTTGGATCTGAATATCCTTTTGATCTCATTATTGAGCGCATCGAAATGAGGGCGTGTTCTTTCGAGCTCGGCCCTTGCTTTTCTCATCTTGCTCGAGGAGATCATGTACATGGCCTTTGTGATCTTCTCTGTATCCGAGACGGATTTCATTCGCGATCTGATCTCTCTGATATCAGCCATATGCAGCCACCGCGGCGTCCTTTATCCTGACTATGTCTTCGTCCGATATAGTACCCTCGTTCTCGATCTTTAATACTATATCGGGGCACCTTTTCATCGTATCTGCCGTAAGTTTTGCGATCCTTGCATCGATATCCGAAGGATCGATATTCTCAAACTTATCCCTTGTCGCGATGATGAGCATGAACACCTGCTCGACAAGGCTTCGGGGGCTTGCGGGTTTTTGCTTTAATATCTTCATGAGGCCCTCACCGTATCTGATGAGTTTTTTCGTCGCCTCATCCATGTCACCCGAAAACTGGGAGAACGTCTCCATTTCCCTGTACTGTGCCAGATCCAGGCGGAGCGTGCCCGCTGCCTTTTTCATAGCTTTTGTCTGGGCATCTCCTCCGACACGCGATACAGACAGTCCCACGTTGATGGCGGGCCGCTGTCCGAGTCTGAAGAGTCCGCCGGCCAGGAATATCTGGCCGTCAGTTATTGAGATTACGTTTGTGGGAATATAGGATGAAACATCCTCTTCCTGAGTCTCTATGACCGGAAGCGCCGTAAGCGATCCGCCGCCCTTTTCGTCCGACAGTCTCGCAGAGCGTTCGAGAAGTCTTGAATGCAGGTAGAAAACGTCACCGGGATATGCTTCACGCCCGGGAGCTCTTTCCAGAAGAAGGCTTATCGATCTGTATGCGATCGCATGCTTCGTAAGGTCATCGTATACGATCAGTACATCCATGCCCTTTTCCATAAAGTACTCGCCCATCGCACATCCCGCATACGGAGCTATGTACTGGAGAGGCGCAGATTCTGCGGCCGACGCATTGACGACTATCGTGTAGTCCATGGCCCCGTGTTTTTTCAGGGTATCAACGAGTCTTGCGACCGTGCTCGTCTTCTGTCCGATCGCCACATAGATGCATATAACGTCCTTGTCCTTCTGGTTGATGATCGTATCGAGTATTATCGTACTCTTACCCGTCTGGCGGTCACCGATTATCAGTTCACGCTGTCCGCGCCCGATCGGGAACATCGAATCTATCGCAAGTATGCCCGTCTCAAGAGGAACATTTACCGGCTGTCTGTCTATGACTGCCGGAGCCTCGTTTTCAACGGGCCTGTAGCCGTCCGCTATGATCTCGTCAAGGCCGTCTATCGGGACGCCCAGCGGATCCACCACTCTTCCGAGAAAAGCGTCGCCGACGGGAACTCCCGCGACTCTTCCGGTCCGCTTTACGGTGCTCCCCTCGCAGACCTCCTCTTCGGGATCGAACAGTATGCATGCGGTCTCATTCCGGCGAAGGTCAAGTGCCATCCCGCGCACCCCGCCGGAAAACAGGAGTATCTCGCCGTATGTTACGTCATCAAGTCCCGAAACCGTGGCTATACCGTCACCGACAGTCGTTACGGTACCGATCTCGTTGATCATGACCGTAGGGGTCCAGTTGGTAAGGGTATCCTTAATGAGCGGGATGATGTCACCGCCGTCCCCGGCAAGAGACAGGAGCGCATCCTGGAGTTGGCGCAGCCTTCCCTGTTTGTTCCAGTCATATACGTCAGAGCCCACGACAAGCCTGAACCCGCATGTAACATCCGGATCCTTTTTCCAGCCTATCGATATCGGCTCGTGATATTTTTCGAGAAGAAAATCGGCCAGTCTTTTAAGATCGCTTGCGGCCGGCTGCTCGCTGCTGTACAAAGCAGCAGTCTTTTTCTCATCCATTGCCATTATCCTTTTGGTCCTTCACGCTTTCAAAGAAAGTGTCAAAATCATCCGTAAGGCTTCCTTCTTTCATGACGATCTTCTCGGCTGCTTTTGAGGCATATTCGGCTATCTCCGTGCGTGCCCTCGCCATCAGTCTGTCGTGCTCCATGCGTGCCTTTTCGCCGGCATCTTCCACGATCTTCGCGGCGCTTTCGTGGGCATCGCTGATGATCCGTTCCCTGTCGGCCTCGGCTTTTGCACTTATCTCGGCTCTTACTAAGGCATTTTCTTTTTCGGCCTCGGCGATCTTTGCCTCATATTCGGCCTTCAGTTTTTCGGCATCCGAAAGAGCATTCTTTGTATCGGCGTCCCTTTTTTCGTACTCCTTTTCACGCTTTTCCATAAAGTCATGAACGGGTTTGTACAAAAGGACATAGAGAATGCCAAACAAAAGGACCAGATTGAACATGTGCAGCAGTATCTGCTGCCAATCAATGTTAAGCGGCATATTGTTACTCCCAACTATTATTATGGAGAATGGCCCGCAAGACGGGGTCCCTCCTGTCTTCATACTACAGTACAAATACTATGAGGATCGCCACGATCAGCGCATAGATGATGGCCGTCTCGACGAACACAAGTCCGAGCATCATCGCCGTCCTTATCTTGCCTTCCGCCTCAGGCTGCCTTGCTATGCCTTCAATTGTCTTCCATATGACAAGACCCATCGAGAGCGCGCCCGCTGCCGCAACCACAGCGATGACTATTCCCGCTGCCCACGCCTTGTCATGAACGAATGACGCCTCATCCGACATTGCCGCGATCGCAACCTGCTCATCATCACTTGCATGAACGGTAACGGGTTTTGCAAATGCTCCTACGAGCAGCACGATCGCAAGAACTGCTGCGATCCTGACCATGATACGATTCATAACATTACCTCCGTTAGTCATTATATTTTCTCCTGTCGTATTTTTTATCTCACTGTTCTTCCGACGATGCCTCAGTATGCGTCTCGGAAACTTCCCCATAGAAAAGAGCCGTCAGCATCGTCAGCACATACGCCTGGATGAGCGCATGGAGCATCGTGAACATAACGGCAACAAACACGGGGATCACAAAACTGGTGGTTATATAGTAATAAACGAGCTCCGTGACGAGTGCACCGGAAAGCAGCGCACCGAACAGACGGAAGCTCATTGATATCGGAAGTGAGAAATCCTTCAGGGTATTAAGAACGCCTTTTACCTTATTGCCCGCTATCCCCCCGGAGAGTATCACGCAGTACGAGAACACGCCCATCGAGATCGCGCCGTTTATATCGGCAAGAGGCGCGGGAAGCGCTATGTGGCCTCCGGCGGTTGTGGGAGCCATCACGCCGAGAAGTTCAAACATCGTTCCGATGAAGATATAAGTACCCGCGGTAAATACATATGCTCCGAGAAAGTTGTGCCTGTGCGGGCTGTTGGATGTGGCAAGGCCGTCAAACAGTCCGACCGCCTGCTCGCAAAGCAACTGGAACCTTCCCGGGTTGTGCTTAAACTTCGGGATCACAAACAGCCTTGTAAACAGAGCGAAAACGAATATGATCGCCGTGACCGTATACGCCGATATGACTGCCGGGTTGACGGGGCGGATCCCGAGGAAGTTTACCTGCGCCTCTTCATGGAGCACCGCATCCTTCATGACGATCCTTATCGGCTCTTCTTCTTTTAGCGGATCAGCCGTAAGAAATACCCCCACAAGAAGTGCGGCAAGTATTATGGCGATCACGATAAGAAAACGCGTTCTTTTCTTTTTATCCATTACGTTCCTCAGACTCTGATATCCGCTTCTACGCCGAGAAGCTCTTTATTTTCCTCAAGAACCGGTGCGACATGGCCGGCAAGATAATCCTCCACCTGCTCAGCGCTTCTTCCCGTATAATCGGCGGGTACCATGTATGATTCAAGTTCTTCGCGGGAAAGGTTAAAATCATCCGATGCGGCTATCAGGTCAAGAAGGTCATTATCGGCTCCGTCACGTTTGACATGAGCGCCCGCCTCCATGGACAGCTGTCTGATGGATTCATGAAGCTGCTGTCTGTTGCCGCCGGCCTTTACCGCATCCATCATGATGTTCTCGGTGACCATGAAGGGAAGTTCGGACCGGATATGACGCTCTATGACCTTTTCGTTTACAACGAGTCCGTTAGTGACATTGATGCAAAGATCGAGTATGCCGTCAAGCGCAAGAAATCCTTCGGCGACCGAAAGCCTCTTGTTCGCGGAATCGTCAAGCGTTCTTTCAAACCACTGTGTTGCGGAAGTGATCGCGGGATTGAGCGCATCGATCATTACGTATCTCGAAAGCGAAGCTATCCTCTCCGATCTCATCGGATTGCGCTTGTATGCCATCGCACTCGATCCGATCTGATTTTTTTCGAAGGGCTCTTCCACTTCCTTGAGGTGCTGCAGAAGCCTTATGTCATTTGACATCTTATGTGCGCTGGCCGCAATGCCGGCAAGGACATTAAGCACCCTTGTATCGATCTTTCTCGAATATGTCTGGCCGCTGACCGGATAGCAGGAATCAAATCCCATCTTTGCAGCGATCATGCCGTCTATCTTATCGAGCTTTTCCTTATCGTTATCAAACAGTTCCTTGAATGACGCCTGTGTTCCGGTCGTGCCCTTGCATCCGAGGAGCTTGAGCGTTCCCGTAACATAGTCGATATCCTCAAGATCGATCATGAACTCATTGATCCAAAGTGTTGCCCTCTTTCCGACAGTAGTCGGCTGTGCGGGCTGGAAATGCGTGAACGCAAGTGTCGGGACATCTTTGTACTTCTTCGCAAAATCAGCGAGTATGCAGATGACGTTCACAAGCTTTTTCTTAACAAGACGCAGGCCTTCGCGCATTATTATGATGTCCGTGTTATCACCCACATAGCAGCTTGTGGCACCGAGGTGTATGATGCCCGCTGCCTTCGGGCACTGCACTCCGTATGCATATACATGGCTCATCACATCGTGTCTTACCTGCTTTTCGCGCTCTTTTGCGACATCATAATTGATGTCATCGACATGCGCCTTCATCTCTTCGATCATCTCGTCGGTGATGACAGGTCTGCCGTTTGACGAAAGACCGAGTTCCTTTTCGGTCTCGGCTAGTGCAATCCACAGTCTTCTCCAGGTCGTAAACTTCATGTCCTGGGAAAAGATGTGCTGCATCTCCTTTGATGAATAGCGCTCGGAAAGCGGGCTTATATAGGAATCGGTGCTCATAGATCTCTCCCTGTAAGCATTTTGTATCCTGTAAGATATTTTTCTATCGTTCCCTTTGTAACGTCTTCGGGAAGCTTCCATGAATGACCCGGATGATCTGTCAGCCAGTCTCTTGCAAACTGCTTGTCAAAAGAAAACTGTCCTCTTCCGGGCTCGTACTGCGACTTGTCCCAGAACCTTGATGAATCGGGTGTTAAGACCTCGTCACCAAGGACCACGTTTCCTTCATCATCGAGTCCGAACTCAAACTTTGTATCCGCGATTATTATGCCGCGCTCATTTGCATAGTCGGCACACTTATTGTATATGGCAAGCGAGCAGTCGCGGATCTTTGCGGCATACTCTGCGCCCCTGCCGGGGTATCTTTCCTCAAGGTACTCTATGCAGCGTTCATATGAAATGTTCTCATCATGATCGCCTATCTCGGCCTTGGTCGAGGGTGTGAAGATCGCTTCGGGAAACTTTTCGGATTCAACAAGACCCTCTGCCACCTTCGTGTTGCAGACGGTCCCTTTTTCTTTGTATTCTTTCCATGCGGTACCTGTGATGTATCCTCTTACGATACACTCGACGGGGATCATCGACAGCTTTTTTACGAGCATGCTTCGTCCTTCAAATTCCTTCGTACGGAAGAACTCGGGCATATCGTTCACATCCGTTGAGATCATATGATTGGGGACGATGTCCTTCGTATAATCGAACCAGAATCTTGACATCTGGGTCAGGACCCTGCCCTTGTCGGTGATCACATTATCGAGTATAACGTCAAAGCAGCTGATCCTGTCGGTCGCAACGATGACGAGATTGTCACCGATGTCGTAGATGCTGCGGACCTTTCCCTCTTTTACCGGCTTGAATTCTTGCATATTTATCCACTCTTTCTCTTGCCAACAAACAACACTGACCCTGACTTCGTCGGGCCAGCGTCGCCACGTCATGACCGCTTTGCGATCACGACATATTTTACTCCACGGTCACGGATTTGGCAAGGTTACGGGGCTTGTCCACATCCAGTCCCTTCGAGACACTGAGGTAGTATCCGAGCAGCTGCAGAGGTATTATCGCCAGGCTTCCGATAAAGTGCTCGTCGACCTTCGGAACATACACGGCAAAGTTCACGGAATCCTCCACATCATATTTTCCGTATGAGGTCAGTCCCATCAGATATGCGCCGCGGCTCTTGCACTCCATCATGTTCGACAGGGTCTTCTCATACAGGTCTGTCTGCGTGAGCGCACCGATGACAAGTGTCCCGTCTTCGATGAGCGATATCGTGCCGTGCTTCATCTCCCCGGCAGCATATGCTTCCGAATGAATGTAGCTGATCTCTTTCATTTTGAGCGACCCTTCAAGACATACGGCATAATCTATGCCTCGTCCGATGAAGAAGATGTCCCTTGCGTTCGAATACTTGGATGCGAACCACTGGATCCTCTCCTTGTCATCGAGCACCTTTGTCATCTTGTCGGGTATCGACAGAAGCTCCGTGATATACTCATCGTAATCTTCAAGGCATCCGCGTGTCTTTGCAAACTTCAGCGCGATCATGAACATCACGACAAGCTGGCAGCTGTATGCCTTCGTTGTTGCAACAGATATCTCGGGACCCGCGAGCGTATACAGGCAGTGGTCGGCCTCGCGCGCTATGGAAGAGTCGAGCACATTTACGATGGCCAGCGTTTTAACGCCTTTTTCCTTGGCCATCCGAAGTGCCGCAAGAGAGTCGGCTGTCTCGCCCGACTGGGATATTATGATGACGAGCGAATCCTTGATCAGACGATTTTTGCGGTAGCGGAATTCCGATGCCAGCTCCACCCTTACCGGGATGTCGCTCATCTCCTCGAGCACGTACTGGGCCTCCATGCCGACGTGCCATGCGCTTCCGCAGGCAACGATGTATACGGACGAAAAATCCTTTATCATCTCATCGGTCAGTTCCGATTCGGACAGATCGATGAACTTCTTCTCATCTGTCTCCTTAATGTATTTGTGAAGCGTATCAAGGACAACTTTGGGCTGCTCGTGGATCTCCTTGATCATGAAGTGTTCATATCCGCCCTTTTCGGCAGCCTCGGCATCCCACTCGACCTCGGTGATCTCTTTTTCGATCACGTCACCATCAAGGTTGTAGAAGGTCACATCGCCTGCCGAGATCTCGGCCATCTCAAGGTTTCCGATATAGTAAACGCTCCTCGTATGCGACAATATCGCCGGAACGTCCGATGCGATAAACGATTCGTTTTTGTTCACTCCGATGATCATAGGGGATTCTTTTCTCGCAACAAATATCTTACCCGGATGGTCGGAGAACATGACTGCGAGCGCATAGGAACCGCGCACTCTGACGATCGTCTTGGCAAGCGCATCGATGGGACCCATCTTGTATTTCTTGTAGTAATAATCAACGAGTTTGATCAGAACTTCGGTGTCTGTTTCGGAATAGAAACGGTAGTCGTGACGTTCCATCTTGGCCTTGAGTTCCTGGTAATTCTCTACGATCCCGTTGTGAACGCCGACGACTTCGGACTCGACCACTCCGGATCCGGAGTTGGTGCAGTTGCCCGAAACATGCGGATGCGCATTGGTCTGGCTCGGTGCACCGTGTGTGGCCCATCTTGTGTGGCCTATGCCGCACGTTCCGGGAAGTGCTCTTCCCTCATCGGTCTTTTCAACAAGGTTATTGAGCTTGCCGGTCGTCTTGACGACAACGGCCGGATTATCACCGTCCCTTACCGCCAGTCCGGCAGAGTCATATCCTCTGTATTCAAGTTTTGCAAGGCCGCCAAGCAGCACCGGAGCTGCCTGCGCATCTCCTACGTAACCAACTATTCCGCACATGATTTTCTCCTCTGATACATCCTTGTGACGGTGGTCAGGACTCTTTGTAGCCGATCTCGTCGGCAAGTGATTTTTCGATCACGACGATCGCATCGCGATGAAGTCTCATGAATGTTGCGGGACACATCGGATCGATCTTGTCTTCGAGAAGGAGCTTTCTTGCAGCTTCCTGCTTGTTCCCATTGATGATCATAAGAAGTGTCTTGGCCTTCATGATAGAACCCATTCCCATCGTTACGGCATAACGGGGAACCTCGTCGCGGTTTGCGAAAAATCTCGTGTTGGCATCGATAGTCGAATCCTCGAGAGTCTCCTTGTGAGCCTTCTCGTAGAGTGTTGCGCCGGGCTCGTTGAATCCGAGATGTCCGTCGGGACCTACTCCGAGAACCTGCAGATCGATATCAGTCTTATCAAGGATGTCATTGAACTCCTTGAGGTTTGCCTCAACATCGCCTACTCCCTTTGCAACATAAGTGTTTGCCTTGTCGATATTGATATGGTTGAACAGATTGTCATCCATAAAATATCTGTAGCTCTGGGGATGTGTAGGCTCAAGGCCGACATACTCGTCAAGGTTTACCGAATGAACCTTTGAAAAATCAAGGCCCTCTTCCTTACATCTTCTTGCAAGCTCTTTGTACATGCCGACAGGACTGGAACCGGTTGCCAGTCCCAGTGTGCATGTAGGATTTTCGCGGACCAGCTTATCGATAAAATCAGCTGCCTTCTTTGCACCGTCTTCATAATCTTTTGCTACTATCACCTTCATGTTGCTTCCTCCCATATTTGAACGTTACTCTTGTTACTCTTTCTTTTCCGAATGTTACTCTCTTATATCCTGACCGTTACTCTTACGATCAGTTCTGTTTGATCACGATCTTCTTGGCTTCCTTGTAGATCGAGTTTGCGGGAACAACTCCGCGTACGCATGATACCGGATAGACATTGCTGTCACGGCCTATTACCGTTCCGGGATTCAGGACGCTGTTGCATCCGACCTCTACCCTGTCGCCCAGCATCGCGCCGACCTTCTTGCGTCCGGTCTCGATCTTCTCGTCTTCCGATTTGATAACGACGAGCTTCTTGTCGGACTTGACGTTACTCGTGATAGAACCCGCTCCCATATGCGCCTTGTATCCGAGTATCGAATCGCCGACATAGTTATAGTGGGGAACCTGAACGTTATCAAAGAGTATCACGTTCTTAAGCTCCGTGGAGTTTCCGACAACGCAATTGTCACCGACAAGCGCCGAACCTCTTACGAAGGCTCCGGGCCTTATCTCGGTGCCGTGTCCGATGATGCACGGTCCGCCGATGTAGTTGTTCGGATATCTCTTTGCATCCTTTGCGATCCAAACATCCTCCTCGGGATGATCGTACTCATCCGCGGGAAGTGTTGCGCCGATCTTAAGGATCAGTTCCTTGATGCCTTCGAGTGCTTCCCAGGGATACGTAAATCCCTTGAGATAGTCCCCTGCCAGCGAATGTGACAGGTCATACAGATCACTAACTTTACAGTCCATGATTTTCTCCCTTTCCGGTTTCGTTATAAAACCATTGACGGCATAATCCGCCTAGCTTACCTTACCTTAACGAGATGTCCCGAGGCCTTCATCGCATCGATGATCTCGTCAACACATCTTTCGCATTCCTTGTATGTGAGGGCTTCCGACATGACACGGAGTACAGGCTCGGTTCCCGATGCGCGAAGAAGAACTCTTCCATCATTTCCGAGCGACTCTGTCGTGGAATCAACAGCTTTCTTGACTGCGGGATCCGCAAGCGTCTTTTCCTTGTCATCGACCTCAACGTTCTTTAACACCTGAGGATACATCTTGACTTCGGATGCGAGTACCGAAAGAGGAAGATGTGTCTCAACGAGCACGGTCATGAGCATGATCGCGGTCACGAGTCCGTCGCCGGTGTGGGCATATTTTCTGAAGATGACATGGCCGCTCTGCTCGCCGCCGATCATATGGTCATTCTCTTTCATGTTCTCATAAACGTATCTGTCGCCGACCTTTGTCTTCTCATAGTCGATGCCGATATTGTCAAATGCCTTGTACAGGCCGAAGTTGGACATTACCGTGGTTACGACCGTATTGCTCGGGAGCATCCCCTTGCTCTTGAAATACTTGGCGCAGATGTACATGATCATGTCGCCGTTTACAACATCGCCGTACTCATCGACCGCAAGACATCTATCGGCATCACCGTCGAATGCGAACCCGACATCGACCTTGTTCTCGCGGACATATTTCTGCAGTCCCTCAATATGAGTGGATCCGGCATTTAAGTTGATGTTGACGCCGTCGGGTGCATCGTTCATCACGTTGACCTTGGCGCCGAGAGCATCAAACACGGCACGGCCGATCATCCATGCGCTTCCGTTCGCACAGTCGAGTGCGACCTTGCATTTCTCGAATGATACGGGGGCGATATTTGTAAGATAGCCGATGTAGCGGTTACGTCCGGAATAGAAATCGATCGTGCGCCCTATCCTGTCTTCGGTCGCCCACTTAACATCAGTGATGTTTCCGTCTATGAACTGCTCTACAAGATCCTGGACCTCATCTTCCATCTTCTCGCCGTCACCGTTCATAAGCTTGATGCCGTTGTCGTAGAAGGGGTTGTGGCTGGCCGAGATCATGATGCCGCAGTCAAATCCTTCGGTCCTTGTTATATAGGAAACGCACGGGGTCGTCGTAACGTGCAGAAGATATGAATCTCCGCCGGAGGATGTGATACCTGCCGACAGTGCGTTCTCATACATATATGAAGAACGTCTCGTGTCCTTTCCTATAACGATCTTGGCCGGACGTTCCTTGCCGTAATAATATCCGAGAAATCGTCCGATCAGAAATGCATGCTCTGCAGTGAGCACTTCTCCCGCCTTGCCGCGGAATCCGTCAGTTCCAAAATACTTGCCCATAACAGTCCTTCCTTTCCTGCTTTTATTCTGTGCGCTTTTGTGTGCTTCTTTTGTTCTTCCGTCAAAAGGCTTTGCGGCCCCCTCCGGGATGTACCAGAGCTTTCCCTGCTTTTTCGCTCCTTTGATCTTGCCGTCACGGCACAGCATCGTGATGCGCCGTTCCGTCATGTCCCATTTGGCAGATGCTTCATGAACATCAATATAGTTCTTCATGCGCTCTTTCCTTCCGAAATTACTCCTTACCCACAATATATTGTATATTCTACGATAACCATTGTTGCACCTGCATATGCGTTTGTCAAGTTATGTTTTTGGGTTATGTCAAGATATGTACGCTCGTATCTTGACATTTCAGGCGAGTGTAAGTGTACATTTGAAACTGAGACAGGGGGACGGAAGTGAGACAGGGGGGACGGAGAGTGAGACAGGGGGACGGAGGTATTGTCT
>JAFXQX010000014.1 GCA_017526745.1 Lachnospiraceae bacterium | reverse complement strand
TTTATCATCATTTCTGTCGTAATCCGACTGATCGCTATCATCTTCGGAAGATGCAAAATCATCCTCTTCGGAAGCATAGACCTTGAGTATCTCGACCGTTGATACGCTCGTAACGGCAAGACACAGAGCGAGCATGACTGCCCATAATCTCATCCATAACTTATTCATCGCAGTGTCCTCCTGTAATACCGGTGTTCATTTTCGGGACGGTCACCTCACTCTTTCCGGAAAACCGACCTTCTTCTGAACCTTTCTGAGTGTCTTTGTTGCAACATATGATGCCTTCTCGGCATTCTGCTTTATGATCTGATCGATATAATCCTTATTCTTCTCAAGATCAGCCATTTTGGCCTGAAGGGGAGACAGCCTGTCGACAACGGCAGTTCCTACCGCAGTCTTGAAATCACCGTATCCTTTTCCGGAAAACTCCCTCTCGGTCTCTTCCTTTGTTTTTCCGGTGCATGCACAGTAAATATCGATAAGGTTACATATTCCGGGCTGTTTTTCCTCATCATACCTGACAACTCCTTCGGAATCGGTGACGGCCCGCTTAAACTTGCGCATGATGGTGTCCGGATCATCCATAAGATAAACGCTTGCATTGGGATTTTCGTCGGACTTGCTCATCTTTTTGGCAGGATCCTGAAGGCTCATTATCTTGGCACCGACCTTCCCTATGAACGGTTCCGGAACGGTAAAGACATCACCGTATACGGAATTGAAGCGCTGTGCGATATCTCTTGTAAGCTCCAGATGCTGCATCTGGTCGATACCGACCGGTACCACGTCGGCCTGATATAACAGAATGTCGGCAGCCATGAGCACCGGATACGTGAACAATCCGGCATTGATGTTGTCGGCATGTTTGGATGACTTATCCTTGAACTGTGTCATACGGTTCAGTTCGCCCATGTATGTAAAGCAGTTCAGTATCCATGCAAGTTCCGCATGTGCCGATACGTGGGACTGATAGTAGATGCAGTTCTTATCGGGATCGAGTCCCGCAGCGATATACAGTGTCAGAAGCTTTCTCGCACGCTTCCTAAGCTCTGCCGGGTCCTGCCTGACCGTTATGGAATGAAGATCCACAACCGAATAAAAGCATTCGTATTCATCGGACAGTTTCACCCAGTTCTGAAGCGCTCCGAGATAATTTCCGATCGTAAGGTTACCTGTTGCCTGCATTCCCGAAAACAGGACCTTTTTGTCTTGTAACATTTACACTCTCCTCTTTTCCTTGGTTTCTTTTATATTGTCACCCGTATCCCTTACTGACGTAAGAACGACAACGGTACGGTCCGGTACCGTTACGCTGTCGGCCCCTTTTGAAAGGGATGACCGGATAATGCCGGCTGAATGGTCATCACACGTGTAGAACAAAACTTCCCAGGAATAACCTTTTTCCAGTTTCGGAAGGGCAAATGTGTGATCTTCCCAGTGCATGTTATATGCGATGTAGAACGAATCATCCTCTCTGGTATGGGAAAGCCTTGCGTATTTTCCGCATATCATTATGCCGACATGACGAAGGTGGTTATCAAACCGCGCATTCCACGCCATATCGCCATGATAGGACAGATCCGGGAATCCGCATGCGGCATAATCCATCAGGCGGAACTCTCTTTCGGGATGAAGTACGGGATGGGACATACGGAGCTTTATCAGCATCTTTGTAAATTCAAATACCGTACGGCTCTGGACATTGTCCTTCCATACGACCCAGCCTGTCTCATTGTCCTGGCAGTACGGATTGTTATTTCCGTTCTGTGTGTTTAAGAACTCATCTCCGGCATTTAGCATGGGGGTTCCCTGCGCCAGGAGCAGAAAAACAAGTGCATTTCTTATCTGCCTGGTGCGAAGGAGCATTATCGACTTTTTGCGTGTCGGCCCTTCAACGCCGCAGTTCCAGCTGTAATTGAAGTTCTCGCCGTCATTGTTATCCTCATTGTTATCCTCATTATGCTTGTAATCATATGAGACAAGGTCATTTAAGGTAAAAGCGTTATAGTCGCTTATGTAATTAATGACATGCACATCCGCCGGGTTCAGGCGCTGCCTGTATAAAAAGTCGGAAAGCATGTTCTCGTCACTCTTTAAGAACTTCCTGCATGTGTTCATGAAGTCCGGGTTCACATATGCCATGTTCCTGTTGCAGACGTATTTTCTGCGCGTGATCGATTCTTTGTCGAAGAACACGCCGTATATCTTCATGTCGCGAAGATAAATATCAGCTGCTATCATATCCATGGGGATATTCACGCCCATCAGGAAAAATCCGTCAACATGGTATTCCCTGGCCCAGAAGCCGAGGATATGCGGGATCATGGAGGGATTGACCGCATCGGGGAAGTAGAATCTCATGATCACTTCGATACCCGCCTTGTGAAGCATCTTCACCATATTCTTGAATTCATTAACGGGATCGCCTGCTGAAAATGCGGCCTTGGGCATAAAATAACATCCGTTAGCAAACCCCCAGAAATTGACCCTCGATGTATTGGGCCTGTTGGGATCAGTCTTGTAGTCGATGGTGTCCATCGAAACAGGTTTTGATTGTCTAATGACCTCATCAAACTCATAAGACGGCATAAGGACTATCTGGTTGATCCCAAGATCCTTAAGATATGGGATCTTTTCGACAATACCCGAAAACCTGCCTTTATTCCTGACCTTGGATGAGGAATGGGCCGTAAACCCGCGGACATGAAGCTGATAGGAAATGATATCGTTATACGGATGATGAGGAAGCCTGTCATCTTCCCAGTCAAAATCATTCTTGTATACAGCTGATATGACAGGACCGGAACCTGACGGGAAATCCCTGGTATCATTCGTATTCATTATGTAGGGATCGAAGACCTTTACTCCGTCCGCTTCATAACAATACCCGTATCCGTCCTCCCAGGCGGTCTCCACGATGCACGAATATACACCGCAGGAAGTCTCATACGACCTCATGTCGATCCGGTCTATGACATCGCGCCTGTCGTTATAGATGAACAGTTCAAGCGTTTTTCTGAAAGGTATCGATGTTGTGAACATCACTCCGTTTCTGACCGGCAGGGCACCTAAGGGAAACCCGCTCCCCATCTTATGATTTTGTTGGTTGATAACGTTACCTGTCATATGCCGTCCTGCTTTTCATATCAGCTTATTATACTGAAAAAATGTTGTATTTTCAACAAAAAGCAACATAATCGTTGTTGCTTTCATGATTTTATGTTATAATCAGCCGAATCTTTAAAGGGTGCGTAAAAAGGAGCATTTTATGGAAAGAATAAACGAAAACGACGACATAAACATGACCGTCGAACTTGAACTTGATGACGGCAGCAAGGTCAACTGTGCGATCGTAACGATACTGACCGTTAACGATAAAGACTATATTGTGCTTTTGCCACTGGATGATGACGGGCAGTCGGCTGAAGGGGAAGTATGGTTCTACGGATATAAAGAGGATGAAAACGACCCCAACGTCGAGCCGGAACTGTTCTATATCGAGGACGATGACGAATATGAGGCGGTTGCAGACGCCTTTGACGAGTATCTCGATGACGAGGAATTCGAGCTTTTGAAAGATTGATTCATACTCTTCTGACCCACAGACGGTCGGAGATATACCGGAGATCTTCCGAAGCGTCCGCCGCAAACCGCGACGGACGTTTTCCATGTCCGGTACTTACCGTTATCATGTACAGACGCTGTCTGGCCCTGGTCATGGCGACGTACATCAGCCTTCTTTCCTCTTCGGCTCCGATGCCTGACAGGTTTTTGTGGTGAGGGAACAGGCCCTCCTGGAGTCCTATTATGAAAACACAGGCGAATTCCAGACCTTTTGACGCATGTGCCGTCATAACGTTTAGCATGTCCGGTGCTTTTTTCTCTGTATTTTCTTTATTCCTTCTGATCGCTATCCCGCGTTTTTCTGCCATTTTTACGAACAGTTTTGCGCAATGATCACTCCGGTATAATACCGCGATATCCTTCAGCCTGTATCCTTCCTCTTTTCGAAGTCTTTCTATCATATCGCACACAAAGGCAGCCTGGACATCGGTCGATTCGGTATTTATGATCTTAACGATACCTTTGCTGTCTGAGGCGGCAGGATGCTGCATGGGCCGGTCTATCCTGTCAGTATTGTGCCGTATCACTGTATCTGCCGCTCCTATCACGTTCGCGCAGCACCTGTAGTTCATAGTGAGAGTCACCTGTTTGCATCCAATATATTGATGAAGGAACTTTTTCATAAGCTCCGGACGTGCTCCGCGAAAACCGTATATGGACTGGTCATCATCCCCTACCGCAAATACATTCATACGATCGCCGGCAAGGAGACGGAGCACGTCATACTGACCCTCATTGATATCCTGGAATTCATCGACGAGAAAATAGCAAAACCTTTCCTGCCACCTCCGAAGGAAATACTCATGACGGTACAAGACTTCCCTGCACAAAAGGATCATATCGTCAAAATCAATGAGATGTTCATCTCTTACGATACGGTTATAGTTTTCATATACCTTGTGCAGATCGTCGAGTTCCCGGATCGTCATATCTTTTCCCGGGCCCCGCTTTAAGAATTCTTCTTCACCGAAATTCTTATATGACGATATAAGGCCGAGGACCGTATCTTCATCATCATCGCTGTAATACAGATCATTTGCCGGAGCAGATGATCTTACGGCTTTTCTGAGAAAAGTCCTTTGCTCTTCCTGTGTTATGAGTCTGTTGATCTTTGGATCGAATTCCTGCAATATGTGATAGAACACTGCATGAAATGTCCCGAATGTTACGGGATAAGATCGTCCTTCGACGCTTCGTAGAAATCTTGCCTGCATCTGGCGGGCTGCTTTTTGGGAAAATGTGATGACGAGGATGTTTTCGGGTAAGATGTGGGATTCCTCGATCATCATACGGATCCGTTCAACAAGAAGATGTGTCTTGCCGCTTCCAGGTCCCGCCAGAACAAGCATCGGACCGTCCATGTGATGTGCGGCCACGTACTGTTCCCTATTCAGTTTCATTTTATCCTCCGAGTTTTTTTATTTTTTCGGGCGGTATATGTTTTATCAGTCCTTCTTCAAGTCGCGATCCCGATACGGGTTTTACAAGGAATCCGTCAAACCCGGCCTCTTTGTACATCTGCATATCTTCGATCGCGGCATTTGCGGTAAGTACGATGACCGGGACGTCGCGGCACTTTCCGTCGTCCTGTTCGCGAATATGGGACAGGCATTCGATACCGTCCATTTCCGGCATCAGATGATCCATCAGTATAACGTCATACCTGTTCTGTTTTGTCATCTCAAGCGCCTGCGCTCCGCTTGTTGCGGTATCAATATGCACCTTTGTGTTTTGAAGGAGCTTACTCTCGACCGTCAGGTTCATCTTGACGTCATCAACTATCAGTATGTTAGCATCGGGTGCCGTGAACATGCATTTATATGTGTTCCTGTAGCCCGTATGCCCGGTTATGCTGACATTTCCGATCTCCTTCGGATCGCTTATTTTCTGCGGAAGGCGCACGGTAAATGTCGACCCTTCCCCGTATACGCTGTCAACACTTATCTCGCCGTCCATGAGTTCAACAAGCTGTTTTACTATCGAAAGCCCCAGTCCCGTTCCCTCGATCCTGCGGTTTTTCTCGAGATCTTCTCGCTGAAAAGCGTCAAATAATGTCGGCAATACGTCAGGTTTGATACCCATGCCGGTATCCGCCACCTTTATGATGAGAGTTACTGTATCATCACCTTCCCTTTGCGTCTCCCAGGAAAGTTTTACCTCGCCTGACTCCGTGTATTTGATCGAATTGCTCAGAAGATTGATGACTATCTGACGTATCCTTATCTCGTCTCCGTAAAGAGCGGACGGGATCGCGGGATCTATTACCGTCTCCAGCTTCAGCCCTTTCTCGTTCGCCATCTGCCATATCATCCTGACGATCTCCGAGATCATGTCATAAACCCTGTAGTTTACGGGCACTATGTCCATTTTCCCCGCTTCGATCTTGGATATGTCAAGGATATCATTTACGAGTGACAGAAGGATCTTGCCGGCGCCCTGAATGATGCTCGCATCATTTTTGATCTCTTCCGTGGCATCATCCTGACGAAGTATGACCTCATTGAGCCCCAGGATCGAATTGATAGGAGTACGTATCTCATGACTCATGCTCGAGAAAAAACGTTTCTGTGACCGGTTGAGTTCCTCGATCTCCTTCTTCTGGCTGCTGACGCGTTCATTCTCATCACGAAACAGTCTGGCCTGATAGTTTATTAGCATCGTCATAACTATACAGACGATCAGAAGCGTGAAGAACGAATCGTAATAAGCTTCCTTGCGTGTGAACTCGGTCACGGTTTCGGGATACAGATATCCGATCCCCCAGCAGACAGCTACAACGGAAAAAATCATCACAAGGAATATCTTCTGCAACCTTCCCGACAGAGTCAGGACTATATAAAATATACTGAAAGCAAACCAGATAGGTGTTCCTCCCGCAGCTCCCCCGCTCGTAAAAAAGGCGGAAGGCAGGAAAACAAATACCAGAAACGCGGAAATGATGACCATTACCTGCCTGATCATGTTATGGAATATCGCAAGATAATACAGGATCGAGAACAGCAGGAACTCCACGAAGACGGACAGATTGGCCATGAATGACTGACCGAGCAGTATACCGCTGACCATGGCAAGAAACAGTCCAACCAGAGCGATTGAAGATAACAGGATAAATGATTTACTTTTCAGATCCAGGTTCGGATCGCGAAGCATCGCCCTGATCTTTTTGACCATATTGTATTCCGTCCTTTTACGCTATTTTAGCATACTTTTCGAAGTTTTAGGAAAGAACTTGCATCACATTTTTATTCAAAAGTAATAAAAGTTGACATGTTTTTTTATTGTGCTATTCTCCCCCCACCGCAAACACGTTCATCTCATCTCCCGCAAGAAGCCTTAGAACATCGTATTGGGGCCGGTTGATATCCTGGAACTCATCAACCAGATAATACCTAAACCTCCTCTGCCATTTTCGAAGAAAGCCCTCGTGCCTGTAGAAAATATCCCGGCAGCGGATTATCATGTCGTCAAAATCGATCAGATGCTCTTTCGTTAAGATCGAGTCATATGTTTCATAGACTTTCATGAATTCCTCAGTCTGTTTGTGTTTGGATCGTATTCCTGCAATATGTAATAGAACACTGCATGAAATGTTCCGAATGTAACGGGATAGACTTTTTCTTCGACACGTTTACAAAATCTTGCCTGCATCTGGCGGGCGGCATTCCTGGAGAAGGTGATGACGAGTATGCTTTCTGGCCTGATGTGGGCATCCTCGATCATCATCCGGATCCTTTCGACAAGAAGATGTGTCTTGCCGCTGCCGGGTCCAGCCAGAACAAGCATCGGGCCGTTTATATGCACAGCAGCCCGATACTGTTCCTTATTCAGATTCATGTGATCCTCCGATGTGAATTATCTATGAGTTTTTAAGCTTCTCGATCGCTTCTTCGATCCTTTGTATGCTCTCTTCCTTTTTCAGGACCTCCATAAGCTCCGTTGCACCTCCGGGTGTCATCTGCTTACCGGACAGTGCCGTCCTGATCGGCCACATCACAAAGCCGGTCTTGTATTCATGCTGCGCGGCAAATCCCGAAAGAAGGGCAAAGAGGTTGTCATTCGAATAATCGTTGCAATCCTTAAGAAGCGGAAGCACCTCCTCAAGAAGCTTTAAAGATGAAGCCGCATCCGTTTTCATCTTCTTGTGGGTATACATGGAGATGTCATAATCGGGCACCGCCTCAAAGAAATCAATATGGTCCCTGATATCGGGGAATATCTCGATCCTGGTCTTGACCATGGCAGCGATCTTCTTAAGATCATAATCCTTTGTTATAACTTCTTTGATAAAGGGAAGCGCACATTCATAAAATGCATCAAAATCCATTGCTTTGAGATACTCGCCGTTCATCCATTTAAGCTTTGTATAATCAAAGACCGCAGGTGATTTACTCATCTTGGTATAATCAAATTTCCTGACAAGCTCATCAAGAGACATGATCTCAACATTGTCTTCCGGCGACCATCCGAGAAGTGCCACAAAGTTGACTACCGCTTCCGATACAAATCCGGCTTCGATCAGATCCTCATAGGAGGAATGACCGCTCCTCTTGGAAAGCTTCTTGTGCTCCTCATCGGTGATCAGCGGACAATGAACGTATACAGGGATCTCCCAGCCGAAGGCTTCGTAGAGCCTGTTGTATTTAGGAGTTGAGGAAAGATACTCGTTACCTCTTACAACATGTGTGATCCCCATCAGATGGTCATCTATGACATTTGCAAAATTATACGTGGGATATCCGTCCGACTTGATAAGTATCATATCATCAAGTTCGGCATTATCTACCGTGATATCACCATATATCTCATCATGAAATGTCGTAACTCCGGTATTGGGATTGTTCTGACGGATGACATACGGCATCCCTTTTGCAAGATTTTCCTCCACCTCTTCCCTGGACAGGGACAGGCAGTGCTTGTCATATACGTTGATCTCCTTGTCTCCCACAGTCCGGTGCAGGCTCTCGAGCCTTTCCTTGGTGCAGAAACAATAGTATGCCTTGCCTTCGTCAACAAGCTGCTTTGCGTATTTTAAATAAATACCGGATGCCTGACGCTCGCTCTGCACATAGGGCCCACAGCCGCCGTCACGGTCGGGTCCCTCGTCATGTATGAGTCCGGTCTTTGCAAGAGTTCTATATATTATGTCAACCGCTCCGTCCACATATCTTTCCTGGTCTGTGTCCTCTATACGCAGGAGGAACTGTCCGTTCTCATGTTTTGCAATAAGATAAGCATATAGTGCCGTGCGCAGATTGCCCACATGCATCCTTCCGGTGGGGCTCGGGGCAAACCTGGTTCTGACTGTTTTCATAACTGTTTCCTTCTTTCTTTTCGTAACTTCGATAGATATTATATAATAATCTGATAAAATTAACAGTAGAAAAAGTTGTCATATGTTGATAAACTATTGACGCAACAAACACAGAAAGCGGGAAATGATAATGGCTGAACACATTAACATTGAAGATACGATACCTGTCGGTCCTCTGGGACTCATAGTCCACGAAAGCTGTAAGGATCTCGGGGCAAAAGTAGATGCAAAGCTTGCGATGTACCGCAAAAATCAGAACCTAAAGCATCGCGACACTGCCGCATTTTTCGGATACGAGAAAGACTCATATATAATAGACTGTGAATGGCCGCGATTCGGGACCGGTGAAGGAAGGAGCGTCCTTAATGATACATCAAGGGGCAAAGATATATATATTCTTGCCGATGTTTGCAATCACAGCAATTCTTTTAAAGTAAACGGTTTTGTCCACTATATGTCTCCCGATGACATTTACATGGATATAAAGAGAGCGATCGCGTCAATAGGAGGGAAAGCACACCGTATCACAGTTGTAATGCCTTTTCTGTACGAAAGCAGACAGCATAAGAGATCCATGCGTGAGTCACTCGACTGTGCAATGGCTCTTGCGGAACTGGCAGATATGGGTGTCAGCGACATAATCACTTTTGACGCGCATGACCCGAAAGTCCAGAACTCCACTCCGCTTTGCGGATTCGACAACTTCACTCCCCCGTATGAATTCATATCATCACTGATCCATTATGAGCGTGACCTTATCATAGACAAGGATCATCTTGTCGTGATAAGCCCGGATGAGGGTGCCCTTGACCGTGCCGTATATTTTGCCGGAGTGCTCGGCGTCAACACGGGTATGTTCTACAAACGGCGTGATTACACAAAGGTGATAAACGGCAAGAACCCGATAGTTGCCCATGAATTCCTCGGTGATGAGATAGACGGAAAAGACGTCATAATCATCGATGATATGATAAGTTCCGGAGGCAGCATGATAGATACAGCCAAGCAGCTCAAGGCAATGAATGCAAAACGCGTGTATATATGCTGTACTTTCGGGCTGTTTACCGAGGGTATCTCGATGTTTGACACTGCTTATGATGAGTGTGTGTTCGACAAGATAATATGCACGAACCTGGCCTACCACGATCCTGTGATCAATTCAAGGCCTTACTTTATCGAGGCTGACATGAGCGAGTTTCTGGCGAATGTTGTTGACTATATGAACCACGACATCGCAATGTCAAAGGTTCATACAAATACAGAGAAGATACAGGAAGTATTAAGACGCTATAACAAAAGGCTCGAAGTTGAGTTTCTTGCCGATGACAACGCCTAACCCATAAAGGGGAAAGCGTTCTTATGCCATCTGATATCCTCGCCTTCGATCGCCACAACATCAAACCTTACTGAAGTTGATAAGGGATACTTCTTATACAGCATATAATGCTGCGCAACTTTTGATATCGTCCTCTGCTTGGAAATGCCGACCGCTTCTTCGGGATGTCCCGAGGAAGCGTTTTTTCTGTACTTGACCTCTATGAACACCAAAGTGTTCCCATCTCTTGCGATAAGATCGATCTCTCCGAACCTGTCCCTGTAGTTCTTTTCTATCACATGCAATCCATATCCCGCAAGAAAAGCGGCAGTCTCTTCTTCCTTGTTCTTGCCGACCGTTCTTTTGTTCATCATCTTCTAAGCTTGCTCTGGATCTTTTCCATATTGTCGACAAATACGAGTATCTCCGCAACAACCTCATACAGTTCCGGAGGGATATACTCGCCTATATCGAGCTTTGATAAAGTACCGGCCAGTTTTTCATCCTCGTGAACCGGAACATCGTTTTCCCTGGCCTGCTCTATGATACGCTCGGCCAGTTTGCCCCGGCCCGTTGCGACTATCTTAGGCGCGACATCATTCGGGTCGTACTCTATCGCTACAGCCTGTTTTATCTTTTTGTTCTCGTTATCAGCCATATCATGCCCTGACATCAAATCTCATCTTGGAAACTACCATATGGGATCCTTCATTCGGCTCTTCCCTGGTAAACTCGTCCGCAACCGGTGTTGGCGAATCTTTCGGATCTTTCCTGGTCACCCTGACCCCAGTATCATAACCCTTGTCGGTAAGACGTTTGGTCAGTTGATCGATATGAGCCTCGATAAAATCAAGAAGCTTTTCGGATGCGAGATAAAAAGTGGTGTTGACCTTTGTATGGTCACGCATCGTAACATAAACATCCATCGGGCCCAGATGCTCCATATCAAGGTGAAGAAGTGCCGAATAGTTTCCATCCTTATTGGAAAGGTCTTTCTTTCTCGTATAAACATACAGTTCGCCGTTTGCATCCTCTCCTGCCATCTTCAGGGGGAGCTGGACGTAGTTGACGAACTCATTCAGATTGTTCATAAAGTTCACGTTGTCGTTAAGCGATGCGGCTGCCTTGGCGACAGAAGAATCGCCTCTTCCGATCGATTCCATCATCTGGCTGATCCTTGCGGAAGTCTTCATTATCCTGTCATACAGTTCTTCGATCTTGCCGGGTTCGGCCACATCCTTGGGCCTGATCGACATCTGTGCTGTCAGCGAATCCTTCACAAGCTTGGTAAATCCGTCGCTGCGGATAAGATCGGACAGTTTTGATGCGACCTGGGCTTTTATCGATTCTGCACTGTTTTCCGGCTGCGGCAAAGCATCGGGCGAAGACAATGCAGCCTTCCCGGAATCCTTGGCTGCAAGCGAATCCACATCCCTTTGAGCAAAATTCAGAAGATTCTGCTCGTCTTCCGATTCCGAGGCTTCCTCGGAATAGGCCTGCATGGCCACTTCATCCACTTTGGTGACTTCCGGCGGATACTGCTGGGCCAGCTGTTTTACCGCGCTCATTATCTGCGAAGGATCGAGCGGCTCGTGAATATCGGTGCTCTGACCTGCAAGGATCAGTATGTTCTGTAGTTCCGATGCAAGTGACATCTGTTCGGCACCTGTAAGCGACAGATTTGCATTGATGCTCTCCGGCGCGACAGCTGCACTGTTATCGGTTCTTTGCATGATCATGTCCCTTATACCGCCGATGAATGAATCGACCGTATCTTTTATCGTAGGCTGCGCAATATCATTTATCGCAACCTCTCCCGGTGCTGCAGCCTTTGCTTCGGATGCCGCTTCTTCCGCTCCCTGCGCCAGAGCCGGTCCTGTAACTGACTCGGCAGTATTTTGAGCGACGCTTTTGGGAACCTCCGGGATGACCTCTCCTGCACCCGGCAGCGTAGCTGCCTGTTCTGCCGGCCGGGCGACCTCTCCGCCTAACGCTGCGGTCCCGGCACTTACAAAAGCTCGGTCGGGTGCTATCGTCTCGAGACTTTCGGGATCTATAAGGTCAAGCACCTCATTAATGACCGCTGTATCCCCGTTTTCGGCGGCTTCATGAAAGATGGCAGATACTCCGTTTGTTGCCTCCTGAAGGTCATTTGTGATCTGATGCTCAAAGTTCCTGTAATTCTCATATTGAATAACGTTTGTTTCCGTAAGGGGCATTCCGAGTTTTGTCATCGATACGATCGTCTCGGGGGATGCATTCTGATGTGAGGAGATATTCCTGAACATCTCCATTAGAGCGTTTCTGTTTACCGGCATGCTCTCGGACATCATTTTGTCCGTCATTGCAACCGTTGTATCATTTATCGGAAGATTGGCGGCCCGAAGCGCCGAAAGCGTGGCACTTCCCGCTGACAGATTGGAATAAAGCGGACGCAGCGCAGTCTGGCCGTTTGCGCCCCTGGCAACCTCAAATGTCATGGTCGTTCCGACTTCTATATCGGCATTACCCTGCATCTTCGCCGAAATGGTCTGGTCATTTCCCAGACGTATCGTAACCTGGTCACCTTCCTTATCAACTATCTGCCCCGTTACGGTACTTCCGGCGTTTAACATATCCGGGGAAGATGCGCGGTGGCTCGCAACCGATAAACCGGCACCCGTTGGAGTGTATGCCGGCCTCAGATTGTCGTTTATCTGGTAGTTGTTGTCGATGTTTATCGCCATATTATGTCCGTTCTATATGAAATTTTTGATAAAACTTCTCCTGTGGATGGGACAGGGGCCCAGTCTTTTTATCGCCTCGATATGCTTGGCGGATCCGTATCCTTTATTATCGGCAAACCCGTACATGGGATAGAGTCTGTCCATCTCTTCCATGATACGGTCCCTCTCCACTTTTGCGATTATGCTCGCAGCCGCGATTGAACAGCTCTTGGCATCACCCTTAATGATAGGGACCTGTTTGATATCCACCTGCGGTATTACAACAGCATCATTTAATAATATATCGGGTAAAACGCCAAGATTCCTTATGGCCAGACGCATAGCCTCATAGGTGGCGTTAAGGATATTTATCTCATCTATCCTTTCATGGCTGACAATACCTGTTGCAGAGGCCGTCGCACGGCTTTTTATAACATCATAAAGCTCTTCTCTTTTTGAAGATGACAACTGTTTTGAATCGTTCAGATACAGGATCGTATCATCCTTCGGAAGAATAACGGCTCCGGCAACAACCGGACCGGCCAGGGGTCCGCGGCCGGCTTCATCTATTCCGCAGATCATTTGATAACTACTGTATTCCCTCTCGAACGATAACATACGTTCCGTTCTTTTTATCTCTTCCTCATACTTATCCACACACTTGTGAGCCCGTGTGACTAATTGAATAACACCGCTTCTATCATCATTTGAGTACTTGTCGATAAAGCTGTTATATTCACCATCTTTAAGATTATTAAATTCTGATTTAATTTTTGAAATACTTTCGGCCATTGTTATATATCACCCGATCCCGTTAGAAGATCTTTAACCTGGACAGGGGAAACAGACGCATAAAAACTCTGCCTGTTATTCTTGTTGAGGTCACAAGACCGACCTGCTCATACCTGGAATCGATACTCTCTTTTCTGTTATCACCAAGAACAAAATACTCGCCGACTGACAGTCTTACCGGCAAAGCGGCAATGCCGGGATCCTCCGGAAGATCGACTCCCTCGATATCGCTTATCTCCTCCCCGTCGATAAATATCTTCCCGTCCTTGATCTGAACCGTTTCCGACGGAAGGGCGATTATCCTCTTTACAAGCTCTTCCCCGGTCCCTTTTTGACGAAATACGATGATATCAAACCTTTCGGGTTCCGAGAACCTGTATGACAGTTTATCGATAAGTACGCTGTCTCCCTCGTCAAGAGTATGCTCCATGGAGTGATTCCTTACCTTGATACGCTCTGTGACAAATCTTGACATAACTAATGCTATCACCAGAACGCATAGGATAAAAACTCCAATATCTATGACCGAGCGTAGAATACCACCCGATCTTTTTCCCGATCTTTTTTTTCCTTTCTTAGCCAAGATGCAACCTCACGAAGGAATTTCAAGTGTTATGTTACCAAGCTGTCCCGAACGGAAATCATCAAGCACTATCTTGGCGGCTTTTTCATGATCCGGTTCGTTTCCTTTTTTGATGCACCCTCTTTTCCTTGCGATATCCTGAAGTATAACATATGTTTCTTCATCTTCATTTATATCGTATCTCTTATGAAGGGCGCCCGGATGGCTGTTGGTGAGCCATTCGATAAACTTTATCGAAAGTTCTGTTTCATCAAGTATCTCATCGTTGATCGAACCTATAATTGCCAGATGAAGCCCGGTCTGCTCGCTTTCAAACTTCGGCCACAGGATGCCCGGAGTATCAAGAAGCTCGACATTCTTATTGAGCCTGATCCACTGTTTTCCTTTTGTCACACCGGGTTTGTTCCCCGTCTTGGTACTGGCTCTTCTGCACAGTGAGTTGATGAACGTTGATTTTCCCACATTGGGAATGCCTACGACCATGGCTCTAACGGGCCGGCCGATGATACCTCTCTTTTTGTCCCTTTCGATCTTGGCCTTGCAGGCTTCCTCTATGGAACGGCTGATCTGTGAAAATCCTTTGCTTCTCTTGGAATCGATAAGGACCGTAACAATACCCTTATCTGTAAAATAACGGATCCAGCGTTCGTTTTCACCGGG
Source organism: Lachnospiraceae bacterium (assembly GCA_017526745.1). Lineage (GTDB taxonomy): Bacteria > Bacillota > Clostridia > Lachnospirales > Lachnospiraceae > UBA2868. The sequence goes on along the minus strand of JAFXQX010000014.1, from coordinate 49,697 downwards.
ATCTGACAGGTCGGATTTGTTCAGGATAACAAGACGTGATTTTCCCCTGGCAAGTTCATCTATGTCGGGATTCCTGGAAGATATGGGTATCCTGGCATCAAGAAGTTCGATGACAAGATCGATGATCTTTATATCTTCCTGCATCATCCGTTTAGCTTTTGTCATATGACCGGGATACCACGAAACGTTCATCATTCGATCCTCCCGGCCTGGGAGTGCTTCCCCTTTAAATGATACCAGGCTTTTCCCTCGATCATTCCCCTGCTGATATTTCCGATATTGGCGCTGCGGGAGTCCTCGGAATTGCGCCTGTTGTCGCCAAGGACGAAGTATTCGTCCGCCCCGAGCACGATCGCCGATGCGGCTACTCCGGGATCCCTCGTATCTTCTGCCTTATCTTTTGTATACACCGCCCCGTTGATCACGACCTTTCCCTGAACGATCTGAACCGTATCACCGGGAGTCGCTACTACCCTTTTAACCGACAGATGGGCGTTTTCATTGCCGTTGGGGCGAAATACTATAACGTCACCCTGACGGGGTGCCGAAAACTGATATGCGATCTTGTTTATAAGGACCTCCTGGCCGTTTGACAGGGCAGGTTCCATTGATTCACCGACCACGCTTGTTCTTATCCCGAAAGCAAATACCAGAGCCGCTCCCATGAATACGGCAATAAATACAAGGAAAACCCACTGAAGTACCTGATAGAGTATGTTTATGTTTATCTTTCTCTCGCGGTTGATGTAGGAAAGCGACGGACCGCCTGTTCTTCTTCTTGGCATCATAGGCATATTATACTATACTTTATCGATAAAATTAATAAAAAAAGCACTTGCATAAAGCAAGTGCTCTTATAACATTTCTTACCGGATAAGCTCTTTGACTTTGGCGCTCTTACCCGAACGCTGTCTGAGATAGAACAGCTTTGCCCTGCGGACTTTACCGCGTCTTACAACTTCTATCTTCTCAACATTGGGAGAATGAAGAGGCCATGTCTTCTCGACTCCCACACCGTTAGAATTCTTTCTGACAGTAAATGTTTCACGGTTCGATCCGCCCTGGCGCTTTATAACAGTGCCTTCAAAAACCTGGATCCTCTCACGGTTTCCTTCCTTGATCTTACCGTAAACCTTGACAGTATCACCTATCGCAAATTCCGATACGTTTTCCTTGAGCTGCTCCTGCTCGATCTCTTTGATAATGTCGTTCATTTTTTTCCTCCTAATGACTCCGGACGTTCTTAACTGATCTCAGGCAGAGGACCGTCTTTTTCTGCAACTTTTGTATATTACCATACGACCTGCACAATTGCAAGTCATTTAGCACGATTCATTCTGTACGATCCATGTACCGCTCGTACAGATCCGGCCGCCTTTCTTTCGTTCTTTCAAGCGACATCTCATGACGCCATCTGTCGACCTTGGCATGATCTCCCGAGATAAGAACGGCCGGAACCGGCATATCATGCCATACTTCGGGTCTTGTATACTGCGGATACTCCAGAAGACCGTCCGAGAACGATTCGTATTCCGGAGAGTCCGAATTCGACAAAACACCCGGAACTAGACGAGATACCGCATCAACAACGATCATGGCGGGGATCTCTCCGCCGGTTAAGACAAAATCACCGACAGATACGTGATCCGTTACTATCTCATCAAGCACGCGTTCATCGATCCCCTCATAATGCCCGCATAAGAGGATGAGATCTTCTTCTTCGGAAAATTCGGCCGCCATCTTCTGGTCAAACAGCTTTCCCTGAGGAGTAAGGTATATGACCCTCGGCTTTGCTTCGTCTGCCGAAATGCTCTTACGGGCGGCTATATCTTTTACGATATCCTCGTAGCACAGATATACGGGCTCGGCCTGCATCAGCATTCCGGCCCCGCCGCCGTATGTGTAATCATCCACTTTATTATGCTTGTTAAAGGCAAAATCGCGGATATTTACCGCTTCAACACTGATCAGCCCCGCTGATTCGGCTCTGCCTATGATACTGCCGGACAGCCCGCCTTTTACCATGTCAGGGAACAGCGTCATAATATGAAAATTCATTCTGATACCATTTAGTCCATAAGACCGTCCAGAATATGTATCTTTACCGTATGTGATTCGATATCGACATCAAGAACGCACTGCTTGATCGCCGGAAGAAGAAGCTGTCCGTTACCGGTATCGATAACGTAAACATCGTTGGCTCCGGTTTGAATAACTTCCGTTATTGTACCGGACACCTGCTTTGCTTCATCCGTAGCGGTACAGCCGATAAGATCGGCAATAAAGTACTCGTCCTTACCAGTTTTTACGGCATCGGCCCTTGTGACGAACAGGCCTTTTTTTACGTAAGGCTGTATGGACTCGATGGTGTCATGGTCTTTAAACTTAAGTATTACGTACTTTTTAAAAAACTTTGCCGATTCACATTCAAGTTCAAGCAGGTCCGAACCCGTATCGAGTATCGTTCTCTTCAGTTTCTTGAACCTTCTGACATCATCGGTCATCGGAAATACGGTCACTTCCCCGCGGATCCCGTGCGTTTTGGTGATAACGCCTATCTGGAGCAGTTCTTCGCGGTTCACTGTACTATATCTACCAAAACTTTCTTGGGCAGATCGGCAGATGCGGCCTTTACCACACCACGGATTGCCTTCGCGATCCTGCCCTGCTTGCCGATCACCTTGCCCATATCCTGGGGAGCGACTTTAAGCTCGATCACGATGGATCTGGAATCTTCTTTTTCGGTCACCGAAACCTGGTCGGGATTGTCGACCAGTGATTTTGCGATAACCTCCACAAGTTCTTTCATATCATTCCTCCAATTGTCCCGGTGATTACTTCTCGATTCCGGCAAGTTTGAAAAGCTTACCAACGACTTCTGTGGGCTGTGCACCCTTTGCAAGCCATTCCTTAGCCTTTTCCTCGTCGATCTTGTATGTGCTCGGGTCATTGTTGGGATCATATGTTCCGATCTCTTCGATACATCTTCCGTCACGAGGGCTCCTTGAATCCGCTACAACGATCCTGTAATAAGGTGCCTTCTTCTGTCCCATTCTCCTGAGTCTGATCTTTACTGCCATTTCATTTTCCTCCTGAATGATTAATCTGTTTCTATATATCAATATCCCTTAAGGGAAATGGTATACCGCACTTTAGAAAGGGAATCTCATCCGTCCCCGTTTTCCCATCATCTGCGGAAGGCGCTTCATCATCTTCTGCGCTTCCTTGAACTGTTTGACGAGCCTGTTCACCTCGGCGATATCAACACCGGCTCCTTTTGCGATCCTGTGCTTTCTTGAAGGATTGAGAAGGTCCGGATTGCTGCGTTCTGCTTTGGTCATGGATAAAACTATGGCCTCCGTCATATTCATCTTCTTCTCGTCTATCTGCCCGGCAAGATCTCCCATTTTGGCTCCGCCCGGAAACATGTTTCCCATACCGGGAAGCATGGACATGACCGATGTAAGGCCGCCCATCTTTTTCATCTGGTTCATGCTCTCAAGGTAATCGTCAAAATCGAACTTGCCCTTTTTGAGCTTTGCGGACATCTCCTTTTCCTTGGCCGCATCTATCTGTTCGGCAGCTTTGTCGATAAGGGTGAGCACATCACCCATCCCGAGTATCCTCGACGCCATTCTGTCGGGATAAAAGGGCTCAAGGGCATCAAGCTTTTCGCCCATACCTACAAACAATATGGGCTTTCCCGTAACAGCCTTTACCGAAAGCGCCGCACCGCCACGTGCATCACCGTCCATCTTGGACAGGACCACACCGTCGATACCGATCTTATCATTGAATGTCTGTGATACGTTTACGGCTTCCTGACCGGTCATGGCATCAACGACAAGAAGCGTTTTATTGACAGTCACCGCATTCTCTATACGAACGAGTTCATCCATCAGAACATCGTCTATCTGAAGACGTCCGGCTGTATCGAGTATCACAACGTTGTCACCGTTCTCGTCAGCGGCTTTGAGGGACTGTGATGCGATCTTTACCGGATCCTTCTCATTCTCGATCCCGAAGAAATCAGCCGATACCTTTTCGGCATTAACCTTAAGCTGCTCAAAAGCGGCAGGCCTGTATACGTCGCAGGCAACAAGGAGGGTCTTTTTCCCCTTTTTTGAAAGACGCTGTGCCAGTTTGGCAGCCGTGGTCGTTTTACCCGAGCCCTGCAGTCCGCACATCATGATAACGGTCTTGTTCTTTCCGCCCTCAAGTTCGAGGTCGGTAACCTCGCTTCCCATAAGTGCGGTCATCTCTTCATTTACTATCTTGATGACCATCTGGCCGGGATTAAGACCGTTAAGTACATCCGAGCCTACCGCACGCTCTTCGACACTTTTGACGAACTGTTTGACAACCTTGAAGTTAACATCCGCTTCAAGAAGCGCCATCTTGACCTCGCGCATTGCAGTCTTTACATCAAGTTCCGTAAGCCGTCCCTTGCCGCGAAGGTTCTTGAAAACATTCTGAAGTTTATCGGTAAGACTCTCAAATGCCATATTCTATGATTTCCCGCGCAAGCTCCCTGACCTTTTCGTCATCCGACATTTTCTCGATAAGGGAAGCCTTTTCCTTTAATACCGAAAACCGCTCCACAAGATGGAGCTTGTCCTCATATCCCTCAAGTATCCTGTCACAGCGGCGGAGCAGATCATGCACGCCCTGCCTGGAGATCTTGTACTGTGCCGCAAGCTCCGACAGCGAACAGTCATTATAGACAGCATCCTCATAAATGACCTTCTGATGATCCGTAAGAAGTTCACCGTAAAAATCATAGAGCATGTTTTTCCTGACGATGTCATCCATAACATTCGCTATATTACAGCAATAAAAAAGGGCTGTCAAGTAAAATATCTTGACAGCCCTTGGATTTTCTCGCAAAGCAGAAAGATCAACTGTATTTAATAATATCCCTTGGGATTCCAGTCGGTCTTGTCCCTGAAAAATTCCCTGTTCCACTGATAGTTCTCAAAACCTACGCTGTAGTTTTTGTACAGTCCCGGAACATTGATGTTATTGGCAAATGCTGCCGCATTGTCGCCTGCCGCAGCTGCCTTTGCGGCGTAATCCGCACGAAGAAGAGCAAGCTTTTTGTTCAGTTCGTCTATCTGTATCTGAACCGAAGGACTGGTGGCAAGCTGCTGCTGATATCCTGCGATCGCCTTTTCAACTTCCATGATCTGGTTAAGTGTTCCGTTAGCGATATTGGCGGATCCGTCAGCATCATATTTGGATGACTGGAGATTCGTAAGATCAGCAAGTGCCATTCTGTTCTCGGCGAATTTATCCTCAAACTGTGCACGGCCTTCGATATTGAACAGATATGCTTTATAATTATTGACCATGGACAGCCACCATGCAGACGTATTAACGGCATTGGTATAGTCTGCCGAGGCCTGTTCATATGCAAACAGGCTGTGTGACGGGTCGGCTTTTACCGCATTGAATACGGCAAGCTTTGCTGCCTCATCCGCCTTGGCTGCTTCATAAGACGCCTGTGCCGATGCGATGTTGGCCTTTGCATCATTTATGATATCGTATGTTGAAGGCAGCGCCGCCCTTGCAGCAACACCCGTAAATAAAAAGGCGATAAGCGCTGCAGCAACCGATACCGAGATCTTTAATACTCTTTTGAACATTTCCTGTCCCCCTTTACATAAAGGCTTTGATCAACAAGTGAATTCTACTACCATTTCCTGCAATTAACAATACCCGCCGGGATCATATGACCGTTCTTACGATCTTGGGCTTGTAACCTTTGACTTCGAGCGAATGCAGTATCTTCTCCTTATGCTCGGTCCCGAACGCCTCAAGAGTGATGCGCAGTTCAACAGCGGCATTCCTGTTCGTTGATACAAACTGGTTATGCTCCAGCTTTATGACGTTTCCGTTATCCGTTGCAATGACCTTGGCTACCCTTGACAGTTCACCCGGCTTGTCGGGAAGGAGCACGGAAACGGTAAATATCCTGTCTCTCATGATAAGACCCTGCGACACAACGGAAGACATCGTTATGACATCCATGTTGCCGCCCGAGAGAATCGATACGATCCTTTTGTTCTTAACATTCAGATGATCGAGTGCCGCAACGGTAAGAAGTCCGGAGTTCTCAACGACCATCTTATGATTTTCGACCATGTCTAGGAATGCAACGATCAGTTCCTCATCCGCAACGGTGATTATCCTGTCGATATTCTTCTGGATATAAGGGAAAATAGCCTGTCCGGGGGTCTTGACTGCGGTACCGTCCGCGATCGTCGAAACAGATTTTAATCCGGTGACTTTTCCTGCCTCAAGCGATGCTTTCATGCATGCGGCGCCTTCGGGCTCCACACCTATAACCTTGATCTTGGGATTAAGAAGCTTGGCCAGTGTTGATACACCTGCGGCAAGTCCGCCTCCTCCGATCGGCACAAGGATATAGTCGACAACCGGAAGATCCTGAAAGATCTCCATCGCGATCGTTCCCTGACCGGTTGCGACCACCGGATCGTCAAAAGGATGGATGAATGTAAGGCCGTCCTTTTTGGCAAGCTCCAATGCCTTGAAATATGCCTCATCATAAACATCACCGTGAAGTATGACCTTTGCTCCGAGGTTTTTCGTACGGTTGACCTTGATAAGAGGAGTTGTCGTCGGCATGACGATAACTGCCTTTAATCCGAACTGTTTTGCGGCGTATGCTACGCCCTGCGCATGATTTCCCGCAGATGCGGTGATTATGCCTTTTTTCTTCTCCGCATCGGAAAGCGTGGATACTTTATAATATGCGCCGCGAAGCTTATATGCTCCTGTAACCTGCATATTTTCGGGCTTGAGATATACTTTGTTGTTGGTGCGCTCCGACAGGTAGGAACTGTAAACAAGCTTGGTCTCTTTTGTGACTTCCTTTACGATCGTGCTCGCTTCCTCAAATCTGTCAAGCGTCATATCATTGTTCTCGGTCTTCTTCGTCGGCATCTTCGACAGTATCCTCCTTGTAAAACAGCGCCTTCACATAATCATCGGCATCGAATTTTTCCAGATCGTCGATCCCCTCACCGACGCCAATAAACTTCACCGGGATGGACAGTTCGGACTGGATCGCGATAGCGATTCCTCCCTTTGACGTCCCGTCAAGTTTTGTAAGGACCACTCCCGATACATCGGTAACTTCCGCAAACTCCCTTGCCTGGGAAAGTGCGTTCTGGCCGGTGGCCGCATCAAGGACTATGAGTGTCTCCTTGTATGCATCAGGATATTCACGGTCTACGATCCTGTTCATTTTGGCCAGTTCTTCCATAAGGTTCTTTTTGTTGTTAAGACGGCCTGCGGTATCGATGAACAGAATGTCGGCTCCGCGCGATCTTGCCGCATTTACGGCATCATATACAACGGATGATGGGTCCTGGCCGTCCTTTCCGGTTATAAGATATGCGCCGGACCTGTCGGCCCATGCCTTGAGCTGTTCCTGGGCTGCGGCCCTGAACGTGTCAGCGGCAGCTATCATGACCTTTTTACCCTGCCCGATATATCTGTGAGAGAGCTTTCCGATCGTTGTCGTCTTGCCGACTCCGTTGACTCCGACTACGAGAACGACCGATCTTTTTGTTTCGAACTCATAGTCTGCTGCACATACGGACATGGCTTCTTTGACCTTGTTGACCATGTGCATGCCGAGCTTCTTCGGTTTTCTGATGTGCTCATAGTACTCGTCTCTTTTAAGACCGTCTATGATATCCTGAGTGGCCTTTACGCCGATATCGGATAATATAAGGAGTTCTTCGAGATCATCGTACAGATCCTCATCGATCGAATCCCTGTCGAACACTTCCGAAAGATTGTCGTCGATCTCCTGTCTTGATTTGGAAAGACCCGAAAACAGTTTCTCAAAAAATGCCATGATCAGTCATCCAGTTCCTTATCTATCAGGTTTACGGAAACAAGCGCCGATACGCCTTTTTCCTGCATTGTTATACCATAGAGCCTGTCGGCTTTTTCCATCGTTCCTCTTCTGTGGGTGATAACGATGAACTGTGTATGCTCGGTAAGCTTGCCGAGATATCCGGCAAATCTTCCGACATTGGATTCGTCGAGCGCCGCCTCTATCTCATCGAGCAGGCAGAAGGGCGAAGGCTTTAAGTTCTGGATCGCAAACAAAAGTGCGATCGCAGCAAGCGCTTTCTCACCGCCCGAAAGCATCAGCATGTTCTGAAGCTTCTTGCCGGGAGGCTGTGCGTTGATATTGATCCCGGCCTCAAGTATGTCCTCATCATCATTTATCTTGAGTGTACCGGTACCGCCTCCGAACAGTTCCTTGAACACTTTGTCGAACTCCTCGCGGATACGTTTGAAGTTTTCCTCGAACTGAACCCTCATCTGTTTGTCGAGTTCCTCGAGTATGTGGAGCAGATCCTGTTCGGCCGAAACGAGGTCATCATGCTGGGTCTTGGTGAAAGTGTATCTTTCCATCAGGACCCTGTAGTCCTCGATAGCATTGACGTTGACATCACCAAGGTTGCGGATGGCATCTTTTAATAACGATATCTTCTTTCTCATTGCCCCGGCATCGTTAAGTTCGGGATCGCGCATTTCCTGTGCGTGTGAAAGAGTGATCTCGTACTCGTTCCACATATAGTTGATCCGGCTCTCCTGCTCGGCTTCGATCTTTTCCTTCTGTGCATTTAAACGGTACAGTTCCTTATCGAGTTCGGAAAGCTTTGCGGATACAGCCTCACGTTTGTCAAAGAACGATTTCTGCCTGTTCGAGAACTCCTCCCTTTTTGCAACAGCCTCGTTAAGGGCGGTCTCATTCTCATCGGTAGAGCCCTTGGAAGCTTCGATCGTCTCTTTGATCTTTTCAATGTTCTCCTGTTTTTCCTCTATATCCTTTGCGGTATCATCGATATTTGCGGATACCTCGGCCAGTTCCTGCCTGAGCCGCTCGGTCTCATTCTTAACACGTTCGACGTTCTGCCTTGCAAAATCCTGCTTCTGTTTCTCGCGGGTAACCTCAAGGTCGAGATCTGACTTGGCAAGTACCTTCTCGGTCTCGATATCGCGAAGTTCATCAAGCTTTTTACCTGCGTCGGCGATGGAAGCGTTAAGCTCCTCCTCGCTTTTTTCAGAGGCGGCAAGTTCTTCCTTGGCGCTGTCCTGATCGGTCTGTATCCCTTTCGCGCTGTCCTGCATCTGACGAAACTCCGCTTCAAGATCGGAATGTTCCGTCATCATCTCTTCCTTATGCTTGTTGGCGGCATCAACATTGAGCTGGGCGGTATTCTTCTGGATATACAGTTCCTGTAACTTCTCTTTGGACTGTTCTATCTCATCCCTGACGGCTGCACGTTCCTCTTTGGTCCGGTCGATCTCATCCATTATGGACTCAACGTTCTTCAGGCACTTTTTCGCCTCTTCCTCAAGGGCATCGATCTCTCTCTTTCTTCCGAGAAGATTGGATGAGTTCTTGAAAGAGCCGCCCGCCAAGGCGCCGCCGGGGGTAAGATATTCACCCTCGAGCGTTACTATCCTGAGTGTATAGTTATACTCCTTTGCAAGCGGAAGTGCGTTTTCCACATCATCCATGACGATGATCGCACCCAGAAGCTGGCTGATCACATCATCATATTCGGAAGAAGCCCTGACAAGCTCGTTGGCCATTCCGATAAATCCCTTTGCATTACGGACATCGGGCTTATCAAACTCTCCGCGGTTTCTGGCGGTCGTAAGAGGAAGGAAAGTCGCTCTTCCGGCCTTATTGTCTTTCAGATACTGTATAAGGCGCTTTGCAACCTGCTCATCCTTGGTAACGATATTCTGTATGTTACCGCCAAGGGCTGTCTCGATCGCCGTCTCGTACTTCTTGTCCACCTGCATGATATCGGCAACGACACCGATGATACCGGCAACCTTGCCTTTCTGCTCCATAACACGCTTTATGCTGCTGCCGTAGCCGTCATAACGTTCGGCAAGGTTCCGGAGAGTGTCAAGTTTTGATTTTATCCCGTGATAGGCAATATTGGCTTCGCCCTGTTTGCGGTCAAGTTCTTCGAGCCTGGATCGAAACTCCCCGAGCTTCTCCTCCATCGACTCACGCTTTTCCTCAGCAGCGCTGATCTGTGAGCTGACGGTTTCAAGTTCCAAAGTAAGAGCATTTACAAGCGTATCCTGTTCCGCTTCCTCGCTCTTTGCGGCGATGAGCCTTGACTGGATCTGGGCTTCCCTGATCTTTGTCTGTTCGAGCATAGTGCCGAACTGGCCGAGCTTGGAAACAATGCCCTGCCTGTCGTTAAGCAGCTCAATTATAAGATTCTTGTTCTTTTCAACAAACTCGTTCTGCTCTTCGATCTGCGCCTGGAGCTTCTCGAGCTCGGCAACCGCGTCATCACGTTTTTTGATGAGTTCCTCGGTATCCTTGTCAAGGGATGAGGCCGATGACTCAAGCCTTTTTGCTTCATCCTCTTTCTGCGCTATCTCTTCGGTAAGGGCATTCTGCCTGGTCCTGAAATGATCTGCCGAGATGTTGGCGGAATTGATCTTCTCGAGAAGGACATTGATCTCTCCCTCGAGTTTTTCACGGAGAAGTCCGTTTTCGGACAGCTTCGACCGCTTGGCCTCTATCTCCTCATCAAGCTTTTTAAGCTGTTCTTCGACTTCGCCGTACTCGGTCCTGATGCGCTCGTTCTCTTCATTCGCAGCATCGTAATCGGCCTTGGCAACAGTTATCTTTTCTTCACATTCTGCCCCGGATGCTTTTGCCTTCTCATTATCAAGAAGGAAGATGTTGACATCGAGACGTTTTAATTCCTCTTTCTTTTGGAGATAATCCTTGGCAACCGCCGACTGTTTTTCAAGCGGTTCAACCTGACGTTCGAGTTCGGATAAAATGTCCGACACACGCACGAGGTTATTTCTCTCCTGTTCAAGCTTTTTAAGGGCGGTCGCTTTTCTTCTCTTGAACTTGACGATACCGGCAGCCTCATCGAACAGTTCACGACGCTCCTCGGGCTTGCCCGATAATATCCTGTCGATCTGTCCCTGACCGATGATCGAATATCCTTCCTTACCGATACCTGTGTCATAGAACATCTCGGCGACATCCTTTAACCGGCATGTGCTTCCGTTGATAAGATATTCGCTCTCTCCGGAACGGTATACGCGGCGGGCAACGGTCACTTCCTCGTAATCGATGGGTAGCGCATGATCGGAATTGTCGAGCGTGATGGCAACATAGGCATAGCCCATCGGCTTTCTCATTTCCGTACCCGCAAAGATGACGTCCTGCATTGAAGATCCGCGCAGCTGCTTGGCACTCTGTTCACCAAGCACCCATCTTACGGCATCGGCAACATTACTCTTACCGGATCCGTTAGGTCCGACGATCGCCGTTATCCCGTTATGAAATTCAAAATCGATACGGTTGGCAAAGGATTTGAATCCCTGCACCTCAATGTTTTTTAAATACATTCACTGTTCCTTTATATACCGTTTACCTTTGAAGTCTCTTTAATATCGCGTAGGCGGCTCTTTGCTGTGCGGCCTTTTTGCTCTTGGCAACGCCTTTTTCCGATATATCATCTCCGAGCATCGCAAGCATAACATAGTCGCGGTCATGAGAAGGCCCGAGTTCTTCGACAAGTTCATATTCAAGCGTCATGCCGCGTTCCTGCGCATACTCCTGAAGTATGGTCTTCGAATCGATAAACTCGATCTTCTGCTCGTAGTCGGTAAGCACAAACCTGTGGATGAACTTCCTGGCGCACTCAAGTCCGCCGTCAAGATATATAGCACCGACGATCGCCTCAAAAACATCCGAGACTATCGAATCCCTTTCCCTGCCTCCGGATACATCCTCGCCTTTTCCGAGCAGTATGAACTTCCCGAGATCGAATCCCGTCTTTGCACAGTATGAAAGAGTCGGCTCACATACAAGGCTTGCGCGAAGCTTTGTCATACTGCCCTCGTCCATGCTCTTTTTCTCATTATAGAGAAACTCGCTGACGCACAGTTCGAGTACCGCATCCCCGAGAAATTCCGTTCTCTCATAGTCCTCATGCCCGGATCTTTTTTTCTCGTTCGCATAAGAACTGTGAGACAGCGCTCTTTTCAGAAGCGCGGTGTCGCTAAAATCATACCCTATCAGTTGTTGTAATTCCTTATAGCCGTCCGCTATGTTCACAAAATGAATCCTTATCCGTATTAAAGCAAGTTAGAGTCCCGTTTATCCGGAACTCTACCTACCGAACACATCAATTGTTGAAACTGTCAGCTGATGGCGTTCTTGATCTGCTCAACAGCATCAGCTACCGTTACGATCGTCTCGGCATCATCCGCATCTATCTCAATATCGAATTCTTCCTCAACGCCCATAATGATCTGATAAACATCAAGAGAATCCGCACCGAGGTCATCAATGAATTTCGTATCCATAGTGATCTCACTCGCATCAACATTTAATACCTCTGTGATGATCTTCTTAAGTTTTTCAAGTTCCATAGCAATTACCCTTTCTATTCGTCTTTAATTATTATCTTGTCAGCTATGCGCTGGCTGATATTCTGCTCTTTGAACGTTTCACACTGCCTGATGGCGTTTGCTATCTCTTTTTCGGTAGCGTTACCGTGAACCTTAACGACCAGTCCGTTCAGACCCAGAAGCGGCGCTCCGCCGTATTCCGTGGCATCGAATGTCTTCATGACATCTTTGAGGGAAGGTTTGATGAGAAGTCCTCCGACCTTGCCCCGTGTGCTGCTCATAAGGGCTCCCTTGATCGTGGACAATATCATCTTTCCGACTCCTTCGTACATCTTTAAGATGACGTTTCCCACAAAAGCTTCACACACGATAACATCAGCTCCGCCGTTCGGTATCTCACGTGCCTCGATCGAACCGATGAAATTGATGTCCGGACAGTTCTTCAGAAGAGGGAAAGTTTCCTTTACGAGCATGTTGCCCTTCTCTTCCTCCGCACCGATATTAACGATCGCCACCCTGGGATTTTTGACCCCGAGCACATGTTCCATATATATCGATCCCATCTTGGCAAACTGTACCAGATGGGAAGATCTTGCATCAACATTGGCACCGCAGTCTATAAGGAGTGAAACACCTCTTTCGGTCGTTGAGGGGATGAGGGGAGCAAGCGGGGGGCGTTCCACGCCGCGAATCCTTCCGACTATCAGCTGTCCTCCGACAAGGATGGCTCCGGATGAACCTGCCGAAACGAATGCATCAGCTTCCTTATTCTTAACAAGCGTCATTCCCTTGACGATCGAAGAATCCTTTTTGCGCCTTATAGCCATGACCGGAGCTTCCTCAGTGGAAATGACCTCACTTGCATCCTCTATCAGAAGACGGTCCGCAGGGTATGTCTTTCCTTCCAGCTGGGCCTTTATGTCCTCACTTTTCCCGCAAAGGGTTATCTTAACGGACGGTGAAGCATCAAGTGCGCCAAGCGCTCCTTTAATGATCTCGCCGGGAGCATTGTCTCCTCCCATTGCATCAAGTACAACGTGTACCAATTTCTTCTCCTTTATTATACGGTTCGAAAAAACACCTCTACTACTATACAAAACATATCCGTAAAAAGCAAACAAAAAAACAGACTTTCCGGATATATCCGGAAAGCCCGTAAAATAAGCATTTTCGTATGATCAGTCCTGAGCGATGATCTCTTTCTTGTTATAGGATCCGCAGGCCTTGCATACTCTGTGAGGAACCATAAGTGCTCCGCACTTGCTGCACTTAACAAGTGTGGGTGCGGACATTTTCCAGTTCGCTCTTCTTTTATCTCTTCTTCCCTTGGAAGACTTGTTCTTAGGACATATCGACACAGTTAACACCTCCTTGCCGCTTAGACGTACTACGAAATTATACTCAGTCGGCAAGTGTTTGTCAACTGTATTTTTATTTAACAAGGACGCTCGGGCATTTTAGATCACCTTCGGTGATGCGAAGCTCCTATCTACAATAACTGTGCCTGTACTGCGGTAAGGGCTACAACACCCACGATATCATCGGCATCACAGCCTCGCGACAGATCGTTTACCGGACGTGACAGTCCCTGAAGCATGGGCCCGTACGCTTCGGCCTTTGCAAGACGCTCGACGAGCTTGTATCCGATATTGCCGGCATCAAGGTTCGGGAATATAAGTACGTTTGCCATACCTCCTATCTCCGAGCCCGGTGATTTATGTCTTGATACAGCCGGAACTATGGCTGCATCGGTCTGAAGCTCACCGTCAAGGAGCAGCTGGGGATATTTTTCTTTGGCTATGGCTGTAGCCTGTGCAACCTTATCTACAAGCGGATGTTTTGCGCTGCCCTTTGTCGAGTGTGACAGCATCGCGATGATCGGTTTGGCTCCGACAAGCGACGTGAAGCTCTTGGCTGATGTACTTGCGATGCTTGCAAGTTCTTCCGCTGTGGGATCCTGATTCAGGCCGCAGTCGGCAAACAGGAATGTTCCGTTCTCGCCGAATTCGCAGTTGGGAACATCAAGGATGAAAAATCCCGATACGAGGTCAACGCCGGGAGCCGTACGAAGTATCTGAAGAGAAGGCCGGAGCACGTCGGCCGTGGCATGACATGCGCCTGCGACCATTCCGTCGGCATCATTCTGCTTTACCATCATAACGCCCCACATAAGGTTATCCGTGCGAAGTCTTTCCTGCGCTTTTTCGAGTGTCATCCCCTTCTTTTCACGAAGTTCGAAGAGTCTCTGCGCATACTCATCAAATTTGTCGCTTGTTTCGGGATCGACAACGGTTATCTTCGAAAGATCGAGTTCCAGCCATCTGGCACCATCCATGATCTTCTCTTCCTTACCGATCATGATAAGGTTTGCGATACCCTCTTCAAGTATCTTATGTGCCGCGATCAGCGATCTTCTGTCATTGCTCTCCGGAAGCACGATCGTCTTGACGTCCTGCTTCGCCCGTTCTTTTATGCTCTCAATGAAATGCATAATACCTAACCTCCGTAAATATAAGGATAAACAATATGTTCTGTCAGTAACATGTTAGGATATGTTCATTATATACCTACAGATCCTCCTGTTCAAGATTGGAACTACACTATGACCACTTCTTTTGCAAAGTCATGCACGGGATCTTTACCGTACTTAAAAACGCATGCCATATCAAAAAGATTCGCTGCCGTTATATCTTTTGAGAACAGGTACATCTCTTCATCATCGAGTATCGAAGCCGCATCGGCTGCCTTGCTGATGACCGGTATGATACAGGATTCCCTGACTGCCGACAATAATGCCGATGCCCCTTTTCTGAAGCCGAGTATCCTTGCATATGAAGCAGTGCACTCTTCCGAATCGTCGGGATAATCCGTCTTTTTTATATCCAGCAGTACGTGCAGAAGTGCCCTGAAGATCCTGCTCTTTGTATATTCCTTGGAATGAACAAGCGAGGCATAGCTCTCATAATCCTTAAACTTTCCGATATTTGACCGTATGCGTCCCGCAATGTTTTCGGAAACATCCATGCAGTCGCAAAGATACGCGTCCTGTGATTTTTCCTCCTCGAGGATCCTGGTGATAAGCGTGTGAAGCTGGATCGAAAGATCATTGGGGAATACCGGAAACGCCGATCCTTTAATGCTTTCAAGGGTGCGGTATGTATATTTCGGAACCAGATGCGCAAAGTCGGAATGCCCCGCTATCTTGCGTCTGACGCTAAGTGCCGACAGATCGTTTGCGCCCGAGGCATGATAATCGCCTCCGGTACGCTTAATGCAGACGGGTTCGATGGACGAGCCGATAAGATCGAGCGATCTGATATACCTGACCGCGAGCATATCATTGGATGCGAACTCATTGCCGGTAACCTCGGCATAAGCCTTGGCATATGAATATCCTTCACGCAGAAGTTTTGAGATCCTGAAGTTTTTCGTCTTGTCGGAATCATTGCCCTGGGACAGGATATGAAGACCGGGATCACTCTCTTCTCTAAGACCCGCGCATGATCTTAGAAGTTCAAGATCCCCGCATTCGCTCCCGAACACGAGAAAATCAACCACGCCGAGACTGTCGGCAAGCGACACCGCGCCCTGTGCAAAATAGTCCGCCGATGCCGTTGCATACATGACCGGAAGCTCTATGACAAGATCTGCTCCGCCGTCAAGTGCCATTTTGCAGCGCGCATATTTATCGCAAATGGCCGGAAGCCCGCGCTGAACGAAATCACCGCTCATCACGGCAATAAGATGATCCGCACCGGTGATCTTTCTGGCGGTACGGAAAAGATATTCGTGTCCGTTGTGAAACGGATTCAGTTCACATATGACTGCGCAGACCTTCATATAACCTTTTGTTCTATTCAGTTCCTGAAGCTGTGGATCGGCGAGGGGATACGCCCCTTGCGGTTTATGAACTCCTCACATGAGAATTGGTTTACCGCCATGACCGGAGACTCGCCGAACAGTCCTCCGTATTCGACAGTATCGCCGACCTTCCGGCCCTTTGCGGGACACAGTCTGACGGCCGTAGTCTTGCTGTTGATCATCCCTATCGCCATCTCATCGGCGATGATGCCGGAGATCGTCGCGGCGGATGTGTCTCCGGGGATAGCGATCATATCAAGTCCCACAGAGCAGACGCATGTCATCGCTTCAAGCTTTTCAAGTGTCAGTGCTCCGGTTGATGCGGCTTCGATCATACCGCGGTCCTCACTGACCGGAATGAATGCGCCGGAAAGACCTCCCACGTACGAGCTTGCCATAACACCGCCCTTTTTGACCTGGTCATTAAGGAGCGCAAGCGCGGCCGTGGTTCCGGGAGCGCCCGCCTGCTCCAGTCCCATAGCACATAATATATCCGCGACGGAATCACCGACTGCAGGCGTGGGGGCAAGTGACAGGTCCACGATGCCAAAGGGTATGTTCAGCCTGTTTGATGCCTCTCTTGCAACAAGCTGGCCTACGCGGGTGACCTTGAATGCGGTCTTTTTGATCGTCTCGCACAGTACCTCAAAGCTTTCGCCTTTTGTCTTTTCAACCGCTCGCTTGACAACGCCGGGCCCGGATACACCCACATTTATCACCGCATCGCCCTCGGTAACTCCGCAGAAAGCTCCGGCCATGAAGGGGTTGTCATCGGGAGCATTGCAGAACACGACAAGCTTTGCGCAGCCCATATCCGATTTTTCCGAAGTCTCTTTGATGATCCGTCCCATAAGACGGACAGCATCCATGTCAATACCGCATCTGGTCGATCCAACATTAACGGATGAACATATAAGCGCAGTCTTAGCGAGCGCATCCGGTATCGATTCGATAAGATATCTGTCGGCAGATGTCATCCCTTTGGAAACAAGAGCCGAATATCCGCCGAGAAAATTGACTCCGACCGTCTTGGCGGCATCGTTGAGAGTCAAGGCTATCTTAACAAAATCATCGGATGAATGAGCGGCGCTCGCCCCGACAAGCGAGATCGGTGTGACCGATATCCTCTTGTTAACGATCGGGATCCCGAACTCAAGCTCAATATCCCTTCCTACAGACACAAGGTCTTTTGCCACCGTCGTGATCTTGTTATAGATATTATCGCACAGCCTTGACAGATCATCCGAAGCGCAGTCAAGCAGGCTGATCCCGAGCGTTATCGTACGCACATCGAGATTCTGCTCTTCGATCATCTTATTCGTTTCATTGACTTCATATATATTGATCATATGTTTTCCTCGCAAAATGAACTGTCGTGGAACAGTGGGGACGGTCCCTATCGTTCCACTCAGGTCGAACTCAATGAGACAACACCTCCGTCCCTCTGTCTCAAATTCGGTGCATCGATTCGAATATCTCTTCTCTCTGGCAGTGGATGACTACGCCTATCTCCTCGCCGATCTGTTCAAGTTCGGAGGAGATATCCGCAAAAGGCTTGGCGGAATCGTTCATGTCGACCACCATCATCATATTAAAATATCCGCTGACGATCGTCTGCGAGATATCAAGTATGTTGATCCTGTTATTTGCAAGATACGTGCACACCTTTGCAATGATACCGACCGTATCCTTTCCTACTACCGTGATTACTGATTTTTTCATCTTGACCTCCTATGCGGAACTTTGGAACAGTGGAACAGTGGGGACCGTCCCCACTGTTCCACTGTTCCATATTATACTGCGATCGGTTGGGATGGCTCCGACCGTTTGGCTACTTTTATCTCAAAATCGGACGGGCCGTATGCGCACTCGTCCATGAGTATCTCGAGCCTGACCGCTTCATATGCGAGCTCGGCAAGGTTATTCTCGGCGCTTAAGTGCGACAGCACTATGGCCTTCATGTCGTCATGAAGCAGGCGGCATAACAGCCTTCCGCAGTTCTCGTTCGACAGGTGACCCCTGTCCGAGAGGATCCTTCGTTTCAGGTAATACGGATATCTTCCGACCTGAAGCATATGCACGTCATGATTCGCCTCAAGGAACAGAACATCGACACCCGAAAATCCCCGGATAATGCTCTCATCGTATGTGCCAAGGTCCGTGCAGACACCGACCGCCCCGTCTCCATGCTCTATACGGTATGCCACAGGCTCCGCCGCATCATGTGAAACCTCGATCGGCTTTATGGAAAGATCCTGTATGGAAAAATCATCCGATATGGCATTGAACAAAGACTCATCGATGGTTCCGAGGCACTTCTGCTCCATGATGCCGCCGATCGTGCCTTTGGTCGCATACATGGGAATGCCGTATTTTCTGGCCAGTACCCCGAGCGATGCAACGTGATCGGAATGCTCATGTGTGATCAGTATCCCATTAAGATCCCGCGTGGTCAGACCGAGCGAATTAAGTCCCTCCTCGATCCTCTTCCCGCTGATCCCGGCATCGATAATTATATGAGTGTCGTCGGAACCGACATAAATACAGTTCCCGCTGCTGCCACTGGCTATACTGCAGATCCTCATCTTACTCCCCTTATCTTTTTACATTTACTCCCATCTGATATCCAAAAAGTCCCCTTCTTTGAGCGGCTGGGAGAACACGGCCTTTTCGCTGTTAAGAAGCGTTACGATCCCCTTGCCGGCCGGCCTGTTCTTCAGGTCAAAATCAATATGATCGAATATATCAACAAACACGTAGTCCGTCTTGTCAGTCATGGTTACCGGATCCCCGTTTACGAACACCGTAAGGGTCGTATGACTGGCCTCTTCCTCGAGCCTTCTGGCCTCTTCCTTTTGCTGCTTGTATTCGACGTACTCCTCATCAAGCGTCCCGTCGTCGGCATACTCGCTGTTTTCTATGGACTCGGCCTCAACCGCATCCTCGTAATTTTCGATCTTCTTCTGGGGCTTGCCCTTCTGGTTGGTGCTCTTTATTGCGCTTTCTTCCTCCTCTTCGGACACATCCGACAGATTCAGATCCTCCATCGTCCATATCACCGAGAAATTGTCATAACACTTCGTGTCACGGTCGGCAAGCTTGTTGTTGACATATATGTTCATGTCCGGATTGAGTATGACGTCCATGAACTCGATGATCTGCGAAACGGTATAATAGTTCAGCATCTTAATATCATCGCCGTTTTGAATGTCATAATACTCGGATTGAAGATTTCCGTTTACCTCTGCAAACTTCGGAAGCTCGACCTTTTTGTCGTTAACGATGACGCTTATCGTGCTGCCGTATTCAAGAAGGGATCCGACAGTTGCAGCTGCGGCTTCTCCCGCAGTCGACTCATCAACCGATATACGGTCGCCCGCAACGATCGGGGTCGTTATGCTGACTTCCTTTCCGTTAAGCTTGATCACCGCACCTTCTCCGACCTCGCCCCTGACCATGTGAGGCTTGCCGTTGACTATGAAGTTAAGTTCCGGACCGCGTTTCGGGAACAGGCCCTCGTTCGGGAATCCCGCCTGCATCGCGGCATCAGCTATCGTCAGATGTCCGTTGTCATACAGTTTGATCCGCTTGTCATTGAATGTAACAAATATAAAGTTGTTCTTCTGATCATAGAAGTTTAAGCATATACCGACGGGAGTGACATACATGCTGTCAAGTATCGCACCGGCAAACTGGTAATCGACTTCCTTTAAGACCTCTTCACCGCGAAGCGCAACACGCTCAGCCATGATGCCCATTTCCTTTGCAAGGGATTCGGTAAACCCTGTGATCTTACCGCCTCCGCCGACAACGAATACAGCCGATACCGGTCTGTCGCCGTTAAGTTCCTTGATCTTGTCGGATATGTCCTTGGTGATGTCCGCTATCACGCCCTCCGCAAGTTTATGAACCTCCTTGGGCTCGATCTTGTGCTCGATCCCCATGATATCAGTAAACTTGACCGGGGCCTTTTTCCCGGAACTGATCTTGACACGCTCCGCTTCGTTAAAATCAAGAAGAAGACCTGATGCGATAACCTCTGTCAGTTCATCGCCAGCTTTCGGTATCATGCCGTAGGCGATGATACTGCCGTCCTTTGTGACGGAAATATCGCTGGTTCCGGCCCCGACATCGACAAGTGCTATGTTCAGCATGCGGTACATATCCGGGATCGCGGCAGTCATAGCCGCAATAGGCTCGAGCGTAAGGTTGGCGACCTCCAGATCGGCTATCTCAACTGCCTTGTACAGTCCGTCAACAACATCATCGGGAAGGAATGTCGCGATCAGATCGACTGATATGTTGTTGGCCTTATGCCTCTCAAGAGTCGTTATCGGATATCCGTTCATGTAGTACTTTACGACCGTATAACCGACACAGTAGAACTTCATCCCCGTATTGTTCGCGGCCTGAAAATCCTCGTAAGCCTTTTCAACTCCGAGCATTTCAAGTGTATAGACATGCTCGGCATCTATCGTTGTCTCCTCCGGAAAATCAAGCGTTGCCGAGGAATTGATGGTTTTAAGGACACGTCCAGCAGCCGCTATGCAGACTTCGTGAAGTTCTTTGCCGATTATGGCCTCGAGGTCGTTCTTAACATCCTTGATCGTGCGTCCGACCTTCTCTATATCATGTATCTGCCCGTCAAGCATCGAGCGGGTGTCATGTTTCCGGTCACACTGGGCAACAACATGGAATGTATCGCCTGTCCGGTAACCGACAGTACCGACCACGCTCCTTGTTCCTATATCAAGTCCGAATACAAGCTGCCCGGGATTTTTCTTCTTATCTGCCACTTAGATACCTCTCTAACTGCCTGCGTGCCTCGTCAAGCGACGAGCTGTTATCGATTACAACACTGCAGTGCTGCCTGAACACTTCATCACTGCTCTGCGAGTCCATGATCGCGGTGATCTTTTCATCCGAATATTGCCGGTGTTCCTTAAGGCGCTTTCTTCTTATGTCCTCATCCGCATATATGTACCAGAGTTCATCGACTATTGTATCATAATGATCCTCGATCAGAAGCGCAGCCTCGATAAAGAAATAGTCGACAACCCCCTCGTTCTCTGCGTCTTCTATCATAGATAAGATCCTGCGCTTTACAGCCGGATGAACGATAGCATTTACCTTTTCGCAAAGAGACTCATCGTCTCCGGTAAAGATCATCTGTGCCATCTTTTTGGCATCGATCTGCCCGTCAGGAGCAAGAACCCCGTCTCCGAGAAGCGACACAAGGGGCTCATAGCACTCCTCCCCTCGCATCTCCAACGATCTTGCCAGTTCGTCTGCTCTTAATATGATGCAGGAGCACATCTTATCTATTAAATTCAGGATCTCTGTCTTTCCGGCGCCAACGCCGCCGGTTATGCCGATCACCTTCATCTATTTGGCCTCATACCAGTTCATGCCTTCCGATACTTCAACTATCATCGGGACCATAAGAGTGGCGGCACCTTCCATCTCTTCTCTCAGGATGGTCCTGACCTTTGCAGCCTCGTCCTCTGCGGCCTCAACGAGCAGCTCGTCGTGAACCTGAAGGATCACACGGCTTTTCAACCCTTCCGCGATCAGTCTGTTCCTGACCCTTATCATCGCGATCTTCATGATGTCGGCGGCCGTGCCCTGGATCGGTGCGTTCATCGCAACTCTCTCACCGAACGACCTTTGCATGAAGTTTGAACTTGTAAGTTCCGGCATCGGGCGGCGTCTGTTAAACAGTGAAACCACATATCCGTTCTTTTTGGCATCTTCGACGCACCGGTCAAGGTAGTCTTTGACACCCGGAAATGTTGCAAAGTACTCTTCGATAAAATCCTTTGCTTCTTTCCTTGATATACCCAGGTCCTCCGAAAGCCCGAATGCACTTATGCCGTAGATTATGCCGAAATTGACGGCTTTGGCGTTTCTCCTCATTATCGGAGTAACATCACCGATCGGTACATGAAATACTTTGGAGGCGGTTATGGCATGTATATCCGCGCCCGAACTAAACGCTTCGATCAGCGAAGGATCTGCCGAAAGGTGAGCCATTATCCTCAGTTCGATCTGTGAATAATCGGCATCTATGAACCTGTATCCGTCCTGCGGAACAAAGAACTTACGGATCAGTCTTCCCTGCTCCATCCTGGCGGGGATGTTCTGGAGGTTGGGCTCCGTGCTCGAAATACGGCCGGTTGCTGTTATCGTCTGGTTAAATGTCGAATGGACCCTTCCGTCGGAGGCCACACATGCCGCAAGGGCATCCGTATATGTGGACTTCAGTTTCGCAAGTGCCCTGTATTCAAGGATCTTGGAAACTATCGGATGCTCCGGTGCGAGCTTTTCAAGGACATCAGCCGCTGTCGAATACCCCTTCTTGGTCTTCTTGCCGCCGGGAAGCCCGAGCTTTCCGAACAAAACCTCTCCGAGCTGTACCGGCGAATTGATGTTAAAATCCTCTCCGGCTTCGTCATGTATCTCCTTCTCCACAAGACGGATCTGTCCGGCAAGAGTTTCCCCGTATGCCAGCAGTTCGGCCGGAAGAAGCCTGATGCCGTACTTTTCCATGTCGTGCATGCATGGTATGAGCGGCATCTCTATGTTTCGGAACAGTTCGGTCATGCCAAGAGAGGCTATGTTTTCGACGATCCTCTCCTTCGCTTTATAAGCAACATACGAGCATGTGCACATATAAGCGCATACGCCTTCCGGATCGGTCATGAAGCTTTCGGAAAGGCTCTTTTTACCGAACAGTTCACTTTTGTTCTTTACCGTAAGATCGCAGTACTCGTTTGCGATATCCTCAACCGTGTAATCGTTCTTCAACGGATTGCAAAGGTATGCACCTATCCAGACATCAGTCGCACGGTCTTTTACAAGATCGCAATCGGAAAGGCCGGGGAATAATTTCAGCTGTGATTTAAGATCGAAGGTGCAAAAATCACCGCTGCCTGCCAGTACGGCACGGGAAAACTTTTCAAAAACGTCCGTTACTGAATCCGCGCCCACGGCCGGAATGAAAACAGTCCTGTTCTCAGACAGCGTGATCGCTATACCGACATCGTCCGCATAAAACGAAAAGGCCGGCGACTGCGCCGCCTCATTCATAACGGCCGATATTTCATCGGGGCCAGCCAGCGCTGTAAAGCTCTTCTGATAACTGTCGTCAACTGCCGATGCGGATCCGTCAAAACGGTCGAGCATGTTTTTGAATCCGAGATCCTTTACGATGGTATATGCTTCTTTTGTATATATGTCGGAAAGCTTTGCATCCTCAAGATCAAGTTCGATATCAGCATCTGTATCTATGGTGGCAAGGGTCCTTGACAGGATCGCCATGTCAAAATTATCCGTAAGGCTCTGCCGGATCGAATTCTTAGTGATCTCCGGGATATGGTCCTTCAGATTGTCTATGTCATGATACTGCTTCAGAAGCTGCGTCGCAGTCTTCTCGCCGATCTTAGGCACTCCGGGGATATTATCGGATGAATCGCCCATAAGGCCCTTAAGCTCGATTATCTGAAGAGGCTCAAGGCCGTACTTTGCAATAACATCGGCCGTATGATAGTTCTCTATCTCGGTCTTGCCGCCCTTTGTCTTCGGTATGCGTATCAGTATCCTGTCGGTTGCGATCTGCAAAAGATCCCGGTCTCCGGATACAAGCGTCACCTCATAGCCCGAAGCTTCCGCCCTTTTTGCGAGCGTTCCGAGTATATCATCGGCTTCAAGTCCGCCCTTTTCCATGATCTTTATATTCATGGCCGTAAGGAGTTTCTTAAGAACGGGAATCTGTTCTTTTAACTCATCGGGCATCCCTTTTCTCGTACCTTTATACTCGGGATACATTTTGTGGCGGAAGGTAGGCTCGTGAACATCAAAAGCCACAACAAGACTGTCTGCATTCTCCTCGTTAAGGATGCGGAACAATATGTTTATGAAGCCGTATATGGCATTTGTATGTAAACCCTTCGCGTTCGTAAGGTCCGGAAGGCCGAAGAACGCTCTGTTTGCTATGCTGTTCCCGTCAATAAGTACAAGCTTTTTACTCATCACAACTGTTCAGAAAACGATACCGAAAAAATCAGACAGAAAACCGAATACTTCATAAACGATTATGATCATGGATATTATCTCGAAGACGCGAAGTATATCCTCGTTGAAATAATGAAAATACATGGCCCGCTTTGTAACCCTGATCTTCTGCGCAAGCTCATTCCGCAGATTAATGACCTCGCCGTTTTCCAGCCGTCCCAAAGCCTCGGCGATAAGGTAACGGGTCTCAAGTTCCTCAAAACAATCGGGACATTTCTCGACATGAGTAAGAAACTGCCAGAGCATCTCTCCGACAAGTTTGTTCTCAATGAACGAATTCATATGCTGTTCGCATGTGGCACAATCGATGTATTCCATGTCCGTTTATAGGGATCGTATACCAAATATTGGAGTCTGGGCAAAAACGATCACTCTATATTGTATACCCCTTTATACCTAAACACAAGAGATGTTGTATCATCAAACTGCGGCTCGTCCTTTATAAAGTCCGCGATCGCAGCCCTGACATTGGCATCGATATCCTTAACAGAGGCATTTGTATCGGAATTGAGCGCATCCATCAGCCTTGTCATTCCGAACATCTCGCCGTCCGGATCATTAGCTTCCGTGACACCGTCCGTATAAAGATAAACTATATCGCCTGGGCCAAGATCGAACGATCCTGTCTTGAACTTCATTCCTTCAAGTGTTGCAACGGGAACCGAATGGATATCCTCATTCGCCTCAAACTTTCCGCCCGCCCGGCAGATCGCAGGATATTCATGTCCGGCATCGACATAATCTACATGTCCCGTGGATATGGTAAGTTTACCGAACCATACGGTAACGAACAGATCTTCCTCATTTCCTTCGCAAAGCTGATCGTTAACATGGGATATGACATCCGAAGGATCTCCTCCCATCATCGCCCTGTTCTTGATCATAGTCTTGGCCCTTACCATGAAGAGGGCTGCTGGAACGCCCTTGCCCGATACATCTGCCATGACAAGTGCCAGGTGGTCGTCATCGATAATGAAGAAGTCATAGAAGTCACCGCCGACTTCCTTGGCCGGGCTCATGTCGGCAAAGAGCTCAAATTCACTTCGCGAAGAATTGAATTCGTCAAAATTCCTGGGAAGCATCGAGACCTGAATGTTTGTGGCAACAGACAGTTCACCGGCTATCCTCTCTTCTCGGGCAGTCACTTCCTTAAGATCGGTCATGTACTGCTGAAGGGATTCGGTCATATGATTGAATGACTGCGCCAGACTGCCTATCTCATCATCGGTATTTACGCTTGTGCGGTTTTCAAGATTACCGCCGCTGATCTTACGCACGTCTTCTTCGAGCTGTCGCAGCGGATCCGATATACGGCGGGAGATCCTGCCGACGAACAGGGTAACTATTATCAGGATAAGTGCCGTAAGGATGAGCACGATCTGAATGACTACAAGAACCACACGCAGTACCGATGAAACAACCGATTCCGTATTGGAATCTATGCTCCGTCTGATATCATTGGCCGGCTTGATGACAGTCTGAACGGGACTGATGATGCACAGTTTCCAACCGGTCGACTCAACCGTGGCAAATGTTACATATACGGCATCATCCCCGTCCCCGGTCCTGATGATACCTTCCTTCTCATCGAGTATCTGACGTGCGATCGGCTTGAGAAAACTGTTCTCTTCAAAAATATTAAATGTATCCTGAGCCGCCGGGTCGATATCCCCGCTGGCTACGATGTCGCCTTCCTTGTCTATCATCGTAGCGACGGTAGGCTCCACGATACCTTCACTTACCATTGATTCATTCAGATCCTTCATGAGGATGTCCATGCACACGCATCCCATGAAATCACCGTCGGTTCCGTAGAAGGGTGCCACACAGGTGATCGTAAGTCCTCTTCCGTATCCGTCCCAGTAAGTATCAGTGAAATAGCAGCTGTCGCTGTCTCTTGCGCCAATATACCACCCGGACGTACGGTACTCGTAGTACCTGTTCTCCTCCCCGGCACCGAGTTCCGAGTTCCTGTCGTAACTGATCATCAGTCCGTCCTTTGTGGTGATATACATGGTCAGGATATTGTCGAACTCATTGACGATCGTGTCAAAAACATCTTCCATGTTACCGAGAAGTGCAATCTCATCCTGCTTGTCATCAACCTTTATTACCTTGTCGGCAAGGCTTAACTGCATCGTCCACTTGCCGGAATTGGCCGCATCGGCATATTCCACCGGGCGGGCCGGATACTGATCGGGCCGCTTGAACAGGGAAGTGGCATAGTTTGCTGCGATCTTGACCGCTCCGGAATATCCGTTCAGTCTGTCCTCGGCAAGCTTGGCCTTATCGTGAGCCTGTCTTGTGGTATTGCGCTCCAACTCATCTATCATTGCCGAGGAACTGATATCCGATGCATCTTCACCAAGCTGTGTGGAACCGCTGACCGCAGTAAACCTTACCTGATAGATCGCGCCGAATGCGATAAGGGATGCGAGTATGAGTGCTCCCATTGAAAAGCTGATGGTATTGGTGACCATCTTCCTGGAAACGGACGGGCCCTCCATTCCCTCGTAACCGAGTTTTTTTATCACAGTATCATCAACGATCAACGTGGCAATGATCAGGATAACGGCTCCGATCACCTGAAAACCGGTCGCGGGAGTATGCTTCGTACCGAGAAGTTTTGTAAGAACAGGCGCCATGACCATGGTCATGATGATCTCAGTTGAGAATATCAGCGAAGCACCTATCGCGGAAACATACTTCTGACATGTGATCTGCAGCAGTCCGTAAACGGCACGTATGAACACACCGATAAATATGGCACTTATCCAGAAACGCATATCGGTCGGTATCGAAAACGTTGCCCTGCCCGCCGCAACGTCTATGCCCCATCCGATAAATGACAAGACAGCAGATACGCTCATCTGGGAGAATGTCAGTACCGAACTGTCCTCTTCTTCTCCGAGTATCGATACACTGACAACATAGGAGGCAAAGAACAGATCGGCTACAACAAGAAAAATGACTTCCCTTGATGAGAACAATTCGCCGACATTACCGCCGAAAATAAGAAGAAGTGCTATGATAGCCAGAACCGTCGCTATGCTTGAGAAGAAATTGACCTTCTTGCGCAGCAGAAGCAGTATAGGCGTGACAAACACAAAATAAAGACTGACCAGACTCGATACAACAACCGAATTCATGTTGTGTGATCCGAGAAGAACAAAAACGTTAAATCCCGTCAGGAGAAATGCAAAGAAAGCACCTTTGTAAAACGCCTTCCGGGTGATCTTGAGAATGTGCCGGGGCCTTATCGCAAACAGTATGACAACACCGATAACGTTCGTGATAAAGACAAATGAAAACGACGATACGGAATCCGGAACATTTGCCAGAAATATATACTGAATCGATGCAAGGAACGTTATGAAAACAAGTCCCAGTGTGGCAAGCGACCTTATACTTTTCTTCATTTTTCAAACCCCCTATATTTTGTGATCATGAATTCCGGACAATACGATTCCTTGAGCCTTCGAAGGCCGTCAACTCCCACATCCTCTTCAAAATTGATATGTGAAAATCCCGAAACATTCAGTTTTGTCGATTCCTGGCGAAGGACCCTGTATATTCCCGGAAAAGCCCTGTTGCCCTTTTCTATCAGAACATCGTAATATTCGTCATTGAGCGGTACGCCATAGCAGAAAGCAGCGACCGAACCGTCCACCCTTATGACGGTTCCCGAGATCCCGAGGTCTTCAAATGACGCGAGCTGCTTTCTTATGCATATCATCTCACGGTTCAATGCATCCTCATCATGAGTATCCGCATTATCGGTAAGCCACTTGACAGCATAGGCAGCAACATCGGAAACATCATCTTTTGTCATAACCTTCACGTTTGTCCTATCCCCGAAATCCCTCCAGAATGTTCGTATCTCGGTACGTCTTCTGGCATGGATCTTTCCGGGAAAATCTCTCATGGTCTCAACCGAAAATATATACTCCGCAAGATCCCTGTCCTCTTTAAACTCAAAGGATCCAGCAAAATTATCCCGAAGAAAATCCGCATGCTTTTGGGTCAGTGTGACAAATGACGCTTTTTTCCCATATGAATGGGCATCCTCCAATATCCTGGCATATGCCGCTTTAAGGTCGTTTTTGCCAAGAGGAGCCATATAGACCCTGTAGACATCATTGCACAGGTTCTTGCGAAGGACATAGAGCATGTCATCTTCGATATGAAATGAATCTCCGTATTTTTCATACAGAGAATACATTGCAACCGGCGAATGCTGACACGAGCCCTCACCGTACTTTGACGTATATTCAAATATCCGCTCCCGATCGCCGAGCGATACGGGGCGAAAATCAATCCGCTCCATATTCTGACCTGTGTTTTCTAAATTCTCAAATTATAATTATACAATAAAACATGCCAAATCTTCAAACATCAGACATACTGTTTATGTTCACGTATGCATCGGGACATAAAGTGTCGTAATATCCGATCTTATCTGTAAGATGCGCTATGTCCCTCAGCCTGTGATCACCTTTTTCGATCATGGAAAATATGGCAGGAAGGCATTTTACCGACCAGATGCTTGCAAGCGGCTGCACCCGTCTGCCATCAGTTCTTGCAAACAACACATCTTCTCCGTGATAGCGTGTGCATATCTGCGAGATCTCATCGTAATGATAGCCTGTCATATCGCATGCAAGAAAAAGCGTTGCATCATATCCGTCCTTGCCTGCTCTTGCAAGAACTGATGCGATCCCGGCGATCGGGCCTATATCCGCATAAGTATCATACACATTTATATACCCGTCCCTTATGCTCTCCTGCTCTTCTCTTTGTGAGATATACCTTTGCGATATGATCATGGGATAAGCTTTATCAACCTCATCGCAGATCCTGTCAAGAAATGTCCGGCCGTCGCCGGGGATGATAACCGACTCCTTGGGCTGTCCCATCCGCTCGGACCGGCCTCCGATAAGGATACATACAGCCAATAGGTATGATCGTACATTTGAACAATTACAGTCACTTTGCATGATAATCACCGTGAACTCCACCCGACTTGCTTATCAGCCTGATATCACTTATGACCATATCTCTTTGTACGGATTTGCACATGTCGATAACTGTAAGCGCCGCAGCACTGACTGCACTGAGTGATTCCATCTCCACCCCCGTACGTCCGTTGCAGGTAACAGTCGCTTCGATCTCAACGCATGAATCTTCCTCATTCAGCCGTAGCTTAACATCGCATGAATCGATGATCAGAGGATGACACATAGGGATCATGTCAGATGTCTTCTTGGCTCCCATTATCCCGGCGATCTGGGCAACCGTAAGCACATCACCTTTCTTTACTCCGCCTGTTTTGATCAGGTTGATCGTGTTGCTGTCTGCCATGACTTTGCCCGATGCCGTTGCGCTTCTTACGGTTATATCCTTATATCCGACATCAACCATTCTTGCATTTCCCTCATCATCAAAATGCGAAAAATCGTTATGCAGATCTTTAACATGAAGCTTCGGAATGTCGGAATCCTTATATCCTTCCACAAGAATAAGATCCATGTCATCTCCCATGGCGATCATATCATCAAGGCTCATGGCGGTATCATCGATCCTGGCAAAGCCAGAATTATCAGACGAGATCATGACCCTGTCGGCACCGGCCTTTGCAAACCTGTACGTATCCTTTCCCTCATGATCGATATTAAATCCATGAACGTCATGCTTTATCACCATGACTTTTAAGCCTCTGTCTTTTAAGAGAGGAAGGAGTTTTTCTATAAAAGTCGTTTTTCCCTCTCCGGAGAATCCCGCAATGCCAAGGACAACCGGTTTCATTTCAATACCTCCCATATGTACATCTTGGAAAATGGCAAGGCCTGCATCCCATGCACAGTCCACCCTGCGCCAGCCTTAACAGATCCTGCTTCGAAAACTTTATACCCGCAAATATCTGTGGAAGCAGAACATCAAATATCGTTACCGGCAGATTGACCGCCGCACCCGGTATCCCGAGTAAGGCAACATCTCCCAGATATGCAATCTCAGTCATGTTGCCGGGCTGCGCACACACCCCGTGGCTTATCACCTCCGAGGCCAAAGCCCGGATAGCCTGCGGTGTAAGATCGTCAGGATCAACCGACATCCCTCCGGCAAAGATCAGCAGATCGGAACCTGCATCAAGAAGACTTCGTGCGCTGTTTATTATCATGTCCAGATCATCATCGCAGATAACCACACCTGTTATCTCACACGGATAATCCGAAAGCTTCTTTCGTACAACGGGTTCAAAAAGATCATCAACCCTTCTATTGAAAATCTCGGAACCGGTAATGATCACTCCTGCTCTTTTGGGTTGAAACGGGATCACCTCAAATAATGACTTGTCTTTGCATAATTCTTCCGCCTTTATTATCTGTGATTCATCGGTATACAGCGGAACGATCCTCAGTGAAGCAAGCCGGTCTCCCTGCCCTACTCTGAAATGGTCCGGAATACATGATATTGTAATATCTCCGATCTCGTTGATACTGTTTAGCAGAGAATTGTTTACTCGAAACATTCCCGATATGTCAGAGATAAGGACAACTTTTCCTTCAGAAGGTCCTTCAAAATGTGCTCCGTTTGCGTTGGCAGCATCCGACAGCCTGAGGGCACATTCTTCTTCATGTATCATTCCCTTTTCAGCTTCTCCGGCATATACAGTCTTCTTACCGATGTCATGAAGTATTTCTATATCTTCCTTCTTGATCACGTGTCCGCGTCTGAATACGGGGCCCTTATAGTCCCTTGCCATACGGGTTATATCATGCATGAGCGGAAGCCCGACGGCATCCTCAACCTTGATCTTTTTCATATCAGAAATCCCTTTACCATATCTCCCTTTGCAACGCTTTGATGCGGATCTATCAGTACATATGCGTTTGTTTGTGCTATCGAACTGACAACGCCATTTCCCTGTGCAAAAGGATGAACAAAGACAGCTCTTCCGTTTTCGAGCACCACCCGGCCCCTCAGGAGCCTTAGCATACCTCCCTTGTTTTCAAATCCGGAATTCATATACATATCCGTATAGACATTCTCAAACTCACTGTATCCTGCCATTCTGCGAAGCGCCGGTGCACATACACATTGCAGATTAGTCAGAGCCGATGCAGGATTCCCGGAAAGAGCCATCATGATCTTTCCCCGGCGGATACCGTAAGCACACGCCATTCCCGGTTTTATCGCAACGGCATCACACAGTATTTCAAAACCTTCTTTACTCATTGACTTAGCAACAAGATCGTAGTCACCTACCGATACTCCTCCCGTCGATATGATGACATCGCATTTTTTTTCTGCTTCCCCGATAAGTCTTCTAATCGATCTTATATGATCAGAAGCATGGCCGATATAGTATGGTTTTATATTCAGTTTTCTTAAAGCAGATTCAATAATGTACCTGTTGGAATTTCTGATCATTCCCTTATCGGGGGTTTTATCGATATCTGCTATCTCGTCACCGGTGGTAATGATTCCGGCCTTAAGACGCTTATAAACCTTTACCTTATTAATGCCAAGTGATGCAAGCATTCCCACAATGCCAGTATCTGCTTCAGTTCCGGATCTTACGATCACGTCACCTTTCTTTATATCTTCGCCGGCGCAAATTACATTTTCTCCGTGCGAAAAAGATCTGTTGATCACAATCTCTTTATCAGTTTGGACTGTATCCTCAAATTTACATACACAGTCTGCGCCTTCAGGGATCATCGATCCCGTCATCAGTTTTACGCATGTACCGCCGGTAACCTTCACCTTGGAAACCTGTCCGGCACGGATACTGTCAATGATACGAAGCCTGACGTGATCCGCCTCCTGCCCGATATGCCCGGTGTCTGAAGCGACAAATGCATATCCGTCATACGGAGAACGCGGAAAATGAGGCACAGACTCTGTTGCAGTAATATCGCAAGCTATGATCCTGCCGTAAATCTTATCGATACTTGTTTCTTTTACACCTACAGACTCCGAAACGCCGGTCAGTATGTTTACCGATTCACGGTAATCTACACCTCTCATGCTCTTTTCCTCTTTGTTTCAAAACAGTTGATCACAAGCAGAACTACCGCCGAAATCGCAATATTGATCAGCACCCACCGGAATGCAAGTGCGTCGTTGTTAGTCCTCCACAACTGGTAAACGGTTGTGGATATCGTGGCAGTCTTGCCGGGTGTATATCCTGCAATCATGGTCGTTGCCCCGTATTCTCCGAGTGCCCTTGCGAACGAAAGAACAGCGCCTGCGATTATACCTGTACTGCAAAACGGCATCACAACTCTGAAAAAGATATAAGCATTTCCCAGTCCAAGGGTCTTTCCCGCATCTGACAGTGTCAGATCGAACGATTCAAATGCGCCTCTTGCCGTCCTGTACATAAGCGGAAATATAACGACCGACGTTGAAAAGATTGCAGACCACCAGTTCATCGTAAGCTTTGTATCAAATACAGACAAAAACCAGGCCCCAACGGGTCGTCTCGGCCCGAGAAGGCGAAGCAGCAGATACCCTACAACCGTAGGCGGAAGTACAAGCGGCAGCGTCAAGATGCAGTCAAGTATCCCTTTTACTGCACGGGGCAGTCTCATAACATACCAGGCGGCCGCGATACCGATCACAAATATCACGGCCGTGCTGATAAACGCTATTCTTAGTGAATTGTACAGGGGAAACAGATCCATGGAATTCTTATTTCAGGCAGGTGAAGCCGACCTTTTCAAAAATCTCTCTGCTCTCCTTACCCTGGAGGAATTCAAGAAATGCTTTTGCCTCATCAGGATGAGCCGAGCCTTTCAGAACCGCAGCCGGATACAGCACTCTTCCGCACATATCCTCTGTTGCGGTGTCAACGGCTTTAAGATGCGCTGAATAAGCATCGGTCGAATAGATGACTCCGCAGTCGGCAGCGCCTTCGGATACCTGTGTTGTTACTTCCTTTACATTGCTGCCGTATGTGATCAGTCCCTCACCCACAAGTTTTGCCTCATCAAGGTCATAGAACTTGAGTATCTTTTGAGTATACTGGCCAACCGGAACATCTTCGTTACCCATTGCGAGCAGTATTTTCTGTTCGAGAAGATCACCTGCCATAACGGCAAAAGTCGTAACGTTTGCGGGATTTCCTTCCGGCACGGCAAGAACAACCTTGTTCTCCAAAAGATCTATCCTTGTATCGGGGTCGATATAATCAAGTTCGTCAGGATTTGCTTCTTTATCGGCCGTGATATCAAGCTGATTCATCTGCTTGGGCGCAGCCGATATGAACATGTCGCATTCCGCCCCCTCTTCTATCTGTGTCTTAAGTGTTCCGGAAGAATCGAAATTAAAGGTAACTGACACATTCGGATTCTTCTGTTCATAAACAGTCTTGATCTCCTCAAGCGTTTCCGTCATGGATGCTGCCGCGAACACAATAAGCTCCGTATTATCCGCATCAGGAGCGGTGGTATCGGAACCATTATGAACATTAACGGATACCGTTGCACACCCTCCCAGCATACATGCAAGAACTGACAGGATGATCAAACCGGTGATCATTCTTTTTAACATTTTTTTCATAATCTCTCCTTTCGATCACACAACATGCAAAACTTATATCAATCCGATAATAAAATGATCTTATCGGGTTCTATACTGATATAAGGCGGTACCACGGAATCTGAATATGGCTCGCCAAGCTGTCTCGGGTATTTCCACCACAAACCGTTATCAAGCGTAACATACCATTCAAACGGAAGTCTTGAAACAGTCGTCTTTTGACATCGGATGGCATTCTTTCCGGTCTTTTGAGGGATAAAATCATGTGCCCTGATACCGATATGAGTGATATCCTCCGTTATAACGTCAGCGGTCTCAAGCTCAATGTTATTCCAAGCCAGAGCTCTTACATTATGATCACCCATCTTCACGATCGCAGAGATATTTTTACAGCCTGTCAGACGTGCCGCCGCCACGGTCCCGGGATTCTTGAACACATCCTCCGTCGCTCCCCGGGCAATGACCTTTCCGTTATCCATTAGCACCAGATGATCACACATCTGATATATCTCATCACGGTCATGGCTTACCAGGATCACGGTCCTGTCATATCCGTCCAGTATGCTTATCAGTTCCAGGCGCATTTTCTCCCGCAAATGTGCATCCATCGCAGAGAATGGCTCGTCAAGAAGGATCAGCTGCGGATCGCTTACGAGCATCCGCAAAAGTGCGCATCTTTGTTTCTGTCCGCCGGAGAGGCTATCGGGTCTGTGGTCTATCACATCCCACAAACCGTACTTTTTTAACAGTTCATCAATATCTTTTGAGGAGGATCCCAACATACCCGCTTCGATGTTTCCCTTCACGGTCATATTCGGAAAAAGTGCATATTCCTGAAACAGATAGCCGATATTTCTCTTTTGCGGTTTAATATTTATTTTTTGGCTACTGTCAAATACAACCCTTTCATTCAATCTGATCATCCCTTCATCGGGATGCATAAGCCCCGCTATCGCTCTGAGTGTCAAAGTCTTACCGCATCCGCTGGCACCCAGTATTCCGATCCTGCTGCCTGTGACCGAAAACGAAACATCGAGTTCAAAATCACTGTATTTCTTTTTGACGTTAACATCCACAGACATAGTATCACCTATGCTCCGGATCACTGGTGCAGTCTTTTACATCACCGCGAAGAATGGCTATACCATGTGTCAGTGCATCAAGGATGAATCCGAGGCATTCGCTGACCGCTTTCGGACTTCCGGGAAGATTGACAATGATACTTGTGCCTCTTATGACGCTGACTCCGCGCGACAGCATCGCACGGGAAGTGATCCGCAAAGACTCCTGCCTTATATACTCCGCGATACCTGGAGCGTTTCTTTCGGCAACTTCCATTGTGACATCCGGAGTAATATCCCTTACGGAAAATCCCGTTCCTCCACTTGTAATCACAAGATCCGTACTTCTTTTATCGCACAGTCTTAATAGTTCTGACTTAAGCTTTTCTTTATCGTCCGGGATCAGAATCTGTTCAATGACATCAAAACCCGCATCTGTCAGTATTTTGGTCGCACACGGACCGCTCGCATCTTCTCTTTCATGTGCTGATGCTCTGTCAGAAAGAACAATCACCGCTGCAGCATATGGTCTGTCCGGATCAGGTGCATGTACCTCGACCTTATCGCCGACTCTTATACGTCCGCCTTTGATCACTTCGGCAAACAATCCGCATCTTGGCATTATGCAGTCCCCGACTCTTTTATATATCTCACAATGGCTGTGACATTCTTTTCCAAGCTGGGTTATGCGAAGGATGACATCCCCTTCTTCCGCTTTTATTATCACAGTGCTCCAAACAGTAAGCGCTGCTTGGTTGATCCCGTCAATGATAAGGTTTTCTCCAAAGTCACCGTCCTTGACATTCCCGCCGGATCTGTTGAATTCTTCTATAACATCGGCGGTAA
Organism: Lachnospiraceae bacterium; assembly: GCA_017526745.1. GTDB lineage: Bacteria > Bacillota > Clostridia > Lachnospirales > Lachnospiraceae > UBA2868. The sequence goes on along the minus strand of JAFXQX010000014.1, from coordinate 13,851 downwards.
GGATACTGACCTGGCGGTGCCACCTGTCTGCATGAGCATCCCCATTGATCCCAAAATCCCTGACCATTTCGGCAATGTCAACACCATGTTTGGCTATACCTCTCTTGTCACTTACGCAAATGGCTTTGATACGGCCGTTATTATCCATCTTTCTACCCCCCTATCGCGGACATCGGTAGTTTTTCAGTTATGTTCTGTGTGTGGGCAAAATCATGCCCTGAGGGTTTTTCCATGATCACCTTTCGTATGGCTGTACAAAGCATTTCATGTTTTTCCTCCTTGGAGGAATCACTCCTTACCAAAGGCATGAGATCCACGCCGGTGTCATAGCATAGGCAGCTCTTTAAATATCCTCTTGTTGTCAGCCTGATCCTGTTGCAACTGTTACAGAACTTATCTGAAAGCGGACTTATGAACCCGACCTTTCCGTCATATCCGGGAATACGGTAATACTTTGCCGGGCCGTTGCCGTCGGCAGATACATGAACAGCATCAGGGTGATTTTGACAAAACCAATCCATAAGTCTGTCATGGGCAAGAGAATCAAAGCACTTGGCATAACCGATCGGCATAAGTTCTATAAATCTTACATCAATCTTATTTGATCTGGAGAATTCGATAAGATCACTGACATCTGTCAGGGATATTCCGGCCGTGACGGCATTTATCTTAACTTTAACACCCTTTTCTACGGCTGCAACTACCGCATCTGTTACTGTATCAAGATCCTTGCTTCCTGTGATCGAGAAGTATTTGTCGTGATCCAGTGAATCTATGCTGACATTTATCGCATCTATCCCTGCCTCGATAAGTCTGTGGAGATTCTCCTTAAGAAGGATCCCATTAGTAGTAAGAGTAACCTGACGGATCCCTTCTATCCGTTTAAGCATACCCACAAGATCGCATACCCCGCGTCGTACAAGAGGTTCTCCTCCGGTCAGTTTTACACGGGAAATCCCGAGCCCGGCCATACAGGAAGTGATATATTCAATCTCTTCAAATGTCAGGATATCTTTCATCTCATAATGATCAACCTCAACAGGCATACAGTATTTACATCTGAGGTTACATTTATCGGTAACCGAGATCCTGACATAATCGATTATTCTTCCGAAGCTGTCATTCACGTATCTTTTCCACCCTTACGGCACACACCTTATATTCCGGGATCCTGGCAAGATCATCGAGCGCCGCATTTGTAAGTTTATTTACGGGGGAGTCGGTAAAATGGAAAGGCATCCACGTCTCCCCTTCCGACACCTTACGGCCGACTCTTGCCTTTGCCGTGATCTCTCCTCTGCGGCTTTGTATCCTTACTTTTTCGCCATCAGCAATGCCAAGCCTGTTTGCATCGGCAAAGTTCATCTCTATAAATCCTTCTCCTGCAATGTCGACAAGTCCTGCGGATCTTGCCGTCATTGCAGCGGCGTTGTACTGATACAGGATCCGACCTGTCATGAGTATCAGAGGATAATCATCATCCGGAAGCTCCTGTGAAGGCTTAAATTCTGCAGGATACAGCAGCGCACGTCCTCTTACCGGACCGTTTGCATGCATGATCGCTGTCCCTTTTGAATCCTTGTCCTTACAAGGCCACTGAAGGCTTTCACCATTATCAAGCCTTTCGTGAGATATCCCCGCAAAGCTCGGTGTTACCGATGCGATCTCATCCATGATCTCGGCACTTGTCAGATGCGGCTGAGCATATCCCATGGCATTCATAAGATCCGTAATGATATCCGTATCAAGTCTAGCCTCACCTTGCGGCTTTACTGCCTGTCTGATCCTTTGTACCCTGCGCTCTGTATTCGTAAACGTTCCTTCCTTCTCCGTGTAGGATACACCCGGAAGGATCACGTCCGCATACTCTGCGGTCCTGGTCATGAACAGTTCCTGGATGACGAAGAAATCAAGACTTTCGAGTGCTTTGATCACATGATGGGTATCCGGATCGGATACGACCGGATCCTCCCCGCATATGTATAGGCCTTTTATCTTCCCTTCGATCGCAGCAGGAAATACATCCGTAGCCTTAAGTCCGGGATTCGGATTTAATCGAACTCCCCATGCTGCTTCAAACTTCTTACGTACTTCCTCATTATCGACCTCCTGGTATCCGGGATAATCCGTCGGAAGTGCGCCCATATCACATGCGCCCTGGACATTGTTCTGTCCGCGCAGCGGATTGACGCCGCAGCCGCTCTTTCCGATCTTTCCGCAAAGGGAGGCCATGTCAGACATGCACATAACACCCTCAGTTCCGGTCGAATGCTCCGTAACGCCGAGGCAGTATATGATCGGTGCCTTCTTTGCCCTTGCATACATACGCGCCGCTTCAACAAGCCTTTCGGGATCGATGTGGCATATCTGCCCGACTTTTTCCGGAGTGTAATCCCTGACAAGTGATCTTAACTCTTCAAATCCTTCCGTATAGTCCCGGATATAATCGTGATCGATAAGATCCTCTTCGATCATCACATGCATCATTCCGTTCGCAAAGGCAACGTTCGTTCCGGGACGAAGTTTCAAGTGAATGTCCGCATATTTTGATAATCCGATGTCACGGGGATCGACAACGATCAGTCTGGTACCCTTCTTTACGGCTTCCCTGATCTGCATGCCGACAACGGGATGAGCTTCTTCCGGATTGGATCCGACAAGGAGTATGCAGTCAACATCATGCGTGATGTCATGTATCGGATTGGTCATCGCACCCGAACCAAGTGTCTTTGCAAGACCTGCGACCGTTGCGGAATGGCATACTCTTGCACAGTTGTCGGTATTGTTGTTCCCAAAGCATGTCCTTACCATCTTCTGGACCATGTAAACATCTTCATTGGCGGAACGTGAACATGCAAAACCGGCAAGCGACTCATTTCCGTACTTATCCTTTATCTCCATAAGGCGCTTCGCCGTATAGCTTATAGCTTCATCCCATGTGGCTTCCCTGAACTTACCGGTACTTCTGTCCTTGATAAGAGGCTTGGTAAGACGGTCTTGGGAATGGACAAAATCAAAGCTTCCGGATCGTCCTTTGACGCACAGTCTCTTGTGATTTGACGGACCGTTGGCGGACTCGACATTTACTATCCTGTTATCCTTTACGACAAGATAGAACTGACATCCCGTCGCACAGTGCGGACAGGTTGTAAGAACCTTTTTGACTTCCCAGTCGCGGTATTCCTTCTCGCGTTTAAGAGTGAGCGCACCTGTCGGACATACGCTCGCACAGTTTCCGCATGACTCGCACCCTCTGTCCTTATAGTCAGCACCAAAAGGTGCATCAACGATATGAAACGTTCCCGAGCGGCTGTTGCGAAGAGCCCCGTTACATGCGATATTATTGCAGACACTTATGCAGCGCATGCAGTGAATGCACTTGGCGGGATCGTATGTAATATACGGATTGGAATCAAGCTTTTTCTGTTTCTTGGCAATGTCTTTGTCCGGTGCCTTGTGATCGGCACTTTCGACATCAAAGCGGTTGCACATATCGGCAAGCTCGCACGTACCGTTTGCGGGGCAGTTCATGCAGTCCTGTTTGTGATCGACAAGAATAAGCTTGAGCATTTCCCTGCGGTATTTATAAAGTGTATCGGAATCGGTCGTTATCACCATGCCATCCTTTGCCTTGGTACGGCATGCGGGAAGAAGGCTGTTGTATCCTTCCACTTCAACCACGCACAATCTGCAGCTTCCTATATCACTGACTCCTTCAAGATAACACAGGGTCGGGATATATATATCATTTGCCCTTGCTATATCAAGGATCGTTTTACCCTTTTCGGCAGAGTATTCAGTACCGTTTATCGTAACGTTTATCATTCTCCCCTGCCTCCTTCCATGGCTCCGCAGCCGTAATAGTCGCAGCGCAGGCACCTTCCGGCCTCACGCATAGCTTCCTCGAATGTCATGGACAGTTCGACGTGATCGAAGTTGTCTTTTCGCTCAAAAGGATCCTTCTGCTCGAGTTCCGCCCTTCCGGTGGGTATGCACGGGTTCGGATAGGCCGGCGGTATCTCGGGCTTTCCCAAGATCTTATGATGGTAGCCGAGATACTCATCAATGTTAGCTGCAGCTACCTGACCTGCTGCTATCGCATTTATCGCCGTGGAAGGTCCAGTCACGCAGTCTCCTCCCGAGAACACTCCGTCCATTCCGTCTACCATACATGTCTCGTCCGCCACAATCCTGCCTCTTTGTGTCGGAACACTTTCTTTTTCAAAATCAACCGAATCACTTCGCTGGCCGACGGCAAGTATCAGATAATCGCATGTGAAGCGGTAAGGATACTCGCTCGAATCTTCTGTTGTGACAAGACCGAACTCATCATAACCGGCAACGATCTCAGGCTGCAGCCAGACCGATCTGACCTCGTTTGTCTCCTTATCGGTCTCTATGTGAAGGAAGGACAAAAGTGTTCTGAACCTTACGCCTTCCTGCATGGCTCCTTCTACTTCTTCGGCAAGAGCCGTAATATCATCCCTTTTTCTCGTAAATACGTGGACCGAAGCGGCATTAAGCCTTACAGCGGTCCTTGCTGCATCCATCGCAACATTACCGCCGCCGATGAGAACAACCTTTTTCCCGCTAAGATCCGGCGCATTGCCGCCGGCGACAAGCTGGAGAAAATCAGCTGCCGGGATAACATTCTTCGCATCGGCGTTTTCCATAGGCATACGGTTTCCGAGCTGGGCGCCAAGTCCGAGGAAGACGGCGTCATGACCTTCGCGTACGGCGGAAAACGAAATGTCTCTTCCGATCCTGGTGTTATAGTGCATCTTGATATCGCCTGCCGAAAGGATCGCATCAATATCCTGGTCGAGGCGGTCTTTAGGAAGCCGGTATTCGGGAATACCGTAACGCAGCATCCCGCCTGCTTTTTCGTGTTCCTCATACACATCGACCGCATGTCCCATAAGTGCCAGGAAATACGCGGCAGTCATGCCTGAAGGACCCGCGCCCACGACAGCGATCTTCTTGCCGGTCGATACATTGGCCGTGGGATTTTCTACGCTGTCTGCATTGGCATTATCGACAGCATACTTCTTCAGGCCTCTTATGTTTATCGGATCGTCAACAAGGCTTCTTCTGCACTTTTTCTCGCACGGGTGCTCGCACACAAACGCACATGCCGTGGGAAAGGGATTACGGTTACGTATGACCTTTACCGCATCCGCATAGTTCTCATTCTTTATCTGGGCTATATAACCGGGAACATCGACATGGGCGGGACATAGCGTGATGCAAGGTGTCGTCTGGATGACATTTTCGACGCACCTGCCGTTATTGATATGACTCTCATATTCATCGGCAAATTCCGTAAGCGAATCGAGGATCAGATTGGCACCGACAACACCGACAGCACAGTCTGCGGTGCGGGCTATCATGCGGCATTTATCTTCGAGAAGTGCCAGCGTATCATTCTCGCCGTCACCGTTTAGTATCTTTCGAAGCAGATAGTCTACATCCTTCAGCCCGTCGCGGCACGGAACGCACTTTCCGCACGACTGGTTCATTGATATGTGAAGCAGTGAGCGGTACAGTGCCAAAGGACACACTCCCGGCGGATAAGATGTCATTCTCGAACGGAATTTGCGAAGGACCACATCGATCCTTTCGTTCATGTTACCTTTTGCGGCAAGCTTATGCATTGGTCTCCTCCTGATGTTCTGTGGGGTCTCAAACCCTTAGAATACCCTATTTGTATATCATATCATATATGGCTCGCAATGTTGATGAAAATATGGTAATATATGAGGGCTCGCGGTGCAGTAAGGAATCCTCCCACTTCGTGGGTCCCTCCTTACAACAGTTAGCAGGTGTGGCGGAATGGCAGACGCAGCAGACTCAAAATCTGCCGTAGGCAACTACATGTGGGTTCAAGTCCCACCACCTGCATGGCTTTTGAAGGCCTGAAACCTCAGTAATATCAATGGTTTTGGGCTTTCTTTATTTTGGTGAATTGGACGATTTCAGGTGTCCCGGGACACCTCACAGTCCTCAAACCCGCTATCTAAGTGGGTTTTCGCATCTTGTAAATGACTTTTTTTGCGTATGAATATGTCGCGGCGAAAATGACCGGCGACAGGGTAATGGCCTCCGCCAGACAAATGGCTCCGATGATCCATGAATGGATCAAAGAATACGGATTCGAAAAGATCTTTCTTGCAACCGAAGACGAGGATGCGCTCGAATACATGCGCAACGAATTCGGGCACATGACGGTTGCGCTCTCACAGGAGCGTATCAAATTCTCCGTCGGGATCAGTTGATCTTCTGATCCTTACCCTGCTAACGTGATCCCGAAAGCCTGTCCCAATGCAAAGAAGCTGATGGTTCCGTCTGCACCGACAAGCTTCGTCAGGTCGGCACCTGCCGGAATGACGATCTTATATAACATACCCTTAAACAGGAACGTTATCGTAACGTTTATATCACGCCTTGCGAGAAGCTGTTTTACAACGGGAGCCGAAAGACAGGTTCCGGTAAAAGGGGATAGCGTAACCGATCCACCCGCAGGAGTGGCATTAATAAGCGCTATCGCCGCACTGTCGGAAAGACCGTACGTCCATGTTCCCTGATCACCTGATGTCTTATTTTCCTTGTTGTCATCGTCCGAATGCGATATCCTCGACAGATCCACTGAGAAAATCACACCGCCGTTTCTTGGAACCATGATATAGTAATTGCCGTTGCCATCCTTGACGAGTTCAAGCTTCTGGCCTTCATCGCCGTATACCGCGTTGAGCCGGTAGTCGTCGTCCACGTCAATCTTTAAAAGTACTTTATCGCCTTCATGTGCATACTCAAGCACGCTGCCGCCCACACCTGTTACAGTCGCAAGCGCCTTGCCGTCCGCATCCGTTGCTGTAAGGGTTGCATGATCATTCTGGTTCACCCTGATGATGTAACGGATATTCTTTTCTGTTTCTTCATCCTCAACAAGATTGAATTGTGGATTTTCTTCGTCCTGCCCTATCGTCTCCCATTTACCCGCAGTATAACCCGGCGTCTCTATCTTCCATACCGTAATGGTATTCGTGCCTTTGCCCTCTATACTAAAGTCTTCAGCCAGAACAGCAGCTACATTAGCTGAAAGGGTGCCGTCAATGACAACATTGTTCACCGGATCCCCGGTGTTCTGTGGCGGAATATACATCCAGACACCCATGCGGTCACCCGTGACATCACCTTTTACAAATACGTCATTTCTGCTGTCCAGATTACTGGCATTAACCTGAATGGCAGCTTCATCAGTTTCCGGGTTATCGCCGCCCTTGGCAAAGCCCTTGACGTCGCCATTAACCTCGATATGGTTCTCCCCTCCCAGACTCGCACTCAAAATAATTGCTGATTTATCGGCAGTGATATTTCCGTTTACACTGATATCAGTTTTGCTGTCGCCGTAATCTTCTTCATCTTTTCTATCTGCATAATAATCGCAGGTTTGGGCTGTAATACCCTCATAACCCGAAACGATATTGCCGGTTACATTAATATCATTCTTTGAGCCACACCTCACGTTGGTAGTAACTCCGCTGGCTGAATGCTCTTCTCCTGTTGATGTCGCAGCCGGAGTATTGATGTCACCGGTCACGTCAACATCGATCTCTGCATTATGTTCAGCCCACGTATAAAGCCCGTTCGATTCCGCGCTCTCTATGTTGCCCGTGGTAACTTCCGCCTTATGTCCGTCTGCCCAGATCGTCACCGCTTGTTCATATTCTCCGTCAGCCTTGACATCGCCAAGATCCTCTTTCTTTTTCCCATCATAAGCTTCGATCTCTTTCCCGCCTTCGGCAAATGCCGTAACGGGAGCCATAGCCATCGTTGCTGCAACAGTAGCTGCCAGTATTCTAATCAATAATTTCTTATTTGCCATGATATATCACCTTCCTGTCTTTATATTTACAAGACTTTATACAGTATACTACGAAACAGCCGATCATGTAACCTTTTGTCGTTTTCAATAATTCTTGCTTTTTCTTTACCTCTAGGGGTAAATTTTCTCATATCAGGTGTCCAATATTCGCTTGAAGAAACCGGTAAAATTATCAATGTCATTAAGTTAAGTCTGTAAATGACAAAACCCCCTTCATCGTAAAGATGTTGGGGGTTATTCTTTGAATATCTGTTGTCGCGCATGTTTAAAACGTTGAACATAATATAAAAATCACATACTCGTTGATCCAAATGTATCCGCAAGCCTTGCAATCTTTATCGAACCATCTGCTTCAATAACGCCAGTTAAATCTGCATTTGCCGGAATAACGATAAGGCTCAATCTTCCGTTTACGAAACACGCGATATTTACATTGATATCTCGTCTTGACAATAGTGCCGCAACAACGCTTGCATCAAACCTGTCGCCTGTTACCGCGAGCATTGCTGTACCGCCCATGGGCGTACCACTTATAATACTTACCATGTTATGCATTTCATTCGCATTTGCAATATTTGGAATTGCGATGTTTGGCATTGCCATCGTCGATGAGAGTCTCGCATTATTCGCATACTGCACTACAGGCACAGTAATAACTGACGGATACCCGGGATTCGCAGGACTTGGTTGGGGATTAGGGCTAGGCTGTGGCCCCGGACTCGGTTGCGGGTTCGGACTAGGGTTAGGATTTGGGTTTGGGTTGGGGTTGGGGTCTGTCTGTATAAGCGTCAGAGCCACATTCACATCAATCCCACCGCCTCTTGGGACGATAAGATAATATGAGCCGTTTTCATCCTGATTAAGTGCGACTGTCTTCTCGGCATCCGCGTATACTCCTATAAGCTGATATCCGGCGGGAACATCAAGTTTTACGTATACCCTCTCATTTTCACCTGCAACATCAAGCATCGTAGAATCAACACCTTCTCCGTTATCCCACTCCTTCTTCTTATTCCATGCAGTTCCGTCAGCATTGGTGAGGCTTAACACATTGGCAGAAGTATTATTTATCTCGGGCTGTGTGACACGGATGATATAACTGATACAATTTGCCACGGCGTTTTGGGAGTTATCGTTTGTCAGCGTTTGTACACCATTGGTTTTTCCTAACAGCGCCGTGCCTTCATTACTTTCTATCTTCCACGCGGTCACACTTACATTTCTATAATATGTTTCAGTTGAATCCATAATCACAACAGGGATACCATCAGCGGTAGACCTTACCGTTCCGTCAACAACGATATCAACAGAATCGCCAACTTGCATATCCTCTATATCTATCGCTGCGCCATTACTTGTAATATCGCCTTTTATCTGTCCCTTTAAGGTTGTATCGTTTCCGCCATATCCATTTACGTATATTCCCCTTACGCCATCTGCTTCACCATTTACAACGATATTTCCTTCCACATTGATTTTGGCTGTTGTGTATTCACCCCTTAATTGGGCAAATATACCGTTAGAGTTAGGCGCATAATCAGTGTCATCGTTACTTGACTGAACTGTGATGGCATTACCGTTACTGTCTTTACCGACATTGATATTTATATCCGCAGTGCTTGATGTTCCAAGAGAAATGCCATTTGTTATATCACCTGAAGCCGATACGCCCTTTCCTATATTAATTGATGTAGTTGCACCACTTCCACTTGAAGAGATTTCTATTCCATTTGCTCCCCCTCCACTTGTAGCATCAACATGACCACCTATATCGATATTTACTTCTGCATTATCCACGCTGTTGATTATATATGCACCGTTAGCAGTGTAAGAATTCCCCGTAGAGTTAGCCGTAACATCACCACCGACGGTTATTATCGTGTTGCCTTCGGGTGTAGTGCCATCTTCTGATGTTTTGATTCCAGTTACATTTCCTGCACTTGTGACCGTTACATTTCCGGTGTTATCGGCAAGGTTTCCGACGGAAACATTCACGGCCCCGCCTGCTCTTGTTTGTGTTTTTATTCCGGTGGCTGCACTTGTCCCATTATTTGTGACAGTCAGGTTACCGCCTATGGCGACATCTGTTTCTTTATGGTCATCAGCATTTGCATTAACGCCTGTTGCTCTGCTTTGTCCTTCAACAGTAACATTACCACCGACATTTATATTTGAAGTACCTAAAGGCGTTGCATTATCGATTCTTGTTGTGTCAATTCCGGTTACGTTTCCCGCACCTGTGACAGTTAAATCTCCGGTGTGATTATCAAGGTTTCCGACAGTGATATTGGCTACTCCGCTTCTGTCTGTGCTTGCATTTATTCCGGTTGTTGTACCCGTTCCCGCAGATGTGACAGAAAGATTTTCGCCGATAGTGATATTTGATGTGGTACCACCACCTTCAGAATAGGCATCAATACCTATTGTCTTTCTGTTATTTGTATTATTTTCTGTGATAGTGGCGTTTCCGCCTATATCTACATTGGATGGCGCACACGAAAGAGTAGGATCCATGTTTGCGCTCGCTGTATGTATTCCCGTTGTATATTCAGTACTATTAGTGGTGGGATTATCAGATGTTAATACAAAATCATTTCTGATAGTTGCTGTGGCAGAGTCTTGTGCATATGGTCCAGTGCTACTAAAAGCAGATATGCCCATAACCTGACCACTACTATCATTATTGACCGTTAAACTATCAGCCGAGGCTGTATTGAAATAGGAATTACCGTTATTAATATCTATTCCAGTGCTATTGTTTATAAGTATATCACCATGGTCACCGCTATGAATAGATTCGTTCAGTTCTTCATCATAAGCCAACACAGGCACATTTATCGATACCGTAAGGTATATTGCCGACATCAGCATCGCCATGATCTTCGTTGCCATATTCCTCATCTTATTCTGTGTATCCATATTGTTCCTCCTCATTTATTCCTGCGAAACGCTCATTACACAAGAAGCAACTTCCGCCGTCTGAACTTGGGAAAAATCGGATATTGGAATCAATTTCTCAGTTAATTCGGCAAATTGTAAGCTCATATAGATATCCTCCATGATTTGAGTATACAATACATTAATAATTTAACCAATATTATGTGTAAAATATACTCACAGATATCAGCCTGAACCTTTAGATACACAAGATCTTTGTTGATAACCATTTGTAACCACTCCTTTCCAAACTCTTACCTTCTCACCTCCCCTCTATGCGTAATATCCCCAAAACGCGCATATTAAAGGCACGTCCGAAGACGTGCCTCTGAGCATATAAATCAGTTATTGGTTAATCTTTGTATATCAAGTCAAATGCATACCCCTCGATGTCGAATGCGACTGTGATCGTGTTCGGATCATTGTCTGTATCGGGAAGGACAAAAGGTTTGCCGTTCTTGTCAAGTGCAACGATCTTGAATGTCCGGCCGGATTTTCTGAGTTCTGCCGGAATGGTCATCGTAAAGCTTCCCTTTTTGAGTGTTGTATTTGCTGTACCGTTTGTGATCAGGTTGAAGGTAAAGCCTTCTACATATCCTGCAGGTCTTGCTGCAGCAAATGCTGCCTTGGCTGCAGGACCCTGCTCGCTTCTTGCGATGAATGATCCGTAAGGAAGTCCAGTTACATTACCCATTGTAAGGGCAAGAGGATTAACTGTTGCGGGCTGGTTGCCGCCATCGCTGCTATGACTAACTTCGTCATCGTCATCATCCTTATCATCATGTTTATCGGACTTCTTCCACTGGGCATACAGTGTCAGGCTAGCTGCGGGCTTAAATGAAGCTTTATCTTCATAATCACTTCCGGATCCGTCTGCCTTGGTGTTCCAGTTTTTAAAGGTATATCCGTCGCGGGTGAATACATTCTTGTTAAGTTTTACAGTCTCACCTTTTTTCACACGCTGCGGATCCATTTCACCTTTTCCGCCGTTCTTTTTAAATCTTATTACCCATTCGTCTTCTTCCTCAGATTCTTCCATATTACTGTAGAAATATGCTGTTATTTCTATATCTTCTTCAAAATTCACAATAACATGTATTGTGTTATCCTTTATTACACAATCTTTCTCATCTATACCTGCCGTTAATTCCCAGTAATCAAAGGAGTATCCGTCATTGGCCGTCGCAGTAAGGGTAAACTTATCTCCCTTAACAATTTTCCCGTCTTTAGGTATTCCGGTTACGGTTCCGCATTCTTCATCGGGCCAGATATTAACCTTTATATTATGTTTCTCCGGCTCGGGTTTTTTATACTCTTTTTCTCCGTTACTGTCTTTGGTTTTTGCGACTACTTCCGCATTGTCCTCATCAACGGTTATCGTTCCGGTTCCGATCTCAATTCCAGGTTTACCTGCTCCTCCGGTAGCATTTACCGTGCCCCCTGTGATTTTAACGTTTCCATTTTGAACATATATTCCACTGTCAGTTCCGTTAACTGTAATTTCTCCACCACTAATTTCAACAATTCCGTCCCTGTTACTTATAGATATTCCCGGGCCATCTGTATTAGTAGCATTAACTACACCACCCGAAATTTCGATCGTTCCTTGATAATAATTGGATTCCTTATCCACTGCAAGGGCTGCATTTACTGTGCCCCCCTTTATCTCAATTGTCCCGTTATTTGATTCAGCTTTTATAATCTTTGCTTTAATACTACCTGAATTGATTACTGCATTATTACACAATAGCGCGCCTGTAAACTCGATATTAGCGCCACTCAATGTAAAGTTGAATCCTTCCAGATGACTATCTTCATCACCTGTCACATATAATGTATGTGTTCCATCTCCAGAAATAATAACACTACCATTGCCCCCACATTTTAAGGATTTAACAGTTTTATCTGCGTCTATAACAAAAGTTCCAGCTCCATCAAAATCAATTGTGTCACTCTCTCCCACTGCTGTTTCAGAAAGCTTCTTGGGCTCGGCTCCTAAACTCACACTAACATCACCCGCTTTAACCACCGCCGGGGTTGCGAGTCCAAATAACACTGCAAACACAGCTACAGCCAATACCATTAGGACTGATCTTAAATTGCTATTCAAAGACTTTAACATTTCTTCCTCCTTCTACTCCCACTCAATATTGCCATAAATCCCTGAAAATCAATAATCCATCAAACATTCTACCCCCCCCCATGCATACTTGTCAATGGTACAAAAGTATGATATATCCCCGTTTTACGCGCATATGTTGTCTCCCGCTCCATCCGGGATTATGATTAGTCTGTCGATGTTGCGATGACGAAGAGATCAAGGAGGGTATACCCCCCCCCCAATAAGAACACCGCAAATCTCTTCGCCATTTTGCCACAAATTTGTCCGTCAAAATGCCGCAAATCTCTTTGTCGATTATTTCAAAACCCCGTAAAACTCGTATAATATATTATGGAAGTATAAATTCAAATTGGAGGTAAAGATGAACGGTTGCTTGAAGAATTAACCGCAAACATATATGCATGGATTTAGAAAGGAGCACTTGCTAAACAAGTGCTCCTTATACTCTGTAATATTGACTTATTTCTATTAACGCTTATTTGTCTTGCCGGATATGATCGACCAGAGTACTTCATGGATGTTCATCGTTCCGTCGGCCTTAATGAATGGTTTGAAGTTGAAGTTTGCCGGGATCGTAATGGTAACTTCACTTTGTCCGAACATTATCTTAACGTTATAAGGTATCTTGTTGTTAGCCACAAGGAGTTTTGCTGTATTAGCGTCAATTATGCTTACCCTTGTCATGACAAGATCAAGTCCGGTCTTGGCATAAGAAGCCTTCTGAGAAGGAGTAAGTGATGCAAGAGCCGTAAGCTTTGTCACAGCACTTGTCATCTGCGCTGCTGCCTGTTGCTGGTTTGCGGCGTTCTCTTTTGCTATGGTTTCAGAAGCCTTTTCCGGAGTCCATGACGGCTGTGACGAACTTGATGAATGGCTTTCTTCGTGGGAATCGTCATCGTCATCGTCG
>JAFXQX010000013.1 GCA_017526745.1 Lachnospiraceae bacterium | reverse complement strand
CCGTCCCCCTGTCTCAGTCTCTCCGTCCCCCTGTCTCACTTCCGTCCCCCCTAGCTCTCCGTCCACGTCCTACAGAACACAGAAATATATGCCGAAGAACTGCAGGATAGAACCTGCGAGAACGAACAGATGGAAAATGGAGTGCATGTACCGTTTTCCTTTTTTCTTGCCTATAGAGTAGAGCACTGCGCCGATGGTGTATGCAACCCCGCCGCCGAGGATCCAAAAGATCGCACCCCAGCCGATCGCATCGATCGTGGGCTTTGCCGCGATAACGATGCACCAGCCGATAGCGATATAGCATATCATTGAAAGCCGCCTGTATTTATTGTGATCGATCGCCGTAAATACAGCAGCCATTATCGACATTCCCCATACGATACCGAACATGGTCCATGCCCAGCCCGGATGGATCCGCCTGACACCGGTGAGCATAATCACCGTGTATGATCCGCCGATCAGATAGTAGATGGTGCAGTGGTCGATGACCTGCATGACTTTCTTGCCCATGTTGCGGTGCAGCCCGTGATAAACGCTGCTCATGGTATAGAGGATTATGAGCGATGAGCCGTAAATGGAAGATGAGACAACACCCCACGCATCGCCCTTCATCGCGCTCTTTACAACGCACAGAACAAGTGCTGCAATACCGAGCGCACCTCCGATGATATGGCTTACCATATTGAATATTTCCTCGCCCTTGGTATAATCAGGCAAAATCCTGTCCTTGAGCTTTGTTCTCGGGTGTTTCAGTCCTGATACCGCTGTACTCACGTCTCTTTCCTTCCTTACTCCTGCTGATCGTCAAAATCACCGCATCTAATATAGCACATTAGATAAACACCATCAACCCTTGAACCTGTCTCAGTGTCTTGTTGTTTCATCTTGTGATTCACACACGCATAATATATAATATTTTGGTAATTCAAGCGGCAAGGAGCGCAAATATTATGAAACCATACAGCGAGATGACCAAAAACGAACTGATCGAGCTTGAGCAGAGGCTTTTCCTTCAGTATGAGGATATGAAGGCAAGGGGGCTTAACCTGAATATGGCCAGGGGTCTGCCGTCTGCCGAGCAGCTTGACATGGAGGCCGATTTCTTTGGGATGCTGTATCCGGATTCTTCATTCATATCCGAAGAAGGCAAGGACTGCAGGAATTACGGCGAGCTTACCGGTATCCACGAAGCCAGGCGGCTCATGGGACAGATGATGGAGATAAGTGATGAGAACGTCATCGTGTTCGGAAATTCCAGCTTAAATGTCATGTACGATACTGTTGCGCGGTCGATGATCCTCGGTGTGTGCGGGAGTACGCCCTGGTGCAGGCTTGACAAGGTCAAGTTCCTCTGCCCGGTACCCGGCTATGACAGACATTTTGCGATCACCGAGCAGTTCGGCATTGAGATGATCAACATTCCCATGCTTGAGACGGGACCCGACATGGACCTTGTAGAAAAGTATGTAAACAACGACCCGGCTGTCAAGGGCATCTGGTGCGTTCCCAAGTACAGCAATCCCGGCGGTGTTACGTATTCTGATGAGACCGTTAACAGGTTCGCGAACCTTAAACCCGCAGCTGATGATTTTCGCATATTCTGGGACAACGCCTACTGCATCCACCACCTGTATGACGACAGGCAGGACAAGCTCATCGAGATCCTCGATGCCTGTGCAAAGGCCGGAAATCCCGACATGGTATACAAGTTCTGCTCGACAAGCAAGGTCACATTCCCCGGAAGCGGACTGGCCGCACTTGGCGCAAGCAAGCGCAATCTTGATTATATCAAGAGCGTGATCACGATCCAGACGATCGGTCCCGACAAACTGAACCAGCTCCGCCATGTCCGCTATTTCAAGGATATCGAAGGCATGAAAAATCATATGAAAAAGCATGCGGCGATCCTCAGGCCCAAGTTCGAGCTTGTACAAAAAAGGCTTACCGAGGAGCTTGACGGACTCGGGATAGGAAAGTGGTCCAATCCCGTCGGCGGTTATTTTGTCTCATTTAACACGCTTCCCGGCCTTGCCAGGACCGTGGTCGGAATGTGCAAGGATGCCGGTGTCACGATGACCGGAGCCGGCGCGACCTATCCTTACAAGAAGGACCCCGAGGATTCGAACATAAGGATAGCCCCGACATTCCCGCCGATCGACGAACTTGCCAAGGCACTTGACGTATTTACGCTGTGCGTTAAACTTGCCAGCGTACAAAAACTGTTGAAGGATATAACATGAGATCAGATCTTGAGCGACCCGAACGGATCGGCCGCACACTCATACATAACGGCGCGATAGTCGACATCTATCAGGACCGCATGCAGCTTCCCGACGGGAGCGAGGAAAACTTTGATTTTATAAAGCATAAGGGCGCAGCTGCAGTTATCCCCGTCCTTGACGACGGCAGGATAATCATGGTCAGGCAGTACCGCAACGCCATTGATTCCTACACGCTCGAGATCCCTGCGGGCGGCCTTAACGGCGCAGATGAGCCGACAAGGATCGCCGCACACCGCGAGCTTGAAGAGGAGACGGGGTACTGCGCCGACATCGAGGACGTTAAGTTTCTGCTAAGCCTATATACAACGGTGGCGTTTTGCAACGAGAAGATCGATATCTACGTGGCGAAAAACCTTCGCAAGACCGAGCAGCATCTTGACGACGACGAGTTCATCGATGTGGAGATCTATACCATCGACGAGCTGGCCGAAATGGTTCATTCGGGAAAAATCGTTGACGCCAAGACGATCGCGGCCCTCATGACATACAAAAACTTATTGTAAACTTTTTATTGTAAACTTTTCACAACATCTTGTAAGGCAACATAACTTGTCTGAGTATATGTTGTGTCAAGCCCCCGAAAGTGCGATAAATGCGATAAAATCAAGGAATTTTTGCCTTGATTTTATGTAAATTTCTGCTTATAATAATACGCGTAGCGCCAATTTTGTATAATTGCAAAAGCGTAGAAAGAAGCAGATTTTTTTTATGGAACAGGCAATTCAAGGATTCATAACTTATTTACATAACGTCAAGAAAAAATCCCTGAACACCGAATTATCATATAAACGCGATCTTAACAAGATGAAGGACTATTTTGCGAGCGTCGGCATCACCGAACTGAAGGATGTTTCGGAAGATGCCCTCTCAAAGTATGTCGAGTATCTGAACAAGAGCGGTTTTGCGGCTGCAACGGTATCACGTTCCGTAGCCTCCGCTAAGGCATTTTTCCATTACTGTGCAAACGAGGGACTGATCGTCAAGGATCCTTCCGGGATACTCAAAGCTCCGAAGATCGAAAAGAAGATGCCGGAGATACTGACGATGGATGAGGTGACACGCCTTCTCGAGCAGCCCAAGGGCGACAGCCCGAAGGAGATAAGGGACAAGGCGATGCTCGAACTCCTTTATGCCACGGGAATACGCGTATCGGAGCTCATGAACCTTGAGATCTCCGATGTAAATATGCAGATGTGCTATATAACCTGCAGGGATGCATCCAAGGAAAGGGTCATTCCGTTCGGAAGGGAAGCAAAGCATGCGCTTTCAAGATATCTTGACGGCGGCAGGGAAGCGATAGTCGAGGACCAGACTTCAAAGGTTCTGTTTGCGAACTGCTCAGGCCAGAAGATGAGCCGCCAGGGATTTTGGAAACTGATCAAGTATTACGCCAAGAAGGCGAAGATCACTGCGGATATCACGCCCCACACGCTGCGCCATTCATTTGCGGCACACCTCGTGGAAAACGGTGCTGATCTTCGCGCAGTCCAGGAGATGCTCGGACACTCCGACATCTCAACGACTCAGATATATGCAACGATGAATCACAACAAGATAAGGGAAGTTTACGCGAAAGCTCATCCGAGAGGATAGAAGACGGGTTTTCTTCCTATATAAATAACGTGATTTTTAAATCCGCATTCGATGAGAAGATCCTCAATGCGGTCAAGGTTTTTGGCAAGGTTCTCCGTTGTATGCGCATCGCTTCCGACGGTGATGAGCTCTCCGCCAAGCTCCTTATACCGAAGTATCACGTCTTTATCCGGATTGGGCACGCCCAGTCCGTTTCTGTATCCGCCCGCGTTCACCTCGAGCGCGATCCCCTTTTCGATAAGAGTACGAAGGATAGGATCGATATGATCGCTGTATGCCTTGTATGAATAACACTTGTTTTTGTTCGGGCCGTAGCGGACGATGTAGTCAAGGTGCCCGAAAGAGTCAAAATCATCAAACAGCAGGATGTCCCGGAGGGCTTCCTCAAAGTACTGTTCATAGGCTTCGCGCTCGCTTCTTCCCTCATAAAATTCAGGAAAGTAGGGGTCGCGGTGGTCTATCGTGTGCGCCGAACCGATGATATAGTCAAAATCATGCTGGTTAACATAATTCTTATTCCAGTCAACTATATGCGGCTGAAGTCCCAGTTCGATCCCGAACAGAAGGTCTATCTTCCCGGCGTATTTTTCCTTCATTGCAAGGTATCCTTTATGATAGGCCTCGGTATCGACGAAAAATCCCGGGTCCCCATCCTTAGCATCAGGGGGGAGAGGATAGTCTTTGTCCATGTGTTCCGTAAAGCACATGATTTTAAGCCCCCGGTCTATCCCGGTCCTGATCATGTCCTCCATGTGAGTTTCGCAGTCGCTTGAATATGAAGTGTGAATATGTGTGTCCGATATCATAACAGTCCACATTATATCACCTGTGCCAAACTGTTTACAATCGTAAGAAAAAATCAGTTGTATTTTCTTATCAATGTGTGTAAAATAGACGTGCTGGCAAATAGAGCGAATACGCTTTATCACAATAATTAAATCTTCAGGAGGAATCAAAAATGGCAGTAAAAGTAGCAATTAATGGTTTTGGCCGTATCGGTCGTCTTGCATTCAGACAGATGTTCGGTGCAGATGGATTCGAGATCGTAGCTATCAACGATCTTACATCTCCCGAGATGCTCGCTCATCTTCTTAAGTATGACAGCACACAGGGTCGTTACGCTCTCTGTGACAAGGTTACATTCGGCGAGGATTCAATCAGTGTTGACGGCAAGAAGATCACGATCTACAAAGAAGCTGATGCCAAGAACCTTCCTTGGGGCAAGCTCGGTGTAGACGTTGTTCTCGAGTGCACAGGTTTCTATACGAGCAAGGACAAGGCTCAGGCACATATCGATGCCGGTGCTAAGCATGTTATCATTTCTGCTCCTGCAGGTAACGATCTTCCTACTATCGTATATAATGTTAACCATCAGTCACTTACAGCTGATGACAAGATCATCTCAGCTGCTTCATGTACGACAAACTGCCTTGCTCCCATGGCTAAGGCTCTTAACGACTGCGCACCCATCAAGACAGGTATCATGTGCACGATCCACGCTTACACAGGTGATCAGATGACACTTGACGGACCTCAGAGAAAGGGCGACAAGAGACGTTCACGTGCAGCTGCAGTTAATATCGTTCCCAACTCAACAGGTGCTGCAAAGGCTATCGGACTTGTTATCCCCGAGCTTAACGGCAAGCTCATCGGTGCTGCACAGCGTGTGCCCACCCCTACAGGTTCAACCACGATCCTTACAGCTGTTGTAGAAGGCAACGTAACAAAGGAGCAGATCAACGACGCAATGAAGGCTGCTTCAAACGAGAGCTTCGGTTACAACACAGACGAGATCGTATCAAGCGATATCATCGGTATGACATACGGTTCACTCTTTGATGCAACTCAGACAATGGTTCTGCCTCTTGATAACGGCACAACTCAGGTTCAGGTTGTTTCATGGTATGACAACGAGAACTCATACACGAGCCAGATGGTACGTACCATCAAGCATTTCGGAAGCCTTCTTAAGTAATTAGGACAGATTCCAGGTAAATGAATCAATGGCCCGGTCCGCCAAGGGCCGGGCCATTTTTAACACCAAGATTGAGACAATACCTCCGTCCCCCTGTCTCAATCTTTGAGACAGGGGGACGGAGGTATTGTCTCAAAAATGATCAGGAGGAAAAATCATGGCACTTAACAAGAAGAGCGTTGACGATTTCAACGCAAGCGGCAAGAGAGTACTCGTAAGATGTGATTTTAACGTTCCCTTAAAGGAAGGCAAGATCACTGATGATACACGTATCAGGGCAGCTCTTCCCACAATACAGAAGCTCATAAACGACGGCGCAAAGGTTATCCTGTGCTCACACCTGGGCAAGGTTAAGGAAGGACCCAACGAGAAGGAAAGCCTTGCTCCCGTAGCAAAGGCACTTTCCGAAAAGCTCGGCAAGGACGTTGTATTCGTTTCGGATTATAACGTAACCGGCCAGGCTGCTACGGATGCCGTTAACAACATGAAGGCAGGCGACGTTGTCCTCCTTCAGAACACCAGATTCCGCGGCAAGGAAGAGACCAAGCCCGAAGAGGCCGGCGAGGCTTTCGCAAAAGAGCTCGCTGATCTTGCAGACGATTATGTTTGCGACGCATTCGGATCCGCACACCGCGCACACGCATCCGTTGCAGTAGTTACCAAGTACATCAGCCAGAAAGGCGGCACAAACGCAGTAGGATACCTCATGCAGAAGGAGATCGATTTCCTCGGCAACGCCGTTGAAAATCCCGTGCGTCCTTTCGTGGCTATCCTCGGCGGCGCAAAGGTTGCGGATAAGCTCAAGGTTATCGACAACCTCCTCGAGAAGGCCGACACACTCATCATCGGCGGCGGAATGGCATTCACATTCCTCAAGGCCAAGGGCTATGAGATCGGAAAATCACTCGTTGATAACGAGAAGATCGATTACTGCAAGGAAATGATGGCAAAGGCCGACAAGCTCGGCAAGAAGCTCCTGCTTCCCGTCGATACGGGTATCGCAGCATCATTCCCGGATCCCATCGACGGCCCCGTTGATGTTTCATACGTAGATTCCGACAAGATCCCCGCAGACATGGAAGGTCTTGATATCGGACCCAAGACACAGGAACTGTTCGCAAACGCAGCCAAGGAAGCCAAGACTGTTGTCTGGAACGGACCTATGGGCGTGTTTGAAAATCCTACGCTCGCAAAAGGAACCATAGCTGTAGCAAAAGCTCTTGCCGAGACTGATGCAACAACTATCATCGGTGGCGGCGACTCCGCAGCTGCATGCAACCAGCTCGGATTTGCAGACAAGATGAGCCACATCTCAACAGGCGGCGGCGCTTCACTTGAGTTCCTCGAGGGTAAGGAGCTTCCGGGCGTATACGCAGCAGACGACAAATAATTGTTGTAAGGAGGGGCCCACGAAGTGGGAAGATTCCTTACTACACCGCGAGCCCTCATCGACGTAGTCGATTCAAATGGGCGAGCGACCTTATAGAATAGGAGAATTAATATGGCAAGAAGACGTATCATCGCCGGCAACTGGAAGATGAACAAGACACCGGCAGAAGCAGTTGAACTTTGCAATACACTTAAGGATCTCGTAAAGAACGACAATGTTGACGTAGTATACTGTGTACCCGCCATCGACATCGTACCCGTTGTCGAGGCAGTGAAGGGCACAAACGTTAAGGTCGGTGCTGAGAACTTCTACATTGAAGACAAGGGTGCATTCACGGGCGAGATCTCAGCACCCATGCTCAAGGAAGCAGGTGTTGAATACATCATCATCGGTCACTCTGAAAGACGTGATATCTTCGGTGAGAACGATATCCTCATCAATGCAAAGGTTAAGAAAGCATTCGCATCAGGCCTTAAGCCCATCCTTTGCTGCGGCGAATCTCTTGCCCTTCGTAAGGCAGGAACTTACAAGGAGTGGATCGCACGTCAGATCAAGTGGGATCTTGACGGCATAACAGCAGACCAGGTGGGGAACCTCGTCATCGCTTACGAGCCTATCTGGGCTATCGGTACAGGCGAGACGGCAACAGCTGATCAGGCAGAAGAAGTCTGCAAGATGATCCGCGAGATCATCGCTGACATGTATGATGCTGCAACGGCAGACGCTGTACGCATCCAGTACGGCGGATCCATGAACGCTGCAAACGCAGCAGAACTTCTTTCCAAGGACAACATCGACGGCGGTCTCATCGGCGGAGCAAGCCTCAAGCCCGATTTCGGCCAGATCGTCAATGCCTAATAGTTAAATATTTCTGGTAGTATTTCACAAAAATAACTACCATATATAGCGGTTTTAAGAGGGTTTATTGTGAATTAGTCACAATAGACCTTCTTTCATTTTAATTGAAGTATCACATTTTTGTATCACAGTATCACCTTTTCAAAGAAATAAAGTATCACACCGATTTTCTTTGTGTTATTATAACTATTGTGATACTTAATCAAATTCTTTAATTATATGGAGTTGAGATGGCAAGAAAGATAAATAAGAAGGGCGAAGGCTCTTACAGACAGATTGATAGTCATACGTGGGAATGTGTATTACAGAGTAAATATCCAAATCCCGAGACAATGAACCCAAAGAGATTTAAGTGAAGGGGTGAAACAAAGGAAGAGGCCTTTGCAAAAGCCAAGAGAGATTTAGATGCCTTTGAGAAGGCTTATCAAGAGAAGTTAGATTATCGTATGAAAAAGACGATGACCTTTATGTATGATTAGATGAATGGAATGCGAGATGTTACATTCTTAGATGGTTCGACATGGAATAATCCGTATTACAAATATTGGTTAGAGGATAACCATTCTTCATACTAATGGGGGATATAGTGAATATGTACTGGTAACACTTTTTTACTGGAAACTGGTTTGCGGCCGAATGAATTTCAAGTGCTTACTAACGATAATTTTGACTTTGATAATAAATTGTTAACAGTAGAAAAAGCGTTAACCACAAGAATAGCAGAGGGGTTTGAACTGACAGAGGACACAGATATAATACCAACGGAGAAATATATTGGTTATCGGAGCCCTTTGCGGAATCGTATTTTGTTTCGTTTTTCGGCAAGGACGATTCTGTAGCAAGATCAAAGGAACTGGCAGAATGGTATAAGCTTGTTGCCAATGAGCATGACTGTTGTTTTCTGAATGCAACGGAACAGGTGGAGGCAGGGAGCGTCGATCATCTTCATCTGGATCCTGAAGGGCATGCCAGGATGGCGCAGCTTGTTAAAGACAAGATCAACGAGATTTTTGCTTCATAAGGGATAATCTGAAAGGAAACTGAATGAATCAGAAAAGAACCGAAAATTTTATTCTGCTCCTGATAACGTTGGCCTGTGCCGGTCTGACGATAGAGAGTATCATGCTGGGGTGGGAATTCTGGGTACCGCCTCTTATCATCATCGGAACGATCTTACTGTGGGTAATGAATGTTCTGTCCATCCCGGATTATCCGATCCGCAGGGTCGGATATCTGATCTATGCCATGCTGACTGTTTTTTTTCACGGAGTACATGAAACAAGTATCTTTGACGTAGTAGCTATCGTCACGCTTGTTATGATAGGATTCTCCTTCTTTGATCAGGTCTATATGATGCACCTGTTTGTTGCGGAATATGTGATCATCATGTGCATGCAGATCATGATGGCTCACGGCAGCGGCAGTATCGTATTTGACGGACTGAACATATCCAGAGTCATCCTGCACTTTTCTGTCATCTTTCTGATCTACTTCAGCTGTGTCAAGGCGATAAGCGACCGGGCGGAGTACAATGACAGCATACAGGATATGAATGTCCGGATCGATCGCAACGAAGCAGATATGGAGGATTTTCTTTCAAATATTTCCCACGAGCTCAGGACGCCGATCAATGTCGTTAACGGTATGTCGGATCTTCTGATAAATGAGGGTGTCGGCAGCGAAGCGAACTCGATAAAAAAAGCGGGAATAAGGCTGGCGTGCCAGGTTGAGGATATCCAGGATTATACAGAGTGTAAGAGACAGAAAGTATTCCTGGAAGAAGATAATTACATGTGCATATCCCTTATAAATGATGTAGTCACAAGCTTCCGGCAGTATGATAATACAAAGAATCTGGAAATGGTTGTCGATCTGAGCCCGCAGACTCCGACAATGCTGAGAGGCGATATTAAAAAGCTTCACAAGATATTCAGACATCTTCTCGAAAATGCTATCAAGTTCACGAGAAAAGGCGGTGTATACGTGAAGATGTTTGCGGAATCCACCGATTACGGTGTGAATCTGTGCATCGAGATGACGGATACCGGTATGGGCATGAGCAGGAACGACATCCGGTCTATAAGCGAAGGAATGTATCAGGCCAATAAAAAGAGAAACCGCAGTTCAGGCGGTATAGGGCTGGGTCTTTATATTGTCCACGGATTTGCTCACAGAATGGGGGGCTTCGTTAAGATCGAAAGCGAGAGAGGAAACGGTACGACGATAAGAGTCACGATCCCCCAAAAGATTATTGATAAAAAACCATGTCTTTCCCTTGCGGAATCATTTGAGGGAGCTGTTCTGTTCCATGTCAGACCCGATAAGTACAAAACCCCGAGGCTTCGCGAGTTCTACCGCAATATGGCCGCCAATCTGGCAACAGGAATAAAGGTTCCCCTGTATCCTGCCGATACGGTGTATGAGGTTGAACGCTTAAAGGAAAAAATAAGCGCCACCCATGTGTTCATGGGTCAGGAGGAGTATGAGGAAAACAAGGGATATTTCGAGGAACTGGCAAAGGAAGATATCATAGTTG
The DNA here is from genome assembly GCA_017526745.1 of Lachnospiraceae bacterium. Lineage (GTDB taxonomy): Bacteria > Bacillota > Clostridia > Lachnospirales > Lachnospiraceae > UBA2868. Next base: position 50,304 of record JAFXQX010000013.1, on the reverse strand, counting down.
TTGTATCGGCTGAGGCGGGATTCGAATTGCCGGAGGGCAGCCGTGTGATACTGATGCCCAAGCCGCTTTATGCGTACCCCATAATAAAGATCCTAAATGAAGGTCGTAATGTCACGGACATTGAAGATGATGAGAGTCGGGAAAGACCTGTATTCAGGGGCGTGAAGGCACTTATTGTGGATGATGAGCCGATGAATCTCGTTGTGGCGACATCGCTCTTCAAGAATTATGAAATGGTAATAGATACCGCGGGAAGCGGTAAGGAGTCCATTCGAAAATATCGTGACAACGATTACGACATTGTGTTTATGGATCATATGATGCCGGAAATGGACGGTGTGGAGGCCATGCAGAAGATCAAAGCCGTGGCTGCCGATATGGATAAAAAGGCTGTTGTTGTCGCACTTACCGCAAATGCAGTGTCAGGTGCAAGGGAAATGTTCATCAACGAAGGTTTTGACGGGTTTATTGCAAAACCGATAAACATAACCGATTTTGAAAGGGTAATGCTGAGAGTCCTTCCCGAAGCAAATGTGAAGGGAGGCGGCAGAGCATGAAGAAAAACGGACTGTTCAAAAGATATATTGAGGCCATCAGGGATCATGACAGGGATTTTACGGAACGGATGTTCCTGATAGTTACGATAATCACCGAGATAGCAGTTACCATTGCGCTTATCGGTGACATATACATCGGCGAGAGTCCGGGAGAGATATTAACGGTACTTGCCGTGGTGATCATGGTACCTGCATGCACGCTGACGGGTTTGTACAAAAACAGGCTCAAGCCGGCTATCAAACTGGTTGTTTTATGCCAGGTGTTCGGTGTTGTTCCGTCACTGTTTTTCTTCGGAGGCGGTCTGAACGGAGGGGGATTCCTGTGGATCATCTTCACCTTTATGTATATCGGAATGCTTCTGACGGGAAGATGGAGAACGGTGATGCTGTCAATCCTGTCGGCTCTGACTCTTGTCTGTTATCTGGTATCATATTACATCGGTTCGCCACTCTGGGTCCATTCCTTCCGGGAAACCTATGTGGATTCATTTATTTCTGTTCTGCTTGTGGGATTGGTGTGCTTTGCCATGTCCATGGCACAGTCTGTTCTGTTTAAGAAAGAAAACGACAGAGCTATCAGAGAAGCCGAGAGAGCGGAGGAGCTCACCCGGGCCCAGAACAGATTTTTCTCAAGTATGAGTCATGAGATACGTACGCCCATCAATTCCATACTCGGACTTAACGAGCTGATCCTCCGTGACGAAAGCGCTTCGGATGATGTTGTAAGGGATGCAAACGGCATACAGGGAGCAGGCAAACTGCTGCTGGCTCTTATTAATGACATCCTGGATTTTTCTAAGATAGAAGCCGGAAGCATGGATATAGTACCGGTCGATTATAATGTGGGTGATATGCTGTCGGAGATAGTGAACATGATCTGGCACAAGGCACATGAAAAGGGTCTGGGATTTGAAGTGAGTGTTGATCCGGAAGTGCCGACCGTCCTCTATGGTGACGAGGTACGCATAAAGCAGCTTATCATAAATCTTCTGAACAATGCAGTGAAGTATACCCAGAAGGGACATATAGAGCTTCGTGTTGAGAGTAAGGATATAGATGAGAAGACGGCTGAACTGACGGTTTCCATCGCGGATACCGGAATGGGGATCAAAAAAGAGGATATACCGTTCCTGTTTGATGCGTTCAAGCGTGTTGACGAAGGTAAAAACCGTCACATAGAAGGAACCGGACTGGGACTGAGCATTGTAAAACAGCTTATTGAACTGATGGACGGGACCATCACCGTTAACAGTGTATACGGCGAAGGATCAACATTTGCGTTTGTCATAAAGCAGACCGTGACCGATCACAGCAAGGTGGGTGAAATGAATATCCACAATCAGCAGACGGTTAAGAGAAGCAACTACGAGAGCAGTTTTCTGGCACCCGAGGTCAGCATTTTGATCGTTGATGATAATGAGATGAATCTGGAGGTTGAAAAGAGGCTGCTTGCGGATACCGATATGAGTATCTACACGGCTCTTTCCGGACAGGAGGCACTGGAGATGAGTCTGAAGACTCATTTTGACGCCATATTTATGGATCATCTCATGCCGAAGATGGACGGAATAGAGTGTCTTGACCAGCTCAGAAATCAGGCGGGAGGTCTGAACAGGACAACCCCTGTTATCGTTCTTACCGCCAACGCCGGCAGTGAGAACAGGGATCTCTACACAAGGGCGGGATTCGACGGATATCTGATCAAGCCTGTTTCCGGAGAAGCCATGGAGCAGATGCTTATCCGCCATATTTCCGGCGAGAAGATCATCCTAAGATCCGTAATGATAGGTGATGATGAGGAAATACATACCTCCGAGAGATACGCCGATAAGGCTCCTGTCATCATTACATCCACAAGCATGTGCGATCTTCCCGATGCAGTGGTAAGGAAGCTTCATATTCCGATATTGCCGTTCGTTATCAAAACAGATGAGGGTGTGTTCAAGGACGGTACTCACATTGATGCCAACGAGCTTATCAGGCATATCAGTGAGGGCAGGGAGGCAATCTCATCTCCTCCGGATGAGGCAGCTTATACTGAATTCTTTGCGGATGTGCTTAAGAGAGCGCATCACGTGATACATATATCTCTGACAACGAGTATGAGTAAAGACTATCATCTTGCAACAGAGGCGGCAAAATCATTTGATAATGTTACGGTCATCAATTCGGAATGTCTGTCCAGCTCCACCGGTTTACTTGTGCTTATTGCTTATAAACTTGCTCAACAGGGCATTCCGGTTCAGGATATCATTTCCGAACTCGAGGAGATAAAATACCGCCTGCGCTGCAGCTTTATTATCGACACTACGGAATATATGGCGAATAGGGGACTGATCAGTCAGAGACTTCATAAGATCGCAAAGGCTCTGAACCTTCACCCTATGCTGAGCATCAGAAACGATAAGAAAGCTATCGGCGGGATATGGTTGGGCCGGACAAAGCGGGCTTACAGAAGATATATCCGCAGAGCACTTCCGCCGGATTTAATACCGGATTCGGATATTGCTTTTGTTACATACGCTTATCTTCCCGGTGAAACACTTGAGTGGATCGCGGAGGAGATCAGAAAGACAGCTTATTTTGAGCATGTCATATTCCAGCAGGCTTCTGCCGCCATATCCTCCAACTGCGGCCCCGGAACATTTGGAATACTGTATTTCCTCAAGTCAAACAAGATGTATAATATCGCATCGTATATCGATGATGACCGCAGGACGGAAGAGATTGAAGACTCAGAGGAGCCGGAGGAGATTCAGGATGAATTACAGGATGAATCACAGGATGAATTATGGGATATGATCCCGGATGAGATCCCGGAGGCTGCCGCAGAAGAAGCAGATACCGTTGAGCCGGAAGGTACAGATAAATGGTATCAGAAGCTTGACTGTATCGATGCCGCTGTTGCCATAAAGAACAGCGGTTCCGAGGAAGCCTTCAGATCGGTGCTGGAAATATTTTACAATTCAATACCGGACAAGCATGAGGATCTTGAGAACTATTATGTATCAAACGATTGGGAGAACTACACGATAAAGATACATGCCCTTAAGAGTTCGGCAAGGCTTGTGGGAGCACTGGAACTGGGTGATATGGCTGAAGCGCTTGAGATGGCGGGCAAGGGTGATAATATCCAGTACATCAGAGAAAATCACGGTGCTGTAATGGATCATTACCTGAGTTATCAGGAGGCACTTTCACCTGCATTTGGCAATAAAGATGCCGGCGGGAAGGAGGAGAAATCTGAAAAACCTGTTGCAGATGCCGATCTTATGGCAAGTATATATGAGGAGCTTCATGATGCGGCGGACGATATGGATTGTGAGAAGGTTGAAATGATCATGAAGGAGATCGGAGAGTATTCAATTCCCGATCCGGATAAAGAAAAGTTCGAGCTGATCCGTGAGGCGGCAAAGATGCTGGACTATGACAAAATACTGGAAGCACTGGAATAACAGATGATAAAAGGAGGCGAATGAATGGAAGCGTTGGCACAGGAAAAGATTGAAAAACTCCTGCGCGGAGAGGTTAAGTACACATCATCAAATCTTGCACTTAACATGCTCATATCCAAAATGCAGAAGAGACTGCAGTCTGATCCTCAAAGCATGGAAGCGTGCATAAAAGAGATGGATGAATTCATGTCAAAGTATCCTATAGTTGCGAAGGTTGATCTTGCAAATATAGTGGCACTCTGACCGGTTATGGTTTTGGTGCATATTACGGAGGTAAAAAATGCTTATTACGTTGGAAGATACAATCAGGCTTATTGAAGAAGGAAAGATCCTGCATATCGCGGCGGATGATTCGCTTCTTGAAAAACTCCCGAAGGGGAAATGGATCGGCGGTACAACACCTTATTTCATGAGTGAGGAAGGCGGGATATTCACCAAAGACAGATTGTTCGTAAATGAGATAGATTATGCGGAGGATATCAGGATCGCGACATACGGAAAATATAACATTTTCCAGATCGTGGAGGAGTGCTATGACAACGGCCTTACAATGCTGATAATGCCCTACGGATCCGAGGTGGCAGCCAAGTATTCGAAGGAGGCTCCCGAGGTTGAAGAGCTTCTGATGCATCCCACCATCGGATGGATCGCAGGAGCAGATCTTGAGGCCATGGGCAGCATAAAGGTGTATGACGGCACTACATGCAATTCGTATACGGACAAGGCAGTGGTTATGTATATCAAGATTCCCGGGGGCAAGAGTGCCATGATCAATATGGTGAACATCTTCACCGATGACAAGACCGACCCCATCATCAGATTCAATGATAATGATCTGAGTGTTACGGATTGCGTTGTAAACGGTCAGAAGGTGAATTTTGCCGAGTATATCGAGAAGAAGGGTGTTGACACCAAGATGCCGCTTGTGGCTGACTATAACGGTTCATATATCAACACCTCGATCAAGTCCGTTGAAAACGGTACGGTAGGATTTTACGCACCGGTATTCAGAAATATTGACTACCGCTTTGCCACAAAGGTGGACGATTACTCCGGACAGTTCAAAGAAAGAATAGCCGCAATGGAGGCAAAAGATCCTGTATTTTCATGTAACTGTATACTTAACTATATGTACGGAAATCTTAACGGACAGAAGATACCGCCATTTACCGGACCTGTTACCTTCGGAGAGGTTGCATATCAGCTCATCAACCAGACGCTTGTTTATTGCGAGATCATAGGATAGTTATATGGATATAGCTGTAAGGATAAACGATGCGGCCAATAGCTTCGTGTGGGGAACGGTCGGTCTTGTACTGCTTGTAGGAACGGGTCTTATATGTACCGTCATTACCGGATTTTTCCCGATAACACATCTGAGGCACTGGTGGAAGAATACCTTCGGAGCGATCAACAAAAGAGCCCGTATCATAAATGATGCAGGTGCACTGTCGCAGTTTCGCGCATTCTGCACCGCACTGTGCGCGGTTATCGGAACCGGTAACATTGCCGGTGTTTCGACTGCCATTTGCGTGGGTGGTCCCGGCGCGGTCCTGTGGATGTGGGTTGCGGCCTTTTTCGGAATGATGCTCAAATATTCCGAGATAGTTATGGGTATGTACTACAGACGGCGCAATTTAGAAGGAGCATGGTCGGGCGGTCCCATGTATTATCTTGAGGACGGTCTCGGATCAATAAAGCACTGCAGATGGCTGGGAAAGCTTCTGGGGGTTCTGTTCTGTATCTTCGCAGTACTGGCATCCTTTGGAATAGGGAATATGGGTCAGATCAATAAGATCACCATCAATTTCCAATCCACCTTTTTTGCGGATATTGAGAGTGAGCTGCTTTTCGGAGTCCCGAAGATCAACTGGATGATCGGCGTGGTACTTATGTTTATGATGGCACTCATCCTCATGGGAGGATTCAGGAGAATTGCAGCGGTTTCCGAGAAGCTGATACCATTCATGTCCATAATGTACATAGCCGGATGTATCATCATGGTGTTCCTTAATATCACTAAATTACCGGATATCTTTTCGGCTATATTCAGGTTTGCCACAGGACCTGATGCGATAAAGGGTGGCGCAGCAGGCACTGCGGTACAGCTTGCGTTCAATACCATCAAGAACGGATGTAAAAGAGGAGTCTTTTCCAATGAAGCCGGTCTGGGCTCGTCTGTTATGGTCCACAGTAACAGTTGTGCCAGAGAACCGGTCCGTCAGGGATTGTGGGGTATCGCTGAAGTGTTTCTCGACACCATGGTCATATGTACTCTGACAGCCATCGTGGTGCTTTCCTCCGGTGCGATAGATCTTAAGACCGGTCTGACACAGGAGGGTGTAAATGATTCGACACTTGTTGCCAAGGCGTTTGGTGCGACTCTGGGAAAACCGGGGGAATGGTTTGTGGTTCTTGCGATAACGCTGTTTGCCTTCACCACGGTACTGGGTTGGTCGTATTACGGGGCAAAGGTTACGGAATATCTGTTCGGAGTTTCATTTGCGAGAGTGTACCGTGTTGTCTTTGTTTTGATCATAGTACTTGGTGCGGTAATGGAGCCGAATCTCGCGTGGGATATATCCGATACATTTAACGGTTTTATGATGATCCCCAATCTTATCGGGATACTTGTTCAGATACCGCTTATCATAAGGCTTACGCGAAACTACACTGACAGAAGGATAAAGGGCAGGGATGTTGAACCACTTCTTTCATATAATGCCGATATTCAGCGGGATGCGATGGCAGCCATTGCAAAAGGGGCGGATTAACATTATTATAGTGAACAGATTTAATTCGTCTTCAATATATTCAAGGAGCAGGTTATGGCCACTGAAGTGAAAAATGTTGCGATCGTTGTGTTTCAGTACAGCGTTGTCGTAAAGGGAATCGAGAGAAAAATGACAGGGTCATACAATGTTGAGATCATCGAGGATTTTACCCTGATCAAACCCCACGCGGACAGGACGGATGTCTACGTGATATATCTTCCCGAAGATGTTGTGGAGGATACTGTCAAGCTGGAGAAGTTCAAGCATATCGTAAATGATATCAATGAGATCGACGGGAAGATGCTCCTTATCGGAGAAAACAGATTCCACCGTGAGCTGTTGTCATTTGTTCCCGCGATCAAATACAAAACATGGCTTGACCGCCCCGTGGAGATGGAAACTCTGCAGCCTGCCATCGAAAAAGCATATATAAGTGCCGGCGGAGCAAGCGGCAAAAAGAGGGTTCTCATAGTGGATGATGATCCTTCGTATGCAAGTATGGTCAGGGAATGGATCAAGGATGAGTACCAGGCTGATATCGTTACGGCAGGGATGCAGGCAATAAAATTCCTGCTGAAAAAATCAGCGGATCTCATTCTTCTTGATTATGAGATGCCGGTTGTAGACGGTCCCCAGGTGCTGCAGATGCTGCGCGAGGAGCCGGAGACCGCTAAAATACCGGTCATATTCCTTACGGGAGTAGGGACAAAAGAGGCGGTGGAGCGTGTTATGGCCCTAAAGCCTGACGGATATGTGCTCAAGACAACAACGAGGGAAGATCTGCTGAATTACCTAAAAGGGAAACTGGGATGACATTTTGCAGCATTTTTAATTGGATAGAAATTAACAGTTGTGCTTAACGGTAATACGGTATCACTAAAAACTATCACTAAGGAAACCAAAATGCAGTATATGAGCGTATTTTCAGCACTTTCATTATACATCGTTAACGCTTAATGAAACACTAGGGACGGTCCTAAATGTTTCATTTGAAACAAAAAGGACCGTCCCCAAGTCTCAAAAGAAAGACTTACTATGTCAAAAGCACGAATTATAATCATCGTAATCGCATCACTGGCTGTTGTCGTCTCGGGCATCATGCTCGTCAAGACTTCAATGGAATATAAGGCCGCGGAATCTGAGTACGCCGGCCTTGAACAGTATGCGGTTGCCGGTGCCCCCGATCCGGAACCCGCGCAAAACAGCGCCGAAGAAGAGGCCGAAGAGACCGAAGAAGAGGAAGAGAAGACCCTGACCCGAAACTACAACAGGGCAGACTTTCCAGATATTGCGGTCGATCACGAGGCCTTAAAAAAGATCAATGGCAGCTACGTATGCTGGCTTTACGCCCCGGGCGCCGAGATCAACCATCCCGTTGTACAGGGAACCGACAACGAATTCTATCTTCACCACACTTTCGAGATGCAGAAGAACAGTGCCGGCTGCGTCTTCATGGATTATGAGGTCGACCCGATGCTTTCAAGCTGGAATACATTCTTCTACGGCCACAACATGAAGAACGGCACGATGTTCGGGCATCTGAAGAACTACATCAATAATCCTGCGATATATGACAAGGAGCCGTACATCTACGTGTTCAGGCCTGAGGGCATATACCGCTATGAGATATTCTCATTCTATCTCGATCCTACGGATTCCAAGATGTACTACACCTGCCAGACATTCAAGGAGTACAGGGCATACATCCGCGAAGCGGCCAAGAAATCCGTAAAAGAGTGCGCCGCCAAGCCTGATCCGGACATCAATATCGTAACTCTTGTCACCTGCTCCGGAAGCGGATCAAACAAACAGAGATTCTTCGTCCACGGCAAATTCAAGGACGTTTACCTTTACTAGTTTACCATTGCTGATATACATTTACTAAAACATGAACCTGACAAACATCCGCCACAAGACAATAGTCTTTAATTTATGCGTTGTGCTGTGCTTTGGCCTTCTGGGACTCAACGCCTTTTCTTCAGTGCGCTTTGCGGACTCCGTTCTGTCAGTAGGATCGCTGCAGCTTCCGATAGGGAGCCTCAACGGCTGCATTCAGGTCGTACTCTGCCTTCTGTGCATAATCATGGTGCTCATCGACCACCGCAAAGGCCTGATATGGTCATATGTATTCCTGGGAATATCGGTGTTCGGCTCGATCCGTTCGGTGATCGTCGGCCGCAACCTTTCAACAGCGCCGGGAACTTTCAACGCACTCATCTTTATCATCGCGATCACCCTTATCAGCAGACAGATAAGATACAGCAACAAAATGGCCGTTACCGACACTGTCACAGGTCTTATGAACCGGTACGGTTTTGACGACGACATTCACCGCAAGATCTTCTTCAACGAGAAGGGGCACGTCGTATTCATTCATCTTGACGGTTTCTGGCCCGTAAATGCCAATCTCGGCCGCAAATACGGTGACGAGCTCCTTAACGTCGTTGCCAACAGGATACGCGCCGTGATCGACGGAAACGTCAAAGCCTACAAGATAGAGGGCGCGGAATATGCCCTGATCCTTCCCGAATCCGTGGACCATAACAGCCTCGTTGAAAAGGTCATAGATAAGATAGAAGAGACCATCACTCTCAACAAGGACGGGGTTCCGTCCAACTGCTATCTGTCAGCTTTTGCCGGTATTGCCGATTTTGACGGCAAGGAAAGCGACGTCGACACGATCATGAAGCATGCCGACATCGCAATGAACTATGCGGTAAAATCAGGGAACGCCAAGTGCTGTCTCTTCAACGATGAAATGAAAGAAACCCTGGAACGCCAGGTCTACATAGAGCGTCTTGTTAAGGACGGTATCAAGAACGGCTGGTTTTATCTCGTTTATCAGCCCCAGTACACGATGGAAGACAGGCGCCTTCGCGGATTTGAAACTCTTATCCGCATGAACGCACCAGGAGGAGTAAAAATCCCCCCGTCGGAGTTTATCTCCATCGCCGAACTTTCCGACCTCGTGCTGGACATCGATACGTTTGTTATCCGCCGCGCTCTCGAGCAGTTCCGCGAGGTATGCTATTCATCCGGAAACACCATCACGGTTGCGGTCAACGTATCCGCAAAAGACATCGCCCGCGCCGGTTTTGCGCAGCGCCTCCTTACCATAATCAAGGAGCTAAGTTTCCCGCCCGAGTGCCTCGAGGTCGAGATCACCGAGTATTCGTTTGTTGAGGAAGGAAATCATACGATCGAGAACATCAAGATGCTTCGCGACAAGCAGATAATGATAGCACTTGATGATTTCGGAACAGGATACACATCTTTGGAGCAGCTTATGAAACTGCCCATCAACCTTGTGAAGATCGACAAGTCGCTTATCGATAACCTTGTGCGGAACGATATGAACATCGACTTTGTCAAATCGGTCATTTACATGGGACATGTCATGGACGCCGAAGTCATCGCGGAAGGCGTGGAGCATGATAATCAGGTCGAATGCTTAAAAGAACTCGGATGTGATTTTGTACAGGGATACATCTGGGGCAAGCCCATGGAATATGACGAGGCACGTGAACTGGCCTACGAGATATTCGATAAGAGATAGGTCCTCATATCAGCCCTTACGTTTCGGGCTTTCTTTTCTGCTTGTCGGAGACGCGGGCATCGTGATCGAGCACGCCTTCATCCACCGTTTCACCCGAACCTTCACCGTATACGACAACCTTTGCGGCCTTTGAGACCATAAGCTCGGAATCATGCAGCAGTTCATCGGCCGAGTACCCGAGATCTATCCAAACATCCGTAGGTTCACCCACGCGCGACGTTACTATGTATGTCTGCTCGGGAGGAAGAGAAGTGTCATATCCGGCCCTGCGGAACAGTTCTTTTGCAAATATCTCGTTTTTGTCCGTTCCCTTGTTGCCGGCTTCATGAGATGATTTGTATATGTTGCTCGTTGCGAGCTTTATGATTATGTGGCCTCCGTACGTGCTTTCCACAAGGTGGAGGTCCTTTGCCATTTCCATCAGTTCCCCGTATGTCATCTCGGATGCTGCGGCTTCGAGTGAATTGAACAGCTCAACATCGCGTTTTACGAGGTCTTCGCTCGAAGACGAGTTGTATTCGGCAGGAGTAAAGATCCGGTTCGTATACTTCGGGGTTCCGTCCGCATGGACCGCCGTCATGGCAACACCCCAGCCGAGCCCCTCCACGCCCGAGGGCCCCATCGTGACGATTATATAATTGGGCATAAGCTCGACCGGCTTGCCGCCCACATTTGAAATGGGAAAATCATCGGGCACGAACTCCGTAAAATCATGTTTTGATTTTCCGTACCCTTGTATTCCGGTCTCGCTTTCCACAACGTCGCTTCCATCAAAATAGAGCCTTGACGGTACGTGGCCCTCCGCAGCCGAGTAGTAGGTCATCGCAGCCGCATATGCAGACTCGGCATTGGAAATATCGGCAGCCTGACGCGATCTTTCCACATATTTTATAAACATGGGCGACAGGATCCCCACGAGAAGAGCCATGATCGCTATTACAACAACCAGCTCGATCAGTGTAAATCCGTTCCCATTGTATTGGTCATTTTGATTGGACACTTACTGCCTCCCCGATATTTATAAAGTAATAATATCGCCTCATTGCGATTTTGAACAGTGCCAAAGCCTGTATTTTCGGGGAAAAATCACCCCTTTAGGTAATGTGCACAAAAATCACTTCACAACATTGTTAAATATTATTTGGGCAAAATCACATTGTAATGAACCTTTTTTCACATATAAAATGTCTTTAATATTGACACGGGTAAGGGCGTATTATGCCCTGATCCATAAAACCCGTAAGTAAACAGCAATCCAGGGAGAGGATTAAAGGAGAGAACAATGAAGAAGAGAAATTGGCTTAGGACTACTATCGCGATGATAACCCTCATCGCAACAGTACTTGAGACCGGCTTTACGTCAGTATCGACACTAGCAGCCGAGATCACGACAGATGACGGCATCGTTGTCAATACCGATGCTGTTGAGGAGTCATCACAGGAGGAGGCATCAGAGCCTGCCGAATATGAAGAGTCATCGGGTGATGATCTCGACATTGAGGTCGTGCCTGATGAGAGCGCAGATGCCGATACATCTGAATACAGTTCCTCAGACGGATACGAGGAGGATTCCCTCGTCAGGAGCGAAGGATCCGAAGAGGGCTATTCGGTTACGGAAGGTGCTGTGGAAGATGCTGCAGCCGAAGAATCTGCGGTCGAAGAGGAGACCTTCGAAGAGGCCGATGCGCTGAAGGAAGGTAACCTTGAAATGTCCGATGACGAGATAAGAGGTTCCGGATACGACGAGATCTCGATCTATGTCGATACCGAGAAGCTTGCCAAGAAGGACAGGTTCCGCATTGAGTTCACCGGTCCTGCCGATGCTTCATACAATCCTGTCATTAACGAGGACCTTGACAAGACCAATGACGGCAGATACGACTTCGAGTATCTTGACGGCGGTGAGTTCTCGATCAGAATAACTTCTTCAGATGATGTAATCCTTTCCTGCAAATATAACGAAGACGGATATCCCACTTTTGCTCTTGAGAGCGTAAGAGCGGAAAAATCACTTGATACAGAAACCATCATAGCTTCAGACAATACAGAAGCTGCTGCAATAAAGGGTGAAGGCTACGACAGCATCACTATTAAGTTTGCTACAGAAGACCTTTCCGACAAGGCAGCATTCAAGCTTTATGTTGAAACTGATGCCGAAGCTACGGTTGACGGAGAAGATGCCACAAGAGGTATCACAGGCCTTGATAAGAATACCGGCTCTCTTACCGTTGAAGATCTTGACGGTGAGAGCTTTGTTGCGTATGTGATCTCCGATAATGACGAGGTCAAGATCAAAACGCTTGCAGACGTTGACAGCGTGGAAGACGGCGTTGCAGTCATCACTGTTGATAATGAGAACGTTAAGCGTGATTACAAATTCGAAGATGCGAAGATAAAGGTTACGGCAACACTCGAGAAGGCAGATGCCGTTCCCGATGATGCATATTTTGATGTCACACCTCTTACGGAAGAAGAGGCAGCAAAGTATCTTGAGGCTTTAAACGCCGATAAAGATGTTGAAAACGGCGATGTTCTCGCAACCGCAGATAATACGCTGCTTTATAACATCGGATTCTATACAGACGAGTCCAAGAGTGAAGAGATCGAGCCCGAAGAAGGTTCGGTAAGCATATCAATCGAATTCAAGAAGGAACAGCTTTCTGAGGAACTTGGAGCCGAAGCGCCCGAGGATCTTGTTGTAACTCATATTAAGGAAGAAGGTTCCGACATCACAACTGAGGAAGTTGATGCTTCCGCATTGGTGGAAGAAGGCGTGGTTGAATTTGATACGGACAGTCTGTCAGTCTGGGCGATCTCAAAAATCACTGATTCCGGAACGATCACGACAACAGATACTGCAGCAGATTTTTCTTTTGCAACTTCGTTAGGGAAGGGCTATGACTACGGTATTATTGCCAATACATATACACATCGCGGTGATACGGAAACCAATGTCATGGTTGGCTCTTATAGCAGCAGTGTCAAGGATGTTGGCGCATCGAACAACTACAGTAATGCCGGCGGAAATAATTATTTTGGCGATATTGAAGGTCCGAGTAATATAGAGTTTCACCAGGCTCCCGCCAATGTATATCTTGGAGATGCTGCAACTGCCAAATACAATAATGGAACGGTGACATTTTCCAATGTTGATAAAAAAAATATCCATAAGAATCATAACATCGCTGTCGATTCTGTGATCTCCGGTATTGGCACCTACTACAGCAATTATTTTGATATGGGAACAACCATCAAAAAGACCCAGACCGGTTCCCAGAGATTCCCGACCGTTGATCTCAGGAAGCAGCCGGATGGAGTTTATGTCATTAAGTCCGACAGTACATTCATGGACAAAGACTCTGATGGTTTGGATATTTATCTGAATCCCGGGCAGAGGCTGATCATAAACTGCACGGCAACAGATCTTACGTTGCAGCGCTGGCATCTGAATGGAAAGCAGCCGTCTGAATATATTGGTAGTACTAACAGAGAAGCCGACTGGGCGACCACGGCGGTCATCTTTAACATGCAGAATGCGACAAGCGTGAAATTGACTGAGTCCATGGGAGTCATTATCGCACCGAACGCAAAGGTTACGTGCGATGGTGGTGCCTGCGGCGGCATCTTGGTCTGCAACAGCAACGATGCAGGTAACGAATGGCACTATCATAATCATGATCTGCCATCTCCGGACGGAACCGGGATCACTCTTTATGCCAGAAAGACTGTAGACGGACAGCCTGCAAATGCAAGTAATGGCGAGAGGTTTGAATTCAAGCTGTTCAAGGCAAAGAAAGAAGGCAATGGAAGTAACGCCAAGATACTGATGGACGGAAGTGAGGATAGTGCTCGTCTTGATACTCAGTATAATGATAATAGCGGCAGTGTATCGTTTGATATTGAATATCCTGTTGGATCAAATGCCGGTGATTATTACTACATTATAAAGGAGACAGGTGGTGCGGAAGGATTCACATATGATTCAACTGTATATGCCGTTAAGGTTCCGGTCACAATAGATAGCACAGGTAATGTCAGCGTAAACGAGAGCGAGAAAAAGATCATCAAGATAAATGATGATGGCAGTGCTTCGGGATCTTTTCTTGACGGTGAGGTTTCCAATGCCATAGACACACCGGTTGTATTCAACAATACTCCAATAGGGGAAGAGGAAGAAGAGCCCGGAACATATAAGATCAAAGTTAAGAAATACCTTAAGGACAGCAAAGGTAAAGAACTTACCGATCTTAAGTACTGGCCTGCGAAATTCTATTTCAAGGCAGAACCGTATAATAATGACCCAACGCCTGTAGATGTGAAATTGATGCCGCAGCTTAACCCCGGCCAAGGTTGGATCGAGTATAATACCAATAATCATGAACTGGAACTTGGTACTGTTAAGATAGACAATCCCAAGGAACTGTATAATTTCGTATACACTAATTATTACGAGCCTAACAAAGGTCTTCCTAATAACGGTTATGGTAATTCAATCAAGCATTTCTCCGGCTATAAAGACCTTGGTTGGGGATCTTACAGCAGAGTTCTTTATCTGAACTTCAAATGGAAGATATCGGAAACAATAGACACTGCAAATACCAAGATCATCTATGATCAGGCAGGTATGCAGGAGGAGATTAATGGTGTTAAAACAACCAGCCATTTCCTGAAGATATGGGTAAATCTGGAAGACAGGTATGATGCAAGAACGCGTAAACATACATATACCGCATACCTTGATCCCAAGTATTCGTGGAATAACAGTGCCTGTGACGGTGAACTGGTAGGACCTCTTGTATTTAACAACTACTATGATGTTGACGGTGAAACACAGGTATATGGTTTCAAGGAGTTCGATAACAAGACACGTAAACCTAAAGATAAGGAATTCACATTCAATCTTAAGGATGCGAGCGGAAAAGTTGTAGGAACGGCTAAAAATGACTCAAACGGTAACTTTACGATTAGTCCCAAATTAAAGTATACACTTGCTGATCTGGGTGGTGAGAGATACAAGACGTTTACCTATACTCTTGAAGAAGCTACGCCAACGGACAGTAATATCAGTTGCCTTACAGGGCCGAAGACTGTCACTGTTACTGTTACGGATAATAATGGTACAAACAGTCATGCGAAAGCAGACTTAGGCCTTACAGTCACGAATGATTTTGATAATACATCAGATCGTGCATTGTTTATAAATTCTTACGGCGCAACAGGTAAGGTTCAGTTCTGGGCTGAAAAGGATGAGGAGAATACTTCACCTGAACTTAAGGATAAGGAGTTTGCATTTGTCCTTAAGGAAGGCGAAAAGGTACTTCAGACTATACCCGATGTTAAGGTTGGCCATCCTAGGGCATTTGAGGAGATCACTTATGATAAGAGTAAGCCGGGTGATGTCGGTACCCACGAATATACGATCACTGAGGCCAAGAAGGGTCAGACTGAAAACGGTATAACTTATTCAGATCAGACCTACTATATCAAGGTTGTCGTTGAAGATAACGGAACAAAGGACCTTAAGAAGACGGTATATGCCGGCTATAATAAGGATAAGCTTGATCCAATAAATGGCAATGCAATGGCTAAGGCTGTACTTGCCAATACTTATAATGCCGATAAGTGTGAGTATGACATTGATGGTTCAAAGACCCTTATCGGTAAGCAGCTTGATAAGGATGAGTTCAGTTTCACGCTTGCCTTTGATAGTTTTGTCAATACACAAAAACAGTCGTTCACAGAAGCATCTGATGATTTTGTCAAGATGCCCGCGAATAAAACGGTTACAAATGATGCGAGCGGCAGTTTCAAGTTTGACAAGATAACCTTCAAGAAGGCCGGAACATACACGTTCACCGTAGTGGAAGAAGCTAAGACAGAAGAATCCGAGAGCACCGAGGGCGAAGGCCAGACTCAGGAGAAGAAATACATTCCTGATGGAACCACGTATACGGTTACATTTGAGATTGTTGACGGCGGTAACGGAAAACTCGTATTGGCTCAAAACGGCAAAACGATCAAGAAGAATGGTTCCGATGCTCCCGAAGGCATTGAATTTATCAACCGATATGTAAACAAGACCAGCATACCTTTATATGCGATCAAGAATTTTGATACTATAGCTTCTCGTCCTATACGAAACGATGAGTTCAAGTTCAATCTTGTGAGCGAAGATGGTCTTGATACAGTAAATGTGCCTCAGAACGAGGTAGGAAATGTCGGAACTCTGGCATCATTCAGAACGCTTAACTACAATACAAACATGCTGAAGGATTCGGAAGGTAAACTTCTTCCTTCCAAAGACTTTAAGTATCGTATTACCGAGGTTATTCCTTGGGGTGATACAAGCAAGTTTGCTGCGGATGCCGTTGCGAACAAGACTGTTCCGACAAAGAGCGTTGGCGGACGTACATATTATGTTGCCAAAGACGGAATACTGTATGACGTCAATGCCGAGGAAGGGTATGTTGTAACAGTTCATGTTGAGCGCAAGAACATCGACACTCCTCAGGAAACAATTGAACCTACTGTGCTTGATGATACACATGCTGATTCAAATTCTGCAGATGAGAACACAGTTAAGTTCTACAACAGATACGAGGCAAGCGGATCATTTGATGTTCCTCTTGTTAAGACAATGGTCGGCAGAAAGTTTGATAAGGATGACGTGTTCACATTTGGGCTGTTTGCACCCGGTGATGATGAAGATAAACCGACTCGCAAAATAGTTGTAAAGGGAAGTGATTTCCTTGACAGCTTCAGTACGCCCGGTGGCGATAACATCCTTAAGTTTGGTGAGATCACCATTGATCAGGACAATATGCCTACTGGGCCTGTTGATTACATTGTAAAGGAGATGAGCTGTGTTACCGCATCCGGTAAGGAAGTTGAGGTTTCTCCGGACAGGTACATAGTACGTCTTACATGCCGGGATGACGGATTTGGACATATTGAGTGTTCTACAACCACATATAAGAATGGAGTAAGCGAAACAAATAAAGTTTCCAACGCAGTTTGTGCGTTTGAGAACCATTATAATGCGGAAGGCTCCGATTTCTTTGAGATTGAGAAGAGATTTAACGGAGACATCCAAAGAGGACAGTTTACATTCTTCCTGACTGATCCTTCGGGAAAGACCGTGGAGAGGACAAACGGTCACGGACAGAAGAATGAGGACATCGATAACCTTTATAAGGTTATCTTTGATGATGTAACCTTTGATCGTGATACTGTTCTTAAAAACAAGAATGGAACCTATGAACCATATGTAACCTTGCACTACACCATGGGTGAGGTTGAAACGGGAAGCAATGACCGTATCTCATACAATACGGAAAACGCACTCTATGACATCGCTGTAACAATAACCGATAACGGCAGCGGAGTTCTTGGTGTGGAAAAAACCTATACAAAGCTTGACAAGGATACCGGGAAAGCCCATGCAATACCTCTGGGCCAGAATGAGATTCCTTATATCAACAACTACTACGAAGCTGAAGGCGATGAGGAAATATTTGCAACTAAGATCCTCGAAGGAAGAGAGTTCAAGGTTGGAGAAGACGGTAGATTCAAATTTAAGCTCACTCCGGAAGTTGGTGAATCCATAACATTGCCTGTCACAGCTGACAAGGCTGGAAATACAGCAAAGGCTAAGTTCAACTTCCACTTCACCAAGGATGACCTTGACGGGAACACTGCTGTCAGCGGATCTCACAAATCAACGGAACCTGACAGTAACGGTGTTTATGAGTATACGAAGTATTATACTCTTGAAGAGGTTATCCCCACGGATGCAACAAAGATAGTATCCGATGAAAATGGTATTCTTTACACAGTATACGTGAAGGATGGTTACATTTATGATACAACGAAGTACACTGTAGAGATCACTCTTAAGGATAACGGAAAAGGTACTATAGAAACGAGTTGGAAGGCATATCCGAAGGATACACAGCCCGCTGAGCGCGGCTTCTTTGCAAAACTCTGGCAGAAGATTGTAGCGACTCTTAATCTTGAGGCTATAGGCATTGAAAATGCTGACCATCGGGCAGTATTTGTCAACAAATATGAATCTACGGCAGCTCTTAAGCTTAAGGTTACAAAGAATCTTGTAGGCGAAGGCTGGACCAAGAATGATGGTGATTTTTCATTCACTCTTACCGGACAAAGAGAGAAGGGTAAGGATGTAGAGACATACACAGACACGCAATCTATCACGCTTAAAAGAGATGAAGGCGGTAACATTGCCGAGCCTCGTGAGTATGAGGACGTAGAATTTGACATCGTTACATTTACAAGAGCCAGCAAAAATGAATATGTGTACACGATCAAGGAAGATACTGTTAAGGACGGATTTGTGTGCGAATATCCTGAGCATACTGTTAAGGTTAAGGTGGAAGAGAATGAGAATGCCAATGGCAAACTTGTTGTCTATGCTTCGATTGACGGTGGTCCGATGGAACCGTGCTCTGTTGATGCAAGCGCAGATGCCAAGGATGCGAACGGAAATCCTATAGAACTCTATGTTCCGACACCGGTTATCATCACAAATGAATATGGTGTTAAGCCGATAAAGGTCAAGTTTGGCGGAGATAAGACCCTTACGGGCCGCCCGGTTGAGAAGGCCGATACATTTACATTTGATGTTGCTGAGACAGATGCGGATGGTAATGTGCTCTCCGGCGGATACAGCGATTCTAAGACAGTTACGGCTGCTTTGGATGGAGACAAGTATGTACTCCCGGCATTCGAGTTCAACGAGATCGGATATTCAATAGAGGATCTTAAGGTCTCCGAAGGCAATTATGCTGCAGACAAGACGTTCTATTATACGGTTTCCGAGAGACCGGGTACTATCAAGAACGTTGAATATGATTCGAATCAGTACAAGGTTGTTGTTAAGGTTACAAATCTTAAGAACGGCAAGTTGCAGGCAGATGTTGTCAGCAGCGATCTTGACGGCGTATCTGTATTAAGCGCTGATGAATTCAAGATCACGAGCGATAATATCACTACGACCGATGGTATAGAGAATGTACCTGTTGCAAAGGTTGCTAAATTTGACAACAAGTATATCGTTCCCGGAAAGCTTCCTCTTGAAGTTAAGAAGGTAGTTGAAGGATCAACGGCAGCCGGTCTTAAGTTTAATTTCACTCTTACAGGTGATGTCAAAAAAGATCTTACGGCGAAGGTAGTAACAGGCCAGAATGATAATAAGGCATCGTTTGCCGATATCACATACGATTATGATGAGATCAAGGCTGCAGGCGGTACGAAGACGTATCATTATACCGTAACCGAGGATCTGCCCAAGGACGAGCAGGGCAATGAGATTGACAAGAAGGACGGCATCACATACACACGTGACAAGTATGAGATAACCGTAGTTGTTACGGCACCTACAGACCTGACCAAGCCTCTCGACATCAAGGAAACGGTTTCAAAGTACTTGTATACTAATAATGGTTATAGTGTTGACCCTGATTATAATGAGAAGGAAGGTATCTACCTGTTCTCATTCACAAATGAGTATGATGCCGAAGGTGGTACGCCCATAGAGGGATTTAAGGTTGTTCCCGGATCTGATGATAGACGTGTTCTTGAAGGGTTCAAGTTCAAGATCACCCGTACCAATGCAGACGGCGAGATTATTCCTTTTGAAGATGGCGAGGTTTCGCAGACTGAAGTAACTTCAGGTGCTGACGGCATATTCCACTTTGACATGCACTATACGCTTGCCAGCTATAATGAGGAGCCTGAAAGGTATTACAAGATAACAGAGGACTGTGACGAAGAGACCAGGAAAGCTCTTAATGCCAAATACCAGGAGATCTACGGACCCGGTGCAGAACTTGATTTTGATAAAGATAAAGATGGAAAGATAGTTAAGGTTGTTCTTTCAGATTCCGGAAACGGTACTATAAACGCTGATATCAGCGATAATGAATTACCTGTTACTATTGAGAATCCGCTTTATTTGCCTAATTCTATCCGGTTTGTAGCCGAAAAGACTCTTACGGGAAGACCTCTTAAGGGTGACTGGTTCAAGTTTACTCTTAAGAAGACGGGCGATAACGGTTACGAGGTGAATTCAATAGATAATAAAGAAGAGGTTACTGTCGTTGTCAGAGAAGATGGCCAGACAGCGGATATCACATTCCCTGCCGAGACATTTACTCTTAATGATGCGGGCAAGACATACCATTACGAGATCATTGAGGAAGATTACTCTAAGATCAAGGGTGTTAAGCGCATTGTAACCAGCTATAAGGCTGAGGTTAAGATTACAAAAGACCCTGATAACAATAGAATTCAGATTCTTACAGATGATGTAAGATTAATCTGTGATGGTCTCGATGAAAGCTACATGGGTAATGTTTTGCCTCAGGTTAACGAATCGAAACCGGGCGCTTATACAATAGGCGGAATCAAGTTTAAGAACGAATACTCATCCGAGGTAGAGATTGAGCTTAAGGGTGAGAAGCATATTTCTGGCTTTGACGAGAATCCTGATGAGGACTTCACGTTCGCACTCTATAACTTCTCCGATCAGAAGAATCCGGTTAAGATCAATGATGACGGTAAGGTCGGAAGTGAAGGAGATGAGCAGAAGTTTACGGTTAATCCTTCCAAGGATAAGGATCTGACCTTTGCATTCAAGAAGATCAAATATGATCAGACTGATGTCGGCAATACATTCCACTATGTAATCAAGGAAGTTGTGCCTGAGAAGAAGACCGAGAATGTAAGCTATTCAACGATATGGTATGACATAACGATTGCTGTTGATTATGCCGGCGCCAACAAGGACGGTGTTCTGACGGCTACGGTTACCCAGAAGAAGATGGATGGAAACAGTGAATTATCCACCGACAAGTATACTTCGACTTATAACGAAGATAAGAATCTGGGAACACTTAAAGTTGCAGGATTTGATTTTACAAACAGATACTTGTATAACAGCATTGCATTTGCTGCGATCAAGGATCTTAAGGGAAGAGCTCACGGCAAGAAGGAGACATATTCATTCAAGCTCACCGATGAGTTCAATAAGAAAGAGTACACTGCGTTAAGTGATGGCAGCGGCCAGGCAGAGCTTGCTACGATCCCGTATGGCGAAGGAGATCTTGATAAGGTTCATGAATATACGATCACTGAGACGGCTGCTAAGGACGGATCAGAGCTTGATCCTGCTGAAGCACAGTCATACAGGGTAGAAGTTACACCGTACGAAGATACAACCGACGGAAAGCTTAAGCTTAAGAAGCAGTTCTATGCAGTTTACAAGGATGGCTCGGAGAAAGAGTATAACGCCGGTGCGGATGATGCGCTTGTATTTAAGTTCGAATTCCATAACATCTACAACAGGGATGGAAATGTAGAAGTACCTGTTAAGAAGATCCTTGTGAACAAAGCTCTTGATCCTGCAAAGGATAAGTTCAAATTCACCCTGAAGGATGCTTCCGGAGCTAAGATCAGAGTTAAGGAAGGCGATAAGTTCGTAGAGAAGGATCAGCTTGAGATTACCAACGAGTCTGTAGCGGCTGCAGGGCTTGCACGCAAGGAACTTGAGATTGACGGTGTGACCAGGACCAGACGTTTTGATGAATCGGATGAGTTCTACTTCGACTCGATCTGGTACAACAGTATAGATGATCTTGGTAATCAGGATGAAGTCACGAAATACTACATCGTTACTGAGGAAGTGGGTGAAGATTCCAAGTCCTACATCGAATACTCGAAGACGGAGTATGTTGTTGAAGTTACAATAAAGGCAACGGATGATCCTAAAGAGAAACTCGCTAAGATCACCAATTTTGAAGCTAGCGATGAGATCAAGGGCGATGAAGCCAAGACGAACAGCTTTATCGAGTGGATCAAGTCACTTGGCAAGAATCAGGAAGAGATATCGAAGAACTGCGAGTTTATCAATTTCTACAGTGCTAAGTGTGAGATCGATCCGCCTATCCTTCGCAAGGCTATCATGGGCAGAGAGATAGTACCGGGTGAGTTCCAGTTTGAGATCACCGGACCTGCTCTTGAGAGTAATCCCAAGTACGCGGGTGGCTACAAGAATATTGTTAAGAACGGTTATAAGACAGTTACAGATGCAAAGGGGAATACCACGTATGAACTGATTCCCGGGCATCCCGATGAGATCTTTGTTGGTGACATTATTTACAATATCAATAAAGACTTTGATGATCTTCAGTATGGCGAGGAACTGACTTCAGATGAGAAGTCTCACGTCGGAGCCGATGCGGACAAGTATAAAAAGTTCGTATACACGGCCAAGGAGATTGCCGGTGATAGCACGGATGGAGTCGAGTACCCGACGGATCTGGAACTTACACTTACCGTATTTGTCATGGATGATGGTGAGGGCAACCTGAAGGTCAAAGGCCTCGGGAACACAGAATTCTGGGATAAGGAGACGAATCCCAAGGCACTTGAGTGGAAACAGACAAAGGGTTCCAACAAAGTCGAAGTGGAAGTCAATGTTGAAGAAAATGATGAAAACGGCAACACCGTAGTTACCAAGAAGAAGGTTGATATCGTTAATATCTTCGACCAGAAGGGACATATCGACCTCGAAGGTAAGAAACTGTACAACGGTCCTGATTTTGACGCAGGTAAGTTCTCGTTCAAGATAACCGAGGTCAATGATCCTGTTGAAAGAAAGCCCGTAACAGACAAAATAAACGGTAAAGATCAGATCCGCGAGGCTACGGTTACGAACTCCGGAGACGGAACGATCGGAAGTGATCCCGATCTGGTTAAGTTTGACCACAACACGATCGACTTCCTGAACTACAATGCCGGAGTTGAGTATGATAAGGATACTAATACATATACGGCTAAGCCGCTTGAGGAAGTTGTAGGACCTCACTTCTACCTGATAGAAGAGACTGCTCAGACTGACGAGAATATTGATTATGATTACAATAAGTACATCGTGACGATTGATGTCAGCGAGACATACAGGTACGAAAACGGTAAGAAGGTCTATGATACCAGAAATAACGGAGTACCTGTCCTCAAGGCAGAGGTTTCAAATGTTCAGGTACTTGTTCCCGGATCTGAGAGACTTGATACACCTGATTTTACGCCTTCAAGGACCGGAGATGTTGAGACAGGATTTACATACCATACCACGTTCAAGTTTGAGAACAAGCGTGAGGCATACGGTAACGTAAGCATCAGCGGTATCAAGTTCCTGGCAGACCTTGCCGGTAACGCACTTGCTTCGCCGAACTCAATGAAGGATCAGTTCGGATTTGCGATCCATCAGTATGATGATGCGGCACGCACAAGGGGTAAGACTCTCATAGATTCTACGAGATCGGAAGCAGATGGTTCATTTAACCTCAATGTTATCAAGGAAGGTAAGAATTACGCATACGACCTTAATGATCTCAAGGATGAAAAGGGTGTTGCCCAGACAAGCAAGACATTCTACTACAGAGTGACTGAGACCAAGCCTTCAAGCGGTGTGTGGTCGGAGAATAATACAGTCTTCGAGAGCGAAGGAGTAATCTATGATCTGGTAGAGTACGATGTCGATGTCAAGGTAACATTTGACGGAACAAAGGCCCTCAAGATTGAGAAGACCATAAGAAATGCCGCCACAGGAGAGGCTGTTGCAAGCAAGTACACAAGCAGAGGCAAGGATCTCGGATTTAGCAACACTGTCAAGGAATACACGGTTATCGAAGGTAACAAGTACTGGATCGATAACTTCACGGATCCTAACGACAGACCTACAGTAACGGTCAACCTTTATCAGAGAACGGCAAGCGGTGTTGAAAGAAGGATCAACTCCTACGACATCGTTGCACCTGATACGACATACAGATTCGCTACGGATGCAAGCGGCAATGAGCTTCCTACGTACGATTCTGCCGGAAGACCTTATACTTACATTGTTGAGGAGACTCCTATAGAAGGATATCTGTCAGAGAAGATTAACTATGACTTCTACAATACGGCAGGTGACATCCTCATCAGAAAGATCGATGCTGATACCCGTGCTCCTCTTGCAGGTGCTACACTTGCAATAATGGATGGTTCGACGGAGATTGAGAGATGGACAAGCGGTGCAAGTGCACACGTTGTTGAGTCTGTGCTTACAGCAGGCAGAACATATACACTCCATGAGATCGAAGCGCCTGAAGGATACGGATTAGCTGATGATATGACTTTCACCGTTCCTACGGATGGTGACACGATAACAGTAACGATGTCTGATCCGCCGATCTACGGTTCGGTAAGACTGACCAAGCGTGATGCGGCAACACGTGAGACTCTGGCCGGTGCGGAATTCGCACTCTACAATGAGGCCGGCACACGCATCTACGCAACGGGTGCACCGGGAAGCTATCGTGCTACAAGCACAACGAGCAATGGTGTATTCGTAACGGATGGATCCGGAAGCCTGACGATAGCAGATCTGCCTTACGGCACATACTACTTCGTTGAGACAAAGGCTCCTGACGGATATGCGCTTTCAACAGAACGTCTCGGATTTACAATAGTAAGAGGCGGAGAGCTTGTTGAGGTAACATACCTTGATTCCAAGGCAGTCGGTTCGGTAAGGCTGCGCAAGGTAGGCGCAAGAGGTACGATAGGACTTGCAGGTGCGGTATTCGAGCTCTATGCAAGAACGCCCAGAACTGTAGGTCAGGCAGCATCCTCGACACTGTTCTCGGATGCATACTACAGATACGGTACATACCGTACGAACGCAGCCGGTGAGATCTATGTCGGTGACCTTCCTTGGGATGACTACTACTTCGTAGAAGTGGATGCTCCTGCAGGATATGAGGTGGCAACCGATGTTAACGGTGATGATCTTGTATACGTATTCACCGTAGGCGCAGGTACTGCTGATCTGACCATAGACCTTGGCGGAATCGTGAACAATCCTACAGAGGAGACGACACCTCCTCCGCGTGGTGGAGTTCTCGGTGCAAGAGTCAAGAAGGGCGGCGTTGTTAACGGAGTACTTGGTGTAAGGGCTAAGCCGACCAGCGGCGTTCTCGGTGAGAGGATCGGACCTGTTACCGGAGATGCAAGCAACATTATCCTGTGGCTCCTGCTTCTGACCGCATGTGTGGCTACGATCGTAGTGACAATAATAACGGGCAAGAAGAAGAAAACAGCAAAGTGATTTTGCCGCAAGGTAAATAAGAAGTAAGAGAAGCGTCCGCAGATTGCGGGCGCTTCTTACTGACTGTTCTTGGTACCGTGGCATCTGTGGTAGGGGTAATCCTTGCGATAGTGTTCAGGATCAAGGACAAGACAACAAATTACTTGATTTTGCGCAGGTTATGTGGTAAATTAGCATGGTGTGCGGAAGATTTAGCCCGCGTACGGTATTAACGGAGGTGCTTTATGGGCGCATTAAGGATTACTCTTACAATAATATTTATACTGGTGAGTGTTGCATTATCAGCCATCGTTCTCATGCAGGAAGGAAAGAGTGCCGGACTCGGTGTTATAAGCGGAGCGGCAGAGACCTACTGGGGCAAGAACAAAGGCCGTTCGATAGAAGGTAAGCTTGAGAAGATCACGAAGATCCTCGTCGTTGCATTTATGCTTATAGCGATCCTTCTGAACATGAACCTGTTCTAAGCCGGATAGGACAACAAAGGCTAATTGTGTGGCACTCTCATCAGAGGGTGCCATTTTTAATGTCAGTAAATCATATGGATATAAACGAACGCAAAAACAGAATACTGGCCCTGATACAGGATCAGGCCTACAAGCCGATGAAGGAGAAGGAGCTGGCGATCGTGATGCAGGTGGCCTCAGAGGACAGGCCGCTGTTTAAGCAGTGCCTGGAGCAGCTCCTGGCTGATGGCGCGATAACCGTCAGCAAACGCGGAAGGTACAGCCTGCCGAATGCAGAAACGCTTGAGGGTGTCTTCTCATCAAGCGGACACGGATACGGGTTCGTAAGTGTCGAAGGTGTTGAAGGCGATTTCTTTATCAGTGAGAAGAACACGGGCACGGCACTTCACGGGGATACTGTTCTCATTGAACCGGAAACAGGAAGCCCGAGGCACCACGGAAGATATGGCCAGGGCAGGGGTAAGAACGCCGAGGCAGTTGTAGTTGCCGTAAAGGAGCGCGCCTGCGACATCATCGTCGGGACGTATGAGGCGACAAATTCCGGATACGGATTTGTGATACCCGATTCCGTAAGGATAGACCGCGACATATTCATACCTGCGGAGGCCGGCAGCAAGGCGCTCGACTCTCAGAAGGTAGTTGTCCGTATAACCGATTACGGGACATCTCAGCGAAATCCCCAGGGAATTATCACCGAGGTGCTCGGAAATGCCGATGATCCCGGTATAGATGTACTGTCTATATTAAGATCTTACGGTATGGAAGATGAATTCCCCCAAGAGGTAATGTATGAAGCCTTACAGGTACCACAGATTGTTACCGGAAAAGAAACAGCCGGGCGCGAGGACCTGCGAGATCTCCTTATGGTCACGATCGACGGGGATGATACGAAGGATATTGACGATGCGGTAAGCCTTACCAAAGATGGCGCAAACTTCGAACTTGGTGTTCATATTGCGGATGTGTCGCACTATGTGCGTGAAGGTTCGGCACTTGATGAGGAAGCCCTGCAAAGGGGCACAAGCTGTTATCCTCTAGACCGCGTTATCCCGATGCTTCCGACGCAGCTGTCAAACGGTATCTGCTCCCTCAATGAAGACGTGGACAGGCTTGCCCTGTCATGCTTTATGACGATAAACCCTCAAGGTGAGATAACAGATCACAGGATTGTCGAGAGCGTTATCAGGACAGACCATGCTATGACGTACGGCGATGTTAACAGGATCATCACAGACAATGATCCGGAACTGACAGATAAATACTCGGATGTAGCCGATATGCTCATATCGATGCATGAGGTCGCAAAGCTTCTGCGGCATCGGAGAAAAGAACGCGGATCGGTTGATTTTGACCTTCCCGAGACGAAGATAGAGCTTGACGGGAAGGGGCATCCGGTAAGTGTGCGCCCGCATGAGAGGAACAATGCGACAAGGCTGATTGAGGATTTCATGCTCGCGGCAAACGAGACCGTGGCAGAGCATTTCTTCTGGGCCGAGACGCCTTTTGTCTACCGTATCCACGAAAAACCGGATATGGACAAGATCAGAAAGCTTGAGCTGTTCATCAGAAACTTCGGCTACGGCATCAAGGTAAGGGATGACGAGGTGCATCCGAAGGAACTGCAAAAGCTTCTGGCCGGGATCGAGGATACTCCGGAAGAGTCGCTGATCAGCCGGCTGACGCTCCGTTCGATGCAGCGCGCCAAATATTCGATGTCGTGTGAGGGGCATTTCGGGCTGGCACTTCGGTATTACTGCCACTTTACTTCGCCGATAAGAAGGTATCCCGATCTGCAGATA
This sequence comes from Lachnospiraceae bacterium, assembly GCA_017526745.1. GTDB lineage: Bacteria > Bacillota > Clostridia > Lachnospirales > Lachnospiraceae > UBA2868. Next base: position 22,530 of record JAFXQX010000013.1, on the reverse strand, counting down.
CACCGGATAATCAAGGAATATATAAACGGCCGGCTTGATGAGGACAGGATTTCCCACTACGAATCGATCCTGGGAAATGTGTGCCATCATTCAAGCATCAGGGAGAGGATGGCCGATGAGGCCGAGCGCGAGTGCGATAAGCTCAAGAAGGCCGAGTATATGCAGGATCACATCGGCGAGGTGTTCGAGGGCGTTATAAGCGGTGTTACGAACTGGGGCATCTACGTGGAACTTCCGAATACGGTCGAAGGTCTCGTGCATATATCCAAGATCGAGGGCGACTATTTTGTCTATAATGAGGATAATTACGAGCTTGTCGGCACCGCGACCGGACGCCGGTACGAACTCGGGATGCCGGTGCGCGTTGTCTGTAACATGGTAGATACAGAACTTCGCACGGTTGATTTTATCCTCGCTGATGATGTGAGCGCATTGGATAATGATATATATTGAATTCTGATGATGAAAATACAGCGATAATGGATATTACATGTTATAATTGACATGGAAATGGACGATAATTGATATGGGCAAGGATAAAACTGGCGTTAAGCTTATCGCCAACAACAAAAAAGTATATCATGATTTTTTCATAGAAGAGAAGATCGAGGCCGGCATAGCCCTGTACGGCACGGAGATAAAATCACTCCGCCAGGGCAAGTGCTCCGTGAAGGAGTCTTACATCGGCATCGAGAACGGTGAAGCGTTCATATACGGCATGCATATCCCGCCGTATGAGAAAGGCAATATATTCAACAGGGATCCGCTCCGCACACGCAAGCTTCTGCTTCACAAACAGGAGACAAGAAAGCTTCTGGGGAAGCTTACGGAGAAGGGATATACGATCGTTCCTTTGCAGGTCTACCTTAAGGGGAGTCTGTGCAAAGTGGAGATAGGCCTTGCCAAAGGTAAGAAGCTATACGATAAGCGTGAGGCGATCGCGGCAAGAGATCAGAAGAGGGAGGCAGAGAGAGACTTTAAAGTTAGTTTGAAATAACAGGTAGTGGCGTGGTTTCATAACAACATCGAATATTTCTCCCTTTCGCTCGAAATATTCGACGTCGCCGTGTCAGGATTGTCATTTCATTTCCGGCACGAAGACAAATTTGATCATAGCCAATCCTGACATGGGCCTGTACCGGTTTCGACGGGGGTTTTGAACTTAAGATAGCCATCCGCGGCCTCATACCGCGTTATCAAATGAGAAACTTAAATTTAAACGCAGACAATAAGTTAGCGTTCGCAGCCTAAGCGCTGCGTGTCGCCCGCATTTCGCCTACTGAGTGCGGATACGGCATCAATCAGGTAGGGCACCTTGCCTGCAAAGCTTTGAGCAGGTAAGAGATCCATGAAGCTACCGGCGTTGCCGGTTTGTCATTTGACTTGCAGCTTCGGGAATCTTTTTCAAATGACTGTGATGGGAGAAGTCTTAACGGATGAACTTTCGGACGCGGGTTCAACTCCCGCCAGGTCCATCAGACCACGTCACGTCGAACTCATGATGTGGCGATATGGAAAACGCGATTATATCTGATATATGCGTTTGAGTATGAATATGAGCGTAGCTGAATAGGCTATGCTCATTTTCGTTATGCGGATACTATGCGTGATGTATGCGCATGGAATATCCATAAACGGTTCAATAATGAAAAGACGACCATAGTGATACTACAGTTAATGCCGAATAACCGAAAAATATATAGCCAAATAGCCGAAAGGATTATTGCCAAATAACCGAATATGATATTGTTGTATAGAAAATAGGGAACAGGGAATAATAATTCTATGGATGATTACAAGAAGAGGGTTGCTGACAGCATTTTGGAAAGAAAACTGAAAAGCGTCGGAGCAGTTCTGATCGAAGGACCCAAGTGGTGTGGAAAGACCACAACAGCAGAGCAGAAAGCTGCAAGCATATTGTACATGGATGAGCCCGAGAAGAAGGAACAGAATCTTAGGATGGCTGAGATAAAACCTTCTGTTTTGCTTGCGGGCGAGTTGCCGAGACTGATTGACGAATGGCAGATTGCGCCAGCATTGTGGGACAGTATCCGGTTTGCTGTTGATCATGGAGGATCCGAGGGAATGTATATTTTGACCGGATCGTCTGCCCCGGTAGATATTTCAAAAATGGAACATTCGGGAACCGGACGATATACGAGGATCAAGATGCGCCCCATGTCCTTATTTGAGTCCGGGGAGTCCAATGGAGAGGTTAGTATAAAGGCGCTATTTGACGAAAAGCCCGGAGTGTCGCTTGCATCTGTAAATAATCTGAGTGTCGAAGATATATCATATCTTGTTTGCAGGGGAGGCTGGCCACGGGCTGTTTTGCAGAAGGATAAGGAGATAGCACTTGATCAGGCTCTGAATTATTACGAATCGGTTATCAATAATGATATATCAAGAGTTGATGGAATAAACAGGAATGAACAACGGGTGAGACTTCTTATGCGTTCGTATGCGAGAAATCAGGGAGCACAGGTTAGCAATGCTGCTCTCAAGGCTGACATGGATGCTAATGATTCTCAGACATTGGATGAAGATACGGTTCTGTCATATGTAAATGCGCTTAAAAAGATTTTTGTTGTTGAGGATCTGCCGGCATGGAATCCGAATCTCAGATCCAAAACAGTCGTCAGAACATCTGATACAAGGTACTTTGTTGATCCTTCGATTGCCACTGCCGCACTGGGTATCTATCCTAAAGATTTAATGAACGACCTGAATACATTTGGGCTCATGTTTGAAACTATGTGTATTAGAGATCTGAGGATATATGCTGATGCACTCGGAGGACAGCTTTATCATTACAGAGATAAGAGCGGGCTGGAGTGTGATGCGGTTATTCATCTGAATAATGGCGATTATGGCCTTATAGAGATTAAGCTTGGCGGAAATACATTGATAGAGCATGGAGCCAAGACAGTGAAGGAACTTGCGGATAAGATCGATACTACCAGGATGCATGAACCTTCTTTTCTTATGGTGCTGTCTGGTACGGATAGTTATGCATATCAGCGAAAAGACGGAGTATATGTTGTGCCGATCGGATGTCTGAAAGATTAACCTGTTCCGCCTCAGGGGATGGCGGTTAAAGATAAGAAGACGTTAAAGAAATAAGCATGATAAACGGGGTCTGACGATGAAAAAAGCACTGATCTTTTGCACATCTTTACTTGTCTCTATTTTCATGATGTCCGGAAGGGTTTATGCCGATGATCTTGATGGCACAAACTGGATGTCGGCTCTTCCGGATGACCGATACCTCTATGAGATCAATATTCCGGGATCGCACGATGCTGCGACTGCTACTGCATGGCATGAGCCGATCAAGTATGTGGGGTATGATGTTGAACCCTATATCAGACCATTTGCCATTGCCCAGGACAGAACGATCGATGAATTGCTGGATTCAGGCGTGAGAGCTCTGGATCTTCGCCTGACCAACTGGATAGATGATACGGGATATGCATTTGCGCTGATATATAATCATTGACTATGCTTATGAAAAGGCTATAATGGGGACGTGGCAGCAGGAAAGCAATGCATGTCTGCATTTGAACCGATATAGGAGATAAGATATGGATATACAGAACAAGATAAGGAACATAGCAACGAAGATTATGGCGACGCTGATGTCAGCAATATACCTTGCTGTATCGTTAAATGTGCCTGTATTGGCAGACCAGTCAATCACCGGGAATGAGGTTATTGATGGTGATGCAGAGGTTAGCTGTGAAACCGGTCAAGTTAATTTTTACGGTGTTGATGGTGAGGATCGTGAAACAGATGTTTCCATAGGTCATGATCTGACAGTCACTTCTGATGCTCAAAACACAAAAGGAATAAACGTTACTCCAAACTCAGGTCAAGCGGCAACTGTTACCATAGGTAATGATCTGACAGTCGATAATAGAAATACATCCTCAAGCTCAACAACCATGGGAATAGAGGCACGCCCTGCCCAAAACGGAAGTGTAAATATCATCGTTGGGAATCCTGACACTAACAAAGGAGATGTGACGGTCACGGGCACAGATAACGTGACAGGAATCAATATAGCTAGAAACAATAATAATTATCCTTCTTCTTCTCTAGGTAATACAAATATCACCGTCAGAGGTGATCTTATATCCAGAGCCAAAGCGGATGGAGGCGACGCTAAGGGGGTATCATTAAACACCTCAAGTGATAATGCAGTAACTATCGTTAATATAGGCGGTGCCGTTGATGCTAATGGTATTGAAAAAGCAATGGGATTAGAAATTTCTCCAAAAGCAAAAAATACAAACAAAATTGATGTAGGAAAGGGAATATCAGCATCAGCTGCAGAAGCAACCGGTGTTAAAGTTTCCGCCCAAAACACGTCAAATACAACCATTAATATCGGTAAAGACAGTTCCGGCAATGCTATCACGGTGATTTCCAACGGAAATGAAGAACAAGCAAAGAATTCTTCCGGTATCAGTGCAGATTTAACCCGGGGTTATACAGAAGGGTCAACAACCGCCACGATCAATGTGGAAGGAAATATAGTCGTTAGCAGCGAAGTGGCCGGGGCACGGGGGATATACGCAAAGGGCGGAGAACTCACAGATCTGAAAATACAGGTAAAAGGCGATGTTACAAGTAACGGAGCCGGTATTTATACAGAAAATATGAGTAGCGCCAAATCCACTGATATCATCATTGATGGAACAGTTAAATCTACTGCAGAAAATATCCCTGCGGTGATTTTGGATTATTCAGAAGGCATAACTAATAAAAAAGTAAATGTAACCGCATGGAAGATAGAAAGTAATGAAGGCACGGCGCTGTTAGGAAAAAACGATGGCGCACAAACGCTGACAAGCGATAACTCCCAAGAAGCCGTGGCAAAATGTATCAGTTATATCATTCGTGTCACACAGCCCGAGATAAACAATGCTCCCGCAAATGTGTTAAGCCTTGCAAATGCTGACGGAACAGCATGGAATAAGAAGAAGGCATGGGATAACGGAGAGGGCGTTGCCCCTACGATGCTTGATGTTGCAGGTGAAACTGAGAAAGTATATGTGAAACTCGATGTTCCCGCCGGTTATGAACTTGTGGGAGTATATGCGGATGCTGAGAAGACAGTTGCACTCAATCAGGATGAGAACGGTTCATATTATCTTACCGTTCCGAGAGGCGGCGGTATAGATGTGAATGTGGCACTGACGCTTATACAGACAGACCCCGACCCGACCCCTAATCCACAGCCTGACCCGACCCCTAATCCACAGCCTGGCCATGTGAATTCCGATACCTCGTCTGTGCCTTCGGATGACATCGGTTATGGCTCGATTGCGGATAACAGCGGTATTTGGGCTGTATCGAATGTTACGGACGCAAATGAAGTTAAAAATGCCATAGATGCCATAAACAGTACACCCGCAGGCGGTACGGCAATGATCGCGATAACAGGTGACAGATTGGATGCAGGGATTGTTGCGGCGCTACTCTCAAGACGGGATATCAATGTGAATATAGCATGTTTTGTAAACGGAAGATTATGTCTTATTGTTATTCCGGCGAATGCAGATCTGACCGGTGTTGTTGAAGCAGATGGATTGATAAGGATCGCAAAACTTGCAGAAGTGTTTGAAACTGTGGAAATGTGAGTTTCCCCGGACGGGGTCAGTAGTCCATATTGATCCATAACGCATAGGCAGTCTTGTCCTTGCTGCTGTATCCGTTTTTTTCATAGAACCTGTGTATGGCCGGATCCTTTGATCCGGTCATAAGCATCATTTTATAACAGTTATTCTCATCAGCGATCTTTCTTGCAAATGACAGGCAGCCGCCTGCGCAGCCCTTTTTTCTGTAGTCGGGATGAGTTACCACGTTTTCTATGAGCGCATACGGCCTGACGGTCCTTGTCAGATTGGGGACGATCAGGCATGTACATGAGCTTACGATCCGGCCATCTTCCTCACAAACGATAAGATGATAGTTTTCATCAGAGAGTATTTTCTCCCACGTACGCTTAAGCGTTTCATCATGTGCGGGCACACTCTTGTCATGCAAGTGCAGATACAGCTCCAGAAGACTTTGAAGATCATCATATTTTACTTCACGGATCATATTCATTGTATCCTTTCGATGATGTGATATAATACACAGGATTATAACACATCATATTGGAATTTACCCAGGAAAGAATAACAGAAGTGAACGTTTCCGGCTTTGCAAAATCTAATAAAAGATGTGGATCTTACCGGGCTGTCATCCACGATGGTTTATTCCGAAGTTTATAACATGATCTTCTAGACTACCCTTCGCAGGAACAGGAGATTTGCGTGGCCGGAACCTTTGACACGTACATGGAAGCAACTGACAGATACTGTACGTTAAGAGGCGCACAACTGGTCAGGCAGGATTGATGATAAGAGAAAGGGAGCAGACGGATGAGCCGAAGAAAACTTCTTGTATCGTTCCCGCCTTTAACCGGCGGGCAGAGAGACCGAATTCAAAAACTTGCCCTGGCGCATGATTTTGACACCGTTTTCTGTGATGATCCGGGCCTTGCAGAAGCGGAAGTTGCCGATGCGGAGGTGCTGTTTTCGTTCAACAGTAGTCTCGTTAAGAACGCAAAGAACCTGAAATGGGTGTGCACTCCTTCGGCGGGAGTCGACCACTTTCTCGACAAGGTCCGCGATACCGGTATAACGCTCACATGCTCGTCGGGAGCGTACGGTGTCACGATCGCAGAGCATATCGTGATGATGACTCTGGAGATCATGAGAAGACGTCCCGATTACATCAGGCTGAAAGAAGAGAGACAGTGGGAGCAGCACCTTCCGGTAAGATCGCTGTTCGGATCGAGGGTCACATTTGCCGGAACCGGAGATATAGGAAATGAGACGGCGGTCAGGATCAGGGGATTTATGCCCTCATGCATGACGGGCGTGAACCGGCGCGGCCACAATCCTGACAATATCTACGACAGGATTGTGACACTTGACAGGATCGATGAAGTGCTTCCCGAAACCGATGTGCTGATCCTGAGCCTTCCGGCAACAGCGGAAACGATCGGTCTGTTGAACAGGGACAGATTACAAAAGCTTCCGAAGGATTCGTATATCATCAACGTCGGACGAGGGAACGTGCTTGATGAAAAAGCGCTTGAGCAGATGCTCAGAGCAGGGCAGATAGGCGGTGCTGCACTTGATGTGTTTGAAAAGGAGCCGCTTGATAAGGACAGTACACTTTGGGACTGCCCGAGGCTGATCCTTACGACGCATGCGGCCGGCAACTGGACACTGCCGCATACTGTAGAGAAGATAGTAAACCTCTTTGCCGATGATTTTGAAAACTACTGTTCGGGAAAGAAGATGAGGCAGATCGTTGATATAGATGCAGGGTATAATGTAAGGTGAAGGCGAAACTGTACAAGGCACAACTTTTTGTTTTTCATTTTGACCGGTGATACAATATATGGTAGTATAACAAATGTATCATTAATGCCCGAAAGGAGATCAAAATGGACAATAGAGCTTTGAACGAAGAAATGCTTGAGCAGGTAAGCGGCGGCGTTACTGTTGGAACGACATCATACGGCTATCCCGTTGATGAAAACGGTAATGTCAAGTTCACTGACAAAACAGGTGAGTCGGTTACTTTGTCTTCCGGCGACTGGGAGAAGCTTAAGAGCAACTATGCGTTTACCGGCGGCAATCCCGAGGCATACTTAAAAGATGTTACCATCAAGGAAATGAAAGAGGCCCGTCTCATTCCGGCCAATCCGCTCGGAGTATAGGAAGTCTCATAATATGAATCATCAGGCGCAGGCACTGCCTGTGCCTTGTTTATAATAAGACATGAAGAATTCAGGGAAATATGCGATAGTATTCATAACGGTTCTTGTAACGATCATGCTCATGCCTGTTGTGGCAAGCCTGATCTTTTCGCACAAGGCTGATGCTCCGGATAATACCGGATATTCGGTAGAAGAGCAGCTCGAGCAGGTCGATAACAGTGGATCCGCTGATGCGGCCGGGCCTCGGGACGGATCTTTGCCCGCAAAGCCCGAGCCGACACCGGATATCGAGGAAGAGCCTGAAGTGCCCGAAGAGACACCCGTGCCCGAGCCGGAAAGGGTTCCGCTTCCCAGGTACGATGAGTATCTTGCCATCAATCCCTATGTTGCCGGATGGCTTGCGATAGACGGCACTAAGATCGACGATCCGGTCGTCTACACACCCGGCAGCCAGAATTATTTTCTTCACCGTTCTCTTGACGGTTCCGACTCTGAAAAGGGTACGTTCTTCATTGCCGTTAACTGGCAGGACAAATTCCACAACACACTTATATACGGCCATAACATGAAGGACGGGAGCGGATTCGGCTCCCTGCAGAAATTTGCCGATAAGGATTTCGGACTAAAGCATAACGTCATTACGTTCGATACTCTTTATGAGGACCGCGAGTACGAACTGCTCGGAGTCTTCTATTCCCAGATCGAAGAAGACGAGCTTGAAACGGAAGAAGACCGCGCAGCCAAGGATCAGATGATAGCCGCGGCCGGCATAGCCAAGAAAGAAGAAGAACTCAAGGCCGAGCAGGAAAGTGGAATGGATGGGACCGTCCCCACTGTTCCACCCACTGTTGCGCCCGAGCCCGAGGTCACCGAGGAGGATCTTACGGTCGCGGATCTTGATCTTAACAGGGATTTCGGTGACGAAGATATATACAGGATCGAGAAGGATGAGGATAACGGAAGATTCCGCTATTATTATTACAACGACCTGGCCGATGAGGATGATTTCAACTACTTCGTAAACAACGTCAAAGAAAGGTCATTATATGATACCGGCGTGGAAGCAAAGTACGGGGATGATCTTCTGACTCTTTCCACGTGCAGTTATCAGGTCAAGAACGGAAGATTTGTTGTGGTAGCGGTACGCCGCAAATGATAGAATAGAAGAGGATCCTTCACTTAAACAAGAGGACAGCCTATGCCTTCGGAAACAGAAAAGAAAGCCGAACAATACGAACAATACGAACATAAAGCGCAAAAAGTCTCCCTGCGGGAGATGCTCGACTGGTACGGCCTGAAAAAGGCCGTGATCTTTCCGACACTTGCGCTTTTCTTTATTATCATAATCCTTATCTATCATTCACTTCTGATGAACTATGCCAGACGCAGCATAGTTGAGGGAGGAAAGCTCAGCGCGGGAAGACTTTCCGAAGGAGTTGCGATGTATCTTTCGTCCGCAAGGGATACGCTTGAGCGGTCATCATATATTCTTGAGGATCTTCTTGCCGAGCATACATCGCATGATGAGATCATCACATTTCTTACAAGAGAGACCGATGTTCTCAACAATACTGACATAGTCGAAACTTCCGGACTCTACGCATATCTTCACGGCGAATACCATGACGGATTCGGCTGGAACCCGGGACCTGATTATGATCCGACAGCAAGACCGTGGTATACGGAAGCCATCAAGGCCGACGGTGATATGGTGCTGGTCAACCCGTACATCGATCTGTATTCGGGCGATCTGGTTATGACGCTCTCGGAATGCCTTTCCGACGGGAAGAGTGTCATAGCGCTCGATATAAAACTCGGGGACATACAGGAGATCATAGAAAGCTATGAAAACCCCTACGCCAATATGGTCAGTTTTGTCGTTGGCGGGAACGGGATGGTTGTTGCCCATACATCACGTCAGGAGATAGGAAAAAACTATCTGGAGGAGACCGGGACACTAGGACATGCCGTTCTGACCGAGGTGTTAAGATGTGATGAACGAAGCATCGAACTTCAGTTCAACCACAGCAACTACACAGTGTATGATATTCCGATATCAAACGGGTGGCACTGTATATCGGTTGCCGACTCGGATGTGATATACAGGCCAATCAATATGCTCATTCTTTTGTGCGTTGCCGTCATAATCATCACTCTGATCATCTTTATCATCATCATGTACAGATCGTGGATAAGCGAGGCGGAGTCAAAGCGACTGCAGAGGCTTATCACTTCCACGGCCGGCCTGTATCTTTCGGTATGCGATTTTGACCTGGAAAAAAATACCGTTACCGAGGTCAGAAACGACAGGTATGTCATGTCCGAGTTTCTTTCAACATCGGAAAAGGATGCAATAGGAGCTCTGGCCGAGGTCATGCACAATCTTCCGGACAGTCCCGCCAAGCAGGCTGCCATTGAATTCGGAGACCTGACCACGATCGATGAGAGAATGGCTGACAGTGATTATGCTACCATAGAGTACCTCGGATATGGGGATATGTGGGTAAGATGCAGGCTTGTCGTTATGGAGCGTGCCAAGGACAAAAAGATCCGCCGCGTTCTGTGGCTTATCGAAAATATCACCCAGGAAAAGATGGAACGTGAACGGCTTATCGATATGTCCGAACGGGCCCTTGCGGCTAGTGAGGCCAAATCTTCATTCCTTTCGAATATGTCTCATGAGATCAGGACACCGATAAATGCGGTACTTGGCATGAATGAGATGATAATCCGCGAGAGCAGCGAGCCGAAGATCGTATCGTATGCCAGGAATATCAAAGGTGCCGGAAACTCACTGGTCGGCCTTATAAATGATATTCTTGATTTTTCCAAGATCGAGTCCGGAAAGGTTGAGATCATACCTGTGGATTATGACCTGACTGCTCTGCTCAACGATCTTGTCAACATGATAAAGGTTCGTACGGATACGAAGGGCCTGGAGCTTGTATGCGATATAGACCCACATACTCCCGCGCATCTTGTCGGAGATGACGTAAGAGTCAGGCAGATAATCACTAACATACTGACCAATGCCGCAAAATATACCGAGGAAGGATCGGTCACTCTGTCGGTTTCCTTTGAAGATGACGGACCTGACAGCATATTCCTCATTGTTGCCGTAAAGGATACCGGTATCGGCATCAAACAGGAGGATATGGCCAAGCTCTTTGCCAATTTTGAACGGATCGAGGAAGAGAGAAACAGAAACATTGAAGGTACCGGCCTTGGAATTGCGATCACGCAGAACCTCCTGTCATTGATGGGGTCAAACCTTGAAGTGGACAGTACATACGGAACCGGCAGTACCTTCTCATTCAGACTCCGGCAGGGCATCAGCGACCATGAAACGATCGGCGATTATAAAGAGGCTTTCAGGAAACTTTCCCTGAAAGAAAACAGGTATGTTCCGAAGTTTAAGGCTACAAAGGGAAGCATCCTCGTTGTAGATGATATGATGGTCAATCTCGTTGTCTTAAAGGGACTTCTCGGCAAGACAGGGCTGTCCATAGATATCGCCGACAGCGGACGACGTGCGATAGAGCTTACCGGAAGGACTAAATATGACATCATATTCCTCGATCATATGATGCCGGAGATGGACGGCGTTGAGACTCTTGAGATGATCAAGAATGATGCGAACAATCCAAACCGTGATTCGGTGTTCATCAGCCTTACGGCCAATGCTATATCGGGAGCCAGAGAGTTCTATCTCGAAAAGGGCTTTGATGATTATCTGTCCAAGCCCATAGATTCAGCCGCTCTCGAGGAGATGGTATACAGATATCTGCCCGTGGAAGTCATAGACCAGTGGGCAATTCTGTCTTGAAAACACTGTGTTTTTTGGTATAATTAAATATGTGAAACTCCATATCTTCGGAGATCACTAAGACAACTAAGAAGGGGAAAAGGTGGCTATTTATGAAACTGCGTTCTAAGATCATCATGATTTCGGTAATTCCTGTTGTCGTATTCGGTATCTTCATTTACATTTTTGCGAAGATCAAGGTAACTAACAGCATGGAAGCCGAGGTCTTCAACGGACTTCATTCATCGGTTCTTGCCGTAAGGTCGGCTCTTGGTGAAGTCAACACGGCTCCGTACGAGCTGAACGGCGATTTCCTGATGAAGGGTGATTTCAACGTTACGAATGAGACGGGTATCGTTGATGAGGTCAAGGCAGGAACGGGAACCGTTACAACGATCTTCTATGGCGACACTCGTTATGCGACAAGTGTTACCAAGCCGGGAACAAATGAGAGAGTTCTGTATACCCAGGCCGGTGAGAAGGTTATCGAGACCGTACTTAAGGGCGGTCAGGAGTATTCGGCATCAAACGTTGATATAGTTGGAAGCAAGTATTATACATATTATGTTCCGCTCTATCAGACAGGCACCAAGGACGTTATCGGTATGGTATTTTGCGGACGCGCCCAGGCTGAGGTCGAGAAGGAGATCAATGTTGTTACAAACAGCATCCTCATCTCCACGATCATTGCGATACTTATCGCTGCTGCACTTGCTATATTCGTTGCACTTGCGATCACAAATGCTATCACTCACGGAGTAGGTATCCTTGAGAAGGTTTCGGAAGGTGATCTTACAGAGGAAGTTCCCGATGCACTCATAAGACGTAAGGATGAGCTCGGTGTTATGGGCAAGAGTATCGAGGATCTCAGGGAGAGCCTGATAGCGATAATCACGGAACTGAAGAATCAGTCGACAAGCCTTTATTCTTCATCAGATAAGCTCAATGTCACATCGAGCGAGGCATCCGAGTCCATCGGTCATGTAAATCAGGCGATCAACGAGATCTCCGACGGTGCATCCTCACAGGCTGATGAGACGCAGTCGGCTACCGAGAACGTTATCCTTATGGGTAACATGGTTGAAGATACATCTGCACAGCTCAAGGATCTTATCCAGATCTCCGAGCAGATGCGTCAGGCAGGCGACAGAGCCGTTGATACTCTCGACAAGCTCGACAAGATCAACAGACGCGCATCATCTGCCATCGATCTTATTTACGATCAGACAAATACCACGAACGAGTCGGTTGCACGTATCCAGGAGGCTACGGCACTTATAACCGATATCGCCGAAGAGACCAACCTGCTGTCACTTAATGCTTCGATCGAGGCAGCAAGAGCAGGAGAACAGGGCCGCGGATTCGCAGTCGTTGCCAATCAGATACAGAAGCTTGCAGAACAGTCCAACGAAAGCGCCAGCAGGATCGCATCCATCATCACCGAGCTTCTCGCGGATTCCGAGAACAGCGTGAAGACAATGGACGAAGTCCGCCAGATCATGGAAGAGCAGAGCGAGGATGTTCGCAAGACCCAGGAAGCTTTCGAAGACGTTCGCTCCGGTATCGATCAGACAACATCGGGTATGGGTGATATCTCAGCCAAGACGACAAGCCTTGACGAAGCAAGAGTATCGGTTGTGGATGTTGTACAGAACCTTACCGCTATTGCCGAAGAGAACGCAGCAAGCACCCAGCAGACAACCGCGAGCGCCAATGAGTTCGCAGCACTTGTCGGAAATATCAAGGACGAGACCGTTACACTCAAACAGATCGCGGAAGTTATCGACAAGAGTGTCGGACAGTTCCAGCTGTAATGACAGAACTTATCATATGATAATGGGGGAAAGCGGTAAGCATTTACCGCTTTCTTACGTATTGGCAGGAGGAAAAAGTGGCAGACAGATCAATGATCGACGGCTTTGCCTTTGCAGATGATGCTGATGTATCACTTGCGGCATCGGAGATCGAAAAGATTAAATACATCGCCGGAAGGATGAACATGAACAATCCCCGGGGTGTTCTGGCGGTTTATGATAAGCTTATCACCAGCGGGATATTTGTCACGCCGGTCGGGTATGAGTATCTTCGCACGCTTCAGAATTTCCTGTATAAGAGCAGTGAGATACCGGATGATGCTGTAAAGGACATACCCGTTCCTATATCGTATACCCGAGCCCTGAACATAAGGAGCGAAGAGCGCGAAGAGAAGATGAACGCCCGGCGCGAGGCAAGGACACTTCGCAAGACGTTCAGGAATGAGTACAAGATCTCGCTTATCGTCAATATCATTCTGGTGATCATGGTCATCGCGATGTTTGTTATAACCCTCAAGGCCGAAAATCCCAACATGATCAATTACAGGACTGCGATACTGAATCAGTACAGCGAGTGGGAACAGGAGCTGTCCGAGCGTGAATCGGCCATCAAGGCACGTGAGCTTGAACTCGGACAATAGGAAGGTATTTTATGGACAATATCAAGATACTTGTCGTTGATGATGAGAGCAGGATGAGAAAGCTTGTAAGTGATTTTCTCGTACGCAAGGATTACCGGGTGGTCGAGGCGGCCGACGGACAGGAAGCCATAGACATTTTCTTCGAGCAGAAGGACATAAGCCTTGTGATACTTGATGTCATGATGCCGAAGATGGACGGCTGGGAAGTGCTCAAAGAGATACGGGAATATTCCAAGATCCCGGTTATCATGCTGACGGCAAAGGGCGATGAAAGAGATGAACTTGCCGGATTCGATCTAGGGGCCGATGAGTATATCTCCAAGCCTTTTTCGCCCAAGATACTTGTTGCAAGAGTTGAAGCACTGCTTCGCAGGAGCAATCTGATCTCCGGAGAAGAGAAGATCACGGCCGGAGACATCGTACTCGATAAGGCTAGCCATACGGTCATGATCGGAGGCAGGGGCGTAGAACTTTCATTCAAGGAGTTCGAACTGCTCACCTATTTCATGGAAAATCAGGGGATCGCACTTTCACGTGACAAGATACTCAATCATGTCTGGAATTACGATTATTTCGGTGATGCGAGAACGATAGACACCCATGTCAAAAAGCTGCGTTCCAAGATGGGAGATTGCGGTGAATACATCAAGACCATCTGGGGCATGGGCTATAAGTTCGAAGTATAACAGATCATACAGGAGATCATTATGGCACAGGAGATTTATGACCTTGAACCGAAAAAGGTTTTCGGCTTTTTTGACCAGCTTACGGCTATCCCGCGAGGCTCGGGAAACGAAAAGGCGGTAAGTGATTTTCTCGTGGAGTTTGCGGGAAGGCGGGGACTTATCGCATACCGTGACGACCTTATGAATGTCACAATACTTAAGCCGGCGACCGCGGGAATGGAGGACAGGGAGACCGTGATCCTTCAGGCACACATAGACATGGTATGCGTTGCCGAAGAAGGACTGGACGTCGACCATGAAAGAGAGGCGGTAAAGGCCTACGTTGACGGGGATTTTGTCACGGCAAAGGGAACATCGCTCGGAGCCGATGACGGTATCGGTATTGCGCTGATACTTGCAGTCCTTGACAGTGATGATATACAGCATCCGATGCTGGAGGCTGTATTTACTGCAGATGAAGAGGTCGGACTTGCGGGTGCTGCCGGTTACGATATTTCCCGCATCAAGGGAAAACGTTTCATCAACATTGATACCGAGGAAGAAAATCATCTCGTGGTCGGTTGTGCCGGAGGATGCAGATGCGTGCTTTCTTCCAAATGCAAGAACGGCAAGGTCGAGGGCAATGTTTATGAGATCGGCATTTCGGGACTGGCCGGAGGTCATTCCGGAACCGAGATACATAAGGGACAGGCCAACGCAAATGTATTGATGGGAAGGCTTCTGTCTCTTGCCGCATCCAACGTCGAGATCGCCATTGCGTCTTATGACGGGGGACTTAAGGACAATGCGATACCTGCATCGGCAACTGCAACGGTCGTTGTCAAAAAGAAGCACGGCAAGGCATTTGAGAAGCTCATCAAACCTTTTGGCGAGACTGTTCTTGCCGAATACGGCAAGACTGACGGCGGATTTGTGATAAAGTGTAAGGATAAGGGCAAGGGCAAGCTTGACTGTATGTCCGTCAAGGATATGAGCAGGTTCATCGCGCTTCTCAATGTCATCCCGAACGGTGTAGCCAAGATGAGCCAGACAGCCGATCTTGTCGAGACAAGTTCCAACCTTGGCGTTGCTGTCGCGAGATCCAAGAACTACTCGATCGTAACGAGCCTTCGCAGTAACAGGGAAACTTCTCTTGAATGGATGATATACAAGATGCGCATGCTCGCGGATGCGTTCAAGGTTGATTTTGAAATGCGCGGAAGATATCCCGCATGGGAGAACGCTGAAGTGTCCGAGTTTGCAAAGAGCGCACAACAGCTTTACAGAAAACTGTTCGACAGGGATATAGAGATAATCACGATACATGCAGGACTTGAGTGCGCGATATTCGCACAGAAGATCAAAGGTATCGATGCAATCTCCATAGGGCCCGATATGTGGGATGTTCATACGGCCAACGAAAAGCTTTCGATCTCGAGCACGCGGCGTGAGTGGCAGTATCTTCTTGAACTGCTGAAACTGTAATGATACGTTTCTTAAAAAAATCAATTAAAAGAGAATACACTTTTGTCTTCGGCCTTTTGCTGACTTTATGCATTTTTCTCATAAGCGTTGTCAATATGCTGACGCTTGAGAGCGCATATATGTACAATAAGCAGAAGGTCCTTTTATCATGCTACAACGATATTGACAAGGCTGTATCAGAGGGAGATATCTACTCCGCAGAATTTGATGAATCTCTAAGGCAGCTGTCGGTCATTAACAATATCGAAGTCCTTGTTATCGATGCGGATAAGCAGCTCGTAAAATCAACCGCATCGGATACTTCGCTTATGACAAAAAGACTTCTGGAGTTTGTGTTTGCCGGAAAAAATGAAGTCGATGCCATGTATGAAGGAGATAAGATAAGGATCCAGAGAACGGTCGATCCCAGGGTCCACATCGACTATCTGGAACTTTGGGGATCGCTTACAAGCGGCAACCTGATACTGATCCGGACGCCTGTACAGAGCATGAAGGAAGCATCCCGTCTTGCCAACATGATCTTTATCAGATTCGGCATCATAGCGATCATTGCCGGTATCATTTTCATTTTCCTTGCAACATGCAGGATAACAAGGCCGGTCATGAAACTTGTCGGAATATCCGAGAAGATGACGAAACTTGATTTTTCGGAGAAGTACAGCGGAAAGTGCGGAAACGAGATAGATGTTCTCGGGGAGCATATGAACAAGCTTTCGGATGCTCTCGAAGGGACCATTGTCGAACTCAAAAGCGCCAATGCCAAGCTTCAGCAGGATATCGAAAAAAAGACCGAGATAGATGAGATGAGAAAGGATTTTCTCTCGAATGTATCGCATGAGCTGAAGACACCGATCGCACTGATCCGGGGATATGCGGAAGGGCTCAGGGACTGCGTGAACGATGACGAGGAAAGCCGTAATTTCTACTGTGAAGTCATCACGGACGAGGCCGAGAAGATGAACGTGCTCGTCAAGAACCTCCTGCATCTTAACGAGCTCGAATTCGGAAATGACCGGGTTGATATTGAGCATTTCGATCTTATGGAACTGATACGAAATGTCGTGTCATCCATGGATATTCTGATAAAACAGAATGACATCACGATAGAGATGCCTGAACGGATGAGCATTTCCGTGTGGGCTGATGAGTTCAAGGTCGAACAGGTTCTTACGAACTACCTGTCGAATGCGATCCATTACGCAAAGAGCGCAGATGACGGCAAAAAGACGGTAAGGATCGATGTTGTCAAGGCAGGTGGGGTAGTGAGGGTCAGCGTATTTAATTCCGGTGATAATATTCCGGATGAGATCATCCCCAAGCTTTGGACCAAGTTCTATAAAGCGGACAAGGCGCGAACGCGCGAGTACGGCGGAAGCGGCATAGGACTGTCGATAGTCAAGGCATGCATGGACGCGATGGGACATGAATACGGGGTGGAAAATCACACCGGCGGAGTCAGCTTCTGGTTCGAAGTTGACGGTACTGATTCGATCCCGTCATTCGACAATGCATAGTTTGTGTGATATTATTTGGATTATGAATAAGAGAACAGGACATATTCTTTCATATATTGCCGTTATCGTATGTTCGCTCATGCTGTCAGGATGCGGATTTATCCCGTCACTCGAACTGACTCCCGAGCAGAGCAGCCTGATAGCGGAATATGCGGCAGGAAAGCTTCTTGAATACGTAAAGGGCCATCCGGGCGGACTGATGACCGTTGATGATATCAACAGGGCAGATGTCAACCCGGGCATGAAAAAAGATGAACCGCAATCTCCCGAAGGACCCGGTCAGCTTCCGGGCCTTGAGCCTTCCGCTCCGGCACCGGAAACTCCCGATGAGGGGCAGACGGCACCTCCTTCCGATGGCGGAGATGTTCCCGCTCCCGATGATGCTCCGGAAGCACTTGTTGATTCTCCGGATGTTGATCCGGCAGCGGCTTCTGCTTCGATACCTCTCGGCGATGCCCTTGGTATACCGGGCGCTGATATCAAGTATGTAAGTTATGAGGTTGCAGAGCATTATCCCGAAAACGGTGAGGAACTTGCTTTTTCAATGAAGGCTGCAAGCGGCAAGAGACTGCTCGTTGTGCATTTTGATCTGACCAATCCCGGCACGGAGGATATGGATGTTCACACCAACTCAACCGATTTCAAGGCCAGACTTCTGCTGAACGGCAGCGACAAGGTAAGAGGGGATGTTACATTCCTTGACAACGATCTTATGAACTATTCGGGTCTGCTCACTCCCGGTGCGACCGTTGATGCGGTCCTTGTTTTTGAGATACCGGAAGGCGAGGCGGTCTCATCCATGAACCTTGTGATCGTAAGGGACGGCGAAGAGCAGAGTTATGCCTTGAACTGATATTTTGGATACGGCAGATCGATAGAGTTGCGTTATTGATCTTAAAGAGAACAGGCGGGTCCTGTTCTCTATATTTATATGAAAAATGTAAAATATAGTTGACAAATATCTATTCACAGTTGTATTATTCATACAGGTGATGGACCGGGTGCACAATCCATCACTTTCGAAAGGCAGAATATCTTAGGATTTATCAAGAGAGGATGAGAATAATGGATAGAACAGGTGTATTTAAGTCATCGGGTATTGCGATCGGGATCATGGTCGGACTTTTGTTATGTGTGATCCTTTTTAAATTCATGAACAAGGACAGGAAGATAGTGACAAAGTATGACGAAAGGCAGATCATCGCACGGGGAAAAGCATATATGTACGGATTCTGGGCCATGACCATAGCCGCAACCGCTGTGATGCTTCTTGATATGGCGGGTATAGTGATCGCGTCAAGCCTGACCAAATACTTCTTCATACTGTTTGTCGGGATCATCGCCCAGATCACATACAGCATATGGCATGATGCATATTTCGGTATCAACAACAATAAAAAACGATTTGCGATCATCTGTATCGCTGCTGCGATCTGTAACCTTCTCGGAGCGGTCGGTCCCATCGTCGGAGGAGAGTTTATTAAGGACGGTATGATCTCAGATTCCGGAACCAACCTGTTATGTTTTATACTCATGGTAACTGTAGGGGTGGAACTGTTTATCAAGTCGAGAAAAGAAAACGCAGAGGAAGCACCGGATGAAAGCGGGGATGACGAATGAAGAATCTGAGGATGAAAGCGGCTCGCGCCGGGCTGGATCTGTCTCAGGAAGACCTTGCGAATAAGTGTGGAGTATCCAGACAGACGATAAGCGCGATAGAAAAAGGTGATTATAATCCCACGATCAATCTTTGCATTGCGATATGCAAAGCACTCGGCAAAACGCTCGATGAACTGTTCTGGGAAGAAAAATGATTTCAAACTGCCGAATTTTTAGTGTCTTTTCTGAAAATGTGTGATATAATGAACTCGCTGATTGTATTTAGTTTTACTATGTGCGATCGGAACACTAATATATGAGGTGAAGGTATGGATAGCAAAATCTTATTGGAAAATGGTACTAATGAGCTGGAAATCCTCGAGTTCAAGCTTGGCGAGAACTCATACGGAATCAATGTTGCGAAGATCCGTGAGATCATTACATATCAGCCTGTTACACCGGTTCCGAATTCGCATCCTTCCGTAGAAGGAATATTTATGCCGCGTGACAAGATGATCACGGCGATCAGCCTCAAAAACGCTCTCCAGATGGGCGATGAGGAAAGCACAGACGGCCTGTTCATAATAACAAATTTCAATAAGCTCGACGTTGCTTTCCATGTAGACCGTGTTATGGGTATCCATCGAGTCAACTGGACGGAGATCATCAAACCCGATGCAACGGTCAACAACGAAGTTGAAGGCGTTTCGACAGGTATAGTTAAGTTCGATGACAGACTCGTTATCATCCTTGACTTCGAGAAGATCGTTGCCGATATCAGTCCCGAGACAGGGCTTCGGATGAACCAGATAAATGCACTCGGAGAGAGAGAGAGGAGCAGCGTTCCGATCCTTATTGCCGAGGATTCTCATCTTCTTAACAAGCTCATCAGTGATGCTCTTACCGCAGCAGGTTATGTCAATGTTAAGCGTACGGAAGACGGTCTGCAGGCTTGGAATTACATCCTCGAGGCCAAGGAAGAGGGTACGCTTGATGAGAAGGTTAAACTTGTCATCACTGATATTGAGATGCCTCAGATGGACGGTCACAGACTTACTCATATGATCAAGACAGATGATGTGCTGAAGAATATTCCGGTCATAATATTCTCTTCACTTGTCAATGAAGAGATGAGAGTAAAGGGTGAAGCGCTCGGTGCCGATGCACAGCTCAGCAAACCTGAGATCGGAAACCTCGTTCTTCTTATCGACAAGCTTGTATCCGGATCAAAGACCGAGGAGCAGTTACCCGAATAACAGACGTTATGTTAATAAGCCACGGAGTCGGAAAACCGACTCCGTTTTTTGTTTTTTAAGTTGTTTGCATAACCAAAATATGGTAGTATGAATTGATATTTTATGTAACTCGGAGGATCAAATGGCTCAGTCCACTGAAGATTATTTAGACAGTTTGTTAAGACAGGCGATGGGAGTTCCCGAACCGGAACCCGAAAAGAAGCCTGATGTAATCCCCGAAATGGACAGGGAAGACGTTTTTGCGATGGCAGAGGGACTTACCGGTTCCAATTCCGCAATACTCGGGAATGCATACGATCATAATGCATCGTTCACAAATCAGGGAGAGATAGAGATACCTCATGAGCCGAAGGTTTCTGCCGAACCCGAACCCGAAGCAGAGCAGATCCCGGCAGATCTTATGCCCGATGCAGATGCTCCGGTATCAGAGTCAGTGGTATCCGAAGCACCGGTCCGGCCTCTATCCGAAGAAACAGAGGTGGTCTTTGAGGCGATTCCGGAAGTGCCGCTTCCGGATGGTCCTGTCATTGAGCATGACGGCAATCTTGATATTATTCCCGAACCTGTGATGGAAGAGATAGAGGCGCCCGTTCCCGAACCCGTGATCGAGGAGCCCGTGATCGAGGAGCCTGTGATCGAGGAGCCTGCGATTGAGGAGCCTGTGATCGAGGAACCCGTGATCGAGGAGCCCGTGATCGAGGAGCCTGTGATCGAGGAACCTGTGATCGAGGAGCCTGTGATCGAGGAGCCTGCGATCGAGGAGCCTGTGATCGAGGAACCTGTGATCGAGGAACCCGTGATCGAAGAACCTGCAGCTGAGGAGCCCGAGTCCGCAGGGTTGTCGATCGACGACCTTGATCCGAATGACAGTACCAAGGCACTCGATGCTGATACAATAGCCGCTTTGTTTGCAAATGCAAATGCGGATGATGCACCTGCAGAAGAAGAAGTCGAAACTCCGGTCGAGGAAGAAGCTCCGGTTGAGGAAGAAGCTCCAGTCGAGGAAGAAGCTCCGGCCGAGGAAGAATCTCTCGAGCCCGATCTTGAAGAACTTACAATGCCGGAAGAGGAGGCTGAAGAGGCACCCCTTATGCCGGATCAGGAAATATCAGAACTCTTGTCGACCCTTGGTGAGATAACCGGCGAGACTGTATCCGATGAATCAGGAGAAACGGAAGGATCCGAAGAAACACCTTCCGAGGAGATTCCTTCAGAAGAGACCCCTTCAGAAGAGCCTTCGGCATCCGATAACGATCTCGGTATCGATATGTTCGACACTGATCTGTCGGCCATGCTTGATGATGTTACCGGCTCTCTTTCGGCGGAGGAAGGCAGTGAAGGAGCCGGAACAGATACGGGGGACGATTCCGATCTTAATGATCTTCTCGGATCGCTCGATGACGGATCCGGTGATCTGTCCGATATAGGCAATCTCCTTGAAAAGGATGAGAATTCCGAGCTTGTCGATCCGAACACCGAAACAGCCGAAGCGCTTTTTGCATCCGATTCGGAAGATGAGCTGTTCAACATAGACAACCTTATCGATGAGGAAGAAGAGACCGGCAAAAAGAAGAAAAAGAAGTTCGGGCTTTTCGGCAGGAAGAAAAAGAAAAAGGGCGAGAATGTTGAGGTCATCGGAGACGGAGATGAGGAGATGCTCATAGATCCTGACCTTCTCGATATCCCCGATGAATCCGAGGTCAAGTCCAAAAAGGGCGGATTCCTGTCACGCTTTTTTGCAAAGCTCTTTGAAGAAGTGGAAGATGATGTTCCCGATGCTTCAGGCATAGAACAGAGCGCCGTTGATATTGCCCAGGAAGGTGCGGCCGAGAACGAAGCCATCCTTTCCGAGCTTGATGGGCAGGACGAAGGCGACGGTAAGAAGAAAAAAGAAAAGAAGAAGAAAGAGAAGAAGGAAAAGAAGCCCAAGAAGGGCGCCGAAGCAGAAGTCATTAATGTAAGGGTTGT
>JAFXQX010000012.1 GCA_017526745.1 Lachnospiraceae bacterium | reverse complement strand
GTCGGGAAGAGCAGAACGTCACGAATGGCGGGACTGTTCGTAAGCAGCATCGTAAGCCTGTCTATACCGTATCCGATACCGCCTGTCGGAGGCATTCCGATCTCAAGCGCATTAAGGAAATCCTCATCTGTGTGATTGGCTTCCTCGTCGCCCGCTGCCGCAGCAGCATCCTGCGCTTTAAACCTCTCTCTCTGATCGATCGGATCGTTAAGCTCGGAATATGCGTTACACATCTCCCATGTATTAATGAACAGTTCAAATCTTTCAACAAGATCCGGCCTGTCAGATTTTCTCTTGGTAAGAGGAGATATCTCAACCGGATGGTCGGTAACAAACGTAGGCTGGATGAGCTTTTCCTCAACGAACTCCTCAAAGAACATGCTGATGATATCACCCTTCTTGTGATACGGCTCGTAGTGGATATCCTTTTCATCGGCAAGCTTTTTGGCAGCTTCCGTATCCGGCACTTCGTCAAAATCGATCCCAGTATACTTTTTGATCGCATCTATCATGGTTATGCGCTCAAACGGCTTTCCGAAATCAAGTTCAATGTCACCGTAAGTAAACTTCGTAGTGCCAAGAACTTCCTCGGCAACATAGCGGAACATGTTCTCGGTAAGATCCATCATCCCGTTGTAATCCGTGTAAGCCTGATACAGTTCCATGAGTGTGAACTCGGGATTGTGCCTTGTATCAAGTCCTTCATTTCTGAATACGCGGCCTATCTCATATACTCTTTCAAGGCCTCCGACGATCAGCCTCTTAAGATACAGTTCAAGTGAAATACGAAGATTGAGATCCTCATCAAGTGCATTAAAATGGGTCATGAACGGGCGCGCCGCTGCTCCTCCGGCATTTGCCACAAGCATCGGGGTCTCTACTTCCATGAATCCCTGTCCGTCAAGATACTTACGTATCGTTGATATGATCTTCGATCTCTTGATAAAAGTATCTCTCGAAGTATCATTCATAATAAGATCGACATATCTCTGACGGTAACGCATATCAGTATTTGTCAGTCCGTGGAATTTTTCGGGAAGCGGCTGGAGGTTCTTGGACAGTAGTACTACAGATGAAGCATGAACAGATATTTCACCCATCTGTGTCCTGAACATATAACCCTTAACACCGACGATATCTCCGGGTTCAAACTTCTTGAACTCGGCATAAGGCTCATCTCCAAGCGAATCCCTTGAGACATATACCTGAAGGTCTCCCTTAAGATCCTTTACGTTCATGAATGAAGCCTTGCCCATAACACGCTTGAGCATGATACGTCCGGCAATGCTTACATTGATCGGTTCGGCATTTTCAATGTCGCCCTTCTTTTCGAGCTCCTCAAAAGCTGCTTTGGCGTCAGTCGTGTGATCGGTCTGGTCATACTTTGTTATGACAAACGGATCCCTGCCTGCCGCCTGAAGATTTGCGAGTTTCTCTCTTTTATTCTTAAGTATCTGATTAAGATCAGGTTCCTTGCCGTTCTTATCAGGATTCGGATTTCCCATTATTTATCTGCCTTCTTCTTTGTGGTAGTCTTAGCCGCTGAAGACTTGGATGCGGTCTTTGTTGCGCTCTTTGCCGCAGTCTTGGCGGGAGCCTTTTCCTCGGTCTTCTTGGGACTCTTTGTGCTCTTTGCACCTGCGGGTTTTTCCACCTTAAGGATCTTGTATTTGATCTGTCCGGCAGGAGTGTCAACTGTTATGGTCGCACCCTTCTTGGCTCCGACGATAGCCTTTCCTACCGGGGATTCGTTCGAGATCCTGCCGTTAAGGCTGTCAACCTCAGTGGAACCGACGATCTTATAAACAACTTCTTCATTATATTCAATATCAAGAAGAGTCACCGTGCTTCCGAGACCGACCGCATCTTTTGCAACGTCTTCCTCAAGATATACTTCGGCATTCTTGAGTATGGACTCGATCTCTTCTATACGAAGCTCGTTCTCTCTCTGCTCATCCTTGGCAGCATCATACTCGGCATTTTCGGAAAGGTCTCCCTGCTCGCGGGCCTCTTTGATCTTCTGTGCTATCTCGGCTCTGATGACTTCCTTCCTCTCATCGCGTTCAGCCTCGAGTTCACGAAGCTTTTCATAAGACATCAGATTCTTTTTTTCTTCCATAAGTACAACCCATCCCTTCTTAATTATTTAGGAACGTCATTTAAACAATAAACGCATTATATCGCAAGCATTTACTGCCGTCAACAAACTTTATCAACTCTTACAGGGTCAGAAAATCATCCATTATATATCTTAATTCATCCAGTGTTTCCACCTCGTTAAGTTTCCCTCTGAATGCGGATGATCCGGCGTACCCTTTTGTATACCAGGCGGCATGTTTTCGCATCTCCCGGGACCCGATGTATTCACCCTTGCATTCAATGAGCATCCCGGCATGACGAAGGATCATCCGTGCAACCGTTTCCTTATCCGGCCTTGTCCAATCCCTGCCGGCTTCTTTCGCACACAATTCTTCAAATATCCACGGATTCCCCTGGCATGCGCGTCCTATCATAACGCCGTCGCATCCCGTCTGTTTTATCATATCGCATGCACTCTCATACGAGTCGACATCTCCGTTTCCGATGACCGGGATAGATACGGCTTCTTTTACCTTTTGTATGATCTCCCGATCCGCCGTGCCGTAATAGTACTGCTGTCTGGTCCTTCCGTGTACCGTTACGGCTGCCGCCCCGTTTTCCTCGGCAAGCTTTGCGATCTCGACCGCATTTACATGATCATCATCAAATCCTTTTCTTATCTTAACCGTTACCGGCTTTCTTATTGCCGACGAGACCGATCGTATGATCCTGGCCGCAAGGGCGGGATCCTTCATAAGGGCCGAACCCTCGCCGTTATTTACGACCTTGGGGACCGGGCATCCCATGTTGATATCAAGGATCGCAAACGGACGCTCCTCGATCTTTTGGGCCATATCGGCCATGATCGAAGGATCCGATCCGAACAGTTGAAGCGAGACTACACCTTCCGACGGATCGATCGCCATCATTTCCTCAGTCGCCTTATTGCGGTAGTATATAGCCTTGGCACTTATCATCTCCATACAGGTCATTCCGGCTCCGGCTTCATGGCACAACACGCGAAATGGCAGGTCACAAACCCCTGCCATCGGTGCGAGAATCCATTTGTTTGGAAGTGTTACACTACCTATTTTTAGCATAGATCAGCCTTAAACCTTCAAGCGTAAGATCGCTGTTGTATTCGTCTATCATGTCGGTCTCATTGCTGATAAGGCGTCCGAGACCGCCGGTTGCAACGACCTTCAGCTCATCAAGCCCCGTCTCTTTTTTGACCTGTTTGATTATGTACTCGGTCTGGCCGATCTGGCCGTACATCAGTCCTGCCTGCATCGACCATATCGTATCGGTCGCAAGGATCGATCTGGGCATCGCGATCTCGATCTCCGGAAGCTTGGCCGTTCCGGTCCAAAGAGCCTGTGCGCTGATCCTGACGCCCGGTGCCGTGATACCGGCCTTGAAACTGCCGTCTGCAGAAACAAGATCGTATGTTGTCGCCGTTCCGAAATCGAGCACGAGTATCGGGCCGCCATAAAGCTCATATGCCGCCACGGCATCAACTATCCTGTCGGGTCCGATCTCCTTCGGATTAGGCGTATCGATATTGATGCCTGTCTTAACCCCGGGTCCCACGACCAGAGGATTGATATTCAGATACTTCTTCACACCGGCTATCAGCGAATGCATCACATCCGGAACAACCGATGCGATTATGGCACCGTCGATAGCGGCAACATCTGCCCCGCACCTTTCCGCGACGGAGCATATCGTCATCCCGAACTCATCCGATGTTCTCGGAGTCTTGCTCATCAGTCTGAACGTGGTCGTAAGATTCGCGCCGTCATAAATCCCGCAAGTGATATTTGTGTTTCCTACATCAAGAACCAGTAACATATTCTTCTCCCAATATAAAAGTTTTATAAAACATCTCAAGTGACTCGAACAGATCCTGTTTGCGCTTGGTCACTTCCTTGACGAGAAGTCCGGCACCTATCTCATCATACAGAAGGTCTCCCTCATCCGCATCGGTTACGAGTACAAGCGACTTCTCCTCATCAAAGCCTATCATGAACACTCCTCCGACTTCCTCGGTAAAGAGCACGCATATGATATGAAGCTCATCCTTTATGGATTCGGGAAGTTTTTTGAAATCCTCGTTAAAATAGTATTTCTGCTCGTATGAATTGGCTCCGCACAAAACAACATCAGGCCTGTTCATCATATTCCTCCGAAAAGAGCATAAAGGCATATCCCGGTTATGAGCGCAAACAGTACGGCCAGGGCTGCAAATACCGGACCGTTTTTTGATCCGCGCCTGAAGCACTTATAACTGTTAAGCGCAAGTACCATTGTGGCGCATGCGAACATCACAGCATACATCAGTGTCGAGGCTCCTGACCGGAACGTAAAGATCCCGCACACGATTATCACAGCCGACAGAAACAGATTTGCAACGCTTACAAAGAAGAGTTCCCTTTTTGCCAGTGTCTTAAGATAATCTATTATCTCAGTGTTCATGTCCGGTTATCCCAAAGTTGCCGCCATTACGGCCTTTATTGTATGCATGCGATTTTCCGCCTCGTCAAATACGACATCCGAATACTTCCTGAAGACTTCATCGGTAACCTCCATATCGGCGATCCCGAACCTCTCTCCCATCTGCCGTCCGATGCCTGTCTTGCGGTCGTGGAACGCCGGCAGGCAGTGAAGGAATATCGCATCCTTTTTTGCATGGTTCATAATATCCATTGTGACCTTGTAAGGTGTCAGGTCACGGATCCTCTCCTCCCACACTTCATCAGGCTCGCCCATTGACACCCACACGTCCGTATAGACGATGTCGGCACCTTCCACGGCCTTGTAGGGATCCTCTTCAAATGTAACGGATCCTCCCGATATCTTCGCAAACTCTCTGCACTCTTCGGTAAGCTTTGCGTTCGGGAAATACTTCCTTGTGGTTGCGGCAACAAAATGCATTCCCATCTTGGTGCATGCGATCATTAAAGAGTTGCCCATGTTGTACCTGGCATCGCCCATATACACAAGTTTTCTTCCCTCGACCGATCCCAGGTGCTCCCTGATAGTCAGAAGATCCGCAAGCATCTGTGTCGGATGATATTCATTCGTAAGGCCGTTCCACACCGGAACATCGGCGTACTTTGCCAGTTCCTCGACAATGGACTGATCAAATCCCCTGTACTCGATCCCGTCATACATACGCGAGAGAACACATGCCGTATCGGCGATACTCTCCTTTTTACCGATCTGTGAAGCCATAGGGTCAAGGAATGTCGATCCCATTCCCATGTCATGTGCCGCTACCTCAAACGAGCAGCGTGTTCTTGTGCTCGTCTTTTCAAAAATGAGCGCCACGTTCTTTCCGGGATACTGTCTGTCAAAAATACCTTTCTTCTTTTTATCCTTAAGTTCTGCAGCAAGATCGAGGAACTCTTCGATCTCTTCCTTCGTAAAATCCTTTAATGTCAGAAAATCCCTTCCTTTTAAACTCATCTCTTATATCCTTTCTCGCGCTTTATATCAACATAGGCCACTTCACCACGCATAGCTATGACGGTCACAACTTCACCTTCTCTTATGACTCCGTTCGGCCTGTTGCTCCTGGCCGACCAGTTTCTGCCGCCTATCCTGACAATGCCTTCATTGTTGGCGTTGTCTATCCTGCATGTCACAACCGCATCGCATCCCTCAAGGCTGAGGAGTTCCTTATCACGGCGTGCCCTCATGACATACTTCATCCCCACGGGCCGGACCAGTACCACAAGGGCTGCGGCAACGGCTGCAGCGACCGCTATCTGCCATATATCATCAAGACCGGCGATGCACAAGATGAGCCCTACAAGAGCTCCTGCGGCAGCGCAGGCTCCATACAGTTCGATCCTGATAAACTCTATAACAAGAGCCGCTATGATTATCATCAGCCAAATAAACGGTGTCATCTGTCTACTCCATGATACGTCCTAAACCCTTATCCAGCCCGGAAGAGTGCGCTCTTCAGTATCTTCGTCCGACATATACCTTGCCGGATAGATCGTGATATGTTCGGCGTTCTCGTTCAATATCGATGCCCACTGGCTGAAAGTGGAGTTGGCGATTATGTTCGCCCTGCACTTTGTCATGAGCTGCATATCCCTGAAACTGTCACTGCCGTTATTGATATCGACTATTGTCTTATCATCGAGCCAGGCAAATTCTTTTTCGACAAATTCAGGATCCTCCGAAAAGATGTAAAACCATGGAGAGTCCATTTTTTCCCGTATGATATTTACCGCAGGCTCATAATAGCTTCTGTCAAGGCACAGGAATCTGTCCGCATACGTCTGTGACAGATAATCTCCCCGCCTTACGTGAACCGATACCGATTCGACACTTTTCATCTCCTCGGCAAGAGCGGCGCATCTGCCCTCCAGCGGCGGAAACACGAGTTCTTCTTTCAGGGTCCCGATCCTGCTGCGGTAATACGCTTCTTCTATAAAGAATCCGAAGATGTAATGATTTTTGCCGGGATCGATGTTTGTGACCTGCTCAGCGGAAAACTTCTCATTTAACTGGTCAAATGTTATGCCGCATTTTTCGGGCATACGGGCCTCGCGCAGTTTTCTGTTTACCGGACCCAGAAGAAATCTTACCGGCTTTGCAAGAGGTCCCGAAAACAGCGTGGGGATCTGCCCCGATACCTTATATATCTCGCGTGCCGACGCCCTGTCCAGGGAAAACCGGGAATCAGGCACGTTCTCAAATATCCTGCACAGTTCAAATCCGTGATGCTCGTCATTTGTGTAAAACCACGAGACATCCGCCTTGACCGTGGCGGAAGGATACTTCTCCTTCAGCAGCGAATAAAGATTGTATTGAAACATCTGGTTTCCCAGACCCGAAGTAAACCTTACAATGATCAATGAATCATTTACCTCTTAAGTTTCTTACGATATCGCATATCCTGTCTACATCATGAAGATCAAGAGATGCGCTCATCGGAAGTGTGACCGCCCTGTCGGCAGCCCATTTTGCAACCGGGGTAAGAGAGCTGTCAAACCTACCCCTGTAACAGTCCATATCACTTGTGAGAGGATAAAAATACTTTCTTACATGGATATCTTCTTCGGCCAGCGCGTCGATGACCTGCTGTCTGTTTGCACCGAACTCCTTCTCATTGATAATGACAGGATAATATGCGTAGTTGGGTGTCACGTCTTTCTGGGGTTTAAGCAGTGATATACCGTCTATACCCGAAAGATTATCCATATACCGCTCAAATACAAGACGTCTTTTTTCTATTTCCCCGTCGATATGCTCAAGATTGCAAAGACCCATTGCAGCGCAGAATTCGTTCATCTTGGCATTTGCACCGATGCCGTCAACGATATCCTCGTTTTTGATCCCGAAATCCTTGAGCTTCCACAGCCTGTCCATGAGTTCCTCATCATCGGTAGTTATCGCGCCCCCTTCGATGGTATGGAATACCTTCGTCGCATGAAAGCTGAACATGGAAGCATCACCGAAGTTTCCAATGCCCTTACCCTTGTACTTCACACCGAAAGCATGGGCTGCATCGTATATGACCTTGAGGCCGTGCGATCTTGCTATCTGTTCTACAGCCTCAACATCACATATGCATCCGTACACATGAACCGGAACGATCGCGCATGTCCTGTCGGTGATAAGCGATTCGATCCTGCCCGCATCGATAGTGTAATTGTCGGGTTCTATGTCACAAAAGACCGGTGTGAGATTGTTCCTTACGATCGCATGAGTCGTTGATGCAAATGTGAACGGGGTGGTGATGACCTCACCTTCAAGATCCATTGCCTGAAGCACCATTTCAAGAGCCATGTGACCGTTCACAAACAGCGAGACATTAGGGACTTCAAGATACTCTTCAAGCCTTTTTGCCAGTTCGTTATGAAGCGCTCCCATGTTTGTGAGCCATACCGACTCCCACAAAGGCCTGATCTTCTCCATATACTCCTCAAAAGGAGGCATCGATGATCTGATAACGTTTATTCTCATATCTTTACAAGTCCTATCCTGTTTAATACAAACCTTACGGCAAACCCGGGAAGCGATGTCTTTTTATCCTGCATCACCACATGGGTTATCCCGTATTCGTACATATCCTTAAGAAAGGCTTTGTTCGTACTGTCAGGGCGTCTGAGATATTCCTTGAGAGCCAGACCGAAGTCATCCAGACATCGTTTTTTACTGTACGGTCCGAGCTGCCTGTACTGCTCGATCCACTGCATCACCTTTCTTGACATATAGCAGTCATCCCTTGCAATGTCACGCCTTAGGGCTATCGAATTCCAGTTTGATCCGCCGCTTTTTTTGACATACCGCCATGCGCTCATGACATCGCTCATACGGTAGATATCGCCCTGCATCAGCAAAAACAGCAGTATCATCGCATCATCGGTAAAATCACTTGCCCTGTACAGTATCGTATAATCGTATTTCTCTTCTTTATAAATATTGCGGCTGACAACGCTCGCATAATGACCCGGCCATTTTTTGCTGTAGCAGAAGTCATTGTAGGTATACACTCCGTCCCAGTCATAAAGAGATCCTACCTGCAGAACATCAGGATCCGTGATCGAATCCCCCGCCTCATCAACCATCTGAAGGGAGTGGGTTACCGCCATGTATTTGGGATGCCTGTCAAGTATATCGACCTGCTTCTGAAGTTTTAACGGATCGGTCCAGTAATCGTCTCCCTCAAGGTAGGCCAGATAGTCACCGTTACATCTTTTGGTCGTTTCATATACGTTAAGCGTCGGGCGCTTGCCCGTGTTCTCCTCGCGTACATACAGTCTGATCTGCCTGTCCCCGCAGCCTTTTGCCTCATGCGGCGGATACTCGTCTGCTATGGTCCTTAATATCTCACCCGTTCCGTCGGTGGAATGATCGTCCCCTATAACAACCTCGAACGGAAAATCCGTTTCCTGCGCCAGAATACTCCTTAATGCCTTTTCAACATAAGGGGCATGATTATATGTTATGAAGATAACGCTCAGTTTATAATCCATCAGCCGTTCTCTTCCCTGAACTCTTTCGTATAATCGACGATCTTCTTGTCGCCGACCTTGAAGATTATCCTGCAGTTTTTGATCGTTGTGAGCCTGTGGGCGATGATCAGCATAGTCTTTCTGCCGCGGAACCTGTCGATCGCCTCCATGACCGCTGCTTCCGTCTCGGAATCCAATGCCGCCGTTGCCTCGTCAAGTACCAGTATCTCCGGGTCTCCGTACAGCGCCCTTGCGATACCGATCCTCTGCCTCTGTCCTCCGGAAAGCCTGACTCCCCGTTCACCTACCATGGTGTCAAGTCCGTCGGGAAGAGATCTTACATACTCATCCATCTGGGCTTCCGCAAGAGCATTCCAGACCTTTTCATCATCTATTTCATCTTCATTGATGCCAAAAGCTACATTGCATCTTACCGACTCATCCGCAAGAAAGATCGCCTGGGGTATGTATGCGAGCATCTTCGACCACTTCAGCGGATGCTCATGTACATTCATTTCGCCGTACATAACCCTTCCGCTGTCGGGAGTAAGTATTCCAAGGATTATATCGGCGATGGTCGTCTTGCCGGCACCGGAAGGTCCGATGAATCCGACGGATGCGCCGTCCGGTATCTCAAACGAGACATCCTTTAATACTTCTACGGTGGAGTTTGGATATGTGTAGCTTACATTCTCTATCTTTATCGAATCCGCATGCTCCGGTGATCCTGTCTCGTCGCCGGACATAACGCCGAGCATATCCTCTGTCTCTTTTATATCCCTGTAGATCAGATCTGCAGACGGTTTCAAGAATACGATGAGATTTAAGTAATTGTCGACCTTTCCTACCGAAGGCAGAAGCTTGAATGCAGCCATCGCAAATGCGGCTAGCTGAGGGATCATGTCCGTAAGGTCCTGACCACTGTATAGTTTTACCACAAGGACCAGAAGGATCGCACCGACGCATACCGTCTCTATCAGATATGCCGGGATCTGTCCTAGTATCTCGTTATTCCTTACCGCAGTATATTTTCTTGCGCCTCTTTTGGTAAACGCATTTACGAAGAACTGTTCCCTGTGAAGTATCTTGATATCCTTAACCGCACCGAGCGCCTGGTTGATGGCCTGATGCATCTTACCGTCATTGTACTGGGATATCTTTCCGTTCTCTTTTGTCCTTTTGTGGAATATGAGAAGATACAGGCCGGAAAATACAAGCAGTATCACCATGACGGAAACGGTTATCATCCAGTCGACTATCAGAAGATAGATACATAAAAGCGCCGAAACCATCACCTCGGAAAACACCGAGAACATCGTGAGAAGCATCTGGAAGAACCTCTCACTGTCAAGCATTATCGACCGTATCATCTCTGCTGAGTTCTTATCGAGATGATAGGTATATGGCTTTTTCAGATAACAGTCGATAAGACGACCGGACAGTTTTAACTGGTTATTGTAGATGAAAGTGTATTTCACATATCCGATAACAGTCAGGTAGATGTTCTTGAACAGATACACTCCGATCATCACAAGCACCGCATATAGGAAGAACTGTCTGTCGGATGATGCTCTCGTCATGTCATACAGGCGGCTCATCCATGCCGACCGGCGTATGGATGAAGGAGACTCTATGAGCCCTACAAGCTGGGCGATAAGCGAGACTCCGGCAAGTTCAAGGAGCGCACCGATAAACAGCCCTATGCATAACAGCACGGACTGCACCTTCTGTTTGGTATTGAATATGTAGTTAAACTTTCTGATAAGTTCCATAAGATACCAAATTATACTATAAATTGCATGTCTTATCAAACCTTGATAGAATGGGTGCATGAAAACTCTGTCCATTGTCATACCGAATTACAACAATGCCGAATATCTCCCCAAATGCCTTGACAGTGTGCTTTCGCAGGACTACCCGGTCAGGGAGATCGTCATATACGATGACTGTTCAACTGACAACTCCCGCACCATCCTTTCCGACTATGCCGGAAAAGATGCCCGGATCCGCCTGATACTTGCCGATACGAACATGGGAGTCTCCCATGCAAGAGATGCGGCGATACGTTCGTGCAGTTCCGAATATGTTACAACGATCGACGCGGATGATTTTTTCTATGATGATAAAAAGCTTTCACGTGAGATGGCAAAGATCAACGCATCCTCTGTTCCGGCATGTGCTTTTTCACAGACCGTACTGACGGATGCTGAAGGAAATGTGTGCTGCGACATGACCCTCCGTGATCTTCAGAAGAACTTCCGGTTCAGAACGGTGACCCAGACTATAGGCATTTTTGTTGCAAGGGATATTTGTTTCCCGAAGGATGCGTACATCGAGGTCGGGGGATATGTACATGACATGAACCTGTTTGAGGACTGGGATCTGTCGCTTAAGCTTCTGTCGAAATGTCCTTTCCTTTTCTCGGGTGGATACGGTACCGCCTACAGGCAAAAGGACGGAGGCCTGAGCCGGGTTGACCAGAAAAAGATCGTAAGAGCAAAGATACGTGCGTTCCGCCAGGGCGGAAAATACCTCAGGTACACTTTTGCGGAACGATTGGTATTCTACGGCCGGACATATATATGTGCGCTGATCGATACATACCTTGCATATAAGAACAAACAGTAAACGCCCCTTCCGACAGGAAGAGGCGTTATTGTTATAGCAACTGCCTGTATGCTTTCAGGCCTTGCCGTCAGAACCGAGCACGTTAACGATCTTGTGTGCGACCATGTCCTTAACAGCCTGACGAGCGGGCTTTAAGTACTGTCTGGGATCAAAGTGATCAGGATGCTCAGCGAAGTACTTTCTGATGGTACCTGTCATCGCAAGACGGATATCGGAATCGATATTGATCTTACATACCGCAAGCTTTGCAGCCTTACGAAGCTGTTCTTCGGGAATACCTACTGCATCGGGCATGTTTCCGCCATACTGGTTTACCATCTTAACGAATTCCTGGGGAACCGATGATGATCCGTGAAGAACTATCGGAAATCCGGGAAGTCTCTTGATGCACTCCTCAAGAACGTCGAAGCGGAGCGGAGGGGGAACAAGGATGCCGTCTGCATTTCTTGTACACTGCTCAGCAGTGAACTTGTATGCACCATGGCTTGTTCCGATCGCGATAGCAAGTGAATCACAGCCTGTCTTGTCCACGAACTCCTCAACTTCCTCGGGACGTGTGTAGCTTTCCTTACCTGCCTCAACTACAACCTCATCCTCGATACCAGCAAGTGTTCCCAGCTCAGCTTCTACAACTACGCCGTTAGCGTGAGCATACTCAACAACCTGCTTGGTAAGTGCGATATTGTCTTCGAATGATTTTGATGAAGCATCGATCATGACGGATGTGAATCCTCCGTCGATACATGACTTACAAAGTTCGAATGTATCACCGTGATCAAGGTGAAGAGCGATGGGGATCTCGGGATTCTCTTCAACCGCAGCTTCTACCAGCTTTACAAGATATGTATGGTTGGCATAGGCACGGGCACCTTTTGATACCTGAAGGATAACGGGGCTCTTGAGCTCGCCTGCTGCTTCAGTGATACCCTGAACGATCTCCATGTTGTTAACATTGAAAGCACCTACTGCATATCCGCCGTCATATGCTTTCTTGAACATTTCGGTTGTGGTAACTAATGACATAACTATTCATCCTTTCTTTATATTTTATTCCGGGTCAATCCGTAATACACGTAACCGCAACGATTATAGCATTAAAAATCGGTAACTACAATAGCGCTTTCATATCCTCACACAGTTTCATACATACGCCAAGCGTCTGCGATCTTCCCAGATCCTGCCTTAATAAAAAGAGCGGATGTCCTCCGGTGATAAGCTTTAACCTGCCCTTATACCGTGCAACGAACGGTCCTATGGACAGAGGATCAAAGGCTGCGTCGCTCTTTACCTTGAACTCTATCCCGGCCGGTTTCTGCGTGATGTCCGTAACAAAGACAGTACGTGCCATAGTCCGAAGGTATGCCACTTCCAGGAGATTGGAAACCGGTGCGGGAATATGGCCGAACCTGTCGGTCAGCTCATCCGTCATATCGTTCTTTTCTTCCTCGGATGAAATACATGATATGCGTTTATACACATCGATCTTTTGTTCCTCACTGCTGATGTATGTATCGGGAATGAACGCATCAATGTCAAGATCGACCGTCACCGTCTCTTCTTCGGAGACCACCTCGCCCTTTTTGCGTCTTACCGCCTCGTTTAACAGCTTACAGTAGAGTTCATATCCGACTGCGTTCATATGTCCCGACTGGCGCTCTCCGAGCAGATTCCCGGCACCTCTTATCTCGAGGTCCTGCATCGCGATCTTGAATCCGCTTCCAAGCTCCGTGAATTCCCTGATCGTCAGAAGACGTTTCTCGGCTTCTTCCTTCAGAATCTTGTTACGCCTGTACATAAGGAAAGCATATGCCGTCCTGCTGGACCTTCCGATACGTCCGCGAAGCTGGTATAGCTGCGATAATCCCATCCTGTCAGCATCGTGGATGATCATTGTATTAACGTTCGGTATATCTAGCCCGGTCTCGATGATGGTGGTCGATACAAGAACATCTATTTCCCGGGAGACAAAATCATACATTATGCGTTCAAGTTCCGACTCTTTCATCTGTCCGTGTGCGAAGGCTACGCGGGCATCAGGAAGAAGCGTACGCAGAAATGCCGCCATGTCTGCGATCGTGCTGACTCTGTTATATACGTAAAACACCTGGCCGTCCCTTGCCAGTTCACGGCTTATGGCCTCTCTTACCAGTTCCTCGTTATACTCCATGACAAAGGTCTGGATCGGCAGACGGTCCTGCGGAGCTTCTTCCAGGACGCTCATATCCCTGATGCCTATCAGGCTCATGTGAAGCGTTCTGGGTATCGGAGTAGCGGTAAGCGTAAGCACATCAACATTCTCCCGGATCTTCTTGATCTTCTCCTTGTGCGATACTCCGAAACGCTGTTCCTCATCGATCACAAGCAGTCCGAGGTCTTTGAACTTAACATCCTTGGACAATACCCTGTGGGTTCCGATCACAATATCAACCGAACCGTTTGCAAGATCCCTTACTGTCGTTCTGATCTCCGACGGACTCCGGAATCTACACAGAAGATCTATCCTGACCGGATAGTCCTTCATCCTCTGTACGAAAGTGGTGTAATGCTGCTGAGCGAGCACCGTGGTGGGAACGAGATATACGACCTGTTTTCCTTCCTGAACCGCCTTGAAAGCCGCACGGATGGCGATCTCTGTTTTGCCGTAACCGACATCACCGCATATCAGCCTGTCCATGATCTTATCGGATTCCATGTCGCGCTTTGTATCTTCTATGGCTTTTTCCTGATCTTCCGTCTCCTCAAACGGGAAGAGTTCTTCGAATTCAGTCTGCCATACGGTATCCTTTCCGTATTCATAACCTTTCCGCGACGAACGGGCTGCATAAAGATCGACGAGATCCTGTGCGATGACATCGACAGCCTCCCTGACCCTTGACTTGGTCTTGGTCCATTCCTGTCCGCCAAGTTTGTTGAGTTTCGGAGTGTGCGAATCCTTGGATGCGTATTTCTGGATCGTATCGAGCGCGGTAGCCGGGATATAGAGGTTTCCGCCGTCACGGTACGAGATCTTCATGTAATCCTTGGTAACCCCGTCCACGTTAACCTGTTCTATTCCCTGATATATACCTAGCCCGTGACTTTCATGGACAACGTAATCACCGATCTTAAGTTCGGAAAAACCTGCGATCCTATTTCCCTCATGCCTGAATCTGGGTTTCTTTTTTCTGTGTCTTTGCGTAAAGATATCCGCTTCGGATATGACTGCAAACTTGATAAGAGGGTATTCGAATCCCTTTGACAGACGGCCGTACAGTATCATCACTTCACAAGGGTTGACATCCCTGTCGTAATCTTCGGTAAAGAAAGCGTTAAGTCCGTTATCACGCAGATCCTCTGCCAGCCTTTGCCCCCTCGTTCTGGATGCGCTAAGAACGATAACTCTGTATGAGTTCTTACTGTATCTTCTTATATCGGATAACAGGCCCTCAAAACTGTTGTTATAGGTTGTCATCGCCTTCGCTGTTATGCTCACGCTTTTTGTCGTATGCATCGTTGCGGCCGGCATCGCAAGAGTCGACATGGCCACACCGTTCCTTCTCTCAAAAGACGCAAACACTTCATCCGCCGAGCTGATCAGCCTTGCCTGTGTCGAAAGAGCGTATCCCTTCTCCAGTCTCATCCTCATACTCTCTGAATACTCTTCCCAGATCGCAGCTGCAGTCTCCTTCATCCTGGCGGGCTCATCGAGAAAATACAGGCATGTGCCTTCCCCGAAATAATCGGAAAGGTTTGCGGTCTTTTCAAAAAAATAACCGGTGAAGCTGTCCGGATTTAATCCCGGGCGGCCCGAAATATCAACCTCCTCTTTAAGATTTGAATAGATCTTATATGCGTTCGACCCTTCCTCGGTCTTAAATTCATCCCTGAATCTCTTCCTTGCCTCCTCAGCTTCCTTTTTGATCGCGGCAAGACCTTTATTAAGGCGCTCATCATCAACTATCAGTTCGGAAGCGGGAAAAACGGATACCGAAGAAATACCGGAAACGGAACGCTGGCTGATCAGGTCAAATGTCCTTATCGACTCGACGGTATCACCCCACAGCTCGATCCTTACGGGATTGTCATCGGTAAGGGGGAAAACATCGATTATGCCTCCGCGTATGCTGAACTGACCCTTGTCCTCTATCTGATGGTTGCGCACATATCCTGCCGAAACCAGGCGCGCGGCAAGTTCATCTTCAAGGACCGTTTCTCCTTCTTCTATTCGGATGATCCCATCCCTTATCGACGACGGAGGAGCCATATGCGCCATAAATGCATCTACCGTTGTGACGATGGTACACTTTTGTCCTTCGGACATTGCCCTGATACACCTCATTCTCTGCTGTGTCACGGCGTTTCCGGCGATATCGGCCTGATAAAACATCAGATCCTTGGCAGGGAACAGATATACGTTGTTGTCATAAAAACGGTAGTCCTCACAGATCTCGCGTGCTTTTGTTTCACTAAAAGTAACGATGATTTTGAAATCAAAATCATCGCTCATTCCATAGATCATGTGAAGTTTCTGGGGATCGGCACACCCGTCGGCGCAGACGATCCCGCTGTTTTTCTTCAGCAGGCTTTTTAGAGTTTCATATTCGGCCAGTTCCGAAAAAGGTGCATCAAATGCTTTCATCATTCTTTTTTGAATTGTATCTGTTCATCGCAGCATCAACGCCGTCGTTCAGTATTGTGACGACTGCATTGGCTGCGTCTATGAACGCTTTATCCATGATCTCTTTCTCGCCATTTGAAAAATGTCCGAGAACATGATCCGCAAGATCATATCCTTTGGGCTTATCGCCTACACCAACCCGGACGCGGATAAAATCCTCCGTCGACAGATGCGATATGATGTTCTTCATCCCGTTATGTCCGCCGGCGCTTCCCGTACTTCTGATACGTATCATACCGGGATCGAGATTGATATCATCGTATATGACTATAAGCTCGGAAGATATGTCTGTCTTGTAGTAGTCGGTAAGTTCCCTTACACTTTCCCCGCTTAAGTTCATAAATGTCTGCGGCATTGCGAGCATAACCTTGTGCCCGTCAATGATGCCTCTTCCGCATATTGCCTTGTGTTTGATATAATCCGTTTCTATATCAAAGCGGTCAGCCAGGATGCTGACCACTTCAAAACCGGCATTATGTCTTGTATGCGCATATTCGGGACTGGGATTTCCCAAACCGACTATAATAAACATTCTCAGCCTACCGCGGAACTGTTAAGATATGCTTCCTGCTCAGGGGTGAGCACATCTATCTTCTTGCCGAGGAACGAAAGCTTTCTGACAGCCACGTCACGGTCAACCTCTTCGGGAACATCTATTATCATCTTCTCAAACTTTCCTTCATGCTCGACAAGATATTTTGCCGAAAGAGCCTGGATGGCAAATGACATATCCATGATCTCGGCAGGATGCCCGTCACCACATGCAAGGTTAACAAGCCTTCCCTCACCGAGAACATTTATGAGCTGTCCGGTGGGAAGTCTGTAACCCATGATATTGTTACGCATCTCTTTTGCCTCAACTGCTATCTCGCGCAGTCTTGCCATATCTATCTCGCAGTCGAAGTGTCCCGCATTACACAGGATCGCTCCGTCCTTCATAACGACAAAGTCTTCCTCGTCTATGACCTTATCGCATCCGGTCACGGTTACGAAGAAATCTCCGAGCTTTGCCGCATCATTCATCGGCATAACGTCGAATCCGTCCATAACGGCCTCTATTGCCTTGACAGGATCGATCTCGGTGACGATGACCCTGGCTCCGAGACCTTTTGCCCTCATGGCAACTCCCTTTCCGCACCATCCGTATCCGGCAACTACAACGATCTTTCCCGCAACGATCAGGTTGGTCGTGCGGTTGATGCCGTCCCAGACCGACTGGCCCGTTCCATATCTGTTATCAAAGAAATGCTTGCACATTGCGTTGTTTACAAGAACCATCGGGAACTTGAGTTCCTTATTCCTGTCCATCGCAAGGAGCCTGAGTATTCCTGTAGTTGTCTCCTCGCAGCCTCCGATCACACCCGGGATGAGTTCGGGCATCTTGGTATGGATCATATGTATGAGATCTCCGCCGTCATCGATGATGATGTTGGGACCCGGAGATAAAACAGCCTTAATATGTGCCTCATATTCTTCAGGAGTCGTGCCGTGCCATGCATGGACTTCAAGTCCCGCCTTAACAAGTGCCGCTGCTACATCATCCTGTGTGGAAAGAGGGTTCGATCCGGTTATGTACATCTCGGCGCCGCCTGCGGCAAGAACCTTGCAAAGATATGCTGTCTTTGCTTCAAGATGGACTGAAAGTGC
Organism: Lachnospiraceae bacterium; assembly: GCA_017526745.1. Lineage (GTDB taxonomy): Bacteria > Bacillota > Clostridia > Lachnospirales > Lachnospiraceae > UBA2868. The sequence goes on along the minus strand of JAFXQX010000012.1, from coordinate 145,618 downwards.
GATCTTCTTTCCGGCAAAGGGTTTTGTCTTTGAAAACTCTTCTTCGAGTGTCCTTAAAAGGTCACAGTTTCTCTTGACCCATTCGATCTTCTTTTCACCCGAGGGCGCTAAATTGATATCTTTTATCTCGCTTGACATCATGATCCTCCCTTTTTGAAAATGTTACTCTTCAATGCTCTTTGCATGACCTTCCCTGTATGCGGTGATCGCAGCCTGTATCCTCTCGTTCGGATCGAGCAGATCACTCAGTGAGATGTCATGATTAAGTGTATCTATTATGTATGCGATATATTTACTCATATCGCAGTTGATGTAATAAGGCCGTTCGAGAAGTTCGGGGGTCTGGTATATAAGGTTTGTCGTAAGCACCTTGTCAAACAGTCCCTGTTCGAAAGCCTCGTCCATTCTGGAAAGGCCGTTCGTGAACAGTCCGAATGTTGCCGCTATGAATATCCTGCCCGCATTACGCTTCTTGAGCTGCTTCGCAACATCGACCACGGTCTGTCCGGATGATATCATGTCATCTACCACGATCACATCCTTGCCCTCGACCGAGGATCCGAGGAATTCATGGCTGACTATCGGATTGACTCCCTCGACAACTCTTGTATAATCCCTTCTCTTATAGAACATTCCCATATCAAGTCCGAGCACGTTAGCCATATAGATCGCACGGCTCATTCCGCCTTCATCAGGGCTTACGACCATCATGTGGTCCGAATCGAGCTGCAGGTCATCAACATTTTTTAACAGGCCTTTGACGAACTGGTACGTGGGCTGCACGGTCTCAAATCCGTTTAACGGGATGGCATTCTGAACCCTTGAATCATGAGCATCAAAAGTGATGATATTGTCCACGCCCATCCTTACAAGCTCCTGAAGAGCAAGGGCACAGTCAAGAGATTCTCTTGCACTTCTCTTATGCTGCCTGCTCTCATATAAAAACGGCATGATGACGGTGATCCTTCTTGCCTTTCCGCCGACAGCCGCGATTATCCTCTTAAGATCCTGATAGTGATCATCAGGCGACATATGATTCTGAATCCCGCACAATGAATATGTGAGGCTGTAGTTGTTTACATCAACGATCAGATACAGGTCGGTACCTCTGACCGATTCATTTATGATACCTTTTGCTTCACCAGATCCGAACCTTGCGATCTTCGCATCAAGAATGTATGAGTCTCTCTGATACCCTGCAAATGCCAGGGAATCTTTATGCTCGTTCTCTCTCTCGGTCCTCCATCTGACAAGATAAGAGTCGATCATCTTTCCGAGGTTCTTGCATCCTTCAAGCGGGATCATTCTAAGAGATCCGACCGGGATGGTTTCGAGGTTTCTTTTTTCTTCACGCGGGCTGTTCATGAATAACTGACTCCTTCCTGTTGCGACTGTCTTCTCATCCTGATCCTCAGATCACCTATGTCGGGATGAAGGATAGTATACTTTGCGAATATTCTTGAGAAATTACGCTCCGTGTATCTTCCGTCAAGTTCCTCAAATGTGAGGTTTGTGGAAATGATCGTCGGCCTTCTTCTTAAGTCTCTTTCATTTATTATGTCGAACAGTCTTGACGCAACAAAAGAATTGACGTTTTCCGTTCCGAGATCGTCAATTATCAGCAGATCACATGTGAAGATGTCGTGAAGGATATCCGCTGACCTTGTTTCGTCATGACCGAACACTTCCCGGGAAAGTGTATCAAACAAGCGGATAGATGTAAAGTAGATGACGGAATATCCTTTATCAAGGACCGTCTTTGCCATGCAGTTTGTCAGAAATGTCTTGCCCACCCCGACGTTTCCGAGGAGCAGGATATTTTCGTACCTGTTGCCAAAATCATCCGCAAAGCTTCTGCAGCTTGCGATGATATCTTTCATCTTCTCGCACTCACTGTCAGTGTAGTGATCGTAGCTTAAGGTATCAAAATTCTCCCTTTGAAGGATCTCTTCGATGTTGGACTGTCTGTACGTGTAACGTATCATCGCCTGTATGAGGCAATGGCATTTTCTGTTTCCGTCTATGTAACCGGTATCCTTACAGTCCGGGCATTCATATTTTTCCTCGAGGCAGTCGGGAGCAAATCCGTTATCGGCAAGGAGCTTTTCCTGTTTTCTGACAAGTTCTTCTATGCCCGCCTTCATCTGCGCCACGGCTTTTGTATCACCGTCAAGCGCCTTTTGTGCACTCTCCATTGCCAGATCGGTTATCGAGTTTTCGATCTTAACATATTCGGGGATCGCAAGCCTGACTTTTCTCTTTGCCTCCTCGGCCTTATGCCGGGCATGCTCGCGCCGCATCTCGTACGTGCGCATTATCTCATCGTACTGCGTTTGTGAAAGAGTCATACCTGCTCCTGTTTTAATACGTCTTTCATCAGCTCGTCGTAATCGTATTCTCTCTCGTTAAAATTACGGAACTTCCCCGCCGATGATTTTGAGGATACACTCTTTTTTGCAGAAGCGCCCTCTTTGCTGTTCCTGCTTCGGAACTGTTCATCAAGAACTGCTATATCTTCGCATTTTGTGACCTTGGCATCATGCCACCCTTTAATGATGCCGTTTGCATACCGGATGCTCGGTTTACCTGTTGCAAGTACCGTCCTGCTACACGCCTCACGGATGATGTCCATGCCGTAACCGTAACTCTCGGTCCACCTTCTCACATATGCGACCTCTGCCTCAACCGGCTGACGGTCAGGCGCAAATCCCAGAGCCTCCATGACTTCCTTCATCTCTTTCGGGACATGTCTTGTCAACTTCCTGGCTGCCGCAAGCGTGCGGACACCTGACTCTTTCCACTCCCTGGCAACGCTCTCGATGCTGCGGAACGATCTCTTATTGTTACTGATGCAGTACTCGAGAAGGTACTCTACAAGATCAGCCGGGAATCCGAGTTCATCATAAATATACAAAAGTGTCGAAACTTCATCGGGTTTGATCGGGCGGCCCATGTACTGTTCTGCCACAAACATAAGCTGGCTGACATCGGGCTGGCCTATAAAGCTTTCTATCTTTTCTTTTGAATACGCGCTTCTTCCGGAAAACTCCACAACATTTCCTCCCGTCACAGCCTTCTGGCTCTGGCCCTGTGCCCTGGTGTTCCAGAAACGAAGAGCTCTCTTTACGTCCTGCTCGGAGTAGTTAAAATAATCCGCAATTGAGCTTACCGTAAGATCACTGCCCGCATTCTTAAGCAGATAGAGATATATCTTAAGCTGGGACTCGTTCGCTTCCCGAAGGCACTTTTCCACTGCCGCCCCGGGGATAACGAGCGCATCACAGCATAAATCACTGTTTAACGTGATCCCTTCCATAAACTGATGTCACCTGTTTCATAATGTATTTGCAAAAGCATTCAAGTATGAGATGGATTATAGCACCCAAGTTGCAAAAATGAAACAGTTGATTTTGCTCCAAACCCAGTGTTTTCAAGGGTTTGCGCAATTGTGGACGGTGTGGATAACTTTTCGTAAATTGATTATGGAAACCTCAGATCCTGTCTTGGAATCTCCTTGTTTTTGAGCTTAAGGAGAAGATGCAAAAATAAGTATTATGTATACTAAAAATCCACAATCACTGTCGGCACCATCTGCCTGAAATGATTGTGGATATGTGAACAAGTCATTTTCCGAGGAGGCTGTCTGCAACTTTTACTATGTCTCCCGCACCCATAGTTATCAACAAATCACCGGGTGAAAGATTTTGAAGCACGTAGTTTTCAATTTCGTCAAATGAACCAAAATAATGTGATTCTTTTCCGTTATTTTTTAATGCTTGACACAGGTCGGACGATGAGATCCCGATGTCATTCTTCTCTCTGGCCGCATATATATCCGCAAGAATGATCTCATCGGCAGCGGACAGAGCTTTTACAAAATCATCGAACAGGGCTTTTGTCCTCGAGTACGTGTGCGGCTGGAACACTACCTTTATCTTATTGTGAGGATAGTTTGCCGCAGCCGCGAGAGTTGCCGCTATCTCCGTCGGATGATGTGCGTAATCGTCTATTACGGTAACCTCACCAAGCTTTCCTTTGATCTCGAACCGTCTTTCGGTACCGGTAAAATCTCCCAGTCCCTTTGCTATGCATTCGGATGTGATACCCAGGTGCAGGCAGACCGCAACAGCCGCCAGCGCATTTGCTATGTTATGCTCCCCGGGAACAGAAAGGGTCAGTCTCATGATCTTCTCACCGTTCCGGATAACATCAAACGAAGCACACCCTGTATTATTATATGAAACATTTGCCGCCGTGATGTCCGCATCACCCTTGTGCGAGACCGTAACAACGCTTCCTTTAACATTCTTTGTCAGCCGGTCGATATCATCGATATCCGCATTGATGACCAGGAGGCCGTCTGCGGGGAGAAGCTCGGCAAATCTTCTGAACGAGTTTCTTATGTCATTGATATCCTTGAAGAAATCAAGATGATCCTCTTCTATATTAAGGATAACCGCTATGGTCGGGAAAAAGCTCAGGAAGCTGTTAGTATACTCGCAGGCTTCGGTAAGAAAGCATCCCGATCTTCCTATCCTGATATTGCCGCCGATCGACGGAAGGATGCCTCCCACGGAAACAGTCGGATCGGCATCTGATGCAAGCAGTACCTGGGCCAGCATTGACGTTGTTGTTGTCTTGCCGTGCGTACCGGATACGGCAATGCTCGTTTCATAATTCTTCATTATCTGGCCGAGAAGATCGGCTCTTGTCATAAGAGGGATACTTAGCTCTCCGGCACGTACCAGTTCGGGGTTGTCGGCCTTAACCGCTGCGGTATATACAACAAGTCCGATGTCTCCGGTTATGTTCTCTTTGCGCTGACCGTAGAAGATCCTTGCTCCCTCATCTTCAAGCGCTTTTGTAAGGTCGGAAGGTGCTCTGTCGGAGCCGGACACTTCGAAGCCGGCGTTCATCAGGATCTGTGCCAGTCCGCTCATGCTTATCCCGCCGATCCCCGTAAAATGAACTTTAAAAGGTTTTGAAAAATCTATTTTATCCATAGGAAACATAATAGTCCATAAAATAAAAAAACTCAATATCTGTAATAATTCACAAATACCGGCCTTATTTTCGGAATTTTTTGTTTATTATTTCATATAGTGTGATATAATACATTTAGTGTGATAATTGCGCATCACACCAATACTACAGCCAGGAAAGACAGAGGTGTAAACGTGATTAAGAAAGAGATGATCGCAATGTTGCTTGCCGGCGGCCAGGGCAGCCGTCTGGGCATCCTCACATCAAAGGTTGCCAAACCGGCAGTATCTTTTGGCGGAAAGTACAGGATCATTGATTTTCCGCTTTCCAACTGCATTAATTCCGGTGTGGACACCGTCGGAGTTCTGACACAGTATCGCCCGCTGCGTCTTAACACCCATATCGGTATAGGTATCCCGTGGGATCTTGACCGAAACATCGGCGGAGTAACAGTCCTTCCTCCTTACGAAAAGAGTACGAACAGTGAGTGGTATACCGGAACGGCCAATGCCATTTATCAGAATATCGAATATATGGAAACATTTAATCCCGACTATGTTCTCATACTGTCGGGAGACCACATCTACAAAATGGACTACGAGGTGATGCTCGACTATCACAAGAGCAATAATGCCGAGATAACCATCGCAGCCATGCCTGTTCCGATCGAAGAGGCACGACGCTTCGGTATCCTTATCACTGATGACAACAGACAGATCACCGAATTTGAAGAGAAGCCCGAGAACCCACGCAGCAATCTGGCTTCAATGGGAATCTATATTTTCAACTGGAAGGCTCTTAAAGAGTCTTTGGTTGCAATGGCAGATCAGCCCAATCTCGATTTCGGAAAACATATCATCCCCTATCTGTTCGAGCGCGGCGGCAGATGCTTTGCCTATGAGTTCAACAGTTACTGGAAAGACGTTGGAACACTCCACTCATATTGGGATGCCAACATGGAGCTTATCGACATAGTTCCGGACTTCAACCTGTATGAAGAATACTGGAAGATATACACGCACTCGGAGACTCTTCCTCCCCAGTATATTTCCGAGAACAGTATCGTGGAACGCTCGATCATCGGTGAGGGTACATACGTGTATGGCAAGGTATACAACTCCGTTATCGGATGCAACATCACGATCGGTAAAGATACTGTTGTCAGAGACTCCATTATAATGAACAACACACAGATAGGTGATACGTGCGATATCACAAAAGCGATCATCGCGGAAGATGTCGTGATCGGAAACAACGTAACCCTCGGAACAGGTGAAGAGGTTCCCAACGAGACCGATCCGACAATATACACCAACGGTATCGTTACCATCGGCGAGCATACAACCGTACCGGATAATGTCAGCATAGGAAAGAACAGCGTCGTTTCCGGAAAACTCGTTTCGGATGATTTTGAAAATAACGCTTTGGGAAGCGGCAAAACATTGATAAAGGCAGGTGACAAACTGTGAGAGCGATCGGACTTATACTGGCAGGCGGCAACACATACAGAATGAAAGACCTTTCACAAAAGCGCGCCATAGCCGCGATGCCTGTTGCCGGAAACTACAGGGCAATTGATTTTGCGCTCAGCAATATGACCAATTCAAGGATCACGAAGGTCGGCGTGATAACCCAGTACAATGCGGGAAGCCTTCATGAACACTTAAGTTCCTCCAAATGGTGGGATTTCGGACGTAAGCAGGGAGGGCTTCACATATTCACTCCCACCGTCACGAGCGATAATAATTTCTGGTACAGGGGAACAGCTGATTCCATTTACCAGAACCTTTCATTCCTCAAGGAAAGTCATGAGCCTTACGTTGTTATCGCTTCCGGTGACGGAATATACAAGATGGACTATAACGAGCTCCTTGAGTTTCATATGGAAAAGGGAGCCGATATCTCGCTTGTATGCTCGGAGATCAACGATCCCAAAGACTGTGAGCGTTTCGGAATGGTAAAGCTCAATGACGAGATGCAGGTCGTGGATTTTGAGGAAAAACCGATCTCGGCCAAGTCCACGCTCGTATCCTGCGGCATATACGTGATAAGAAGAAGACTTCTCGTCGAGCTGATCGAGAAGTGTGCCGAAGAAGAACGTTTCGATTTTGTAAGGGATATCCTGATCCGCTACATGACCATCAAGAAGATCTGCGGATACAAGATCAAGACATACTGGAGCAATATCGCATCGGTTGACGACTACTACCGCACCAATATGGATTTTCTCAAGAAAGAAGTCCGCGATTATTTCTTCAGGGAATTCCCCGATGTGTATACGAAGGTTGATGATCTTCCTCCCGCAAAATACAACGTCGGTTCAAATGTCCGTAATTCACTCATCGCATCCGGTACGATCATAAACGGTACCGTGGAAGGATCACTTCTCTTCAAGAAGGTCTTCGTGGGGAGCAACTGCACGATAAAGAATTCCATCATACTCAATGATGTTTACATCGGTGACAACACTTATATAGAAAACTGTATCGTGGAAAGCGGCGGAACCATACTTGCCAACTCATATTACAAAGGCGAGGACGGACCGAAGGTTGTCATCGAAAAGAGTGACAGGTACGTATTCTAAATCAGGGATAAACGAAAGGATTTGGAAATGAACATTACTGATGTCAGAATCCGTAAAATGACAAAGGAAGGAAATATGAAAGCCGTTGCATCGATCACGATCGACAACGAGCTTGCAATTCATGATATCAAGATAATCGAAGGGGAAAAGGGGCTGTTTATCGCGATGCCCTCAAGAAAAACGCCGGAAGGCGAATTCAGGGACATCGCGCACCCCATATCAAGCGAATCCCGCGAGGTATTACAAAAAGCGGTTCTGGACGCATATGAAAAAGCCTTATTACAATGAGGCTCGGCCACCTATTTGCATTTAATACCCAAGCTCCTCGCCGACCAGAATGACCGTTATCCTTTGAGGGACCATTGAGCATCTGGTCACAACGATCTGGCAGCAGATCGTGTGATCGAGACAGTCCGCACATCTGCCTGTTTTGGCACACGGAGTGTCGCAGCCTAGCCTTACTGTGTTTGCAGGTGATGCGACGTTTCTCGTGCGGTCGATCCCCTCGTTAACATCCTTAACAACCTTGTTCATACCGGCAATGACAAATACACGATCGGGTCCGTATATCAGGTACGAGACCCGATTTCCGCGTCCGTCGATATTAATCAGCTCTCCGTCAAGAGTGATGGCGTTCGTGCTCATAAGGAACACATCCGAATTGATCATCCTGGATTTGAGCTGCCGCATCTCTTCATCTGTCTTGGCATCCTCGCGGACTATAAGTTCATGACCCTTCTCTTTGATCCTTTTCTTGATATCCGAATTGTCAAGAGTCATCGAACCGCCGTAGCATACTGTTTTGCTTTCGGGGCCGAGAAGCTCAAGTACCTTTTCGACCGCCTCATCCATTGAGTCGGCATAAAATCCTTCCATCTTGCGAAGTTTTAATTTACCGATGATGGACTGCGCCTGATTCCTGTAAAACTTCTTTTTGTTGCTGTCTGCCATAAGCCCTCCCTTTCTCCTGATGGTACATTGTTCCGGATTGTCTGTTCTCAGTTTATTCTTCCGATATACTCAGAAACCGAGAACGGATTGCCGTCCCGGTCATTAAGAGCCACTATCCTCTCATTATCCCTTTCATAGACGACAGGGAATATCTCGTCGCCGAGCATAGCCTGTTTTCTGTAATCGATACGGAGCGATGAGATATCCATGTCAGTTATCGATGACATTGCAAGTTTTACATACTGGCCGTTGTTCATATGATGGTTGCTGTCAAGGTGATGTATCTGTATCGTGATAGGATCCGGATGCACGATATTATAATCATCCCCATCCGGTACCAAAACCTTTCTCGGATTATAATCCATGTCGAGCTTTTCTTCGATAGTATAAGATTCCCTGATAAAATCCGGTGCCTTTACGGGCTTTACCGTTTCGGTGTCGATGATTGTCCACATTGAATTGGCCTTAACGATATATCTTCCTTCGGCGTCCTTCATATAGAAATTTCTCATTCCGAAACATCCCTTGAAGCTGTATGGAAAGGTCCCGACGGTAACGTTATCGCACAGGTACGGCAGAGTCTCGATCTGAAGTTCCCAGTAATTGACCACCCAGACAAGATGCAGCTTTTCAAGGACATAAAATCCCGCTCCGGCATCTTCCGACTGAAAGGTGGAGCAGTCCTGAAACACATCTATGAGCGATGTTACAGACAGCTGTCTTTTCGTGTCACATTCCGAAAAACCTATCCGTTTTCCGTATTCGTACATTCTTTGTTCCTCTCCGTTATTAATATCTGCCATCCTAAAGGATGATATAGCCGTCCCTGTATTCATTGATTATGTATGGATTGCTGTCTGCATAATCTTTGAATGCCTGCTCCCACGAATCCCTGCTCTTTTTTTTCAAAGCCGCGGTATCTTTAAGACGCGGTGCAGGACATGTCGGTGTGAGCGTGACCTTCAGGCCGCCATCCGGCATTCTCATATACCTCAGAGGCCAGGCCTTGCATTCAAACGGTTTGTCCTCGTTGGGAAGGGTACATCCTCCATCAGGATCAAGAAAAGGACAAGGTGCCGCTTCTTCAGGATCATCCGTTTTATATTTATCACTCAGATCCGTAATTACCCAGCTGCCCGAAGGCGTGTCAAACTCCCTGTATCTGACAGGCTTGCCGTCAAATCCTGTCGGGTATTTGTCCTTAATGTATTTCTGATGCTTCGGAACTTCCCAAAGGCTCTTTCTTCTGAACACACAGCAGAATCTGCATGATCTGCAGTCTTCTTTTTTTATAAAATCACTGATCATCATTCACCTCACAATGATATTTATCCATCAACAGATCGGGATTATATCCCATCTTGGCCCTTCGAAGCCCCTCAAGTCCGATGTCTTCCTCACGGTTGATCCACTTCGCGCCAAGTTCGTCCATCAGGAAAGTGGCAAAGGAACGGTTGATATACGCAAACCCTCCATCCCTTGCATATTCGCCGTAACTTTTCTCGAACAGTATATCATAATAACCTTCGCTTATCGGCGCAGCGATCGACATTGCAGCAGCTGTGCCTTCTTTTGTATAGACAACCGCACCGGTAAGTCCAAGATCATTCCAGATCCTGCAAGCCTCATATATCTCTTCTCTTTCGACAAATGCGGAATCGATACGCTCTTCCTGATCCTCGAACCACTTATCCTCTATAGCGACCATATCGCTGCAGGCTTTTTGGTCATATTCTCTTATAAAGACGATGCTGCAGTCGGGAAACAGTTTTGCAAACCGGTTGCTTCTGTTCTTTTTCTTATGATTTTCGCGCCCGGACAGGCTGCTTAAGTGCTGCGCGGTATAAAGGTAATCCGTATTACCTCTGTCCGTATGAAACTCTGTATGCGGATAGATCTCTTTGATCCGGTCACACTGGTCTTTTGTCAGATATATAAGATCCAAAGGCTTACCCTTTTGTGCCCTGTCGTCTCTTACAGTCTCAAGTGCAAGCTTTACATCACCGTCTCCGAGCGGAAATGTTACCCCGTCTCTTCCGGGGATGCCCTTTCCGGAGTACTTTCTGAAAAGGAAGCCGTCCTTTTCGGCTATCCGTATATTGTATTTTTCCCTGAGAAGATATATGTTTGCCGGTGTACTGTCGCTCGTGACCATCTTATGATCGGACATGTATCTCTCCAGCAGTCTGATATCCCCGGTCCCGGGTGTTCTCCATTCAAGCATTACAGTTTATCCGTTCTGTTCCGATTTTTATTCCGAATGATTTAAATTATCATATTACCAGGCTGATTGAAGGTCAAGTACCGTGTTTTCTACCAAGGATGTGTTATGGCAGTTTTATCTGAAACATGGTAATATTGAGAAGAGTTAAGGTTGGGGAATCAGATATGACATTTTTAGAGAAACGATATAAACATATATTTGTCGATTTCGACAGTACACTTTATCTTTGGGATAATTGTCCGGATAGAAAATCTGCCGATGACGTATCATGGACTGCGATGAGGTTATCTAAAGATACCGATTGTTATGATCCCAACAATATAAATAAACTTCTTGTCTCATATCTGAGACAGTCCTGTGCCCAAATACATCTTGTTACCTGGGTAAATTTCTCTTTTGAAGCAGAGCTCAAGTATGATTTTATCAATAAGTATTACCCTGACTTACTCATCGACTATATTGCGTGTTCGTCAAATGAGAATAAACTGTTATTACTGCGGGCCTATGAACGCGCCGGAAATCCCAGGGATACAATGCTTTTGATAGATGACCGCTATAATGTGGTTCAAGCATGCAGACAGGAAGGATTTGATGTTCAGGAACCGCAGTTTATTATGGGACAGATATTTAAGAAGCCTTACCGTCAAAACGTATAGTCAGCACGTTCATTCCAAGGATGTTCTGATAATGAATTGACGATGCTATGCCGGACACCAGACGGATACCTATATTCTTTGCCACATCATTCTTATCAATCATCTTAAGTCTCTGTTCTATGTTAAACGGAACGCAGTCATCCTTTACGGACATTATCAACGTTTCACGCTTACAGGCCACACACACGTGGACACTGTGCTTCTTCTTGTCTTTGGTAAAGCCATGTTCTATGACATTTCCAACCATCTCTTCAAGGCACAGGCTTGCATAAAACGCCCTGCGTTTGTCAATATGACTTTTCTCACAGAATTCCTGCAAGGTGCCTGAAATACCGATCACGCTCTCCATATCATGCACGGTAATATCAATCCGCCCATATACCGGGACGCCGAAGGCCGGTGGCACAGACATAAGTTCATCGATCTTTCCCGGAAAATGTTTGTTATAAATACATGCATAGATCAGCACGAACACCGGAGCGATCAGTCCATTCAGAACATTTGCCACATACAGACCGTTAAGTTTCATAGCGGGCATAAGGAGCGCGGAGCAAGCAACGACGCCTACCAGGCCGTCAAGGGCAGACAGGATATGTACAAGAAGGTGTCTGTCAGAAGACTGCCAGTAACATGAAAAGTGTGTACAGATTATGGACAGCGGCAGACAGACAGGAAGAATCTGAAACCCTCTCACGGTCATCATATAAACAGGATCCGACGGATCCCTGAAATAAAGCCTTGTAAACGGAACAGCCATAATGATCACGAAAAGGGACATCGCAAAAGCCAGCGGAATGAATCTGAACAGTGCAACCCGCATGGTATCGGTAAGACTCTTACGGTCCTCTTCTCCGACACTGACGCTGATCATCATGCGGGATACCATAAGCATTCCACTCGGGACCTGCCAGAAGAAAGACATAATGGAATTGGCCGCTGTAAATGCTGATATACCGACGCCTCCGACATAAGTCAGGATGAGGGAATTGACAATAATTCCCCTGATCGCATTGTATCCGCTGTTTGCTGCCCCCGGAATGCCGATCTTCAGGATCTTTGCGGCCTCATGCCAATTAATCTCCTTCATGCTGTATCTGATCACAGCATCTTTTTTTATGAAGGGTGGGATCTGAATAAAGAAGAATACCCATAAACCTATGGAAGGTGCAAGTGCAAGTCCAAGTACCTCCATACCCATCAGTGCAATGAAAATGTAATTTAAGACAAAGTTGACACCTATGTAGACGAGACTTGCAGTTACGGTTCTCTTAATTCTGTTATCAAGTGAAAGGAAGGAAGAAAGCTGATTCCCAAGCACCAGGGGTATGATACCAACAGCTTGACCAAATACATATCGGCAAAGCATGCGTCCTACCTCCGGGTCGTCAACGGTACCTATGAATGCACCGAGAGATCCGTATATCAGGTGCCCTATGGTCGCGACTATCGCAAATACTCCGGCTATAGTAATATCAAGAGAGAATATGCTCTTTGCCCCGTCCTTATCATTACGTCCGATACACTCTCCGCACAGTATTGTTGCTCCGCTCACAAACATATTGTTCAGAGCTATAAGAAAAAGGTTGACCGGCGAATACAGTCCTACAGCCGCCATTGCCTTTACTCCAACGTAATTGCCTGCAAAAAGGCTTGATACGATACCGTTTACTACACCGACTGCAGACAGCAGGATCTGTGCGGGAAGCAGCCTGAACATAATCTTTTCCGTCAGTTTGGCTTCTTTCATATTGGGTTCTCCTTAATCTGATTCCCTTTATGTCGAATCACTATTCTTATAGTCATTATACTGAACGGTAAAGAGTCCGTCCAGTTTTTGAATCATCAGTTTTTCTGCTCTTTTTATTCATAGAATACCGTCCTCCCTGACCGATTCGAGGATGGAATCATACCTCTCCCACATCTCCTCCGGGATTTCCAGATCTTCCGGCTTTCCGCCGTTTGTCTGAAGCTCGAGTGCATGATCCACGAGTTTCTCGCAGATCTCCAGATTCATATTTTTAATTGCAAAAAATGCATCACAGACTTTCTTCTCCACATCAGGCAAAAGCCCTGTTTCCATCCTGTCTCCCACGAGGGATACGATGAGCTTGATCCGGTACAGTTTCGCGGTTCCGGCTTTTTGGTCCCATTCATCGAATAGTTCCACGATTCTGGCAACCCATGGGCTTAACCACTTGAACTCATACATTGTCAGGTTTTCTTTCAGCTCCCCGAGCAGTCCCCGCTTTTCCATGTCCCGCTGCAGAGGAGCTCCGCGAAGGATCATCATACGATTCACCGTATTGGTGACAAAATCATCAAACGGCGTCTTCGGCACAAGATCCGCCTTACGAAGAAACGTAATATTTTCCTTCAGTTCTTCGAGATTTTCCATTTCCGGATCAAACATGATCCATCCGACTGCGATGCGGATGCCGTTTTCTTTCAATATCTGCACGGCGCGAAGATTATCCTCGACCGTAACCCCCTTGTGCATTCTCGCAAGCTGGGCATTTGAGCCAGACTCAATGCCCAGATATACGCCGATCAACCCGGCATCTTTCATGCGCGCGAACAGGTCGGAGTTTTCTCCGAATACTTGTTTTTCTTTGTATATCTGAATTCTGATAATATCATTCACTCTGGCGGCAAAATCAAAGGTAACCCCTTTCCCGGAAAGGAATTGGATCACCTCATTCACCTGTTTAATGGGTGTTGCCAGGAATTCTTCATCCGAGAACTTGATATGTTTCACACCGCGATCCAAAAGAGCCTGAATATCCGCAAGAATATATTCCATCGGCCTGGTCACGATATCTCTGGATGCACCATTTGGTAAAATGGCACAATATCTGCACCCGACTCCGTCCGCCTTCCAAGGGCAGCCGTGCGAGCACTCGATCCAGAATTCCTCATAATGTTCTATCGGTAGATCTCTAAAGAATCCGTCGGAATCGGCTTTGGCTTCAAATACGGTATCTTCCGGATAAGAGATCGTCGGATCGAGCGAAAAGATCTTCTGAAATTCCGAAGGGACCTCAGCACGTCCTGTCATGCAGGTCACCCACGGAAAGCGCTTCAATACTTCATCGGAAGCATATGTGGCGATCATATTTCCGACATTGACCGGAATATCTATCCCTGCCTCTTCGATCTCCTTAAGATGTTCAAAAAGCGAAGCCGCACTTCCGATCTGAGCGCTGAAGCCGATAAATGCAGGGTTATACTTTTCCACCAGTTCTTTGATGGGTGGTAAGGGTTCGATCTGTTCGTCGTAATAATGCGGTTCAAAATGTGTATATAGTAACAAAAGACCACCCAACTTGGCAATGCCCTGCGGAGCGGTCTTTATTCCCGTACCCTTTGATTTCAGATTGATCAGTAAAACGTTTTTCATACTAACTTCAAAGGAAATAGACTCCGCCCTCTCCATCACTTAAAACTTCAGGTTGTTCTATCCAATTTATCATACTGTCAGCAAAAGGAAACCCGTATACCGCTTCCTTTAGCTGCCTGAGTCTTTCCGTTACCTGAGCATCCTCCTCTTTCATCCTCAACGATACCAAAAGGGCATGCATCAGCAGACGTTTCAGCAAAAGCACAATTACTTCGCGCTCTGATTCGCCGGGCGCATATGTATAATGCTTCAAGAGTCTCTCGAACTCACCCGCATAGATCATGACCGAGCGCTTCAATACCTTGTCATGACTTAACGATCCCGGTCTCATTCTGCGCATGTAAACGATATCCTTAACACGGCGAACCCTTTCGGCATCCAGCCAGATATAGGGGATCGTGCAGGTATCTTCGTGTACTTTCAGATCCGGATAAGGATGCGGATGCTCCATCAGAAAACTCCGGCGAAACAGATACGCCCATGGCGCGCTCGTATATTCTCCTTTTATCAGGGAATCCTTCAGCGCTTCCACTCCGGAATATGTGCTTTCGTCCTCGGTCTTTGGAATATAATGACCTCTATGCGCCTCGACTTCTTCGTCAAACTCGGGAGAATCCGCAAAATTCTCCGCGCCGAAACGAAGCAGATCCAGATGATGCAGATCCGCGATCTGTATCATTTTCTCCAATGCATCCGGTACAATGACGTCATCACTGTCGGCAAAATATACATACTTGCCACCGGCCCGGGTCAACCCTATGTTGCGTGCTATACCGACCGGACATTTTTCGTGAATGACGCTTACGTTTTCGTGATTTTCGGCGTATTCATCACATATCTGCCCGGATCGATCAGAGGAAAAGCTTTCCACCAGAATAATCTCCGCATCCGTTTTTTCACACAAAAACGAATCCAGGCACTCACTTAAATAATCTTCCGTGTTGTAAACCGGTATGATCACCGAAAGTTTGCTCATTCCAGTTCCTATTCCTTAACCTGTTTGCTCTTGACAAGCGGCAGGTAAAAAAGATACAGAAGCAAAGCCGACACCAGCATAAGGATCAACAGGTACAGATACCATTGCCACAGATCGGTTATCTGTATTCCGAGAGGATTCTTATACGTAAAGAAAAAGTTAGTCCAGAAGTCTACACTTATAAGATTTCCGCCGTTGATCCGCTCGGCAAATTCATCTCTTTCTCTGTATGGATATTTTAGCACGTTTCCAAAAAAACCGAAAATAAAAGACTTTTACCCGTTCAGTAAAAGTCTCTTTCGCAGGGCTAGAAGGATTCGAACCTTCAGATGACGGAGTCAGAGTCCGTTGTCCATATGCCCCAAGACCATTGCTATTACTGCACTTCCAATATTAGCATTTTTCCGTATGCTAATCCATATGCTAATTTACATTTTTTTCAGGTAGTTTATGTTCCCCTCATCACCAAGATCCAGTGTCTCCTTTTCATTGATATAATGTTTTAAAACGGTAGACGGAAGATCTCCAATATACGCTGCGATCATCTCTAGAGACTCTCCTGCCTTATATCGTTTCGTTGCAAATGTCTTCCTCAGAATATGTGCTCCCGTGATATCCTCCGGAAAGCAGGCATTTCTG
Source organism: Lachnospiraceae bacterium (assembly GCA_017526745.1). Classification (GTDB taxonomy): domain Bacteria; phylum Bacillota; class Clostridia; order Lachnospirales; family Lachnospiraceae; genus UBA2868. The sequence continues at coordinate 129,208 of JAFXQX010000012.1, read as the reverse complement.
TACACCGTGTTGATCCTCTTGATCAGTTTTGTCGGTTCGGTCGGCTTACTATCCCTGCTGAGTATTACATACCCGTTATCATCAGTGTTACCGTTCATCGCCTCGATCATATCCAGGTACCGGATTGCATCTTCATTCAGCTCGATCGTTCTGGCCTTTGAGTTCTTCGTTACATCTTCTGAGGTAACCCTTATATTGTCTTTCCGATCGATAGACACATGACGGGTCTTACATATTCTGATCAACACCCTGTTTTCTGTCCTGATAACATCCTTCCATCGCAGGCAGCATAGCTCCCCGATTCTCATCCCGGTGTTCAGCAGAAACAGTATATAAACACTGGCCGGATACTTGATCACATGATTGTTGGCATTTTTCAGCTCGCTGATCCGTATCAGTTGTTCTATCTGAGATTCGTTCAGTGTCTGCACTCTGATATCATTAACCCCACGCTGCTCAAGCACCTTAAAGGTCGACATCAGCTCATCCTTGATAATGTCGCAAGGATTTTCGCTAATATATCTGCGCCTTACTGCCCATTTATATGCACCGCTGATCACATAGAACACTTTCTTAATAGAAGAAACAGATAATTCCTTGGCAAACAACAGAGAGTTGATATAGTCGTTTATATCAATCTCGGTTAAGGAGCCAACTTGCCTCTGCCCGATCCGGCTTGTACTTATCTGATTCCTGATCGTAACCTCTCTCCGATCTGCCGATGTTGGCTTGAGGCGTGCGTTGTTGGCGATATCATATTCCAGATGCTTGACACACATGCCTTCCAGCGTCATCTTCATCAAGTTCTGACTCGTTATCTTTTCTTCCTCAAACTCCGCTACCTTCCTGACCATCCTCTTGATGCATTCAGATTCGGTCTTTCCGGTAACAGTCAAAACCCTTGGTCTGCCGTTATCAAGGAATCCGTGTTGCTTCCTCATCCGGATCCGGCCATCCTCGAGCTTCGAAAACGATCCCTGGCCGTTGGCATTACGAGTCCGGTTTGAATCCATCGTCCTAGTCATAACTTGTATTCCTTTCCGGCATAGTCATTCAGCCATTTCTCAAACTGTTCCGGCAGTACAAAGTACATGCTTCCGATCTTTGTTGAGGGAAATCCCTTCGACTTGAACAGGGCATATGCTTTATCCCTGCCGATTCCCATGATCTTACAGATGTCTTTTGGTAAATATACTCTTCTCTCATCCATAGCTCTTCTCCTTTTCGTTTACTGTTTTAACCCCGGATCCGCAGTTGTTATGGATCCATTCATCCAACGCATCGGAAGGGAACAGATATCTTCTGCCAATCTTTATCCTTGGTATATCTCTTCTCTTGATGATCTGATATACGCCGCTCTTACTGCAGTGCAATATACTCGCGACTTCTATCACTGTCAGCAGCTTGGTCTCCATCTATCCATTCTCCTCCTTTTTCGTATTTGTTACCGTTAGTAACATATAGTATCATTTTTGTTGTTGTATATATCATATATCGTCGCTTGCTGCTTGTCAACACATTTTTGTTATTTTTTTAATACTATTTTGTTGTTATTTTTGATATTTTGTTTTTGTGCTTAACATTTATGTCGCTGTATGATAGAATTATGAAAGGCAAAGTACCGTAGCATTATTCGCTTTGGAGGTTTCGAAAATGTATACTTACAACCCATTTGGGGAAGATCCGGCAGAAATGTCTTTTAAAAGTGCGGGAGACCGTATAGGAAGAAGGATCAAGAAAATTCGAGAAGATAATTATCAGGACATAACACAGGCTATGCTGGGAGATTTAGTTGGACTAAACGCCAATCGCGTACAGCAATACGAAAACGGGGCTCGTACCCCCAAGTATGATCTGATAAAGAGTTTTGCTCGCGCACTTGGCGTAAGTCCAATGGCTCTCATCGATCCTGACATTGATACCTACATAGGCTTAATGTACGCATTTTTCGAAATGGAAGAAGAATATGGATTACGACTAAAGGAAATCGATGGTCAAATATACCTGTATTTTGATGAGGGGAGCTCTACAAGCTCGTCCAGACAGGTGAATCGTAACCTTAGAATATGGCTCGAAGAGCAGAAAGCGACTATATCAAGAATTGAAAATGCCTCCTGTGAGGCTGAAGCTGATATTTTAAAAGTTGATTATCGCATGTGGAAACGGTCATTTCCTGAAGGCGTAGCAAGTAAAAGTTCTAAAGAACTGCGAAAAGCATATATAGATAAGCAGATCAAGGAGCTTCAGGAAAAGAGACGGCAATTGGACGAAGAGGAATGATTTGAACAAGAAAAAAGAACACCCTAAAGTGTTCTGATTTCTTCAAGTACGGAATTGATGCAGGCACCGCTTCCGCTGAAAACCTCAAAGGTTTTCGTTCGTTATAATCATTATATTGAATCAAATCAGTTATGTCAATTACTTTTTCAGAACCGGCTTGTTTCTGCAATTCTCCAGATATTCAATGACCTGGCATATGTACCTATAATCAGAAACCAAAACATCATTCTTGGAAAAGTACTCTTTGTTATCATTACGTATCATCGTATCAAAGAACAGTTTTCTGACATCTGCCATTCCTTTATCGCGCATACTACGATTCCCCACAGTATTAAGAGCATCGTAATACACAAAAAGCATTACAACAAAATCATGTATTACAGGGTTTTCCATTTTGCTTTTATAGCTTGTCTCAAACTTCCTTGACTTGGAAAGCGCATCCATAATGTCCATACATTTATTAATCTTCACTGAGTATGGCTTCCTAAGTGAATTTAACAGGCAAATATTGTGTGCTGCTGCATTTCGTAAAAACTTAACGCTACCAAGATATGAGCTATATGAATGACCACCATAGAGCCCATAGTAAAGATTATATAATTCGATAAATCTGCCAAACGGAAGAACCTCTACAAGCTTCCACACCGGAATCTCTTCCTCGTTGGACTTAATCTTATCAATTAATTCCCTCGCTGCAGACTTATCCTTGTTTGAATACAGAGACGTTAAGACCGAATAATCGTGTTCAACATATTTATTAACAATATTATATCCGTCTTCCTCGGGATTATTTGTGATATCCCTGATAAATCTTGTTTTTATAACATGTTCTATATCAAGGCAAAGACCTACTATTACCCTTCTCAAATGCATATCCAATGTACTAAGCTCCACCAAATAAGCAAAGTCAAGATTGATATACTGATTGCTTAGTTCAACCTTGCTGTATTTTGTATAGTTCTGCGCGTAAGATTTTAACTTGAAGTAATAGTTGTTGTATTGTAGGAATTTTTTGGCTTCCTCAACATTATACAGATCAAATTTAATGTTCTTTGATCTTAAATCTTCTATCTGTTCTTCAATTGTAAGCTTTTTCTTGTACATAATACTTCCCACATCTGTGATCATTCTTTCAAACCATTATATTGATTGGAAGTATTATAGTCAATTGCTATCCGTACTTGCCTGTTCTGTTTGTTCTTCTATATAGCCAACTCTTCACTGTTTCCTTCTTGAACAGTATTGCCCATGCAATCCCTCCGTATATCTTTATATCTGTATATAGATAAGACAAGGCCGATCAGCATGTAGTCTACTATACAAAACGAAATGCGACTCGTAAATATAGGGAGCACGGAACTCGTCATCGGAAGAAGTCCGAATACGATAAGGATATTGCTGATGCTTTGTATTGCTATTGTGACCCCGCAGGCGCATCCGACTATAAATCCCAGACTGTTCTTCTGGCTAACCGAAATCCTTACCATGTATATTGCAAGAGCAAGCATACAGATTATTATCACGGCAACAGCAAGTAATCCGCATGTCGCAGCTACAGAGCCCACAACATAATCGGATCCGAAACCGGGCGTGTTCGACATGATATCGACTGCTTCTTCGCTTTTTCCTATGATCGTACTGCTTGCAAATGCCTTACCAAGCTGAGCATTGACATAGTTGATCCCGTTATCATCCGTGATACGGTTTCCTATTCCGAAATGCGCCAGCCAGTTTGCAAGCCTTGCACTCTGATATCCGTTAAGCCTGTATATGAATACCGCACCAGCTGTAATCATTAAGGCAAATACTGTTGCAAACCCGCCATATACGATCTTTCTGTTAATACCGTACCAGTCTTTATGAACGGCAATAAACACAAGTATTGTTTCTGACAGTAGGATAAGCAGCGTAAAAGGCGCAGACAGATCTCCCGTGATGAATGTCGATAGTGCCGGAAGTATCATCCAGAAGATGATCTTTGCAATAACCCACCTTCCGCTTCCTCGGAACTCGTAAAGAATTCCTGCAAATACCGGAAGATATAACAACATAAGTGCTCGCATCGAAAATGACACAGATCCTATACTGACCCATCCGCTCATACCATTAATCCTGTATCCGAGGGTAGCCGTAAGGATTGTGACGATCACAATGAAAATCCCTCCAATCAACCTGCTCCTTCCGATCAAAATGGTATAATCAGCACGATATACCAGAAGCATTGCAATGATACCCGCCATAATTCCGACGAGATGCCTTCTTGAAAGATCTCCCAATATGCTTCCGGTTACAGATTCCGAATCTATGTTTTTTGTGATCAGGTACTGAACTAATATACTCAATACGCTGATAAACAATATAAAAATCAGATATCTCCATTCCATGTGCGGTCTGTGGATCCTGTCAAGGTCTGCCCCAACACTTACCGGATCTCCCATTTCTTCCACTGCTTTTGATAATGCTTCTTCCCTGTCCATTCCGTCCTTTTGATATGAACCGGCCTGTTCTTCGATATGGGCATATATCTCATCTGAAACAAGTACCCTTGCATTCTTATCCCGGATCTGCCCCTTCAGTTCTCCCATATACTCTTCCAAACTCATGATCGATCCCCCCCTTAAAATGCAATTGCCAGTACCCCGGCAACGGCCCCTGTAAACGTTTCCCACTCGGTGAGCTTAGTCTTTAGATACTTCCTGCCGGCATCTGTTATAGAATAGTACTTGCGTGTCTTTCCAACTCCTTCCTGTTCATATGATGTCAGATAGTTCTTTGACTCAAGCGTATGAAGGAGCGGATACAATGTCCCGGCTTTAAGTTCAAAGACATTCTGTGAACGTGACCGGAGCGTCTCGATCATCTCATATCCGTACATATCTTTCTCTGATAAAAGCTTTAACAGCATAGTTCCCATGCTTCCGGATAAAAGTGTTTTATCTATGTTACTCATATAAACCTCCTCTGTATCGAATATCTATATATTGATATTCTATATACTATATCGATATTCTATATTTGTCAAGGAGCATTCTCAATACCAAAAAGACAGGGCGCATACCATCGGCGCCCTGCCTTTTCTGAACTCATGATTACTATATACTACCTTGCCGTTATGATCTCCTCAGCCATATCCAGCATTTCTTCACTGGTCATGTTCGTGTCAAACGATAACATACAATACATGACATCGTCCATTACGAATGTAACAAAGCTGGGGTGTTTTATCTCTCTTTCATCACTTCCATAACTGATATAGAAATGCGGATCTTCTTCCTCCCGTTTACGTTCTTCTTCAGTTACTTGATCCTCTCCTGATACCGGAAGAAACAGATACTCATCACGGCTGTAATAGAGCTTTACACCGTTAAATTCGCGCATTTCCTGTGCTTTATCGGCTTCATAACTCTCATCATACATTCTTGCCGGATCCATGTTTATCCAAACCTCTGGGGAGCCTTCTTTCACATACTGCAGATCTATGCCGGAATATGATTCTAAATCATTACCGTTTTCATCCTGTTCGGTAGAATCTTGTATTTCCATATGATCAAATATATACCCGTTGGAAAAAGAATCAACCGCAGTAACATTTAACCCGACTTTTTCCTCAAGCTCTGACAGTTTCCCAAAGTCATCCGTTCTCGATCCCAGTCTGTTATGGCTTACAACTACAGAAGCTATTCCGGCAGCCGCTGCAGTAACACCAAAGATCATAACGCATGCAGCGGCAATAATGACCGCCTTGCCCGCTTTTATTCCTTTTTTCATAACGCCTCCATTTCCGGGAGTACTGATCTTAGTCAGGTTCCCGATCATTTTCCCTTTTGTTTCGTCAGAAAACTCAAGGCGTCGCATGGATTCAATGTATTCTTCTTTGTTTATACTCATCACGGTACTCCTTTTACTCTTCGGCAAATACCAGTTTCAGCTTTTTTCGTCCCCTTGACAGATATGCCATCACGGCTGATTCCTTCTTGCCAAGAACATCTGCTATCTCCGCTGCAGAATACCCTTCGTAGTAATACAGATATATGCTGATCCGGTAATTGACAGGCAATTTCATGATTTCTTCCATAACTCCCGGATCCGGATTTTCCAGTGCGGTAAGTTCCGAGATATCATCAATTCCCGTAGTCCTTCTGAAAAACGCACTCTTAAGTTCATTCTTACATACATTTATGGCGGTCCTTATGACCCATGCTTTTTCATGTTCAGGGCTTTCGAATTCCGGGGCTGATGTCATAAACTTGAGAAAAACCGTCTGGCATACATCCTCTGCTTCGCAGGTGCTCTTCAGATAGTTTGTACTTATACGCAAGATCATGTCGGCATAACTCTCTACCAGCCGTCTTGCTTCCCTTTCATCCATACTCCTCTCGCTTTCCGAATATGTTTCTTTGAAGGCCTTCTACATATAATACAACTCAGCTGCCCAAAACCTGACAGTAATTTTTCATTTTTCCAAAAAACGGTCTCCCGTTTTCACAAGAGACCGCACAATTGCTCAATATTCTATACTATCTGGACTTCTATGCTTTTCCACCTTTCGGTGAAGAGTTCGTACTGTATGTCGAGAGAATTCCCTGTATACTCGTGTCCGATTCTATCTGATCTTTCATAACTGTTTCAATGACCTGTCTGTGATATCTTTCTTCCTCAAAAAGTCTTTTCTGTTCTGCAACCTTGCGGTTGTATTCTTGTTTCTCTCTCTCCAGCTTTATCTGTTTTTCTCTTTTAGCCTTTTGCTCTTCCTCGAACTGTCTTTGCTCTTCCTTTGAAGGGCCCTTGATACTGTTCCCGCCTCCTGAAACTGCATATTGCTTAACATTTCCGTCTTCATCAAGATTAATAAGATAATTCTTGCTTGCCTGATGTTCAGCAACATCCATTCCCAAAGACAGAGCGGTAGCATTATCCCAGTTGTCGTAATCTTCCTTCCATTTTTGTACCTTCCGCATTATTTCTTTAGCATACTCCGGATCAGCGTCCATCTTTTTTTGCAGTGCGTCAGGAATAATGACAGACATTTTCCCCGGGCCAATCGATGCCAGTCCCCGCTGAACACCCGGATCTGTTTGCGGCGGATTGGGTCCGGACGGCTCCCAATTATTCAAGCAGTCGGCAGATGCTCCCTTTTCAAAATACTTCCATATTGGAAAATCATTTCTCTGCCAGTGGGCATCGGATATATTTGCATTCCCGACATGCGTTGTAACATCATACCGTGTAAATGCATCGGCAAAACAAGCTGCATCCGCCTTGCCAACACTATATGCTTTGCTTAATTCCGCTATTCCTGTCAGCTCAGCATTTGATCCAGTTTCAGTTGCCTGCTTCATGTAATCCAGGAAGGAAGCCTGATCCATTTTATCATATGGCATAACGGAAGATGTTCTGTTTTGTACTGAAAGGTTGTTCAACAAAGAGCTTATCTGCATGCAAGTCTCCTATCAATGCTTATTCACAAATGACATATATATCTATGCACTTACCGAAAACGACGGCATCTGATCAAACATTTCCTGGAGAGGACTCCAGTTTTTTAAATTCTGATCATCGTCTTCGTCATCTTCCTTGAACAGGTCTGGATCCGGATCCACCTGTTTCTTTTTCTTTTTTGCCTCTTCAATAGTGGTCGGCAGCTCGTTATATGCCTTTGATTTTCGGAATTCTTCGGATATCCTGTTAAATGAGGCGATCAGGTACTCCCTGTCAGGATCGTTCTTGGATATCCCGGACAGTGCCGTCGTGAATATCTGGTTTACTTCTTCTTTACTCTTTGCGTGTTTTAACTGTTCCTCAAGTGCTTCCGCCATCCTCTGTACTCGCATTGCCTCGGCATATAATATCGGATTAGTTCTCCTCAGATAATCCAGTTCCTTTTGTGATAGTTTCTTTCCGGACTTAAGCTTCGCCATTATTCTGGCATCTATCTCCCTGCGGTTTTCCTCCGACATTTCACCAACATCGCCAGAACCGGCAAGTAAATGCTCCACAAGTTCTCTCTGCGTTGTTATCTTCTTCTCTTCCTCTTTTTGGAATAATACATTCATGCTATACATCCCCCTTCATACAAAAAGCGCATATTTCAAAAACAATCCCTTGAAAAATGCGCTTTCCATAGCCCTATCAAATATATTATCGGCATATTACCCTTGATCCTTTAATGTTTCTGGCAATGATCACTCGACAAATTCCATATGTCCCGTATCATATCCGCAATCGATCATAACCGTTTTCATCTTATATCCTATGATTGACGGAACGGGATATGTAAAGTACAACCTGCTCTTATCCCATTTGAGTTCCGGCTCCCCGGCGGAACTTCCCGTATAGAACCACTTTTCGTAAACATAGTTTGTGTTGATCTCTGTCCAGTCAATTGTATCGATCAATACTATCCCATACGGACCCGCTTCTTTACTGATTATTCCATACGCTTTGTATCGACCCTTGTTTTCTTCGGCCATCTTTATAAGGGCATCCGCATCCTCAGACCATTCAATAGTATTATTCCATTCAACAGGTTCGAAATTGTATTCATTAAGAACCCTGTCGATAACCGCTGTATAATCTGAATCATTTATATCCTGTTTCCTTTCACCATCCGAATCAGTTTTGGATGCAAGATATATTGATGTCGGACCGTCTGCACCTCCGATTATAACTGTAGAACCATCGCTGTCAGATCCGTAAATAGCAATTCCCTTCAGATCCACATCATCCCATCGACATAGTTCATCCAACACCTTAGTCGCAGTATCATATTCATATAGTACGCACGGGGTTTGTATGTTTACATTATGTTTCTCGAAAACAAAATACCGGTCACCGTCGATAATGATACTTACGTCAAATATGTCATGCTCTGCATTATCGGCAATGTCTTGCATCAAAGACTGTATCACATCATCTGTATCATATGGATTACCGGTATCATCGGTTAGTTTCGTATCATCTAACCTGACATTAACCTTTCCGTTTTCCGTATTAGCTACAAAGTCATCACTATCTGCATACAGAACGATCGCTTCGTCAGGAGCAAACTCGCTGGTCGCTTCTATTTTGCCGTTATCATATACGATAGAGTATTCCTTTTCGTCTGTTCCCGGTTTTGATGTTATAGCTCTTACAACAGGATTTGATGTAGTTGTCCCGCAACCTCCCAGGATTACTGTTAATACCGCCAAGATCAGAACTATCCGCATCTTTTTCATGATAATTGCTGTATGTTTTTACTCCAAATTATTGATATCACTGCTAGATACAGCCACTTCGGAAACTCCTGCAACCGACATTCCATCATCTCCAATTGCTATATCCACAGCTACACGATGAATGGTGTCATCCTGGCCTTTATCCCAATCATATTCCTTCGGCTCTTCATCATCATCCAGAACAGATTTCTCTTTTTTATGTTCCTCAGCCATCAGCGCCCGCATCTTAGCAAGTTTATACAGATCAGGTTTCGTAGTCATAAGGAATGCTTCATCTTTCGCCGGCACAACGTCACCTTTACCTATACTCGTAGCGATCTTTATGGCTCTGGCTTCATCCTCCATCATTTTCCTTTGTGCATCACCTGTCTGTTGTGCCCAAACACTGTCATGCATGGCGGCGTTCATTTCATTTACTTTTTCATTTTCTTTCATGGCTTTATCAAACGCTTCCTGCAAAGCCCCTTTGGCTTCATCAGACAGTTCCAGGACATCACCATCCACGCTGAGGCGCCCCTTCTGGATAGCTGTAAGCGTATCCCCCATGTTAGTCATGAGAATATGCTTATGCTGTACATTGGTATTATTCGGATCTATGCTGGGATTCTTGTATATTTCCATTGAAGACTTGATTTTGATATCCATGGTTGTCACTCCTTTTAACATCTGATCATATCGTCAAATCCACCGTTCTTCTTTCAAGTGTCTCTCCGTACTCTCCCCGACCCTTGACCAAACAGCTATCAATGCTCTCTCTGGTAACACCATCCAATGCGCCCGCAGGAATATCCTTGCCAGGTTCCCACTTGGGATCAGCTTTTTTGCATGCATCATAGAACGCCTGCCTGTACGCCCGTTCATACTGCCCAAGCGTCCAGGTTCCTTTTAATCTGTCCTGCTTCGGAACGCTGAGCTGGTATCTTGTAAATACCTCGGATCGCCTTGTTGTATCGCCGTTTCCTACGCCATTTTCCGCCAAGAAATGCCGTTTTGTCTCATTAAACATATCCTGTCTTGACTCCTCGGAAACGCCGATGATCTTATGCCGCTGAGACTGCGGGATCCCTGTAGCATCCATGCCTGCCACACCGCGTGCATTGATAAGATCCCCATCCTTATCAAAGTTTGCCATAAGATTCTTTATCGCCTGCGGATTGGTATACCCCACCCCACCATGCGACGCTTCTGACATCTGTTTCATGGCTGCTTTATACTGTGCGCTGTTTGTATTTATACCATATTTCCTGAGCAGAGCCTTTCCGTTTTTGCTGTTGATCGGCATACCAGACATCTGTTGAAACATATTTCTAATATCTCTGATCATTATCATAATAGTCTATCTCCTGTTAAAGTGCCAAATGCAAAAGGTGCAGACAGCGGTATAAAGATCCACTGCCTGCATCCTACACTGGTAGTATATTACACAACCCTCGCCGGGAGCACCCTGCCTCTTCGAAGCAGGGTAGCTTATTGTCTTATATCATATAAGCAGCTATATTCAGGCAGTTATGCTTTCCTTCGACTTATAATACTCGTCGAATAACTTGTTTGCAGCGTCAATGGTCTCCTTGCATATTCCCGGGAGTTCATTGCCCCATGCCTTTGTGGCAAGTTTATATCCCTTCTCCATTGCTGCCTGCATTTCCTTCATCTTGTCGACATCATCGCCTGCAAGTGCACTTGCAAAATCAAACAGTCTCTGTGATGTCTGTTTGACTCCGAAGTAACCATCCTCGCTGATATCCTTCTGTGCCTGCGCTTTGTCTGCAGCACTCACACTAAAGTTTCCGCTGGATAACTTCGACCAGAAATCATCTCCTATTGCCTTACCAAAAGCTTGCGCCTGATCAGAAATGGTCTTGTTTACAATACTTACAAGCTGCTGCTCACGCTGTCTCGCGTCCGCCTTCAGTTGATCAACTATAGCTGCCCTGTCGGTCGCATTCATCTTGTTGATGGAATATGTGGAATTATCAACCGGTTCATCAGACTTTTCATAGACAACCCCCTGATGGTAGCCCGGCCGGCTGCTGCGAATCCTCTCGTTATTTGCTTTCCACTCATCCAATTCCGGCTTAATTGATTCTGACCATTTACGGTGTTCTTCAAAATCACCCTTTTCCGCATCGGGAATATCAACACTCGTATGTCCCGCTCTGTAAGCCGAATAATCTGTTCCTATTGTCATTGACATTTCTCTTCACCTCCTTGTGATTTGTCCAAATCCATTTGTTTTCTTAAAAGAATCCATTGTAGTACAACCCGCTGTAATAACTGTTGTATGAGCCGTATGTTCCGTCGCTTCCATATGCACCGCTGCCATACTTGTTTTCTGCGGTACTTGCAGCAGAAGCAATACGTGAGGCTGAATTCGATATGATATCAGCATATGAGTTTTTGCCGGAGAATACTGATTTTATCTTGCTGAAGTCAGCCTTCTTGAAATCTTCCTCGGAAACCGAGAGTTTCCCGTCATCCCCGATACTGATACCCGCCTTTGACAGGCTGTTCTTCATGATATCGGTCATGCGCTTCATACTGCTTGCATTGTTATGAACAGTGGAGTCGCTTGTTCCTGCAAGTTTATCAATGGTGTCGTTATAATCTGTAACAAACTTGCTTACTGCCTCATACGCTTTATCCTTGTCATAATCCTTCTCGCTTGTAAACAGGCTGTCTTTCCCGCTATCTACAAGTTTTTTTGCGGATTTAACAAGTTCATTAGCCTCGGTTTCTACAGCATTTAAAGCTTTAACAGAATCAGCTGCCTTTGATGTATATAACTTGTCTGTAACATCAGATTTCTTGGCCGTGCTTTCCGTTTTCTTTGATGTATCGGTATTCTTTCCATAATATGCTCTTGTGAGCTTGGCGTAAGCACCTGACTTTATGCTCGAATACTGAGCCAGTTGGCTGTACAGCGAACTAGTGCTTCCTGTATTGCCCATTCCAAACAGTGATGCGATGTTGCTTAACCCGAAGTTCGTCATCTTCTTCACCTCCTTTCTTATCCGATTATTTATCTCATGCCAATTAAATATCCCGGCCTTCGATCACTCAACAGATTCGGTAATAAACTGCTGCGGATCATATATAAGCTCCGATCCATCCGAATAAACATACATTTCTATCTGATCTCTCGTAATCCCGTTTATCAGATCACTGTCAAAATCATCACCTGGCTGCCAGTCGGGATCCACAGACCTTACAACGTCTATAAAATACCCTATGTATATTCTCTCGTACTGACCGAGTGTCCATGTTCCTTTCAGTCTTTCATCCTTGGGCGCCTGTTCCTGATAAGTCCGATACACATCTGATCTTTGCGTGTCACCGCCCATACCGTTCCACTTAATAAACTCTTCCTTGTTCAGATCGAACATCATCTGCTTTATTTCATCGGGTATCTGTATGATCGTCCTTCGATCCTTATCATTCTCCTCGGTAACAAGCATTCCCGGAACTGTTCCGAAACTAACCGGATCACCGTCTTCGTCAAACTGTTTCATGTTATATCTTAACTGCTCCTGTGCCTGTTCAACGGACATTCCCCTTGGAGGAAAATCAGTTGATTCACCCATCAGGGCATCATACGCGGCCTTATACTGCTTGCTGTCTGTATCTATGTTGGCGCCATAATCGATATCAAGCTTATCAAGCACAGGCTTCCAAGCCTCAAGATTGGTATGATCAAAGTCATTATCCATGCTCTCTGACATCCACTTTTCAAGACGCATATACTCTTCCGTAGTAAGCGCCAGTCTCCATCCGTAAGCTTGCGGATCCTTCAGATCGATATACATCAGCGTTCCTGTCTGAAGGAACAGAAAACCATTCTCATGCCTTTCGGAAAGCCCCTTGACCTCTTCGGCTGCATAAATGTATCCCGTTTCGGCATCTGGGATTACTTGTGTATATCTGTCAGAATAATCCTGTGCCAGTTCATCGTACTTTTTTCTGTCACGGTCATTACGCAGCAACACATGCCCTTCCCAAAGTGCGTCACCATTTTTTACTATATATTCAAGGTTCGTAGGTGCATCTCTTTTTATCGTATAATCAGATAAATCGCGTTCATACCAGAACTGATCCGATTTATCTTTAACTTCTGCCTCCAGCGTATCGTCAGATTCTACCATCTCATACGCTGTTAAATCTTTATAATACGGTATTAACAGATATCTTTCGCCGCTATCCTCATCGATTACCGGAATTACAAGATCATAATCCGTGATCACAGTGTTTTCCTGTCCTGCATTTACATGAACTGTTGCAAAAATCATTGAAACAACAACAATGACCACGATTGCCGATACTCTGATTTCCCATCCGGATCGCTTATAGGTTATAACCCTGTTTATCCTCTCCTTAATCGGAGCATTGCCAAATGGCAATGAAAACATCCTCATATCATGATTTTTGCCCGCTGCAGATAAGAGCGCAAGTATGTAATCATTCTTGGTATCCGCATCATATCCGTCCACTACCGCCTCATCGCAGGCTATCTCCATATCAGTAGAAAACAGTTTAAAAGCCACCCATACCAGCGGGTTATACCAATGAACTGCCAGTACAACAAAAAAAGCCGGTTTCAATATATGATCAAAGCGCTTGATATGGGCGATCTCGTGACGTATAACGTGTATCCTGTCTTCTTCTATAAGATCATACGGAAGATATATCTTTGGGTTAATGAACCCAAACAGGAACGGAACACTGATATCCTCTGCGGTATACACTTTAACTTCTTCTTCCGCTCCGGAAGGATTTATATGTATCCGGTATATATCCGGTACAGCAAAACTAACCCGTTTTCCTGTGCGTATCATGCCCACCGTCATATACACAAGCATCAACACAAATCCAAATAGCCAGATATCCGCAAAAGCTGATACAGTCGGATTCGTAATCGGCGTTTCCGTTATATTTTCAACATTATCCTGATCATCTGTTATAGTACTCTCTGTGCTTATCTCCTCGGCTGTTGGAGATTGATCTTCATCATATTCTGATGTCTGAATGACCGGTTCATTACTGTAAGAATGCTGTACCATATTTATCGGTTTCATCTGTCCGAATGTAATCTGTGGAAGCACACCGTATGAAGATTCAACAGATACCGGAACAATAAGCCGAAGGGCTACTATAAGCCACAAGATACAAATATATTTTCTTGGTACTCTGTCTTTTGCCGCCAGTCTGATCAAGATGGCTATGGCAATGAAAACACCTCCGTATATTGAGTTGATGAGATATCGAATAAGGATCCCGCCTATCATTTACCCTTCCTGCATCCGTCTATTATTGCCTGTAGTTCATCCAGTTCCTCTTCGGAAAGCTGTCTGCCTCCGACAAAAGTTGCTACAAACCCCGGAAGTGAACCAGCAAAGTTGCGATCAACAACCGAAATGCTCTCTGCTTTGCATGCATCGTCCCTGCTGACAAGAGATGATACAGTTTTATCCTCAAACTTTACGACACCACGCTCAGAAAGTCGTTTAATTATCGTATATGTGGTAGATTTGCTCCATTCGAGCTTATCCTTACACAGTTTTACAAGTTCCGTGCTACTTATCGGCTCATTTGCCCATAATATCTCGCAAAACCTGAATTCGCTGTTATTAATTCTAGGTGTAGGCATATTTTCCCTCCCTAAACAAATAGTCTACTATTGTCGTCTATCTGTAGTTTACATCAGTAGACTACAATTGTCAACGGTTTCAAACACATGTATGGGATGATTTCAATGTCACCTTAGTGAAGATCTGCAGAATACGCGTTGTAATAATATGAATCGAATTCGGACAACTATCCTTTTTACCAACCGAAACGGCAAGTCTTCTTTTCGACTTGCCGTGTAGGGCGGTAGACTGGGGGTGTGGGGAGTGTAGCTCCCCACGTTCTTTATTGGACAATCCACCTGACAGTATCTATCTCATCATAACAGTAAATTATAGCAATCGAATCTCAATAGCATAAGCATATCTTCCCGTATTCAATGCTTCAGGATTATTATACTCACTGTTTACCAAACCAATACCAAAGACCAATCTATTATCGTAATCGTGGGATACATCTTCTATATATTTATAGTCTTTGTAGAATCCAGTCTTATGATCACATATTTGTATTCTTGCAGTTCTGTCAATCATTTTCCTCAAATTGCCAAATATTGGCCTATCCTTATCGTCTATCATATCGAACCTCCTCACTCAAATAGTTTTTCTGGATTTATTATGTTTTATATCAATTTTGAATCGGATACTTGATAGGTTTCTAATCGGAAGAATGTGAAGTTGATAATCGGATCTCCCTCGTTCTCATATATGCCCAACTAAATATACTATCGAATATAAGCAGACTATCAAAAATACGAGAAATATGAAGTACTTGTTAAATTCCTTTTTTGATTCTTCATTGTCCCATGCTATGTATATACGTATGATCATGTATATGATAAATATGATACAACTTAACAGCAACAGGTTTATTGGTAATTCTACGAGAATCGATGCAAAGAACATCGGAACTAACACCGCAAATTCCACCACCGCAACCGTTATTCCATCCCACATACACTCTTTGATCTTTTTATACACAAACACGCACAGCAGTATAAACAGGGTGATCAGTATTCCATAAAAAATGACCATGAACAGTATTCCTATGATCCAATAACCGGCAGGATTCGCTGCTTCACTTAACATCTTTCCCGCAAAGAATATAGCAGCTTTATATGGACCGGTTGCTATTGGACATATTATGTTTGCCAGTTCTTTAAAGAATTCTTCAGCTTCATTCTGGTAAGGCTCTGATAAAGCAAGAATGCCTAGCGCTGCAAAGATCAGTCCTACGATCGATGTTATATATCCGGCCAGATGCGCTCTTACCATTTCTTTGTCACACATTTCCAGAATCTGTTTTCTATCGTTATAATCTCTTTGGAGTCTGCTTTCTATCTTAGAAACATCCTTTTTGACTCTCTTGGATATCTCGGCCTCCTGATCACTTGCTATCTGTTTTACCCTGGCCTCCTTTTTATTTATCGCATCTTCACGTTCATCGAGTATAGCCATCCTCTCCTTATGTGCCTCTTTATAATCCGAGACCAATTTCGAGCTCGTGGCTATGGCTTCCTCTGCGGCTGATTTCAAGCTGTATGCTTCTTTCAATTGCTTGTCGCTCTCGCTCAACTTCACGATATACTCGTTCAGCTCGACTATTTCTTGCTTCTGCGCTTGCACTTTGTTCTTCAGCATCGATACCTGAGAGGAAAGACTCGATATCTTCTGCTGCATCTCCGTGTTCCGGTTCTGGCTCTCGTTCTTCTTCGAGTTCCGGTTCGAATCCACAGTGCTCGAGTCTGATTGCATTCTGTCTTTCAAATTCATGTATCAGCGCCTCCTTATTTACTTCCATCCCTTCAAATGTTTTCTCGATCCTGCTGTCGCGGACCTTGTCACCGTCCTCGTTCTCAAATACGATATGTTTCCGATTGTCTTCCCACTGTACTGACCACCCATGTCCAGCCATACCGGCGATAAACTCATCCCTGCAGGTACAGTTCGACATCACATCCATTATTGCCAGGGCGCAGTCTGCAACAAAACTGTTCTTTGTATCATTGATCAGCAGGTTGTATTTATCTTTACTCCATGACCTGATCTCTCCCTGTTCGATCGGTTTTCCGTCAAAGTGATGTCCTTTCTCGGCGATCGATAATCCCCGGTTCCGGCAGAGATCATTCGTGAATTCCTTCTGGATCTCAAGATCTTTCTTCGTCTGGTGAAGTTTATGCCCGTCAACATACGAAACGCTGTTTGTCAGGATATGACAATGCAGATGCTCCCTGTCCCGGTGTACTGCTATCAAGCTCTGGTGGTCCGGAAAAAACCTGTCAACAAAATGGCGACTGATCTCAAGTACCTGCTCCGGTGTTATCTGTTCATCCTTATGGAAGCTTATGATATTGTGGGCGTACATCCTGCCGGAGTCTTTATCCCACATTCTCTTTTCTGCGAGCCACGTCTGGTATACTTCATCATAATTAATAGTCTCCCCGTTATACGGCCCGGTTATCTCTACATACTCTTCCTCAAGCGAGTTATCCCGCAGAACATATTCCATGGCATTTCTCATGGCTCCGTGTGAACAGCCCCCGTTATTGACGACCTTATTGATTGCCATATAGCCTCACTCTCCCTCCGGTAATCGCGGATCTGTTCCGCCAACTCTTCCAGTTTCTTCTCACTCGCTACCTGCCCCTGACCGTTTGCAACATGAGCCATCTGATTCACATTCGTCGCCATACCGCGTATCTGTCGCTCAAAGTCTGAAAACGTCTTGCTTATGTTCTTAAGCTCCGCCATCTCATTCGATGATGTGATCGGATACGAGCAGACCGCACTTATGATATATGCCTGCTGGGACAGCCCGGACTCGGCTATCTTCTTCTGCATGCGGGCATATTCGCGATCGTTCATCCGTACGGTGACGGCCCGGTTTCGTTTGCGGTTTGCGCGTTGCATTGTGATCACATCCTTTGATATCCCCTGGCGGGGTGCAAAAAGGGGTTCCAAGGGGGCGAAGCCCACTGGCAAGTTTGCATTGTGGCTTGCCACAATGCGAAACTTGCCTACCATCCCCAACGAAGATCCGAGGGAGATCCTGCCGCTTATTTGCGGGGGATGGTAGTGGTTTTGTCTGTAGCTGCCATGTAAATCAAAAAAAACGGTAGATACAGCCACTTGGCAGCTACAGACGTGGTCGTAACGAAGATAACGAAGCGTTTTTTGCTGAGTTATCGGCTGTTACGGCCACAGGGACCCTGGCGAAGTGGTCATATCACTTTGTGCCGGATCCTTCAGCGAGCTTCTGATACATCTTGCGTGCAAAACCTTCAGCATTTGCATAGCGTGACGTCTCAAAATCCTTCTCAAAATGAGCATGCTCGCCAAAACGTTCTGTAAGGAAATCCTTCAGGAGAAACGATGTTCCACCGATGAAGAAAAGCTCCAGTGTATCAAAGTTCTTCCAGCTGTTACGAAGAGTCTTTTCGATCTCATCAATAAATGAACATACCGCCTGACCGATGATCGCCTTAGATTCTTCCTTTCGGTCATCATCATGATAGTTTACGGATCCGCGCGTTATCGAGGTAAGTATCTGTGTATCCGTGATCTCCATCCCGTGATCCATAAGAGCCCTTCTTATCTCACGTACAAGTTCCCTGCCGCCATGCCTGGATGTGTGTGAGGATTCAATGATGATATTGGCGTTGTTGACAGCAGCGATATTCATGTTAAGGCCACCCATGTCAACGATCGCCGCATCATATTCCTTCTTGGCAAAAAGATCCGGATGCATGGTGAGAATCCCGGTTGACTCAGCGCACACAAGTCGTTTGTCGATGTTAAACTCGATCGGTTTTCCGTCAATGGCACATTCAACCTTACCATTTGGTACAATGTTTCGTCCGTACTCCATTCTTTCTTCCTTACGGCTGTATATTGAGAGCGGACACCCGGTCACGACATTTACTGTCTCACCGGGCTGAACACTTCGTGCGATAGCATACAGGGTGCATAACCTGTTGATATCAGTATCCTTCGAGTAATTATCATCTGACTTGATCGGAAGCTCTCCGCAACCGATCCTGACTTCCTTACCCGCTTCGCCGAGTGTCTTTGATGAGAAGGTGTGAACGCCATCAAGAAGATCAACTCTCCCATCGTTTGCCGTGCCTATCGCCGTAGGAAAATGATCCCTGACGATATCCTTCTTGTCATGAAGTACTACTGTTTTTGTCTCTGCCTTTCCGGCATCTACTGCAATAATTGTGTTGATCATTTCAAATACCTCTCTTTCTTAATAAAACTCTTCTTCCATGTCCGGATTACTCCAACCAACGACCGGATCCTCCGATGATGGAAATACATTTGATGCGCCCTCTTCTCCCCCGACAGGGAGACTTCCGGATGATGTGATCAACCACGGCCTTACGTTGTGGTCATTTATTGTCTTTATCAGGGCACTCATCTCCTTCACTTCTTCCCTGCTCTGAGGGCAAAACCCCAGACATCTGATAAATAACGCCACACAGCCGTAGCAGATATTTGACATGTTCCTTCCGGATATCGACAGCGTTTTTGCCACATCGGGATATGACCTGGCCAGGTCACTGTCACTGCCTGCTATTCGATATCTTTTCTCACTCATCGGTTCGTACCTCCCTCTTCAAGCTGATATGAAATAAACAACTGATCAGGTCATTGCCAAACGCATCATTGCCTCGTAGTCTTCTTTCGTGTAATGTCTTTCGTTTGAAAGATGAAACCAGTTCTTACGATTCGACAATCGTTCTTTAGTTTGATTGATGTCAGTATGATTATTCTCAGTCTGATTATCATTAGTCTTATTAGCGTGCGATATTCGCATATCATGAGATTCGGTTTTCACATTTCTAGAAATGCGATTTTCACACTTCTGGAAATGCGATTCCTGAACATCTTCCTGATTTCCAATAAGAACCGGCTCAAAATTCATTACATAGATCCGGTCCGGTCTGCCCTGGCCCATCCTCTTGATCTCTATCAGGCCTATATCTGATAATTCCTTCTTAAGCTTGGCGACCTTCCCGTTGGCACAGTGCATGTCAGCCATGATCGCATCAGTTGAATAATGGATATAAACACACCCCTCATTGTCCATCCAGTTGTTTGCACATGACAGTGCAGCCCTGTCCAGGAACAAAGCGTATAAGAGCTTTGCATCGGTCGATACCGATGAAAAGTAGTCATTTACAATAAGTGTTTTTGGAATTTTATAGAATTGGAACTTCTCTGCTTCATTACCGTACAGGTAAAAAAACCGCAAACTTTTCCCCATTTATGCGCCTTTCCGGACTCCGTATGCTAATTTTCGGAGCCATTTTTTCCGCTTTTGGACCTCATTTTTGTCCGTATGCTAATTCGTATGCTAATTTGCTCGGGAAAATATGCTAATTTTGAGTGAAATTGAGAAAATGATTACTGATCTGTACTGACATGATCATGAAAGATTTTCTTATGATCGACTCTCGAGAAATGCCGTAAAATCAACACAAAAAGACCACTGTATGTAATCATACAATGGCCTTTTTTTGACCAGGGCTAGAAGGATTCGAACCTTCAGATGACGGAGTCAGAGTCCGCTGCCTTACCGTTTGGCTATAGCCCTATGGTCCGCTGCAACTGCAACGAACGTAATTATACACGAAGCATCACATCAATGCAAGTATATCATGAATGAAATATGATCAGTTTAATCTGAAGTCTATATCAACGCGTCCGGGGATACCGTTTACAAATCCGTGACTTGAACACTGCCAGTAACTTGCTCCGCCCGTATATGTGAAGGTGTCGCCGTACTGGGCGATCCATTTGTCACACGGGCACGATTTTATGTAAGTGTTCATAAAGCTCTTGGATGTGTATACCATCGGAGTGTATCCTGCGGCCTTTACGACATCACACCAAGCCTGGATGTTCTTCTGAAGCTGCGTTGTACCGAGTGCTGCAAGCGTGCTTCCTTCCACATCCATAACAAGCGGAAGTGTGGCTCCTGTGTTCTGAGCGCACAAAACAGTGTACTGTGCTTCAAGTTTTGCGATCTCTTCATTCGGAGCATATGTACGATAGTATATCCCGAACGGGATCCCGTTCGCAGCAGCTCCTGCCGCATTTGTTTCAAACATCTTATCGGGACCCGTATTGGTCGTGCCGCATCTGATGAAGGCAAAACTTACATCATCGGTTGCAACGGCAGCCCAGTCGATAGTCTCCTGATATGAAGAAACATCTATACCCCTTGCCGTAACGTTCGGGATCGGCGTTCCCCAGCGGTTAACGTATGTTCCGTTGAACTTAACAAAACCAAGATCATAATAGTCCGCAACAGTTGCGCAAACAGGCGTCGCCATTAAGCATGCCAGAGCACAAACAAGTGCGGTCATAACCTTTATCTTCTTCATTAAATCGATCCTTTCAATATCCGGGTTTTCGGATCCGCTCCTTTTACCAGAAAACGTGAGATCCTATAACGATTCCGGGATAGCCTGACCTGACATTTCTGAAATGGGTTGCTCCGCCGATATAGCTGACTCCGCTTAACGCATCCGAAGCTGCCTGGAGGCATGATGCCTTGGGGCCTGCTGCCGCGATTTGAGCGACCTGTCCGCTTCCGGCCGGGCCAAACTGTCCTTTTGCATATATTACGGATGCAACACTTCCTCCGTATCGTCCGCTCTTTAAGCGGTTCATCACGACCGTTCCCACCGATACCTGGCCTTCATAAGGCTGGTTGCCCCCCTCTGCCTGTATCAGCGCCGCAAGCAGTACCTGGTCGCTTACCTCGGCTGCAACCGCACCGGTATTGGTCTTGGTTGTTTCCGTCGTGCGGTTCTTGTCAACTTCAGCCTTCTTGGACGCTTCCTCTGCCTTTTTGACTGCTTCCTCGGCCTTGGCCCTTTCCTTCTTTACCGCTTCCTCTTCGGCATTTATAACTTCCATGGTCTTACCGGTACCTAGTGTATCGGCGACCTTCACAAATTCAGAAGATACGTAGCCCTCTTCACCATCGGAGAACTCAACCTTGGTCCATTCGCCATCCTGTCCGAGGACTGCCATCTGGTCTCCGTTGGCAAGAAGATCGAGGACCGTTCCGTCAGGATCAGCAGTCTTACGTACACGAAGACAATCTGTAGTACATGTAGCCGTCTTCTCAACAACCTTCTCGGCGAGCTCTGCTGCCTTATCACCAAACAGAAGGAAATCGTTCTTGATCCAGCCTGTAAGATCACCTGTTTTGACCTTTGTCCATCCGTCGCCCTTTTCGAGTATCTCTCCTCCGCACTCCTTGAAGAATTTACCGATAAGCTTACCGTCTTCGGATGCACTGTCCCTGACATTGACAGCCTCATCAACGTCGGCCATCACCAGTTTATCGTAAGGAATACCTGCGACTTCTCCCTTCTTTGTCGCCGCTGTGTCCTTAACGATCTCGATATTCAGTGTATTGTTCGATGCAACACTTTTTGTTCTGTCAACAGTAACGGCTTTTGCTGCCCCCGCTGTCACGATGCGCATCTTCGCATCGGCTGCCGTTGCCTTGACCGTACTCCCCCATGTTCCGACAAAGACAAGCAATAACGCTGTCACCAATGCCGGCCATGTAAGTTTTCTCATTTCTTCCTCCAAAATGTTACAAAACTGTTACACATACGGCCTTGGAATTATACCAAACCTACCGGTATAAGTCAAATTTTGCGTGATTTTTCGGCACATGCGCTCATCGCATCCATCACAGTACCTCTGAATGCGCCCTCTTCAAGCACCGCAACTGCCTCGATCGTTGTTCCCGCAGGAGAGCAGACCATGTCCTTAAGCTCTCCGGGATGTTTTCTGGTCTCGAGGACCATCTTTGCACTTCCGAGTACAGCCTGCGCTGCCATCCTTACGGCGGTTGCCCTGTCAAGCCCTTCAGCCACGGCTCCGTCAGCCATCGCTTCTATGAGCATGAACACATATGCAGGGGAACTGCCCGATACGGCAACAACTGCATCCATGGCATGCTCCGCCACTTCAAAAGCCTTTCCGAACGACGAAAGCAGCTTCATAACAAATGTAAAGCCCTCATCAGAGACATTCGCATTCCTGCACACACCTGTGCATCCTTCTCCCACAAGCGCCGGCGTGTTGGGCATGATACGTACGATCGACGCATTTGTTCCGAGTTTGTCCTCAAGATAAGACAGTGTCTTTCCCGGTGCTATCGAAATGACTGTCTGAGCGTCATTAAGACATGCCCTGATCTCGGGAAGAACAGACTCATAAACCTGAGGTTTAACGGCTATGATAACATAATCGCTCCCTTTTACGGCTTCCTCATTTGTCGCACATGTATTG
Source organism: Lachnospiraceae bacterium (assembly GCA_017526745.1). Classification (GTDB taxonomy): domain Bacteria; phylum Bacillota; class Clostridia; order Lachnospirales; family Lachnospiraceae; genus UBA2868. Next base: position 105,768 of record JAFXQX010000012.1, on the reverse strand, counting down.
ATCTTCAGATCCGTTTGAGCCTTTTGGGTCTGGGAAGGGTTCACGTCCGACCCGTAAATATCGGAAGGTGCGACAAGCTTTGCCCTGATGATCCCGGAGATCATCGCCGTTGCCATATTGCCAAGTCCGATCACTGCAAGTTTCATAGTAGCCTCCTTAAACGCTGTACATCAGAATCGCAGCTGCAACCGCAGCATTCAATGATTCAAGTTTTCCTTTCATCGGGATCTTTACGGTCCTATCCGCCGCATCTATCATCCCGGCGGAAAGGCCGTTCCCCTCATTTCCTATAAGAAACGCAAGACGCATACCGTACTCTTCTTCCCGAAAATCCGCCATCGCATCAAGGGCGGCGGCATAAACCGTAACCGATGATCTTTTAAGATCACTTACGGCACCGTAAAGATCCGGAACGGTTATCACCGGAACCCTGAAAAGTGAACCCATCGTAGACCGGATGGTCTTCGGATTATAAACATCTACCGTATTCTCATCCGCTATGACCGCATCAAAGCCTGCTCCTTCCGCGGTCCTTATCATCGTCCCGAGATTTCCGGGGTCCTGGATCCCCTCAAGTATAAGCAACTTCAATCCTCCCTTATCTCTTTGGGAGAGAAGATCGCTCAGTGTCAGTCTGTCCTGCCTGCAAAGACACAGTATTCCCTGAGGAGTCGTCGTGTCAGACATCTTTTTGAAAACGCCGGCAGATACTACCACAGGCTCCTGTCCTAAGGATCCGGCCGGATCAAACCCTGCGGACGGTGTAAAGTCTTCCGAAACAAAACACTCCAGAAGGATCCCCGAAGGTATCTCCTGTACCATCTTTTCACCCTCTACCACAAAAACGCCCTCCTTGCGGCGGGCTTTTGTGTTTTTAACGACAGATGTCACATACTTTATTCTCTCGTTGGATGTGCTCGTTATCATACCGTTCCCTGTTTATATAGCCAGGGCCCTGCTGACCTGATACTCGTACTCGGAGATATGCTTCTCCATGGCAAGTGCCTCATCTATATCATAATCACACCATTCGCCGTTTCTGACGCATACAACACGGTTACTCTGACCGTCGCAAAGCAGGTCGACAGCATATGCACCCATCATTGACGCATAATATCTGTCACGGCATGTGGGTGATCCTCCGCGCTGCATATGCCCGAGTATCGTAGCCCTTGTCTCGAGTCCTGTTGCAGCCTCTATCCTTCGTGCCATTGAGGTCGAATGGCCGATACCTTCCGCATTAATGATGATATGGTGTGTCTTTCCTTTCTTGCGGTTGTTGATTATATTGTTGATTATCTCCTGCTCTTCATAAGCATATTTCTCGGGTATAAGGATGTCCTCCGCTCCGTTTGCAACACCGCACCAGAGGGCTATATATCCGGCATTCCTTCCCATAACTTCGATTATCGAACATCTCTCGTGGGAAGATGACGTATCCCTTACCTTATCTATCGCCTGCATTGCGGTATTAACAGCTGTATCAAAACCTATCGTATAGTCGGTCGACGATATGTCAAGGTCAATGGTAGCGGGGACGCCGATCGTATTGATACCGAGAGCCGCAAGCTTCTGTGCTCCGCGGTAAGTCCCGTCTCCCCCTATCGCAACCAGTCCGTCAATCCCGTGCTTCTTGCAGGCTCTTGCTCCTGCCTTCTGTCCCTCTTCAGTAAGGAACTCCTCACACCTTGCGGTACGCAGAATGGTTCCGCCTCTCTGAATGGAATCGGATACATCCCTTGGTGACATCTCATATATCTCCTCGTCGAGAAGTCCCCTGTAACCTTTTTCAATGCCCATTACCTTCATGCCTGACGCAATGGCTTTGCGGACAACGGCTCTTATGGCCGCATTCATACCCGGAGCATCTCCTCCGCTTGTAAGCACACCGATCGTACGAATCTCTTTTGCCATGTTCATGTCTCCTTAGAGCGAAATAGTCTTATGTCAGTCTCACGTTCTCGCTTCCGAACGCTGATGAGAGTCTTGATATCAGTTCCTCGTTTGCCAGCACTCCTCTGTTTCTTGAATACTCTTTCTTTTCTTTTGTGCTCTCAACGTATATTACAATTATATCCTTACCATCAGAATCCGCAATTATTTTATTCAGTCTGTCCTCATTTTGTGTATAGTCTTCTTTTGCCGCGAACTTGATCCACAGTTTCTTGGGGATATCATCAAAAGGGATGATCCTGTTGCAGATCACCTTGGCATCCTTGTCTTCTTCGGCCGAAACACGCCCCTCGATGAACACTTTTGATTCTTCCGTAAGCGATGCGGAGTTCTTTTCGTAATCATCGGGCCATACAATGACCTCAACGGTTCCGACAAGATCCTCTATGGTAAGAAATGCCATGATCTTGTTGTTCCTTGTATACTTGACGGTCTTAGATTCTATTATTCCGCCTATCACGACCTTTTCGCCGTCACTGACCTTGACGCGCCGTTCTTCCTCATTGTAGAGAAAATCGGTCGTCATGTTCGTGATGTGCCTGCGCCATAACGCTTCGTTCTCCTCAAGCGGATGCCCGGAAACATATACACCGAGAACTTCTTTTTCGTATGAGAGCAGTTCGTTTTTCGAAAACTCTCCCACATCCGGAAAATCGACAGCCATATCGTTTTTTGTGTCCGCATCGGCAATATCAAACAATGACATCTGTCCGGCCATGTTTTTCTTTCTGTCCTTTAAGACGCCATCCATGAATATCCCATAGACACTCATCAGCTGTTTGCGGGTGCCTTTAAATGAGTCGAATGCACCTGCCTTGATAAAGTTTTCAACAACCCTTTTATTGACTTCCCTGCCTTCCATTCTTGACAGAAAATCAAAAATGTCGATAAAGTTTCCGCCGGCCTCTCTCTCTCGTACAACTGCCTCTATCACCGGCCAGCCGACACCTTTGATCGAAGCAAGCCCGTACAGTATGGAATCCTTTTCAACCGAAAATCCCGCCACTCCGCGGTTTATGTCCGGAGGAAGTATCGGGATGCCCATCAGCTTGCATGAGTATATGTATTCCGATACTTTCGCCGAGTTGTCGATAACGCTTGTAAGCAATGCCGCCATGAACTCAACGGGATGATAATACTTAAGGTATGCTGTCTGATATGCAACAACGGAGTAAGCTGCGGCATGTGATTTGTTAAAGGCATATTCCGCAAAATCCATCATGTCGTCGTATATCTTGTTCGCAACAGACTCCGAAATGCCTTTGGAAAGGCATCCGGGCACATTTTCCTCTTTGTTGCCGTATACGAAATTCTTGCGTTCCTTCTCCATCACGTCACGTTTTTTCTTACTCATCGCACGGCGGACAAGGTCTGACCTTCCGAGGGTATATCCTCCCAGATCCCGCACTATCTGCATTACCTGTTCCTGGTAAACGATACAGCCGTAAGTCGGCGCAAGTATCGGCTCAAGCAAAGGAGTATCATATGATATATCTCCCCTTGAGTTCTTGCCTTTTATATATACCGGGATAAAGTCCATGGGCCCCGGACGGTACAATGATATTCCCGCAATGACATCCTCAAGGTTCTTGGGGCGCAGTTCTTTCATAAAGTTCTTCATACCCGAACTTTCAAGCTGGAATATTCCGTCAGTCTTGCCGGTCCCTATATAGTCGTATACTTTTTCATCGTTATAATCGAGCCTGTCAACGTCTATTACTTCCCCCGTGTTCTCGCGGACATACCTTATTGCCTCCTTGATAACGGTAAGCGTAACAAGGCCCAAAAAATCCATCTTGAGAAGACCCAGTTCCTCAAGTGTTGTTGCCACATACTGCGTCACGATCGTTCCGTCGGATCCTCTGGCAAGGGGTACCAGTTCGTCGGCAGAATCGGGACAGATCACGACTCCGGCGGCATGCATGGAAGAATGACGAGGCAGTCCTTCAAGCCTCATCGCCATGTCTATGAGGTTTTTGGCCTGAGGATCGGATTCATAGATGTTCTTCAGGTCACCTCCCATATCAAGAGCTTTCTTAAGCGTTATATCCAGAACATTCGGGATCGCCTTGGCAATATTGTCACAGTAGGAATACGGAAGGTCCAGTACACGTCCCACATCCCTTACAACGCCCTTTGCCTTAAGAGTTCCGAATGTGACTATCTGGACGACCTTGTCCTTGCCGTATTTATTGACCACATAATCGATAACGTCTGGGCGGTGCTCGTCAAAGTCCACGTCGATATCAGGCATGGTGACTCTCTCGGGATTGAGGAACCTCTCAAACAGCAGCTGATATCTGATCGGATCTATGTTCGTTATCTCAAGGCAGTATGAAACAATGGATCCGGCCGCACTTCCCCGCCCGGGTCCGACATAGAATCCGTTTGATTTTGCGTAATGGATGAAGTCCCAGACAATAAGGAAATAATCCACGAATCCCATTGTCTTAATCGTATCGAGCTCATACTCAAGGCGCTGTCTGATATCCTCCCCGTATCCGCTGTATCTTTTTTCAAGCCCGTCATAACAGAGCTTGCGAAGGTAAGTCCACGAATCATACCCTTCGGGTACCTCAAAATGAGGGAGTCGTGATTTTCCGAATTCAATCTCGACATTGCACCTGTCGGCGATCTTCTGGGTATTCTCGAGCGCCTCGGGAGCATAGGGGAAGAGTTCTTTCATCTCATCCTCTGATTTTACATAGAACTGTCCGCCCTCATAGCGGAGCCTGTCTTCATCGGTAACCTTCTTGCCTGTCTGGATGCACAGGAGAAGATCATGCGCATTGGCATCATCGGCGTACGTATAATGAACGTCATTCGTTGCGATAAGCGGGATGTCCAGTTCACGGCTGATGCGAAGGAGTGCCTGGTTGACTGTCTTCTGTTCTGGAATGCCATGGTCCTGAAGCTCGAGAAAATAGTTATCCTTCCCGAATATTTCAAGGTATGATCTTGCGGCTTCTTTGGCCTCCTCATACATATTCTTCTGAATGTATCTCGCAACTTCGCCCGCAAGACAGGCGGAAGCGGCTATCAGTCCCTCGTGGTATTTTGCAAGGAGCTCTTTGTCGATACGGGGTTTATAGTAATATCCTTCGGTAAAACCCGCACTCACGATCTTCATAAGGTTCCGGTAGCCTGTATTGTTCTCGGCAAGAAGGATCAGGTGGTAGTACCTGTCCTCACCCCCGGTCTGTTCCCTGTCAAAGCGGGAATTGGGCGCAACATACACCTCACAGCCGATGATGGGCTTGATGCCGTTTTCCTTTGCAAAACGGTAAAAATCAATAACGCCGTACATAACGCCGTGATCGGTGATAGCTGCCGCATTCATGCCAAGTTCCTTGACATACCGCACATATTCTTTTATCTTGTTGGACCCGTCCAGGAGAGAATACTCCGTATGGGTATGAAGATGTACAAATGACATATATCAGCCTTTCAGTGCTTGTAAAGAGTCCTCGAGGGCACAGGCGACCACCTGGTGCATGTCATAGTATCTGTACCGGCCGAGGCGGCCTCCGAAGATCAGATTCTTCTCTTTGTCCGCAAGTGCCCGATACTGTTCGTACAGTCTATTGTTCCTGTCGTCATTGAGCGGATAGTACGGCTCGTCACCCTTCTTCCATGCCATGGGATATTCATACGTGATAACCGTTTTATCCTGCGCTCCGAATTCAAAATGCTTATGCTCTATGATCCTGGTGTAGGGGATCTCGTATTCGGTATAGTTTACGACCGCATTTCCCTGGAAATTTTGAGTATCAAGCACTTTGTTCTCAAACCTTAAGCTCCTGTACTCAAGTTCCCCGAAACGGTAATCATAATACTCGTCGATCATTCCCGTAAATACTACGGTATCCGCCAGTGCGCACAGCTCTTTTCGGTCCGCGAAAAAATCAGATGACAGGCGTACATCACAACCTTCAAGCATCTTCTCTATGATCCGGGTATACCCGCCTATGGGAATACCCTGGTATCTGTCATTGAAGTAGTTGTTGTCATACGTAAACCTTACCGGAAGTCTTTTGATGATAAAGGGAGGAAGTTCTTCGGCACATCTTCCCCACTGCTTGGCAGTATATCCTTTGACGAGTTTTTCAAAGATGTCTTTTCCAACGAGTCCGATCGCAGCTTCAGCCATGTTCTGCGGCTGCCTTCCCTCCGGAAGTGCGGCTTCCATTTTCTGCCTCTCTATCTCCTGCTTTGCCTCTTCCGGTGTTATAACACCCCAGAGCGCATGAAAAGTGTTCATGTTAAAAGGAAGGTTATATAGTTCGTCTTTGTAGATCGCAACCGGCGAATTGGTATATCTGTTAAACTCGGCAAAGCCGTTCATGAAAGCCCATACGGCTTTGTTGCTCGTGTGGAATATATGTGCACCGTATTTATGAACATTGATACCTTCGATCTCTTCGGTGTATATATTTCCGCCTATATGGTCTCTTTTATCTATAACAAGACAGCTTCGTCCCGCTTTTACGGCTTCATGTGCGAAAACCGCCCCGTACAGGCCCGCTCCCACGATCAGGTAATCGTATTTTACAGCCATGATCTACCTCCGAACATATATTCACTATTATAATAGTTTAGCGCTCTGTTGCCAACATCTGCTGTACAAAAGATGCTGTATAATATACCCTTTCGCAGGGCCCGGCTTCGCACAAAATAAGACCCGGGGCATAGCACCCGGGCCTTACCACGACGGGGATTGAATAACTACAACGCAACATCTACGACAGCTGCCGGAGCTGATGTAACAGGTATTCCTCCGTCTGCTTTTATCTGCTCGTAATGCTCAAACATCGCTTTGAGATATTCTGCATCCGCTTTTGTTATTTCCTTCATCTCCTTATTGCGGTGTTTGATCTCCATCGATCTTATATCTTCGGGATCCATATCGGTCACGTTTTGGGTAAGCTCGTTCAGCAGGTCATTGAGTTCTTCGATCGCATCAAGCATCTCTTCCATGCCGTCGGTGATCGTATCTATCATCTCGTTCGTGACATTCTCCGATTCGATGTATTCCTCGTTTTCGGCTCTATCGTCTATTTCCTTCAGTTCTTTTCTGATACCGTCGATCTCTTCGCGTACGGGATCCTTCTTATCGTCGAGCCCCTCGGTATCTACTGCCGGGGTATTGCCACCACCCGATCCCTGCGAGCATCTCCTGGCCATCTCCTCTTCCTCGAGATGCTTAACCTTTTTGCGGGCTATACGCTCCATAGCTTTTGCATGGTCAAGTGCCGCCTGGATCTCTTCGGGATCGTATTTTCCCGTACGTGCCGCCTTCTTGAGCTTTTCCACCTCACGCTTTGCCTGCGACACCGCTTCTCTTGCCGATGTCGAGGTTTTGCTGCTTATGATCTTAGAGGAGATCTTTTTAAAACTGTATTTCAGTTTCTTCTTCTCAAGATCAGTGTTCTTTGAGGTCTGACGTGCCTTTTTGAGCGCCATCGAGTAAAGCTTCATGCCGTCGATGACAGAGGGCGGAGCCTGAGGCGAAGACTGCGTTCCGGCATTCCTTAACGCCCGGCGCATAGCTGACACGTCGGTTTTCGGTTTACCTGACCTGTCCGTTGCTTCAAAACCCGAAATGACCTGACTGACATTTCTCGGCACAGTAACAGACTTCTTTTGCATGTAAGATGAATTTATAAGCCTGTTATCCATCCACATCATGTCCATCACCCCTTGAAATCTATGGACTGTCCGAGACCTTCCTGCACCTCGAGTGCGCTTGCCGAAGTGTTAAATGCATATCTGCTGACTTTGTCGATCAGATCCTCCAGGGATTCCGAAGAAAACTCTATATATTCCGTATCATCCTCTGCGATCTTCTCAAGTCTTTCTTTTGCTTCTTTCTTTTCTGTCTTTTTCTTTTCTTCAGCCTTCTCGGCTTTATGTTTCGCTATATTCTTTTCTCTTATCTTATTGGCGGCTTCCCCGGCCTTTTCGATCACGGCAAAGAACGATGTCTTGCCGTCCGCTCCTACCGACATCCCGAAATTCTTAACGGTAGCACCGCTTGCCGCAAGAGAATTCCTTGCTGCTTCAAGCTTATCGAGTGATGACTGTATGATACCCTCAAACTTCTTCGCATAAGCGGGATCGTTTGCCATCCTCTCGATCTTCTCGTCATCGATAAGTACAATAGGTCTGGCTGCACTGCCGTATCGGCTTGCATTTGCTTCAACCTGTTCCTTCATATCCTTACTTACGAGCAAAAAATCAACATTGCCGAACTTTTCCTTAAGTTTGGCATAATAATCCTTTGCCTTGTCCGAAAGGTTTACATCACCGACTGTTGCCCCGTATCCTGCCTTTTCGGTCGGAACCAGAGAGCTTTCGGGTGAAACGCTTTTCCATGCCTTTGTTTCAACCGCCGATGGCTGTTTTGCGATTTTATCCTTTTTGGCTGACTGCTGCGCAGAATATGCGCTAAGAGGCGACGAAGTGCCGCCGACACCGTAAATAGAATTTGTCACGATTACACCTTCTTCCTTGAATTATAGGGAACGGATCCCCGTTTACGGATCCCGACTCCATTCGAGACCACACCTATTCGTAACTATTATATCGGATAAAACTAACAGATACTTAACAGCAAATTTAAAAAATACCGGTAAAAAATATCTCAAGGCCGATCAGGATCAGAATGATCCCTCCGATGATCTCTGCCTTGCCCGACAGTTTTGTACCGAACCGTCTTCCTATGACAAGACCGAGCATGCATATAATAAACGTGACGGTAGCTATGATCGCAGCACAGATAAGTGCCATTGTAAGATCATAGTCCGCGATCGCAAACCCCACGGAAAGGGCATCAATGGATGTGGCAACTCCCTGAATGAGAAGCGTGGACTTTCCGATCTTACTGATCTCATCGTCATTCCCGCCCCTTACTCCTTCTATGATCATCTTGATGCCGATAAACGCAAGGAGGATGAGCGCGATATACGGTATTGCCTTTTCAAATGCCTTAAAATAAAGGACAATGGTATGAACACATATCCACCCGGTCATCGGCATAAGAGCCTGGAATCCGGCAAACACTCCGGCTATGGCGCACATCCGTCTCTTTCTCATTCCCGGCTCGGCCAGTCCGTTTGCAACCGAGACGGAAAATGCATCCATGGCAAGACCTGTGCCGAGCATTATGCTGTTAAATATAAAGATCTGATTCATATATACTCAAAAAAATCAACTTATACGAAATATTTCTCCCGAGAAAAATACTCGGAGGCAGGTTTTCCTGCTCCGGGTATTGATATTATATCCCAAGCACCTCTTTTTGCAATATTCTCTTCGCATAATAGGCGCTATTAGCGAGTGATCTGACGTATCTTTCGAGACTGGTCCATACCCTGTGTCTTAGACAGATCCTCCCCGTTAAGCGCACGCTGTAGGAGTCTGCGAACAAAAGGCGGTATGATTTCCTGCTCGGGAGATGTCACCCGCTCCAGACTCTTCTTTCAAATATCGATCTTCCTTCCATTTTCGCTCCTTGTCTCCTTGCCGGGATCAGTTGACCTGAACATAAAAAACCATTATTATTAAATCATTACCACCCATGGTAAAGTCGAGAGCGTGAGGGGATTTTTTTATGATTTTTACGGAACAGAGAAGATTGTTTACAAGCGCGCAGGTGTGTCGCGCCTGCGGGATCAGCAGGACATCTCTCTTCCGGTTGGAGGAGATCGGTTTTCTTACGCCATACAGCGTCAATCCCGACACCGGCTACCGCTATTATGACCTGCAGAATATTACGGCTGTCGGACAGTTTCAGAAGATGCAGGAGATAGGTCTGTCCAAAAAGGAGATCGTGGATGTTTATCTGGAACGGATTGACAGTGAGAAGTTTTTGAAAACACAACGTCAAAAGCTGAATATGATGCAACGCTTCCTGGATGAATACGAGGTTCGTCATAACCATGACCAGGTTCGTTCCGGAGCAGTCATAACACTTCCCGCCGTGACCTGTTACTGTTCAGACCATATCGCTTATTCCATACCGGAAGCGGTAAAGCACAACTATCTTACGCATGAGAAATGCGTGCAGGAGGGATTCAGGCTGCTTGGCAGCGAGCCTGTGTTTGCTGTTATCGATAACGGTGCTGTCTGGGAAGACCTGGCTGTTTCCGGCATTCATTACACCATATGCATCCCCATATCACCCGATACGACTCCCGGACCCGATATCCGCATTTTCCCGGAAACTCGGGTCTTCTCCCGCATCATATTCGGAGATTATTCGGTTGTACCCATGAATATCGAAACCTTCCATAAAGAGATGAGTGAAAGAAAGCTTACACCTTCCGGACCCCCAAGGGTAGTTATGCATGTCGGCGCATATACAGGTGCACATTACAAGCCTGAAGATTACTGCTATGAGTGCGTTGTTCCGATAAGTGATCCGGCAGTATAAACCGCTCTATATATGTTGTTTAACAAGTTCGGGGTCAGACCAGTCATATTCAGCATAATCCTTCAGGCGTGCTGAGGACGGACTCGGTGCATATCCGTACACGGCACTTGGATCGACAACGATGTCCTTGGCCGCACTCGGATTAGCCATCGGATCATGCACATAAGATCCTGCCGCATAAACATTTACGGAAAAGATTATGCACATCAACAGACCCAACAAACTTATTAATCCATATCTGATCAACATTTTTACCTGTTTCACACTATGTCTCCTTATAAAAATGCCTTATGTTTAATATACATATTTGTCGGAAAAATACCACACATGTATTTTCCCGTTTTAATCACTATCCCTGTATAGATCCGAGACAGACAGCAGTGCCTTGTAAGCTTTCATCCGCGGGTGATCCTCATCCGTTATGCCTTCATTATCAAGCTGTCTTTTTGCATCGGCAGCCATATCGGATACCAATGCGCTCCATACGCTTTCATCAACAGCTTCCGCCATTCCCATTTTGATGATCTGCGGCGCAAACCCGAGAGATGCCGTCGTATAGAAGTTGCCGTACCACTTGCCAAGCGTTTCATCATTTTCCATCATCGGTGTATGTATCTTGTTCGTAAGAAGAACGACCACAAGATCATTATCCGGATCTATCACGGACAAAGTACCTGAAAATCCCTGATGTCCAAATGCACCGGAATCCGTTATGGAGCCGAAGTACCAGTCTCTCCTGTGATCAGCCTCTCTCCACCATCCCAGACCGAAATTGGGGTAAGCCTCACTCTTGGGTGCCGTAAACAGATCTATAACATCCCGTGAAAAATACTTCTTATCGCCATAGCCTCCCGTCAGCATGACAGATCCAAGCTTGGCAAGATCCGTAGCACTGCTGAAAAGACCGGCATGTCCGGACACACCTGCCATGCAGTAATATGCGTTCGGATCATGTACTTCACCCTGAAGTGTATTCTTGCGGATCCCCGAATAATGAAGCCTTCCGTCCCTTGTGTTTCCCATAAGCTCGGTAGCTGCACAGTCATCTGCCAAAAAACCGTTCTCCAATGGATTATAAGTTATATGCTCAAGCTCCATCGGATCAAAGAATACTTCCGAGAGGTATTCATCAAGTCCCTTTCCGGTTATCTTCTCTATGCAGTAGCACAGGATCATGTAATCAACATCGGAATAGACAGTATTGCTTCCGGGTTCATACATGAGCGGTGTCTGGCACAAGGCATCCCATGTGTCTTCTCTTGTCTTGTCATCACCGGCTGTTCCTACATATATCACATTTCCCTTATCAGAGTCAAAGTCCTGCGTGGCGTGATCATACCTGTCATTATAATAGTGAGGTCCCGGGGGAAAGCCTCCCTGATGCCTTAAAAGGTCCCTTATCGTCAGTTCTTCTTTCCATTTTTTATTCGTATCAAGAGATACCTCATCATATCCCTCATAATCGATCTTTATCGTATCATCGGCAAAAGAACTTCCCATGATATCCACTACCCTGCTGCCAAGATCGATCTCTCCTTTTGTCAGCAGATACTGCAGCGCATAATTCACACTGTACATCTTGGTATTGGAGGCCAGGTCATACATGGTGCCGGCAGTTACCGGAGCACCTTCTGACGGATCTTTGTTTTCATCATAAGTCTTTACATTACCCCATGAATTCTCATATACCAGTCTTCCGTCCTTTATGACCGCCAGTTGCGCAGAAGAAAAACCGTTCTCAATATCAGCGGATATTATCCTGTCGATTAGTTCAAAAGCACCGGCATCTATACCGACTTCTTCAGGAGTCCCCGGAATAACAACAGGGTAAGGTATACATACCCTTACAGTTCCTTTCTCAAGCGCACTTACCTGTACGGTATTGATACCGTTTACCGTGACATCTGATACATCCGCAAGATATGACTTCCCGGCAGCGGCAGAGGATACATCAATCTTTTTGCCGTTTACGAACAGCTCAAATCCTGAAACATCCTCATCACATTCAAGATAGATCCGGCCCTGCCCGCTGTATCCGGAAAAACCAACGCAGTTATTGATCGGATATGTCGAACTGACATCACCCCTCCAATCGGGAAATGTAACGTCAAGCTGCCAGTCAGAATCCGGAATATCTGTCTCTTCAAAGATCACTTCCGTATCAGAGCTTTTCGCAGCCTCCGACTCAGGAGATGTCTTTATCACATCATCTGTTACAGTAACAGAACACGCTGATGTAAATAAACATACTATTAAAGACAATAATACGGAAGTTGATCTTTTGAACATATCAGTGCTCCCTTTCGGTCATTATTACCTGTAACGTTTATGAAGAAAACATGATCTCTACAAGTTCATTGTTTTTAAACTTCAAAGTGATCGGAAGGCCGCTCTGTCCCTTCAGAAAATCATTGATAAGATCCATTTTGTCAAAAAACGAACTCGTAGTTACATCCTCCTGATATTCGACACATTTGCACGAATCTGCCACCGTGATTACATATGTCTGCTTCGGATAGGAGGGCTTCGGGCTGTTCACGAATTCAGAAAGAGCTGTCGTGATCGTCATGGTTTTTCCGTCAGCAGACAATTCCCCTTTATACTCTTCATCGGTAACATATTCTCCGTCTGCTATAGCTACTCCTTCTCCCTCATCGCCTTCAGCATCAGAAGCATCTGCCTTCGAAGCACCTGCTTTCGTAAGATCTACCTCTTCGCCTTCGAAGTTTGTACCTTTAAGAGTCTTGGGATCTATCTCATACCAGTCGATCGTCGCTGTGTGATCATCCATATCCTCATATAAATGAATATACAGATTTCCGTTATCCATTATCTGATCAAGTTCAGCAACCGGAGCTCCGCTGTGTTTTTTTGCCAGTTCAACTATCTCATCGTTGCTCAGGCTTCCGGAATCCTTCGCATCCTCTTCGGGCTCGGATTCTTCTTCCTCATACTCCTCGGGTTCTTCTTCAATGTCTTCGTAATCTTCATACTCCTCGAACCCCTCATCATCGTAATACTCTTCCGCTTCCTCCGGTAATTCGGCAACAGGTTCCTCTTTTTTGCCGCATCCTGTCATAATGTCTGCGCATAGTGTCAGTGCAAATATGAACACCATCATCCTTCTGATCTTCTTTTTCACTTCATTATCCTCCTATCTGCTGATTTAATTATTCCCTATCAGGGCACATGATCTACTATTTAATTTCCACTTCCTCAAGATCGATGACATCCCCGGCAGTTACGTTCAAAAAGCTTTCCATGCTGCAATCCTCTTGCATCCATACATCAAAATCCTCTTCTCCCATTGTTTTCCACTCACCACCATCATAAACTGTAATGGTAGTTTCTCCGGTTTCCTGATCATTGACTGTAATAAATATCAGGTATTTACCCTTTGGAAGAGTTGCGTTCACCTGTTCCGTTCCTGCGCCCGGCCAGCTCATAAATGTCATTTCCGAGTCAAATTCCTCGAATGAAACGAACACTTTTTTATCCGACAGTTCATCAGATCCCGGCATATCAAAGCTGACCCTGGCAAGTCCTGCCGGAGGTTCATCCGGGAAGACCATTTCATCAATACCCGTTTGGGTTATGGCATCTTCTACTGCGGCCACATAGTCGTTTTCACCGAAGGTAGTCATGACCCATGGAAGAAGTCTCGCCATTTGTTTATAATCCGTCCGGGATGTCATAGCCCTTGCTACATTCATCCAATAATAGAATTCGTCCTCCGGTTCCATTCCCGCCTGATTCAGCTTATATGAAATATAGTTTAATAGAGATGAATTGGTATGAACTCCTCCGTTATCGTTATAGTCATTTCCGACAACAACTGCAGGGGCAAAATATATATCCCCCACAAAACCGGGTTGTTCATGAGAGTTCGGATCCTTCATCGATCGGACAGCGCCTTCCGGCATTTTCTCCCCGATAACATACGGCTCATCCTCTTCATCAACCATAATGGCCGCAAGATTTCCAAGAATGTCACTCATTGCCTCATTAATGGCACCGTAATCGTTCAGATAAAGATTTGCGGTCATAAGTGTACCCGTTACACAATGTGTAAACTCATGCCCCATAATATCCGTACACTCGCCATATGGAGAGGCAGAATCAAATTCAAAAACCTGGAACCCCTGCTTTTTACCTGAATAGCACGCATTTTCAAGCGGTGATCCCTCTTCATTCTCAGCTCCCATAAGCAGAAGCGAAGGGGTTTTTGCACCGTCCGGGCCTACCCATCCGGTTGTTTCGTACAGGTCATATATCTGAATGAAGTTGTAATATGTAATTATGTATTCATCATCCCATTTGCCGTTTTCAGAAACACACGGTGTCAGTGTGTCTTCATATTCAAAATCAGGCTGCATGCCGCAAAGGATCTTTCTGTTTTTATCTCCCAGATACTGCTCACCCGTCTTGGGATCCACCATTATCGGTATCTCAATTGTCTTTTTCTTTCCGGCAAATGTTTTTACTGTTCCGCTCCACTCGTCGCTTTCCATGTCCTTGAAAGCAAATGCGGCGACACTCCCCGATAGAGCCTCTTCGTTCCCAACATCCGATACGGGGATACTGCTGAGATACTCCCCGTCGCAACTGACATAATGTGCAATGTATGCAGCATCCACCTTGTTCTTTGCATCTGAAGCATCCTTATTGTCAGTGTATACAACCCAGACATACACTTTCTGTTCATTTCCCTCAACAAGTGGGATAAGGGTCTGCCCGGTTGCTTTTGAATAAATCCTGACATTGGTATCACCGCACTCTTCTTTTACGATCTCTTCTGCCTCCGGTCCGGTTATCGACCATATATTCTCAGGAGGAGCCTGAAGATCCGGCAGAATGGCGCTGACAAGGCCTATAGCCTTTTTATTTCTGTCCGTGATCAGCTTTGCCGAAGCACCATAGACCGAAACCGTACCGACCGCCTGTCTGAATGTGTAGAAATCAATCCCATCCTCAGTGGAATCAACTGCGTCAAGAACAAATTCCGTGGTTTTATCTCCTCCGATCCGGTCTGTAACGCTGTACACCGCTTCAAGTGCATCCTCACTGCTGTTTATCGTCCCATCGTAAAATTGTTCGCTTATAAACGATGTAACTATCCCTTCACCTGAAAGGGCTCTATTCAATGTCTCGTCAGTCAGTTCTTCCCTCAGATCGATCTCTTCATCGTGATCGTCCCCCTCGTCTTCGTACCATTCCTCCTCATCATCATACCATTCTTCGTCATCATACCATTCTTCGTCTGTATAACCTTCCAGATCACCCACCATATCGGAATCCGGGTCATCTTTTCCGCATCCGACAAACAGTTGTGCACATACGGTCATGATCAGTAATATCGGAATAAATCTCTTTTTAACTCTCATGTCCATTCTCTTGCATCACGCATTTATGTGACTTGTTGACTCTCTTACAAAAATCCACTATCATTAAATCATTACCACCCATGGTAAAGTCAAGAGAAAGAGAGGGATTTTGTATGATTTTCCCGGATAAGAGAAGGCTGTTTACAAGCGCAGAAGTCTGTCATGCCTGCGGGATCAGCAGGACCTCTCTCTTCCGATTGGAGGAGATCGGCTTTCTGAAGCCCTACCGCATCAACCCCGACACCGGTTACCGCTATTACGATCTGCAGAATATTACTGCTGTCGGACAGTTTCAAAGATTGCAGGGGATAGGATTATCAAAGAAGGAAATAGTGGATGTTTACCACGAACGGGTTAACAGCGAGGATTTTCTGCAAGAACAGCGCCGAAGGTTGAACGCGATGCAGCGGTTTCTTGACAAATATGAACTCTGTCATAGTCAGGAAAAAAAACTGTCAAGATCATATACAACGATCCCGGCCGTAACCTGTTATTGTGAGGATATCATAGCCTACTCCCCGGAGGAAGCCGCAAAGCTGAACTATCTGACCCATTTGAAATGCGTGGAAAATTGCTATCAGCTGCTCGGCAGCGAGCCTTTGTTCGGAATATTCGATGATCCGGACGCATGGACAGACAGTTCGGTCTCCGTGATACATTATACATTATGCATCCCTGTCATTCCCAATACTACTCCAAGCTCTCAGATCAGAAGATTTGATGAAGTGCAATGCTTCTCCATCGTCGGATTTGGGGATTACTCCGTTTTTCCGGTACTGTGGGAGATCTTATGGGATGAAGTCGACAAGCGAAAGCTGTCGCCATCCGGACCTGCGAGATTCATAATGCACGTCGGCGCTTATGCCGGCGCACACTACAAGTCTGAAGATTACTGCTATGAGTGCGCTGTTCCGGTAAGTGATCCGGCAATAAAATAGGGACTTGCAAGTAAACTTGAAGTCCCTATTCTTATCGCCTTTTTGGCGCTTATCTCATTGCTTTCGCGTAGATTACTCGATGATGGAAGCAACTCTTCCTGAGCCTACTGTACGTCCACCTTCACGGATAGCGAATGTAAGACCCTGCTCACATGCTACGGGATGGATCAGTTCGATCGTCATCTCGATGTTATCACCGGGCATGCACATCTCTGTACCTGCGGGAAGTTCGCAAACACCTGTAACGTCTGTTGTTCTGAAGTAGAACTGAGGACGATAGTTGTTGAAGAAAGGTGTATGACGTCCACCCTCGTCCTTTGTAAGAACGTAAACCTGAGCGGTGAACTTCTTGTGGCACTTAACCGAACCGGGCTTAGCTACAACCTGTCCACGCTCGATATCTGTTCTGTTGATACCACGAAGAAGGATACCGATGTTATCACCTGCCTGTGCTTCGTCAAGAAGCTTTCTGAACATCTCGATACCTGTTACAACAGACTTCTGAGTCTCTTCCTTGATACCGATGATCTCAACTTCGTCAGACATATGAAGTGTACCACGCTCAACTCTACCTGTAGCAACAGTACCACGACCTGTGATTGTGAATACGTCCTCGACAGGCATAAGGAAAGGCTTATCTGTATCACGCTGAGGATCAGGAATGTATGAATCAACTGTATCCATAAGCTCCATGATCTTGTCGCCCCATTCTCCGTTGGGATCTTCAAGAGCCTTAAGAGCTGAACCCTTGATGATAGGACAATCCTTGAATCCATACTCTTCAAGCTGCTCGGTAACTTCCATCTCAACGAGCTCGATAAGCTCGGGATCGTCTACCATATCACACTTGTTAAGGAATACTACGATGTAAGGAACACCAACCTGACGTGACAGGAGGATGTGCTCCTTGGTCTGAGCCATAACACCGTCTGTTGCTGCAACAACGAGGATAGCACCATCCATCTGAGCTGCACCTGTGATCATGTTCTTAACGTAGTCAGCATGGCCGGGGCAGTCAACGTGTGCATAGTGTCTCTTCTCTGTTGAATACTCAACGTGAGCTGTTGAGATAGTGATACCACGTTCTCTCTCTTCAGGAGCCTTATCGATGTTCTCGAAATCTACCTTAACGTTACCTGCAACTCTCTCGGCAAGAACCTTTGTGATAGCTGCGGTAAGAGTTGTTTTACCATGATCGACGTGACCGATTGTACCGATATTACAATGGGTCTTACTTCTGTCAAATTTCTCTTTTGCCATTTTTATTTCTCCTCCTTAAAAATCGCTTCTCATGAGCTTTACGCTCGGTTAACAAAGATTATATTTCATTTTCCCTTTATTATCAAGGATTTTTTGGTTTAGCCAGTACCTTTTCCTGAACTGACTTGGGAACAGGTTCATACTTCTCAAAGAACATCGAGTAGTTACCGCGTCCCTGCGTCTTGGAACGAAGGTCTGTCGCATAACCGAACATTTCCGAAAGCGGGACATATCCGCGTACGATCTTGCCGTTTCCGACATCGTCCATACCTTCTATGCGGCCGCGTCGTGAATTGATATCGCCGATAACATCACCCATGTATTCCTCGGGCATTGTCACCTCAACCTTCATGATAGGCTCAAGAAGCACCTCACCGGCCTTTGCCATGGCATCCTTGAATGCAAGTGAACCTGCAATGTGGAATGCCATCTCGGATGAGTCGACTTCATGGTATGAGCCGTCATAAACAGTCGCATGAACACCGACAACCGGGAATCCTCCGAGAAGACCAGCCTTTGTAGCCTCCTCGATACCCTCTCCGACTGCGGGGATGTACTCCTTCGGGATCGCTCCGCCGACAACCTCGGAATCAAACTTGAACAGTTCTTCTCCGTTGGCATCCATCGGCTCAAAGCGTACCTTACAGTGACCATACTGACCGCGTCCGCCTGACTGCTTCGCATATTTGCTCTCGATATCAACAGGCTTCGTGATAGCCTCTTTGTAAGCAACCTGGGGCGCACCTACATTTGCCTCAACCTTGAACTCACGAAGGAGTCTGTCGACGATGATCTCAAGGTGAAGCTCACCCATGCCGGCGATGATGGTCTGTCCGGTCTCGGGATCGGTATGGGCACGGAAGGTCGGGTCTTCTTCAGCAAGCTTTGCAAGGGACTCACCGAGCTTACCCTGCCCTGCCTTTGTCTTGGGTTCGATCGCAAGCTCGATAACGGGCTCGGGGAACTCCATGGACTCAAGGATAACAGGATGCTGCTCGTCACAGATGGTATCACCTGTGGTTGTAAGCTTGAATCCGACTGCTGCGGCGATATCACCGGAGTATACCTTCTCAAGCTCTTCCCTCTTATTGGCATGCATCTGAAGGATACGACCTACACGCTCCTTCTTGCCTTTTGTTGCATTAAGCACGTACGAACCGGAGTTCATCGTACCGGAATATACTCTGAAGAATGCAAGCTTTCCTACAAAAGGATCCGACATAATCTTGAATGCGAGTGCCGAGAAAGGCTCTTCATCGGAAGAATGTCTTTCCGTCTCGTTTCCTTCAAGGTCAACACCCTTTATCGCGGGAATATCAAGAGGCGACGGCATGTACTCAATGACAGCATCAAGAAGTTTCTGGACACCTTTGTTCCTGTATGCGGTTCCGCAGCAAACGGGAACTGCAGTACATTCACACGTACCCTTGCGAAGCGCCTTCTTGAGGTCATCAACGGTAACGCTGTCGGGATCCTCCAGATAGGCCATCATCACGTCATCATCGAGCTCGGCACACTTTTCCACGAGCTCTTCGTGATACATATCGGCCTCATCCTTCATATCATCGGGGATATCAACTATAGAGATATCCTCTCCCTTGTCATCGTTATAGATATATGCCTTCATCTCAAAAAGGTCGATTATTCCCTTGAATGAATCTTCCTTGCCTATAGGCAGCTGAATGACGATGGCATTCTTACCCAAACGATTCCTGATCTGATCCACAGCCGCATAAAAATCTGCGCCCAGAATATCCATCTTGTTGATGAAAGCCATACGGGGAACATTGTATGTGTCGGCCTGACGCCATACGTTCTCCGACTGGGGCTCAACACCGCCCTTTGCACAGAACACGCCGACGGCACCGTCAAGGACGCGGAGCGACCTTTCAACTTCGACCGTAAAATCAACGTGGCCCGGGGTATCAATGATATTGATACGGTGCTCAAGAGCACCGGCCTTCGGCTTGCAGTGATCCTGCAATGTCCAGTGGCAGGTTGTAGCTGCGGAAGTGATGGTGATACCTCTTTCCTGTTCCTGCTCCATCCAGTCCATGGTAGCAGTACCATCATGAGTCTCACCTATCTTATGATTGATACCGGTGTAATACAGTATACGCTCTGTCGTTGTGGTCTTACCCGCATCGATATGAGCCATGATACCGATATTCCTGGTTCTCTCCAATGGGTAATCTCTTCCAGCCAAGATTTTCTCCTCCTACTAGAATCTGTAATGGGCAAAAGCTCTGTTTGCTTCCGCCATCTTGTGCATATCTTCTTTTCTCTTAACAGATGCGCCTGTATTGTTGGCTGCATCCATGATCTCTCCGGCAAGACGTTCTTCCATTGTCTTCTCGCCTCTCTTACGTGAAAACATGGTCATCCAGCGAAGAGCAAGTGCCTGACGACGATCCGGACGGACCTCGATAGGAACCTGGTATGTGGCACCACCGATACGTCTTGCTTTTACTTCAAGGGCGGGCATGATATTGTTCATTGCCTCCTCGAATACTTCAAGAGCAGGTTTGCCAACCTTTTCTTCTACTGACTCGAATGCACCGTATACGATCTTCTGGGCTACGCCCTTCTTGCCGTCGAGCATGATGTTATTGATCAGCTTCGTTACGACCTTGCTGTTGTACACGGGATCTGCCAGCACATCTCTCTTTTGAATATGTCCTTTACGTGGCACGATTCTTCCCTCCTTAACTAATCATGTTAGATCTTAGGTACTCACATCAGAAATCTTTGTGTTCGCGCTGGTGAAAAATTCCAACACTCAACGAAATTTCCTGTGAAAGCCTTACTTCTTGGGACGTTTTGCGCCATACTTCGAACGTGCCTGATTTCTGTTTGCAACGCCCGCCGTATCAAGCGTACCGCGGATAACATGATAACGTGTACCGGGTAAGTCCTTTACTCTTCCGCCTCTTACAAGAACAACGCTGTGTTCCTGAAGGTTGTGGCCTTCGCCGGGGATGTAGCTTGTTACTTCGATCCCGTTTGAAAGACGTACTCTGGCGATCTTACGAAGAGCTGAGTTAGGCTTCTTGGGGGTAGCTGTCTTAACTGCCGTGCAAACGCCACGCTTCTGCGGGGAAGCAGTATCGATAGGCTTCTTGTGAAGAGAGTTGAATCCCTTACCGAGAGCAGGTGCAGTTGACTTCTTTACGGAAGTTTCCCTACCCTTTCTGACTAACTGGTTAAATGTTGGCATCTTTTTCACCTCCTGTCGTATAATTTTTCATCACAAAACAACGCGCATTTTTGTGCACGCTAGTCGATTATACGTACTAATCTGGGGGATGTCAAGGATTTTTTACGTTAAGATCGCACGATAAGACTACTTTCCTGCCAGTTGGATCTTCTTCTGGAGCAGTTCGGCATTTGTCGCAAACGTGAGTGCAGTCTTGTCCGTGATCTTTCCTTCCTTATATAGATTGAGGAGACTCGAGTCCATGGCGATCATGTCATCCGCAGCGGAAGCATAGATCATTCCGTCGATCTGGTGGACCTTTGATTCCCTTATCATGTTCCTGATCGCAGGGGTCAACGTCATGATCTCGAATGCGGGAACAAGTCCTCCGTCCGTTGACGGAACGAGCTGCTGGGATACGACAGCCTGCAGTACCATCGACAGCTGGAGAGCGATCTGGTGCTGCTGGTTAGGCGGAAATGCATCAATGATACGGTCTATGGTGTTAGACGCACCTATTGTATGAAGTGTCGACAGTACCAGATGTCCTGTCTCGGCTGCAGTCATGGCTACGTTCATCGTTTCATAGTCACGCATCTCACCAAGCAGTATAACATCAGGGCTCTGTCGCAGCGATGCCCGAAGTGCGGTAAGATAACTTTCCGTATCGGTAACGACCTCTCTCTGGCTGACTATGCTCATCTTATGCATATGAAGATACTCGAGAGGGTCCTCAAGCGTGATGATATGTGCATGTCTTGTAGAATTGATATGATCGATCATACATGCGAGCGTCGTTGATTTTCCGCTTCCGGCGGGTCCTGTGACAAGCACCATTCCCTTTTTTCTGTCTGCAAAATCAATGACATTCTGGGGTATGTTTCTCTCTCTGGGATCAGGGATCTTGAATGTTATGACACGGATGACCGCAGACAGAGAACCTCTCTGCTTGTATGCGTTTATCCTGAATCGCGCAACGCCTCGAAGAGCGAAGGAAAAATCATCATCGCCGTACTTCTGGAGACGGGACATGTCCCTGCCTCCGGCAAGCTCATAGATCTCGGTGATAAGAACTGCCGTGTCCGCGGGCATGAGCTTTTCGCTGCTCTCCTCAATGAACTGCCCTTTCTTCTTATAAGAAAGGGGAAGTCCCGCAACGATAAATATATCCGATGCGCCGTCCTGTGTGATCTTTGCCAGGGTTTCTTCTACTGCCATGATTTTCTCTCCATTCAAATTGATCTAAAACAAGAGTTTGGTTCCCGACTCGCCCTCTTCGCCTTCCTTGACGCTCTCAAGCCACTGTCTGTTGACACTTGTTGCCCATCTGTTGATAAAGAACAGCCTGTCATCGTTTATATCGGGATAATGAACCGTGAGCGCAACGTTCAGATTCTGTCCGTTGGTTACCGCTATTGAATACGAAAGCTGCTTGGAACCGTCATCCTTTTGAGTCACTTCTATGTTCTCATTATCCGCAAAAAGCGAGTCTATCCCGTTATAGAATTCCTTCTCGGAAGATGACCTGTCAAGTTCCTTGGAAAGAAGTGCCTCAATGTTTGCAAGATAGATCTCGGCCATCCTGTTTGCATCATAATAACTTGCTGTCCTGTCGGCCGCCTCCTTCGAAAGGACATAGTCCGACCGCGCTGACATATATGAAAGGGCAGCAAAAGTAACAAGTGCGAGGAGCACAAATGTTACCAGTATGGAACTGGTTCCTATATTGATACCGCCGGAATGTTTCTTTTCCATCTGTTATCCCTTCGTCCGGTTCATGTACTTCGTGGCGTTAAGTGTATAAATATCCTTGTAATCCCTGAGTCTAACGATGCGTACTTCCATGTTCTGGATGGCACCGTTCGGAGTCATGGTGACATCGCTTACATATGCCGCATCCTCAAACGTACACACCTCAAAGTCCTCATCATAGAACACTTCAAAGAATCCCTCACCTCCGCGTATGGCATCGGGATAATACGCCATCACCGAGTCGATGTCGCCGTCACAGCCTCTCATGACTTCGGCAAACCCCTGAGCGATAGACACCGATTCATTAAGTTCGACCGTATCCTTTGTCATGACATAAGACGTAACAAACAGCCTGACGCATACGGCACCGCATGCGGCAAACAGGAGTATGGTTATGATCAGCTCCATAAGAAAAAGCGATGTTTTTGATTTGAGATATTTATTCATCCGCTTCCTCTCCGTCCGTCTGACTGTACATGGTAACGAAGAACTCCGTCTTCTCTCCGTTTGTATCGGTGACGTTAAAGTGATACAGCGACCCGCTCTCTTTCTTTACCGAAAAATCCCTGATCGCCAGTATCGGCGTTCCCGTCTTATAGTCAAAATCATATGCGTCATCTGCGGTAAACTCTTTTAAGTATCCGTCGTCTACAAACAGATATGTAACATATCTCCTGTCGGCAACGGTCTGATACAGTTTCAGTACCGAGCTTTCGCCTGAAGACTCTGATCCGGTCGTATCCGAAACGATCGCGCCGCCCGAGTAATCGTGTGATCTTATCTTCTCGGTCACATAGGACATTGCCGTTCTCTTTTCATAGTTCGTGTTCATGTTCGCAACCGTTGTCTTATATATCCTTGCCCCGAACAGTACAACAAAGAGAGCTGTTATGGCAAATGCGCCAAACAGTGCCAGTATGAACAGAAAATCCACAACCGATTTGTTTCTCTTGGCAAAATTCATTTTCCGTAGATCTCCACTATGGTAACCGATGGCATGATATTATCGCCTATCGGAACATAATCAACGATATATCTTTCTTTGTCATATGTAAGACCGTAATGGTCCTCTATATACTTCAGGCTGGGAGGATAATACCCCTCGACAGCGTAACAGTGGATGATATCCTTGCTGACCGCATCCGACAGCACCTGGTGCTGGTCCTTTTTGGATGTCGATGAGATGAACGCTATCCCGAAAAGGAACAAAATGATGATGCCGATAAAGAATATCACCGAAAAATTAACCGATTCCGCTATTCGTTTTTTCAGGCCCGGTCTGTTAAATCTGTTCATCCTATACTACCCATCACACCCATAAGAGGAAGCATTACCGACAAAAGGATAAGGCATACCACTACCGAAAGTATTATGACGAGTGTTGGCTCAAGTACCGATATGAGATTGGTCATCTTCTCGTCGACTTCTTCGTCATAGCCTACGGCGATCTTTTCAAGGACCTTATCGACCGAGCCCGTTCTGAATCCGACCGAGATCATCCTTGAATACATATTGGAAAAGATCCCCGCCGAGCACAGGGCATCAGCAAACGAAGAACCGTTTGTCATAAGTTCCTTGCTCTTTTCGATCTTTTCCTTCATATCATTGTTATCAACAAGGTTCGATACCATCGCAAGGCTCTCATCCGTATCAAGTCCCGCACTCATCGTAAGTGCCATTCCGGATGCGAACCTTCCTGCAGCGATCTTGTCGTACAGGCCTCTTGTTGCAAAAAACTTTGACAGAAAACCGCGAAGCTTTGCACGTCCCGATCCTGTCTTTGTCAGGATGAATATACCTATCACGAGTACGGCGGCAACAATGACGATGACCAGAGCATATTTGCTCACGGCACTTCCGAAGTCAAGCATTCCTTTTGAAAATCCGGTCATCTCCGTACCCAGCTGTCTGAACACATCGTTGAATATGGGGAGTACTTTGATCACGAGCACCAGGATCACAATAAGCATCATGCCCACGATGAGCATCGGATATGTGACCGCACTCTTGATACCCCTTGCAACATTCTCCTCGCGGTTATAGTGAAATGCCAGAGCCCTCATGACCTCTTCGAGCTTACCCGACTGCTCACCGATCTCTATCATATCGAGAGCGTACTTGGGAAAAACCTGCGATGCTTCAACGGAATGATGAAAGGTATCGCCCTCGTTGCACTTGTCAAGTATCGTCTGAAGAATCTCGCGTCCCTCATCCGTGGTGGCATCGTCAAGCATGATCGATATACCTTCCATCGGCGAGATGCCCGCATTCAATATCATGGCTATCTGATCGCAGAACATGGACAGCTCCTGATTGTTCAGAGTCTTTTTCTTGTTGCTCATTTCAAATAAATCCTCCTGCCAACAATAAAATAGGTTTGTAACCGGGTCCCTCCTACCAACACTTAATATGTATACTTCGTAGTATAGTTGTTTCCGTCGCCGATAAAGCTCTTTATCTTCTTCGTCCCTGCATTTGCGGCGAAGGTCGGATCCATGAGCGTCCAGTCCACCCCGTCAAACTCAATGATCCCGTTGATCCATCCCTCGTCTTCGATAAATGAAGTAATCCATGCGTGATATGCGTCTCCGGCATAACCGAACTCGAGCCTTGTGGGGATCCTCTGGGACCTCAGCATGGCCGCCATCAGGGCAGCATAGTCAAAGCAGATGCCCTTCTTCTCCCGGAGGACGTCGTCCACACTCGGAACATAATTGGGCTTGACCGTTTCAGCCCTTTCGTGATCGTAGGTTATGTTCTTGACGACATAATCGTAGACTGCCGCAACAACTTCTATATCCGACTGTTTGCCTGCCGCAAGTTCTTTGCCAAGCCGGACTACGTCGGAATTGATATCAAACTGTACATAACAGTTGGGGTACAAAAAGGGAAGAAACTGGTCGGAAACGGTCACATCGACTTCTTCGGCAAACTTTGTCGCATACATTCCCTCTTCGCCCATTCCTTCATAAGCGATGATGGAGTATGTACCGTTGCCTAGAGAAAACGGTATTGTGGAATCTCCTTCGGGGATTATGTATGTATAGGTAACGCTGTCATTACACGAGAGCTGGATCTTAATATCCTTGACCTCTCCCGTGTTTGTGACATACATGTACCCGTCACTTTTATTCGTAACGTCCACGGTAAGCTCGTCACCTCCGAGAACGTCAACCCCGCCGGCTACGGGGGTCAGACATTTGGGCTCATTGCTCCGGTTCTGGGCGGATGCAAACTTGGTGATCTTGACTTCCGTTTCCTCGGGTTCACCGCATGATGTCAGAACGAGAGCCGATGCAAGCACGCAAGCCGTCATGATATGTTTACTTGGATAAAACCGCCTGAACAATTCCGCCCTCCGTATCGGGGATAAATATATTGATCGTACCGCTTTCAAAATGAAATACTACGGTACCGTCAGATGCTTCGATAGGATAGATCGTTGATCCGTCTTCTTTTCTGGCATATATACCTTCGTAGTATATGTTGCTGCCGCTCACTTCCATGACAAAGCGTTCATTCTCCTCGTCGAGATAATGCTGTGTCACCTTAATATCAGTATTCTTCGGGCTGTTTGCCGCATCCTTTGACGACATGTAGAATACAAGCGGACTTAAAAGGACCAGAATGAGCAGAGCGACCGCTATCCACTTGCCGGTCTTGACAAGTGTCGTATTTGCAATATTCTTAAACAGCAGTGCATCCAGCGATTTTGTGTTGGGTTCCTGCTCGCAGGCGGCGAAGACATTCTGAAGTGCTTCGTTCGCTGCTTTTTTATTAATACTGTATATCTTGTTTCTTCTAAACATCTTCATCCCCCTTTCTGAGCATGCTCTTCAGCCTGTCCTTGGCCGATATCAGGTACCTTTTTACGCTGCTTCGTGAACATGACAGCGCCGAGGCTATCTCCTCGAGCTTCATGTCGTTGTAGTAACGCATGACTACTACCTGTTGCTCGTTAAAGGGGAGAGACATTATCGCTTCCTTGAGTCTTGAAGCTTCATCAGCCGTTTCGGTCATGTCCTCCGGATTGTGGTCCATGTATTCGTCGCTGATGAATTCGAGAAGTTCCGGGTTGTTCTCTCCGTATTCCTGCCGGTTCTTGCGTTCCATGTCGTAGCATACCCTGAAACATATTTGGTTGAGCCATGCCACGAATAGTGCCGGTTCCTTGATCCCCGAGATGTTTCTCAGGGCCAGGATATATGTTTCCTGCAGGGCATCCTGCGCCAGATTTGTATCTCTCAGATAGTGTGCCGCATAATTGTATGTATGCTGGTAGGTTATTGCATATAGTTCTGCGAATGCATCACTGTCGCCGTTCTGCGATTTCACAACCAGGCGGCCGATATATGCATGATTAAAATCAGCCATTCTTACACCCTGGCTATCCCGTATAACCTCGCTACAAGTTCCCTGAAATCTCCAAGACCGACTGTCTCGTTGAGGATGTCTGCTGCTTTAAGCTTTATCTCGTAACCGCCGGAGGTTTTGTTATACTGGTCTATCTCTTTCTGAAGTTCCGCCTTGAAGCGGTCCATCTTCTCGCGGTTGCAGTTCTCTATCACAACAAGGAACTCGTTACCGTTATTCCTTCCGACAAAACCATAATATGCGCTTATCCTTTCAACAACGGATGAAAACTCCTTAAGTGCGACATTTCCGCTCGAACGGCCGTGGGTACGGTTGATCTCATCCAGGTTTGCGATCATGATAAGGGCGCATCCGAGTCCGGATATATCGTGATCGTCCTCGTATTTTTCAAATATCCTGTCGCATGAGAATCTGTTGGGAATACCTGTGAGGGTATCAACATAAACCGCCCTCTTCAGAACATGGTCGTGAACGATATGGCCTTCCAGAAGCCTGAAATCCATTATGATACATGCAACACTGTAAAGCATGAACGCCCACAGGAATACACATATGGTCAGAAGTACCTTGTTTGAAAAAACGCTTGTTCTGAGACTGTCATCCAGAAAAATAAAAAGAAAAAAGCAGACGGCAAATATGACCAGAAGTGCAAGCTGAACAAACTTAAAAATCTTGTAACTCTTGAAATAATCGTCTCTCATAGTGAATTAATTATATACCTTGTGATATAAAATGTAAAAGATTATTGAACCTTTTTGGGAAATAAATGTGTCCTTTATTATGAAAGAGTAAACTGTAACTATTTTTGGAGAAAGAGGATTATTATGTCAGCAAAACGAAGGATCGCAGTACATGTTCTTTTAGCAATTTCTTTTTTTATACTGATCGCTCTTCCGATGATGGCGCTTTCTGCCGTTAATACTTCCGCGGATTCAACACCCGAAGAGGCAGCAGTACATACCGGTGATTACGTATTCTTCATTGTTGAGAACAATGATGTGCCGCTTGCCGCAGCTCCGACAGTGGAAAGTTCGGCCTATATTTTGTGGATATGTCTTGCTTCAACGATGATAATGATACTGTTCGTATATTCCGCATGGTATTTTTCGGTTCAAAAAAACATCAGGGAACTGTCGGGAAGGCTCCGCCCTTCCGAGAGAAGGTCATTCTTTATCCCGCAGAGTTTCTTCCATCCGGTCAGGTTCTATCAGCTTTCAAGGGAAGTCGAGGATACCGTGGCTTCGATATATAACCATTATATCTGATCATTCCCGGGTGCTTATGAAGCGGTAATGATCGATCAAGAGCATATAAAAGGCAGAGGATCAAATCCTCTGCCTTTTGTTTATCTGTTAATATCCGATCTTATTCCTCGACGAGTACTTCCTCTTCCTCGTATACCACCTCGGAAGTTTCCTCTTCGGCGATCTCTTCAGCTTCGAAGTCCTCATCAACCTCGTCAAATTCTTCCTGAGGTTCTTCTTCCTTCTGAACGATCAGACTGTCCGGAACGGATGTGTCAAGCAATACGTTCCTGTACTGCTTCATTCCCGTACCTGCAGGTATCAGCTTACCGATGATAACGTTTTCCTTAAGACCGATAAGAGGATCGACCTTACCCTTGATCGCTGCTTCGGTAAGAACCCTGGTCGTCTCCTGGAACGATGCCGCCGAAAGGAACGAACTCGTTGCAAGGCTAGCTTTCGTGATACCGAGCATTACCTGTTTTGCTTCAACAGGCTTCTTTCCTTCCGCCTCAAGAGCCTCATTGATGTCCTCAAGTTCAAGTGCATCAACAAGTGATCCGGGCAGCAGTTCCGAATCTCCGTCATCTTCAATGCGGACCTTCTTGAGCATCTGACGTACAATGACCTCGATGTGCTTGTCATTGATCTCAACACCCTGAAGTCTGTAAACCCTCTGAACCTCACGGAGCATGTAGTCCTGTGCGGCACGCACTCCCTTGATCTTCAATATGTCATGAGGATTTACCGATCCGTCGGTAAGCTCGTCACCGGCTTCGATGTCGATACCTTCCTCGGTTATCTTTGAACGTGATCCGTAGGGGATCAGGTATGTCTTGGATTCTCCGGTCTCATCGTTGGTCACGACAACTTCACGCTTCTTCTTGGTGTCATGAAGAACAGCACGTCCCGCGATCTCGGATATGATCGCAAGACCCTTCGGTTTACGTGCCTCGAAAAGCTCCTCGACACGGGGAAGACCCTGCGTGATATCATCTCCGGCAACACCGCCGGTATGGAATGTTCTCATCGTAAGCTGTGTACCGGGCTCACCGATCGACTGGGCAGCGATGATACCTACCGCCTCACCGACCTGAACCATCTCGCCTGATGCCATATTTGCACCGTAGCACTTACTGCATATTCCGTTATGGCACTTACATGTAAGTATGGTACGTATCTTAAGACCAATCCTGGACTCAAGTATGGGAGTTCCCTCCGAATCAACCGCATTCCTGAGAACGTTTTCAACACGCCTCGGAGTGATCATGTGGTTCTTCGCTACAAGAACGTTACCCTTTGCGTCGAGAATATCCTCTGCAGCATAGCGTCCGAGTATACGGTCATGAAGTGTTTCGATAACTTCCTTACCGTCCGTGAATGCCTTAACGTACATTCCGGGGATCTCTTTCCTGTTCTCGGAGCAGTCCTGCTCACGTATGATGAGCTCCTGCGAGATATCTACAAGACGTCTTGTAAGGTATCCCGAGTCAGCCGTACGAAGTGCGGTATCGGACAGACCTTTACGTGCACCGTGCGCTGACATGAAGTACTCCAGAACGTCAAGTCCTTCACGGAAGTTTGACTTGATCGGCAGTTCGATCGTCTTACCTGTTGTATCGGCCATCAGTCCGCGCATTCCGGCAAGCTGCTTGATCTGCTTGTTTGAACCACGGGCACCCGAGTCAGCCATCATGTAGATGTTATTGTACTTATCGAGGCCGTCAATAAGCTCGTTCGTGATGCTCTCGTCGGTAGCTTTCCATGTATTGATGATGCCGTCGTGTCTTTCTTCTTCCGTAATAAGACCGCGCTTATAGTTACGTGTGATCGTCTCAACGGTAACCTGCGCCTCGTCAAGCATCTTCTGCTTGGCTGCGGGAACGGTCATATCCGAGATCGAAACCGTCATCGCTGCCTGCGTTGAATACTTGTAACCCATAGCCTTGATATCATCAAGAACCTCGGCGGTCTTTGTGGCACCGTGGTTGTTTATGACTTTCTCAAGTATTTTCTTAAGGTGTGATTTTCCGACATGGAAATCAACCTCAAGCTTAAGAGCATTATCAGGATCTTCCCTGTCAACAAATCCAAGGTCCTGAGGAAGGATCTCATTAAAGATCAGTCTTCCGAGTGTGGTCTTAATGACGCCGGATACCTTTGTCCCGTCCGGAAGGGTCTTCTGTCTGTAAACATTGATCGGCTGATGAAGTGTGACCTCCTGGTTCTCGTATGCCAGAAGCGCCTGGTTCATCGATGTGTAATATCTGCCGAGTATATCGACCATCTCACACACTATCCACCTGTCTCGCTCGGGATCTATGTTTACCCTTATGAGCGTATCACGCTCGATGGGTATCTCCTTAACGGAATCAACACTCTTTCCGGCCTTGACTGCCTTGGCCTTTGCCTCCTGATATGCATAAAAGGCCGCTGCGGAAGCTTCCACGAATGATGAGCGGATCTGCTCTCTTTCGGCTTTGCCTTTATCAGAAGCATCTTTGTTGAGCTCCTTGATGCGCGCCTTCGCCTTCTGTGCCTCTTCATCAGTGGCAGGGAAGCTGATCGCAGGTTCTCCGTCAAAATCAGGATCCTTGGAAAGATCTCTCATCTTTTCCATTGTAAGGTAGTAGATACCAAGAACCATATCCTGAGAAGGAACCGCAACAGGGCCTCCGTCTGAAGGCTTTAACAGGTTGTTGGGTGAGAGCAGAAGGAATCTGCACTCTGCCTGCGCCTCTACGGAAAGCGGAAGATGCACGGCCATCTGGTCACCGTCAAAGTCCGCATTAAATGCAGTACATACAAGAGGATGGAGCTTTATCGCCTTACCTTCGACAAGGATCGGCTCAAATGCCTGGATACCGAGCCTGTGCAGTGTAGGTGCACGGTTGAGCATTACGGGATGTTCCTTGATGACATCCTCGAGCACGTCCCATACCTCGGGACGGAGTCTCTCTACCATCTTCTTGGCATTCTTGATATTGTGAGCTGACTTGTTTGCAACAAGTTCCTTCATAACAAAGGGCTTAAAGAGCTCTATCGCCATCTCCTTGGGGAGACCGCACTGATATATCTTAAGTTCAGGACCTACGACGATAACCGAACGTCCCGAATAGTCAACACGCTTTCCGAGCAGGTTCTGACGGAAACGCCCTGATTTTCCCTTGAGCATGTCTGACAATGATTTTAAAGGCCTGTTGCCGGGGCCCGTTACGGGACGTCCGCGGCGACCGTTATCGATCAGTGCATCGACTGCTTCCTGAAGCATTCTCTTCTCGTTCCTGACGATGATGTCAGGGGCACCGAGTTCGAGAAGTCTCTTCAGACGGTTATTTCGGTTGATGATCCTTCTGTACAGATCGTTAAGGTCACTTGTTGCGAATCTTCCGCCGTCAAGCTGAACCATGGGACGAAGATCCGGAGGGATAACGGGAATTACATCCATTATCATCCACTCGGGCTTGTTTCCGGACTCGCGGAATGCCTCAACGACTTCAAGTCTCTTTATGATCTTGGCCTTTTTCTGACCGGTCGAATCAAGAAGTTCTGCCTTGAGTTCTTCTGCCTCGGCATCAAGATCGATCGCCATAAGGAGTTCCTTGATGGCTTCGGCGCCCATTCCGACACGGAATTTGCCGTAGCCGTACTCCTCGTATTCCTTCTGATATTCCGCTTCGGTGAGTACCTGCTTGTACTTAAGATCCGTAGCCATGGGATCGAGAACGATATAGTTGGCAAAATACAGGACCTTCTCAAGTGTTCTCGGTGAAAGATCGAGTATCAGACCCATTCGGCTCGGGATACCTTTGAAATACCATATGTGCGAAACGGGTGCGGCAAGTTCGATATGGCCCATGCGCTCACGTCTTACGTTTGCTTTGGTGACCTCAACTCCGCATCTGTCGCATATCACGCCCTTATAGCGGATCTTCTTGTACTTACCGCAGTGACACTCCCAGTCCTTGGACGGTCCGAAGATCCTTTCACAGAACAGTCCGTCTTTTTCGGGCTTAAGTGTTCTGTAGTTGATGGTCTCGGGCTTTCTTACCTCACCCCTTGACCACTCTTTGATCTTTTCGGGTGATGCAAGTCCGATCCTGATCGCATCAAATGTTAAAGGCTCATAAGCTTCTTTATTTTGTTCTGCCATTGTTTACTCCTTTACGAAAAGTATTGGATTTATAATCATTCCTCAGCGTCGTCAAAGCTCTCATCAAAACTTTCATCCGAATCATATTCTTCATCGGATCCTTCTTCGACGTCCACGAGATCTCCGCTTTCCTCGTCGAACTCCTGCGTACTGTATCCGCTCTTTGCAAAGTTCTCGTCCTTGCGGTAATCCTTGAAGTCACCTTCAAGCACGCTTCGCATATCAGTCTCACCGTAGTCAACGGTCTCTTTGATCTCTACTTCCGTATTGTCGTCTTTAAGAACTCTCACATCAAGTCCGAGCGACTGGAGCTCCTTCAGAAGCACCTTGAAGGATTCGGGTATTCCGCCCTCAGGTATGTTGTCGCCCTTTATGATAGCCTCATATGTCTTGACACGGCCAATGACGTCATCAGACTTGACGGTAAGTATCTCCTGCAGTGTATATGATGCACCGTATGCCTCGAGTGCCCAGACTTCCATCTCACCGAAACGCTGTCCGCCGAACTGGGCCTTACCGCCGAGGGGCTGCTGCGTAACAAGTGAATACGGTCCCGTTGAACGGGCATGTATCTTATCATCTACAAGGTGGTGCAGCTTCAGGTAGTGCATATGTCCGATCGTGACAGGGCTGTCAAAATACTCACCCGTACGTCCGTCACGAAGTCTGACTTTTCCGTCTCTCGAGATCGGAACTCCCTTCCACAGTGACCTGTGGTCCCTGTTCTCCGACAGATATTCGAATACCTCGGGAAGGAGTTCATCCTTATGAAGACTCTCGAAAGTCACACCTGATTTATCTTTTAACTCTTTTGCTTCCTTTGCATCAAAAGGAAGATTGACATAGTCGTTTGCAAGATCGAGGGTATCCATGATGTCATCCTCGTCCGCTCCGTCAAAAACCGGAGTCGAGATGTTGAATCCCAGCGCTTTTGCCGCAAGCGACAGATGGATCTCAAGAACCTGTCCGATGTTCATACGTGAAGGAACGCCGAGAGGGTTCAGCACGATGTCAACGGGACGTCCGTTCGGCAGATAAGGCATATCCTCGATCGGCAGTACTCTTGAAACAACACCCTTGTTACCGTGACGGCCTGCCATCTTATCGCCGACGGAGATCTTTCTCTTCTGGGCTATATAGATCCTGACGGACTGATTGACTCCGGGAGGAAGCTCATCTCCGTTTTCTCTTGTGAACACTTTGGCGTCGACTATGATACCGTATTCACCGTGAGGAACCTTGAGTGATGTATCTCTTACCTCTCTTGCCTTCTCTCCGAAGATCGCACGAAGAAGTCTTTCCTCGGCGGTAAGCTCTGTCTCTCCCTTGGGGGTGACTTTTCCGACAAGGATATCGCCTGCCCTGACTTCGGCACCGATACGGATGATACCGTTCTCATCAAGGTCCTTAAGCGCATCTTCGCCGACACCGGGAACATCCCTTGTTATCTCTTCGGGTCCGAGCTTTGTATCTCTGGCTTCAGCCTCATGCTCTTCAATATGAACGGAAGTATATACATCTTCCTGAACGAGTCTTTCCGAAAGGAGTACTGCATCCTCGTAGTTGTAACCTTCCCATGTCATGAAAGCAATGAGCGGGTTCTTTCCGAGTGCCATCTCTCCGTTTGATGTGGAAGGACCGTCTGCGATAACCTGTCCTGCTTCGACATGTTCGCCCTTGTCCACAATGGGCTTCTGGTTGTAGCAGTTCGACTGGTTGGAACGAAGGAACTTGGTAAGATGATAAGTTTCCATCGTCTTGTCGTCGTTCTTTATCACGATCTCATCCGATACGGAACTTACGACCGTTCCGCTCTTCTTGGCGATAACGCACACGCCCGAGTCAACTGCAGCCTTCGGCTCCATTCCGGTTCCAATGACGGGTGCTTCCGTGCAAAGGAGCGGAACAGCCTGACGCTGCATGTTCGATCCCATCAGGGCACGGTTGGCATCGTCGTTCTCCAGGAAAGGAATGAGTGCCGTTGCAACCGAGAAGACCATCTTCGGTGACACATCCATGAACTCAAACATGGATCTGTCATATTCCTGGGTCTCGTCGCGATAACGTCCGGAAACGTTGTTCCTTACAAAGTGCCCGTCCTTGTCGAGCGGCTCGTTAGCCTGTGCTACATGATAATTATCTTCCTCATCGGCCGTCATATATACGACTTCATCCGTAACGACGGGATTTTCCGGATCGGAATGATCTATCTTTCTGTAAGGTGCCTCAACAAATCCGTACTCGTTGATCCTCGCATAGCATGCAAGAGAGTTGATTAGACCGATGTTGGGACCTTCGGGTGTCTCGATGGGACACATTCTTCCGTAGTGTGAGTAATGTACGTCACGGACCTCAAATCCTGCACGGTCTCTTGAAAGACCTCCGGGACCGAGGGCGGAGAGCCTTCTCTTATGCGTAAGCTCACCGAGAGGGTTGTTCTGATCCATGAACTGTGACAGCTGCGATGATCCGAAGAATTCCTTGACCGCAGCCGTAACAGGCTTGATATTGATCAGCTGCTGGGGAGCGATGCCTTCAAGATCCTGGGTCGTCATTCTCTCACGGACCACCCTTTCAAGTCTGGAAAGACCGATCCTGTACTGGTTCTGAAGCAGTTCTCCGACCGCTCGGATACGACGGTTTCCGAGATGGTCGATATCATCGTCATGTCCGATGCCGTACTCAAGATGTATATTATAGTTAATGGAAGCAAAAATATCTTCCGGTGTGATGTGCTTGGGGATAAGCGCATGAACGGAATCCGCGATCGCCTCTGCGAGTCCTTCCATGTCATCCTTGTACTCCGTAAGCAGTGACTGCAGTGCCGGATAATATACAAGCTCGGTGATTCCAAGTTCCTTCGGATCACAGTCCACAAAACTTGTGATGTCGACCATCATGTTGGACAATACCCTGACATTGCGGTCGTCGCACTGGATCACTACATAAGGTACTGCCGCATTCTGTATCCTGTCGGCAAGATCCATTGTAACGGTTGTTCCTGCTTCGGCTATGATCTCACCGGTGTTGGGATCAACAACGTCTTCGGCAAGTACCCTGTTCCTTATACGGTTGCGAAGCATAAGCTTCTTATTGAACTTATAACGTCCGACCTTTGCGAGATCGTATCTCCTCGGGTCAAAGAACATCGCATTGATCAGGCTCTCCGCACTTTCAACGGCAAGAGGCTCGCCGGGACGGATCTTCTTATATAATTCAAGAAGACCTTCCTGGTAATTTGTTGCAACGTCTTTTCCGAGTGAAGCGAGTATCTTCGGCTCATCGCCGAACAGATCGAGGATCTCCTGATTTGTTCCAAGTCCAAGCGAACGGAGCAGAACCGTAACGGGAACTTTTCTCGTTCTGTCTACGCGCACAAAGAAAACATCATTGGAATCAGTTTCATACTCCAACCATGCTCCTCTATTGGGGATAACCGTACAGGAATACAGTTTCTTACCAAACTTGTCATGAGTGATCCCGTAGTATATTCCCGGAGAACGCACCAGCTGGCTGACGATAACACGCTCTGCGCCGTTGATGACAAATGTTCCGGTAGATGTCATAAGAGGAAGATCGCCCATGAAGATCTCATGTTCCAGGATCTTGTCGTTTGCGTTGTTATGGATGAACAGCCTTACGCGAA
This sequence comes from Lachnospiraceae bacterium, assembly GCA_017526745.1. Taxonomy (GTDB): domain Bacteria; phylum Bacillota; class Clostridia; order Lachnospirales; family Lachnospiraceae; genus UBA2868. The sequence continues at coordinate 69,434 of JAFXQX010000012.1, read as the reverse complement.
CCTTGAGGGGGGCTGCATAAGTAGCATCTCTTTCCTTGCATTCTTCAATAGAATACTTGACATCTTCTTCGCAAAGCTTAAAATCAACAAACTCAAGACTTAACTGTCCGCTGTAGTCTGTGATGGGAGAGATGTCCGCAAAGACTTCCTTCAGACCTTCATCCAGAAACCATTGGTAAGAATCCTTCTGAACCTCGATGAGATTGGGCATCTGAAGAACTTCCTTCTGCCGGGAAAAACTCATCCTCGTGCTCTTGCCAACCGTAACCGGACGTATCCTGTTCTTTTCCATTGACGTTTTCACCCCGTTTTTCTATTTAGATTTCATTAATCGCATGCACTTGTGGGCATACCTCCAAAAGACCCCATATTTAGCGGTTTTTTCGTAAAAAAACGCACAAAAAGAGCCTATGAAACCACAATAGTGCGTTATCCATGGTAACACAAGCTCTTTTTTGAGTCAAGAAATATTTTTTATTTATGAAACTTTTTTACTTGAGTGTGACCTTTGCGCCCTCAGCTTCAAGCTTAGCCTTGATATCGTCAGCCTCTTCCTTGGAAGCGCCTTCTTTAAGTACCTTGGGAGCGGAATCAACGAGATCCTTTGCTTCCTTGAGGCCAAGTCCTGTAGCTTCACGAACGACCTTGATGACCTTAACCTTGTTGGGACCTACTTCCGTAAGCTCGATATCGAATTCGCTCTTATCCTCTGCTGCTGCGGCACCGTCTCCTGCTGCGCCTGCTGCTGCAACTACAACACCGGCTGCTGCTGATACGCCGAACTCTTCTTCGCAAGCCTTAACAAGATCGTTAAGCTCTAATACGGTTAACTCTTTTATAGCATCAATAAATTCTGCTGTTGACAATTTTGCCATTTTATTATCCTCCTATTTGTCGTTACTGGTTATCTGCCTATTCAGCCGGAGCCGCATCTGCTTCTGCGTCTGCTGCCTCTGCTGCAGGTGCTTCCTCAGCCTTTTCCTCGGCAGGTGCTGCCTCAGCCGCGGGTGCTTCCTCAGTCTTTTCCTCGGCAGGTGCTGCCTCTGCGGCGGGTGCTGCCTCACCGCCCTTCTCCGCTATCTGGTTAAGAACACGTGCGAAGTTCGATACAGGTGACTGAAGTGATCCAAGCAGTCTTGACAGAAGTTCTTCTCTTCCCGGGATCTTTGCGATCTCGGCAATTCCCTTTGCATCATACAGAACGCCTTCGACTACGCCTGCCTTGAGTTCAAGTGCGGGTGCCTCTTTTGCGAACTTGACGATGATACGTGCGGGTGCCGTAGCATCTTCCTTTGATACTGCGATGGCGCTGGGGCCTTCGAGATGGGGAGCAAGAACCTCAAGATCCGTTCCCTTGAACGCAAAGTTCATCATTGTGTTCTTGTAGACCTTATAAGTGATCCCTGCCTCACGAAGCTGCTTACGAAGGATGGTATCCTGCTCAACCGTGAGTCCGCGATAGTCTACGAGAACAACGCCCTGTGCATCCTTGACAACTTCCGAGATCTCATCGATCACAGGTTTCTTTAGTTCTACCTTGGCCATATTTACCTCCTTATAGATTTTCGTTATTGCCGAAAACGAGGTTTATAAAAACCCGCTCCGAAGACGGAACGGGTATAAAATCATACTGATAATATAACTCTCATTTCCCTCGGCAGGCGAATGATGATCTCATTGCTTACAAGGCGGAGACTCGCCCATGCAAATCGCCTGTCGGCGATGGGGCTCGTCGTGCAGTAAGGAATCTTCCCACCTCTGGTGGGCCCCTCCTTACAGCCTTACCTGCTGTCTTCGGCCGGTTGCTTGCGCAACCTTGTAAAAAATATCATACCGAAATGCGCTTGTCAACTCATTTTCATATGATCTTTATCAAATGATCACAACTACTGAGCATTTACCGCCCAATCGGGAAGAGCTTCCGCCGGCTGCCCGGCTGCTTCATCTGGCATCTGTTCGGGTGCAGGCAGGGCAGGTATCTCTTCTGCCGCATCCTCCGGCTCGGCCTCTGCCGGTCTTCTTGCGGGAGAAGTGTTCTGTCCGTTCTGAGTATTGTGATCCTTGTCCGATCTTGTTACGATGCCGTCATCATCTATATCGGCATAGTTCGAGATCCCTCGCATGTATTCGATGATCCTGGCCTTCTCGGCCTCTGTTGCGCTGGCAACTCCCGAACCCCTCTGTATGCACGGTATGAACGCCACACTCTTAAGGCTGCAGTTCTCGTCAAGGGTCGCCTCCACGATACACGTGTCGAGTGTCTTGGAGTTGAACCAGAAGTTACCGAGGCTGTAGAATACCGGTACGTCATCAACATAGTCTATTCCCTGGAGACAGTGCGGATGGGCTCCGATGATCAGGTCTGCTCCCGCATCTGCATATGCCTTTGCAAGATCCCGCTGACTCTGCTCAACAAGATCGGTGCTCTCCGTTCCCCAGTGTACGAACATTACGGTAAAATCACTGTTCGATTCTGCTTCCCTGATCGTCTCAACGGCCTTTTTCGGATCGAGCGTACGCAGTACACCCGGCGAATCCGCCGTGGCCTCTTTTGTATCCGGACTTCCGAGCCTTTCGATCTGGGTCGCGGCAACGATCGATATCACGTGTCCGTTTGCGTGAAAATACGCCGGATGCATGGCCTCGTCCAGATTCTTTCCGGCACCGACAAAAGGAAGCTTTGCATCATTAAGCGTATCTATCGTGTCTATAAGCGCATCCGGGCCGTAGTCATATGCATGGTTGTTTGCCAGACCGACTATATCCACGCCCATGTCCTTCATGATATGAACATCCTTCGGATCGGCACGGAATGTGAATTTCTTGTTCGGAGTAGGCGTTCCCCTGTCGCTGTAAGGGAACTCATTGTTTGCCATCATGATATCGACGGACTGCATTTTGCCGAGCACGCCCTCATCGATGCTGTTGTGAATGTCGCTCCCGTTTGCCCTGTACTTGTTTATCGTGGCATATCCTGCGGCAAATCCGACATCTCCCACAAAACCCAAAGTGACGCTTGCCGGATCGGCTGTTGCGACCGAATACACCTTATTTTCGGGATCATATATCTCCTCATACTCCGCCACGGGCTCTTCTTCGGTTTCTTCCTCAAAAGCCGTTATAACCGGGGGGACATCATTTTCGATCGAAATAACGGGAGCCGGAATATCGGAAGCGTTCTCTTTTATCTCCTCCTCATTCGGGGATGATGTGCCTGTTTTGGGCATCACAAAAGTAACATCACACGCCGTAAGAGCTGACAATGCGAGTGATGCGGCCAAAACAAATGTCACTGTTCTCTTTTTTCCGAAGGAAACGTTTAACATACCGTAAAATCAAAAACCCGGCAGAAAACTGCCGGGTTGATAATATCACATATCAATACTTAGCCGTGGAAACCTTTACGCCGGGTCCCATGGTCGTTGACAGACTGATGCTCTTAAGGTACTGACCCTTAAGTGCTGCGGGCTTAGCCTTGACAATGGCTTCCATGAGTGCATTGAAGTTCTCCGAAAGCTTTTCTTCAGAGAAGCTCGCCTTACCTACAGGGCAGTGGATGATGTTCGTCTTATCAAGTCTGTATTCGATCTTACCTGCCTTGATATCGGAAATTGCCTTTGCAACATCCATCGTGACCGTACCGGCCTTGGGGTTGGGCATAAGACCCTTGGGTCCGAGAACCTTACCGAGACGTCCGACAACACCCATCATATCGGGAGTTGCAACGACTACGTCAAAATCAAGCCAGCCTTCATTCTGGATCTTGGGAATGAGCTCATCTCCTCCGACATGATCCGCACCGGCTCCTTCAGCCTCTGCGATCTTGTCGCCCTTGGCAAATACAAGAACCCTTACGGTCTTACCTGTTCCGTTGGGAAGAACGACTGCGCCTCTGATCTGCTGCTCTGCATGTCTTCCGTCACATCCCGTACGGATATGTACCTCAACGGTTTCATCAAATTTAGCTGTTGCTGTTTTCTTTACAAGTGCTATAGCTTCTGCCGGCTCGTAGGAAGCAGTGCGATCTACAAGCTCAGCCGCTTTAACATATTTTTTTCCATGTTTCATTTAAGCTTCCTCCTACTCCTCAACCGTTACGCCCATGCTTCTTGCAGTTCCGGCGATCATGCTCATGGCCGCTTCAACGGATCCGGCATTAAGATCCGGCATCTTTATCTCTGCGATCTCACGGCATTTCTCCTTGGAAAGCGTAGCAACCTTTGTCTTGTTGGGAACTCCCGAACCTGACTTGATGTTGCAGGCCTTCTTGATAAGAACCGCTGCAGGGGGTGTCTTAGTGATAAAAGAAAAGCTTCTGTCCGCATAAACGGTGATAACAACGGGGATAAGAACATCTCCCTTGTCTGCCGTTCTTGCGTTAAACTGTTTTGTGAACTCAACGATGTTCACGCCGTGCTGACCGAGTGCGGGGCCAACCGGGGGTGCCGGTGTTGCTTTTCCGGCAGGGATCTGAAGTTTGATGTAACCTTCTACTTTCTTAGCCATAACAGCCTCCTATAATAAAATGTGGTAGTGGCGGGATCATTCCCTCCCACAGTTCACAAGGAACTCTTAGTAATTTGACTTGTTTATCTCGTCAAAACTGATCTCAACGGGTGTCTCGCGGCCGAACAGTTCTACCATGATCGTAGCGGTCTGCTTACCCATATCCATACGCTGGACGACACCGACGGTATCCTTCCAGACTCCTGCGATGACGTTGACCGTATCGCCTTCGGTAAAGTTGATGAACACATTTTCCGTCTTGATGCCCAGAGGTTTCATCTCTCCGTCGGAAAGGGGTACGGGCTTGCTTCCCGGGCCCACGAATCCCGTCACGCCTCTGGTATTTCTGACCACATACCATGTGACATCATTCATTATCATGTTTATCAGAACATATCCGGGGAACATCTTCTTGGCGCTCGTCTTGCGGACACCGTTCTTGACCTCGGTTACATCCTGCATGGGAACACGCACCTCAAGGATCTCATCCTCAAGATGTCTGTTCTCTATGGTTTTCTCTATATTTGCTTTAACCTTATTCTCGTATCCGGAATAAGTATGGACAACATACCAGTTTGCCTTAGGGCCTTTTGACTTGGCCTCGTCCTCCGGAAGCTCCTCGGTAAGCTCATCGTTTACCGCTTCGCTGACTTCTTCCGAAAGCTCTTCGTTTTTTAACTCTTTCGTATCTGCCATGCTTTACCTCCTTCGATTCTGATTAAAGACTTACCAGGAAATTGATCCCCGACTGAAGGAGGAAATCTATCACGGCGATCAGAAGACCAAGTATGACCGATACTACAACAACTGCCACGGTCTGCTTTGTCACATCATCTTTTGATGTCCAGCTGATCTTGTGGAACTCGGCTTTAAGACCTTTGATCCAGCCTTTGCTCTTTTTTGCAACAGCATCAGCGCCGCTATTCGTCTCTGCCATTACTTCGTCTCCTTGTGTAATGTGTGCTTTCTGCAGAATCTGCAGTATTTCTTTGTTTCCATACGATCAGGATGTGTCTTCTTATCCTTCTTGGTATCGTAGTTTCTGTTCTTGCACTCTGTGCAGGCAAGTGTAATTCTGGTACGCATTTTTTCACCTCTCTGATAGGTTCTTTTACAGCACAAAAAAAAGACCTTGTTTCGTCTCGCCGGAATAATATAACACAGGGGTCTGCATCAGTCAATCGGTTTTTATTGATTTTGCGGTTTTTTTGTCCAAAATGTATATTTTTTCCGCTTTGTCCAAAATGTCCAATATCATGATGTTTTCGGGAAAAATCATACTATATGTTGTCTCAAACCCGCTCCAATAGTGATTTTGCCCAATTACAGAGTGCGAAAATTGTGATTTTTTCAGCGGTTTTACGGGTGTTTTTGCTTGAAAAAGCCTTGCAATTACATAACTTTAAGAGTAGTATATAGACATAAAAGTAGCATTTTATGCCCAGGCGTCTGTCTGATCCTTACAGACAGTGCCCGGAACTGATTCCGGGAAAGCTATCCATTCAAGGAGGAAAGGAGGGGCAGCAATGGCAGATAATACAGCTATCTCAACCGTATACAATCATTTCCTGACTACGTATGCGCCGCAGGGTACCAACAGCAAGTATGATACCCATAAGAAGAGCGAGCTTCGTGGTCTTTATAATTCCATTGTCAAAATGAATAAAGAAGCGCCCCTGTTCCTGCTTGACACATCTCCTGCGACTCAGGAGTTTGCGGTAGGCCTGAAGGAAAGCGCGCGTTCACTTAAGAATGTCATCTCCTCGCTTTCCATGGATGACTCCGATAACATGCTCGATCAGAAGGCAGTTGCCTCTTCCGACGAGAACATTGTTGAGGCATCATTTATAGGCGGAGCCGATATGGATCCGGATTCTATCCCGCCTCTTGAGATATCCGTTGAGGAGCTTGCCGGCAGGCAGGAAAACAGAGGTAAATTCCTCGATCCCGATTCTATGGATCTTGCTCCCGGAACCTATTCGTTTGATATCCACTCAAGGGATATGGATTATGAGTTCCAGTTCAATATCGGCGAGAATGACACAAACAAGATCATAGAAGAGAAGCTCGCAAGGCTTATCACGCGTTCAAACATCGGCGTGAGCGCTTCCGTTCTGACGGATGATAACGGGAGGGTTGCCCTTTCAATCGTATCCGATGAGACCGGAATACGCGGTAAAGGAGATACCAATTTTGATGTTTCCGATAATAATACGCATAAGACCGCAGGAACCGTTGAATATTTCGGAATAGGAGACGTTACCGTTTATCCGAGGAACTCGAGGTTCACCCTTAACGGTGAGGAAAGAAGCACTTTCTCAAATCACTTCTCAATCGAGAAGATATATGATATCAACCTCAAAGGCATCAGCCCTGAAGGGGAGACGGTAAGTATAGGTCTTAAGACCGACGTTGAATCGGTTACGGAGAACATCAACAATCTTGTAAACGGATATAATTCTTTCATTAATAATATCAATTCATATTCCGAGTCACAGCCTTATTCGAAGAAGCTTGTGAACGAGATGAACAAAGTTGCTGCTCTTTATTCTTCGGAACTTGAATCGATAGGACTGTCATTCTCTGAAAACGGAACCATATCTGTTGATAACAACCTTCTGACACAGACGGCCCGCGAAGATGACGCAATGGAAAGGTTCGGATCGATCAGGAAGTTTGCGGAAAGCATATTGGGACGTGCCAACAAGGTCTCTCTCGATCCCATGGAGTATACGCAGAAGACCGTGGTCGCATACAAGAATCCCGGACACGGGTTTGCAACACCTTACGTGACCAGCAACTACAGCGGTATGATGTTCAGCAGTTACTGCTAAGTACGAAGCCCTGTCGGCATGAATCATCACACAAGCGGTTATAATTAATAAGAAAGAACTCTGCATCCGCAGAGTTCTTTCTTATTACATGTCAGACTGATCGTGCCCCTTTATGTTATGCAGTCTTTTGTGCGGCGGCTGCCTTGAACACCTTCAGGAACGGAACTATATCGGCTGAAAGTTCATCAGCTATTGCTGCGTAATCCTTCTTCGAAAATCCCTCGCTCAGTATCCCTACCGTCTTCTCAAGCTCGTCATCATTGATGAGAGGCTCGGGTTCATTAACGATATCTCTCGTAGCGTTGTACGTTTCTATCATAAAATTGAACCCTTCTATAACCTGAAGGAGAAAGTCAAGCGTGTCCTCCTGCATTTCCCCTTTTATCTCGGAACAAACCTGTTCCATGGCAGGTATCAGGCGGCCGAGGTAATCATCCGCCGTTTTCAATGCTTCAATCTGTTGTTCTCTGATAGATTCCATGTCGTACCCCCATGCTTCCTTGCAATTATGAACAGTTCAACTGTTATATCGGCAATCTTCCGTGATTGCTTTATATACAGAACTATTATAGCACAACGTTACTGTATTTGCTACATTTTCTCAAATCCCCACGTGTCCCATCTCCATCGTGTGACGATACCATCCGTCTGTGTTAAGTACAGGATCCCATCTTCGTACTCCCAGGAGACGGCCTCCGGACCGATATCGGAAGCCATCCATCCCGGACGGACCAGGTCGTTGTCTATCACATATATGAAAATATGCTGGGAATAATCCTTCTCGTCTTTTGTTACCCATGTGGGCCTGTGCTTTCCGAAGCGGCCCCGCTTCCAGCAAAGGACCATGAGTTCTTTTTCTCCATTCCCGTATACATCTTCCAAAAGGCAGTCCTGGACCTTAATGCTTCCGGGTATTTCCCAGATCTTTGTTTCGCCTTTTTTAACGCTGAGGCTCCTTCCATGCTTAACGACCGTGATGCCGCCATCTGTAATGGTCTTGTCTTCCGTCGATGCATACCGGGGGATGAGGATTCCCGATGACATGAGGACTTCTGCCGTTATCCTGTTGAAAAACACAGCAGCAATTAATGCTGCTGTGATAAGGACTGATATTACAATGATTTTTTTTAAGATCTTTGATCTCATCTGTCGTATCTATAGATGTCCGTCCATTCCGGCTTATCCGGCTTGTCGGTCTTTTGAGGGTAATCCTCGTAGTTTTCTATCTCAATGCCCATCCTCTTTCTCCATTCGGAATCGGTAAGCCTTTCGGAAATAGGCTGTTCAAACTGATAGAAGTCGTAGACGGCTCCGGTTGCTATCCTAAGCTTTCCCTCAACCGGAACAACGACATATATTACCGAGGGATCGCCCGTACCCATTTCAAGAACACTTCCGTTCGGATCGGTCGCAACATCAACAACGAGTGCAGCAGGGAACTTCTCGGATGAAGGATACTCATCACCTGTTCTTCCCTTGATGGCATCGAGCCAGAAGTGTTCGATCTCTCCCCCGTATATCTCGATAAGCTCATACTCATCGTCATCGAGCTTCTCGTCAGTAAGTTCCTTGATTGAGATCTCTTTTAATCTTGATGCGAGATCTGCCAGCTTTTCAAGATTTTCTTCGTCTGCTTTGGAAAGGTATCCCTCGTCTTTGAGGCCCTTTGCGGTGTTTCTCGCAAGGTTTTCGAACCTAAGGTATACAAGAGGTTCCGGCTCCACGTATCCTCTGAAATCCTTGTCTTCATCCCAGCCGCCGCCCATCTCGGCCATCATCTGTTTTGAATACAGTACCGTATCGTGTTTCAGTTCGGTATAGCTTCCCGCAAAAGTCTCAAGATCCTTCCTGGTCCAGGCTTTATTCTGCATGAACATGGGGTACCCATCTTTCTTTTCTTCAAGAAGAGGTCTTAAGGTATTGAGCCAGCCTGCGTACAGACTCGCGTTCCATATCGAGGCGTCATCATTGATGAATTCCTTTTTCATATTATCAAGGTTCCTGTCGTAGTTCTCGTATTTCGTAACGCCTTTATCCTTCAGTATGGAATATGCCTCTTCGGATCCGAGAGCCGCAGGCACATCCAGAAGGTCGGGAAGGTATCTCTTGTCGGTATCTTCGAACCTGCCCACTCTTCTGTACACAAGTTCCTGCATGATCGCCGCGTCTATGGTAAATCTCTGCCCCATAAATCTAAATCCCGGGATCACATTATCCTCATCCTTGTTCTCTTCTGTATCCTCGATGACAATGGAGTTGATCCTCGGTGCCCGAAGCTTTGCGGTAAGAGAATGAAACTCCTTCCACGAACTGTCGTCTCCGGCAAGGTCGGAAATTTTCACGCCTTTTCCATAGACCGATTCTATTACAGGCATATACTCGCAGTATCCGAGATCATCACTCGCACCCGCGAAGAAGGATGTTACGGAATAGATCGTACTCCATTTATCATAGTTGCCGTTATCAAGGGCAAGGGTCGCAAGGAGTGCGGATCTGTCCATATCCTCGTCTTTTTGCGTAAACTGTCTTCTTCCATACCACATCATGGCACGGAAATACTTCTCAAGTGTTGCGTCACCTTCATAATATCCTCGCGGCTTGTACTGGCTGTAGTCCTCGTAATCGTCCGTAAGAGGAGAGATCTCCAAACCGTTCGCTGCCATTACAAGATCATATTCATCCTTTACCGTATCAAATACCTCCCCGGGGACCGGAGCCGAATTGTCCAGAAGGACCGTGGCAACAGAGAACAGAGTCACATTGCGAAGAGCTGCTTCTTCCCATTCGGTCCCTTCGAGTTCCACATACTGGTCGTAACTTTCCTCAAGCATATCATCCGTCAGATCCTTCAGATCATCATACAGATGATTCTTTTCTATATCGCTCATCAGATATGAGAAATACAGGTGATACGTATGCATCATGGAGTCAACGGTAACAAAGTTCGGAACCTGGAGATACCTGTTGTTCTCATATATCTCGAAGAACTCCCTTCCCGCATCGTATGCCACAACAAAACCGTTGTTCTTCAGCTTGTCCATCATAGCCTTGTCGTGATACTCGTATTCATCGATATTGATGATGTTGCTCATATCATCTTCGATCGGGATATTCTTAACGGACGGTTTGATCGACGTAACCTCGCTCTCATCGTTTACCGCCGGCAGGAGTTCCTTTCTTGTTAAGGACTTGATATTCTCAGAATACTCCTCGTTCTCCCTGTCTTCTTCAAGGTATTCTTCTTCGTCATCAGATCCGCTGTCACCGGCATCGTCATCAAAGACTTCCTCTGTCTGTTCCACGACGCTTACGGGATCGGATGCATATTTTGCAACGATCTTTTTTACAACGATCACCGATCCGATAATTGCGGCCAGAACAACTGCCGCGATTATGCCGACAACGATAAGCACAGTCTTGTTTCCGGATGATCCTTTCCCGGACTGCGTGGTGCTTTCCTCAAATTTTGCCCCGCAGGCGGTACAGAACTTTCCTCCGTCGGGGTTATTGCTTCCGCATTTTGGACAAAACATTTTTACCCTCCTGATGCAAGATCATCTGTTCAGTCTGTCTATGAGTTCTTTCATATCTTCGTACGTGACCTTTCCGAAGCTCATATTGACAACATTTCTGAGCGTGGTGTCTCGAAGGAATATCTCGGGATCGGAACCGAAAGCCTCGGTTGCCACCTCATCCGTAGAATCCTCATCAGGATCCTTGAACAGATATTTATCGAAATACGGCTTTGCAATCTTTGCCGCATTCGGATTCTCCATGATATCCTTGTACACCGAATTCTCGTCATACAACGGTTTCTTCGGTTTCTTCGGCATGACATTCACGGTCTTATATGCTATGACTTCATCGGCATTTTTGCATATCTCGATCTTATAATCACCCGGTTCAACATACCAGTCCGAGATGTCGGTATCGTAATATGCAAATGCGCTTTTATCCAGGATAAAACTGATGCTCCTGCGCTCGTGGGCATCAAGGAAAACCTTTTTGAAAGCGCGCAGTTCTCTTACGGGTCTTCTTACTTTTGTGTTGGGAATGCCAGCCTCTACATAGAGCTGCACCACCTCTTTTCCGGGGATCATGCTGTCGTTTATGACATCGATCGAAACTTCAACCGTTTCATCATCCTTCATCTTTTCGGTATCCGTGCTCATCAGTCCGTAGGAAAACGTACTGTATGACAGTCCGTATCCGAACGGGAACAACACGGGCATCTTCCTTTTGGAATAATATCTGTACCCTGTAAATATCCCTTCGCGGTATTCTATCCGGGTAATGTCTCCGGAAAAATCAATATATGAAGGGTTGTCCTCGAGCCTTTGCGGAAACGTCTCCGGCAGCCGTCCCGAAGGATTGCTCTTGCCGTATAGTGCCCGGGCCGTTGCAACTCCCACGCCTTCTCCGCAAAGGTATGTTTCAAGTATAGCTTCAACTCTGTCCACCCACGGCATCGTAACAGGCGACCCGTTTTCGAGAACGACGACCACGTGGCTGTTAACTTCCGATACGGCTTCGATCAGATTGTTCTGGACCTTGGGAAGATCCATATGATCCCGGTCATATCCTTCGCATTCATAAAGGTCCGGAAGACCTGCGACAATGACTACTTTGTCAACATCTTTCGCCGCTTTTACGGCATGCGAGAATCGTGCCTCATCATACGAATCGTCCTTTGCCGAAAAGCCCTCCTCAAATATGATCTTCGAATTCCACTGCAGCGCATACAGTATAGAGTCAACACTTCCACAGTTGATATGGGAACTACCTCCACCCTGGAATCGGGGAGTCCTGGCAAATCCTCCGATGATCAGGACATGGTCATCGTTTCGAAGAGGAAGAACCTTTTCCTCATTCTTTAACAATACGATGCATTCATTTGCAATATCTCTTGCGATGAGATGATGTTCCTCTTTGTTCCAGACGGCTTCATCGTTATGATTTTCGACCGCCTTATATACAAACTCCAGTATCCTCTTTACACATCTGTCAAGATCGGATTCGTCAAGTCTTCCGTCCTTTACGGCCTCGATCACAAGGCTGTCATATGCGTCGTATGAGTACGGCATTTCAAGGTCCAGTCCCGCTGCGATCCCTTTGACGCGGTCCCTTACGGCACCCCAGTCACTCATGACCAGTCCGGTAAATCCCCATTCGTTGCGTAGTATATCCGTAAGAAGTCTTTTATTCTCAGACATCTGAACACCGTTTACAAGGTTATAGGCGCACATCACCGTCCACGGGTGAGACTCCCTGACTGCGATCTCAAATGTTTTAAGATATATCTCCCGAAGCGCCCTCTCATCTATCCTCGAATCATAGCTGTTTCGCCGAAATTCCTGATTGTTCGCGCAAAAGTGCTTGAGGGAAGTTCCTACGCCTTTTGACTGAACGCCGCTTATAAATGCCGCTGCGATCTTTCCGGAGAGGAGAGGATCTTCGGAATAATACTCAAAGTTTCTTCCGCAAAGAGGAGAACGCTTGATGTTATTTCCGGGGCCAAGTATAGCCGCAACATTTTCTGCCTGGCATTCGTCACCTATGGCTTCCCCGACACGTCTTACAAGGTCCTCGTCAAAACTTGCGGCAAGGCTGACACCCGTAGGAAAGCACACCGCCTTGATACTTGTATTTACATTGTTTGTTCCGGCTTCATAATCCTGCTTGCGAAGGCCGCTCGGGCCGTCGCTTACCATGACGGAAGGGATGCCGAGCCGTTCTATCTCCTTTGTATGCCAGAAATCAGAGCCCGAACACAGGCTGACTTTCTCTTCAAGAGTGAGTTTCTTTATAAGTGTCTTTATCTTTGTATCCATATCAACCTCGCAAAAAAGCTCCCCGCCCAAAGGCAGGGAGCCGCACGTTTCAGACTGAAATCAACCCGTCTGCCATGTTGTTCGGATATCAGAAAATACCACAACTGTTATTATATCATACGACGCTGGGAAGTGCCATATTTTCACTCATCCGGCGGTATTGCAATGCCATCCGGCCTTCACGATAAAAGGCTTTCGATCATCACGGGCTTATGCTCATAATAGAATGCCAGGGCCAGAGCGGACGGATCGCCGTAATAGGCATCACAATCTCCGGCACAGTTCATGTATCCTTCCTTCGGCATATCCTCGAAGTATTCGCCAATGTGCATCTGCTCATACCGTTCGACCGCTTTACCGAAACCGTCCGCGACTTCTTTATCGAGAAGATCGATATTATCCCTTATGCACTGTGTTATCCATATGACATCCAGCCTGTCGCGGTTTTGGTAAAAGACGTCAAAAGTCTTGTTGATCTTTTTTATCGCTGCCAGTTTGTTTTCGGCAAGAAAACTGATCGTAAGGAAATATACTATCTTCTTTTTTGCAGCCTTATCCGTGCTTCTTTCCAAAGTCTTTCCAACTGATCCGCTGCGATCTTTCCGGTAAATGAATTCGGGACACACCGCAAGTTTCTTATCAAGTACGTCCGATACTTCATCATCACAGCAGGAGACAAAATCCATGATCTTATCCCTGTACGTATCCTTCAGTGTCTCGGACGGAAGGATCACCCTGTGTGCGTTTATCACTCCCGGCATGCATACATAGCTGTCCATATTGGTATATTCCCGTCCGCTTTCCTTGGAAAAATCATCAGTGACAAAGAACGGTATATAGATCAGTTCTTCTGTGAATGACAAAAGGTTCGTCGAATAAAACTCCGGAGGCACCGAATATGTGCTGTTCCACTCGTCAAACGGATTCTGTATCACGACGGCTTCGGGATGAAAGCTTTCAAGATCCACCTCTTTGTAATCCTGAAGATACAGATCCGGAGGATAGGAAGCCTTATCAAAGATCTCTTCGGAAAGCGAACCGTCCCAGCTCTTATAGTAATACGGGATCGGAACCACCCAGACTCTCCAGTCATCCTTATCCGCATAGTAGGCATACATTTTTTCCATGTACTTCCAGTATTTGGCCGCAAACGGCACAAAGACCATATCCCTGATCCCGTCACCGCTTTTGGCCGAAGGTCTTCTTTCCGGGCGTATGAGGTCACTTCGCGAAGCCTTGTACTCGGGATAATCAAAATCAAGTACGGCGACAAGATCCCTGTGCTGTCCCGAATAGAACGGATAGTCATGTGTCTCCCACGTTTTCTGTATACGCATGTACTGTCCGAACTTTGATCGCATCACCGCATCATAGCATAGGGGAACGGATATGGAAGTTTCCATGTACGGCAGTCTTACGGTCCTGCGGTAATACTCCTTGGGAATATAGCTCTGCCTTCCGTACATTCCGAACGGCATCATCTGTACAAGCGCATCGGACTCCTCATCCGGTATGGACGCAAAAAGTTTCTCCGTAAGTTCATACATCCTGACTCTAAGGTCCTCTCCCGCAAGGCTTCTGTCGATCTTTTCATCCGTATATGCCTCGCACTCACAAAGAAGCTTCTCCCTGTCGGCGCCGGAAACCTTGCCGTCAGCGATGTTATCCGCAACGGTAACTACGAACTCCGCTTTTTTTGATTTCAGATCCTCGAGTTTGCGGTCTCGGGCGACATTATCGAGAATAAAAAGATCGATCCCCGCAATATAGGGAAAACCGTGGAAACGTGTAAGATGCTCTTCTTCAAAACAGATCCTGGGCTTGCCCACGATCCTGGCAACAAAGAAATGGTGGCCCGGATGATTTTTATAATTCATGACCTTGAATCCTTCGGGCAGCTCAGTCGCAGCGTATTTAAGGAACCTCTCATAGTCCTTTCTGCGCATGCTTATGTCAAGGTCATCATCCCATGGTATGTAACCGTTATGACGGATCGCGGCAAGAAGTGTTCCCCAATCCGCAAAATAAGGGATATTATGCCTTGCGCAGATCTTGTCCGTCTCATTCAGAACATCCAGCTGCGCTCCCCATGCTTTCTTCAGCATGGAAGGTACATAAAATCCCTCTATAACTTCATCTTCATAAAATTCAGGGTTCATCAGACAAAGGTCTCGATATACAGATCCGGTTCGCGCGACAGGTCGATGAACTTGTCACCGCACTGCAGCATGGGACGGGAATACTGATTCCTGTTCATGAATATTACGTCGCCTTCCATACCGTTGTTGAGGCGCACTCTGTTATTCATGTAAGTCGTTGCAACATGCTCAAGGAATGTAAGGATATAATGGCCGTCGTATTTCTGCAGTCCCTCCGATTCAAAAATGCTGATGACCTTAAACGGGCACAGGGGGCCCCTGTACACTCTCGCGGCAGTCATCGCGTCATATACATCGGCTATCGCGATTATCTTGGCATATGTGTTGATCTTTTCCTCTGTAAGTCCGAGCGGGTAACCCGACCCGTCACATCTTTCGTGATGCATGAGCGCACACTGCTTGACGTTATCATCTATATCCTGATCTTTTAATATGTTGTATCCCTGGAGCGAATGCGTCTTGATGATATTGTATTCGGCGGGAGAGAGTTTGTCGGGTTTCTTGATGATATTGTCGGGAATCTTAAGTTTCCCGATATCATGAAGAAGTCCTCCGAGCGTCAGGATATCAACATCCTTTTCACTCATACCGAGCCATTTAGCAAAAACATTACAGATGAGAGAGACGTTCATCGAATGCATATACGTAAAATCATCGTACTGGCGCATGTTGTGAAGCATGTCAAAAACGCCCAGGCCCGTCATATCTTCGGGTATCAGGCCGGTGATGCTCTCTATCATGGCGCGGCTGTCTATCTTGGCATCGTTTTCAGCGATGTTCTTGAGGTTTTCCTTGAAGGACTCGGTATTTTCAAGAAATGATTCTTCGAACTTTTTGAACTGTCTGCTGTTCTTGACCTTTTGGGAATATGCGGAATTTGCGCTGATCTCACCGCTCTGTGCGCTCTCTGTCTCACCTTCTTCCGCCTCGCCGGATTCTTCGGCGATACGAACAGCGAGAACCGAATAGAACTCAAGGCGCGTGATCATCTTGTCATCAAGGATCGCGCCCTTTGGAACAATCATCTGATTATTGTATGAAAACACGTCTTCGGCTGTCTTCATGCCGGGCCGAAGATCGGAAATCCTTACCCTTTTCACGTCAGTCTCCTGAAAATACACTATAAACCAATGTAATTATAAAGAAGACATGGAAAAAATGCAAATAATAAAAGGCCGGATCATCCGACCTTTAACTTGAACTTCTGTATATCTCTTTCGCTATCCACTTTTTCGATAACGGCACCAAGCAATGAAAGCTTTTCCGGGAAGTCCTCATATCCTCGTTCGATATAGATGATATCGTCTATGATCGTTATCCCCTCAGCCACAAGAGCCGCAAGTACGAGCGCTGCTCCGGCGCGAAGGTCCGGGGCCGATATCTCTGCTCCCGAGAAGGAATCAACACCTTCAATTATTGCCGTATTACCTTCAACTTTTATGTTTGCTCCCATCCTCTGAAGCTCGCCGACATATTTGAACCTGTTCTCAAATATGCTCTCGGTCACGATACTCGTTCCCTCGGAAAGAGCCAGCGTAGTTGCTATCTGCGGTTGCATATCCGTCGGAAATCCGGGATACGGAAGCGTCTTAACATGTGTGCTTGACAGTCTCTTTGTTGCGACAACCCTCAGGCAGTCATCAAACTCTTCTATCTGGCATCCGATCTCGATAAGCTTTGCGCTTATGGACTCCAAATGCTTGGGGATCACATTCTTGATCATGACATCCCCTTTTGTGATCGCAGCGGCGAACATGAACGTTCCGGCCTCTATCTGGTCGGGGATGATCGAATAAGTCGTTCCGTGAAGCTTTTCAACTCCCTTTATCCTTATGACATCGGTTCCGGCGCCTTTTATGTTGGCGCCCATGCTGTTAAGGAAGTTGGCAACATCAACGACATGGGGCTCCTTGGCGGCGTTCTCGATTATCGTCTTGCCCGCTGCAAGTGTTGCCGCAAGCATAACATTGATCGTGGCACCTACCGTTACAACGTCCATGTAAATATGGCTCCCGACAAGATTATCGCACCCCGCACAGATCATACCGCGCGATACTTCAACCTTTACACCGAGTGCCCTGAAGCCCTTAAGGTGCTGGTCGATGGGACGGCTTCCTATGTTGCATCCTCCGGGAAGAGCTACATTTGCCTGATTGAACCTTCCGAGAAGAGCACCGAGCATATAGTAGGAAGCTCTGATCTTCTTGATATATCCGTCATCTATTGTGTAATTGTCAATACCGGACGCATTGATCCTGACAGTATGCCTGTCGATCCGCTCGACCCGGGTGCCCACGCTCTCCATGGCCTGAATGAGCACAGCAGTATCCCTGACATCCGGCAGGTTCTCAATGACCACGGGTTCGCTGGTCATGACCGAAGCCGCAAGAATGCCGAGCGCAGCATTTTTGGCTCCGCCGATCTCAACTTCTCCGACTAAAGGGTTACCGCCCTTTATGATGTACTGCTCCAATTTCACACCTCAGCAAAACATATCTTTCGCATATCCTGATAAATTATAATACCCCGAATTTTGCGTTTCAATAGAGAACACATTTTTTGGTTAATCTAACAAATTACACAAAAATCATTGCAAATATTTGAGCGGATTTACTTGTCCACCGCCGACAAGTATCTCAAAATGCAGATGCGGACCCGTTGAAACACCGGTATTTCCCGAAAGGGCTATCTTCTGCCCCTGGGACACGGTCTGCCCGGCCTTGACCAGCACTTTGGACAAATGTCCGTATCTTGTCGCCCTTCCGTCAGGATGCTGTATATAGACACAGTATCCGTAACCGCTTCCCCATCCGGCACGGGTTACGGTGCCGCCGCAGGAAGCCATTACCGCAGTACCGATCGGAACCGCAAAATCAACCCCTTTATGATATGTGCTCGCGCCCTTTTTCGGGGCTTTTCTCTTTCCGAATCCGGAAGAAATCCTTCCCCATACGGGATAAATGTATGTGGGCGGGATCTTGGTTCCCCTCTTTACTATCTTGGCAACAGCCTGAACCGTAACATTTTCATATAAAATATCGGTGCCGACCAGCTCCGCATTTCTGTATGTCACATCGGCCACAACCTTGCGGTATCCGGTCACAGGCTGCTGGAGGACCTCGGTCTCATTCGTATACCATTCATCATTATCTATGTATATGACATCTGCGTCATAGTTTTCCTCGTAATATCTTCTCTCGGTCCGGACTACAGACAGCTCGGGCTCGGGAGAAAAGATCGTAAGCTCGTCGCCTACGCGAAGCGTTGCTGTTTCGCTCGGTATGGAATCCTTATTGAGGTTTATGATGTCTTCGATCGACATGTCATTTTTCTGGGCAATGGCCCCGAGAGTGTCTCCGGCCACAACTTCGTATTTTTTGCTCTTTTCGCTTGTTTTGGTGACTGCTTCGATCGCCTCTTCAAGGGTGCTGATCTTGTCTCCGTCAACATATGCCTGGACAACTTCGACATTCTCATCAAAGTCTATGCTTCTGACCCCGAACTCATATGAGTTCTCCGACCTGGGCGTAAAGGCCGCATCATATATCTCCTCCATCTTGAGAAGGGCCCCGGCGCGCGGAAAAACGACCGGTTTGTCGATCGTCTCTTTTTTCTCATCGGAAACCTTCTCGATCTTTGTGGTCATAACGTTCAGTTCCCTGGAGTTATCCGTAACAAGCCACACCTTCCATTCCGAATCCGGATCGTATTCGGCCTTGGAAGCGTTCAAGAGCGCGATAACATCATCGATGCTGGCGAGATTGACCGTGAATTCGTTGATCTTGACCTCATAAGCAGGCTGCTTGGTTTTCATGATGCTGTCGCGAAAAACATTGTAAATATTGTTTACGATAGTCTCTCTTTCATCCACCTGTCCCACAACATCTGTTGAGCCGGAGAGCACGACTTCGGAGTTCACAAGAACAAGGTTTTTGTTTTCGGATGCGATGCGTCGCCTGGCCTCAAGTATCATGCCGTCAACTTCCGCTGCATCCTTAACGGTTCCCACCTGGGTCCCGTTTATGAACACACTGACTTTGTTGCTTCCGGTATCTTCAAGCTTCTGTATACCCGGCATGCACACAAAAATTAGCAATGCTGTCCCCAGCATTGCTAAATAATGTGAATACTTTATGATGTTAACGTACTTTGTAAAAAAACTCATGGATGATCAAATCACAGAAGAGTGGAAAGATTGATACCGAGAAAACTCAGTATACCGGTTATTCCCCCGAGAACGCTGAATATCAGCGCTATAAGCACCATTACCCTCATGCCCGCAACAGACTTCTCCAGGCCTTTGTTAGCCTCTCCGGCCTGTTCCGTAAGAGCGGACTGAACATTTCTGTAACACTTTACGCACTCTTTGTGAACGTGCTCTTCAAGTTCTCTGTAATAGTTGCCCGCATCCTCGGCCGAAAGCGGGATGACCTTTTCTTCAGACTCTTCTTCCGACTCTTTTTTGGCAAATCCGTTAAGCACATCCTGGCGTATCATGTTAAGGATTGCCCTGTTGTCGCCGACCGCACCTATTATCTCGTCCTTCTCTGCCGAAAAATCAACGGTAAGATCCTGCATCGGAAGAGGAGCTGCCGCTTTATTCGAGATCTCAGCCAGTCTCTGTCTGATCTCGGACTTCATCTCCTCAGATGATGTGAGAAGGTTCCCGACAGAACTTCTGATCTCGCCGATGGCTTCTGAATTGGAACGAAGGCTGTCCACATTCCTCGAAAGAATCTCGCTGCTCTCGTTAAGGGATTCCGCATTCTGTCCGACTATTCGCTCGATCCTTGCAAGTGTCTCCGCATTAGCCTCATCAACAACCGCTATCGGAGCTGCCGCTGCTGCAGGAGCAGGTGATGCGACTACCGAAGATGCCCCCGGCTGCTTTGAAAGTGCATCGATTATAGCTCTTTCCGATTCCATCCTGTCCGCCTTTGCCTCGTCAAAAAAATCGGCTATCACATCGAGTTGCTCTCGATTGGCCCTTGCTATCACGTCCTTAACGGCTTCACTTACGGCTTCTGCGGAAACCGGTTCGCCGCCGCGTCTCGGAGTTCTCTCGTATCTGTCGCTCTCATACCGGTCTTCGTTTGACATACGGTCAAATCCGCTGCCTCTCATTCCCGATCTGTCATACCTTCCGCTCAATCTTTCTCTGAATCCGTCCATCTTTACCTCCGAAAACCTTCTCAAAAATATCGAAAATATTGTACCATCTCCCGTATTAAAACACAATATATGCATATTACCACTTTTGGAATGGCTTTGTGCATTTTATACAACAAAATGGCCCTGATTTTTATATCCTTTGGAAACTTTTACTATATATTCATATTTTGTTCATAATTCGTTCATAAATTGGTGGTATATTTTAACCATCTCCATTGGAGGTTGTCTCCAAACAACCAGATGTATTTTTTCATAATATTGGCCAGGTGACTCTCATCCACCTGGCCACTCCTCATTTTTAGGCTTCTATCTAAGATCCTTCTTCAGTCGATCTTCCAGATCGCCTCTTCCTTCTTGGCTCTTTGTATCTTATCGTTTATGATCAGCATCCTGTCATCGAGCTGTTCCACCATCATCGCGCATTCAAACAACTCTTTTTTGATCTCTTCAGGAGCTTCGCTTTCGAACTTGTAGTTCATCTTGTGCTCGAGGCTTGCCCAGAAATCCATTGCGATCGTCCTGATCTGTATCTCGACCTTGGTGTCGACTACCGAATCCGACAGGTATATCGGAATGGAAACGAGCATGTGGTAACTCTTATAACCGCTTTCCTTGGGACTCTCGATATAGTCCTTCGTCGAGAGCACCTTTATGTCGTTCTGCTTGCGGAGCATGTTTGCGATCTGATAGATATCCGAAGTAAATGAACAGATGATACGGATACCCGCGATATCGTTCACATACTTCGCCATGTTCTCAAGAGTGACCTCGTATCCTTTTCTCTTCAGCTTCCTGACTATGGATTCCGGCGATTTGATACGGGACTTGATATGTTCGATCGGATTATACTGATGAATATGCTGGAACTCGTCATTGAGTATCTCAAGCTTAGTTCCTATCTCTTTAAGAGCCGAATTGTGCAGGAGGATTATCTCCTCCCATGTTATATCCTGCTCTTTATTATCATAGTTTACTTCCAAATGATTTCACCCCCGAAATACTTCGAAAATATTATATCACAAAAAAGGGTTTTATAATATAATCTGACTATGAAATTCTGGGCCCGTACTTTTAGTAAAAATCATATGATATCGGATCTGGTCATCGAAGATCTTCGGGACGATACACGAACGCACAAGATAATGTCCGCATTGGAAAAAGCCGCCTACGAACTGGACATATGCCGTCCCATCTGGCTTGATTCAAACATAAATGATTTTAAGAAGTATTCAAAAGTAAGATTTACCAAAGACAGTTTCATCGAAGAAGTGCCTTTCGATTATCTTGAATTTCTCATTCTTGAAGAAGACTGAGATCAAGGGTTTATTTTCTTTCGTCATTGTCCGATATAGTATATGGGTGACCATATCGGGGCCGCCAGGATATATTGACAGCATGGAATGGCACAAACTTACGAACGGATTCATGAGGATCCGTTTTTTTGTTTGCCGGACAGCCGTTTTGTGCTCAAAAAGATCATGAAGGAGGGATTGTTTGATAATCAAAGACAGCAGTATAGGAATGGAGTCCGCCAGAACTTATACTTCTGTAAGTGTCAGGAATTATCAGGCTTCGGGAAGTATACTCGCCTTCCCGGGAATACTTGGTGATGCATATGACACAAGATCGAAACAGGATGTTTCAAAACCGGAGGACAGCGAAAAAGATCCTTCGGCAAAAGAAGATGCGCAAAATGCGAAAAATGATTTTGACAGCATCTTTAACAGGATGCGGGCATTTGCCACGAGCGAAGCCTACGAATCCAAATTGCAGAAGGATGCGATGAACCGCATCAGGGTCGAGTGTATCCAGTTTCTTCTGTACATGCTGTTCGGCGCAAAAGGGCATACAGATGAACTAAGCGCTGCCGAAGGCGGCGGTGGTATACCGGTGATCTCGGAAGTGACCGAGACCCGGCAGTACTACAGATCCGAAACCGAGGAAACCTGTTTTTCCACAAACGGAAAAGTCGTAACAGGTGACGGACGCGAGATCGAGTTTGAACTTGAACTGTCGATGAGCAGGAGTTTTACCGAGTACTATGAGCAGAACATCACTTCACTGCGTACATTCACGGATCCGCTCGTCATCAACATCGATTGCCCGATAGCGGAAGTCTCGGATGTTAAGATCTCGTTTGATCTTGACTGCGACGGGGAAGCGGACGAGATCAGCGCGCTCGGGAGCAACAGCGGGTACCTGGCTGTGGATCTGAACGAAGACGGGATCATCGGTGACGGAAGTGAACTGTTCGGAACCGCATCCGGAGACGGTTTTGCGGATCTGTCAAAGTACGATCTTGATGGTAACGGCTGGATCGATGAAGCGGATGAGATATTTGACAGGCTCGTAATTGCATACATCAAAGAAGATGGAACCCAGGAGCTTATTAAACTCAAAGATGCTGATGTCGGTGCGATATATACCGGCAGTGCGTCCACACAGTTTTCTATAAACGATCCGGCTACGAATGAGGAGAGGGCAAGGATAAGACAGACGGGGATCTTTTTTTATGAAAGCGGGATGATGGGCACGATCCAGCATCTGGATCTGGCGCAATAAACCCGGCACTATATCAATCAGGGTGTGGATCATAAATATTTGCCCGGAAGCATTATAATCCGCACCCTGATTTTTACTTACATGTTTTATATTACGATGCGTAGTAGTTGATCAGACATCCCTTAAGGATGATCGTACGCTCATCATCCGTGAGCGGTCCCATGTGTAGAACAAACTCCTCAAGCGTTCCCCCGACAACGACATAGGCTTTTATATCCGACGCGCCTTTTCTTATCGCATTTCTTATATCCGGTATGAACAGATAGTCGAGGTTCTCAAACGGAAGATCTCCCTCATCTATGATAAGCGGCAGCATACCCCAGTTAATGAGGTTGCTCCTGTAACGCTTTGTCGCATATTCATTTGCGATATTTGCCCATCCGCCGAGAACCTTCTGGCAGCTGGCAGCCTGTTCTCTCGCGGAACCGTCGCCGGGTTTGACGGCAAAGATCACTGATCCGATACCGGTATTATGAAGGTCTGCACCGGCAAACTGTCCCTTTACCGCCTCGAGGACAGATGAGATCTCTGGAAGCTTCGATGCCGGATCCTTTCCGGATACTCTGGCTTCCTCCGCTGCCTTTACTTCCTTGGCACGTCCGACATACATCGGATCTTTCCGCGAAAGAGCAAACTCGGCAAGTCCGAGGGGATTGGAGCGGTATGAGGAAGTCTCACCCGAAGGGATAAGCTCGTCAGTTGTGGTGACCGGATCGTGGATCTCGGATACTACCTTCAGGATAAGATTATCGGGAAGCGCTTCCATCTTCGGCCAGTCTTTTATGTTCGGTCCGAAATGGATCTCCTGTGAAGGATCGGCAACCCCTTTTGAATCAAATACCCTGTTCGCATATATCGTGCTGTCAAACGAATATTTGTATCTCTTCAGGGTATTGCTTTCTATCTGGCGTGTTGCGGATGTCAGAACACCCTGATTGGCGGCCGTTGCCGCGATCGATCTTGCATCCATAAGCGCAACCGATGATATCTGGCCGTTCTGAAGTTTGCTTCCCTCTCGGTTCGGGAAGTTTCTTGTCGAATGCCTTATTGAGAACGCATTGTTTGCAGGAGTATCTCCGGCTCCGAAACACGGTCCGCAAAATGCGGTCTTTATTACCGCACCTGTCTCAAGAATCTTTGCGGCACATCCGTTCCTTATCAGTTCCATATATACCGGCATCGAGGCGGGGTAAACGCTGAGCGAGAACTTACCGTCACCGATGGACCTGTTCTCAAGTATGTCTGCGACGGCACATATGTTTTCAAATCCGCCGCCGGCACATCCTGCGACAATTCCCTGTTCTACAACAAACTTTCCGTCCTTTATCTTATCTGTCAGTGTGTAAGGTACGGCTCCGTCAAGCGAAACTGCCGCCTTCTTTTCAACATCATGTAATATGTCTGAAAGATTGGCGTTGACTTCATCGATCGTATAAGTGTTGCTCGGATGGAAGGGCATGGCGATCATCGGCTCGATCTGATCAAGGTCCACTTCGATCATTCCGTCATAGTACGCAGTGTCCTTAGGGCAAAGTTCTTTGTAGTCGCCGGCTCTATTGTGTATCTCATAGAATTCCTTTATCTTCTCATCGGTCTGCCATATCGAAGAAAGGCATGTGGTCTCCGTGGTCATAACATCAATGCCTATGCGAAAATCAGCAGACAGGTTTTTCACGCCCGGACCGATAAACTCCATGACTTTATTCTTGACATATCCGCTGTCAAATACCGCACCGATAATTGCAAGTGCCACATCCTGCGGTCCTACTCCTCTCCTGGGTGAGCCCGTCATGTAAACGCCTACTACCTCGGGACGGTTTATGTCATATGTCCTTCCCAGAAGCTGTTTTACAAGTTCGGGGCCGCCCTCTCCGACAGCCATCGTTCCGAGTGCCCCATACCTTGTATGGGAATCGGAACCGAGTATCATCTGTCCGCCTCCAGCGAGCATCTCACGGGCGTACTGATGGATCACGGCCTGATGAGGCGGAACATAAACTCCTCCAAACTTGGCCGCACATGTGAGTCCGAACATATGGTCATCTTCATTGATGGTGCCTCCGACTGCACAAAGGCTGTTATGACAGTTCGTCAGCACATAAGGTATGGGGAACTTTTCCAGTCCCGAAGCCCTTGCTGTCTGTATTATCCCGACATATGTGATGTCATGGCTCGTCAGCTTGTCAAATCTGATCTTCAGTTTGTCGTCATCGCCCGATGTGTTGTGATCCGACAGAATACCGTAGGCGATGGTATTTTTTGCAGCTTGCGCTGCCGGAATTGTAGAACTTTGCGCGATCTTTCCGTTTTCGTAAAATGCGCCACTGTCATGAAGTTTGATCATAGATGGACCTCCGAAAAAAAGGGGACTATTTCTAGTCCCCTAAAACCCTTTATTTAATGCCTTTTCCGATCAGAAATCGAAATACATATCAAAGGAATCGTTAACGTCGCCGTTGATAACGCTGTATACTTTCTTCTTGGCAACATTCACATATATATCAATGCTCTTGATGTCTGAAACCTTGATGCCGAGATCATACTTAGCACGATCCTTTGCAGTCTTAAGATACTGCTTGAAAAGTGCATCAGCTGATACGTTCTTTGTATCGCTTACAGCGAATACTGCATTTGTCTTAATAACAGTCTTCTTAGCTGTCTTCTTAGCTGCTGTCTTCTTTGCAGGAGCCTTCTTAGCGGGAGCTGCCTTCTTAACTGCTGCTGCCTTCTTAACGGGAGCTGCCTTCTTAGCAGGAGCTGCCTTCTTAGCGGGAGCTGCCTTCTTGGCGGGAGCTGCTGCCTTCTTAGCAGGAGCTGCCTTCTTGGCGGGAGCTGCCTTCTTGGTTGCTGCCTTCTTAGCAGGTGCTTTCTTTGCAGGAGCCTTCTTAGCGGGAGCTGCCTTCTTAACTGCTGCTGCATTGGCAGGCGCTGCTGCCTTCTGCTCTGCTACAGCTGCCTTGATAGCTTCCTTTGCCTTCTCAGGCTCTGTAACAACAGCCTTTTTAACTGTTACTGTGGGTTTCTTAACGTCTGCCATGATAAATAAATCTCCTTTCAAGCTGTCTTTATCATCATAGAACACTTAAAAATACAGTGATTTCGTTATGTGCAATAAAAAATATATCGCAGTTATGCGGTTTTGTCAACGTTCTGTAAAATTTTGTGAAAAATCACCACATATTTTTGTATTATGACGATTAATTATACAAGTTAACAAGAGATTTACGCGCGGATACTGAATCCGAGGCTTTTGCCATCATTCACAAACATCCGGACCGTCTCGAGTGATAATTGTCCGAGATCTTTTCCGAGGTTTGGAAGTTTTGCAAGAATGGCATTTGTGACCGTGATGATATCCGCACCGGACTCCTGAGCCTGGATTATATTGTAGACTTCCCTGCAGCTTGCCCATAACAGCTGCGTTCCGGGTTTCTTCGATACGATCTCTTTAGCCTTCTTCATCATCGGGACCGCGTCAACACCGGTGTCCATTATCCTTCCCGCAAAGACAGAAACTATATTGTCCGTTCCCGGTGCAAAAGCATCCGTTGTCTCTTCGATCTGCTTCATCGTAAGGATCGCCGTGACATTTAATTTCAATCCCTGCGCCGACAGTTTCTTTATAAGAGGTATGGATGATTCTCCTTTGGAATCGGTAATCGGTATCTTGACATAGACATTCTTTCCGAGTCCGCAGATTATCTTTGCCTCTTCTTCCATGCCTTCAAAATCATCCGCAAACACTTCGAGCGAAAGCGGAAGGTCCGGTATTTCTTTTACACACTCTTTTGCGAATGTAACGTAGTCTTTTACCCCGGCCTTTTTCATAAGCGTGGGATTGGTCGTAAATCCTTTTACATACCCTTTTTTATACTCTGCCTTCATTGCCTCGATGTCGGCTCCGTCGGCATAAATTGTTATTGTAAGATCGTTTGCGTTCATATTTGTCCCCTTTCTTATCTCAACAAAACGCGGGCCCTATCTATATTGCATTTACCATCAGGTGCCATATTACGCCCTGCCATCCTTCGGCGTGGGGTGTGATGCGCGCTTCATCCACGACGGGAATGAGGACGCATGCATCGCTTGCCTGCTTTGCGTATCCTCCGTTTCTGGATACGATGGAGATTATCTTCGCACCGCGCTGCTTAGCGAGCTTTAACGCATTAACGATATTCTGTGATGTTGTTTCGCTTCCTCCGCCGACAGAGAACACCATTACGGAATCCTTCCCGTTCAAATGGCTTGTCTTAAGCCACTCCGTAAATGTCGTTTCCCAGCCTTCGTCATTTGTCCTTGCAGTCAGTTCCGAAACATTGTCGGTAGGAGCATATGTCTCGATTCCTCCGATCTTCCTGAAATCATTGACCGCATGTGAGGCGTTTGCCGCACTTCCGCCGACTCCGAGAATGAACAGTCTTCCTTCATTCTCCTTTGTTTTCTTCAGGATATCGATCCCTTTTGCGATCTCCTCCTGCGAAACGGTCTCGGCTATGGTGACCGTCTCCTTAAGATACTGCATGATGTAAGCATTAGTCATAATTGTTTCCTCCTTTTCCCATATTACTTATTTCCCAACAATATGACTTTATATGATCCCTTTCGGGTGATCATCCGTTCCGGGTGATAATATCCGCTGCCTGTTTCAGGTCCTTTGCTATATAATCGGGAGACAACTCTCCCAGTTTTTTACAAAGATCACACTTTAAGTCTCCGATGAATATCGTGGACAGTCCGACAGCCGCACCTGCGGATACGTCCGTACATGAATCCCCGATCATGAACGAAGACGACATATCGATATTGTATTTCCTCATCGCCCTGTAGATGAGTCCGGGTTCGGGCTTTCTGCAGTTGCATTTTCTGATAAGGAACTTCTCTTTCGTTGCAGGAAGGAGTGTAGGATAATGCGGACACATGAACAGATCGTCTACCGCAGCACCTTCCTTCGAAAGAGTCTCAAGCATATATGTATTGATGTCATAAAGCGTCGCAAGCGTTGTCTTTCCCTTTGCCGCGCCCGGCTGATTGGTCACGACAAAAACATAGTAACCGTTTTCAGACAGCTGCATAAGCGCTTCTCCCGCTCCGGGAATGAACTCAAAATCATCAACCTTCATCGGGCTGTCAAGCTGGTCGATATCATCGTTCCATACGATCTTATTGATAACGCCGTCCCTGTCAACAAATACGGCAGGATGCTTTTCATTAAAACGCTTCTTTACATATTCGGTAAATTCGGCAAGCGAAGACGGACTTCCGATCTCGTAAAATCTCTTCGTGACTATCTGCGGTGTAAGCTTTCCTTTCACGGAAAGATCGTGCTGGATGACGGAGATGTCAAATGCCTCATCTTCGGCAAATTCCGCAAACAGTGATCTTTCATACATGCATACGCCGTAATCGATGTAATCCATCTCAGGCTTCGGATCATGTTTGTCATACAAGACCAGCCTTGTGCCGTCCATTATGACATTGCTCTTATCAAACCGGTTGTTGTTGCACAGCACTGTCATGAGCGCACGATTGCCGGCACGCTTTCCGATCTCATATCTGTACAGGGTTTCCGCATAATCTATGTCCATAAAGGAATCCCCGTAAATAAGGAGAAAATCATCCTCGAGAAGAGGGAGCGCACGTCTGACCGCTCCGCCTGTTCCGAGAAGTTTTTCTCCGTCCTGGCTGTACGTTATCGAAATACCCCTGCTGCTCCCGTCGCCGAAATACTCCTCGATCATATCGGCCCTGTAGCCTATCAGGAACAGGAACTTCTTAAATCCCCATGCGATGAGCAGCTCAAGCTGATAATCAAAGAAAGGCCTGCCGCACACATCGACAAGTGATTTCGGACATTCTTTTGTGATTCCTCCGAGTCTGGTGCCAAGCCCTCCCATGAGCACCACAACCTGAACATCAGCAGGTCCTCTCATAAGATCCTGGATCCTTCCTTTTCAAACCGGAATCTGACTTCACTCATGCCGGTATCTCTCATCGCATCACGAAGACGCGCCTTATCCTTGACATAGAACATGAGGAAGCCGCCGCCTCCGGCGCCGATCATTTTGCCTCCCTGCGCTCCGTGGGAAAGTGCCAATGAATACCACTCATCGATCTGCGGATTGCTCATCCCGCCGGAGCGTTTTTTCTTGTACTCCCAGTGAACGTTCATGATATCGGCAAACTCATCAAGGTCTCCCTTTTCAAGCGCATTCTTGCTCTGATAACCGAGATCCTTGACAAAGTCAAGGTTCTTTAACATATCCTCATTATGATCTTTGCTCTTGTCGTTCTGCTCTTTTAATATGTTTCCGGCGGAACGCGAAAAACCCGTAAAGTACAGTATGAGATTATCTTCAAGGTTATACAGCGTCTCATCGGATATCCTGAGCGGATCCACCCACACATAACCGTCCTTATGGAAGTTCATGCATGTGATGCCGCCGTAACTTGCTATGTACTGGTCCTGTTTTCCTATCGGCTCCTTCAGTCTGTTCATCTCGATCTCGCACGCCTCTTCTGCCAGCGTACGTGTGCTCACGATATTACCCTGCATCGTATGGAGCGCACGAAGAAGTGCGGTTGTGAACGAGCTTGAAGATCCGAGTCCCGTGCCTGCCGGGATATCGGCCATCGAGCAAAGCTCAAGACACGGCTTCTTCCAGTCAAGAAGCTTTAAAGCCTCTCTGATTATCGGATGCTGTATCTCATCGATCTCATTACATTTTTCAAATTTGGAATACTTGAGAAAATACCCCTTGTCAAATGTTTCATGAAGCGTGATGTAGACATACTTGTCTATTGCCGCAGAAATGAGAAATCCTTCCCTCTCCTCGTAGTACGACGGCAGATCCGTTCCCCCTCCGCCAAGTGTTATCCTTAAAGGACTACGTGCAATGATCATGTTTTATCTCCCGTAAAAATCAACCCATTCAGTCTCTTGCCGCAAATACCCACGGATTTGCCTGCAGGTATTCCACGGTCTTGATGACTCCTTCCTCGATCGTGGCCTTCGGCTTCCACCCAAGCGACCTTACTTTTGCGGTATCAAGATAGATGAACGGGTTGTCACCTATCCAGCCTCTTTCGCCGCCTTCATATGAGAGCTTGGGCGAAACACCGAGCTTACCGCAGATAAACCTTACCGAATCATTGACCTCAACATATTCATCCGTACCCAGATTGTATATGTTGACCTTTTCGTTTGTATTTCTTATGACGGTAAGGATCGCTTCCATACAGTCTTTTACGTACAGGTATGATTTTTTCTGATGTCCGTCCCCGAGTATATGAAGCTTTGTCGGATCATCGGAAAGCTTTTTGCAGAAATCAAACACATGACCGTGAGTATATCTCTCGCCAAGTATCGAAACAAACCGGAAAATGTAAGCGGTGAAACCGAAACCTTCCGCATAAGCGGCAAGAAGTCCCTCGCATGCGAGCTTTGATGCCCCGTAAAGCGACGTCTGTACAGGGAACGGAGCATTTTCGGGAGTCGGGATCACTTCGGCTTCACCATAAACGGAGCCCGTCGATGAAAAACCGATCCTTTTTATCCCGTTGGCTCTCATTGCCTCAAGAACGTTAAATGTAGCGATCGTATTCTGCTCAAGATCTTTTTTGGGGTGCTCGCACCCCATTCTGACATCGGCATTTGCAGCAAAGTGGAACACAAAATCACAACCCGCCATCGCTTTTGTAAGCTTTTCAAGGTCGAGTGTGTCACCCTCCACCAGAGTAAAGCGGTCTGATCTTTGCGCATCCTCAAGGAACTCTCTTCTTCCGGTTGAGAAATTGTCATAAACGACAACCTCGTTTTTGCTCTCCGAAAGAAGCCTGTCTGCCATGTTCGATCCGATGAATCCGGCTCCGCCGGTGATGAAATACTTCATATCTATCCCCCTGTCTACATATCGTAGTTTACTTCTTCTTCCACGTCCTCTTTGAAATCATTGGCGTTGCGGTTATATTTGTTCTTTTCGTACTGCAGGTAACCTATCTTGACCTCCGTACGTATCTGTTTATCCGAGATGCCCTCAAACCACTTGGGGTCTTCAAGCTTTCCGCGGAATCTCTTTTCAACTATTTTGGTACCTTCCTTATCGCAGGTAAGGATTATGCCGAATCCTCCGTTGTCATCTATGGAGTATACCCTGTCCTCGAGACGAACCGTATCGACGATAAGAAGAGCAAGCTGTTTGATCACCTTCTCATACTGTGACTGCTTAAGGACTTTTCTCATCTCGGCAGGATATCTGAGTCTTATTATCATAAGGGAGATCGGACTGTTGTTTCTTTCCGCATAAGAGATCTGTGTCTGAATGTCCATGAACAGGCTTCGCAGATTATACAGTCCCGTCACCGGATCGATCATGACAAGTTCGGCGATCTGCTTTTTGAGAAGTGCGTTTTCAAGCGTGAGCGGAGAGTATCTCTTAACATACAGAGCGATCCCCACAACACACATTGCAGGAAGGAGTATCCACAAAAACGAAACGGGAGGGATCTCGCTCCCGAGTACAACAAGGGAATAAATCTTCAGTCCGGCAAAATCGACCGTCGCTACAGCTGCCGCGATGACCGCAAGCATGAGATAGCCGGAAACGGTTATGACTACAGCTATCGCCATGGCTATCGTCATTATCAGGTTCTCGGCAAAATGTTCACTGCCGGCAGAACTGGTGATCACGACGGCTAATATGAACGACAACATTACAAGGACTATTCCCAAATACGAAACAATCCCGCCGTCTTTCTTTCCTCCAGATCTTCTTTTATCCTCGTCCATAACAGTCCCCAATCAAGAATAAACAATACCATGGTATTTTATCATATCCTGCACCGTCCGGTCAAAAAGTGATATGTAAACCATTTTTCCATGATCCCGCGATCCGGCTTTGTGCAAAATGACAACCCCCGGTGTTTTTGAATGATCATATATGCATTTATCACTTTATGTGACAATTTGTTTCCGCTTTCGGTCTGTTTATATGTACTTTTGTACTATTTCCGATGATGGTTTTGATGCAACTTAACGAATCGCTTGTTCATAATTTGTTCATATTTATTTTAAAATCTTTTCATTTGTGGAACATTTTTTATACATTTATGTGAACTATACTGTGAAGCAAGGAAGAGAAATTACATTGCAAATACTTTTTCATAATAAATGCCAAGTAGCTTGCTACTTGGCATCCTCCCTTTTTATGGGGTTTATTCTCCTGCTAAATACGTAACTATCGCATCTACCGCAGTTTCCTCATCGGAACCGTCCGCCGTTACCGTCACCGTATCTCCGGCTACAAGAACGAGCGTCATCATTCCCATTATACTCTTTGCGTTTACCCTCTTGTCTCCATACTCGATGTATATCGAACTGTCATACTGGCTTGCGACCTGCACGAGCAGTGCGATTGGCCTTGCCTCCAATCCGTTCTCGAGACGGATAACCGTTTCCTTTTTTGTCATAATTCTCCTCCTTTGGATAAACCGACTGCCATCTGAGAAAGCTTGCGGAGCCTGTGATTGACTCCTGATTTGCCGATGGCGGGGGAACAGAGCTTCCCCAGTTCCGTCAGTGTCAGTTCGGGATACGATACACGAAGATCAGCCATCTCCTTAAGTTCAGGTGACAGAGCACCGTACAGGCTGCTGTCCCTGAGCTTACCTATGTCATCGATCTGTCGCTGTGCAGCCGTTACCGTCTTTCCGATGTTGGCTGTTTCGCAGTTGACCTTACGGTTGACCATATTGCGCATATCCTTCAGGATCCTGGTGTTCTCAAAATCCATAAGAGCCACATGCGCACCCATGATGTTAAGCGTCATGGCTATGTTGGTCCCGTCCTTCACGTAAAGAACAAAATGCTTTTTGCGGTCCGTTATCTTGGCTTCTACATCAAAGCTCTTCAATAATTCCGCTAAAAAATGTGCCTGTCTCATCTGCTGGCACACTATTTCCAAATGATATGACTTTTCCGGATCGCTCACTGATCCGGCGGCAAGAAAAGCGCCCCTTATATACGCACGACGGCAGCACGATCTCATGCTGTCGCAGGTCACTTTTATCGCAGTTCTTACTTTGTCTGCCTCGTCCGGATCGTCGATCACAAGCAAAAGATCGGCTCCCTTTTTAGTAAAACAGGGGGCATCCGCCGAGCAGTCCTTATACATATTAAATGTTTTCTTAAGTAAAGTAAAGCACTTTCTGACCGTCAGTTCATTTTCGGAAGAAATGACCATTTTACCGCCTTCATCTTCCGATCCTTTACCGCAAAAATCATAAATCGCAGCAAGTTCCGCCAGCATGCAGTGTCTCGGCTGGGCATTGATCCGCACAAGTTCATCTTTAATGTTTCCGGAATAGGACATTTCTATTTTCCCCGTGCGGCGTCCTTGCCGAAATCCCTGTGTTCCAGTTTGAAACCGTAATCATCGTATGCGTTCATTCTCTCATAAAGCGCCGAGGCGAGAGTAATGCTCCTGTGCTTTCCTCCCGTACATCCTATGGCGACAACGAGCTGGTTCTTTCCTTCCGAAATATAATTCGGGATCAGAAAATTCAGCATATCCTCAACCTTGTCAAGAAACGTGCCTGCCTCGGGAAAGCTCATCACGAAATCGGAAACGGGTTTGTCCGCTCCGGTAAGAGGACGGAGTTCATCATGATAATACGGATTGGGAAGAAACCTCACATCAAAAACAAGATCGGCATCAGTCGGTATCCCGTATTTGAACCCGAAGGATAGAATGGTAACATACAGGTTCTTGAAATTCCTGTCGTTGACAAATATCTTGTCGATCTCGGCTTTCAGATCCCTGGTCAGCATACGGGAAGTGTCGATGATATGTGCGGCATGCTTCTTGATATTGGAAAGTTTCTTTCTTTCTCTTTCAATACCGACCTCAAGGCGTTCCCCGAAAGCAAGCGGATGGATCCTTCTTGTTTCCTTATACCGTTTTACAAGCACGCTGTCATCCGACTCGAGGAAGAGTATCTCGTAATCGATCCCCATTTCGCGTATCGTCCCAAGGGATGACTCCAGCTCGTCAAATCCCGATCCCGTCCTGACATCGATGCCGAGAGCGGCTCTTTCTATCTCGCCGTTTTCATTCAGAAGTTTTGCAAACTCCTCGATCAGCTGAACAGGCAGATTATCAACACAGTAATAGCCGGCATCTTCAAGATAATTGAGGGTCGTGCTCTTTCCTGCTCCTGACAGGCCGGTTACAACAACAAATCTCATAGTTTCATATCCTCTCCGAGAAGAACCACTTCCGGTTCAAGATAAACACCGTTAATATCATATACCTTCTGTCTGATATATCTTATCAGCTCAAGTATCTCCGAAGATGTGGCTCCTCCACGGTTTATCACAAACCCGCAGTGCTTATCCGAGACCATTGCGCCTCCGATCGAGTACCCCTTTAGTCCGGCATCCTCTATGAGCTTTCCGGCAAAGTACCCCTCAGGGCGCTTAAACGTGCTGCCCGCACTCGGATACTCAAGCGGCTGCTTTGATCTTCTCTTTTGGGCAAGCTCGTCCATCTTCTCTTTGATCTGTACCTTATCGCCCGGTTCAAGATCAAACTCTGCTTCAAGCACGACGAGCGGATGAGTCTTTACTATGCTGGTCCTGTATCCGAAAGACATCTTATCGCCCGAAAGATTTACGATCTTACCCGATCGGGTATCAAACAGTTTAACAAGAGATGCCGAGTCTTTTATCTCGCTGCCGTATGCGCCGGCATTCATCACAACCGCACCTCCGACGGAACCGGGTATCCCGGATGCGAACTCAAAACCCGTCAGCGAATTCTCGTATGCGGCAGCTGCGGTTCTTGAAAGAAGCGCTCCCGCGCCGGCAGTTATCTTAGTGTTTGATACCTTTATATCATCGCATCCTTTTCCCATGCAGACGATGACTCCCCGGTATCCCCTGTCCGAAACGAGGAGGTTGCTGCCGTTCCCGATGACTGTATACGGGATATCATGCGCCAAAAGAAGGCGGACAATATCTGCCGCCTCCTTGGTATTTCCAGGTGTTACAAATACATCTGCACATCCTCCCGTCCTGAAGGATGTATGGTCTTTCATACTCTCATCGACCAGGATGTTTTGCGTATCCGTTATTTTCTTAAGTTCACAAATGATCCCTTTCAAGACCCCACTCCGTCCAGCACCATCTTAGCGGAGCCGTAGATACCCGCATCATTGCCGAGCGTGGCAAGTGCGAACTTCGTTCCCCTGCTTGCATGGAATACGTATTCATTATAATTCTTCTCGATATAATCGATAACGATCTGTCCGGCACGGCTGACTCCGCCGCCGATGACAAATATCTCGGGGTTGACGACATCTGCAACAATGGAAAGACCTATACCGAGGACCCTGCCGAATTCCTCCGCCACTTCGACCGCCAGCTCATCTCCTGCCTTTACGGCATCAAACACGACTTTGCCGTTTATGGATCTGGCATTTCTCATCACAGAAGGTCTGTCGTCTTCTTTGAGTTTCTTCTTTGCAATTTTGGCTATCCCGGTCGCTGATGCATACTGTTCAAGACAGCCTTTGTTTCCGCATCCGCATTTTTCCGTCTCGTTATGGTTTACGAGGATATGTCCTATCTCACCGCCGGCTCCGGATGATCCCGAAAGGATCTTTCCGTTTACTATGATCCCTCCTCCGACTCCGGTTCCGAGCGTCACGACTACGGCGTTTTTATATCCTTTTCCTCCGCCCTTCCAGACTTCACCGAGTGCAGCCGCGTTCGCATCATTTCCCGCAAAGACCGGCACTCCGGTATATTTCTTCATTTCCTCGTCTATGTCAAATACGCCCCATCCGAGGTTTACGCATTTGTGTACTATACCGTTGTCATCCACCGGACCGGGGACACTAATGCCGATCCCGGCAACCTCATCTTTTGAAACGGACAATTCTTCCCTCTTCCGAGTTATCGATGCCGCGATGTCCGGAAGGATGTTCGATCCGTTATCCTCTGTTCTTGTAGGTATCTCCCACTTGTCGACAAGTTCGCCGTCGGAGGAGAACATTCCCATCTTGATGGTAGTTCCGCCTATATCAACCCCAAATACCTTCTTGTCCATTATCATTCCTCTTCTTCTCTTGTCTTTAGTGAATTCTGGAATCTGGAATACAGTTCCTGAGCCGCATTGTAACCCATCTTTTTCTGTCTGAAGTTGACTGCCGCAGACTCACATATGATAGCAAGATTTCGTCCCGGCCTTATGGGGATACTGTGACATACGACCTTGTTTCCAAGGTACTCTGTATACTCTTCTTCAAGTCCTATTCGGTCATAGTCCTTATCCTTATCCCACTCCTCGAGCCTGATCACAAGATCTATGCTCTGAGTCTCTCTTACGGAAGACACACCGAAAAGCATCTTAACATCGACGATACCGATACCGCGCAGCTCGATCAGATGTCTTGTAATATCGGGAGCCGTTCCGATAAGCGTGTCATCGGATACTTTTCTTATCTCCACGACATCATCGCTGACAAGCCTGTGTCCTCTCTTTACGAGTTCAAGTGCGGCCTCTGATTTTCCGATACCGCTCTCGCCGGTGATCAGAACACCTTCGCCGTAAACATCGACCAAAACGCCGTGAACGGAAATACACGGAGCCAGTTTTACGTTAAGCCATCTGATGATCTCGGCCATAAGATTCGACGTGCTCTTATGAGACATCAGGACCGCAACGTTATGCTCGCGGGCTATCTCAAGAAACAGGTCGTCCGGAGTAAGATCACGGCAGAACACGTAACACGGCGTATCATCACACAGTATGTGTCCGTAACGCTCCTTCTTCACCTTCGGTTCGAGCTTGTTCATATATGTGTATTCGACAAATCCTATGATCTGAACCCGCCCTGTCTCAAAGTGCTCCAAAAATCCCGCCATCTGAAGTGCGGGACGGTTGATATCGGGCTGGGATATCTTGATGTCCTCGACATCGATATCCGGAGTCAGATTCACGAGTTTCATTTTTTCGATCAGTTCACTTACCGATACTGACGGCATAAGCGTACCTCCTTCAAAGTATCCTTCGAACTCCCATTATATCACACACTGTAATAAAACGTCATCCGTGGAAAAAATCATAAACCGCATTTGCCGCCGCGGCATTAAATCCTTCGGTCCGGCTCAGCTGTTCAAGCGTGGCATTCCTGATATCCTCGAGCGACGCAAACTCTTTCATAAGAGCCTTTCTCCTCTTCGGACCGATATTCGGGATGTCATCGAGTATGGAATGGACCTGTTCTTTGCTTCGCAGTTTTCTGTGGAATGTTATCGCAAATCTGTGCGCCTCATCCTGTATCCTCGTTATCAGATGGAACGCTTCCGACGAACGTGATATCGGCATCTTTTTGCCTTCAAAATACAATCCGTCCGTTCTGTGGTTATCGTCCTTTACCATACCGCAGACCGGGATATCAAGTCCGAGACGGCCGAGCACTTCTTCACAGACACTGACCTGTCCCTTTCCTCCGTCCATGAGTATAAGATCCGGAAATACCGAAAACTTTCCGGGCAGGCCCTCCGACCTTTCGGTTATCCCGTGTTCGAAACGTCTTGTCAACACTTCCTCCATGCTGGCGTAATCGTTGGGTCCTTCCACGGATCTGATCTTAAACTTTCTGTATTCATTCGGCCTCGGCTTTCCGTCCTCAAAAACGACCATCGATCCGACGGATTCATAACCGCTGATGTTTGAGATATCATAAGCTTCCATCCTGTGAACATCTCCCAGGCCGAGTATCCTTGCGATCTCCTCTGCGGCGCCGATCGTACGCTCCCTGTTTCTTTTCAGTTTTTCAACATCCTGGTCGAGCTTGATCTTTGCGTTCTGTGCTGCCATGGAAAGGAGCTTTTCCTTCCTGCCTTTTTGCGGAACGGTAAGCGTTACTCTGGAATCGTTCTGCCGGCTCATCCATTCCTCGATAAGACCGGCTCCGGACGGTTCAAACGGTATCAGTATCTCCTTCGGTATGTGTGCCGCACCCATATAATACTGCATCAGAAACGCGGAAAGAATATCCGCACTCTCTTCTTCCGCCGCATGCTGCATGTAGAAATGCTCCCTGCCGACTATCTTGCCGTCTCTTACAAAGAACATCTGGATGATAACGGATTCATCTCCCCGCGCCAGCGCGATAACATCCCTGTTATCCCCGTGAAGATCGGTGATCTTCTGTTTTTCGGATATCTTCCTGACGCTTTCGATAAGGTCCCTGTATTCTCCGGCACGCTCATAATCCATTGCAGAAGACATGGCCTTCATCTTACCGGTCAGTTCGCTTACAAGCTCTGCATGATCGCCTGATAAAAATGCCAGCACCTTTTCGATGCTTGACGCATATTCTTCTTTTCCGATCAGACCGTCGCACGGAGCGGTGCACTGATCCATGTGATAATACAGGCATTTTTTTTTCTTTGATCCCGGGGACTGTTCGAGGGCAGATATGGACATGCGGCATCCGCGAACCTTATATGCTTTCCGAAGAAGATCCGTGATCTCCCTGACAGCCTCGGACGAAGTATAAGGTCCGAAATACCTGGATCCGTCTTTTATCACCTTACGGCATATCTGGATCCTCGGAAAATCATCGGCAACAGTTACCTTGATAAAAGGATATGTTTTGTCATCCTTGAGCATCGTGTTGTATTTGGGCTGATTTTCCTTGATCAGATTATTCTCGAGTACAAGAGCTTCCAGCTCCGAATCGGTGACAACATACTCAAACCACGCTATGTGCTTGACCATCTGCTCGATCTTAACGCTCTTTTTTGTGCTCTGTCTGAAATATGAGCGGACTCTGTTTCTGAGCACAACAGCCTTTCCGACATATATTATCTCATCGTCCTTGTCATGCATGAGATACACACCGGGCTTTTTCGGCAGCTTATTCAGTTCTTCCTCTATATCAAAATCCCTCTTGTCCATAATAAATATGATACATCAGTTACCGTCCCCGCTCAAGCGGCGCTCCACCTGTTGCGATCACTTCGCGATCCTGACATCAAAAAGAACCCTGTAATCCCGCACAATGGCAGAACACAGGGTTCCCCTTTATAATAATGGATTTATTAAGGGCTAATCATATCAGCTCTTTGTCTTGGGCCTGTTGTTCAGTATCTCAAATACAACTGCCGCAAGAAGGACTACGCCTTTAACGACTTTCTGCCAGTTGGGGTCGATACTCATGATCGACATACCAAGGTTGATGACACCGATAAGCGCAGCACCGACAACCATTCCGAAAACGCTTCCGGATCCGCCGTATGCAGAAACACCGCCGACGATACATGCGGAGATCGCATCAAGCTCGTAGTTCTGTCCCATGTAACCATTAGCTGTGGACAGCTTTGCAAGGCTCGTCCATCCGGCTATAACAGACAGGAACTGCATGTTAAGGTATGCAAAGAAGAGAACCAGCTTTGTGTCGATACCTGAAAGCCTCGTTGCCTCCATGTTACCACCCATTGCATAGAAGTATCTTCCGAGAACGGTCTTACTTGTTATAAAGTCATATACAAGAAGTACTACGATAACCCATACGAGAACCATCGGGATGCCGAGTGCAGTCTCACCGAGTGCTCCGGAATACTTAACCGCGAACAGCATGATGACTGCGGAAATGATGATGCATCTTACTGCAAGTGCAGCAACAGACTCTGCCTCATATCCCTTCTTGATCTTGGTCGCTCTGTTCCTTACCTGCAGGAACACAAATATAACGCAGCAGATAACCCCGATGGGGATACACAGTGCCTTCGGAATATGACTGTTGAACAGTTTCTTGAATCCCTCTATATCATTGATCGAGATCGATGATGTTGAGGAAGCGATCGTAACGATCTTGGTACCAAGACCTCTGAATGCTAGGAATCCGCCGAGGGTTGCGATCCACGGGGGGATGTTCAGATAAGCGATGAGCCATCCGAGTACCGCACCGATAACGCAGCCGATCAGTATCATCGATATCATCGCTACGGGAACCGAGATCCCCATATTGACGAGCATATATGCACCGATCGCATCGACAAGACAAACAGTTGCTCCGACCGAAAGGTCGATGTTACCTTTTATCAGCATACACATGAACATTCCCGTTGCAAGAATGAAGACGTATGCGTTCTGTGTGATCAAAGCTTCAAAATTCATTGCAGAGAGTATCGATCCCTTTGTTGTGATCGCAAAGAAAATAACAACAAGGACCAGAATGATCTGCATAGTATGTTCTTTAAATATCTTACCTACTTTTTCCATATCTTCTTCCTTCCTTTGTTATTTTTTCTCTTTCTTCGATACAACATCAAAGATTACCGCACCCAGAAGAACGAGACCTTTAACGGCCTTCTGAAGGTTGGCATCCACACCGCATATCGACATACCCTGGTTGATCACACCCATAAGGAGTGCGCCGATGATGACTCCGGGAACCGTACCTATTCCACCGTATGCGCTGGCTCCACCGATGAAACATGCACCGATGGCATCCATCTCGTAACCCTGTCCGTATGTGGGCTGTGCACTTGCTGCTCTTGCTATTGTAAGAGTTCCGGCAAGTCCGGAAAGAAGTCCCATGAAGGAATATGCAAAGAAGTAAACTTTCTTGACATTGACACCCGAAAGCTGTGCAGCCTTTTTGTTACCGCCGACAGCGTAAAGGTCACGGCCTATGGTTGTCTTCTGCGTAACATAACCGAAAGCGATGACAACGAGCAGTACCCAGATAAGAGATGTGGGGATACCCTGATATGCCGCAAGCTTGTATGTTAAGTAGAATACTACGACCGAGATTATGACCATCTTAACAGCGTCGCCGAGTAACGGAGGAGTCTCATATCCGCGTTTTTTGGTATTGACGCGCCCGTAAATGGTCATGATGAGATAGATCGCAATACCGATGATACCTGCTGCCATACATGTCAGGTTAACATCGTTACCGAAAAGTGACATCGTCGATCCGGGAATATAGCAGTCTGCGCCGCCACCGAAAGTCTTCAGGAATCCGTCCATCTTGGAAAGATTGAGCGCCTGGCCGCCGAGAACGACGTTTGATAAACCTCTGAAAGCGTACATGCCTGCAAGCGTAGCGATAAAGGGCGGAACATTCACGAATGCGATCCAAAAGCCCTGCCACATACCTATCGCAAGTCCGATGAGCATCATAATGGCAAATGCAACTATGAAATTGATATCCTTATCAAGAACAACACCACCGACTGCGCCGACAAAGCAGACAACTGATCCGACAGCAAGGTCGATGTTACCGCCTGTTAAGATACACAGCAGCATACCGGTTGCAAGAACGAACACGTACGCGTTCTGTGAAAGGAGGTTATTGATGTTCTGAGGCAGCAGGATCGCTTTATTTGTCAGGATATAGAACAGGATGATGACAAGAACAAGAACGATCGCCATTGCATATTTTTTTAATACTGCGGAAAAATTCGTTTTCGTCATCCTTACTCACCCCTTCCCGATCTCATGATACAAGCCATGATCGATTCCTGACTTGCTTCTTCCTGCTTGAGTTCTCCGACGAACTTACCTTCATTCATGACATATATCCTGTCACTCATACCGATCGTCTCGGGAAGCTCCGAAGAGATCATAACTACAGATTTGCCGGCCTTGACAAGATCGTTGATGATACAGTAGATCTCGTACTTGGCTCCGACGTCGATACCACGGGTAGGCTCATCGAGGAGAAGAACATCCGGTTCCGCAAACATCCACTTTGCCAGAAGCACTTTCTGCTGGTTACCACCCGAAAGATTCCCGACATTCTGTTCAACGGTAGGTGTCTTGGTCTTGAGCATATCCTTGTATTCAACCGCAACCTGATACTCTTTGTCCTTATCAATGATGTTCTTTGCACTTACGGCATCAAGGTTCGCAAGTGTTGTATTGATCTTGATGGGATTGTTGAGGACCAGTCCGTTTCCTTTACGGTCTTCAGTTACATAGGCAAGCTTATTCTTGATAGCTTCCTTTGCATTCTTTAAGTTGACTTCTTTTCCGTTAAGGAGCATTGTACCCGTTATACCGGTTCCGTATGACTTGCCGAATATACTCATGGCAAGCTCCGTACGTCCGGCTCCCATAAGACCGTAGATACCTACAACCTCGCCCTTACGGACTGTGAAGGAAACGTTGTCGACAACTTTCTTCTCGGGATAAAGCGGATGGTATACACTCCAGTTCCTGACCTCAAGATTGACATCTCCGATGGTAACATCATGTCTCTTCGGGAAACGGTCGGTGATCTCTCGGCCAACCATGCCTTTAATGATCCTGTCTTCGGAGATCTCTTCCTTTGATTTGTCAAGAGTCTCTATTGTTGCACCGTCACGTACGACCGTGATCTTATCGGCAACATATGAAACCTCGTTAAGTTTATGAGATATAATGATCGATGTTAATCCGTTCTCTTTCTTGAAACGAAGAAGCAGATCAAGAAGTGCTCTTGAATCCTTCTCGTTAAGAGATGACGTGGGTTCGTCAAGGATAAGAAGCTTTGCATGCTTTGCAAGTGCCTTTGCGATCTCGACAAGCTGCTGCTTACCTGTACCGAGTTCCTTGACAAGTGTTCTTGAACTGTCTGACAGTCCAACCATCTTTAAGAACTTATCTGCCTCGCCGTATGTTTCGTTCCAGTCGATGGCAGCCTTTTTTCCTCTTTCATTTCCAAGGAACATGTTCTCGCCTATGGACATGTAAGGGATCAGAGCCAGCTCCTGATGGATGATGACGATTCCCTTCTCCTCGGAATCCTTTATCTTGTTGAATTTACAAACCTCACCGTTGTAAATGATGTCCCCTTCGTATGTTCCGTAAGGATAAATACCCGAAAGAACATTCATAAGGGTTGATTTCCCTGCGCCGTTCTCACCGACCAGTGCATGGATCTCGCCTTCCTCTACCTGAAAATTAACGTTATCAAGTGCTTTTACTCCGGGGAAGGTTTTGGTTATGTTTTTCATTTCGAGAATTACTTTAGCCAAAATGTATCCCTCCTAAAACCCATTATTATATGATACCTTACTTAACAAACAGGCGGGATATACCCGCCTGTTGTATTAACCTGTGTTACTGTAGAGACCGGATTACTGAAGGTCTGCCTCTGTGTAGTAACCGCTGTCGATAAGAAGCTCTTTGTAGTTGTTGATATCAGCGAATACAGGCTCGCAAAGGTATGAAGGAACTACGCCCTTACCATTGTCATATGTCTCTGTATCGTTAACTTCAACTGT
The DNA here is from genome assembly GCA_017526745.1 of Lachnospiraceae bacterium. Taxonomy (GTDB): domain Bacteria; phylum Bacillota; class Clostridia; order Lachnospirales; family Lachnospiraceae; genus UBA2868. Next base: position 26,083 of record JAFXQX010000012.1, on the reverse strand, counting down.
CTCGCCCTTAAGGATCTGACCAACCATCTTAACAACCTGAGCTGCAAGAGTACGTGTATCCTTGAAGATTGACATTGACTGCTTACCATCGATCATGTTCTTAACGTTAGCAACGTCACAGTCCTGACCGGTGATGATCGGGTAGTTACCCTTGTAGTTTGCTGCAAGAGCGTTCTCAACACCGAGTGCTGTTGAGTCGTTTGAGCAAAGAGCGATGTCAAGGTTTGTACCATCTGCATAGTTAGAAGAAAGGATGTTCTCCATTCTTGACTGAGCATTCTCTGTAGCCCATGAAGCTGTAGCAACCTGCTCGAAATCAACCTGACCGGACTTAACTACGATCTTACCTTCGTCGATGAAGGGCTTAAGAAGATCCATAGCACCGTTGTAGAAGAACTTAGCGTTGTTATCACCGGGATCACCAGCTGTGATTTCCATTGTGAAAGGACCTGCTGCATTGTTGAGGTCAAGAGTATCGATGATGTACTGGCCCTGCTTTGTACCTACCATGTAGTTATCGAATGTAGCATAGTAAGAAACTGCATCTGTTCCCATGATAAGACGATCATAAGCGATAACAGGGATACCTGCTGCCTTAGCTGTCTCAAGAACTGTACCAAGAGACTCACCGTCGATAGAAGCGATAACGAGAACGTTGCATCCACCGTTGATCATGTTCTCGATCTGAGAAACCTGAGTCTGAACGTCGTTTGAAGCGTACTGAAGGTCAACTTCGTATCCAGCTGCCTTGAGCTGCTCTTCCATGTTGGCACCATCCTGGTTCCATCTCTGAAGGTCCTTAGTAGGCATTGCTACGCCAACCTTCTTGCCTGCTGTAGCTTCGTCAGCTGCGGGAGCTGCTTCCTCAGCGGGAGCTGCTTCTTCTGCAGGTGCTGCTTCTTCTGTTGCTGCGGGTGCTGCTGCGTCAGCTGCAGGAGCTGCTGCTGAAGCGCCACATCCAACAAGGAGAGAAGCTGTCATTGCTGTTGCAAGTAATACTGATAATACTTTTTTAGACATTTTTTGTCCTCCCTTATTTAATCTGGGGTAACACTATGTCACCCGACAGATAACACGATATCACTTAGCCGTCTAGAAAGACTTGCTGATTTCTTCAAAATTTTATGATTTGATATTCGGATATAAAAACACTAGCACAATCTTGTTACAGGTGTAACAAAATCGTGCTAGTGCTGCTGCAGGTCCGTTATTGTACCTATGTCACTGTACGTTCAGGTATATCTCATTCTTCTGATGGTATTTGCCGGTTATGACTTCATCCATATTGGATTTGGTCACGGCTATGGGCTTTAACTTTTCATAAGGAACATCATATGTTCCGTCATTGAACGTATCCTTCAGTCCCAGCGGAACGCCGCTAGCCATATCCACGGATCTTTCGGCAGCCTTTATGGCCAGTTTTTCGACAGGTTTGTATACCGTCATATACTGGGTACCCTCAACTATCCTCTGACACGCTTCAAGATCGGCATCCTGTCCGACTACGCATACCTTGCCTCCGAGCCTGTGCTCGATAAGGGCTCTAATCGCATGGGCAGCAAGGTTATCGTTCCCGCACATGATAGCGTCAGGTGTCTTTCCCGTTTTAAGATATTCATCGGTAACGGTAAAGCCGTTTTCGGCAACCCACCCGTCGGAGAATTCGGCATAATCTATCTTTATCTTTGTAGTTGAAAGGATCCTTTCAAATCCGTCCTGGACCATCTGCACATTGTAGTCGGTAGGCGATCCCTTAACCTGGATGATAGTTCCTTCGTTTCCTATCTTCTTTTTGATGTATTCGGCCATAAGCTCGCCGACCTTCTCATTATCCACCGACAGGTACAGATCGACGTTGGCATTTCTGATCGGGCGGTCATATGCGATGACCTTGATCCCTTCCTTTTTCGCTTCAGCGATGGCATCCTTAAGAGCGATATCATCTATGGCTATGACAACGATGACATCCATCTTCTTGTCGATAAAGTACCTGATCTGCTTGATCTGTTCCTCAACCTCACCGTTCGCATTCTGAACATTGACCTCTGCGCCCAGTTCCTGTGCCTTGCTCACGAACAGATCGCGTTCTCTTGACCATCTTTCTATAAGAAGAGAATCTATCGACAGACCTATCTGGATCCTGTCATCTTCTTCGGCAGGCGTCTCCACTTTGCTCTCCGTTGCGGCAGAACACCCTGTGATGATAACAGATAATATTGTTGCGGCTAATACTGCCGCGATCTTCTTACAAACCACTTCCTGCTCTCTCCTTATATTCGGTCGGGGTCATCCCCGTTGATTTCTTGAATATGCGTGAAAAATAGTTGGGATCCGAATATCCGCAGTCACTTCCCACTTCCTTAATGCTCCTTGCGGGATCTTTCAGCATTTCCTTGGCCTTCTCGACCCTTGTCTTGGTCAGAAACTCCACAAATCCTTCATTGGTCTCTTCCTTGAACAGCTTGGAAAAATAATATGAGCTGATGTTCAGGCGTTCCGATATCTCATTTAGCGAAATATCTTTCCCGACGTTCTTTTCTATATAATCGAGTGCCTGCTTGATCAGATAATGAGTATGATCTGAACTTCCGGTCGTCATATTTGCGGCAGCTGTTTTCATCTTGTCGAGAAACCATGCTTTGATCTCTTCCATTGAATCCATGTCGATGATGCGCGACAGATAATCCTTTCGGCTCTCGAACTCATACAGGTGACCTCCGCTCCTGTACATGTCCCTTTCCGCGCGCAGAACAAATTCCAGTGCTTTTAACTTGATGCTCATGATGTCGTCCGAATGCTTATCTTTCATCCAGTCGAAAAACTTTCCGCTTCTTAACAGACATCCTTCAACATCCCCGTCGGACAGTTTCTCGAATATCTCCTTCTCGAGATCGGCGGGATAGCTCTCCTCATATGAAACGGAGATCGGAAGATCATCAACGTGTGCCACGCTGCCCTTGGAAGAATACAGGGCCTTCATTGCTTCCTCATATGATTCGTGACAGCTTTTCAGCCTCTTGATACCTCCGATCCCGATACGGTACTGGATGTCGGTGGCGTTGCGCATCTCGCGGACCGCTACTCTCGAGCGCTCAATGATCTCCGATCTTTCGGTGTAATCCATCGAAAGGTCGCGTCTGGGTACGAATACCGGGATCCTGTTGGAGCTGATCGATCCGACAACCGCATCGGGAAATGTATCCCTGATTATATCCTTAACCTTAGTATAATAAACAGTCTGTGCCTTTACGGCAGACCCGACCGCGTTTGTGAGATAGTTCCCACGAAGCGCTTCTCCGAACATGACTGCTGCCATGTAGCCGTAATCAACGTTCAGGTTTAACAGCTCTCTGTAGTTTTCAATATCCTCTTCGAAAGGTTCCTGGAATATGAGACTTGAAATGAATCCGTTCTCGATGATAGGAATGACCGTCTCGAGTTTCTCCTTTGTCTGAAGATCCTGCCTGCGCTTCTCGCGCCTTGTGTCAAGTTCTTCGATCACGCGGTTTATAGCAGTAACTATCGACTTCTGATTATATGGTTTGTTCAGATAATCGATGACACCGAGTCCGATCGCTTCCTTTGCATAATCGAACTTGTCATATGCGGTAAGGACAATGAATATCACCGACGGCAGTATCTGTCTGATCTCCTTCATGGCCTCAATACCGTTGATACCCGGCATCTGTATATCCATGAAGATGACATCGGGCCTGAATCTTTCAGCTACCTCTATCGCCATCCTTCCGGACTTGGCGCTTTCGATCTCGAACTGTCCATCGAAATTCTTTTCGATTATCATTGACAACGAATTGATCACTATTCCTTCGTCGTCGGCTAATAATATACGGTACATTTTTTCTCCTGCTATATATGGGTGCGGGCCCCTCCTTACAGCATATCAGACATGCATCGGCACCCTTATGATGAATTCCGTTCCTTTGTTTTCGCCTTCGCTGAAGATCTCCATGACATCCCGCTGTCCCGTGAATATCTGAAGCCGCTCTATAACATTTCCAAGGCCTATTCCGTTTGATGCGGCATGATCCGCTGATACTTCACCGACCGCCTCGCCCGAGAGGATCCTGTCGATCTTGTCCTGACTCATTCCGATGCCGTTATCCCTGATGGACAGCAGTACATCCGAATTCTGCCTGTATACCTTAAGGTCAATATGCCCTTCCCAGTCGATGTCTCTTATACCGTAGTTTACGGCATTCTCGACTATAGGCTGCAGTATCATGCTCGGAACGCGGACTTCCGTGACCTCCTCATCGATATCCTTGGAGTAGTGGATCTCCCCTGTAAACCTTACGTTCAGTATATAGACATACTTGTCAACAAGAGCGATCTCTTCAGCTATCGACGCATCATTATCTATCTTCTTGATATTATACCTGAAAAAGTCCGCCATGTTCTCGATGAATTCCGTCGTTTTATCGGCGCCCTCCATCATGGCAAGCTGTTCCCCGGCGTTTAACGTATTGAACAGGAAATGAGGATTAATCTGCGCCTGAAGGGAACGAAGCTGTACTTCCTTCATGCGGTTCTCCATCACGAGTTCATGCTCCTTGAGCATACTCTCACGCATTACCGAATCTTTGATCTCGCCTATATAATTCTGAATGCTTCCAAGCATCTGCTTGAACGCTCTTGAAACGACACTAATCTCATCGCCTCCGTCCGTAGTCGTAACGGAAACATCAAAGTTACCTCCGGCAACCTCGTTTGCCGCCTGCGACAGGTCTATCAGCGGAAGCGTCATGCTCTTTGTTACAAGGAAAACGACAAATACATTCACGATACCTATAAAGAACAGTATCAGGATCGTTATCATCTCCATCGAGCGAAGCGATGAAAGAAGTATGCTGTAATCACCGGTGTTCTTTTTGAACTGTTTATTGTTAAGAGCATACAGGCATGCCTGAAGATCTGAATACATCTCAACCGTTTCTTCATACGTTGCCTTGTATTTTTCAACATTTCGTCCGCGTTTTGCGGTTATCGTATCACCGGTAAGCTGCAAGTAGTTCTCCGACTGATTGATTATGTTCTCCTGCATCGCATAAACAGCCGTCCCCGAATTCTTCAGATCAAGGGATGCTATACCGTTTCTGTAGTCCTGTTCGGCGCGGTAATAATCGTTCAGTGCACCGGTACTCTTACTCTCAAGGTATTCCTTCATGGAATTCTGCAGAAATGTGAGATCTTCCGAAAGGTCGTTCAATGTAACGTTTACTACGTATATCTCATCAACCCTTGCGATCATGTTGTTGATGCTTATATACATATAAATGTTGACCGCAAGTATCAGGACGACGGGAATGATAAAAGATATCAGCATCTTCAGCCTGACCGAGGCATTATTCCATTTTCTGCGGATCAGCCCGATCATTCTTCGCCCGTCCTGTCATTCTTTGCTTCTATCATCTGATGTGCTTTTTTCTGGTCAACGATCTCGGTTGCTACCGGCAGATATGAATTGGTATATCCCATGCTGTTATATTCATAAAGAGCCTGGATGCTCGACCGGCCCATTTCATTCGTATCTACGGAAACAGTGGAGGATATGACCTGTTTGTCAACAGCGTCAAGAATGGTATCATTTGCAAAATACCCTATGATCTGTATCTGACCGACAAGGTTATAGTCGACAACAGCCTGACATGCGCATCTCGTATATACTCCGTTAACGCAGAGCATGATGTCCGGGAGAGAATCCTTTTCGAGGAAAATGTTCCGTATGCTCTCTTCGGCGCTGAATATATCTTCCGCATCTATCCTTGTCACGACCATCTCGGGAAGATCATACTCTTCCTCCTCATTATCTCCCAGCCGTTCGCGGATGTGGTCCTCTATCGCCATGACGATCAGGTTGGATGCACCCTCCGCCATATCGCCGTCAACAAGAACGTCTATGGTCATCTCGCCCATGTTTTCCGGATCGATCAGCCTGTCTATCTGAAGAGCATACATCTGTCCGAGCTCATAATAGTTAAGACCGACATAACACTGCCTCTTAGATGTCTCGACGTCGTTCTGAAGAACAACAACGCCGATACCCTCATCAACAGCTTTGTCGATCAGTTCGGTGACCCTTTTGCCTGCCGGCCCGGAATATATAATGCCGTCCATTTTGGAATTGACTGCTATTCGAAGAAGCTCCTCGGCGGAATAGTCTCTTCCGAGACCGACGCTCAGGTCTTCAAGATATGCGTTGTATTCTTTGGCCTGTTCATCTGCGGCATCAAAAACTTCCTTCCACAGATCGCTTTCGGAATCATCCGTTACAAAGGCATAATGCTTGTCAAAAGTAACGGTCTCTTCCTGCTCAACATTCTGCATCGTCTGCGTGATGACACGAAAAACGATACCGGTAAATGCCGCAGCCGCTATCATGATCAAAGTACCTATGATCATGAACCGGAATGATTTATCCGAATACTCAAACTTTTGCATCAACTACCGTGCCCTTGTCCTTATCGGCATCTTCAGGTGCATCTTCGGTCATATCCTCTTCGGGATTATCCTTTTCGGAATTATCCTCTTCGGTCTTTTTCTCCTCGGGATATTTGGTCCTGAAGATCTCCATGAACTGTTTACCGGTAATGCTCTCTTTCTGGAGAAGGTATTCAGCCAGGGTATCGAGAAGATCCCTGTTCTCGTTAAGGAGTCTCTTTGCTTCCTCGTACGCATTGGAAAGGATCTTCATAACCTCTTCGTCTACGCCCGCTGCCGTCACGTCAGCGCACTCCATGACCATACGGCCTGACAGATATCTGTCCTCAATGCTCTCAAGCTTGATGAGTCCGAATCTGTCGGACATACCGAATCTGGTTACCATTGACCTGGCAAGAGATGTTGCTTTTTCTATATCGTTTGACGCACCGTTGGTTATCGATGCAAAGATGATCTCTTCAGCTGCACGTCCGGCAAGCGCCGTTACTATCTGCTCATACAGTTCATCCTTGGACTCGAGATGCTTCTCTTCTTCGGGAACATACCATGCATATCCGAGCGCTCCCATGGTCCTCGGAACGATCGTGATCTTCTGTATCGGATCGGTGTTCTTCTGAAGGGCGGACGCAAGCGCATGACCTATCTCGTGATAAGCCACGATCTTTCTCTCCTTCTTGGTCATGATGCGGTCCTTTTTCTCCTTACCCATCATGACAACTTCTATCGCCTCGAGAAGATCCTTCTGGTTAACCGCTTCACGGCCGGACTTGACTGCATTGATCGCGGCCTCGTTCACCATGTTGGCCAGATCCGATCCGACAGCCCCTGCGGTTGCAAGAGCGATCTCGTCAAAATCAACCGAATCGTCAAGCAGTACGTCCTTCGAATGTACTTTGAGTGTTTCCTTTCTTCCTTTCAGATCCGGCTTGTCGACTATGATGCGGCGGTCAAACCGTCCGGGACGCAGGAGTGCCTTATCCAGTATCTCGGGTCTGTTCGTTGCGGCAAGGATCATGATACCTTTTGCGCTGTCAAAACCGTCCATCTCTGAAAGCAGCTGGTTAAGCGTCTGCTCGCGCTCATCATTGCCGCCGCCGTATCTGCTGTCCCTTGATTTTCCGATGGCATCTATCTCATCTATGAAAATTATGCACGGTGCATTCTTCTGGGCATCCCTGAACAGGTCCCTTACCCTTGATGCGCCGACACCGACATACATCTCAACGAAATCGGATCCGGCAAGCGAAAAGAAAGGAACGTGCGCCTCACCTGCGACAGCTTTGGCAAGCAATGTCTTACCTGTTCCGGGAGGGCCTACAAGAAGTGCTCCCTTCGGAAGTTTCGCACCGATCTTCACGTACTTCCCGGGATTATGAAGGAAATCAACAACCTCCTGCAAAGACTCCTTAGCCTCATCCTGGCCGGCAACATCCTTGAACGTTACCCCGGTCTCCTTTTGCACATACATCTTGGCGTTGCTCTTTCCGACACCCATGATGCCGCCTCCGCCCATCCGTCTCATGAAGAAACTGATCACGAGCCAGAACAGCAGTATCGGAAGTATGTATGACAGAACAAATGACAGGATCATCGAGGATGAATCCGACTCTTTCTGCTCAAACTTTACTCCGGCTTTGAGCAGTCTGTCGGGAAGCTCCGCATCAAAAACGGGTATGGTGTAATACTTGATCGGAACGTATGCGTTCTCCTGTCCCTTCGGGATGATCGTTATCTCATCACTGGAGATCGTTACCGATTCCACTTCGCCCTTCTCAAGTTTTTCGATGAACATGTCATAGGTGATCTTCTGGTTTGTGGCACCCTGGAACATCGTCCTCATATATGAGAGAATGACAAACAGAACTACCGATACAACTATGATGATCAGGAGCATCTGCTGATTCTGTTTTTTATTCTTGTTATTATTGTTTCCGGAATTATTGTCTTTGTTTTCCATGCTGTCTCCTGTGGGTCTTCCCCATCTGCGGTATTTAAAGGTTAATTATAGTTTTAAACATGCCCAAAATCAACTTTTAGATGTGAATTTTCTGTGTTTATGATATAATATGCCACGATATGGTCCTTCCTTCGTATTCATTCGTATTCATATTCCTGCCGGTCGTTACGGTCCTCTACCGGATCGCTAACTCGCGTCGGCTCTATACATTGGGCAAGATCATCCTTCTTGTATCTTCGCTCTTTTTTTATGCACTGCTGACACCCGGCATTAAGGGACTTGCAGCTCTTCTTCTGTCTGTCCTTTTTTGTTATGTACTTGCGGATCTCGGACTGAGAAAGGTTACCTCGCTTTCAGTAAGAAAGCTTCTCCTGGCACTCGGAGTGATCGCAAACCTCGCCCTTTTGATCTACTGCAGATATCTGTCATATATCAATACTCTTGCCGAACAGGCAGGACTCGGATCGTTTGCATTTGAAGCCCTTGTTGTTCCCGTGGGCATCAGCTATTTCACCTTTTCACAGATAGCATATCTTGTCGACACCTACAGGGATCCGTCGATATCATACTCTCTTCTTGATTATTCGCTGTTTGTAACTTTCTTCCCGAAGATAACCGTCGGACCCATAGCGCTTACAAGCGAGCTGATCCCGCAGTTTAACGACATAGCCCGCAAGCAGATCGACTATGACCGTATGGCAAAGGGATTTTACAGGTTCACGCTCGGCCTGGCCAAGAAACTGATCCTTGCGGACAATCTCGGAAAGTTTGCCGACATGGGCTACCAGTTCATTCCTAATCTCGGATCTGCCGACGCCCTTCTTGTAATATTGTCGTACACGCTTCAGATATATTTTGATTTTTCCGGTTACTGCGACCTCGCATCGGGAATATGTCTGATGCTCGGATTCGATCTGTGCGAGAACTTCGACGGGCCTTACAGGTCACTGTCCATTGTTGAATTCTGGAAGAGATGGCATATCAGCCTTACAAGGTTTTTCAGGAATTACATGTATATACCGATGGGCGGAAACAGAAAAGGAAAGGTCCGCACATACATAAACAACCTGATCATCTTCCTTGTCAGCGGTCTGTGGCACGGTGCGGCAACACACTTTGTCCTGTGGGGAGGCCTTCACGGCGTGGGGATGATAATCAGCAGGATGATATCGCCCGCAACCTCAAGGATACCGAAGTGCATTAGGTGGGTATTGACTTTTTCCTTTGTCAATCTGGCCTGGGTATTCTTCAGGGCGGAAGATACGACCGTTGCGATAAGCATGCTGTCGAGGCTGTTTACTGCGGGACCCATGCCGCTCAACAGCGCGATAGTGGCCGGATGTATCCCCACGGAATTCAGGCTGATCCAGTGGCTGATACTTAAGGTGGCACCAGGCATTACCTACTACAGCGGCTGCGCGATCTGGATACTGCTCGTTATCACGGGCATCAGCTTCTCGGCATTTTCAAAGAGCTCAAAGGAAAGGTGCGAAAGTTTTACTCCGTCGCGAATGCGGACAGTTACCACCGTACTCCTCTTTACATGGTCGGTTCTTTCCATGTCGGAGGTTGCGGAATTCATATACGTTAACTTTTAGATATGACAAGCAAACAGTATTTTGTAAAATCAATAGCCTGGTCCTTGGGCCTGCTCGTCATGATAGCGGCAACTGTTGTTATCATCGATCCGTTCGTGCATTATCATGCGCCGTATTTTCATCTTGCGGCAGCAGAGACCGAAGAGCGCGGACAGCAGATAGGTGTTGCCAAAAACATGTCATACGATACGGCCATCATCGGCTCTTCGATGAGCGAGAACTTCGAAGCCGGATGGTTTGATGACGGGATCCTCGGAAACAGCACGGTCAAACTTTCGATGCAGGGTGCACACTTTGACGATTACAGAAGGCTGCTTAATGTCACACTGGCAAGACCCGAAACAAAGCGGGTGATCATCTCGCTAGATAACTATCTGATCCTGCACAACCCCAAGGAGCATCCGACTACGATCCCGGAGTACCTGGAAAACGATGATCTGTCGGATGACATTTACTACCTTTGGAACAAGTCGGTCGCATTCGTATTTCTTCCGCAGTTTCTGATCAATAACATTACGGAAGGATTTTCCGCAGACAGTGCATACTGCTGGGCGGACAGTTACGTTTTTGACGAATATGTGGCAAAGGCCACTTACCTTCCGTTCAGGCTGATGAAGCCTCAGGATGAGGAAAGGTTTGATTCTTATTATGGGTATGTCGACGAATTCCTTAACGGTATGGTGCCCTATATCGAGGCCCGCCCCGATGTCGAGTTCATTTTCTACTCGCCGCCTTACAGTATCCTCTACTGGGACGATTGTATCTTAAGGGGGAGACTTACCGCAGAGATATGTGCGATCAATGAAGTGTATAAAAAGCTGCTTGAATATGATAACGTCCGGATGTTCTATTTCCAAGATGACTGGGATATCATTACCGATCTTGACAACTATAAGGACTACTCCCACTTTTCGAAGGACATCAGTCATTACATCTACGAATGCATGAGGGATGGGAAGCACGAAGTGACTTCAAAGACCTCATTTGACACTTTGCTGAAGTTCTCCGAAGATGTTGCAGACTATGACCACGAGTCAACATTCCACTAACGGGATGATCCGTATGCGTATGCGTATCCTCATCATCCCCAAAGAGATTTCGGATAAACACCCTTTTGTTTTAATTCGGCGATCTGTCCTCTGACATAGTCCTTGTCCTCTTTATAGGTCACGCCGAACCACTTATCGGGCGATGAAAGGACCTTGACCTTAGCCGTTTTCTTCTTTATCATCCCGTCAACGACAAACGGAAGATAACACTCAGCCTTCTCTATGTTCTGTGGAAGTTCATCTTTGTAAAATGCCGTAAACGCCCTGTCTATCTCTTCGAGAAAATCACCCGAAAAGCCCCATATGTTCATGCTTGTGACGCTGTCGGCAGATATGGGTAAATAGTCCGTTCCGTTCTCGGTATAGGCCGCACCATCATCAGTCTTTACTATCTTTGTCCTCTCAACGATATCAACAAGATATCCGTCCTCATCCACCGTGCATATGCCGCGGCTCACGGATCCGTTCTCGGTGAGCGTGTTGGCGAGCCTGAACCCGACCATGCAGTAATCACCGCTCTTATCGTTTGATCTTTCCAGATAGTCATATATCTCTTTAAAGGCCGTGCGTCCGTAAAAATCATCCGCATTGATAACCGCAAACGGTCCTTTTACGATCTTTCTTACACTCCTTACCGCATGTGCCGTGCCATACGGCTTTACTCTTTGAGGATACATCGTGGCGCCTTCCGGGATGTCGGTAAGTTCCTGGAAAACATACTCCACTTCGATCTGGCCGGAGAGTTTGTCTCCCACAGCCTCTTTGAACAGCTCGTGATTTTCTCTCTTGATTATGAAGATCACTTTTTCAAAGCCGGCACGCTTTGCGTCAAAGATCGAGAAGTCTATGATCTTGTCATTCTCGTCGTCGACCGTATCTATCTGTTTGAGCCCGCCGTACCGGCTGCCCATGCCCGCTGCCATGATAACAAGTACAGGTTTCATACGATTCTCCTTTTTCTCAGGATCTTTTTGCGACCGAAACATGCGGTTCGCTCGTTACATCTATTCCAAGTCTTTTAAACGTACGTATGTCTGCCGGGGAAAGCATCACCGAAGTGTGTGCCTGAAGTCCTTTGAGCTTCGGTATCTGGGAAAGTGCTACCTTTGCATTCTCATCAGAGATCGACGCAATGGAAAGCGCGATCAGCACTTCGTCCGTATGAAGCCTCGGATTCTTTCCGCCGAGAAACTTGACCTTGAGTTCGGCTATAGGCTCTATTGCCTCGGGTGAGATCAGATGAGTGTCATGATCGATCCCGCCGAGGTACTTAAGCGCATTAAGGAGCAGCGCTGCGGAAGCCCCGAGAAGGTCCGTTGTCTTGCTCGTAATGATATCCCCGTTCTCAAGTTCGATCGCCGCCGTGGGAACACCGAGTTTTTCGGCCCTTGCCTTGGCTGCGACCGTGACTTTTCTGTCGTCGGTGGTGATCCCGGCCTGCTTCATGAGCAGTTCGATCTTAAGCACCTCACTCTCGTTCGCCTTCTCCTCGACTACCCTTCCGAGTGTCGTGTAATAACGCCTGATGATCTCCTGTTTTGATGCCTCACAGCAGACATCGTCATCGATTATGCAGTTCCCCGCCATGTTGACACCCATGTCGGTCGGCGATTTGTACGGACTTTGCCCGTAGATCTCCGAAAATATTGCATTAAGTACGGGAAAGATCTCTATGTCCCTGTTGTAGTTGACTGTCGTCTTGCCGTATGCCTCCAGATGGAACGGATCGATCATGTTGACATCATCAAGGTCCGCTGTTGCCGCTTCATATGCAAGGTTGATCGGATGCTTGAGCGGTATGTTCCATATGGGGAAGGTCTCGAACTTGGCGTACCCGGCCTTTATCCCACGCTTGTTCTCATGATATAACTGTGACAGGCACGTTGCCATCTTGCCGCTTCCGGGTCCTGGTGCGGTAACGACTACCAGCGGCCGTGTCGTTATAACATAATCATTCTTGCCAAATCCGTCATCACTGACGATGAGCGGTATATTCGACGGATACCCTTCTATGAAATAGTGCATGTAAACGTTTATGTTCCTTCGCTTCATGCGTTCTTTGAACTTCTTGGCACTCTCCTGTCCGGTAAAGTGTGTGACCACTACCGATGAAACATACAGTCCCTTATCCTCGAACAGCTGCTTGAGCCTTAATACGTCCTCATCGTATGTGATGCCGATATCTCCCCTAATCTTCTTGCGGTCTATGTCCATGGCGGAAATGACGATGACTATCTCGGCCTGATCGGACAGCTGCATCAGCATCCGAAGCTTACTGTCGGGTTCAAATCCCGGAAGGACACGGGACGCATGATAATCATCATACAGTTTTCCTCCAAACTCGAGATACAGTTTGTCGCCGAACTCGCCGATCCTCTCGCGGATATGTTCCGACTGGGTCTTTAAGTATTTTTCGTTGTCAAATCCCATCTTCATATTCTGTTTCCTCTTCTTCTGCTTCTTCGAAAGATTCGTCCATATATGGGTCTGTTGTCGTAAAAGAGAACAGACGCAGTGCATTTGTTATGACAAATATTCCCGAGATGCTCATAGCAAGAGCGCAGAACACCGGATCGAGAAGCCATCCGAACGCCCTGTAATAGCATCCGGCTGCAAGCGGTATACCGATGATGTTATAGAAAAACGCCCAGAACAGGTTCTGCCGTATGATCAGAAGCGTCTGTCTTGAAAGCCGGATCGCATCAACTGCGGTGATGAGACTGTTTGCGACAAGCACAACGTCAGCCGCATCCATTGCTATATCCGTTCCCGCGCCTATGGCTATTCCGGCATCAGCGATCATCAGCGCAGGGGCATCATTTATTCCGTCACCTATCATCGCAACCTTTCCGGTCTCTTTCAGTTTTTCAACAATGGCCGCCTTTTCATCCGGCATGACATCCGAAATGACTTCATTCGGTTCTATACCGACCTGTGCACCGACCGCTTCAGAAGTCGCAAGTCTGTCACCCGTGACCATGCATACATGTATGTCTTCGCGGTGAAGTGCCGAAACCGCGGCACGGCTGCCTTCCCTTACCTCATCGGCAACAGCTATGACGCCGAGCATTCCCGTCTCTGATGCAAAGAGCGTAGGGGTCTTGCCTTCCGCGACAAGCCTTTTTATCCTTGCGGAAAACTCGTTGTCAAAATCAGCGGCATCTTCTTCACTCCTGCCGAGAAGCTCCTCTCCGATAAAAGCTTCGCTTCCCGCATAGACAGTCCTTTTTCGACCTCCGACGATCAGCTTGGCCTTGATCCCCTTACCCGGGACCGCCTTAAAATCCGTCGTCTCCATAACGGGAACGAATCGTCTTTGTGCAAAATCGCAGATCGCTTTTGCTATGGGGTGCTCGCTCTTTGATTCAAGTGCGTAAGCTATTGATAACAAAAGGTCTCTGTGCTCAACATCATTTTCTATGCTTAATATGTCGGTAACCTTCGGCTCGCCTGTCGTGAGCGTTCCGGTCTTATCGACGACAACTATCTGTGTCTTTCCCGTATTTTCTATGGACTGGGCTGTCTTGTAGAGGATACCGTGTCTGGCACCGACACTGTTTCCTACCATGATCGCAGCCGGGGCGGCCAGATACAGCGCAGCCGGGCAGCTGACGATAAGAACTGCGATGGCTCTTGATACCGAGAATCCGATACTCCTTCCGAGTATCAGCCATACGACAAAAGTAATAACAGACAATGCAATGACCGCCGGGATAAATACCGCCGCTATCCTGTCCGCAGTCCTTGAGATCTTCGCTTTTCCTTCGGATGCTTCGGTGACCATCTGTACGATCCTGGAGAAGGCGGTGTCTTTTCCAACGCCCGTGGCGCGGCATGTAAGGTGGCCGGACATGTTGATGGTCGAGGCCGAAACGCTCATTCCGGGTTCCTTGTCGACCGGCATCGATTCACCCGTAAGAGAAGACTCGTTAACGGCGCTCGTACCGCTTTCTATAACACCGTCAACGGGAACGCTCATTCCGGGTTTTAACACAAAAATATCTCCGACCTTTACTTCCTCGATCGGAACTTCCATCTCCTGTCCTTTGCGAAGAAGGATGGCAGTCTTTGGCGACATGTCGACAAGATCGCTCAGTGCGCCCGATGTCCTTCCTTTTGCAAGTTCTTCGAGGAGCTTTCCTACAAGGACCAGTGTCAGTATGATCGCAGACGATTCAAAATACAGATCGGTCTCGCCTATGTATTCATCCGCGCCTTTGTAGTATATGAGATTGATAACGGAAACTGCCGTACTGTAGATAAATGCGGCTGATACTCCCAGGACCACAAGCGAATCCATGTTCGGAGACAGATGAACAAGAGAGGCTATCCCGCTTGCAAACACCCGGTGGTTAACGGCTATGACCAGAAGTGCCAGGATCATCTGAAGTGCAAACAAAATGACGGCATTTTCCCTGAGGATCTGCGGGAACGGAAGGCCAAACAGCGCATGCCCGGTGGACAGATATATTAAAACCGCGGTCAGTATGGCTGAGATTATGAGTTTTTTTCGCATGAAAGAATTATACTACAATATATGGTATTATAGGTAGAGAAAGTTTTAAAAAATCACAAGACGGAGGAATCCATGGTCACATTCAAAGGGACAAAAGTCGTTTCCGGTATTGCCATCGGACGGCTGTTCGTATACATGCATCCGGACAGGCAGATATCAAGAGCCACCGTTGAAGATACACAGGCGCAGCTTGAGGCATTTCACGAAGCCCGTCTGAAGGCGGTTGAGCAGCTCGAGGCCATCTACGAATCTTCTGCCGCTTATCTTGGTGAACAGTCGGCGTCCATATTCGTCGCCCAGGAAATGCTCCTTGAAGATGCACAGTACATCGGGTATGTGGAAAAACAGATAAAAGAGAACAACTACAATGCCGCTTACTCCGTTGCTCTTGCATCGGATGAGTTTTCCAGATTATTCACCTCGATAGAAGATAAATACATGCAGAGCCACATCGCCGACGTAAAGGACGTTTCGGAGCGTCTCCTCCGTATCCTCTGCGGGCTTGAGTCGGAGACGACCGACCCGGGAGAACCGTGCATATTTGCATCGGATGATTTTAACGCAGGTGATATAGTTCAGTTTAACCGTGAGAATGTTCTCGGATTTGCTACCATGTTCGGATCCCCGGTAAGTCACGCCTCGATACTTGCGGGTACAATGGGTCTTCCTTCCGTTATCGGTCTCGGTCAGGAGATGCTGTCCATTTACGACGGACATATGGCGATACTTAACGGTATCAAAGGCGAACTCATAATCGATCCCGACAAGCGGACACTTGAGAGAATGAAGCGGAAGCAGAAGGATTATGAGGAGCAGCAGCGAATGCTCCTCCTTCTGAAGGGCAAGAACAACGTCACAAAAAGCGGAAGATACATTAACGTTTATGCAAACATAGGAAACGCCGAGGGCGTGGAGACTGCCCTGCTTTATGATGCGGGCGGGATAGGACTGTTCAGGAGCGAGTTCATTTACATGGAAAGTCCCACATACCCTTCCGAAGATGAACAGTTTATGATATACAAGGAGGTCCTCGAGAAGATGCGCGGACGGAAGGTCATCATACGTACGCTCGATCTCGGAACCGACAAACAGGCCTCCTATTTCAGACCGGAAAAGGAAGTAAACCCGGCTCTCGGTTACCGTGCGATAAGGATCAGCCTGGCTCAGCCAGGTATATTCAAGACACAACTTCGTGCGCTGTACCGCGCGTCAGTCTACGGAAATCTTGATATACTGTTTCCCCTTATCATTTCGGTCGACGAGGTTCTCGCGATCAAGAAACTGATCCGTGAGGTCAAGGATGAGCTCGATTCCGAGAAAACAGAATACAGCAGCGATATAAGGCTCGGTATCATGATAGAGACGCCTGCAGCCGTCATGATAAGCGACAAGCTCGCAAAGCACGTTGATTTTTTCTCAATAGGCACCAACGATCTGACTCAGTACACGCTTGCGATAGACAGGCAGAATCCCAAGCTTGAGACGTACTTTACGACTATGCATCCGGCTGTTTACAAGATGATAGAGATTACGGTCGAGAATGCACACAAGGCCGGGATCACCGTGGATATATGCGGTGAGGCCGCTGCGGACCTTTCGCATACCGCAGATTATATCAATCTCGGAATAGATGCATTATCGGTCGCTCCGAACATGGTACTGCCCCTTCGCAAGAAGATAAGAGAGTGCGATTAGCGCAAATTGTCTGATGATGCTATAATATAAAGGATTATGGACTTTCTCAGATCGCTCAAAAGCCTTTTCAGAAGGATCATAAAAAAGCTCCTGAAAAGGCTGAGCCGCACGGAACTGATAATCATCGCATCCTCTGCGGTCGGTATTATTCTTACGATCGCTATAATTAGTGTGCTCAAAATCAATTCCCCGAAAAACATCCCACCCTCCGACTCGTCCGTTGACATCTCGATATCAGAAGACGGAAGCGGCAGCAATGGTCAGGACGCCTTGTCGATAACGGAAACGGCATCGGCCGATACCAAGGTCGAAAGCACGGATGCGACCACAGAACTTGCATTCAAAGAAAACGCTCTTAAAGGATATCTTAACAGATGCGTATTCCTTGGAGACTCCAGAACCGTTGCGATGGTCAATTACGGATTCCTGAACGATGATGCCGCTCTTGCACAGATAGGCATCTCTCATCCGTCATTTTCGAACAACAGGTTCATGAACAATGCCGGAAAAGAATATACCTTAAAATCATATCTCGAGTCCCATCAGGCTCCGGTCGTATATGTGGCCCTCGGAGTAAACGGGATCAATGATCCGAGTGAGGATCACTACAAGAGCACTTACACCGAGCTTGTCGACAGGATAGTCACTCTTGCTCCCAATTCAAATATCGTTCTGATGTCGATAGGACCCGTCGATGATAACGGTCCCTACAAAAACACCGTTCAGAATTCATGGATAAATAAATATAACGATTTTCTGTTAAACCTTGCAAAGGAGAAGCATATCTTCTATCTCAATATCGCGGAGGTACTGACCGGAGAAAACGGCCAGGTCAAAAGCGAATATAACGGCGGGGACGGACTGCATTACAGCAATTCCGGCTGCCAGGCCATCTTCGATTATATTGTCTCACACCCCGTTCCCGGTATTGAAGATGACGGAGAATACGTGGTCAAATATGTAAAGCCCAAGCCGAGGAACGTGCTTGATGAAGCAAAGATGGAAGAACTGCTGACTACTGTTACAGACACTTCGGTAACGCCTCTTCCGACCCAAACTCCTGCAGCAACTGCCACACCGACCTTAACTGCTACTCCTGCGCCCGAATACAGTAATGACGAAGAGGAAGAAGAGCGCAAACGGCAGGAAGCGGAGGAAGCAAAGCGCAAGGAAAAGGAAAAAGAAGAAGCAAAGGCCCGCGAGCAGGAGGAGGCAAAAAAGAAGGAAGAGGAAGAAGCCGCAAAGAAGGCTCAAGAAGAGGCTGACAGAAAAGCTCGGGAAGAGGCCGAGAAAAAAGCCCAGGAAGAAGCCGACAGAAAAGCTCAAGAAGAGGCCGAGAAAAAAGCCCAGGAAGAGGCCGAGAAAAAAGCCCAGGAAGAAGCCGAGAAAAAAGCCCAAGAAGAAGCCGAGAAAAAAGCCCAGGAAGAAGCCGACAGAAAAGCTCAGGAGGAAGCCGACAGAAAAGCTCAGGAGGAAGAAGAAAGAAAGGCGGCTGAGGAGGCGGCTAAAAATGCTGAACAGTCAAATGACTCCGGCGAAGGTAATGACGTAGATGGCGGCGGTGAGGGTGAAGGCGAGTGATCACAGGTTCACATATACATCAACGGTGTATCCGCAGCTTTCAGCCTGAACGGTTATGACAGCGGTTCCCGAGGCGACGGGCGTAAGAGTGCCGTCCCTGCTGATCTTCACTACGGAAGTGTCCGAAGATCTGAACTTTAGGTTATTGGCGTTTATCTCA
Source organism: Lachnospiraceae bacterium (assembly GCA_017526745.1). Taxonomy (GTDB): domain Bacteria; phylum Bacillota; class Clostridia; order Lachnospirales; family Lachnospiraceae; genus UBA2868. The sequence continues at coordinate 7,068 of JAFXQX010000012.1, read as the reverse complement.
TATCCCGACAGTTCTTCAACCGAGTAATCCTCAAATACTGCCATGGGTCTGATCTTCATGATGATAGGCTGTGCCGCATTGATATAGTAGTTCTTACAGACAGGGTAGAATGACCTGATGGTAGTCTCATCATAATCATCGGAAAGAACGCGTATGCGTATCTGTCTTCTGAGACCGCCATATTCGATCTCTACCATGCTGACGCCCTCTTTTATCGGAACAAGACGGTTATCTTCTCCAAGTCTCAGCATTCCCTGATCATATGTGATCTTTATCTGTTCGGCACTTATCCCGGTCTTTTTTCTGTAGCTGTTCATCAGATAGTATTTGATGTTCACGGGATTGTCGAGATACCCTGTATATGTCAGCTGATCGGTAAGAAGCATTATAGGCTTCGGCGACAGAAGGGATTCATCTATCGTGATACTCTGTTTGAGATTCTCCTTACCATCCTCGGACCTGTCGATCTCCTTCGTGTAGTCGATCTTGACCGGAGCAAATCTGGTCGCCCACATTCCCCATCTTGACTCATCCGAACCCGAGTATGCGTATCCTAACATTGTGTTGTCGTCTTTTGATATGTGTCCTTTGCCGTCGGCCATCAGTCCGCAGTTATGACATCCGGTGATGACGTTTGTATTAAGCTCCGACACACGTTCAAAATGCACTCCGTCATCCGATTCGTAATACAGGAGACAACTGTCATCCTTAAACCTTCTGTTGGTCGCAAGTGCAACAAATTTCTTCGAATCCTCAAGATATGCAACATCCCACGAATCCGAATCTTCATATGTGTAATCGCCGTTTACAAGAGAATCATTCCTGAAAACGGAGATACCTTCACAATTTAACTTTGACGGCCACATCGGATCTGTAAGATCCGCAGTGTGTACCTGCGTCGCCCTTACCCATCCGAATACATCGGAAAACGAGTCGAGCGTATTATAAACATAGAGAGTATCATCAAGAACAACAAAGCTGGGTTCGCCCACGCCCCATCCGATATCTATTCCTTCAAAATACACGCTCGGAACAGGAGATCCTCCCCACTGCTTCCCGTCCCATTTTTCAAACGGTCCGTCCGGAGATTCGGATCTTGCCAGGAAGACATTGTTACACAAGCCCTCTTTATTGACGGTTCCCGTGTAGCCGATGTAATAGTATCCGTCATAGAAAAAAACGTCAGGATCGCATACAGACATAGCATCCGCACTTCCGGGTGTCGGAGACAGAACAACTTTCTCGTTGCTCCATGTGTTTCCTCCGTCGGCGGAATATTTGTAAGTTATCCAGTCATATTCTTTTCGGCTGTCACCGGGAGATGCAAACCATGCATGGATGCCTCCCTTTCCATCACTCATTATCGAGGGACCATAACGGTAGTCAGCTCTTAAGAATCCTGACAGCGCAAACACATCCTTACCGCTGTCGGTAAGACGCAGTCTTACATGGTGTCCGGGATCTGCGGCAAGATCTTCCTTGCTTTCGGTCTTTCCGGTATCTGCCTTGGTATCATCCGCCGCAGCCGGCTGATCCGCTGAAGGAGTTACGGAAGGGGCGGCAGCATCTTCTGCGGCAGGAACACTTTCCGCCGGCTGGAACTCCGTCTCGCCGGAACAGGATACCAGTATAAATATCACCAGAAGCGATATTATGATTATTCCGAATACTCTTTTGGGCATCAGTTCTCTTCCATCAGATCAAGCAGTGTCTTTGAATCAAGATATGCATTAGTGACCTCATTGAGTCCCCTCCAGAATGAGATCGTTTTACACTCGGAAGCTCTGTCACATTTTTGTGCGCCTTCCGCAAGGCAGCTGACCGGTGCCAGATCTTTTTCGGTGATCCGGAGTATCTCACCGATCCGGTATTCTTCCGGTTTTCTGGTGAGTCTGTATCCGCCTCCCTTTCCATGCAGGCCCTGCACCAGTCCGTTCCTGGTGAGTGCGGGAAGTATCTGTTCAAGGTATTTGAGCGACAGTCCCTGACGGTTAGCAACCTCTTTCATGGGAACATAACCGTCTTTCTGGTTCAGGCCTATGTCGATCATAACCCTCAAAGCATATCGTCCTCTTGTTGAGATCATTTCGTTCCTCCGTAATCTACCAAACCCCTATTTGTGCGATAGGTATTATATCGGTCAATCACCTTATCGTCAATAGAAGGACTTCTCTTTCATATTCTAACTTAAAGGGATCAGAAGCGAGATGCAAAGCCCTGTCCCCGTATTTGCGACGAGCAGTTCCCCGCCCATCTTTGTCATCAAAAGCCTTGCAGTATAAAGACCGAGCCCGCTGCCATCCTTGCTGCCTGCCCCCAGTCTGCTCCTGTAGAACCTGTCCGTGATATGGTCTATCTCATCCGATGCAACTCCCGGACCGTGATCCGTTATCATCATCTGCAGAAAATCATCTGTCACAAGATATCCGACATCGATAGGAGTGTTGGCATACTGGTAGGAGTTGACTATGATGTTTTCTATCACCTGGCTCATCCGCCTTGTGTCGATGTTGATGAGAACATCGGGAACGGGATACGCTGAAATCATTCCCCTGTCATCGTATTTTCTCATCATATCTTCAAGCACCTGCGCATTTTCATCCGCACAGCTTACCCTGACCTCTCCGAGATCATCGAGAGCCGATGTGACTAGTTCGGTAAGGAGCTCCTCGATCGTACCGGCCTTTTCATAAATGCTGTCGAGGTTTTTCGCATATATCTCTTTGGCCTTTTTAAGGTCCAGATCCTCGGTAAGACCGGCCCTTAAATGCTCCGCGGTAAGCCTGATGCCGGTAATGGGAGTCTTTAATTCCTGACCGAGTGATGTGACAAAGTCGCGCTGTCTGCTGCAGAGCTGTCTCTCCCTGTCCCGTGATTTTTCGAGCTCATCACATACTATCCCGAAACTCTCCGCAAATTCGCCAAAATCATTATGTCCATCTTCCTCGGGAAGATCCGTAATGTCACCTTCTGCTATCTTTCCGGCATATATCCTCATGTTCTCAAGCGGGATCACTATCTTCTTTCTTACATACAGACCGTAAAAATATGCTCCAAGTAAAAGGGCGATCCCAAACAGCAAAAGTCCGGCGATCAGTCCCCACGGTACTTCGCTGTCCCTGACCGATAACAAAAGGGCGGCCGCCCCAATAATATATAACACGACGCCTGCCGCGACTATTCTGAAGTAATACTTCATTTCATTTCTGCCTTGTCTTTGGAAATGTTAACGATTATGATCCCGAGAGAAACAAGCACAAGTGAGAGAAGGCCCGTCAGTGAAAATGCCTCCCTATTCTCTCCGAGGAAAGCCGCCGAAAGCAGCACTCCCATGACCGGATTCATGAATCCGAGGATCGATATGCGGCTCACAGGATTGTATTTTAGCAGGATTCCCCACAGTGTATAGGCTCCTGCTGATATAAATCCCATGTATATGAGGTTCCCCCAGCACGATGCGGTCGCAAACACCAGCGCTCCTCCCATGATGCGGCCTATTATGAACAGTATGATCCCGCCTGTCAGAAACTGATATCCGCTAAGGACAACCGGATCCTCATCTTTGGAAAAGATCTTGATGCAGCATCCGGACAGGGCATAGAAAATATCGGCCGTAAGCATCGCGCCTTCACCCGCAAACGAAATGCCGCCTCCTTCCGCCAGTGCGGCACCTCCTCCAAGTATCATGATGATCCCCGAAAATCCTACGATACAGCCGAGGATCTTTCTTAACGTCATCTTTTCCAGCCGGAAGATATATACCGCAAACACTATGGTGAGAAAATTCCCCGCCGCATTGATTATGGATCCCCGGACTCCCGTTGTGTGAGCGAGCGCCATAAAGAAGAAAAAGTACTGTCCGACCGTCTGCAGAAAAGATAAAGTCAGTATCAGCCTGCCGGACGAACGTTTGGGCAGGAGGAACTTTCTGTTAATGACCGAGAAGAACAGTATCACCATGATGCCGGCGATCATAAATCTTGCTCCCGCAAGCATGAGGCGGGAAGCCGTGTCATCCGCTCCTATCCCGAACAGCTTATAGGCGATCTTGATCGCAGGGCTGGCGCTTCCCCACAAAATACAGCAGAAAAATGCCGCTGCAAATGTAACGGGGAAAAAGCTCCACAGCTTACTTGCATCTTTTTTCATACGTTCTGACCCTCTTGAAGATTAAGCGTCGCATTCATGCTTCCGGTACGGTAACCTTTCATGTCCAGCGTCACAAACATAAATCCGATCTTCTTCAGTTCCTCATATACTTTATTCCTGATCTCATCAGAGGCAAGGCGGGGAATGTCCTGGGGCGGTACCTCTATCCTTGCTATATTATTGTGCATCCTTACGCGCTCTTCAAAAAAGCCCAGTTCGATCAGAAACTGTTCGGCGCGGTCGATCATCCGAAGTTTTTCTTCCGTGATCTGCTCCCCATACACAAACCTTGATGCAAGGCATGCGTAGGCGGGCTTGTTCCATGTGGGAAGTCCCATTGCTTTTGATATCTGACGTATGTCGGCTTTGGTAAGTTTTGCCTGTCTAAGCGGGCTTATCACCGAGAGCTCTTCGACCGCTTTAAGCCCGGGACGGTAATCCCCGAGATCATCCATGTTGGAGCCTTCAGCCACATACCTGATCCCGTTTTCTTCGGCGATCTTTTTTATCTCGGAAAAGATGCCGCGTTTACAGAAGTAACACCTGTCAGCTGAATTGTTCCTGTATCCTTCTTCCTGCATCGGATCGGCCTTGCACAGAATGTGTCTGATCCCTCTATCTTCGCAGAAAGCTATTGCTTCATCTACTTCGCGCGTTGGTACCGATGCATCATCCTCTGTCACGGCGATCACCCGGTCCTTTAAAACTTCATGGGAGACTGCGAGCAGAAAAGCGGAGTCCACCCCTCCGGAAAACCCGACAGCCAGGCTTCCGAGATCTTCTATGATCTTCTTAAGATCGTTCAGTTTATTATTCTGTTCTTCGGAAAGCTCCGTTTTGTCAATCATAGTTTTCCCTCTGTATTCCCGTAAGATCGTTTATCACTTCTCCCGCGATGATCAGTCCCGCAACGGACGGGACAAACGCGGTCGAGCCGGGAGTGTCCCTGCGCTCGGAGCATTTTCTCGGTTTCTCTTTTGAATATACGACCTTGAGAGATTTTATCCCTCTCTTTTTGAGTTCGCGTCTCATCACTTTTGCAAGCGGGCATACGGACGTCTGATATATATCCGCCACTTCAAACATCGCGGCATTTATCTTGTTTCCGGCACCCATGGAGGATATGACCGGGACCTGTTCTTTATTGGCCTTTTCTATGATAGCGATCTTGCCGGTGACCGTATCGATAGCATCCACAACATAGTCATAATCGCGAAAATCAAACTGATCCTGCGTATCGGGTAAGAAAAAGGTCTTGTATGTTCTGACCTCGCATCCGGGATTGATATCACAAACCCGCTCTTTGGCTACATCCACCTTATACTGTCCGATGGTCTTTCTTGTGGCGATTATCTGACGGTTTATGTTCGTAAGGCATACCTTGTCATCATCAATAAGATCGAGCGCTCCGATCCCGCTTCTGGCCAAAGCTTCAACAACAAAGCCTCCGACCCCGCCTATCCCGAACACGGCAACACGGGAAGATGCAAGCCTTCCCATCGCTTCTTGACCGTATAATAATTGTATTCTCGAAAACTGATTCAACATTATATCATGGACCTTTTCCAGTCGCTTATAAGCCGCTCTAGATTCCATGCGGCGTTTGCGGGACTGGTGGACGGCAGGCATACGGCTTTTTGTCCGACTGCATTCTCGGTATATTTTATATAGTACTTTTCTGCCGTCTTTCCGTTGACAAAAATACCTTGGATATTTGCCGTATTCATTATCATTGAAAGATCGTTCGCGACAACATTTTCTATACTGGCGTCCGATGAGCCTTTTATATCACACTCTCCGATAACATCCCACAATGCGATGTGATGTTTTGTAAGAAAATCCTTTTTATCGCTGATACTTTCCGGAACATCGTCATCAAATACCCCTGCGATCACTTTCCAGAACCGGTTCTGCGGATGACCGTAGAAGAACATCTGCTCGCGTGATCTTACCGAAGGAAAGCTTCCGAGTATCAGGATCATCGACTCCTTATCATAAAAGGGAGGTATGGGATGTACTATGTGTTCTTTCATGTTTTCCACTGATACTGTCTGAGATCGACACGTCCGTCTGTCACCCTGATTCCATCCGCTTCCAGAAGGCTGGCCTGTGCACCGCTTCCTCCGAATGCGAATTCGCCCGCAAGTTCTCCCTTGGAATTAACAACTCGAAAGCAGGGTATATTATCCGGATCGGGATTCTTATGAAGGGCATTTCCGACCGCCCTTGCCATCTTCTTATCTCCGGCAAGCTCCGCTATCTGCGCATAGGTTGCGACACATCCTGCCGGTATCTTCCTGACTGCTTCATATATCCGCTTTGACGGACTGTCGCTGATAAGATCATAGCTTTCCGCGATCATCAGTCTGATATCCTTTTCGGGTATACTCCCGTCAAGTACTATCGTGTTCCAGTGATCCTTGTTCTGATGATATCCGGGGAGCACGGACCTATATATCCTGCGCCAGAAATATGCTTTTTCCGGATCCGCCTTAACGTTCACATTAAGAAACCCGTTCCTTTCATATGTCCAGAGGAACGCTTTTTTGTTTCCCTTATATCTGACCAGCTGCCAGTTATCGTCATGAAACGGCGCATCCGTATATGTATCCGGAAATGACAATCCGTATTTTAATATCTCTTCTCTTGTATCCATATTCCAAATCGGACCCCGGGGTCGGGGTTTGCGGTCCATACCGGATTATACCACACATTGCCGGCCGGACCATACGTCATAACAGCCTGAACACGCTATATTCTCATCAGAAGACAGGCCGACTCCACATGTGTCTACACTATGATTTGAGCACTGATTTTCCTGATGTACACTACTATTTGAGGACACATTTTCGTCGCTCTTTTTACTCTTCGGACCAAACTTTGTTTTAGCATGATCGAAGCTATCCTTGAATCCGGTTT
>JAFXQX010000011.1 GCA_017526745.1 Lachnospiraceae bacterium | reverse complement strand
TGATGTCGTGAAACAAGGCCGGAGACTGAGACAGGGAGACGGGGCCGAAGTGGACCTGTCTCAGTCTTTGGCCGCGCTATATTTATTTCATACGTCCGAGTTCCCTTGCATCCGTCACATATTTATTACCGTATACATCGGTGATAACGTAGCGGCCGTACAGTTTATGGCCGTCAAAAGCACCTTCCAGCATCTTGAGCCTGAAATCTTTTGCTTTTACCTTGTCACCGATCACGGATGATTCAAGAGGCTTATCATCTTCAAAAAAATATGCCATGGTCTGCAGGACATCGCCATCCTCAAAATAATACCCTTCAGATACCTCTTCTTTGGTCCTTGGATCCACAGGGACATAACCTCTCATCAGCCCGTTCGGATTCGCATCATCAATGTAGAAATATACATGTGATTCTTTCCCGTTCACCTCACACAGAATATACCCTGCCGTCGCCACTTTTCCGGTTTCAGTATCACGGTGATAATCCGTTGCAAAGAACGGACATATCAGATTATCAACTGTCAGCCATTTTGACGGAGCAACAAGTGCAAGTCTGTTCTTAGAGTCCTTGCGATAGAAATAGTCCTTTCCGATGATGAACCTTAACCGGCTGTTATCTACCTTCGAATCAAGCATCAGTTCCATTTCAACGGTGTTGATGATCGAATCAGCCTCGTCACTTATACTAACGGCATAGTATCCGTTCTCCGTCTGCTCGGTAGCTAACTTGTAGACTTTTCCACCACTCTGATCAACAAGATTACCGCCTTCTGTCGTCCCCTCCGAATTCTCCTGGGCAACTTCTTCTGCCTCTGTTGCATCCGGCTCATAATCCCTGACATACCATTCTCCGGCATACTTTCTTACTGCATCAGTTCCCTCATAAGCAAGTCTTCTTGACATCAGCCTGTCATAAAACCTGATAACATCGGGATCGTATCCAAGAGCAGTAAAGGAAGTGCGTCCAAAATCGTATTGACCAATATCATTAAAAGGGCTGTACACAAGAAGACCGTGGCCGAATTCATAATCGCTGTCAGTATATACCACTGAGTTGGATACCCAGTTCATAAGCTTTGATGAGGCTTTTGATCTGTAGTTCACTGCAAGAGTCATAAGATCTATGGAATCAAGGCCTCTGTATTCTCCGTCATCTGACATACAGTTCGAACGGGATTTGCAATATTCCACATAACCATCCTGGCTTTCGACCTTATCCGCTATTGACTTGATATATGCAACATAAGAATCGTAAAGCTCATCCACGTAATCAAGGCGGATCGTGGACATCGAACCGGAGAATCCTTTTGAATGGATCGCAGAAATATAATCCTTTGCCGCCTGCTCACAAAGATCCATGGCACGATGGTCAAGTATGTCAAGAAGGTTGGTGTAGTTGATGCCTATACCGCTGACCCTGCTCTCAGCCCCGTTCATCATATCCGCTTTTCCCTCAAGGCTCTTTGCCATCTCGAGGGTACACATGTTACATGCATCAAAGATCACTGCATCAAAATGAACACCGGCTCTTTCAATCTCTTTTCCGATCTCGTAACAATACATCCATCCCGAGGTTGAACCGTCAGTATATCTTACTTTATTATCAAGTTCATCCATTCCAAATCCGACAGGCGTTCCGCCGCCATGATCCCATAATATAAGCGTGTAGTTGGCAGCTGGATAATTATCGGAACAATACTCAATAAAGTCTTCAAGATCACCCTGCCTGGTCATCGACGTTCTTCCGAGTTTCTGAAGTGTTGTAAACTTATGATCCTCCAGCAGGTATCTGCTAACCTCACCATCCGGAACAAGATTGTTTTTCCAATCTTTTGCTCCTCCGCACTCAATAACAACATTGACATTATCCGGAACTTCGGCATTAGCCATCTCTATAAGATCTTCTGTAGCAAAACCGCCTCCACTTTGCTCATTCCCGGATTCAAGATCAGCACCGACGATATATATCATAAGGGTACGAAGAGCCTCTCCATCTGCGGGAGCCTTCATGGCCGGAAGCGGCAGGATTTTATTCCTGACCTCAATATCCGGCATATCCTCTTCCGAGATCTCTTCATCATCGGTATCTTCATCTGAAACAGCTTCATCCGCCGAAGCCTCATTCACATCATCTTCGTCTGCGATATCTTCATCTCCGGTTTCCTCGCCTGAATCTACGGGCGGCTCCAGAGTTTTGGCCTCAGGATCTGACTCTCTTTGCACGGTAACAGTCGCGCATGCAGAAAGACTCATCGTCAGAATCGTAAGTAACGCTACGGCCAAAATGCGAATAATGCTGATGTCACGTCTTTTTTTCATTTTGTTGATCTCCATTCCTGACTCACCATCCTACAGTCCTTGTTAATGCTCCGATCAAAAGATTATGGTTTATACCACCCTGTTTCGTAATAACTTTATAAACGTCTCTCCACTTACCGGAACTGTCCTTATAATAACTCTCTCCGGGATGATTGCTTGCCCGAAGCTCAAATCCGGCATAGTCATAATCCATCTCAAGTGCAAGGTTTCCGCCCTTTAATTCGACCACAACGGCAAATGCCTGTCCCGGATCAAGTTCAACGCTCTTTTCGAGTTCGACCGTATAATAGCCATCAAAATATATCTTTCCGTAAGCAGTTGCGTCCTCAACCGGTTTTCCTTTTGCCGGGGAGGCGTTATCGGGAATATCGGTATAGACGCTGACCGTATAGTCTGCGCCTTTCTTTTTTAACTGCCCGGCATAGAAAGTCACGGCGCCAAGTTCTTCCGATCCGTTCGCACGAAACACATTGGCACCGACATTTATAAAATCATTCATATCGTTTTCTGCAGTCAGCGCAGAATCATAGCAATACAGATTTGTATAATCGCCTGCGGCCGGTATCATTTCCAGAACCTGGGCATTCTTCCGGATAGTCGGATCGCAGTATGAAAGCCAGAAATATGATTTCTCGCTAAGTTTGCTTTCATTCGACCAGCTGTTTCTTACAAGCCACGCGCCATCAGACGGTGCAGGATCGTTAAATGCATCCTTGGGAAAATGATCATCCCATCCTATAACTATGACTGCATGATCTGCATCATCTTCCGATCTGTCGTAAGCAAATCTGCAATTGCCCGATCTGTTGTAATAACTTGCGCTTTTATCGGCATAATAACTGATACCGACACCACCGTTTTCGACAATGGCTTGTTTAACCTGCTTGGGGTTATTGCGTATGTTTATCAATATCAGGTTGCGAATATGCGCCATGTCGCTGATCTTCCCCCACGGTTCTATGCCATACAAAGAAACATCCATGGCATCTGAATACGGCAAGCGGCTCTCATCGACCATTCCGCGCCGCCTCATCAGGGTCTGAGCGGCAAAAGCGACATCCCCGCCGGAAAACAAAAAAGTATCCCCATTTTCCGGTACTACGATCTTATCTCCCGTATCTCCCATGGTCGGAACAGTACCGTCGTGGTATGTACTGTACGCCAGGTGGAGTTCACTGTAATTGATATCTCTTTCGGAAAAATCATGACTTAGCATTGATAACTCTGCAAGGGCTGTGGCAGCATGTGCCCAGCACGTTCCGTATCTGCCCTGATCTCTTGTAGGCGGATAGAAACTCTTAAGAAAAGGAAGAAGGTTCTTATCATCATACGATAGCGGATAAGATTCAGAAGGGGTGTAATCAAGATCGGGGGCAAACTTCGTCAGTCCGTCGCCTATCATAAACCTGGCTTCCTGGAAAGAAATATCATCATCAACCGATGAAACATTCTCTGAATTCGGAGCGGGAACATAGCCGGATACATGCTCATTACCACCCCCGAAATAGTAATCATATATCGTAAGTCCGATACCGACAGCTGCGATCAGTGCTATAACAATGATCGGAAGGATCAGTCTTTTATTAAATGACCTTTTAGTCTTTCCCTTCTTTGGTTCATCCCGGCTTATGACCTCGCCCATCAGGGAACATACCGCAGAGACGTTATCACGATCCATCTGCTTATAGTCAGGATGTTTGCCGGTAACCTCATTTTCAAATTCAGAAAGCCCGTCAAGTTCATCCCACGGTATCAGGCAGGCATGGATCCTTTTCTTCGTATCTTTTGTAAGACGGATCGAAGGATCATCTTTTATTAATTCTGCTCTTTGCCTCAGTGTATCCTCATCCATGGCTGTGTATCCCATCGAATAATGGAATGCACACCATCTTAGATGTTCGGATCTGGCAAGATTTTCCATTACGTTTCCGGTAAGCTCTGAAGCATCGCTTATACCGACTCTTCGTAGAATACCCGACAGATAATCAGCCCCTGCACGGCAGCTCATGCGGCTGAAATAATCGCACGTCTTCCACTGTTCGTGTTCATCTCCGTCGCCGCAGTAATAGTGATTGATCTTGCGAGCAAGCCTGTCCATAAGATCCCCGTACAGTACTTCCTCATCATAGACGCTCGTTACAGTGCTTGAGCTGTCCGCATTAAGTCTGACGACACTGTTCTGGTAACACTGGCAGATAGGAACATCACATCCGCACGAAGACAGCGTGTCCTTTATGCCTTTTGCGATCTCTCGGCCTGTCCTCTCGGACCCGACAGCCACAATGACCTCGGTAAGGCATCCGGCGTTATCCCTTAAGTACTCAACAAGCTTCGAACTTCTGCCATCATAGGGCTCGAACTTAATATCATAGTTATTGATCAGCGCAGGATATCGTGAGCGGAAGAACCCGTCACGGTCACCTATAGCCGGATCGAACACGCATACGCGAAAATCACTTCCCTCGAACTGACCCAGAGCCGTGATCCTTCTGAGAACTTCCTGTCCGATATTTCCGAAACCGACAAGAAGAATATCAACGTCTTTTGTCGCTTTGCCCTCTTCATCAAAAGAAATAAGATCACAGATCGGATATTTCAAAAGAAGAAGTCTTGCCGACAATTCATCGCGGTCATATACCTTTACGGAGCCGTATCCGTAACGTTCGGCATTTGCCAGCATACCATTTCCCGAGAGCGATTCTTTTCCGAACATCACCAGCTCGGTCCTTTCAGGTTTTACTCCGGCATCCATGAGGAGTTTTAACATATTGACCGAATAGGCCAGATTCGAATCCTCATCAGGCGAGAGCGCACTGATCCTGATCCTGCCTCTTCTCTTTTTAACAGAAAGAATCTTTAAGAATTTCTCTGTCGGAGTCGTTGCATCCTTGTCCGAAAACCAAAGCGCACCCATTTTATGAATGGCGCTTTCGGAGGCATTGCCTGTTCCGACAAACACAACCGAAACATGCTTATTCTTTGACAGAGTCTCTCCAAGCTTAACCGTATCCTCGTTTACTCCGAAGATAAGCTCGATATCATGGATACGAAGGAGCCATTTTCTGATATCGCTGAGGACTCCCTTTCCAAGAAGGAGTATGACTGCGCTTACTACCGAATAATAAGCAAAGAAATGAATGAGCCAGTATATGATGCTCGTAGAATAGCCCTCTCCGACAACGGCAGAAAACTTTTCAAATCCTCTGTCTCCGTCATTACCGAACATCTGCCCGACATTAACCACGGTACGAAGGACCGCTATAACAGGTGTCGAACCGTAGAAGGCGGCATTTATCAAGCCATAGATGAGCAGACCGCCTGCTATTGCAACCGAGAACGCCAGTCCCGTCCACCGGTCCATATGATCTGTATCAACGGTCAGCCACATTATAAGCGCCAGAAAAACGGCGGCAGAGATTAGGATTATTGAAAGACTACTCATGACTGTTTTCTACTTCCTTATTAGTTTCTTGTGTTCTGATAATGGTACCCTTATCATCATAGTATTCCTGTTTTACAATTCTGCCGGATTCATCATAATATCCTTTCCACTTACTAAATCCGCAGTCTGCAACGACCGGTTTGCCATCAATGCCAACATATACTATTTCCGTCAGATCTCCCCACTCATTATAGGATCTGTTTTCGTAAGCATACCCTTCATCCATCACCAATTCTCCATCAGGTCCAAACGTAGCAGTCCCGACCAGATTATTGTCTTCATCATATAATTTACTGATCGAAGAATAGTTTTTACCATTTGGAGTAACAGGGTTGAAGTCAGCACCTATGTAAATAGACTCTATTTCGTTTCCGTTCTCATCATAGTCACGAAGTATTCCTGCATATCCAAGACTCTCAGGGACCACTGGACTTCCGTCAGTTCCCGAATATAATTCCATTGTATTATTGCCAAACTCATCAAATTGCCGAAAAATCCCTGCATATCCACACTCTGTTATAACAGGCTTTCCGTCGTACCCAAGGTATACCTCTTTTACAACATTATTCTTTTCATCATATTGTAGAATAATCTCTGCTCCGACCGGTGTAATGACCGGATTTTCTTCATCATCATAGAATGATTTTCTTACAATATTTCCTTTCTCATCATAAAAGATACGTGCAAACGAATAACCTTTATTTGAGACCGTACGTGCTCCATCGGAATTATAATATCCCTCCATAATTTTATTTCCTGAATTGTCAAAAAGAAACTTCTCAATTGCATATCCATATGTTGTATCCACCAACTCCTGATCCGGGCCATAAGCCCTCAGTTCGACCACATTTCCACGCTCATCATAGATCTGCTCAACCCCGCAATAACCATATTTATTAACAACAGGTTTCCCATCAAGTCCAAAGTGAATTGTCCAGTACTGACGCCCATGCTCGTCATATGAAGCTTGGAAAACGTAATCGCCTTTATTGGAAACAGTTGGATTTAATGCTGCATCCAAATATCGCGTAACCGTCTGATTTCCATATTCATCGTATCCAAATTGAACGGCCGCATATCCATAGTATTCTGACATGACTATTTTTTCGTTTTTTCCCAAAAAATATAAGGATGTACAATTATCATTCTCATCATAACTCATAAGAGCACTGCAATATCCTTTAGGATTCACGCATAGTTCACCGTTTCTGTCATAAAAAGACTGGCGTATAAGATTACCCCTTTCATCGTATTCGTTTTTCTGGGAAGAAGAACGATCTGCGATTTCGACAGGCCTGTCGTTTCTTCCATAGTAATGGATTTCAGAAATATTTCCTCTTTCGTCATACGAAAAAGAGTTTCTAAATACCCGTCCGTCACCAGTAGATGGTCTGTGTTTATGATCATAGTGCCTTGCATTCACTATTCTTCCTATCTCATCATATTCATAATCCTCTATTGAATATGAATTCTTAAGGATGGCGGGTTTACCATCAGTTCCTATGCTTTCTATCGATACAAGGCGGTCATTGGAATATGTATAGTTCTGTCCACATGACCCGCCTTTAACAGCAAATATTCTGTAAGCCTCTGATTCCAAGGCGGAGTCAGAATCCCCGCAATATGAAATAAATCTTTTTTCTGTGACTCTGCCCTTTTCGTCACGTTTAAATCTAACACCTGCAACTCCATCACCATCAACTGCCACAAGATTGCGTCTGGTATCACTGGAGTATCTGACCTCTGTTTTGTATCCGCTTTCATCGTAATCTATCAAGTATCTGACCGCATTACTGTTTGAATCAGAGTTCTTTTCACTACCGGAATCCGTTGTAAGGAACGATCCCTCAACATAAGATTCAATTACGGTTTGGTCGGAGTATCGCTGAAGATCAACGGTTTTTAAATCATCTGAATAGTTCCATATGACAACTGTATTTTCATTCTTATCCTTCCATGTTGTTTTGTCGAGTATTCCCCTCGAGTACTCGTAACACGCACATACAGGCTCGTCGTCATGTGCGGTTTTAAAAAAACCTCCATAATCTGCAAGTCTGCCATATGAATCCTCGTATCTTATCTCTCGTACAAACCCACGTGACGTAACTATACAATAATGCCTGTTAAGTAGTCTCGCCTGTTCCAAGGTCAATTCACCAACACCTTCCGGAACCCCGTATCGTTCGGCATAGTCAATATAGTATGACTTTTTAGGCGTATAAAAATCCCATATCCTGTATCCCGAATATGAACATATGACAAGTATAGCCACCGTGGCTGAAAGGATGATCGAAATCCTTTTATTTCTTCTTTTTCTGTCATCTTTTATGATCTCATCCGGGCTGATACCATGCATGTACGCAACGGTTTCAAGGAAAGCTTTACGCTTTCCCTCCTTATTAGCATCTATGCAAGATAAATCCTCCGGAGATTTTTCATATTCTTCTATAAGCCTTAAAGGAAATGTCTCGGTTACAGATGATTCATATGGATCAATAATAAAAGGTATGATCTGAGAGGGTGTACCTCCGCCTTCCAGAAAGTACTGAATCTCTTCATCAAGATATTTGGATTCGTTATGAGCTGCCTTTGAACAGATCACTATAAGGTATTTTGATGACTGAACCTCGGACTTCAGGCCCTCGTCAAGCATGCCAGGGGTGAGGTTCATCTTGTCAAGAAACACCGGACTGCATCGTTTTGCAAGTTTATCATCATGGCGCTTACATGTAGCATTAGGCAGACGATATGAATGCAGGTTTTCCCTGATCCACTTCGCCCATTTCCAATCGGCTCGTTTATAGCTTATGAACGCATAATAATCATACTGCCTGCTTTGCCCGACAGCAGTGTTATTAATCCTCGCCGTTTCACTCACGATGCGTTTCCACCCTCAGAACTTCTCCGTTAACATCATACGTTGTTCTTTTTATTGCAACATCTTCATCGTTGTATTCATAATAATAGCTTGATACTCCATCTTCCAACCCAATTGGATTCCCGTCTAACCCAAGGAATGTCTCTCTAATCTTGTTCCCATGATTGTCATATTCCCACGCTAATCCGGCATATAGATCTCCGATTCTATCTGCTATCATAGTAGGCTTAAGGTCTTCACCCAGATATATCTCTTTTATTTTGTTTCCGTTCTCATCATATTCTCTTTCTATCCCGGCATATCCTCCAACAACTACGGGACTGCCGTCAATTCCGTAGGTAACCTCCCTCGTCCGGTTTCCATGTACGTCATAAGTTATTCTTATTGAAGAATATCCGTTACTTGAGATAACAGGATTTCCATCCGGCCCATAAAAACTCTGTCCGACTATATTATCATAGTCATCATACTCGCTCTTTATGGTTGAATAGTGATCATTAGTCAGATATGGATTTCCATCCACGTCAAAGAAACTCTTACTAACTTCACGGCCATTATCATCATATTCGTATTTGATCATAGCAAATCCGGCTTTAGAAGCAACAGGTTTCCCATCCTCTCCCAGAGCGGTTTCACTTGTTTTATTATTTCTGTCATCATACTCCGCTGCCATTGCAACGTATCCACCTTCCAAAGCAAGTGGTTTGCCGTCCGTTCCAAAATAACTCTCTTTTGTACAATTCCCGCGATCATCAAATTCATGAGTAATGATTGAATAGCCGTTTTTTTCGATCGCAGGCTTACCATCTGTCCCAAAATAGCTGTCTTTTATCCTATGGTTTAAGTTATCATACTCAGATTTGTAGCTTGCACATCCGTCGGCTGTAAGAACCGGCTGACCATCTTCGCCATAATAGGAAGCACCTGTACGGTTACCCCTGTCATCATATGTAAATTCAACAACAGCGTGACCGTATTCCTGCGTAATAAGCTTGCCTTCTAATCTGTAATAACTGATCTTCTTTACGTTTCCACGTTCATCATACTCTTTTTCTTTAATAGCATATCCATCTCCAGTTATGATCGGAATTCCATCCGAATCATAATATGCTTCTTTTGTGACATTCCCGCGATCATCATACTCCGTTTCCACTGTTGCCCATGCATAATCTCTCAGTATTGGCGGTTCCTCTGACTCGTAATAATATCTCTTTGTCTCCCTTCCATGTTTATCATATTCATAAGCAACACATGAAGCCTCCTGAATCGTCAAAGGATTCCCGGCGGTATCAAAATAGCTTCTCCTGATCACGTTCCCCTGCTCATCATATCTTCGTTCAACACCGGCATAGCCTTTGGGCAGCATGATCGGCTTTCCATCCAACCCCAGATATACCTTTCTAACAACATTATGCTTATCGTCATATGTATTCTCATAGCCGGCAGAGCCATCGCTTTGAAGTACAGGTTTGCCGTCTGTTCCGCAGAAGATTTCCTTTATTATATATCCCTGATCATCAACCTCATCTATGATGCTCGCATATCCTTCAGAGGTCATGATGGGTTCCCCGTCTGTTCCAAAGTAGCTGATCTTAACCTGATTGCCCTGTTCATCCATGCCATGTACCATCTGTGCATAGCCATTTGGTTTAAGTGTCAGTCTGTCATTCTCATCAGATAATGTTTGTTTTATTATGTTGCCATATTCATCATATTCATGCTTCATGTATGCATAACCGGTTGACTCATCAGTAGGATCCCCGTTTTCATCCAGAAACCTCGTCTCTGTAAGAAGGCCGTTATCATTATAGGAATATGATATCTCGTAAATGCCTTTGTCAACACTCGTCTCGTTGTATGCCTCTCTGTCCGTAGCATCATTATCATTTCCTGAATATGTCAGATATCTTTTTTCGAGTATTCGTCCGTTTGGATCAAGTACGAATCGAATTCCGGCTACACCCTGTGAATCAGTTGCAACATAATTGTGTCGCATGTCAGCCGCATATCTTTTCTCAATGACAAATCCGTTCTCGTCGTACTCATATATATATCGAACTATGTTACTCTTAACGGCATCCTCATCCTGGTCCATCACATTAAATGCACCTATAGAATTTGCAGATATAAAAGCCGCCTCAACGTAAGAATCATCGCTGTTTCCCTCTGAGTACTGCGTGATATTTGCCACCTTGAGAGAAGCATCCGTGTAGTCAATTACAATGATGGGTTTCTCATCGGTATCACGATAGGTTTTCTTATCAAGAACACCATCTTTATACTCATATATCAGACTGACCGGACAATCATCATGATAACCGTCCTCATAATAAATAAGCGTATCGTGAGAGTTTTCACGACGCAATTCAGTCACTTTACCCTCACACATTGTAATCGAGTAGTGAAAGAGCCTGTGTCTAACCTGGTCCTCTGTAAGCTGATCGATCCCTTCAGCCACTCCGAATCGTTCTACATAATCACGATAACAGAGTGTTTTGGGCGTATAATAATCAATATACCTGTATCTGGCATATAATGCTCCTGCAATTATTCCGACGGCAGCCACAGATATAGAGGCCCATCTGACCACTCTTCTCTTTTTGTCATCGCGAATGATCTCTGTTGATGAGATCCCATGCATATACGAGACCACTTCGAGAAAGGCATTTCTCCTGCCCAAGGTTTCGGCATTGACCGAGAATGCTCCCTCGGGTGATTTTTCCCACTCTTCCCGGAGTCGTAACGGAAACGTCTCGTGAACAGGATCATCGGATTCTTCAATCATGAAGGGGATTATACGTGAAAGATCTCCGCCGCCTTCTATAAAGAACTGTATCTCTTCATCAAGATACTTCGAATCATTACGGGCCGCACGCGAGCATATCACTATCAGATACTTGGATGACTGGACCTCGGTTTTTAGTCCTTCTTCGAGCATGCCGGGGGTAAGGTTCATCTTATCCAGGAATATCGGATTGAACCTTTTTGTTAGCTGCTTATCATGTCGCTTATAGGTTGAATTGGGCAGGCGGTATGACTGAAGTTTCTCCCTCATCCACTTCGCCCATTTCCAGTCAGTTCGTTTATAGCTTATAAATGCATAATAATCGAATTGCTTCTGCGGTGTGTTCTCTTTCATCTCAGAATCCCTCGCGGCTCTTTATCTCATTCCCGACAGGATCGTACCATGTAACCTTCCTTAACCGGTAACTGTCATCATACTCGCACTTCTCGCAGCAGACGCTGTTTGGATCAGAAACAGGCTCATAGTATTCCGGGTATATCGCACTGCTGTGAAGATCTTTGACGACAATATAAGTAACTCTTGTCAGCCGTCCGAGATCATCATGTTCGAATCGAAAACCTCCGATACCGTTTTCATCTGTAGTTGCCGTGTTGTAGACCTCACTGCTCGAATACCTGAGTTCGGACATGTATCCGTTCTCGTCATAATCAACAAGGTATCTGATTATTCCCTTGATCTCGTTATCTTCTTCTGATGTATCTGTTGTATTTCCCGAATCAACATTCGATGCGATCGTCTTAAGATATGCTCCGTCACTGTGCGCGCGTCCGTTTTCATTCGGATATACATCTATCGTTTTACGATTTATGTAAACCAGCCTCATTAGTTCATTTTCATTATCATCATACCAGTCTGCCTCAGACAACTCGCCATTATCGGAGTATCCGTATGTGATTCTTGACGGACGTTCAAGGCACGTTTCTTCGGGATATGCCCCCAGGCTTCCGTCAGCGTTTTCGAAGCGAAGCTCCCGGACCATTCTCTTACTGCTTATGATCGCATAATGTGCATCTGATGAATTCAGATCCCTTCCCGATAGCTCTCCTATTCCGACCGGTATACCGTATTCTTCCTTATAATTCGCATAATATTCCGTCTTCGGTACGTAATAGTCCCAGGCCCTATAGCCGATAAACCCAAGAATGAGTACCAGAATACCGATAGCAACGGCAATCTTTTTCTGAGTCTTCTTCTTTCGCCTGCTGTCTTCACTCTCAAGCTGTTCAAGCTTGAGTCCGTGCATGTGGGCAACAACTTTAAGAAATGCATTATGCCGTCCCGAGTCAAATATATTTGCACCAAGGATCGTCTTCTGTTCACACAGACTCTGAAGTTCCCTCGGGAAGCAGTTTACCTCCGGTTTTTTGTCATTATCTGTTATAAAAGGGATTATCGAAGACGGATCTGCACCGCCTTTTAGAAATCTTCGAATAACTTCATCGATGGTTTCGGAGTCGGTAAGAGCATTTGGAGAACATACCACGATCAGATACTTGGATCTTTCGATGGCAGATTTTACGCCTTCTCTTCCTTCAAGAAGGGTTTCCTTCCGGTGAAGAACAGGAAAGTATCTGGAACTTTCATTTGTCTTCTTTTCTCCACCCGACTGAGGCAGCCGATAACTGCGAAGCTTTCTTTGCAACCACTTTCCCCAGTTCTTATCTTTATCAGCAAAAACTATATACGCGTAAAAATCATACTTGCTTTTGTTCATCCGGGAAATAACTCCTGTCTGCTCTTAAACTTAATATCCTAAACCAAATGATGCCTCCACTAAATGGAAGCATCATTTATACGCCCGCACAACCATATTGGGGTGTGATCACTTACCCCAGTACTCCTTGAGGTATTCTTCTTTCCAATTGGAAAGAGTTTTTAATTCAGATTCGTTCCCGTTCGAGTCATACTCTTCAACATAATCACCGTTCATATCAGCAAAAATAAAACTCGAATCCAGTCCTGACGAAGAGAGGATCTTGCCAAGCTCATGACCGCTTATTTCACTAAATTTGCTTCCATCGACCGAGGGATCACATTTTATAAACACATAAAACATCTTGTCATCAGGAAAGAACATGGTAAAGCAGTCATATTGAGTCTGTGCTATCTCTGAACTCGTGATGATCTTGTCATAGATATAGTCGTTTGCTTGTGCGAGCACTGCATCATAGCGCCATGGGGCGATCACGGCTTTACTCTCATTGGATACACTTTTTTTGGTATTGACTACCTTGATCTCAGTCTTTGCACAATCAAGTTCACACGAGAGTCTTTCATCATTCTGAACATCAAAGCTCCATGACCCTGCTACGCTGCTATCGGAAGATTTCTTAAATACCAGTTCGTGAATGCCCGGCATAACATTCCCGGTCCCGGAGAATGTTTCAGAATTGTGTATCGTTCCGACCTTTTTGTCATCCAGGTATACATCTACATCATATTTATTTAAGAAAAGATGAGACTGGGAATAAACCTGGCACTCTATTTTACATTTCATATCATAAAACGAGCTGAGTGCAGGATAAGCTTTTCCCTGTTCCGCATGAACATCCCTTGACGCTGATAAAGCTATTGCAGTAAACAGTGCAGCAACTGCTGCGATTTTAAACATCCTTTTCATTATGGCACCCCCAAAAAAGCTTATAATGATCTCCAAATGTTACCTGACTATGATTATATCACAAAAAGTCCGGATCATATCTCGTTCTGGGCAAGGACCTTGAATCCGCTCTGAAGGATCACCTTCTCGGCCGACTCCCAGTCCTTTATCTTAACGATCATCGAAGCTGTCTCTTTTACGGAAAGGACATACATATACTCGATATTGAAATCCTTAAGTGCAGTCAGAAGTTCATGCAGTGAACCCGGTGCGTTAGATATCTCTACCGCGATCACATCCGACAGTCTTGCCGACAGTCCCTCGGCCTTAAGAGAGTCTTTTGCCTTTTCCGGATCGGATACGATCAGGCGGAGCAGGCCGAAATCAACCGACTCCGCAAGCGAGAGCGAGCTGATGTTGATGCTGTTCTTCTTTAATACCTCGGTGACCTTTTCGATACGTCCTTCTTTATTCCCTATAAATACCGTAACCTGTTTTACTGCCATATCACACCCTCCCAATCAGTTTATATGCAATAACAATGACCTGATGATCACTCCAGATGGCGGTTGTCGATAACATGTACCGATTTACCCTCAAATCTCGGAAGCGTCTTGGGCTCAACGAGCGTTACCTTGACCGCAAGTCCGAGTGCCTGCCGCAGTGCATTTACGATCTTCTTTGTCAGATTATCAAGACCGCGCATATCATCATCGAAGTAGCTCTCATCCACTTCAACCTGAACCTCAAGAGTATCCTGGTGATCGACTCTGTCGACGATCATCATGTAGTTCGGTGTCGTCTCACCAAGTTCAAGAAGAGCAGCCTCAACCTGTGACGGGAATACGTTGACACCGCGGATGATGAGCATGTCATCGCTTCTTCCGGTAAACTTCTGGATCCTGGGCTGCGTACGTCCGCAGTCGCATGTGCCGTACTCTATGCTGGTAAGATCCTTTGTCCTGTATCTGATAAGAGGCAGGCCTTCTTTTGTGAGCGTGGTAAATACAAGTTCGCCCGTGACTTTCTCCCCGACAGGATCAAGTGTTTTCGGATCGATGATCTCGGGATAGAAGTGATCGTCGTGAACATGAAGCCCTTTGTGGAACTGGCAGTCACATGCAACGCCGGGTCCCATAATCTCCGACAATCCATAAATATCAAACGCCTTTATGTTAAGTTCTTTTTCGATCATAAGGCGCATGTTCTCGGTCCACGGTTCCGCTCCGCATATGGCATATTTTAGTTTGAGCTTGTCAAGCTTGCCCTGTTCCTTTACAACCTCCGCAATATGCAGAAGATACGAAGGCGTGCAGGCAATGGCGGTAACGCCGAAGTCCTCCATCATCGTAAGAAGCTTCTTGGTATTTCCCGTAGACTGAGGAACGACCGTCGCTCCCATGAACTCCGCACCGTAATGGGCTCCGAGGCCCCCCGTGAACAGTCCGTATCCGTATGCGACCTGGATGATATCCTTTGATGTTATGCCTGCACCGGTAAAGCAGCGTGCGACGCACTCGGCCCAGATATCGATATCGCGCCTCGTATATCCGACAACGGTAGCCTTACCCGTTGTTCCGCTCGATGCATGTACCCTTACGATCTGTTCGCGCGGCACGGCAAACAGTCCGAAGGGATAGTTGTCGCGAAGGTCATCCTTTGTTGTGTACGGAAGCTTCGTGATATCCTCAATGCCTGTTATGTCTCCGGGCTCCAGTCCTACCGACTGCATCCTCTTGCGGTAAAATTCGACATTGTGGTATACCCTTGCCACCTGCTTCACGAGTCTTGCGCTCTGAAGAGTGAGCTTCTCGTCGGCGCTCATGCATTCCTTGGTTTCATTCCAGATCATAATTTGTCTCCTCTTCTTTCCGGTCGGCATCTCCGCTCGAGGCCGTCACGACTGAAGGTTCTGCCATGTCTTACAACGAGTAACCGGCAGCAAATGCCTTCTTGTTTATCTCAACGAACTGCGGCTTAACGATGCGTTCTATCACGGCATTCCACTGATCGGGTGTAAAATCCATGTGTTTTGCGGCAACTCCGAGGATGACAACATTGAACACCTTGGTGTTTCCAAGTTTTCTCGCCTCGGCCATCGCATCTGTCGCAATGACTTTGTACTGCTTTGAAAGATCCTCGATGATGTTTTCGGGATATGATGCCGCACCCATAACGACAGGCATCGGATCCATGCGCTGGTCATTGACGATTATCACGCCATCCTTCTTCAGAAAGTGGGCGTAACGGAGTGCCTCAAGCCTTTCGAAAGCGATCAGTACATCAGCGCATCCTTCCTCAACGATCGGCTCGAAAACTTCGTCGCCGTACCTGACAAAAGTCACGACGCTTCCTCCGCGCTGTGCCATGCCGTGAACTTCCGACATCTTGACTTCATATCCTCCGTCAAGCATGACTCCGCCTAAGATGCGGCTTGTAAGAAGCGTTCCCTGGCCTCCCACTCCGACTATCATTATATTTTTTGTAACCATGTTCTATTCTCTCCCTAACCAGACAGTATCATTTAAGAGGCGTATCTTCAATCGCCCCGAACTTACACAGAGATTTGCACAGATCGCATCCGTTGCAGAGCGTATCATCTATAGCGATCGTTCCGTCTTCGCGCTTTGTGATCGCAGGGCATCCGGGTTTTAAGCACATACCGCACTTCTTGCACTTTTCGGGATCTGATACGCACCTGTGGGTTATCGGCTTCTGATTCAGCATCACGCAGGGTGATTTTGTTATTATGACGCAGAGCTTATCCGAAGCCGTGCACTCTTTCACGGTCTTCTCAAGTGTTTCAATATCAAACGCATCAACTTCAACGACGGTCTCTATGCCCATCGATCTGCATAGATGGTAAATGCTGATCGCGGGAACAGTGTCTCCCTGAAGGGTCTTGCCGGTTGCGGCATGATCCTGGTGGCCGGTCATTCCGGTCGTGGAATTATCGAGTATCATGACCGTTCCGGTTCCCTGATTGTAGACCATGTTCATGAGTGAGTTGACGCCGGTATGCATGAACGTGGAATCGCCTATGACAGCGACCCAGTTTTTGATGTAATCCTTTCCGCGGGCCTTTTCCATGCCGTGAAGCGTTGATATGGAAGAGCCCATGCAAACTGTCGTATCGATGACCGAAAGCGGTGCAACTGCGCCGAGCGTGTAACATCCTATGTCGCCTGCGGCATGTATCTTTAATTTGTTAAGCACCGTATAAACGCTTCTGTGAGGGCATCCCGGACACAGTATCGGCGGGCGGTTCGGAACGCTTGCGGGTGATTTTACCTCCGTCTTCTCCTTAAGGATGGCATGCCTTAGCATGTTAGCGCTGTACTCGCCCTGCACCGTGAAGATCTCTTTTCCGATGCAGCTGATACCCCAGGACCTTACCTGAAGCTCGATAAGGGGATCGAGTTCCTCGACGATGTAGAGCGTATCGACCTTCTTTGCAAAATCCTCAATGAGTTTTCTCGGAAGCGGATTGACGAGTCCGAGCTTTAATGTGCTTGCATCGGGTAGTGCCTCGCGCACATACAGATAAGGGATCCCGCTTGCGATTACGCCGATCTTCGTATCGCGCATCTCAACACGGTTTATGTCAAAATCACACGAATCAGCCTCAAGGCGCGCTTCGCGCTCTTCCACGACTATATGCCTGCCCTTTGCCATTGCGGGCATCATGACGCGCTTTGCAATGTCGCGTTCATATTCTTTGTCCGGAATTTCCACTCTGTCCTCAAGTGTCACAAGGCCCTGGGAATGAGCAAGTCTTGTCGTTGTACGAAGTATAACGGGAGTGTCGTATTTTTCGGACAGATCAAAGGCAAACTTCATCATGTCCTTGGCTTCCTGTGAGTCCGAAGGCTCGAGAACGGGCACATGAGCCGCACGGGCCACCATTCTGGTGTCCTGTTCGTTCTGCGACGAATACATTCCCGGATCGTCAGCGGCTACCATGACAAGTCCGCCTGTAACCCCGATATACGACACGGTATACAAAGGGTCTGACGCAACGTTCACGCCGACATGCTTCATCGAGCACATCGCCCTGACACCGGCCATCGACGCACCGATCGCGACTTCCGTCGCAACCTTCTCGTTAGGCGACCACTCGCAGTAGAGTTTGTCCTTGTACTGTACAAGATTTTCGCTGATCTCCGTGCTCGGAGTTCCGGGATATGCGGCCGAAACCTTCACTCCGGCTTCATAGGCTCCGCGGGCTATTGCGGCATTTCCAAGCATCATGATCTTTTCGTTGTTACTCATATATCATCTTCCTCTCAAAACAATCTGTTGGCTATTATACCACAAAAAAAGGATCTACCGCCCAAAAAAGCGGTAAATCCTTCAAATTCATGATCACTCTTCGAGAGAGTTCTTCCTGGATACGACAACGGTCTGCGTATAGCATGAGAAGATCGCATCCTTTGATGCATCGGAAAGCTGCGGTGTGATCCTGCTTACGATCGGAACGATGATAAGGGAAACTATCATCGCGGCAGCACCTGCAACGATCGGCGAAGAGAAGAACGAGAAGAACATGTTGAGCACCGTGATGCCCACACCGGCTGCAAAGCTTGCCCATACGGCGAGCTTTGTCGTCTTCTTGTCATAAAGGGCATAAACGAACGGGCCGAGGAATGCGCCTGCAAGAGCACCCCAGGAGATACCCATGAGCTGCGCTATAAATGTCGGAGGGTTAAGTGCGATAACGACCGAGATGATTATGAACACTCCGATGAACACTCTCATCGTATATACCTGTTTTTTCTCGTCCATGTCCTTAACGAACAGATCCTTGATAAAATCAAGCGTAAGCGTTGAACTTGACGTAAGAACGAGCGATGAAAGGGTCGACATCGAAGCCGAGAGCACGAGCACGACCGTAACGCCAATCAGGATATCGGGAAGGTATGAAAGCATGTGAGGCATTACCGCATCAAACATCATGCTGCCGTCTTCCTTGTAAAGCGAAGGATCGTCAAACAGTCTTGCAAAACTTCCGAGGAAATATGTTCCGCCCGCAACGACGATAGCGAATATCGTTGAGATGACCGTTCCGGTCTTAACGCTTCTCTCATCCTTGATCGCATAGAATTTGTGGACCATCTGGGGCAGTCCCCATGTACCGAGTGATGTAAGGATTATGACTCCGAGAAGTCCCGCAGGATCTGTTCCGAAAAATGAAGCAAAAGCACCCGGCTGACCCATTGTCTGAGGTACGTCGCTCGGTATCTGAGACAACTGCATCACCGCGTTCATGAATCCGCCCTTGCCGGATAATACCGCGCCGATAACGAGCACGATACCGATCAGCATTATCATGCCCTGTACAAAATCATTCCATGCGGTTGCCATGTATCCGCCGACTATAACGTATACAGCGGTAAGAAGTGCCATCACGGTGATACATACAGCATAAGGGATATCAAATGCCATGGAGAAGAGCCGTGAAAGTCCGTTGTAGATAGATGCCGTGTATGGTATCAGGAAGACGAATATGATCACCGAAGAAGCGATCTTGAGCGAATGACTTTCGAACCTCTTGGAAAAGAATTCTGGCATGGTCGCCGAATCGAGATGGTTTGTCATGACCCTTGTCCTGCGGCCGAGGATGACCCATGCCATAAGGGATCCGATGAACGCATTACCGAGTCCTATCCAAGTCGATGCCAGACCGTATTTCCAGCCGAACTGTCCGGCGTAACCGACGAAAACGACCGACGAGAAATAGGAAGTACCGTATGCAAATGCTGTAAGCCACGGGCCGACATTCCTGCCTCCCAGCACGAAACCGTTTACATCCTTAGCGCTCTTTTTCGACGCAAAACCAATCAGGATCATAACGGCAAAGAACAGAATTAACAGTGTGATCTTGACAAACATGATATCATCCTTTCGTTATTTACTTTGACGCTTTAAAGCGCAACGCACTAACGTGATGATATATCATTTCCACCTGCTTGTCAATGTGAAACAGCGTGGCCGAAGTGGACCTGGGGGACGGGGTTAGTGGACCGTTTTCAGCGTCTGCTTTCGAAAATGGTCCACTAACCCCGTCCCCCAGGTCCACTTCGGCCACGCCCCCCAGGTCCACTTCGGCCACGCTCTATACAGTTTCAGAACCGAATCAATCCTCCAGCTGCGATGTGCAGTGCGGACATCTGGTTGCCGCGATATCGATCTCCGACTTGCAGAACGGGCATACCTTAACGGTGGGCTCATCCTCTTCCTTCTTCTGGATCTTGTCCTTCATCTTGTTAAGGCCCTTGATCAGGCAGAAGATGACAAGTGCGATGAGAAGGAAATTGATCACCGCCGAGATGAACAGGCCGTAGTTAAGCGTTGCCGCATTGTCTCCGGAACCGAGAACTACGGATAACTTCGTAAAATCATATCCGCCGGTAAGTATCGACAAGAGCGGCATTACAAGATCATTTACGAGCGAGTTCACGATCGCCGTGAAGCCTCCGCCGATTATGATACCGACTGCCATGTCCATAACGCTGCCGCGGGATATGAATGCTTTAAACTCTTTCCAGAATGATTTCATATAGCGTTTCCTTCCTTCTAAAAACTTATGATATCTCCACTACCCATCCATCGGGTCCTTTGATGGTTCCCATCTGGATACCGGTGAGTGTATCGTAAAGCTTCTTCGTAACAGGTCCCATGTCGCTCATTCCTGCAGGAAGGCATATCTCCTTGCCGTGATCCACGATCTTGCCGACAGGCGAGATAACTGCTGCAGTACCGCACAGTCCGCACTCCGCAAAATCGGAAAGCTCGCTCGCAAATACTTCACGTTCCTCTGCCTCCATGCCAAGGTACTCTCTTGCGACCTGGACGATCGATCTCCTCGTGATCGAAGGAAGGATGGAATCCGACTTCGGTGTTACAAGCTTGCCGTCCTTAGTGATGAAGATGATGTTGGCTCCGCCTGTCTCCTCGATCTTGGTACGTGTTCCCGCATCAAGATAGAAGTTCTCGTCAAAGCCCTTCTCATGCGCATCAACGATCGCATACAGGCTCATTGCATAGTTGAGCCCGGCCTTTATGTTTCCGGTTCCGTGCGGTGCCGCACGGTCATAATCGGAAATGCGGACCGTAAGGGGCTTAACGCCGCCCTTGAAATAAGGTCCTACGGGTGTTGCAAACATTCTGAACTGATATTCGTTGGCGGGCTTGACACCTATGATCGGGTCTGAGCCGAACATGTAAGGGCGAAGGTACAGTGACGCTCCGCTTCCGTAAGGAGGCACAAACGCTTCGTTAGCCTTGACTACCTTCTTGACTGCTTCAACAAACTTTTCCTTGGGATAAACGGGCATCTTCAGTCTTGCCGCAGACTGCTCCATTCTCTCTCCGTTAAGGTCTGGTCTGAAAACAACCGTTCTTCCGTCCTGTGTAGTGTAAGCTTTGAGTCCTTCAAAGACCGTCTGGGCATACTGGAGCACGCATGAACACTCATTGATCGTTATGTTCGCGTCTTCAGTGAGCTCTCCGTCATCCCACTTTCCGTCCTTGAAATTGGAAACGAACCTGTAATCGGTCTTGACGTATCCGAATCCGAGGTTTCCCCAGTCGATGTTCTTTTTTTCCATCTGTTTCTCCTCCTGTCTTCGTTAAATTTAAAAATCAGTATGCGCCGAACCGTGCGGATTGTCAAGTATCCGGCATGCGGGGATTAAGTATTTTTGCACACTGTCCGATATATATACAGGGTATGTTCTGCAGGTCACCCGCGATAGCGTTGTCTGCAGCAGATCTGGGGAATAAGGGGATAAAATCATATGAAAAAACCTGTCGTCGCACTTGCCGTGATCCTGGCCATAAGCACCCAAAGCGTTATGGCTGCCTCACTGACAAGCATAACCGGAAGTTCATTTCCTAACGTTCACATTACTTCACTGAATATCGGCACATCCGTCACCGAAATATCGGATGATGCATTCACCAATCTTCATGAACTTCGTAAGATCACGGTCAGCAAAAGCAATCCCGATTATACTTCATATGACGGCTGCTTATATGATAAGGACAAGACAGTTCTTATCTGCTTTCCGCAGTCATTAAACGGTGCCTCGATACCTGATACGGTAACAGACATCGCACCATCGGCTCTTGAAGGAAGATCGGCTTCATTTCGCAGTAAGATAAGGGATGCCGTTGCAAAAAACGCCGGTAAAACCGCTGCGAAAGAAAACAAAGACGCTGCATCAGGCAGCGAAAGAGCGGGCAGCGGAAGCAAAACAGACGATAAAGACCCTGCCGACAATATAATCTCAGTCCCGGCCGCCACGATCTCCTGTGATGATACTCCTCTCGGAAACGCGGTCAGATCCATACTCGAATCCCTTAATGTTACCGGAATGTCAAAAGAAGCGGCCCTCCGCGCCTGCTATGACCATATGATGAAAACATACTCGTACAGAAGGTTTACGGATGTGTACTCAAACGGATGGACAAAACACTATGCAACGGATCTGTTTGCGTCAAAGACCAGCAACTGCAGCAGTTATGCGGCAGGACTTGCTTATCTTGCAAAAGGGATAGGATACGATGCAAGAGTTGCGACCGGTACCATAGACAGTGCGGGGAATCTTCCGGCACCGCATGCCTGGTGTGAGATAAGGCTTGATGACGGCTGGTACATATTCGATGCCGAAATGGACCAGGCCAAGGCGAACAAGGAATACTACAAGAAAACTTACGAAAACTATCCGTCTACCGGACTTACAAAACAACTTGAATGGAGCTGTGAATTCTGATGAAAAAAGCGATGATCAGTGTGATAGCAGTATTGCTGGCCATAACTGCGGCCGGATTCGGTGCCCTGTATCTGTCAGGTCGGGATACAGCGGACAAAGCACCGCAAAAAAAGACAGAGGATGCTTCCCCTGATAAAAACAAGCTGTCTGACGATACTAAAAAGTTCCTTGAAGGCAGCACCGAAAAAAAGACGAGTCAGGAGATACTCAACGAGATCAGAAGTATAGATTCCCAAACCCCGCAGGCCGCAGCAACCGAAGAAAGACCGGATATAACCCCCGAACCCACAATCGAAGAAAGACCTGATATAAAACCCGAACCCACAGTCGAAGAAAGACCTGATATAAAACCCGAACCCACAGTTGAAGAAAAACCCGATCCGGATCCAAAAGAAGCAGGCGAAAACGAAAAAAACGAGATATCACGCGAAGATTATGAGACGTGCGGATACGACAGCGGATACGTTCTCATAAAATACGCTGACGGAACAACGGAGATAGTACAAAAAGATGCCGGAGATCAGTAAGTCTCGCCCGGTGACATATACGGGGGATAGAGCTTGACGTATTGTGTCTCGGGGAGCGGTGCCGGTCCGAGATACGGATCGACCGCATAATACGTGCCGTTAATATAAACGCGCGCCCACTGCTGCCTCCACTGATTTTCATTCACATGTTCATAAGGAATGGCAAGTATGTTAAGGCACAATCCTACCGCCCGCGTCATACCGGCGCATGATGCCGCACACTCAAAAGGCCCGTTTGGAGTGATCCGGTGCGGAACGAGCGCACCGTAAGCATCGCTGTAATGAGGTACCGATATTGAATACTTTACAGTCGGATCAACATTGATCCTCCGGTTCATCTCGGCGCACACAAAAGTCATCTGCCCCCACATATTATTGGGAAATGCCGCTCTTGCCCTTATGGCTATATTTTCCGCATTCTGATAGGCCAGATTAAAATCCCTCTCGCTAAGTCCGTGTCTGAGACTGCTTCTCTGGTAAAGAAGAGCTTCCGGAACAAGGTCACCGATGCCGAGCGCATCAAGATTATTGAAGTAATATGCCGATGGCAGCCTTCTTTCAAATATCCCGTAGTTCAGATAATGATTGAGGAGTTTCTGGGTATTGTAGCCGTACTTGGCCTTAAGATCCGGATAATAATCCGCATAAAACTTCGAATCAAACCTCCTGGCCGGCAGGGCGCCCGCAGGAAGAAAGATCGTGGTCGCATGGGTGTAACTTGCCGTATACGGAAGTATGACAGCCGTAAGCATCAGTACCGCAACTATCCTTTTTATGATCTTTACTGTTCCTGTCTTCATAACCCTCTCCCAAAAAAGTATCAGAACTTTGCAACATTTGAATTCTTATATTCCGCAAACGTATATTCAACACTAAAGTACGTCATTTCTTCCGACTGCGCAACCATTTTCCAGTCAGGGTCCTTGTCAAGGTCCGGGAAAAAAGCATCGGACTCGTATGCCTGTTCTATCTTCGTGATGATCGCAGTATCACAGTATTTAACGTATCTTTTGTATACGCTTTCACCGCCTATTATATATATATCGTCACTCTTGTACTGTTTCAGAAGTTTGAACAGTTCATCATCGCTGTGAACGACGATGGCATCCTTAACCGTATGGCCGGGATCACGGGATAAGATGATGTTCGTCCTCATCTTAAGAGGAAGCCCTCCCGGAAAAGTCTCCAGGGTCTTGCGTCCCAGAACAACGACCTTTCCCGTCGTCTCGTTCCTGAACATCTTCTGGTCATTCGGTATGGAAACCAGGAGTTTCCCCTTAAATCCGATCGCCCAGTTTTTATCAACAGCAGCAATACACTTCATCTTACACCTCTTCGCCGAAGATCATATACCCAGGTCAAATTTTAGCTGGGGATTTTTCTCCTTTATCAGATCCCTCGGATATCCTTCAACTTTAAAATCATCAACTTCAAGGTCCCAGAATGATTTTTGCTCCGGGAGCCTTATCTGCGGCATGCAGTCAATACTCTCGCGCGAGAGCATCTCTTTTGCCTGCTCGATGTGTCTGTCGTAAACCTGAACATTTGCCGCAAACCACGTAAATCTCCCCGGTCTGTAGCCGAGATGATTTGCGATCGCGATCAGAAACGCCGCATACTGAAGCTGATTGATGCACCCCGCAGTGAGAAAATCAGAGCTTCGCTGGAACAGGCACATATCCAATGTCGGAAGGCCGGGCCCCTCAGATGTGCGGGCATCCTTTTCATACCGCACATTCCAGACAGTCTGGTAAGCGCACGGTTTGAGTCCGTGCTTATGCTTAAAATCATCCTCCTGCCACATATTGATTATATGCCGTCTTCCGTCGGGATCGTTTTTGATATCGTTTATGAGATTCTCGGTAAGATTCCATTTTCTGACGGTAGCGCCGTAACACTGTCCGATCGTGCGGTCGCCGATATCCCACTCGTCCCACCAGGTGATGTTGTATTTATCGCGCAATACATCTAGATCATTTGACATATCGCGGTATATCCACAACAACTCTCCTATCGCGGACTTGATCGCGATGGGGCGAAGCGTTATGAACAAAGACTCGCCCGCTGCCAGATCATATGTGCACATCACATGATCGATCGAAAGCGTGTGTGCAGGCGTCCCGTCCGCATAATGCGGTCTGGGATTTACATCCATCGAGCCCTCGCTCAGTATCCTTTCAACTATTTCCCGAAAATACTTATCTCCTTTTGTCATAATCACAGCCTTATCTGTTTTCTCATAATATATCCAATAGCCAAGTGCCGAGAAGGATTTGTCGTTTCTCAAAAGCCTTGGAGGACGTCGTTACTTGACGAGGTTTTGTCGAGTCTAGTAACGCAACGTCCGTAGAAGGAGCGAAAGCGACTTTTGGGAAATGAGCAAATTCTTCGAGGCACGTATTATCTGTCCCATTTATCGCACAGACTGTTGATCTGGTCCGCAAACTTCGCCAGATCCTTGTTCGCACCGCCTTCATTATGGCTGATGACCGCAAGCAGTCTCTGGCCGGCAGCAACAAGCCTTTCAAATACGGTGGAGACTGTCCTTGTCTTCTTCTTCGCACCCTCGATCCGAACGCCGACGGTTTCTTCCACGAACTCATCTGTCAGAAGATCATAGCACGTTCCCGAAAATGGTGCGTATGTATTGAACCCGTGTTCATCATGAAGATATGACGCGAATGTATCCGTAACCTCATCATCGCCGTGAACAACGAACACCATCTGCGGATCCGTCTTAAATCCGAGCATCCACCGGGTCAGGCCGGCCTTATCCGCATGTCCGGAAACGCCCTCGAGTTTTGTGATCTTGGCGCGGACTTCTATCGGCTCACCGAAGAGCTTGACCTCCTTGGCGCCCTCTACTATCGCTCTTCCGAGCGTTCCGACGGCCTGATATCCGACAAACAGTATCGTACACTCTTCCCGCCACAGGTTATGCTTTAAATGGTGCCTGATACGGCCGGCCTCACACATTCCCGATGCGGATATGATGACCTTCGGGTCCATGTCAAAGTTAATGGCCTTTGATTCCTCGCTTGTGATCGAAAGGTTCAATCCCGTGAACACAAGCGGGTTGATACCCCGTTTTACAAGCTCGAGCGGTTTTTCGGCAAAGCACTCGTTAACGTTCTTGTTGAACACCCCTGTTGCTTCCACTGCGAGCGGCGAGTCAACGTAGACCGGAAAATCACCGAGATCGTCGAGCAGATGATTTTCTTTGATCTGTCTGATGAAATACAGTATCTCCTGGGTACGGCCGACGGCAAATGACGGGATAACAACGTTTCCACCCCTGGAAAACGTCTCCCTTATCGTTGCGGCAAGTTCGGAAACATAGTCGACACCTGCTTTGGCATGAAGTCTGTCGCCGTATGTGGACTCAACGAGCACGTAATCCGCCTCTTCGATCGTCTGGAAATTACGTATGAGCGGAAGATTGTCATTACCTATATCACCCGAGAACACGACCTTCTTCGTAACACCGTCCTCGGTAAGCCATACCTCGATGGCGGCCGAGCCGAGAAGATGTCCCACGTCGGTGAACCGGACAGACAGTTCCTCGCATATCTTGACCTTCTTGCCGTATCTGAGCGGGGAAAGGCATCTGATGGCTCCGTCGGCATCTTCCATTGTGTACAGCGGTACAAACTGCTCGACATCCGAAGATCTCTTGGCCTTACGGTTATGCCATTCGGCTTCCTGCATCTGTATGTGGGCACTGTCGCGAAGCATGATGGAACAAAGATCCGCCGTGGCATCCGTTGCATATATCTGACCCCTGAAGCCCTTTGAATATAGCAGGGGCAGAAGGCCCGAATGGTCTATGTGGGCATGCGTCAGGAGAACGTAATCGATCATGCCCTCCTCAACCGGCAGAGGAACATTCTCATAAGTATTGATCCCCTGTTCCATACCGTAGTCAACAAGGATATGTTTGCTGCCGACCTCGATATAGTGACAGCTTCCCGTGACCTCGTGCGCAGCACCGACAAATGTGATCTTCATGATAGTACCTGCCTTCCCTTATTAATCATTACCCTGCAGCGGTCGCTATCAGCAACCGGGACCGGTCATTTCTTCAGATCCAACAGACCGATCAGTTCCGAAGGTGTATCTATAACAGATTCCGCATCATCCACGCTGCCGAACCCGTAACGTGCGAACACGAACGGACACCCTGCAAGATCGCAGGCATCCTTATCCATTACCGTATCCCCGACATAAACGGGGGCTCTAAGACCGTTATCGCTAATGATCTTCGAAATGTTGTCAGCCTTGAGCATTCCGGTGTCCCCGGGGCACAGATGACCGCTTATAAGATCCGCGCATCCGGTCTTTCTCATAAACAGTTCGATATAGCCCTGCTGACAGTTGCTGACTATAAACAGCGGAACGGACCCGGCAAGCTCTTTCATCGTTTCCATGATGCCCGGGTAGACCTTTCCTCCTGTCCTGTCAAGATATGCATCCTCATGACCGTATATGACCGGAGTGAGTTTTTCGATCTCTTCTGCTGTTCCCTCCGGGAAAATATCCTTTATTATATCCGCCATCGGAAGTCCGAACAGGCCCTTCAGCCTGTCGGCCGTGATCTTGGGGTCCGCATAGCCGCACTCAACAAATGCGGCATTCCAGGCATCCTTGACCACATCGGTCGAATCCCACAGCGTTCCGTCCACGTCAAATATGACGCCATCAGTCTTTATCATAATCTTCTGCCCAGTCAAATACGTCCCTTCCGTCTCCGCCTTCGCGGCGCCTCTTTTTTCTGCGTTTTTCGGCAGATGACATTATCGCCAGCACCGTTCCTACCGTAACGGTGACAAGTCCGATCAAAACGGCGACGAGAAGTCCCGTATATGAATCCTTAACTGTTGATCTTGTATTCTTGTCTATGGCATTTGCTACTGCAGATGTGTCGATCGCAGGAAGGTTTCCGCCTATCACCCAGTCCTCGGCGGCTTCCTCTTTTACCTCGTCGAGGAACATGGTATCTTCTTCGTCTGCCACCCCGTCGTCTATCACCGCGTTATCCTCGGCATCGTCCGGAGCTTCTTCATCGGGTATCAGATCGACGGAGTTGCTGATGCCGTCAAGCTGATACACATTATAGACCTTGGCAGTCAATTTGCCCTTGTATCCGGGCTGTATATGGTAGGTCCCGGACAGTTTACCGTTCCTGCCGTCCCACAGCTCAAGTTCCGGAAAAACGGTGTCCTTGTCTACGTCATCACCTTCCATGAAGCCGTAGTACATTATCGGGCTCTCATCATCATACGCATAGAGCGTGAACTCGATGTTTCCCTTGTTGCTGTTATAGTTGTCTATCTGGAGCCTGACCTTCTCGGGCTCGGTATCGTCAGGCATGACCGGGTCCTCGGGAATGACAAGTTCTTCCTCGGGTCCGACCGACTCCTTTACGACACCTTTTTCCAGTCCGTAGAACTTTGCGACTCCGGTGGCATCCATGATCCCGAACCGCTTCCACGCCGCCTCGTTCCCGATACGCAGATAATCCCTGTCGTTATCGAGATATCCGTGTTCCAATATGATCGTGGGGATCCCGAGAGTCGTACCGTTACGTATCAGGCCGTAATAGTCGCCCTTCTTTCCTATCCTCGTTTTGATATCCTTGCGGGTATTGCCCTCTTTTACCCACTCGTCCATTATCTTCTCGCCAAGCGCATGACCTACGGCATAGCACTGCCCATACGCGGACGTGAATATCTCCGATCCGAAGAAATTATGGTCGGCGGAAGCATTATAATGAACGGATATCAGAACATCGGCATTTACCTCATCGGCAAACTCAACGCGGCGTGCCAGGGACAGTTCGCCGTCGACATCCCTGGTAAGGTA
>JAFXQX010000010.1 GCA_017526745.1 Lachnospiraceae bacterium | reverse complement strand
GGGACGGAGGTATTGTCTCAATTTCTTGAGACAATACCTCCGTCCCCCTGTCTCACTCCGTCCGCCTGTCTCGGTCCGTCCCCCTGTCATACTCCCCGTGGTCATCATGGCCATCTGTCTTCTTTGTGCCATAATGGCAAATCAGAGGAGTGGCATCGTTGCCGCAGCTCTTGCCATAGTGTTCATAAACTATCTTGTCTTTTTCAGGCTGGATCTTATCCCGAAGAAGTACTTCTGGATCGAGGTCATTGCGGCCGGCGTAGTTTTTTCTGCCATATGTTTTGTGAGGATCGATTTTATCCTCAAATACTGGTACAGGATCGCATCGCTTCCGACAGCCGTATCACAACGGAGCGAGCAGTGGGTCGCTGCGGTGAACAATATGTACAGTTCGTGGATAGGAAACGGACTGGGCGCAAACGGACACCGTGCGCTCGGAGTTGAAGATGCGCACGTCATCGCGGACGGAGGACTCGTGAAGATGTACTGCGAAAACGGCGTGCTCGGCTTTTCACTCTTTGTCTATATCATGTATCTCGCACTTTCCGACGGAGTAAAAGATATCAAAAAACACTACGCAGAGGTTGGGATAATTGCTGTCGGACTGCTTCAGTCCATCGGTTCAAACATGCTCGCTTTCCAGATATGTGCCCCTGTTTTCTGGTTCGCGGTCGGAGCATGTCTTTGCGGCACGGACGGATCCCGCCGGGATATCCCCGGCAAATCCCCGTGATCTCACATTTTATATGGTAAACTCTTGCATAATTTAGTATAATATACTGTGAGTGATTTTGTGACTTGTGGAGAGGCAATGCATCAGTTTTCCGAGAATTTATTTCAAAATGCAATAGATCTTAACGATACCATCGTGTTCGAGTATAATGCGACCGATGATGTCATCACTTTTTCCGAGAACGTTAAGAAGTATATCCCCATACCTATAAGGCTCTCCGCCTTTGTTGAGAAGATGGGGTATCTCGGAAAGATCTACGATGGCGATCTTCAAAAAGCCATTTCATTTTTTACGGTCGATGAGAGTCTGGACAAAGTGCGTATGGAATACATACGTATGCTTGACTTTGCCGGGGAATACTGCTGGTACCAGTTCAAAGGCCGCACCGAGAAGGATGATGACGGCAGGATCACCAGTATCTACGGAACACTTTCCTACGTTGACGATGAGACAAAACACCAGGAAGATGAAAGGTCGCTCTCCCGCGATCCTTTGACGAAGCTCCTTACGGCTGAGGCGTTTTCAAGCGAAGTCTCAAACTATCTTGATGCGCTTCCGGCCGATGTCATTCCTAATCTCATGATAGTCGATCTTGATGATTTTGCCTCATGGAAGGATCTGTACAGTGATATCAATGCCGATGGCGCACTGATAGAGATCGGCAGGATATTAAAGAGAGCATTCCGCGGTTCCGACGTTATCGGCCGCATAGATATAGACAGGTTCGGGATACTCATGAAGGGTGTCCGCGCGACCAATATACTGCTTGAGAGAGCGGCATACATCAGACAGACGGTTAAGGACGTATGGAGTGATTTTTCCAATAACGGGTTTATTACCGTCAGCATCGGTATAGCTGCGATGCATGGCAAGGAGGCGACACTTGAACGCCTTCAGGCGAGAGCGCTTTCGGCACTTAATGATGCCAAGTCAAGCGGTAAGGATAACTACGTCCTTTATACGAGCGATATGGAAAGGCTCGACACATCTGTCAATCCCATCCTTTCGACCAAAGAGATGGAGATGATCAGAAATATCCTCGATCCCATGAGTTCGTGGGCATATGCGGTTGATGATAACTATCAGCTCCTGTACCGCAATGAGGTGCTCGAGGACAGACTCGCCAACAAGTGCGAGGGCATGTGCTACCAGAAGATCAAAGGATACGAGGAACCGTGTCACGATTGTCCGATCATGCAGATGGACAAATCCCAGACATCTTTTGACTGCAACGTTTATTCGCCGTCACTTCGTTCGACGATCCCTATGCGCGCAAACAGGATCACGATGCGTAACGGCAAGAGTGTTTATCTGATCGCCTCCGTCAAGGAGGATATCGAGAATCAGATAGCTGCGATGACCGAGAGCGAAAATCGCACGAAAGAGTCTCTTGTACGCATGATGGATGTTATCTGGGATATCAATCTTTCAAAGAACACCTGCGTCCGTCTGAAGGAACAGAGCATCAAAAGCTTTATCGATGTGCGCATAGAGAATTACAAAAAGCTGTGCGAACGCTTTGCCATGGAGGTCGTATATCAGGAAGACCGTGCAAAGTTCATGGAAGCGATGGATGCAAGCGTGATCAGGCAGAATGCTCT
Source organism: Lachnospiraceae bacterium (assembly GCA_017526745.1). GTDB lineage: Bacteria > Bacillota > Clostridia > Lachnospirales > Lachnospiraceae > UBA2868. The sequence continues at coordinate 5,659 of JAFXQX010000010.1, read as the reverse complement.
TTCCGGCAACCGCACGATGTGTACGGAACTGCGTCTTACAAACATGGCCGGAGAGTATATCTGGTACGGTATGTACACTGTGATACTCTATGATCCGGACAGGAGTGATGAGACCGAAGGCAGGGACGATGAAAGAGTGATGGTCGTATGCCTGAATCTTAACGATTACAAGAAGCGAAGCATCGAAGCCGTCGAGACCAAGATCAAATACGAGATCATGCACGAGAAGAGCAGCATCCTTAAGGATATGGCGCTCAACTACGAACGTTATGAGAACGTTAACGACATGATCGGCATACTCGTTTACGAATATACCGTTTCCGATAACAGCTACTACCTTTGCTCCAATTTTGAGGATGTGTTCGAAGTCGACAGGAAGGCTCTTTCCGATGAGTGGTCGCTCATCTCATCGCTCAAGGTCCATGCCGACGATCAGGAGGATTTCGACAGGTTCCTTGAAGCGGCAAAGACATCTGCAATGATCCAGAGGATCACCGTCAGGATATATAACAGGTTCGGAGTGCCGGTATGGTACACGATAGTACTGCAGACGCTTCGCGGACTTAACAATGCGCCGGTAAGATACCTGGGAACTCTTCAGAACGTTAACACCGAGATGAAGATCAAGGCCGAGATGGAATACAGGGCGGATTATGATTCGCTCACGGGACTGTACAATTCCGAGACCTTCTACAAGAAGGCGGCTGCGATTCTTTCCGCAGGAGAGAATGACAAGTTCGTTATCATTTCGATCGATGTCGACAGGTTCAGGCTCATCAATGACAGATACGGTATCGATGCCGGTAACCGTGCGCTTCAGATGGTCGGAAAGACCATAAGGGAAGTCTCTCCCAAAGATTCCATCGCAAAGCGTTATCAGGGCGATGTATTTTCCGTACTTCTCAAATACAGGACCGATCAGGACCTTGTCCAGTACATGTCCAGGCTCTCCACAGAGGTAAGAAACGTCAGGGTCGTTCCGATGACGGTCACTCTTACATACGGGATATACAAGGTCGGAGACCGTGAGATACCGATAAGGCTCATGTGCGACCGTGCAAGAGCCGTCAAGAAACAGGTCAAGGGCAATGCCCTTACCAACTATGCCGTTTATGATGATGTGATCAGGCTCAAGATGCGCGAGCAGGCCGAGATCGAAGAAGAGATGAACATGGCTCTTTCCAACAAAGAGTTCGTTATGTATCTCCAGCCCCAGATCGATCTTGCGACCAAGAAGATATGCGGAGCCGAGGCGCTTGTCAGATGGAAACATCCGATCAAGGGGATCCTTGTACCCGCACAGTTCCTTGCGCTGTTTGAGAGCAACGGCTTTATCACGAAGATGGATATGTATATCTGGGAACTCGCATGCGAGTATATCCATAAGCTTCAGGAGAAGGGCATATTCCTTCCGGTATCCGTCAATATCTCAAGGGTTCATATCGGAAACACGAACCTTTCCGACATACTTCTCGATCTTGTGAAGAAGTACGAGATAGAACCAAGATATCTCGAACTTGAGATAACCGAAAATCTCTTCATGGAAGATGTCGATGAACTGTTCAATGAGATGGCTGCTCTAAAGAAGTGCGGATTCAATATCATGATGGATGACTTCGGATCCGGATATTCGTCGCTTAACATGCTCAGGAGCGCTCCTGTTGATACGCTCAAGATCGACAGGTTCTTCCTTGACGAGATCATGTCGACCGACAGGGGCAAGATCATCGTCGAAGCTTCAGTGCGCATGGCAAAACAGCTCGGTCTTGCCGTGATCGCGGAAGGTGTCGAAACACAGGAGCAGCTTGATTTTCTTGAATCGATAAATTGCGACATAGTTCAGGGATACTATTATTCAAGACCGATCCCGCCCAAAGAGTTTGAAGTATTTATGGAGAAGTATTTATGAAATTTGTCAAGACCGAAGACCTGAAGATAGGTATGAGACTGGCAAAGCCCATTTACAACAACAAGGGCGTTCTTTTGTATGACCGTAACTCCAAGCTCACCCAGCAGGGTATCGAGAGTGTGCGCAATTTCAAACTCATAGGGATATATATCCTTGAACCCGCAGAACCTCTCCCGCCGCAGTCGGAGGAGGATGTTGAGTTCGAGAAGTTCCAGATGGTCAAGGTCTTCTCGGTCGAAGAAGAACTCAGATCCATTATAGAGCGCGGCAAGAACAATAGGATATACGCCCTGGCCGAGGATATCGTCAGGAACTACGGACGTCTCGATCACAAGATCAACTTCCTGCAGAATCTTCGAAGCAAGGAAGACTTTGTCTATAAACATTCACTTAATGTTGCGATATTGTGTGCGATGATATGCAACAGGATGAACCTTCGCAAGGATGAGACGACGGAGATCGTTGTCTGCGCACTGCTGCATGATATCGGAAAGCTTAACGCCGATCCCGAGCTTCTTGTCAAGGACGATATTACCGAAGATGAGACACTTGAACTTAAGCGTGCGGAATTTGAAGGCATATCGCTTATCGAAGCTGCTTTTGCGTCGACTCCTAACATAAAGCGTGTCGTCATGCAGACATACAAAAGGCTTGATGCATATTACAAGCACGAGGAGATCGACAAGAGCACCAAGATTGTCGTTGGCGCAAAAGTGCTGACTGTCGCGGAAGAATACGACCGTATGACGGCGATTAACAGTGCCGGAGAGCCCCAGTCGGAATTTGCACAGATCAAGGTGATGAAGGAAAATCCCGAATATTTCGATCCCGATGCGGTAGAGGGACTGATCGGCAGCATCAATCTTCTCAAAGAAGGCGTATGCGTGGAACTGTCCACGGGCGAAAAAGCGCTCGTCATTGCCGAGAACAGGCGCGACATATTCAGACCGATGGTGCTGTGTTTTTCCACGAATACGATCATCGACCTTGCGATGACCGGTATATATGCGGATATTGAGATAGCCGATGTCATGAAGACATATGACAACCGTTATAAGATGCAGAAGGACGAGAACGGCAACTACGTGCTGCCTTCGGCCTTATCGTAGGATCTTCAGATCATATTTCAACGTTAATGAAGTCATATCGGGAATCATTCCCAAAGCGGTAGGACTTTTTCTTATAAGCATTTCGAATGTATATTCCAGTGGAAGGATTTGGTGTGATGAGAAAGAACCATATTCGTATTATTACAGCTGCACTGTCACTTGTTCTGACCGTATCGCTTGCGGGATGCAGCGTGGATCTTGCACAGGTGGAACAGGCCCTTGAAGCGATGGAAGAAGCATCAAAGCTTCAGAATGCGCAGCCTTCGGAAGGTGCGGCATCTCCGTCTTCCGTAAACAGTGTCACGGGCCCTGCCGGCGAGGCGGATGCTTCCGGCAAAGAGTCATCCGGTGCGGGCGGCGAAGAAGCACTTCCGAAGAAACCCGACAGGGACATATACATCATCTATACATCCGATGTTCATTGCGGCGTGGATAAAGGCTTCGGATATGAGGGTGTTTACGCTATAAGAAAGACTCTGGAGGAACAAGGATATGCGACGCTCCTTGTTGATGACGGCGATTTCGTGCAGGGTGAGGCTATAGGCACGATCAGCAAGGGAGAGGACATAATCCCGATCATGAATGCGATGAAATACGATGCGGTTACTATCGGCAATCATGAATTCGATTTCGGCCTCGATGAGTTCTTCTTATATACAAAGATGGCCGATTTTCCGATCATATGCTGTAATTTTACCGAGGACGGAAAAAGAGTTTTCGACCCTTATATAATAAAAGATACGGCGGGACTGAAGATAGCGTTTGTAGGCATCTCCACGGTTGAGGCACTTGCATCATCCAAAGGTTTTATTGAATATCACGGAGATCATAAGTACGGTTTCATGGAAGGCGACGGGACAAAACTGTATGCTGCCGTACAGGATGCCGTCGATTCGGCAAGGGAAGAAGGCGCAGACTACGTGTATGCGATGGCGCACCTGGGTAACGAACCCGAAAAAAAGCCGTTCACATACATGGATGTCATAGCGAACACTTCGGGGATAGATGTGTTCTTTGACGGACACAGCCATGATACCGACCAGGTCATGGTAAAAAACAAGGACGGGATCGAGATCCCGAGAAGTGCGGCCGGGACCAAACTCAACTGCGTCGGTTACAGTCATATAAAGGCTGAGGACGGCAGCATAGATACAGGTATATGGACGTGGGAGAATGATAAGAGCATTCCCGAACTTCTCGGTATGCACAATGAGATAAGCGATCTTATAGATCAGGAGCTGGCGGAGGTCGAGACCGGACTTGAGAAGGTTGTTGCAAAAACTTCCGTTGATCTTACGATATATGATCCCACGGCAGTTGATCCCAACAATGAACCCATACGTATAGTAAGATCCCGGGAAACCAATCTGGGTGACCTTTGCGCTGATTCGGTAAGGGTCATGACGGGGTCTGACATAGGTATCGTTAATGCGGGCGGAGTCAGGGACAGTATCAAAAAAGGTGATATCACCTACAATGATATCTTAAGAGTACATCCGTTCAACAACCCGGTAACGATAATTGAAGTAACGGGACAGCAGATGCTTGATGCGCTTGAGTGGAGCGCGCGATGCATCCCAGATGAGAACGGCGGACTGTTCCAGGTATCGGGCATGTCCTACGAAGTAGATGCCAGGATCCCGAGCCCGTGTAAGGAAGATGATGAGGAACGGATGACGGGTATCGAGGGAGACAGACGGGTTTCCAATGTCATGGTGGGGGATTCGCCGATCGATCCTTCGGCAACGTATACTGTTGCGGGCAACTCCTATACGCTTACAGAAAACGGTGACGGACTTACTGCATTTGACGGCGCAACGGTTAAGGCGGCGGAAGCCGGAGTTGACAGCCAGATGCTTGTGGATTATATAACGGACAAACTTGGAGGAGTAGTCGGAGAAGGCTACGATGATCCATACGGACAGGGAAGGATAGTGATAAATGACTGATAAGATCATAAGGTGCTTTTTAAGGACGGCCGTTGCCTCATCTCTTGTTGTGATAATGTCGCTGCGATCCGTATCTGCGGCTGTAGTGGAGGTCCCGGGGGCAGGGATACTGACATCGCTCATTCCTTCACCGGTCGGATCGATCACGATCAATACGGCAACCGAGCAGGTGATCGCATATGACCGCCTGGGGACACCCCTTCAGGTGTTCGCATGCTCCACCGGAAAGTACGGAAACACCGTAGTGGGGACTTTTAAAACTTCCAATTACTATGACTGGCATCTTATGAACGGAAACTGTTATTCAAGATATGCGGTACGTTTCAACCAGCATGAGCTGATGCATTCGGTGCCTTATTACCGGCATTCTCCGGACTCGCTCGAATACAGGCAGTACAACAAGCTTGGCACTCCGGCATCGATGGGATGCTGCAGACTGGCGCTGGCCGATGCAAAATGGATATATGAGAATACGACACCGGGTACGGTAGTAAATGTCGTCAAGGATCCCGATCTTGTGTATCCTCTGTCGCGCCCGATCATAAAGATAGATGAGACAAATGCCGCAACCCGCGGATGGGATCCGACCGATACGGATCCCAGATCACCGTACAACCAGACACAGTGAAAAAGAGAAGATGGGCACTGACTGGACCGACGAGAAACTCTATGACAGTTTTATCATGCGAAAT
>JAFXQX010000009.1 GCA_017526745.1 Lachnospiraceae bacterium | reverse complement strand
GGGGACGGAGAGTGAGACAGGGGGACGGAGGTATTGTCTCAAATTTTTTGAGACAATACCTCCGTCCCCCTGTCTCACTCTCCGTCCCCCTGTCTCACTCCTGATCAGAGGCTGCAGATCCTGTCGACAGCTTCCCTGGTGTTTTCGTGTGTTCCGAAAGATGTTAATCTGAAATACCCTTCGCCGCATGCGCCGAATCCGACACCGGGCGTTCCGACAACGTTCGCATTTTCGAGAAGATGGTCGAAAAATTCCCAGCTCGTCATGTTATCGGGAGTTGCCAGCCATATGTAAGGAGAGTTTACTCCGCCGAACAGAGTGTAACCGGCACTTTTCAGTCCCTGTGCGATGTATTTTGCGTTTTCCATGTAGTAATCGACAAGACCGCGGATCTCTTTTTTGCCCTCGGACGAATATACCGCCTCGCCCGCTCGCTGCACGATATAGGGTGCGCCGTTATACTTGGTCGCGTGTCTTCTCGCCCACAGCGAATTGAGCGATACGCCGCCCCGGACAAGATCTTTGGGCACGACCGCGTACCCGAGACGAAGCCCGGTAAATCCCGCATTCTTCGAGAACGAGCGAAGCTCTATCGCGCATTCTTTTGCGCCTTCTATCTCAAATATGGAGTGGGGCACATCATCTTCGCTTATATAGGCCTCGTATGCGGCATCGAATATTATGACCGCTCCGTTTTTGCCGGCATAGTCTACCCACCTTCCAAGTTCGGTTTTGTTCATCGCCATTCCCGTGGGGTTGTTCGGCGAGCAGAGGTAGATGATGTCGGCGGGTTCTTTCGGAAGATCCGGGCTGAAATTGTTTTCGGCCGTACCCTCAAGGTAGATGATATTGCTGTATCTGCCGGTGCTTTTATCATAGTCCCCCGCGCGTCCCGCCATAACGTTCGAATCAACATAAACGGGATAGACCGGATCACAGACGGCTATGCGGCAGTTGATGTCAAATATCTCCTGGATGTTTCCGGAATCCGGCTTTGCGCCGTCGGAGATGAAGATCTCATCCTCAGCTATGTCGCACCCTCTTGCCTTAAAATCATTTTCGCAGACTGCGTGCCGCAGAAAATCATACCCGAGGTCAGGTGCGTATCCGCGAAATGTCTTCTCATCCGCCATCTCGTCAACAGAAGCATGGAGCGCGGATATCACCGACGGCGTAAGAGGTCTTGTGACATCTCCTATCCCGAGCCTTATGATCTTTTTGTCGGGATTTGCCGCCGAATATTCGCCGACCTTTTTTGCTATCGTTGAAAACAGATAGCTTCCCTGCAGTTTCTGATAGTTCTCGTTTATCCTGACCATTTGTCAGCCTCCGTTCATTGTTAGGATCATATGAGCGGTCTCCAGAAGGGTCCGCCCCATGTCCATGCTGTTTTTCTGAAGATATCTGTAAGCCTCCGGCTCTGTCATGTTGTTTCTGTCCATGAGCAGGTGTTTGGCCTTGTCTATCGTAAGCCTGTCGCCGTCGGTACGCGCCGCCGGACGTGTCCTTCGCTTATAACCGTCGGGAAGCAGCATGCGTATGCTGCTTGCAAGATCCGCAGTCTTAAACGGCATCTGCAATATGATGATGTTACTCGAAAACAGATCGGTCCTGACATCTTTGGTAAGAAGCAGCATATTGACGTTTGCGGGAAGGTATTCGTGAAGTTCCTCATAACCCATGTCGCGAAGCCTTCGGGTGCACACGACTATACTTATATCCATGTTCTCGATCATCTGCAGTATCTTTGATGCGGTCTCGCAGATGAACACTTCTTCCCAGATGCCGCCTTCTTTTATTACGGCCGATATGCGGACGGAGTCATCATGTTTGGGCATGGCAACGATTATCGCGCCCATATTTCCTCCGCTTCGGCTCTTATATCCTTGTCAGGTAATTGTCTATCTCCCACTGTGTGACGTCGCTGATAAACGCACGCCACTCATTGTGCTTTACCTCTTTGTATATCTCGGAGAACTTCGCACCGAGAGCATCTTTTAATACGTCATCGGACACAAATTCCGATACGGCTTCCTTAAGATCCTCGGGAAGCGTCGGAGTGTTTTTGTCTTCGCTGCCTGCCACGGTCTTCGGCTCGATCCTGTTTTCTATGCCGTCAAGTCCCGCCGCAAGGCAGGCTGCAAGTACAAGATAAGGATTGGCCGATCCGTCAGGGAATCGCAGCTCGACTTTGACATCATCGGGTTCCCTTACGATGTTGACGAGCGCCTTTTCACCCTTGTCGGCCCATGTGATGTAAAACGGCGCATCATACCCCGAAAGAAGACGCTTGTATGAATTGACTGAAGGATTCGTTACTGCGCAGAGCGCTCTTGCATGTTCCATGATGCCGCCAGCGAACCACTTTGCCTCCTGTGATGCGACTCCCGATGCATCCGCAAAGATGTTCCTTCCGTTCTTCATGAGCTTTAAGTTAAGATGCATTCCCGAGCCTGCAACATCCTGGCGGGGCTTGGGCATAAATGTCGCATACAGGCCGAACCTCCTTGCGATCGATCTTACCGCAAAGACAAATGTCTGAATGGAATCAGCCATCGGAAGAGCTTCATCTTCCCTGAAATCTATCTCATGCTGAGCGGGTGCATGCTCATGAAGGGACGATTCGATCTCGTATCCCATATCTTCGAGCATAAGGACGATATCCCTTCTGGCGTTCTCACCGAAATCGGAAGGACCGACATCCATATATCCGGCACGCTCATGGCTGGTCGTTGTGGGAAGTCCGTTCTCGTCCGTATGGAACAGGAAGAACTCGCACTCGGGATCGGCGATCAGGGTATAGCCTTTATCTGCAGCTTTTTTGACTGCCTGCTTCAGTATATATCTGCTGCTTTCCTCGAACGGCCTTCCGTCCGCATAGCAGACATCGCAAACGATCTTGGCAACCTTGCCCTGCTGAGGTCTCCACGGAAGTATCATGAATGTATCAAGATCCGGATACAGATACAGCCTGTCATCGTAATCATATGTATTACCGAATACGGCAGCTCCGTAGAACGAGTACCTGTTGTCAAACACCTTGTCCATCTGTCCGGGAGTTACGGCCAGGTTCTTCAGTCTTCCGAATATGTCCGTGAACTGAAGCCTTATGAACTCGACGCCTTCTTCTTCGATCATCCTCTGTATGTCCTGTCTTTGCATGATAACCTCCTGATCTTTGAATGATTTTATCTGTGTGATCTGTTTTCCTATCGTTTATATAAAAGAAAAAAGGTCATCAGTCAGCTGATAACCTTTCTTACTCTCCTTGATATCACGAAGGCCAGAGCCAGTTTCGCTATATCCGGAATGATGAATGGAAATACGCACCACGAAAGTACGGTCATAATGCCGACAGGTCCGGTGTTACGGATGTAAACATACATGAACCATGCAGTCCCGAATGCGTAGCATACCGCAAGTCCGATGATAAGCGAAACGATCTCGACGGCGGGCCTTACGCCGAACAGTTTTGTTGCCGCCATGTAGATAAGGCCGATGAACAAAAAGCCGAGGATGTATCCTCCGGTGCTCCCGAGTATGATACCCATGCCTCCGGAAAATCCCGCAAATACGGGAATGCCTATCGCACCCATGAGAACATACACCGTTACCGCTGCAAGTCCGCGGTTACAGCCGATCATCATCAGAACAGCAAATACCGCAAATGTCTGAAGCGTGAACGGAACTGCCGTCGGGATATTGATCCATGAACATATCGCGATAAGGGCAACAGCCAGTGATGTATATACTATATCGACAACTCTTACGCCGCCTTCTTCTTTTATTGAACTTGTCCTGTGAAAAATCATAGGGCGATTATATCACACACTTTCGTAAATGTCATGCATTAAAAATGATGTCTTATGGTTCAGGCATCGGTAAAGTCAGTATCCATGGCCACCTGAAGTGTATAGTCGGGATAGAGGGCGCGGACCCCGGCGCATACGTTGTCGTAGACCGCTTTGCGGTCGCCGGCATCGAAGCTTACCACGATATCGAACCTGATCGTCTTTTCTGCTTTGTCTATGTAGAATCCGTGCATCTGAAGCACGTTGGGATTTTCCGTTACGATCTTCGAGACACACTCCCGTGCCCTTACGGCATCGGGATCTTTTGTATTATATGAATATACGCCGATGGCGGTGAGGATCACATCGTTCTCCTCATAGACCTTAACCTGTATGCGGCGAAGGAGCTTGTCCAGGTCATCCGCCGAAAGAGTATCCGGTACCTCGATATGGACAGAACCGTTGTATGAATCCGGGCCATAGTTATGAAGGACAAGATCATAGACTCCGTTGACTTCCGGATAAGCGGCTATCGTTGTCTTGATCTTCCTTGCAAGATCCGCATCCGCTCTCTCTCCGAGTATCTTGGACAGAGTTTCTTTGAGCATGTCAAATCCCGACTTTACTATCACGACCGCTATCAGGCATCCGAGATAAGCCTCAACCCTGATGCCGAAAAGCAGATAGGCTGCCGCGGCGGCAAGAGTTGACGCGGAGATCACCGAATCGAGCATTGCATCGTCTCCAGAGTTTATGAGCGAATCGGAGTTTACTTCCATGCCGACCTTTTTGACATACCGTCCGAGTATAACCTTTACGAATACGGCTGCCGCAACTATCACAAGAGACGCAGTGCCGTAATCGGGAGTATCCGGGGCAATGATCTTCTTGACCGATTCAACGAACGCAGTGATGCCGGCATACAGGACAAGGAGCGCGATTATCATCGCACTCAGGTACTCGATCCTTCCGTATCCGAAAGGATGCTTCCTGTCAGCCTCTTTTCCCGCAAGCTTTGTTCCGATTATGGTTATCACGGAACTTGCGGCATCCGATATGTTGTTTACGGCATCCATAATGATGGCGACCGAGCTGACTGTCAGCCCGACCGCCGCCTTAAATGCCGCAAGAAGAACGTTTGAGATTATCCCGATCACGCTGGTTCTGATGATACGGGCGTTTCTTCCGGTATTATCGTTTAATGTCATGTCCTTATCTTCCGATCTTATTTTTGATCATCTTCGAGAAACAGATACAGCAGCCTGTACAATTCCTTTGCATCTTCTTCGGTGAGCGCGGACCCGTTCTTTGCCATCTTCGCAGGTATATCCTTGCACTTTTCCTTAAGGGCGTCTCCTTCGGGGGTGATGCTTATCATCGTGACCCTTTCGTCTTCTTTTGAACGCTGTCTCGTTACATACCCCGCCTTTTCCAGTCTCTTTAAAAGCGGTGTGAGCGTTCCGGCATCAAGGCAGAGAGTCTCTCCGAGCTGTCCGACGCTTACGCTCTCTTTCTCCCACAGGACCATCAGAACGACATACTGCGTATATGTAAGCCCAAGCGGTTTCAGATAGGGAGTGTAACTTCCGACGATCTTCCTGCTGCATGCATACAGTGGAAAGCATAACTGGTTTTTAAGCAGAAGCTGTTTGTACTTTTGTGCCATAGTTACCTCGTGTTAACAGATTTACTTGAGAGAAAATCCTTTGAGCAGATCTCCCAGCGAAGTCCCGATCGCTTCCGATTCGGGTATACTGATCTCTTCTTCGGAAACCTCCGGCTCTTCGGGATTTTCCAGTAGGGCTTTTATCGAAAGTGATATCTTGCCGTCCTTGATATCGATGACCTTGACGTTTACTTCCTGGCCTTCCTTTAATACAACGCCGGGATGCTTGATCCTCTCGTGTGAGATCTGTGAAACATGCACCAGTCCGGACAGTCCGTCCCCAAGATCTATGAATGCGCCGTAGTCCTTGATCGTTGCAACAACGCCGGAAAATACCTGGCCGATCTTTACCTCGGAAAGCTTTTTCTTTTTGCCTTCCTCCTGCTGCTCGCGCAGTATCTCTCTTGCGGACAGTATCAGTTTATCCGCATCGATATCGGCTTCTATAACCCTGACCGTCAGTTCTTTTCCAAGGAAAGGATTGCAGTCATCTATCCTTTCAAGAGATAATCTGGAGGCGGGAATGAATGCCCTTATGCCGTCAAAATCCGCAACCACGCCTCCCTTTACTATGCCGGTGACCGTAACCGTGATATTCTCCTTTGATGCTTTGAGGTCGGCCGCCTTCTTCCATGCCAGAAGCGCATCCGTATCATGCACGCCGTCGCCCATCAGGCTGTATGACTCTTCCAGCATGTCCTCATAGTCTTTCATTGTCTCTTCCATCATCTGTCCTCCTGAATATCTTTATTTACCCCTCACGTGATGAATGCCGAGGTTTTGCTATGCAAGATTATAATTCAGCCGGGACATAATATCAACGAGACTTACTGTACTTTTACACTTGCGATGTACTCGGCGTCAGCAGGGATCGCGATACCGGGATCGGATACCGAAACAAGCGCGGTCTTTCCTTTTTCTTCGATACCCAAGACAAAATGGCACAGCGCGATACCGAGGTCGATCTTCTGCAGATCGAGTGTTGCATCATTTACATAGCCTTTATCTTTCTTTTCGTAAAAATGGAATACGCCATTGCTTACGATGATCCTCCACGGCTGCTTGTTAACAGCAGACGGTGCCCATCTTACCATCTCGAGAAGATCTGCCGTATCTTCATCCGGCGATAAAGCGGTTCCCCATTTTTCATCAAAGAACAATTTATCGGCCGCAAGTCTCGAGTCGGCGCCGATCCCTTTTCTCATCAGCGTTTCCTTGACGGATCTCTTTGCCGCGGGATATCCGAACGGGCTGACGCATGGCATCACCTCACCCTCGCAAAGGCCCGCTGCCTTCTCAAATATCTCCCGCTTCATCGTGCCGCCGATCCATACGGTACCGATCCCCAGCGACCAGGCGTGCAGCACAAGCTGTTCAAATGAATATCCGAAGGCAACATCGGCATATGATCTTTTCTCCACCTTTCCCGCAACATACAGGTTTTCACCGGAGAGCACCGGGCTTGACAGGCCATGCTCCTTGGCGTCGAGAAGAACAAATTCCACCGGAATATCAAACGGATTGCGGATAGTTTTTATAAACTCATCGATATCACGTCTGTGCTCTTCGCTTACCGGACGATCGTCAAACGACCTGACACTTTTTCTTCCTTTGATAGTTTCCATCAGTTTTTCCATTTTCAGCACCTCATATTATCTGTTTTATCTTGTCCCTCATTCTCGGCCGGCCTTATCCGGCCTTTGACGCAATGTTGTCCCCCAGGAGGGATTCCACAAGTTCTCGTTTTTCATACAATACGCACCCGCCGTCATGATCACCGCTTAATGCGCCCCCGCTTTGAAGGGCCGTAAACAGCGGAGAATGAAGGGCCTCTTTAAGCGACGTGTTTTTGATGTTCACATCGGAATACGGAGAAAAGGGACACGGCTCCGCACCGCCGTGGGAATTGATATGGAAAAATCCCCTGCCAGCTGCAACGCACCCTCCCGATCCCTTCTCGTCACCCGGGAACGAAATATATACCATCTCCGGATCGTCTCTTAGAAGCCGCGCGATCTCTTTTGCGATGTACTCTCTCTCGGCCTCGGTCGGGGCAAGATCTTCGCTTCCTTCCGTCACCGGTACAAACTCCACGAAGATCACCGCCTTGCATCCCCTGACAGACAATGTCTTCAGAAAATCATCCGATGTGACCTTCCGGACATTTTCCCTTGTTACCGTAACGGATGCACCGAATATCAGTCCGCGCCTGTAAAGCTCGTCCATGTTCTTGATAAGGCGGTCGTAAACACCTTCCCCGCGTCTTGTATCCGTGGCATCCCTTTCGCCTTCTATGCTCATGATCGGAATAAGGTTCCTGCACCTGTCAAACAACTCGAAATATTTTTCATCCATGAACGTTCCGTTCGTAAATATCGGGAACAGGATGTTCTTTTTGGTGCCTGCTGCACTTATCACGCCGCGGCGTATCATCGGCTCACCGCCGGCAAGAAGGATGAAGCTGATCCCGAGATCATCCGCCTCATCAAATATCTTAAGCCACTGCTCATCGGTAAGCTGGGCCACCGGTTCTGTATCGGTCGTTGCATGAGTGCATCTCGAATAGCATCCCGCGCAGTGAAGATTGCATTTACTCGTTATGCTCGCGATCAGAAACGGGGGAATGTGCTCGCCGCGATCTTCGGCCTTCCTGCGCTTTGCGGAGGCTGCGGCTGATGCGGCGGAAAATGTAAGCATGAACTTACTTTCCTTCGGGTTCTTCAGTGTCGCCTTTATCGCATCGGCAATGACACGCTCTACTCCTTTTGTCATGTATTCCTGTATGTCAAGATCATTTGCCATGTGATCAACCTTTCTTTGCCAAGTGATATTCCACATTGATGAGCATTATGTGTTTTGTCATATTATATTGCGCGCAATATTAAATGTCAAGAAAAAACCGCGGAATATTTCCGCAGTTTCTTCTTTCAGGCGGTCAGTCGCTTTCAAGTATCTGTGACAGGGACTCTTTAACGCTGTCCGTAATGGACTTCATCGTTCCGATCGAAGCCGTTGTCTCTTCAGCTGCGGCAACGAGATTCTCGGCACGTCCGTTGACCTGTTCGACTATCTCGGAGAGCTTTTCGGCACCGATAACGAGCTTCTCTATCGTCTCCTTGATATCCTTATTGTTCTTGTTACTGTCGTCAGCCGTTGTCTTGGAGTTCTCGGCAAGATTCTTGATCTGCTCGGCAACGACGGCGAATCCTCTTCCGGCCTCTCCCGCGCGGGCAGCTTCAATGCTGGCGTTAAGAGCCAGGAGATTTGTCTGCGACGATATCGCGATAACGTCGGAGTTGTTGGCTTCGAGCTTTTCAAGATATCCTTCGATCGTAGTAAGAACTTCCTTCAGGTTGTTTGCGAAGCTGTCGACTTCGTTCATGTCATCGTAGATACCCGAAGTGGACTTGGCATTTTCGGCGCTTGCAAGCTCGATCTGTCCGATAGTCGTTGAAAGGTTGTCGAAGTTCTCGTTGATACCTTCGGACAGGTTTGCCTTCTTCTCCTGCATCTCGGCCCTTGCCTGCTGCACCTCTTCGGAAAGGGCAACTGCCTTGTCCTTCTCCTCATAGGCACGGTCACTCATGAAATGAACGCAGTTGTGCTTGTGATTGAATCCGTTGTAGATCGCAACAGCCATGTCACGGCATGTGTCATATCCGCAGCATCCGCAGTTGATATGTTTCTTTGCTTCGGTATCCTTGCACATGTCGGCAAAGATTCTGCCGATCTCGGCTTCCGAAGGCTCCTTGTATACGCAGTCCTTGCTGCGGTCGGTATATGTTCTGACAAAATCATTCAGATTGAGGGAAGCAAACTGCTTGTTGAGTTCCTCAAGCCTCTTTTCCGGTGTGAGCTTCCTGCTCCAGGCATTCTTTCCGGAATCTGTCTTGCTCTTAGCCTTGATCTTCTGGATCGCGATAAAAGTACTCTCGTCAAGTGTCTTTCTGGCATCAACGCCGGGGCCGTACAGACAGCCGTTCGTACAGTTAAGAGCATCGATGAACAGATATGGGAACTTGGAACTCTTGATCTTGTCCTTATTGCGCTCGAGATACTCATACATATGATGCTCGCCTTCCATCTGACGCACCAGCGCATCTTCTCCGAGAAGCCAGTATACGTTTTCCTTAAGGCCGCCGGGCATCGGATAGATCGATCCGAGACCGTACTCGATCTCATCCTTTAAAGGTGTTGCTCCGCTTACGGGATGTTCCTTTAAATACTTAACAAGGTGTGAGAATGTAAGGTTATATGAAACGATGCCCTTGTTGTTCGGATCGTCGATCTCGTTC
Source organism: Lachnospiraceae bacterium (assembly GCA_017526745.1). Lineage (GTDB taxonomy): Bacteria > Bacillota > Clostridia > Lachnospirales > Lachnospiraceae > UBA2868. The sequence goes on along the minus strand of JAFXQX010000009.1, from coordinate 12,130 downwards.
TTCTTGGCAATGCACGGACTGATAAAGGCAAGTTTATCATTGACCTTCATATATTTCTTGACATATATGGCGCCGCACATCATGGGACTTTGAACCGGCATGAGCTTGGGAAGAAGCTCCGGAAGATGGCGTTCGATGTAGCCGACAACTGCGGGACACGGCTGTGAGATACTGCCGTAATAATTTCTCTCCGTGATGTATTTGATGTAACCCCACGTTGTGATATCCGCACCGAATGAAATGCTTATGAACCTATTGACCCCGAGCTTTTTGAGCATGCCGAGGAATTTTTCATATTCACCCGGATAGTTTGCAAGAAATGCGGGAGCTATAAGAACGGAGATCTTTACTCCCTTCTTAAGATCATCGAAGAATCTGTCAACATCATCCTCGTACTCACGGGCACCATGTTCGCACGCATCGATGCAAGCCCCGCAGGCGATGCACTTCTTGGGGTCGATCTCAATGACGTTTCCCCTGTCCTTCTCGATCGCAACATTTGCTCCGCGGCTGGGGCAGGCGCTGATACAGCGGTTACAGCCTACGCAATTCTCGTTTGTCCTGACAAGTCCCATTCCTTATACCTTCTTTCCCTTTTTTTATCGGATCCGTTTCAGATCCGGCATCAGGATGATCTGAGCCGGTCACGGGTTCCGATCCAAGATCCCGCAGAAAGTGCGGTTAGAAATCATTATATCACAAATCGGGAAGAATATTTCATATTATCTGTCAATTCTATAATATTGATTGATTTTTATCACATAATCACATTTTGAGCAAAAAGTAATTTTGCTATAAAGTTTTCCCTTACCGCGTACGATGAAATAAGTGTAAAGAAAAAAATGAAAAACGATCAAAATCACGGAGGAAAGAGACATGAACAAAAAGACGATAACACACGGACTTGTGATCACAGTGATAATAGCTGCGGTATTTGTTGCCGCTGCACTTACCCCCGCAATGAGTTATGCAAAGGAACCGGTAGCAGTTGCAACAGTCAGCTCATCCCAGGCGGATCAGGATGATCCCGCAGAAAAGTCCGGTGCCGTAATGATAAATGATAATGAAGTACCTCTTGCCGAAGCACCTTTTGAATCCGGAATAAACATGTCATGGTGGCTGATCGTCGTGTCACTTTCCGCGATAATCTCCGCTGTTGTGATCTTCGAAGAAGGCAAAGATAAATAATAAAGAATGATGTGGAATTAATATCCGAACTCTGCTACTATATTTTCTATGAAGAATATAGTAGTGATAGATCCGATATCTTCCGGATACAATTTTATTGAAGATATAATAAGGCGCGGATACAATCCTGTCGTAGTCGAATCATTTGAATCGCGAAGCGAGATGACGGCGGAGTTATATTCGGTATTCGAATACCTCCATCACCGGCCCGAGATCCTGTATGAATGTGAAGATTATGGTGACACCGTATCCCTTGTCAAAAAATACGATCCCATCCTTGTGATAGCCGGATCCGAAACGGGCGTTGTACTTGCGACAAGGCTCGCTTCTTCTTTGGATCTTCCCGGCAATCCCGTAGAAAACATCGATATGATGACCAAAAAAGATGCCATGCATGAAGCTCTTCATCAGGCGGGCATCCGCTATATCCATGGTCAGAAGGTCCATTCGGTCGAAGAAGGCATGAAATACTGCCGCGATAACGGCTATACATGCGCGGTCGTCAAGCCGCTTCACAGTGCCGGAAGCCAGGGCGTATTTTTGTGTGACAATCTTGACGAAGTTGAGAATGCGATCAAGACTCTCCTGTCGATAAAAGACCTCTTCGACAAGGACATTGAAGAAGTCCTCATCCAGGAGAGGATCTTCGGGACCGAGTATATCGTGAACACTCTTTCATGTAACGGAAAACACCGGCTGAACACTGTCCTTCGTTATAAGAAAGAAAAAACGCCCGAAGGCGGATATATTTACAACAACACCGAATTCCTGGACAAGCTCGAACCCGGACATATGGATCTTATCGAATATGCCTTTTCGGTTGCCGATGCCATCGGATACCTGTACGGCGAGATTCACGGAGAGTATATGATCGATGATAAGGGGCCGGTCCTTATCGAAGTCAACTGCCGGCCGATGGGCGGCAGCATGCCGGGTGAATTCCAGGATATGGTCACCGGCCAGCACGAGACCGATTCGATACTTGACTGCTATCTCGATCCGGTAAAGTTTGAAAAAGACTCCAAAAAACCTTACAGACTCCTGAGAAAAGGATATCTTAAGATGATCATAGTTCCGAAAGAACTTGAAGTGTATGATCATCCCGTTTGCGAGATCGCAAAACAGCTCAGGAGCACCTATAAGATCAGTGTGGGCAATCAGGGCGACATCAAGTACTACCCCAAGACAAGGGATCTTGAAACGAGCGGAGGCATAATCTTCCTTGTTCATGATGACATCAAGATACTTCAGTCCGATCTTGAGCTGCTCGAAAATGCGGAAAAGAAGTTCTTTGATCTTCTTCTTACTGACGGAACGTCCCGCAGACTGATACCGGACCCTTCCGGCAGCAGTTCCGTGTCGGCCGTATCCCTTATGAAAGATTATGACTGCCACGGTGCCACCTTGATAGTCTGTGATGAGAGCACCGATATCGAAGGCTGCCAGGTCGTGACCTGCGATACGATAGACGATGCTTATAAAGGATTTGATAACGTCATCACTTTATTCGGAAGATCGCTCACAAAGATGAGCGAATCGGACTGTCTCAGGCTGATGTTTGAAGTAATGGATAAGGTAAGGCAGGGCGGACGTGTGATAATCCCGAAATGCACATATGAATATCTTTCCTACGGACGAAAAGGCGCGGAAGAACTCATGGCTATAAAAGGTCTTGTGCTTGAAGCCCCTTCTCCGTACATGGAAAACTGTGTGGTGGGAACAAGTGTCCGGATTTGAACGCAATGACCGTATCATCGGCCGCAAATTTTTCCAGTTTCTGCTTCCTACCGTACTCTCCACGGTAGCGGTATCATTAAACGAATTTGTTGACAGCATCATCGTATCCCAGCTTCTCGGATCCTCTGCAATGAGCATGGTCGGGATGGGCTCCCCGGTGATGCTTCTTTTTGCAGTCATTTATATGATGATCGGTTCCGGCGGTTCCGTCATATATGCGGAGTATGCCGGGAAGCAGCAGCAAGACCGGGCAAGATCGGCCTTTTCGGTCGTATTTATCGCATCGGTCATCATCGGTGTATTTATCTCGGTCTTCGGGATGGTCTTCATCAGGACGGTCACGGGATGGTTTTGTGCCGATGACAGTCTTATCGGTGCATTCAGGCCGTATCTTACGGTCCTTGTTTTATCGGGAGCATTCATCATACCCCTTCAGGTCATCATCATCTTCTTCCCCGCATTCGGAAAACCGCATCTCGGAACGATGATCAACATCTGCGCCAACGGAATAAACCTGATAATGGATTATGTGTTTATAAGGTTTTTTGACACGGGGGTCGCGGGTGCCTCCCTTGCCACTCTTACCGGTTATATCGCGGCAGCTGTGATCGTCGTCATCCTGATCGCGGCAAAACGCATATCGCTTCCGCTTGTCAGGGTACATCTGAGCGATCTTGATCATCTTAAGGAGTCGGTAAAAAGAGGTGTCGCCTCAGCCCTCAGCCAGCTCGGATACTGCATCAAGATATACTTTTGCAACAATCTGTCCGCATCCCTTGCCGGTATGACCGGTCTTACGATTTTTACCGTATGCATACAATGCGTGTCGATAGTGTCTATATCGATCGGAGGGATCGTGGGTGCCATGGCGCCCCTGGCATCGGCACTTCGCGGGCAGGGTGATTTTCGCGGAATGCGGATACTGATGAAAAAAGTGCTGCTGACACAGACCCTTGCAAGCATCGTATTCTTTCTGATGTTCGAACTGCGGCCGGAATTCTTCCTGGCCATATATAATTACGGGGATTCAAATGCAAAAAGTGCCACGGCCGCTATCAGGATATTCTCGATAATGTTCCTCTTTAGGGGATTCGTTATGATCTTCATGTATTATTTCCAGGTCATCTCCCGGAACGTCTACGCCGCAGTCATCAGCATAACGGACGGTTTTGCCGGGATCATACCGCTCGCCGTCATCCTGACGCGGGCGATGGGAATAGACGGGCTGTGGGCCGCATATCCGCTCCTGTCCGCTCTTATGCTGCTGGTGATCGTGATCGTAAATCATGAGATATCAGCACGGTCAGGCGGACAATACAGCGGCATCCTCGTACTTCCGAATGAGGATGCAAACCTGCCGGTATATGATGCGACCGTTCCGCTCGAACATGATGAGACGGAAAGAGTCGTATGCGATCTGCAGGATTTTTGTAAGCAGAAACTAACGAGCGAAAAGACATGCGTTCTGATTGCACTTGCTTTTGAAGAAATGATCTCATATACCGCCGATAACACGGACCAAAAAAGTGCGGCCGCCTTTATCGACGTACTGTTAAAGATATATCCCGAAGAAGTCCTTATGGATGTAAGAAGCATCGGGAAGCCTCACGATCCTTCGACCGCTCCGGCAGAGGAATACTCAAATGTCGACGTGCTGAGAAAGGCCGCATCATCTGTTGAGTACAATTATGTGCTCGGAATGAATCAGACGAGGATCCGCATCGCCCTCTAGACCATCATCCCGTAGATCTTCGCGCAGTCTTCCTTATCAAGCGTGACAAATCCCGAAATGCTTCCCTCGCGGCCGTTTCCGCAGCAAAGATTTTCGACGAGAGTCGGTATGTCGGATTCCTTGGCGCCAAGCTCGGCAAAATTTTTCGGCATTCCGATTGATGTGAAAAAATCAGCCAGCTTCTTTATCCCCTCAAGCGCAGTTGCCTCGGGATGAGACCGGGGGACGGAGGTATTGTCTCAGTTTTCTGAGACCGGTGAGACAACACCTCCGTCCCCTTGTCTCAGTTTTCAGTTCGCAAGATAATCACGGATATCATCAAGTTGTGTCATGGCATCATGATATCCCAGCCAGTATAGTGCTCCGAGCTTTTCAACGTCACTTTCAAACCTTGATACAGTAACAGTCTCCGACGGAGCGATAGTGAATACTTCCTTTTGCTCATGAAGCATATGCAGTTCATCGGTCATCCTGTTAAAATCAGCGTTTGCGGCATTCATGGCATCAATAAACTCGGGATATTTTCTGTACATCCTGTTGACGAAGCGGTTCTCGTCTTCTTTTCTCCTATAGCCCCATTCGCGCGTCTTGACGACAACGATCTTCCTGAATCCTTCGGAAACAGCCCAGGGGTAAGGGATTTTCGTTGAGCATCCTCCGTCAAGATAGGGAACGCCGTCAATGACGACCGGACGCGAAACATACGGGACCGTCGCCGACGCACGCACGGCTGCCGAAAGATTGCATTTACCCTTTTCCATGTATTCGGTCTGTCCTGTGATCATGTTCGTGACCCCGACAGCAAGCCGCCTTGAAGGATCCGCCAGTCTCTTCTTGTCGATCGGCTCTTTATCGATAAGGTCGGAGAAGAGGTGGGAAAATCCCGTGACGCCGTGATCTTTTCGCATTGCACCAACACCGACATAATCGCTGTCATGTCTGTAGCGAAGATCGATATGAGCACCCCAGCCTATCTGGCCGGCAATATATCCGAGCGCCGACAACGCCCCCGCTGAGATCCCTACGGCATTTCGGATATTGATATCATTTACCATCATGGCGTCAAGCACGCCAAGGGTATACAGTCCTCTCCATCCACCGCCCTCGAGGACAATGCAGCCCTCGGCAGTCACATCACCTGCAACACCCGATGGTATTTCATCGATCCCGCTGTACACTTTTTTATCAGGCTTATCCTCAGTTACCTTTTCCTTGTCATCCGGCCGGTAATTCCTGTCGGCAAGCGGCTCGGCCGGTATCGTTATCGTCTCATTATCCATCTGATAACACCTCCACTCATATCCTCTTTGAGACTGGGGGACGGAGGTATTGTCTCAATTTTCTGAGGCATTGAGACAACACCTCCGTCCCTCTGTCTCAGTTTTCTGCTTCTTTGATAAGCCGCATCATCTTCTGTGCATTCTCAGCCTTTTCAAGCATCAGTATCAGGGGCTTATCCGTTCCATACTCTATCTTAAGCTTCTTGACGGGAAAGCCCCTTCCGCAGCAGCAATGCGGATTATACGTGCTGTCGTGCATGCTGACGGACGTTATCTCCGATATCGGAAGATATTTCCCTTCAAAATACAGGGCCTTTTTTGATACCATATATTTTTCCACGCTTTTGGCGCTTTTCTTATCCGCTCTTATATCCTCGATCGAATTGTCTGTTATACTCTGCCATGCCATATGATCATCCTCTTCTAATATATCTTGGTTATTTCTCCGCTGATTCCGTACTCTTTCTTAAAGCTTTCCAGATCAGTCTCGTTTCTTATCAGCATGATCTCTTCAAATGCCCCTGTCTGAAGGTTTTTAAACCCGGCAACCTGCTCTCCGTTACATATACTGGCCTTAATCATGGGCCGCTTTACATCCGGATCATACCATCTCTTCTCTTTCTTCTTACCAAACATCTGCTCATCCTCATTCCCAGGACTACTCCTTTGAGACAATGAGACAATTCCTCTGAGACAATACCTCCGTCCCCCAGTCTCAAAATATCTCACATCGATCCGGCCGGGCCCGGCCTATGAGGGTAAGACCGTACCGGGCCGCCATTTCCACGGATTCTTTCGTTGGAACAGATTTGGATACAAGAAAAGGGATACCTGCCGCAATAACCTTTTCGACCATATCTGTCGGCACTCGTCCGGACGTAAAGAGCATGCAGTCGCCGGGGGAGATCCTGTTTAAAATCATATGACCCACCGCTTTATCGACCGCATTATGCCTTCCGATGTCCTCCGCCGTAAACACAGGCGTACCTTCCACGGACAGTATGCAGCTGTGTGTTCCCCCGGTCCGGCTGTGAAGTTCGGAATCTTTTGCAAACTCCCGGGTAAGGTCAAACACCCAGTCCATGTTCCACTGCTTCTTTGCAAGTTTTTTTGGTTCCGGCCTGTTTGTAGAAGCAAACACCTTGTTTCCGGTGCAGCAGGTAATGTTGCGTACCACCGGTATGCCTTCCCAGCGAACATCATTCTTCAGAAAAACGCTTGCCTCGTTTTCGTATCTGCAAAAAAATATCCTGTCGATATCATCAGGCCCTTCGATCACGCCATCAGTAAAGAGCCGCCCGACGACAAGTTCCTTCAGATTGGTTTTGCTGCACACCAGCGAATACACCGGGGTCTCGTTTACGATCACGTCAAGGATATGCTCCGAAACAACTTCAGCCTCGCCCGGCTGTTTCGTTCCATCCGGGTATAATTCGGTTGTGGAGATTCTTTCTGTGTTATCCAAATCAGCTGAGCCTTTCTTGTCCGGAACCGATCAGTAGGTCTGTAAAAATCATTATACCATCACTTTATGCCCCGTGATAGTAATAGGAATGTGATTATGATATACTGTTTCAAGAAGTAGAGATAATGAGAATACTCGGTAACATTTTATGGATCATATTCGGCGGTTTACTGAGCGCACTCGGTTGGATCATCACGGGGATCTTGTGGTGTATCACGATCGTCGGAATCCAGGTGGGAGTCCAGTGCTTCAAACTGTCCAGCATATCGCTCAACCCGTTCGGCAAAGAGATAGAGTACGAAGGCGGTGCTTTCTCATTTGTGATCAATGTGTTGTGGTTTTTGTTCGCCGGACTGTCGCTGCGACCTTTCGGTGCACACGTCGAGCGGACCCATTACGTGTAAAATCATACGATAAAACCGATGTAAGATCCTGATGAAAATGTCAAGAAAAATCATAACCGCAGTTATCATCATAATATCCGTAAGTCTTTGCGGATGCAGCCCATCTGAAAAAAAAGCTCTGACCGATACATCCGAAAATCCCGGTCAGGAAACATCCGCGTCATCGGATAGAACAGAAGAAAAAAAGACAGTTCTTCCTCAAAACCCAAAGAAAAACCGAAAAAGAAAAAACCTGATCTCAAGCAGATACTCATAAATGAGGCCGGGATCGGGATTGGGATCACTGACCTTATTGATTTTTCAGGAAGCGATTTTGACGGTGACGGGCAAAAAGAGGCTTTTGCCATAACAGGCAGCATTTCCGATGAAGAAAGATCTGCTGCGGAAGGATCTTTGTGGTTCGTTTCGCAAAGCGGTGCGCAAAAGCTTACAGATTCCAAAGGGCTGGGATTTAACAGCCGTCTTCGGACCATGACGATGGGAAACACGACATACGTATTGGTCGATGAAATGTACGAAACAGCTGCCCTGACGTATGTCTACAGCGTTTCGGACGGCAGGGCCGTTGAAGCATTGTTTTCAGGCAGGGGTGAAGTCATAACAGATCTTGACGGGCCGGACAGGTTCAGGATCATGGACAGCAGCTACGATATGATGTTCGACGAAGAGCTCGGGCAAATGATCGGGCACACCTGGAAACATTACTACTACTTCTACGATCCGACAAAAGACAGCGTTTTTGAATATGCCGGGACAGATATCCTGCGGGAAAATATCGAATATATATGCCAAAGAGATCTTGTCGGTGAGCTTATCGGCCCCAAAGACAGTATAGACAGCATGTTCCTGCGCGGAAACGGGCTGCTCGTCATAAACTTCAGAAGGCCTGCGGAAGGAGGCTATGATCTGTGCCACTACATCTACGATGTCACGACCGGAAATTTCGTGGATGACTGCAAAGAAGAATGCGGCACAGAACCTCAGGGCGGTATATGCCTTCCCTGTCTGTGCCCTGACATTGCATGCTATCCGGAGCTTCCGATGCCTTGATACTGATCTGAAAACAAAAGGAGAATCATTATGAATTACTCTGAGATGATAAACAACAGATTTTCCGAGCCGGCTTCTGTCCTTTCGTACAAAGACGGTCAGGTACGTCTGATCGACATCAACGAAAAGTTTGTTGCTGAGCACTGGGTAAATACCTCTAAAGAACTCTTTCTCGAAACATATACCCCATCCGCTTTTGATGATGATAATCTGCGCATTTTTGTAAATGCAGCCAAGAATTGCATGAAAACCGGGAAAGAGCAGATCGTCGAGACCTGGCGGCATCTTGTCTCCGACTGCTGCGGATACGACACGGTCTGCCTGCAGAGCAGGCTCGTTCTTGTCGAAAAGACCGAGGATGGCGCCATTTTGTACGAAGGCATACGCAACATCACAAACGAAAAGAAGATCCGTGAAGACCTCGATGACATCGAAAACCGCTACAAGAAGGCAAGCGAGCAGATAAATATATATAACTGGGAATACGACATCGCCACAAAGGAGATGCGCCCATGTTACAGGTGCATGCGGGATCTTGGCCTTCCATCGCTTGTCACCGACTATCCCGAGCCTGCGATCGATGCGGGAATATTCCCTCCTGACTATGCGGATATGTACCGCGAGATGATGAAAAAAGTCGATGCCGGCGTCCCGGAACTCGAAGCTGACATTCCGCTTACCGTCGGGCGCGTCCCGTTCCGCGTTAAATACACAACTGAATTTGACGAACACGGAAAGCCCGTCAAGGCCTTCGGCTCCGCAACTCTTATCTCCGAAACGGAGCTCGGCCACATCAGGCTGGACAATCAGATCATCTCCTCTCTTGCCGAGGGATACAGCAGCATCTGCATGGCTGATTTTATAACCGACGAAGTGAAGATCATCAAAGAAGACCCAACGCTTCCCCTGGCAAGCGGTGCCACCTGTACAGATCTGATAAACTACATCAACTCAAAACTCCAGGATGCTTCCAAAGAGCAAAAATCAAGTCTTCGGAATGTAAAGACTGTGCGGACCGAACTTCTTGCAGACTGTGACGCCCGTGAATTCGTTTACAAGGATGATGCCGACGGCCGCTGGATAAGGATCGATTTTCACGTCATCGAGCGCGGAAACAACGGTGTTGACCGCATGCTCGTAACAACATCCGTTGTCGATGATCTTCGCGCCATGAAAATGGATTCCGACAGGCTCATCGCCAGGCAGAAAAAAGAACTCGAAGACAGGCAGTCAATGCTTGTTTCGGCTATAAACGAGGCCAATCAGGCAAACAAGGCAAAGACAGAATTTTTCTCCAACATGTCGCATGATATAAGGACGCCGATGAATGCGATCACGGGATTTTCGCGCCTTGCCCTTGAAGAGATCGATAACCGCGAGCATCTGGTTGACTACCTTGGCCGGATAACGTCTGCGGGTGAGCACCTGATGGATCTGATAAATGACATACTCGACATGAGCCGGATCGAAAGCGGCAAAATGAACATCGTGACTGAGCCGCTAAAGCTCAAGGATCTGCTTCGGGAATGCGCCGACATGATAAGCGGCAGAATGAACGAAGGCGGGATTGATTTTTCCGTAAATACAGACGATGTTGGCGATGATGTGATCGAATGCGACAAGCTTCGCTTCAACCAGGTTGTGCTAAACCTGCTCTCCAACGCCAGCAAATTCACGCAAAGCGGCGGACAGGTCACGCTATCGGGAAAACTGCTGGAGAAAAAAAATGACCTCATCTACGAGATCAGGGTAAAAGACACCGGCATCGGGATGTCCGAAGAATTCTGCAAACACATTTGGGACGCATACTCCAGGGAAAACAAAGAGTCTGTCCGCCAGGCACAGGGGACGGGTCTTGGCATGATGATCGTTAAAAACATCGTAAACCTCATGCAGGGAACGATCGACCTCGTATCAGAGCCTGGAAAAGGGACCGAGTTTACGGTCACTCTTCCGTTCAAGCCATCCGCCTCGGGCGAAAATCATACAAAAGGCGACCCGGAATGCGATGCACTTTCTCGCAGCTATGAAGGTACCAGAATACTTGTCGTTGATGATTCCGCAACTAATCTCAAGCTCGCAGAGCGAGTCCTTGAAAAGTTCGGATTTACCGTTTTGACGACCGACAGCGGGATCAATGCCATTCGGATACTCGAAGAATCCAAGCCCGGCGATATCGATATCGTACTGATGGATGTACAGATGCCCGTTATGGACGGCCTTGAAGCCACAAGAAGGATACGGGCTGCCGGATCAGAAATACCGATCCTGGCCATGACTGCAAATGCGTTCGCCACAGATGTCGAGGACTGTCTTGCGGCCGGAATGAACGCCCACATACCGAAGCCCTTCAGAAAAGAAGACCTCATCAGCCGGATAAGCGAGTACATATGATGGAGTGAGACAGGGGGACGGAGGTGTTGTCTCAAATTCTTTGAGACAACACCTCCGTCCCCCTGTCTCACTCCGTTCCCCATTTTCAGTATAACAATTATATGATCTCGTCCTTTGATCCGTCCTTCTTGACAATCTCTATCTTACATCCGAATCCGAGTGTCGCGATCGTTGCAGCAATAAATGCCCAGGGCGCCGAGGCCAGTCCGACGATTCCGCCGATGATGCCGATATTTACGGGAAGCGACAGAACGATCTCCCCATCCTTGCTGATCTGGATCTTGTCGACATTTCCTTCCTTGACCTTGGCCTTTATCTTCTCGACAGTATCCTTAACCTTATCATCCGATCTTTCCTCGGGAGTGATGAGCTTGATCGCCTCATCTACGTCGCCGTCAGCCTTTATCAGAGCCTCTTTGGCCGCCGCATAATCAACGCCCGTAAGTTCCATAACCTTTTCTACCGCTTCAAGTGTAATCTGCATGATATATCCTCCTTAATCAAAAATGTCAAAAACCGCCGCAGTTCAGGCCCCTACAGCCATTCCGGTAATTCCCGCGATCAGTATAACGGGAAGGGCGATGAAGAAAAACCCGCCAAATATCAGCGTCAGCGCAACTATAGGAAATACTACAAGGTACAATGATATCTTTAGTATTCCCCATCCGATCTTGAACGCCAGGACGAGCAGTTTAAAAAATACCATCAAAAACAGTATAAGACAAATTGCTGTAAACATAACAGTCACCTCCTTGATCTCAGGGAAGACTATACAGCAGTATTCTTAACCGGTCTTTTATAAATGATTAAAATCACATTAAACAATTCTGAGTTGGGTGAGACAGGGGGACGGAGCTGAGACAGGGGGACGGAGGTGTTG
>JAFXQX010000008.1 GCA_017526745.1 Lachnospiraceae bacterium | reverse complement strand
TCCGAAGAAGATGAAGATAACGGAGATGATGAAGAAGATGAAGACGAAGAAGACGACGAAAACGAAGAAGATGATACTCCTTCCGATGAGCGATATGTAAACGATGCTGACGAGGACGAAGAGGAAGATGATGTAAAACCTTACAGACCTCTTACGAGAAAAGAGCGCAAGGAACTTGAGCGCGAAGAAAAGTGGCGCCTCAGGGAAGAGAAGAAGGCCGCAAAGAGACGCGCGCAGGGTTACGAGGAAGCAACCCCGATGGACTGGAGCTCGTTCGAAAAGGAAAAGGAAAAAGAGAAGGAAAAAGAGAAGGAAAAAACAAAACTTCCTCCCCGCAAGAAGGTCGTTGTTCAGGAAGAGGATACGGAAGCGGCACCTGTTGTGATGAAAGAGGAAGAGCAGCGTGAAAAACAGCGCAGGCTGTTTGAACAGCAGCGAAGGATCGAGGAACAGCGCAGGATAGAAGCTGAGAGGGAAGAGGCAGAGCGCCAGAAACAGCAGCAGCAGTTCATCGCATCGCGCACCGACGAACTCGACCTTGACGAAGACTTCCAGTTTGAATTCTTAGACCTGTAAAGGAGAAAAGTATGTCACGAAAATACACGGAAAAGGCATGGGCCGTACTCACACTTGCCAAGCAGCTCTCGGCCGGATACAAACACGGGTATGTCGGCAGCGAGCATCTGCTTCTGGCCCTGTGCATGGAAAAGAGCGGCGTGGCCGCGATGGTCCTTTCATCTAACGACATAGACGAGGAGAAGATAGTCAATCTTATCGATGAACAGATAGCCCTTCCGGGCAAAGTCGCCCAGAAAGAACGTGAAGGCTTCACGCCCAAGGTCGAATCACTCCTTGATCTGGCCCAGGAGCTTGCCAATTCTTTTGAAAGCGATGAGATCGGAACGGAGCACATACTGCTCGCGATCATCTCCGACGGCGACAATCTCGCACTGAGACTTCTGAACACTCTTTCCGTCAATCCCCAGAAGCTCTTTGCGGACACTTTGGTGGCAATGGGCGAAAACCTTGAGGACTACAAGGAACAGATAAAAGCGACCGCAAGGCATACAGGGGCGTCGGCGGGGATGCTCACGGACCAGTACAGCCGTGATCTTACCGCACTTGCGGCGGAAGGAAAGCTCGATCCGGTGATCGGCCGCGATAACGAGATAACGAGGATGATCCAGACGCTTTCAAGAAGATCCAAGAACAATCCCTGCCTCATCGGAGAGCCCGGAGTCGGCAAAACAGCGATAGTCGAAGGGCTCGCACAGCGCATAGCCGACGGGACTGTGCCCGATACGGTGGCAGGCAAGAGGCTGCTCGTTCTCGATCTTTCCGCGATGGTTGCGGGAAGCAAATACAGAGGCGAGTTTGAAGAGAGGATCAAGCGCGTCATAAGCGAAGTCATCTCCGAAGGGAACATCCTTCTGTTCATGGACGAGGTTCACACGATAATCGGCGCCGGCGGGGCGGAAGGCTCCATTGACGCATCCAACATTCTGAAGCCTTCGCTCGCAAGAGGAGAGGTCCAGCTGATCGGTGCGACGACATATGACGAATACCGCAAACATATCGAAAAGGATGCCGCACTTGAAAGAAGGTTCCAGCCCATATACGTCGAAGAGCCGTCCGAAGATGACTGCATAGAGATACTTCGCGGCGTGGCCGGAGCATATGAAAAGCATCACAACGTAAAATATGACGATGATGCCCTTGTTGCCGCAGCCAGGCTTTCGGCACGCTACATCAACGACAGGTTCCTTCCCGACAAGGCGATCGATCTTATCGATGAGGCGGCATCAAAGGCAAGGCTTTCGGTGATGACCGATCCCAAGGACATCAACGAACTGAAAGAAGATCTTCGGAGAGTAGAAAAAGAGGAGGAGGCCCTTCTTAAGGAAGGCGATATCAAAGGATTTTCCGCCAAGAAGAAAGAGGCTGCCGGGATCGAAAAGAAGATCGCAAGAAAGACGGGATCGCGCAGGAAGGAAAAGGGCGTGATAACCGTGACAAAGGAAGATATAGAGGCTGTTGTCGCAACCCTTACAAAGATACCGGTCTCAAGACTGTCGGAGTCGGAGAGCAGCAAGCTCCTTCGCCTTGAGGCGGAGCTGTCCAGGCATGTCATAGGGCAGGACGAAGCCGTCGGAGCGGTCGCAAGAGCCATTAAACGCGGCAGGGTAGGCCTTAAGGAGGCATCAAGGCCTATCGGATCCTTCCTCTTCCTCGGACCTACAGGTGTCGGAAAAACAGAGCTTTCCAAGACGCTTGCGAGGACGCTTTTCGGAACAGAGAATGCCCTGATACGCGTCGACATGTCCGAGTACATGGAAAAGCACACGGTATCCAAGATGATCGGCTCTCCTCCGGGATATGTCGGATTCGAGGAAGGCGGACAACTGTCCGAAAAGGTACGCAGAAATCCCTATTCCGTTGTTCTCTTCGATGAGATAGAAAAGGCTCATCCGGACGTGTTCAACATCCTTCTGCAGGTGCTCGATGACGGTCATATAACCGACTCGAACGGCAGAAAGGTAAGCTTTAAGAACACGATCATCATCATGACGAGCAATGCCGGTGCCAACCGGATCATCGATCCGAAAAAGCTCGGTTTTGTCACGGAAAACAGCGAGAAGTCAGATCATGAGCGGATGAGGAACGGTGTCATGGAGGAGGTCAAGAACACCTTCAAGCCGGAGTTCATAAACCGTATCGATGAGATAGTGGTATTCCGCATGCTTAACGATGATGACCTTAAGAAGATCGTCACGATCCAGACAAAAGACCTGTGCGAGCGTGCCCTTGAGGCCCGCGGCATCAAACTAAAGATCACCGAGTCGGCCAAAAAGCTCGTGGCCAAGAAGGGTACGGACAAAAAGTTCGGTGCCAGACCCATAAGGCGCGCGGTGCAGACGATGCTCGAAGATCCGCTCGCGGCACAGATACTTGAAGGGCGCTTTTCGGAAGGCGATGAAGTGACCGCAAAAGCCAAAGGAGATACGATCGTTTTTTCATAATATTTGTGGATAAATTGTCGGTTATGGAATATAATGAAATGCAGGAGGGTTCCAAATGAGTGCTGTTACAGAATTGATCCGTGTAGAAGAAGGCGGTGCCATCAGTTTCGGCGATCACACACTTGCCGCAAAGTCAAAGGTCGAGGACTTTGACGCAGGCGGAAACCTGTACAAAGTCAAGACATTTAAGGAACTTACCAAGCTCGAGAGGGACGGGATGTTCGTATACGAATCCGAGCCCGGAACGAGCGTGAACAATTTCGAAGTAAAGCCGGACGGTGTATCCTTTACCGTATGCGGCGACGAGGATGCGATGATCACGATCGGCCTCAAAGAGGACTGCGAATACAGCGTTAACGTGGCGGGCCGCGACATGGGCAGGATCAGGACCAACCTCGGCGGAAAGCTTTCGATCTCGGTCGAGCTTGAGGGTAAAGGGGAAATAAACGTAAAGGTTGTTGAATAGTTAATGGCAAAAGGCAGACCTTCCACACTGTTCTTCTGCAATGAGTGCGGATACGAATCATCCAAATGGATGGGACAGTGCCCCGCATGCAAGGCATGGAACACTTTCGTGGAAGAGCCGGCAGGCAGGACTGCACAATCGGGCAGATCAGGCAGCGCACGTATGACGGCCCCGGAGCCGACGAGTGTGACGGATGTATCGCCGGAGTCGGTCAAACGGTGCAAAACGGGAATGTCTGAACTGGACAGAGTCTTGGGAGGCGGTATTGTACCGGGCTCCCTTGTTTTGGTTGGAGGAGATCCCGGCATCGGAAAATCAACTCTCCTTCTGCAGGTTTGCCGCAATCTGTCATCGGACGGACACAAGGTGCTTTACATATCGGGTGAGGAGTCCCTTTCCCAGATCAGGATGCGCTCGATGCGCATGGGAGAATTCAATGACGGACTCCTTCTTTTGTGTGAGACAAACCTTGAGACGATAATCGAGGTGATCAAAAAGCACAGGCCCGAAGCGGTCGTGATAGACAGCATACAGACGATGTTCTCGGACAGTGTCTCTTCCGCTCCGGGAAGCGTCTCACAGGTACGCGAAGCGACCAATATGCTCCTTGGCATGGCCAAGTCCATGACGGTCTCGGTATTTATAGTCGGTCATGTCACGAAGGAAGGCACTGTCGCCGGACCCCGTGTTCTCGAGCATATGGTCGATACGGTGCTTTATTTTGAAGGTGACAGGTTCTTATCATACAGGATAGTCCGTGCGGTAAAGAACCGGTTCGGCTCCACGAATGAAGTCGGCGTGTTCGAGATGAAACAGGAAGGTCTTACAGAGGTCGCAAATCCGTCCGCATATATGCTTTCGGGCCGTCCCGAGGATGCCCCCGGATCGTGCGTCGTCTGTGCGATGGAAGGGAGCCGCCCGATGCTCGCCGAAGTCCAGGCACTTGTAACAAGGACGAGTTTCGGCATACCGAGGCGCCAGGCGACCGGATGCGATATCGGCCGCACAAACCTTCTCATGGCGGTCCTGGAAAAGAGGATGCACCTGCCACTCGGTGAATGTGATGCTTACATCAACATCGCAGGCGGGATGAGAATGAACGAGCCGGCGGTCGATCTTGCGATCGTTGCCGCCGCCATATCAAGTTATAAGGATAAGGTCATTCCGAAGGATCTTGTCGTATTCGGCGAAGTCGGTCTTGCCGGTGAGGTAAGGAACGTCGCATTTGCCGAAAACCGGGCCAATGAAGCCGCAAAGCTTGGATTTTCGCGCATCATGATGCCCAGGGACTGCGCCGCATCGATCAGGAAGATCGAAGGTGCGGACATTATCGCTGTAAGCAGTCTTTCGGATGTTATAAAAGTGATCAGTTAAGGAGACGCAGTAAATGGTCAGAAGGATTTATGCCGAAAAAAAGAAAGAATACGCAGCTGCCGCAAACAGCCTGTTCGAAGACCTGAAAGGATACTTAAAGCTTGACAGTCTTTCGGGCGTGCGCATACTCATACGTTACGATATAGAGGATATTCCGGACAGCGTTTACGACATCGCCAAAAAGTGCGTATTTTGCGAACCTCCTGTAGATGACCTTTACGAGGAGGATTTTCCGAGAAAAGACGGTGACAGGGTGTTTTCGGCAGAGTATCTTCCGGGACAGTTCGACCAGCGTGCGGATTCCGCAGTCCAGTGCGTCAGGTTCCTTTCCGCCGATGTGAACTGCGTGATCAGGACGGCAACGACATACTGCCTTTCCGGCGATCTTTCCGATGAGGAATTCGAGGAGGTAAAATCATACTGCATCAATCCCGTAGATTCAAGGGAATCCGGTCTTACCAAGCCCGATACGCTCATATCAAAATACGAAGAGCCCGACGACATTAAGGTGATAGATTCTTTCAGGACCATGTCGGAAGATGAGTTTAAAAAGCTCTACGATTCGCTTGGCCTTGCCATGACATACAATGATCTGTGCCATATCAGGAAATACTTCACCGATGAAGAGGATAGGGATCCGTCCATGACCGAGATCCGGGTGCTCGATACATACTGGAGTGACCACTGCAGGCATACAACATTCTCAACCGAACTTACCGACGTTACATTTGAGGACGGGGAGTATACCTCCGTCATCAAAGCATCGTTTGAGGAATACAAAAAAGCCCGCGAGGAGGTATATGCGGGAAGGTCTGACAAGTTCATCTGCCTTATGGATATAGCGCTCATGGGCATGAAACTCCTTAAAAAACGCGGATTTTTAACTGACCAGGAAGAGTCTGACGAGATAAACGCCTGCTCCATCGTGGTGCCTGTAAAGGTCGATGACAGGACAGAGGAGTGGCTGGTCTCCTTCAAGAATGAGACGCATAACCATCCCACCGAGATCGAACCGTTCGGTGGAGCCGCAACATGCCTTGGCGGGGCCATCCGTGATCCGCTCTCCGGCAGAAGCTATGTTTACCAAGCCATGCGTGTTACCGGAGCCGCAGATCCTACCGTATCCCTTTCGCAGACCCTGCCCGGAAAGCTTCCCCAGAGGAAGCTCGTTAAGGGCGCGGCGAGCGGTTACAGTTCATACGGCAACCAGATAGGACTTGCCACGGGATATGTAAAAGAGATATATCATCCCGATTATGTCGCAAAGAGGATGGAGATAGGTGCGGTCATGGGAGCCGCCAAACGTTCCAATGTCAAGAGACTGACATCCGATCCGGGTGATGTCATAGTGCTTCTGGGCGGTGCGACCGGAAGAGACGGCTGCGGCGGAGCCACGGGATCGAGTAAAGCACATACGGCAACCTCGATAGAAACATGCGGAGCCGAAGTCCAGAAGGGTAATGCACCCACGGAGCGTAAGCTCCAGAGGCTGTTCAGACGCCCCGAGGTATCGACCCTGATCAAAAAATGCAATGATTTCGGCGCCGGCGGTGTATCCGTTGCGATAGGGGAACTTGCGGACGGTCTGATGATCGACCTTGACAAGGTGCCGAAGAAATATGCGGGCCTTGACGGGACCGAACTTGCCATATCGGAGTCTCAGGAAAGAATGGCAGTTGTCATCGCGCCTTCGGATGTCGATGAGTTCATGCGCTATGCCGCGCAGGAGAACCTTGACGCCGTATCCGTTGCAACGGTGACCAAAGAGCCCAGGCTTGTCATGACATGGCGCGGCAAAACGATCGTCGATCTGAAACGATCGTTCCTTGATACGAACGGAGCACATCAGGAGACAAAAGTATTCGTCGAGATGCCGAAGGGCGAAGTCCCCTTTGAACTTCCGATGATCGAAAAGGTAAGAGAAGATGTCGCTTCGGATGATTTTTCATCCGCGGTCCTTGACTGCCTGTCGGATCTTAACGTCTGCTCGCAGAAGGGTCTTGTTGAGATGTTCGACTCTTCGATAGGTGCCAGGACGGTGACGATGCCTTACGGCGGATCGCGTCAGCTTACCGAGACTCAGACGATGATCGCAAAGCTTCCCGTTTATGAGGGAAAGTGCGATACAGTCACGATGATGAGCTACGGATTCGATCCCTTCCTTTCGAGCTGGAGTCCGTACCACGGCGCAATGTACGCCGTGACCGAATCGGTTGCAAAGATAGTCTCATCGGGCGGTGACCCGAAGAAGATAAGATTTACCTTCCAGGAATATTTCAGAAGGATGTCCGGTGATCCCGCCAGATGGAGCCAGCCTTTTGTCGCTTTGCTTGGTGCGTTTTCCGCACAGACGGGATTTAAGCTTCCGTCTATCGGCGGCAAGGACTCTATGTCGGGAACGTTTAATGATATCGATGTTCCGCCGACTCTTGTTTCGTTTGCGGTTGACGTTGCGGATGCAAAAAATGTCGTAACGCCGGAAATGAAGAGTGCGGATGACAAGCTTGTACTCATCGACATCATGCATGGCGACAAGGGCACCGTTGATTTTGATGACGCCATGTCGCAGTACGAACGATTCCACGAGGATGTCACAAAAGGACTGATAAAGGCAGCGTACGCTCTCGACGGATACGGGCTCGTTCCCGCTCTTTGCCGCATGGCATTCGGAAATGCGCTCGGGTTTAAGATAGAGCATTCGTTTGATATTAGACGGCTCTTTGTTCCGATGTTCGGATATATCGTTGCGGAAGTTTCGGGCAGCGATGTCGGAAAGCTTTCGACAAGATACACGCTTGTCGGACAGGTCACATCGGACGGGCAGATCAGCTACAAAGGATCGGGCGTTTCGACGGAAGATGCCATAGCCGCATGGTCGGCACCTCTTGAAACAGTATTCCCGACCAAAGGCTCGGATGATACACAAAAACTGTCCTGCACGCTCTACAAAGCAGCCGATCACGCAAAGAGCGTGTATGTGTGCAGGGATAAAGTCGCAAAGCCGACAGTGTTCATTCCGGTATTTCCCGGAACGAACTGTGAATACGACAGTGCACAGGCCTTTACGGCAGCGGGCGCAAATGTCATCACCCAGGTGTTTACAAACAGGAATGCGGATGATATCAGACAGTCGGTGGAACTGTTCAGAAAAGGCA
The DNA here is from genome assembly GCA_017526745.1 of Lachnospiraceae bacterium. Lineage (GTDB taxonomy): Bacteria > Bacillota > Clostridia > Lachnospirales > Lachnospiraceae > UBA2868. The sequence continues at coordinate 29,525 of JAFXQX010000008.1, read as the reverse complement.
TAGCTTCCTCGCAGATGATAATGTTCCCGGGAGGATTTTCGGCCGGCGATGAGCCGGACGGCTCGGCAAAGTTCTTTGCGACAGCGTTCAGGAATGAGGCACTTTCTGAGGCCGTGACGGACCTTATAAACAGGCGCGACGGTCTCGCACTCGGAATCTGTAACGGATTCCAGGCTCTTATAAAACTTGGGCTTTTGCCCGACGGAAAGATAACCGGCCAGACGGAAGATTCACCGACGCTTACATACAACACGATCAACCGTCATATCTCGAAAATGGCATATACGAAGGTCGTATCGGATCTGTCGCCATGGCTTGCGGGAGCGGGTCTCGGAGATACATATGTCATTCCGGTATCGCACGGTGAGGGGAGATTTGTTGCCAAACCCGAAGTATTAAAGCGGCTCTTTGAAAACGGCCAGGTCGCAACAAGATACTGCGATCCCGACGGAAACATAAGCATGGATGAAGAGTACAATGTAAACGGATCTTTTGATGCGATTGAAGGCATCACCAGTCCGGACGGAAGAGTGTTCGGTAAGATGGGACATTCGGAACGCCGAGGAGAACATGTAGCGATAAACATCACCGGATGCCAGGATATGAAGATATTCGAATCCGGTGTGGCATACTTTAAGTGATAGAAAGCAAAGGTCTGATTTGGAGGTCTGATGGGCCCGGATAAGAAATACCATTCGTTCTCGCTGACGAAATGGTGGCAGAAAACAAAAAGAGAAAAAGAGCTCGTACAGCTGATAGCGGTATGTACCTTCCTTCTTGCTGCCTGCGTTCTGATCGCTTCATTTCACGTTCGAAGGATACTTACTGCATTTGAGCAGTCATCATATGATTTTATCATCAACCGGTCGGAGCTTTCCTCAAGATTCTTCTCGGAGAACTTTGAACGTCGCGGAACGCTTGTTTCAGCTGAGGCACAGGTTCTTTCCCAGGGCAGGAACTTCAACAAAGAAAGGATATGCAGCGGACTGAAGGTGCTTGAGGAGACCGGTGAGTTCTCTTATGCAATCTATGTATCAAACCGCGGCATCAAATACTATTCGAGCGGATCGACCAATTCGACGATGCTACGGCCTTATGCCGAGGCGATAGACGAGAACAAGGCAAACACTGCATACCGTAACTTTGACTCAAAGCTTACGGATGATGAGATCTCGTTTGGTTCTCCGGTAGAAAAGAATGGCATTGTCCAGGGCTATATAATAGGCGTGACAAGTGCCGGGAGCATGTTCGAGACCAATCCGAACGCGGCAACGATGATCGCCGAACGCTATCTTACCGATTCCAAGGGAAATATCGTTGCCTATACGAAGAACGATCAGGTATACGACGGGACCGGCAGGAACATCTTCGACATACTGACCCATGACAGTATTGACGACTATGCCGCATCCCAGGTACGGGAAGATGTCTTAAATGAGATAAATTCCGAGGAGATAACGAATCGTCCTATCTCCGTAAACGGCAGGACGGGTTATGCGCTTTACAAACAGCTTGCCGGGACAAGCGGCTGGGACCTGTTCTACATAGTCTATTCCGATGACGTACGTGCCACGATACAGCCGATACTGATCGAATCTTTCGGGGTCATGCTTATAGTCATAGTCATCATGGCTGTCATGTCCTCATTCGTATTCCGCTATATCAGAAACGAGCAGAAGAAGGTATACGATCTGGCGTATGTCGATGATCTGACAAGAGCTCCCAACGAAAACGCGTTCAAGGAGAAGGCCACCGAGCTCCTGCTCGAAAATCCCGAAGTGCCTTATATGCTGACCTGCTTCGATATCATGAACTTCAGATACATCAACGAGGGATACGGACATCTCAAGGCCGACATGCTCCTTCGTGACATAGCGGTAGCACTTCGCGAGTCATATTCGTACAATGAGACATTCGGAAGACTGTCTGCCGACAGGTTCGTCGGTCTGTGCGTGGATGATGAGAGAGGCGTTGCCAGAAAAGAGTTCATAGACGAAAGACTTGCCAAGGCAACCGAAGAGATCGGAATGAAATATCCGATCAAGTTCAAGACCGGCATATACTATATCAGGGACAAGAAAGAACCCATATCCGACATGATAGACAAGGCTAACCTTGCACGTAAGTCGGTCGTTACCTCGCAGAGAAATCTTGATGCCGAGTACCGTGAACAGCTGATGGAAGAAACCCGCCAGCAGGAGAGGATCGAGTCGAGGATGCACGAGGCGCTTGAAAACGGCGAGTTCAGACCTTATCTTCAGCCCAAGTGGAACATGACAACGGATACCATATACGGATCCGAAGCACTGATCCGGTGGGTTGACGGAACCGGAAACATCATACCTCCGAACGAATTCATCCCCGTATTTGAAAAGAACGGTTTCATCGAGCAGATCGATTTCTACATGCTCGACAGGATATGCAGTTATATAAGGCAGATGATCGACGAAGGAAGGGAAGTCTATCCCGTATCGATCAACCAGTCGAGATATCTTCTCTATGATCCGAACTACATAATCAAGGTTCAGGAGATAATGCTCAAGTACAGAGTGCCCAAGGGCCTTATCGAGCTTGAGATAACCGAGACGGTATTCTTCAACGAGAAAGAACGTATGCTCGAGGTCATGAGGAATCTCAAGGAATTCAACATGAACCTTTCGATCGACGATTTCGGATCGGGTTATTCGTCCCTTAACCTTCTTCGCGACATACCGTTTGATGTATTGAAGATCGACAGGGGATTCCTCGATGAATCTACCCAGAGCGAGTCCGGTAAATGGATCCTCCGTAAGATCGTCGAGATGGCTGAAGGACTCAACCTTAAGGTCATATGCGAAGGTGTTGAGACACACGAGCAGGTTGAGATGCTTCTTGATATCGGATGCATATATGCACAGGGGTTTTTGTATTCGCGTCCCATTCCTCTCGAAGAGTTTATGGAAAAATACAACATACCTGCAGATGAAGACTCGCCGGTGACATATGATACCCAGGGGGATGACTACGACGTCCAATACGAACTATCACAGGAAGCTTGAGGAGCTGATCCGGAATCTCGATAAAAGACCGAGACTGTTATTACATAGCTGCTGCGCACCGTGCAGCAGCTATTGTCTGACATATCTTCTGCCGCATTTTGATGTCACATGCTATTTCTATAATCCGAACATAACAGACAAAGCGGAATATGATCTGCGGCTTCGCCAGATGTATATTCTTACTGATGGATTATATAAGGAGTTCGGAAATTCCGATCTTCATCCGCAGGATCATCCCATATCTGTCATCGAGGGTGACTATGAGCCTGAAGTGTTCATAAAGCGTGCCGAAGATGAAGGAGTGACGGGGGAGCCGGAAGGCGGAAGCCGGTGCACCATGTGCTTTACGATGCGGCTTAACAGGACTTATGAGCTTGCCAGGAAGGAAGGATACGATTATTTCGGCACCACTTTAACGATCAGCCCTCACAAGAATGCCCAGCTCATTAACTCCCTGGGATATTCGATCGGAGGCAGCATGTGGCTGTTTGCCGATTTTAAGAAGAATGAGGGATATAAACGTTCGATCGAACTGTCCAAACAGTTCGGCCTCTATCGCCAGAACTACTGCGGATGCCATATGTCGCGGTGTATTGATGAATGAAAGGTTAAGCATGCTATGGAAACGATAATCGAAAAGATCAGTAAAACAGTCGAGGAAGCTTTTTCGCAGTGCGGATATGACAAAAAGTACGGAAAGACCGGGATCAGCAACCGCCCGGATCTGTGTCAGTTCCAGTGTAACGGTTCACTTGCGTCCGCCAAGGAGTATCATAAAGCACCGATAGCTATCGCAAACGAGGTGTGTGAAAAGCTTGCCGGCAATCCTGCCTTTTCCAAGGTTGAGGCAGTGGCCCCGGGATTTCTGAACATAAACCTGTCGGATGATTTTCTCGCAGAGCATTTAAATGAGATGGTAGGTGCCGAAAAGTTCGGACTTGCGGCATCGGAGCCGATAAAGATCATCGTCGATTACGGCGGACCCAACGTTGCCAAGCCGCTTCACGTCGGTCATCTTCGCGCCGCGATCATCGGTGAGAGCGTAAAGAGGATATGCCGGTATATGGGACACGAGGTCATCGGTGACGTGCACCTGGGCGACTGGGGACTGCAGATGGGACTGATCATTACCGAACTTCGTCACAGAAGCCCCGATCTTTGTTATTTTGATGAAAACTATACAGGGGAGTATCCCGAGGAGCCGCCCTTTACACTTTCCGAGCTTGAGGAGATATATCCTGCCGCATCCGCCAGGTCCAAAGAAGATGATGCATACAAGGAAGAGGCTCTTCTTGCGACCAGGAAACTCCAGGCGGGGCATCGCGGATACCGTGCCCTCTGGCAGCACATCATGAACGTATCGGTTCCTGACCTTAAGAAAAACTACGCGGATCTTTCGGTCGACTTCGACTGGTGGAAGGGAGAGAGCAGCGTTGACGATGTGATACCCGGCATGGTCGAGGACATGAAGGCGGGCGGCTTCGCATATGAGAGCGAAGGTGCGCTTGTCGTTGATGTGGCAAGAGATGATGATGCCAAGGAGATACCGCCGTGCATGATATTAAAGTCGGATGGAGCATCGCTTTATACGACGACCGATCTTGCAACCCTTCGCGACCGCCGCAATACCTTTGATCCCGACAGGGTCATCTATGTTGTTGATAAACGCCAGGAGATGCACTTTATACAGGTATTCAGAACGGCCCAAAAGTGCGGCATCGTCAGAGAAGGGACAGTTCTTGATTTTCTCGGGTTCGGAACGATGAACGGGCGCGACGGCAAGCCGTTCAAGACACGCGAGGGCGGCGTTATGCGCCTTGAAGTGCTGATAGACGACATCAGGAAGACCATGTTTAAAAAGATCACCGAAAATCATGAGACCGACCCGGCCGAGGCCAAAGAGACGTCCAAAACAGTCGCACTTGCTGCGATCAAGTACGGGGATCTGTCCAACCAGGCGACCAAGGATTATGTGTTTGATACCGACAAGTTCACTTCGTTTGAGGGAAACACGGGGCCTTACATCCTGTACACGATCGTCAGGATCAAGTCGATATTGAATAAATACACGGCTTCGCAAAATGACGCTCATCTTCCCGAAAAGCTCAATCCTGCGGCAAATGAATATGAGCGTGCCCTGATGCTCGTCCTTACAAAGTTTGCCCAGACGATCACCGCAGCATATGATGAGATCGCACCTCACAGGATATGCGCATACATATATGACGTGTGTAACGAGTTCAACCGCTTCTATCACGAGACAAGGATCCTTGCCGAAGAAGATGAGGCAAAAAAGAAGGGCTGGATAGCGCTCCTTCTCCTGACACGCCGCATACTTGAGACCTGTATCGATCTTCTCGGTTTTACCGCTCCCGAGAAGATGTAAGATGCCCGAAAAACGCCGAATTCACTAAAAATTCTAAATTTTCTGAAAATATTAGCACTCGCCAGTTGACAGTGCTAATATTTTATGTTATATACTGTTTAAATGAGACTTGGGGACGGAGGTATTGTCTCAATGAGACAGGGGGACGGAGGTATTGTCTCAGAGGTATTGTCTCAATGAGATTAGCAAGAGAGGAGTTGATATCATGAACATCCAGAAATTTACGCAAAAATCACTCGATGCCATTAATTCGCTCGAGAAGATCACATATGATAACGGAAACCAGGAGATGGCCCAGGTCCATCTTCTGTATGCAATGCTCACCCAGGAGGACGGCCTTCTTCCGAAACTGATCGAGAAGATGGAGATAAACCTTGAGCATTTTACCGATAATGTTCAATCGCACATCGACAGACGTCCCAAGGTTTCGGGAGGAAATCCCTTTATCGGAAATGCTCTTAACAAGGTGCTTGTGTCGGCCGAAGACGAAGCCAAGGCGATGAACGACTCGTACGTTTCGGTCGAGCATCTGTTTTTGTCGATGCTCAAATATCCCGATAATGATATCAAGAATCTGGCAAAAGAGTACGGGATAACGCGTGAGAGATTCCTCAGCGCGCTTGCGACCGTAAGGGGAAATCATAATGTTACGACCGATAACCCTGAGGCCACATACGATACTCTTGAAAAGTACGGACAGGATCTTGTGGAACGGGCCAGAGAACAGAAGCTCGATCCCGTAATAGGAAGGGATACGGAGATACGAAACATCATCCGCATATTGTCCCGTAAGACCAAGAATAATCCCGTGCTGATCGGTGAGCCGGGTGTCGGCAAGACGGCCGTGGTTGAAGGCCTTGCACAGAGAATAGTCCGCGGCGATGTTCCGGAAGGCTTGCAGGACAAGACTATATTTGCGCTTGATATGGGTGCGCTTGTTGCGGGAGCAAAATACCGCGGAGAGTTCGAAGAGCGCCTTAAGGCCGTGCTTGAAGATGTCAAGGCAAGCGACGGCAGGATCATACTGTTCATAGATGAGCTTCATACGATAGTCGGAGCGGGCAAGACCGACGGAGCACTTGATGCCGGCAATATGCTTAAGCCCATGCTGGCGCGTGGCGAACTTCACTGCATAGGTGCGACAACACTTGACGAGTACAGGCAGTACATAGAAAAGGATGCGGCTCTTGAGAGAAGGTTCCAGCCTGTTATGGTCGACGAGCCGACGGTCGAGGATACGATATCGATCCTCAGGGGACTTAAAGAGCGATACGAGAACTATCACGGAGTGAAGATAGTGGATACCGCACTGGTCGCGGCAGCCACACTGTCCGACCGGTACATAAGCGACCGTTTTCTTCCGGATAAAGCGATCGATCTTGTCGATGAGGCATGTGCCCTTGTCAAGACCGAATTAAAATCAATGCCTGCGGAACTTGATGAATTGAACCGCAGAAAGATGCAGCTCGAGATCGAGGAGGCTGCGCTCAAAAAGGAGACCGACCAGCTCAGTCTATCCCGCCTGGAAAGCCTTCAGAACGAGCTTGCCGAGGTCAGGGAAGAGTTTGAGAACAAGATGGCTCAGTGGGAGAACGAAAAGGCTTCCGTCGGGAAACTGTCGGATCTGCGTGCCGCGATCGAAGAGACGAACAACGAGATAGAGATAGCAAAGCGTAACAACGATTACGAACGCGCAGGAGAGCTTCAGTACGGAAAACTGCCCAAGCTTCGTGAAGAGCTTGCGAACGAAGAAGAGATGGTAAAAGAGAAGGACTTATCTCTTGTTCACGAGAGTGTTTCCGATGAGGAGATATCGCAGATAGTAAGCCGCTGGACGGGGATCCCGGTAGCAAAACTTACCGAAGGCGAGAGGAACAAGATACTGCACCTTGACGAAGAACTTCACAAGAGAGTGATCGGACAGGATGAGGGAGTCACAAAGGTCACCGAAGCGATCATAAGATCTAAGGCCGGCATCAAGGATCCGGCAAAGCCTATCGGTTCCTTCCTCTTCCTCGGACCTACCGGCGTTGGTAAGACCGAACTTGCAAAATCACTTGCCGCAGCCCTGTTTGATGATGAGAACAACATGGTGCGCATAGATATGAGCGAATACATGGAGAAGTTCTCCGTATCGCGTCTTATCGGAGCGCCTCCGGGATATGTCGGATATGAGGAAGGCGGACAGCTTACCGAAGCCGTCAGGAGAAAACCTTATTCTGTCGTCCTGTTCGACGAGATAGAAAAGGCTCATCCGGATGTTTTCAACGTGCTCCTTCAGGTACTCGATGACGGTCGTATCACGGATTCACAGGGACGTACCGTTGACTTTAAGAATACGATACTGATCATGACATCAAATATCGGAGCATCGTATCTGCTCGACGGTATAGATGATAACGGCAATATCTCGGAAGAGGCCGAAGAGGCCGTGATGGGCGATCTTCGCCAGAGCTTCAGGCCGGAATTTCTGAACCGTCTTGATGAGACTATACTGTTCAAACCGCTCACAAGGGATAACATCGGCGGAATAATGAAACTCATCTTAAAGGACGTCAACGACAGGCTCTCCGACAGGGAACTGTCGATAGCACTTACCGATGCGGCATCCGACCTTATCGTTGAAAAGGCTTATGATCCGGTATACGGTGCGCGCCCGCTCAAGCGTTACATGCAGCGGACCGTGGAGACCGTCGCCGCAAAGCGCATCCTCGAGGGCAACATCAAGGAAGGCGATGTGATCACTATAGACAAACAGGGCGATACCCTTGTTGCACTGTAGGATACCGCCCCGTTGATCTAAGAATATATTGATTGATTACTACACAAGCACGGCTCTTGCTTCATAAGGAAGCAGGGTGCCGTGTTTGTGTTCTTTGTAGTTTGATATGAGCTCTTCGCCGGAAAGATCATCAAACAGGCAGCACGGCACCTCCTTGTCCGCCCAGTTGCAGGCGACCGTAAGGACCTTGCCGTCAAGTCTTCTCTCATATGCATAAATATTCTCGTCATCTTCAAGAAGCGGATGAAATGTTCCGTATACGATGATGTCGTTTTCGTGGCGCAGCCTGATCAGCTTTTGGTAGTAATAAAATACCGAGTCGGGATCCGCAAGTGCAGCCTCGGCATTTATCTCTTTGTAGTTCGGATTTACCGTAAACCACGGGGTTCCTGTCGTAAAGCCGGCGTTTTTATCCGCATTCCACTGCACGGGTGTTCTTGCGTTATCACGCCCGACCGCCGAAATGCACTTTAGCATTTCCTCGGGTGAGATCATCTTATGTTCTTCCACATACTGCCTGTATGCGTTTATCTCCTCGACATCGTCGCATTCATCTATCGAGCCGAATGTCATGTTTGTCATGCCGAGCTCTTCGCCCTGGTATACGTATGGAGTCCCCTTCATCATGTGAAGAAGTGTCGCAAGCATTTTTGCCGAAACCACACGGTACTTTGGCGAGTCGTTTCCGAACTTTGATACGGCTCTGGGCTGGTCGTGGTTATCCCAGTAAAGGCTTCCCCATGCCGCTCCTTCAAGCTCGGTCTGCCATTTGTTTAGGATCGCACGAAGCTTTTTAAGGTCGGGATGATCGTATCCCCATTTTCCGAGTATCGGCCTTGTTGTGGCATCGGTTTCAACGTGCTCGAAATGAAATACCATATTAAGCTCGGACCCGTCGTTGTTCGCGTATTTTTTCGCCTCGTCTATCGTAACTTCCGCAGTCTCGCCAACCGTCATAATGTCGTATTTGGACAGGACCTTTTTGTTCATTTCCTGAAGGAACTCGTGGATGCGAGGGCCGTTACATACGTAAGGCCTGATATTACCGTATATGCCGTCGGTGACCTCTCCGTCGGGGTATGCGGGATCCTTGCTCAGCGCGCTGATAACATCCATCCTGAAACCGTCGATGCCTTTTTCGCACCACCATGTCATCATGTCATAAACGGCATTTCTTACTTTTTCGTTCTCCCAGTTAAGGTCGGGCTGCTTCTTGGTAAAGCAGTGCAGATAGTACTGGCCGGTTGTCCTATCATATTCCCACGCACTCCCGGAAAAGAAAGACTGCCAGTTGGTCGGAGCCTTGCCGTCCTTACCGTCTTTCCATATATAGTAGTCCCTGTATTCGTTGTCCCGGCTGCTGCGGCTTGCGATAAACCACAGATGCTCATCGCTCGTATGGTTTACGACAAGGTCCATGACGATCTTAAGCCCGAGCTTGTGCGCACGGGACAGCATCCGGTCAAAATCATCCATCGTACCGAATTCGGTCATGATATCACGGTAATCGGATATATCATAACCGTTGTCATCGTTGGGGCTTTTATATATCGGAGAGAGCCATATGACGTCAACACCGAGTTTTTGCAGATAAGGAAGATGCTCTGTTATACCGTTAAGATCACCGATCCCGTCACCGTTACTGTCCGCAAAACTTCTCGGGTATATCTGATATACGACTGCTTCTTTCCACCATGCTCTCTTATCGTTTGCCATTGTACGGATCTCCTGTTTTTAGTCTCGTATTCTTTGTCCGGTATCCCAAACGGATAAAGTATCGATTATTATAGCACAACGTCTCCGGTTGAAAAGACCATATTTTTCAGCGGTAGGTTTTGGCGAACATTTATGGTAAAATACCTTTGTTGATGAGACAGAATTGAGACAGAGGGACGGAGGAGTTGTCTCAATGAGACAGAGGGACGGAGGAGTTGTCTCAATGTTTTTTATACATGATCCGGAGGAAGTAAATGGCGGGGATCCGTGACATAGCGGAGCGTGCGGGAGTGTCGATCTCAACCGTATCAAATGTTCTGCACAATAAAAACAGTGCCTCGGCGGCAACGCGGGAGAAGATACTGGCCATAGCCAAAGAGCTCGGGTACGAAGTAAATGTTTCCAGGAAGCGTGGCAACCATACGATAATCGTTAACCTGAGTGATTTTGACGCATTGTATTATCTTGACATCCTGCACGGCATAAGCGATTATTCGAATGCCAAAGGGTACAGCATGCTCATCTGTAATGGTGAGAACTTTGAACACTATGCTGATCCCGGAGTTGTGTGCGGGTGCATCGTTAATGATGTTCACACGACCGATGCGGACCTTGTCAAGGTGGCTGACAGGCAGATACCGGTCATAGTCCTGGACCGTATGATAATCCATCCTCTTATCAAGAGTATCGTTGTCAATAACTATGCTGCGGAAAAACAGCTGATAGAAGGACTGATAGAAGCGGGTTATGAGAAGTTTGCCTTTCTGGCCGGCCTTAATACGCAGGATAACCAGGACAGATATACGGCATTTCGTGATGCACTCAAAGACCATAACCTCCCCTTTTCGAGAAACCAGTTATATGAGGGAGACTGGAGGGAAAAGAGCGGCGCCCAGGCCGCGCGCATACTGATGCTGTCGGAGGAGATGCCGCAGGTCCTCGTATGTGCCAATGACATGATGGCACTCGGCGCCATCAGGCATTTCAAACAGAACGGCATACGCATCCCCGATGACATAGCCGTTGTCGGGTTTGACGATATCATAATTTCGCGCTATACCGAGCTTACAACGGTCACGGTGCCCGATTACGAGCGCGGATACCTGGCCGCACAGGCCCTTGTTGATATCATAGACGGGAAGGGCGATTACGACAGTGTCCGCATAGGCGCGAGGGTCAAATGGAGGAAGAGCGCTAAAACATTACAAAAAAACAGGTAAAATCCTTAAGTGATTTTAGTAAAATAATTTGTCGTTTTACTAAAATAATGTCGCGGGACGGGTATTTGGTATATCGTTCCGCGATTTTTTTATGCAATTCGCACAAAAAATCAGGTCAGGCTTGTTCCTTCTTTGGCGAACATTTGATAATCAGAGCATAGACAAATACACCCCGTTGACTAAAACCGGTCACGGGAAAAATAAAGGAGGATAAGTAATGAAAAAGAGAGTATTTGCTATCATTCTTGCAGCAGCAATGACCGCTTCACTTACGGCTTGCGGCGGCGCAGCAGCTCCTGCAGCAGACGCTGCGGCACCGGCTGAGACACCTGAAGGCGGTATCAGACTTGTCAACAACAAGGTTGAGGTTGATGAAGGGCTCAAGAAGCTTGCCAAGGCTTATGAAGAGAAGACCGGTGTTCCGGTAGTCATCGAGTCACTCGGCGGCGGTATCGATACACAGGCTACACTTAAAGGTTACTATCAGGCAGACAACATGCCCGACATCTTCGTATTCGAAGGAGATCTCCAGTATCCCACATGGGAAGGACTTCTTGCAGACCTTTCCGATGAGCCCTGGGTAAGCGACACAGAGGCTGAATATGTGGCTGACGGTAAGGTTTGGGGATTCCCGACAACAACCGAAGCTATCGGACTTGCTTATAACGCTGACATCCTTGCAAAGGCAGGCGTTGATCCCAAGTCTATCACAGGTCCCGAAAGCATGAAGAAGGCATTTGAGACGATCGATTCCAAGAAGGAAGAGCTTGGTCTTACGGCAGTTCTCGGATACTACACAGAGTCATCACAGCTGTGGTGGTCACCCGGTCAGCACATATTCGGAACATACTTCGATTCAGGTCTTAAGAGAGACGATACAACATACATCGACCTCTTCAAGGATGGCGGAAAGCTTGATATGGAGCGTGCTAAGCCCTGGTCAGAGATGGTTGCACTCTTTAACCAGTACACGGATCCCGCAGGTGTTTCCGGAACATACGATGCACAGGTTCTCGGATTTGCTTCAGGTAAGTATGCATTTGTAACACAGGGCTCATGGATCGGCGCAACGATCGTTAACGACGACAAGGACGCATACGAGGCAGCAGGAAGCTTTGAGATCGGAATGATCCCTTATGCATTCATCGAAGGACAGGATACGATCCTTACGAACTCACCCAACTGGTGGGGCGTATACAAGGACGGTAACGTAGAAGAAGCCAAGAAGTTCCTTGCATGGTGTGCAGCAGATGACGGCGGACAGGAAATACTTGCCAAGGACTGCGGATTTATCTCACCTTATGCATCAAATACACATTCACCTGACGATCCGTTCGCAAAGACTATCGCAGAATACACTGCAGCAGGCAAGACTTCCTCATGGCACTGGCTGTCAATGAAGGAAGGTATCGGCCAGAACGCAACCGGTGTTGTATTCCAGGATTTCGCAATGGGTAACTTCCCTGATGCGGCAACATTCCTTGATACACTTCAGAAGGTATGCGAAAACTACTATGCAAACTGACAAACGTCTTGTAAGAAAAGAGAATTACGATAAGAAAGAGCTTAATCTTTTCGAGACGCTGTTTGGTAACTCAAACGGTTACATCGGGATCAGGGGCACGCTTGAAGAAAGCGTGCCCGAAGATTTCCCGACGATGCGCGGACAGTACCTTGCCGGCTCTTATGAGATCATCCCGATGAAGCAGGCGGAGAGCCTCTGCAATCTTGTTGAAAAGAAGCAGACGATGCTCAACATCGGTGACACTCAGACCATTAAGCTTACGATAAACGGCGAGGAATTTGCTCCCGCAAAGGGCGGCGCATCATCAGGCGAGAGAGTTCTTGACACGTCTGAAGGCTATACACAGCGGAGCGTTCTCTGGAAGAGTCCTTCCGGCAGGCAGATAAAGGTTCGCATACGACGTATGGCACATTTCATGATCAAGGAACTCTTTACCATCGAGTATGAAGTGGAAGCGCTTGATTTTTCGTCAGAAGCAGTGTTCGATTCATGGCATGTGGCAGAAACTCCGAATTATTCGGATCCGGACGATCCGAGACTTGCGGATGAGAGCCCTTGTTACCTTTCGGTAACAAAACAGGGATTTTCGGGATACACATCGTATTCCGAGGCACAGACTTTGGCTAGCAAAGTAAGGATCGCGATAGCCACCGATCATATCGTCTGCGCACCGTCAGATTATGACACCATGGTGCGTGAGGAAGGCGGAGCACTTATAACAAGGATCCGTGTTCCGATAAAGCAGGGCGAAAAGATCACGATCATTAAATACTGTGCGTTTTCGGATTCGATCCGTGAAGCCGATCCTCTCAAAAAAGCCATGCAGGTTCTGGCAGATGCCATGAAGCGGCCGCTTACCGGCCTTTATGATGATCAGAAGAATTATCTTTCGGAATTTGCCGCACGCTCCCTTATGGAGATCGGCGGTGATGATGAACTAGAGGATGCCGTAAGGTTTAACATGTACCAGCTTTTGTGTGCGGCTCCCCACGACGCCTATTCGGGGATCGCGGCAAAGGGTCTTTCCGGAGAGGGATACGAAGGACATTTCTTCTGGGATACGGAGATGTATGTCGTACCGTTCTTTACTCTGACCGACCCTCATCTTGCGAGGAACATTCTTGCATTCAGATATTCCACACTTGATAAGGCGCGTGAAAATGCCGTACTTGTCGGTCACAAAAAGGGAGCTCTTTATCCGTGGAGAACGATCACGGGTGTTGAGTGCTCGGGATATTTTCCGAGCGGAACGGCCGCATATCATATAAACGGTGCCATATCATACGCAGTCATACAGTACTTTTTTGCAACGGGTGATGAAGGATTCCTGAAGGAGATGGGACTTGAGATCCTGATCGAGACCGCAAGACTGTGGCTGGATGTCGGGGTATATGACCGGCAGGGAAGGTTTTGCATACAGGAAGTAACGGGGCCGGATGAATACACATGCATGGTGAACAACAACTATTATACCAATGCATCCGCAAGGTACAATTTGCTCTATGCTGCAAAGCTTTATGAACAGATGTCGGCCGATCCGAAGGTGGCAAAGCTTGCAAAAAAACTCTCTCTTTCGGATACGGAGATCGAAGAGATGAAAAGGGCCGCAGAGCTTATGTATCTTCCGTACGATGAGAAGACCGGTATCAATCCCCAGGATGATTCGTTCCTTGATAAGCCCGTGTGGGATCTTGCATCAACACCGAAGGAAGATTTTCCTCTGCTCCTTCATTACCATCCGCTGCATCTGTACCGCTATCAGGTGTGCAAACAGGCAGATACGGTGCTCGCACATTTCCTGTTCCCGGATCTTGCGAATAAAGAGACGATGGAGAAGAGCTTCAGGTATTATGAGAAGATCACGACACACGACTCATCGCTTAGCACATGCGTATTCTCCATGACCGCCTCAATGCTCGGCCTTCACAATGAAGCGCTGTCATACTTCGGGGATTCGGCAAAACTGGATCTTTGCAACCGCCATGAGAATACCAAGGACGGTGTCCATACAGCCAATATGGGCGGATGCTACATGGCGATCGTAAACGGATTTGCGGGCGTTAGGATAACGGAAGAAGGACTTGGTATAGATCCCTTCCTTCCCGAGGGTATCACAAGATATTCATTCCCCTTTACTTACCGGGGGAGCGATCTGAAGCTTTCGGTCGACAGGGACAATGTCGAGCTCGAACTTATATCGGGAGATGAGGCAGAGTTTATGTTCCGCAATAATAAGGAATGTGTCGGAAAGGAGAAGAAATGGACACACAGGCTGTGATATTCGATCTGGACGGAGTGCTCGTTCATACCGACAGATTTCATTACCTGGCATGGAAAAAGATAAGCGATGAAATGGGGATATATTTTGACGAGCAGATAAACGCAAGGCTCCGCGGTGTCAGCCGTATGGAAAGCCTTGAGATCATTCTCGAAAGATATACGGGGCCGGCTCTTTCGGATAAGGAAAAGGAAGAACTGGCCACGAAAAAGAATGAGATATACCGCAATTATCTTTCTCAGATGAGTCCGCTGGATGTGTCCGGCGATGTCAAGAACACTCTGCGAAAGCTCAGGGAAGCCGGGATAAAGCTTGCGGTTGGATCTTCCAGCAAGAACACGAAGTTCATTCTGGAAAAAACAAACCTTGCGGATGATTTTGACGAAGTGGCGGACGGTACGATGATCACAAAGACAAAGCCCGATCCCGAAGTGTTCAGTCTCGCGGCAAAGCTTCTTGGCATTGACAGTGCAAAATGCCTGGTCGTTGAAGATGCGGTCGCCGGGATAGAAGCCGGAAAGGCAGCGGGCATGAAGACGGCGGCATACGGCGATGCTGCCCAGAGAGGCATAGCCGATCATGATCTTGGCAGGATATCGGACCTGCTGGAAATAGTGTTAAAATAAATGCAGGCAGAAATTTCTTAACGGGGGTGGATCTATGGAAAACACTTTAAACAAACTGCTTTCGCCTATACTGCTCGTGGTGGGACTTGCCCAGGTGGTAATAGCGCTCGTCATGGACATTGCCGGCAGCAAGTCCGAGATACGGGGGGCGATGCTTGTGCTCGGGATCGTACTGTTCTTTATCGGACTGTATCTGGTGCCGACTCAGAAGCATCACAGAAAGATCGTATACGTGATCTTTTTGTTCCCGCTTCTGTTCACGTTTGCCGTAACTGTCATCATTCCGCTCGTTCTCGGTATATGCTATTCGTTTACCGACTGGACGGGTATCAAGTTCAGCAATGTAGTCGGACTGTCGAACTACACAACGATGTTTAAGGATCCGGCATTCATCTGGTCGATACTCATCACGTTCATATTCGTGGCACTTAATATGATACTGATCAACCTGATCGGATTCCTGCTGGCGCTTCTTTGCACGTCCGGACTTAAGGGCGGCGGATTCTTCCGGGCTTCGTATTTTCTGCCGAACCTTATCGGCGGTATCGTTCTCGGCTATATCTGGCAGTTCGTGTTCAACAATGTTGCGATCAAGATGACGAACAACATATCATGGCTGGTTCAGTCCAAGACAGCACTGATGGCGATCGTTGTCGTATACATCTGGCAGTACGGCGGTTATATAATGCTCATCTACATCACGGGTCTGACACAGATCCCCGGCGATGTACTCGAGGCAGCCAGGATCGACGGAGCCAATCCCGTGCAGACGCTCTTTAAGGTCAAGATCCCTATGATCGCATCGACGTTTACGATCTGCACATTCCTGACTCTTACAAATGCTTTCAAACAGTTTGATGTCAACATGGCTCTTACCAACGGAGCAGGATCGGTTCCGGACTTCATGGGCAATTACCTGTCAAACGGAACACAGATGCTCGCACTTAACATATACAACACTGCGATATCCAAGAACAATTACGCACTCGGTCAGGCGAAGGCTGTATTCTTCTTTATCATACTTGCCATCGTATCGCTGATCCAGGTTCGTGTTTCGAATAAGAAGGAGGTGGAACTGTAATGGGTGAAGGAAGACAGGTCGGAAAAGGGACCAAGGTACGTGCACTCGTATGCACCATTATAGGTACTGTCATTGCGGTATATATACTGTTCCCGTTTTTCCTCGTTCTTTTAAACGCATTTAAAAATCAGGCATCCATAGTTGCAAACCCGATCGGATTTGCGGGCTCATCCGTGGCTCAGCTTCGCACCAACCTTTCGGCGGTTGTCAACAACCCCAACTTCAGTTTCTGGTTTGCATTCGGAACATCGACGGTCATCACGGTCATCTCGCTGATTCTTCTGGCCGTGCTCGGAGCCATGGCAGCCTGGGTTATCTCTCGTAATAACAAAAAGAAATGGTCGATCGCGATCTACATGATCTTCATCGCATCCATGATCATACCTTTCCAGGTTGTAATGCTCCCGCTGATCAGTACGTTCAGGGATGTGGGCAAGTTTGTCGGTATCAATCTGCTCCAGTCAATCCCCGGTATCGTTTTCGCATACTGCGGATTCGGCGGAGCCATGACAGTGTTCATCCTTGCCGGATTCATAAAGGGTGTGCCCTATGATCTGGAAGAAGCGGCCGCGATAGACGGATGCTCACCGGAAGGGACCTTCTTTCGGGTAATACTTCCGCTGCTCAAGCCGGTGATCACAACGGTTACGATCCTTAACGGAATGTGGATATGGAATGATTACCTTCTGCCGTCGCTTATGCTCGGACAGAACGGCAAGGTCAAGACCCTTCCCGTTGCCGTACAGGCCTTCGTAGGCTCGTATGTCAAGCAGTGGGACCTGATCCTTACTGCAGCACTCCTTGCGATACTGCCTATGATAATCATCTTCCTGATCGCGCAGAAGCAGATCATGGACGGAATGATCGAGGGAGCTGTAAAGGGATAGAAAATGAGCGATTTTGACAAGCGTCTTTCGTGCCGTATAGATGAGCTCAGACAGCTCTACATGACCCTTTATAACAATGACGAACAGGCATTTGATTATTTCATATCGATGCTTGAAGAGTACGAAAGTCAGCGCAGCAAAGAGCTGAGATCATGGGACAAAAAAAGGTCCCGCAAAACGCGTGACACCGACTGGTATTGTGATAATAAGCGTTTCGGCATGCTCGCATATGTCGACAGTTTTGCCGGAACGCTTGAAGGTGTCCGTTCCCATCTGCCATACATATCGGAAATGAAGGTGAACTATCTTCACCTGATGCCCCTTTTGAAAAGTCCGAAAGGTAAGAGCGACGGCGGTTATGCGGTGTCTGATTTTCGCTGCGTCGATGAAAGATACGGCACGATGAAGGATCTGTCGGACCTGGCCCGCGACTGCCATGAAAGAGGCATCAGTCTCTGCCTTGATTTTGTCATGAACCACACGAGTGAGGATCACGAATGGGCAAGGCGTGCACGCGCAGGGGAAAAAGAATACCAGGACAGATATTTCTTCTACGATAACTGGGATGAACCTTCACGTCTTGAAAAAAGCCTTCCGGAAGTATTTCCGACGACTGCTCCGGGGAACTTTTCCTGGTGCGACGGTGTGGGCAAAGTCGTTATGACGACATTCTATCCTTACCAGTGGGATCTTAATTATCACAATCCCGTAGTGTTTAATGATATGACGGCCAACATGCTCTTTTTGTGCAATCAGGGCGTCGATATCATACGCCTTGATGCAACTCCGTACATATGGAAGACTCCCGGCACCAACTGCAGGAACCTTCCCGAAGTGCACACTCTTGTACGGATGATGAGGATAGCGTGCGAGCTGGTCTGCCCCGGAACGCTCCTTCTCGGCGAAGTTGTAATGGAGCCCAAAGAAGTAGTCCCGTACTTCGGAACGCTTGAGCGGCCCGAATGCCACCTTCTGTATAACGTTACCACGATGGCGAGCACGTGGCATACCGTTGCCACAAAGGATACAAGGCTTCTTGCCGACCAGCTTCAGAAGGTATTTGATCTTCCGAAGGAGTATGTGTTCCTGAATTACCTGCGGTGCCATGATGATATCGGATGGGGGCTTGATTATCACTTCCTGTCGCAGTTTGGCATCGAAGAGGTGGCACATAAACGTTTCCTGAATGATTTTTTCCGGGGATATGTTTTTGGAAGCGGTGCGAGAGGGGAACTGTACAATGATGATCCAAGGCTCGGCGACGCGAGACTTTGTGGGACGTGCGCATCCCTTTGCGGGATAGAGGCCGCCGAATATGAGAACGATCCCGATAAGCTTCATGAGGCGGTTTTGCTTGATATCATGCTTCATGCATTTTTGCTGACCCTGTCGGGCATTCCCGTGATCTATTCGGGAGACGAGATCGGCCAGCTTAATGACTATACGTACAGGGATGATCCCGAAAAAGCAGCCGACAGCCGTTATCTGCACAGAGGCAGGCTGTCGTGGGAGGATGTTGCAAAGCGCAGGATCAAAACGTCAAGGGAAGGCATGATCTATAATGCACTGCGCCGGCTTGAAGGCATAAGGAGCAGGTATAAAGTGTTCCAAAATGCCGCAGATACATGGCTCGTTCCGGTTGACTGCGGATACGGCGATCATTCGGTCCTGGGTATAGGAAGATATCTTGACGGGGAAAAACTGCTGGCATTCTTTAATTTCTCAGGTGAGACAAAAACCGTTCATACCGGTGAGCCAGAGGAGTATACGGTCCTTGCGGGAAGTCCTTCTTCGGCGGACTCTTTCCCGGTAAGCTCCTTCGTTCTGCCGCGTTACGGATTCTCATGGTATTTAAAAAAATACGAATGAGTATTTCGTGATATAATACCTGTATGGCTGAACAGGGAAGAACTATATTTTTTGAATGGGAAGTATATCTGATGAGCTTTCTCCAAAGACACCTGCCGTCTTTCGGAGTGGCTCTTTCTTCTCTCTTTACGATGCTTGGCGAGGAGGTCGTTCTGATCCTCATCTTCGGGCTCATCTACTGGTGCCTTGATAAAAAGGCCGCAAAGCTCATCGGGACCAATCTTCTGGTCGCGATCATTATCAATCCGATGATCAAAAATATAGTCCTTCGCAGAAGGCCGTATTTTGATCACGAACAGATCGACTGCCTGCGGCCGGTAAATGACAAGGCCGACATTTACGATATCACATTTCAGGGATATTCTTTTCCGAGTGCACATACCTTTAACGCCACGGTCATGTATGTGAGCCTTTGGAAGACCTGGAGAAAGCACATATTTGCCATTATCGCATTTATCGTTCCGCTCCTTGTTGCCGTCTCGCGCGTCGCACTCGGCAATCATTACCCCACAGATGTACTTACCGGATGGGTACTGGGGATACTGATCGCAGTATTCATGCCGGTAGTTATGAACAGGGTCAAAGATCATAATCTCATAAGGCTTGTCATCTTTCTGATATCATCCACCGGGATCTTCTACTGCCGAACGGATGACTATTTTACGGCACTCGGGCTCATGGGCGGATTTTTTGCGGCAGCCTTTTTCGAGGAAAAGTTCGTATCTTTTTCCCAGACCCGGAAGCCTCTTGCATGCATCTTAAGGGTTGCGGGAGGATGCCTCTGTTATGCCGTTATCAATAAGATCCTGAAACTTCCCTTTTCGGATGATTTTCTCAATAGTGCCACAATGTCTGCGCATCTTGTAAGATCTGCCAGATATATGATCACGGTATTTGTTATGTTTGCCGTCTATCCGATGCTGTTCGATCTGATAAAAAGGAGGGAGCAAAATGAACAGTGAGATCAAGATGAGCGTCTCGTCGATGACGCGTACAAAAGATTCCAAAGCTGTTTATGTTCTGTTTGAGGACGCCGGCAAAAGCGCCGAGATCGCACTCCCCGAATGCAGGATAGTAAGCAATAAAGGATTCGATGACGAGGAGATATCACAGCTTCTCGACTATGTCAAAAATGAACAGGACAGCATATATGATCTTGCAAAACAGATCAATCCGATGAAAGCATTTATGGGGGACAAACTATGAAAAACAAAGAGATTATGAAAATGGTATGTGAGCTTTTGCTTGCCGGATGTTTCGTGGTCCCGCTTTCGGGATGCGGTGAACTGTCGGTTGAGGTTGTTACTCCGCCCGATAAACTTGTTGCGTCGGAAGGTCCTTCTTCGGATAGTACCGCTCCTTCAAATGAGGTTGCGGATATAGTCGTAGTGCATGACGAGATACAGACTCCGGAAGAGGAAGAGATCCTGCCCGAAGCTGATTTTAACGACCATAAGACCGAAGAAGCAAAAGAGCTCCTTCCTTCGGAACAGGCTGTGGTCAAGAGCGTGACGGCATCCGGACCGGTGGCACTTGACCCTTCATGGGAATACGCCTCGTACTCCAAGATCAATTCGGGACATGCGGTAATGTACCGCGCCGAAGTGGGCAGGAAAGATATCGTTATCGGTGTTAATGCCGGACACGGAACGAACGGCGGCACCAAGGTCAAAACGTTTTCACATCCCGATATGAGCCCGAAGTTCACCGGCGGCACAAATGCCAAAGGCGCCGTGGAGTCAATGGCGGTCTCTTCGGGAATGACATTTAACGACGGCTCCCGCGAGGCAGTCGTAGCACTTGCCACAGCCAGGAAACTTCGCGATCTTCTGCTTGCCAACGGATACGATGTCCTGATGGTCCGCGATGACGACGACGTTCAGCTCGATAACATCGCGCGGACCGTCATCTGCAACAATCTTGCCAATTGTCATATATCGATCCATTTTGACGGAGACGGACTTGATCATGACAAAGGATGCTTTTTCATATCAACTCCCGATGGATTAAAATCATCCGTGCCGGTAGCTTTTGTCTGGGAAAAGAGTGAGGCTCTCGGCCGGTCGCTCGTAGAGGGACTGAGGGGCAAAGGGTGCAAGATAAACGGTAATGGGGCTATGGCAATAGATCTAACCCAGACTTCATACAGCACTGTACCTTCCGTGGATATAGAGCTGGGGAATCAGACGACGCCGCATGATGATGCCAATCTTGCGAGGTTTGCGGAAGGATTGCTTGACGGGATAAACGGATATTTTTTGAAATGATCTTTACTGTATGATTTTTACTGTATGATCGACAGGATGATCTTCTGACAAGGAGGGACCATGGCAGAGCTTAAGTGCCCGCACTGCGGACAGGCGTTTACGGTTGATGATTCGGAACTGGCTTCCATAATCGCCCAGATAAGGGACAAAGAATTTGACAAGGATGTTTCCGGAAGGCTCAGGGAACTTGAGGAGCACATGCGGCAAAAGCATGAGCTTATGCTTGATGCAAAAGAAAAAGAGGTAAAGCTTGCCGAAAAAGAGCAGTATGAAAAGCAGCTGAAGGCTCTCGAGGATAAGCTTCGGACGGCGGAAGATAAGGCAAAGGATTTTGCCGGAAGGCTTGAGAATGCCGAGGATAAAAAAGCTCTTGCGGTCATGGAAGCGGTCAAGGCCGTCGAAGATGAAAAGCATGATCTTGAGAACGCCCTGATCCAGCAGAAAGAGAAGGAGGAACTCCTTCTTAAGCAGAAGGATGAACAGATCGCATACTACAAGGATATGAAAACGCGCATGTCGACGAAGATGGTCGGCGAGACGCTTGAGCAGCACTGCGAGAATGAGTTCAACTCGCTTCGCGCGACGGCATTCCGCAATGCGTATTTTGAAAAGGATAACGATATAAGATCGGGCAGCAAGGGCGACTATATCTACCGCGAGACGGATGAGAACGGAGTCGAGATCATCTCGATCATGTTTGAGATGAAGAATGAGATGGATGAGACGGCAACGAAACACAAGAACGAGGATTTTTTCAGGGAACTTGACAAGGACCGTACGGAAAAGAAATGTGAATACGCTGTTCTCGTATCCCTGCTCGAAAGTGACAGCGAACTTTATAATGCCGGGATCGTTGACGTCTCCTACAGGTATGACAAGATGTATGTCGTACGTCCCCAGTGTTTCATCCCCATCATCACGCTTCTTAGAAATGCCGCCCTTACGGCACTGTCCTACAAGCAGGAACTTGAGATCGTCCGCAATCAGGATATCGATATATCAAACTTTGAGGAGAGCCTGTTAAAGTTTAAAAATGATTTTGGCAGGAATTACGAACTGGCGCATACGCATTTCGATAAGGCCATAGACGAGATAGACAAGACCATAGCACATCTCGAGAAGGTCAAGAAGGAGCTCCAGGGATCAGACAACCAGCTTAGGATCGCAACAGGCAAGGTTGAGGACGTTTCGGTCAAAAAACTCACAAAAGACAATCCGACGATGAGAAAAAAGTTTGATGAACTCAAGAATGCCCCGAACAACTGATTTTGCTTGAAAAAAACACGGATAGAATGTATCATTTACTTACATGTTCTTACTTATTCTGATAAGGAGAAAACGACAATGAAGACAAAAAAGAGATTATTCATGTTCATGATGGCAGGACTTCTGTCAATAGGATGCACGCTTCCCGTTATGGCTACCGAGATGGATGAGGACAGCGCGGGTAACGTGTTCATATCCGGAGATAAGGTCTCGGTTCCCAACCTTAGCGCATTCTGTACGATCGCAGCGGGACAGAACCTTGAGATCAGCGATCTTGAAGCGGAAGGCGGCCTGATGGCAGCCGGACAGATGCTTTCGGTTTCGGGAGCAAATATCGGAGAGAGTGTCTTTGTTGGGGGAAACATTATAACTCTCAATAATCTTGAAGCACACGGCAACATTTTTGCTGCAGGTAATTCGATCAAGATCATCGGCAATTGCGAGGCGAAGGGAATATATGCGGCCGGAAGTGATTTTGAATTCGACGGTACGGCGCAGTGCATCAACGTTGCTGCAAAGAACGTTACGATAAAGGGTGAGATAGACGGCGATGTAAACATCTCTGCGGAAAAGGTCGAGATAGCCGAAGGTGCCGTCATCACGGGAAAACTTGATATCGAGAGTGTGAATGAACCGGATATCGCCGACAGTGCACAGATAGGAGATGTTGAATTTGAGCAGACAGAAGCTGAAGATGACGGCACGAGCATCGGAAGCAGGATCGTAAAAAAGATCACGTCAGGTCTTTACTGGATCGTTGCAATGGCTGCATTCGGAATGCTGCTTTGCTGGCTGTTCGCTCATCACATCGAAGAGGCGGCAGTGATGATAAGAGAAAAGACCGGCGCGATGATAGTATCGGGTATCATTGCATGGATATGCATTCCGATCGCATGCATACTGCTTTGCGTTTCGATGATACTTGCACCGACAGGCGGAATGCTCACAATATCATACGTGCTTTTCCTGTGCGCGGGACTTGCGTTTACGGGATGCTCTGTATCAAGGATCGTATTCCCGAAGATGAACATCTTCCTGTC
Source organism: Lachnospiraceae bacterium (assembly GCA_017526745.1). Classification (GTDB taxonomy): domain Bacteria; phylum Bacillota; class Clostridia; order Lachnospirales; family Lachnospiraceae; genus UBA2868. The sequence goes on along the minus strand of JAFXQX010000008.1, from coordinate 5,544 downwards.
GTCACTCATAGGTATCGCAGTACTCGAGGCGTTCCGTGTTGTTCCGGTCATCGGAACACTTCTTGGGATCGCGGCTGATATATATCTTCTCGGCTACGTTGTTGTTCATGTGTGGTCGCAAAGACTTCAGAAGAAGGCATCCTGATATTGGCTGCGTGATAGGATAAGGAATGATTTTAGCGGGTAATATAAACTATACCAAAATAATTGTGACCCTGGTGATAGGCGTTGCGGCGATTATCACCGTGGGTTACTTTTTGCGTAAACTGACCAGGAACAGCGACAAGATCCACAGAAGGTTCATCGGGAAACTCGCGTATCTGACCATAATAATCATCTGTGTGACGAATATCATCGAGGTTGCCAATCCCGATCTTAAGATTTCATCGGCCCTGTTAAAAGGATCGGCGCTTATCGTTGCCATCCTCGGTTTTGCGGCGCAGCCGGTAATCTCGGACCTTATATGTGGATTTTTGATCAGTATCCATAAGCCTTTCGAGATCGGTGACAGGATCATAGTTGAGGGAATGGATCCGGGTATAGTTGAGGATATAACTCTCCGTCATACGGTCCTTCGCATTTACGACAACCTCAAAGTCATTGTTCCGAACAGCGTCCTTAATTCCAAGACACTTGTAAATACGAGTTACAAAATTGACCGTAGGGGTATTCATCTTACGTATTCGGTCAGCTACGACACCGATCTGTCGCTGGCCATTGATACCATACGTGATTGTGTTGCCGACAGCCCCTATACACTCGGTGTCAATACGAACGGTATCAAAGAGGATTCCGGCCCTGTATACTTCTTGAAGTTTGCGGACAGCGCGCTCCTTCTTGAGACGACGATCTGGGTTCCCATGAACACAAACTCATATGTTGCAACGACCGATGTCAACATCAGGGTCAACAAAGCGTTTAGGGAGCGTGGCATAGAGATACCTTACAATTTCATAAATGTCGTTCAGCGCGAAAATCATGCAGATGAGATGAGCGAGAATGTTACAAAGAAGAAAAAGACCGCGCCGTCCAAGCGAAGCAAGAGGACGGATACTGTCAGCATCTCTTCCGACAGCGGTGATATAGCAAATGCAATGTCAACGGTAAGGGGATTTGCCGATAAGCAGAGACTGACTGAGCATGCCAGGTTGCAGCTTGAGCTTATGACGGAGGAGATCATAGGTATAATGGGATCGATCGCCCAGAGTGCAAAAGCCAAGTTCTGGGTTGAAGGCAGCGGGCAGAAATACATGATACACCTTACATTTCCTGCAAGTGTGGGAAGTGAGGAATACAGGAAACTGATATCTCTTTCCACGACCGGCAGGAACGAAGCCGTCAACACGATCGCTGCCAAAATATGGGAGAAGATGGTATCCGGTATCAGAAACAACGGCTCCGATACTGCAAAGGATTCGGATTACGAATGGTCGCTTACAGACAGCGGGCAGAAGAATGAGATCGGTGAATCGATACTTGCCTCAATGGCGGATGACATTAAGGTCAGCGTTACCAAAGAGCATGTCGAGCTTGTTGTTGTCAAATCTGTAAATGGAAAAGACTAAGATAATGTGGCTTGCGATTTTCGGCGTTTCAATCGCGCTTGGGATAGCATCTGTCCTGTATTTGGCGCATAAGATAGAAAAACACGGACTGCTGATCGTGCTTGCGGCGGCAGTGATATGTGTTCTTGTCCTTGATCTTACCAATACCATAGTGATAGTCGTGCATTTTACTGTTTTTCTCCTTGTGGCAGACCTCGTAAGCGTTATCGTCAGGGCCGTATGCCACAGGGATATTTTTCGTGCTGCTTCGATCGTTGCGGCCGCAGGGTGCGTCATCTGTCTGGTGGCCGGATGGATACTCATGCACGGCCTGTGGGAGACCGATTATCATCTGGGCACCGATAAGGAACTCGGGAGGCTAAAGATCGCCCAGATCGCGGATTCACACATAGGATGCGGATTTTCCGGGAAGGGTTTTGCAAATAGGCTTGAAAAGATAAAGGCGACGGAGCCTGACATACTCGTGATAACGGGTGATTTTGTCGACGATTCCACGAAGAAGCAGGACATGATCGATGCATGTGCGGCGCTGGGGCAGTTCAGGCCGAGGTACGGTATATATTTCTGCTTCGGCAACCACGATAAAGGATATTACTCGAACGAAAGGCGCGGGTACAGCGGAGAGGACCTTACGGCGGAACTTGAAAAGAACGGGGTGGTCGTGCTTGAGGACGAGAGCGTCCTCGTGGACGGCAGATTCTATGTCATAGGACGCGCCGATGCCGGTTACGGCGGATCGAACCGTAAGAGCATTGCCGATCTTACGGCGGATCTTGATGCGGACAGGTACATGGTCGTGCTCGATCATCAGCCGACCGACTATGATGCCGAGGAAGCAGCCGGTGTTGACCTTGTACTGTCGGGCCACACTCACGGCGGCCAGCTGTGGCCGCTCGAATACATCCAGCCGCTTCTGTCGGAAAACGACAACGTTCGCGGATACGAATGCCGCGGCAGCACTGATTTTATCGTCACTGACGGTATCTCCGACTGGGCCGTCAAATTCAAGACCGGCTGCCGCTCCGAATTCAACTTCATCACCATATCCCAATCCAAAAAATGAGACTGGGGGACGGAGGTACTGTCTCAAAAAATGAGACTGGGGGACGGAGGTATCGTCTCAATAAACAGATTACAGGAGGTTGCGAAATGTTTAAGAGGATTTTTGAGATCACGGGAAATGTTGCTATTGTTACCGGATGTTCGTCGGGACTGGGCGTTCAGATGGCGCATGCGCTTGCAAATCAGGGATGCAAGATCGTTGCGATAGCCAGAAGGCTTGATATGCTCGAACAGGTGTGCAAAGAGATATCCGATGAGCATGGTGTCGAGACGCTTCCGATCCGATGTGACATCACGGACACGGATGAGATAGAGGCGACAGTCAAACAGGCCATGGACAGGTTCGGCCGTATTGATATACTAGTGAACAATGCGGGAACGGGCGCCGTTGATCATGCTGAGAACATAACCGACGAGCAGTTTCAGAAGGAATTTGATGTCGATCTGTTCGGAACGTTCAAGTTTGCGAGAGCCGTTGCAAACCAGGCAATGATCCCGGCCAAGTACGGCCGCATAATCAACATCGCATCGATGTACGGTCTTGTCGGAAACAAGATAGCGGGTTCTGCACCGTACCATGCAGCCAAGGGCGGTGTTGTCAATCTCACCAGAGCGCTTGCCGCCGAATGGGGCAGATACGGCATCACGGTCAATTCCATCTGCCCGGGGTATTTCTACACACCGCTTACAACGGAAACGCTCAACAGCGATTTTTTCCAGCAGAATGCAAAAACCATGATCCCGCTCGAGCGATACGGCAACGAAGGCGAACTTGACACCGCAGTTGTATTCCTGGCATCTCCCAATTCGTCGTATGTAACAGGCATAGCCCTTCCCGTCGACGGCGGTTATACCTGCATGTGATGATTTTTGGTGACAGGGGGATGGTTCTTTTGAGACAGGGGGACGGAGGTGCTGTCTCAAAAAATGAGACAATACCTCCGTCCCTCTGTCTCAATTGGAATCGGGAGAGGTTGGTAGATCATGAGATATAGAACGCTTGGAAATACAGGTATAAAGGTAAGTGAGATAGGATTCGGCGGAGAATGGCTCGAGCGTCATCCGGAGGATGAGTCGGTCGAACTGATGAAGTACGCCGGCAAAAAGGGGATCAATATCATTGACTGCTGGATGCCGGATCCCAAATCCAGGGATATAATCGGAAAAGCCATCAAGGATAACAGGGACAAATGGTATGTGCAGGGCCATCTGGGATCTGCCTGGGTTAACAATCAGTATGTGCGAACCAGGGAGATGAAAGATGTAAAACCGGCATTTGAAGATCTTCTTGAAAGACTGCAGACGGATTACATCGACATCGGGATGATCCATTACGTGGACACGCCGCAAGACTGGAGCAGTCTGCAGGGTTCCGATTATATGAAGTATATTCGGGAACTGAAGGAAAACGGGACGATCCACCATATCGGAATGAGTTCCCATGATCCCGGGACAGCAGCACTGGCAGTTAGCTCGGGATCGGTCGAAATGATCTTGTTCAGCATAAATCCTGCGTTTGATATGCTTCCGTCCGGACAGGATCTTGAGGAACTGCTCGGCGATGGGTATCGCTATGATGACGGTCTGTCGGGTATTAACAGCGAAAGAGCCCGGCTATACATGCTTTGCGAAGAACGAGGCGTTGGGATAACCGTGATGAAGGGTTTTGCAGGCGGCAGGCTGTTTGACGCAATCAGATCTCCTTTCGGGACAGCGCTCACCCCGGTCCAGTGCATACACTATGCTCTTACCAGACCCGGCGTTTCTTCGATTTTATGCGGGTACGATACTAAGGATCAGGTGGATGAGGCACTATCATACGAGGATGCACCGGAAGATGTGAAGGATTACGCATCCGTTCTGTGCAATGCTCCGCTTCATTCGTACCGCGGCCAGTGCACCTACTGCGGCCATTGCAAGCCGTGCGCGGTCAATCTTGATATTGCCATGATCAATAAATATTACGATCTTGCGTCCGTTCAGCCCGAGGTTCCGGAATCCGTAAAATCACACTATATGCAGCTTTCGAAAAAGGCCTCGGAATGCACAGGATGCAAACAGTGTGAAAATCGCTGCCCGTTCGGTGTACCGATCGCAGACAGAATGAAAAAAGCAGCGCAGCTGTTTGGCGTATGATTTTAAATAACAGCGACAGGAGTGTTGAACATGTTCAGAAAAATGAGACGTTTTAAACAGCAGATAAGCGAAGAGGAGTGCATCAGGATCCTGAAAGAACAGCCGCGAGGCGTTCTTTCGCTGATCGGTGATGACGGTTATCCGTATGGGATCCCAATGGATCATCTGTACATGGATGACGGACATCTGTATTTTCACTGCGCAAAGGAAGGGCACAAGATAGATGCGATAAAAAAATGCGACAAGGCAAGTTATTGTGTTTGTGACAACGGCTACCGCAGAGAAGGCGAATGGGCTCTTAACATAAACAGCGTTGTGATTTTCGGCAGGATCAGGATAGTAGATGATGAGGAAAAGAAGGCCGAGATCTGCACCGGACTTTGCAGGAAGTTTACCGATGATGACGATTTTCTCCGCAAAGAAATGGAGAATGCATTCCCGAGGGTGAACTGCCTGGAACTGATCCCGGAGCACATGACTGGAAAACTGGTTAATGAATCATAAGCAGGAAAAGGATGAAGAAATTATTGATATGGGTCATTGTCATACTTGCAACGATAGTTGCACTTTGCGGCCTCTACATGATCGTCACCGGATCTCTTGAGACGTTTCCGACGCAGGAACAGGTTGAAAAAAGCCGCATCATCGGCTGGGTACTGTTCCTTACCGGCGCAGCTGTCGATGCCATCGTTCCGAAACTTTCACGTTACATATGAAAGAATGAGACAGGGGGACGGAGTGAGACAGGGGGACGGAGGTATTGTCTCAAATACTTTGAGAC
>JAFXQX010000007.1 GCA_017526745.1 Lachnospiraceae bacterium | reverse complement strand
TGCCCTGCGGTAATCCGGCTTTAAGGACGACAGGGCTTTGTAGAGCGTTTTATTCTGTTCATCCTTAAGGAGAGCAGATTCCGGTGTATCAGCATCCGATATGGTCTCTTCCTCAAGCGGTACAGCTTCCATCTTATGCCTGCGGATATGCATAAGCGCATTATTTCTTGCGATCGCATACAGCCAGCTCTTAAAGCTCCCGTCTTTCCTGATCTCAAAGTCCGGCTTATCGACCGCAAGCTTCGCAAAAGTATCCATCATCAGTTCTTCGGCATCTTCCTCATTCTTCACATAGCATAAAAGGAACAGGTATAGACCGTCCCTGTATGCAGTAAGCAGTGCTTCCAGATCCCTGTCATCATATTCGGTTATATATCGCAGGTATATCTCTCCTGCATTCGGAAGGTCGTTCATACGCCTGCCTCTTTTCTTAGAAAGGGCAACAGCCTTATCATAGCTGTTGCCCCCCTCATATCATGATCTACCTCTATGACCTGACTACCCTGTCGTCTAAGCCGATGTTGTCATTGTTACGCATCGATCACTTCTCCGGTACGATAACATTCCGCAAGATATGTTCTGGGCTGGTAATACAGATCCGAATTAAAGTTCAGTATCCTGTCGGCAATCCATGAGGAATAGACCTTCCTGATACCGTCAACCATGTCCGGTTCATCCGATACATCCTCTATCAGCCGTTCAAACACCTTTCCAACATCCCAGTATCCCGGCACCTCATAACGCTCCGTACCCACATTGTCATAATCTCCCTGGGTAATGCTGTTCCGCTCGATAAAATCATCAGCCACCTTCTCAATGGGTTCACAGTGAAAAACATCCGCATGAGAATAGATTCTTCTGACATCATCCCCCAGAAATCCTATAAGATCGCTCCGTTTATTCTTGGTTACCCTACCGATATACTCTATCAGGCTGCAGGCATAAAACAGTTTATTATCGCTATTCATGGACTTCATATCCTCTCACGAACCGAAGAGTCGCAAGTGCGGCTTCTGTATGGAAGCTTTCCCTATTGAATTAGCAATTGACTAAATCACATTTTTACAGTTTTTGTGGTCAAATTGTGGTCAATTTGTTTTTTCAGTTCCAGCAGACCCAGTGTTTATGCGGCTCCGAGCCTCAACCTATCAACCAATCGTACAGTTCTTGATATTTCAAAGCACTTACCTGCCACGAGAAATCTGCTGCCATTGCACGGTCGACCATCTTGTTCCATTCGCGCTTCTTGTCATAGTAGATGCGCTCCGCATTACGGATGCAACCTAGCATCTCATGAGCATTATAGTTGCAGAACGAGAACCCGGTACCTTTACTCTCGTACTCGTTGTATGGTTCCACGGTATCCTTGAGTCCGCCGGTCTCGCGCACGATCGGAAGTGTTCCGTAGTGAAGCGCCATAAGCTGGGACAGGCCGCACGGCTCGAAGAGCGAAGGCATCAGGAATGCATCAGATGCCGCATATATCTTGTGTGACAGCTCTTCCGAATAGTATATGTTCGCAGACACCTTGTTCGCATATTTCCAGTCGAAGTGCCTGAACATGTTCTCGTATCTCTCTTCACCGGTACCGAGTATTACGATCTCGACATTGTCATGACACAGTTCGTCCATAACGTAAGCGATGAGATCAAATCCCTTCTGGTCGGTCAGGCGGCTTACGATACCGATCATCATCTTCTTTTCGTCCTTATCAAGGCCCAGCTCTTCCTGAAGGGCAAGCTTGTTCTTAACCTTCTCCTTGCGAAAATCCTTGGCATTGTACGGATTGACTATGAACTTATCGGTTTCGGGATTGTATTCATCATAATCGATACCGTTTACGATACCGCGAAGATCGTTGGCGCGTGCACGAAGCAGCCCGTCAAGCCCCTCACCGTAGAACGGCATCTTGATCTCTTCCGCATAAGTGTACGAAACGGTCGTGATAGCATCCGCAAACACGAGTCCTCCCTTTAAGAGGTTCCCGTCCTTGTATGCTTCAAGCTTGTCGGGTGTGAAGAAATAATCCGGCAGGCCCGACAGCGTACGGACCGTCTCAACATCCCACACGCCCTGGAACTTCAGGTTGTGTATCGTCATTACCGATTTCATGTTGCGGAAGAATTCGCCGTCATGAAAACGTTCCTTCAGAAATACCGGGATCAGTCCCGTCTGCCAGTCGTGGCAGTGAACGACATCCGGCCGGAATCCGACTACGGGAAGCACGGACAATACCGCCTTCGAGAAGAAGATGAACTTCTCGAGATCCCACAGAAGGTCTCCGTAAGGCTTTGCACCCGAAAAATAGAATTCGTTATCGACAAAATAAAACGTCACGCCTTCGTGTACGAGCTTGAACACACCGACATACTTGTTGTCATTGCCTATGTCCATATAAAACGAATCGATGTACTCCATCTTATCCGTGTACTCTTTGGACATGCAAAGATACTTCGGAATGATGACACGTACATCGAAGTATTTCTTATCGAAGCATTTCGGAAGCGAACCGACTACATCGGCAAGTCCTCCCGTTTTGATAAAAGGCACACATTCCGATGCGGCAAACAATATCTTCTTCATGAAAACCTCCTCGTGGAATCTTCTTTGTAACACCCCTGATATTATACCATATTCGTCACGGATTGACCCGTTCTATGTCATAAGAATTCGCATAGGAATCGACCACGTTCTTTTTGACACGGGCCGAATAGAATGACTCCGACAGTATCTGCGGGGATGAAAAATCATATGAATAGCTTCCGTCGCTGTTCTTTACGATATCCGAGAACCTGACGGCAGCATATGCCGTGCATGATTTTCCGTCTGCCTGCGAGATAGTGACATCATATATTATATCGAGGTCATTATGCGACAATCCCAGTTGTCCGGCCTTTTCGGGAAATACCGTCTTGAAATACGCACTCACAAAGTTCGGTGCACCATATGTAAATGTAGCCTTCTGGTTGATATACACGGGGACGAGATTTGCTTCGCAGAAGATCCTGACGCCGTACTCGTTGGCATCCGCAAACGCACCCCTTCCGGCGGATACCGCTTTTTGTATTATCTCCCTCGGAAGATCCGCAGCGCTAGCAACATAAGACTGATCGGAAGACACAGTGTACTGGCGCTGGCACTCTTCGGAAGGTCTGTCGACAATGAATCCCGTCTCCTCACACATCTCATCGGTATAAGCGGCCTGTATGATGACAACGTCCCCGTCGGCATAATACTCTTTCGGATTGACCGCTTCAAACGTCATCTTCGAGACAAGCGGCTGCTTGCTGTTGTTTGTGATGGTCATCTCAAGCGAGGGAGAGACTCCCGTAAAGGAAACATCAAGATCCGCAAACACTTCGTCAAGCGGTATCTTCGTAACATTCATAAGCCCGTCAACCGTTGCAGTACCGGACTTTGATGTTATATCTATCTTGAGTTTTTTTGCCAGGGCCTCGTTGCATGAAGCGATTATGCTGATCTGCCCGCCATTTGACAGCCCCGTTCCGTTCGGGGTCGAAAATGAAAGGCTCTCCCTGAACTTGACGTAATCGCTGTCCTCGACCTGCGTCGTGTGAAACCACGCCGAATCGTAGTCAGCCTTTACCTTCGAAAGGAGGGCATCTACCGCCTCATCGTCCACCGACAGCAGTGCCGTACCATCTTCGTTAAACCCCTCAAACTCCACCTTGACAAGCGTTGAAAGATCTACGGATTCGTATGGCAGCGACAGTACCGCCCGCATAACTATAAAAACAGTCAAAATAAACAGCAACGCGAAGACAAGAACATATATCTTTCTTCTGCGTCGCTCTCTTCCGACTTTTCTTCTTTTCGGTATCCGTCTCGAGCTCAAATCAGCTGTTCCCTGCTTTCAGTTCCTCGGCATTTTTTCTGACCGCATCCGTGATATCCGCTCCCGCCAGCATCCTGGCGATCTCCTCAACGGAATCCTCATACGAGAGCGGCGTTATATTCGTGCTCGTATGACTGTCTGTGGCAGTCTTCTCGATAAGGAAATGCGATCTTGCGTGGCTGGCGATCTGCGGCAGATGAGTGATGGCGATAACCTGATGATCCTTTGCTATCTGTGTCATACGGTCCGCAACAAGCTGTGCCGTCCTGCCGCTTATGCCAGAATCTATCTCGTCAAATATAAGTGTTTCGATATTATCTCTTGTTGCAAGCACCGACTTGAGCGCAAGCATTATCCTGGACAGTTCGCCTCCCGATGCAACATCGGCCAGGCCCTTCAGATCCTCGCCGGGATTCGTCGATATCATGAATTCCACATCATCAAATCCGTCGGAAGTGATCTTTTCCTCATCGGATCTGACGTCTATCTCAAAACGGGCATCAAGAAAGTTCAGATCGCCCAGTGCGTCTTCAATCTCTTTTTGTAAAACAAGAGCTTCCTTTTTTCTGATATCGGAGATCTGCCTGCACAGTTTTAATACAAGCTCATGCTTCTCATTCATCCCGGATGAGAGACTGTTCAGATACGTCTCGTAGTCGGACAGCCTTGCGATCTTTGCCGACTCTTCCTCAAGACGGCGCCCGATCTCCTCTGTCGTCTGCCCGTACTTCATCTTCATGGCATTTATCGTATCAAGCCTTACGCGCACCCTTTCATGATCCTCTTCAGAAAAATCAAGCGATCCGGCGTACGAATCAACGCTTCTGATACAGTCAGACAAAAGATCATCCAATTCACTGAGCTGCTCGTATATGGGGGATGCCATATCATCGAGATCTGCCACCTGTTTCATATATGACAATGCCGAGCTTATCATTGCGGATGCTCCGCCCGCATCGGACGAGAGCGCACCTGCCACGCCGTTTATCATCTCCATGATCCTTCTGGCATTGTTCATCCTGCGAAAATCATCCTCAACGGCTATATCCTCACCGTCTTTGATATCGGCCTTTTCGATCTCATTTACGACAAATCTGGCATAGTCAAGTTCCGAAGCGGCCGAATCCGCAGACTGTACGGCATCCTCGTATTCCGTCTTTATTTTTTTGTATGAATCGTAGGCTTCTTTAAGTTTACATAACTTTGTCTCGAGTTCATCCTTGCAGAAGCTGTCGAGCATGGCCCTGTGATTTTTACGATACAAGAGTGACTGGTGCTCATGCTGTCCGTGAATGTCGATCAAAAGCTCGGCGATCTGCCGTATGCGTGATGCGGTGACCGTCTCGTCGTTGACTTTGCAGACTGATTTTCCGCCGACTATCCTTCTCTTTAAAATGACCTGGTTGTCGGTTAACATAACATCTAGTTCTGCAAGCGCGGCCAGAGTGTCTTTATTCCTTACATCAAAAACGAGCTCACTGACTGCCGGCTGCATCTCATCCCTTACCATATCCATCTGCATCCGGGATCCGAGCGCAAAATTGACGGCGTCTATTATGATCGATTTACCGGCACCGGTCTCGCCGGTAAGGATATTCAGTCCGTCGGTAAGCTCTATCTCGACATCATCGATAAGCGCTATGTTCTTGACGTGAATACTCTGGAGCATCAGCCGATACCTCCGAGCAGATCATCAATAAAACCCATTACAGACTCCACATCGTCCTGGGAACGGATCGCACACATTATCGTATCATCGCCCGCTATGCATCCGATCATCTTGGGAATGCTCAGGGCATCGATAGCGGCGGCCACCGCCATTGCCATTCCCGATACCGTCCTGATGACAAGAATGTTCGAAGCAGCCTCCATCGAAACAAATCCGGCGCGAAGTATACCCTCCAGCCGGCCTGCATCGAACGCTTCCCTGTCATTTGACGGTGCATAACACTGCCTGCCGGATGACGCCGGGACCTTTTTGAGATTGAGCTGCCGTATATCCCTGGATACGGTTGCCTGGGTCACGTTAAATCCCGCACTGCGAAGAAGACCCGCTAGTTCCTCCTGCGTCTCGACTTCACGTGACTGTATGATCTCCATTATCTTCTGATGTCTGTAATTCTTCATGTTTACTGCATCTTTCTTGAAAGCACTTCAAGGAAACTCTCCCTCGAAAGCTTTATCAGCGTCACCGATGAGTCTGCCCTGCTGATAACAACCTCATCACCGGTTGATAATGCATGTCCCTCTCCCCCGTCAAAATAAGCATTGATGCTCCTTGAAGGTCTTCCAGGACGGTTTGCCGTGCGTATGACAACGGTATCGTTTGCGGACAGTACTACCGAACGGCTGACAACTTCAAGAGGACAGATCGGAGTTATCACTATCATGGATGATCCCGGCTCAATGATGGGACCTCCCGCAGACATATTGTAAGCGGTAGAACCGGTCGGTGTCGCAACGATCACGCCGTCTCCGGAAACAGTAGTCAGATATGTCCCGTTTACCTCTATGCAGAATGATCCGACACCTGCATCCGTTGATCTTACGACTATATCATTTACGGCAGGGAATGACCCGCCTTCCTTTTTATCGATAACAAGTGTTCCTGAAAGCAGCATGCGCTCTTCCGTAGTGTAATCATCATTTATCAGGCTGTCGAGTGCGGGTGTTATTTTTTCTTTTTCCACTTCCGCAAGATATCCGAGATGGCCGAGATTGACCCCTATCATCGGGATCTTCCGGGGCGCGAGATAGCCGGCGCACTGGATAAACGTGCCGTCACCGCCGAGAACTATGACTGCTTCCGTATCCGCCGGCAGCTGCCTGATCCTCCTGATACTGTCGCTGTCGGGATCACTGTCTCTTTCGATCGAGACATGATCGCATGTTTTCCCGGCAGAACGCAGATACTCGCATATCATCTTCGCCTTTTCGGCCTGAGGATCCCTGGATTCATTTGTTATCACAAAAAATCTGTCCATCTACAACCTCTCAAATGCTGTATCAACTGTTATTTTAATATCCGGCATGTTTTCTCTGTTTCCGGCATCCGGATCCGTACTGTCCTTTTCCAATAACAGGAGGTATTCTATGTTTCCCTCGGGTCCTTTTATAGGTGAATACGTAAGTCCTTCGGGAATAAAACCGCATTCTTTTGCCACTTCGGTTATCTTCCCGATAACCTCAACATGGACATTTTTATCCCTGACGACACCTTTCTTTCCGACCTGCTGCCTTCCGGCCTCAAACTGCGGCTTTATCAGGCATACCATCATGGCCTTCTTGCCAAGCAGCGGATAGGCCACAGGGAGTATCTTGTCAAGCGATATGAACGATACATCCGCCGAGGCAAAATCAACAGGATCGCTTATGTCGTCACCGGTAACATAGCGGAAGTTCGTCCTTTCCATGCAGATGACCCGCTCATCGTTCCTAAGTTTCCAGGCCAGCTGTCCCCGTCCGGAGTCTATCGCGTATACCTTTACGGCACCGTTTTGAAGCATGCAGTCGGTAAAACCGCCTGTGGAACTCCCGATATCCATGCACGTTTTTCCGGTCATATCAAGGCCAAACTCTTCAACAGCCTTCTCAAGCTTTAATCCGCCGCGGCTGACATAGCGCAGGGTCTCTCCCCTGACCTCGATCTTTGCGTCTTCATCAAAGGCTGCTCCGGGCTTATCCTCGCGCTGCCCGTTCACGAACACGTTCCCGCTCATGATCACGGCCTTTGCCCTCTCGCGCGACTGGACCAGAGCCCTGTTTACCAGTAAAACATCAAGCCTTGTCTTCATCTGTCCCCGATCTTCTCCAGGATCTTTTGAACGATCGATTCACAGTCTATACCCACTTCATGTGCGAGGATCGAAACGTTTCCGTGTTCCACATAATCGTCCGGAAGCGCACATACGAGGATGTCGACTCCGATATGACCGTCATCTGCGATCTGACGCACATGTTCACCGAAGCCTCCCGTTTCGACATTTTCCTCAAGCGTTACGATCAGGTCATGCTGTTTGGCCAGATACCGGATCATTTCCTCGTCTATCGGTTTGGCAAAGCGCGCATTGACAAGCGTAACGTGTTTGCCGTATTCATCCTTGAGCGTACGCCGGACGCTTTCGGCAACCTTCACCATGCTTCCGAGCGCGACAAGCGCGATCTGCGACTCCTCATATATCATCTCCGCCTGACCGTAATTGATCGGCTTCCTGTATTCCTCAAGACCGTCATATGCCAGACCTCTCGGATACCTGATGGCGACCGGGTGATTGAAACTGACGGCGAACTTGAGCATATCCGAAAGCTCCCATTTATTCTTGGGTGCCATGATCGTCATGTTCGGGATCGTCGACAGATACGACACGTCAAATATTCCCTGGTGGGTCTCTCCGTCGGCACCTACTATTCCTGCCCTGTCTATCGCAAATGTGACCGGCAGGTCCTGAATGCAGACATCATGTATAATCTGATCATATGCTCTTTGCAGGAACGAAGAGTATATGGCAACGATCGGCGTACATCCGCCTGCCGCCAGACCAGCGGCAAAGGTCACTGCATGTTCTTCCGCTATTCCCACATCAAAAAAGCGCTCGGGAAACTTTCTGGAGAACCGCTTCAGTCCTGTTCCGTCCGGCATGGCTGCGGTTATGGCGCAGACCTTGGGGTTTCTCTCGGCAAGCTTTAACATGACCGTGGAAAACACGTCCGTATAATTTGCCTTGGTACGGTTAACGGCCGGAAGCCCTGTTTCTATGTCAAAAGGTTCCGCCCCGTGGAATCTTGCGGGATGCCGCTCCGCCGGTGCGTATCCTTTTCCCTTCTGCGTGATCACGTGAACAATGACGCATTTCGGGTAACGGCGTGCTTCCCTGAACACCTTTACCATTGCCTTTATGTCATGTCCGTCGACCGGTCCGAGATAGGTTATGCCCATGTCCTCGAAGAACATCCCGGGGACGACCAGTTGTTTGAAACTGCTCTTGTATTTTTTCAGTCTGTCAACAACGGCAACACCGCCTGGAAGGCGGTTTAACGCATCTTCAAGTCCCATCTTGAAATTTCTGTATGCATCGGCCGTTCTGATATTCTGAAGATAACTCGATACTCCGCCGACATTTTCCGCAATAGACATGTTATTGTCGTTAAGGACTATCACGTAATTTGTCTTGAGATCAGCGGCATTGTTAAGCGCCTCATAAGCCATTCCGCCCGTGAGCGCGCCGTCACCGATCACCGCCCAGACGCCGTAATCATCACCTGCGATATCCCTTGCCTTTGCAAGGCCCAGGCCCGCCGAGATCGATGTCGACGAGTGTCCCGTATCAAAAGCGTCGCAGTTTGACTCACGTCTCTTCGGAAAGCCGCTGATCCCGCCGAACTTTCTGAGAGTATCAAAATCATCCTTGCGCCCTGTCAATATCTTGTGCGTATAGCTCTGATGTCCGACATCCCATACTATCCTGTCCTGCGGAAGATCTGCAGCAAGATGAAGAGCCATGGTAAGCTCCACGGCACCGAGGTTCGACCCGAGATGTCCCCCGTTCACGCTTATCTTTTCGATCAGAAAATCCCTGATCTCCTGGGCAAGCTCATCAAGGTCGCCTGCTCCGACATCCTTTATGTCATTTGTCTTTTTAATACCGTCAAGGATCATTCTTCGGTCTCGCCTTCACTTTCGGATCTGTCGATCTTTTTTTCAATATCTTCGATGATGACGCGGCATTTGTCGAGAAGCTCCATGCCTTCCTTGTACACGGTAAACGACTCTTCGAGCGGAAGCGAATCGTCGGAGAGTTTTTCCATGACTTCATCTACTTTTTCAAATGTTTCCTCAAGCGTCATACGGCTTCCTCTTTTCTGTCCGCAAAGCAGCGGCTTCAACAATTCCCTCGCGCATGACAAGCCTTAAAGTGTCACCGCGGTTAATACTGTCTATATCGGTTATCTTCTTTCCGGATCCATCGGTCACTGCCGCAAATCCGTGTCCTATCTTTTCAAGCGGGGACAGTGCCTTGTATTTTTCCACATAAAGCATCATCAGATGCTTTGCCATATCAAGTTTTCTTGCCATCAGGGTTTCAATTCTTTCGACCCTGTTCTCATAAGACATGCGCTGCATCCTCGCTCTTGCTTCGGGGCTGTGCGTTTTCATCGAAAGGGTACGCTCCCGAAGGAGGGCATAAGCGCTCTCGATATGATTTTTCATAAGAGATTCAAGTGATATCATGCGCATGTTCACGTCCCTCACCAGATCGTCAAAGACAAATACGGCAAGCTCGGCCGCTGCCGAGGGAGTAGGTGCGTGAACATCAGCGACCATATCGGTTATGGATTCGTCATCCCCGTGGCCGACCGCCGAAATGACGGGAACGGGACAGTTGAATATCTCATTCGCAAGTTCTTCATCGTTAAACGCATACAGGTCCTCATCGGATCCCCCGCCGCGCCCGATTATGATAACGTCAACATTATCTTCGGCAAGCGATCTTATCCCGGAGATTATGGACTGTGCCGCACCGTCGCCCTGTACTTTTGCGGCGCGAAGTATTATCTCGGCCCCGGGATTTCTCCGGTATGCGACCTGTCTGATATCGTGTATCACGGAACCCGTGGGAGACGTTACGACACCGATCCTGAAACAGTATTTCGGAACGGGTCTTTTATATGAGCTGTCAAACATGCCCATCTCCGAAAGCTTCTTTTTGAGCCGGATCAGTTCCTCATGCATGGCACCGGCACCGGCCTTCTGAACGGAAGTAACGTACAGCTGATAACTTCCCGACCGTTCGTATGTGCCTACGGATCCGGCCGCTTCTATCCTGTCGCCGTTTTCAAGTTTCCACGACAGCCTTTCGGCATTGCTGCGAAACATCACGGCCGACAGTACCCCTGATTCATCTTTCATCGTGAAATAAATATGACCTGAAGAGTGGTACTTGAGATTGCTGACCTCTCCCGACACGATAACAGAATGCAGGAAGTAATCCTGCGAGAACATATTCTTTATATAGGCATTGATCTGCCCGACAGTGTAAATATTCATAATATGCTGTTAGGGGAAACCACCAAGTCTACTTAGCAAGCGACGCCAGTATCCCGTTGACAAATGATGATGAGGAATCCTGCCCGAACTTCTTGGACAGCTCCACGGCTTCATCTATGGCTACCCCGACCGGAATGTCGTCATCATAGAGCATTTCAAAAACGGCAAGCCTGAGTATCGACAGTTCCACCTTCCCTATACGTGCAATGCTCCAGCCCTTCGCCGAACCGTCGATCGCGGAATCGATCTTCGGAAGAAGCTCAATGATCCGCTCGTACCTGGCCTTTATGTATTCCCTGTCTTCTTCGGGGATATCGGATCCTGTACTTTTGTGATCCTCGTCGGCAAAACCGTCCTCAAAATACAGCCGGACCTGCTCGGGCATATCATCAGGCGAATTGAACTCTATTCTGAAAAGGAGCTTGAACAGATGCTCCCTTACTAATGATCTGGTCATCTGGTATACGCCGGTCCTTACTTGAGATCCACACAGGCTATGCGGACATTTACATCGGATACCTCAAGGCCGGTCATGTTTTCGATCGACGATCTTACACGTTCCTGTACGGCCTTTCCGACCGTGGGAAGTGAAAATCCGTACTTGACTGCTATGGCCATATCGACCGATACGATCCTGTCACAGACCTCAACCCTGATCTCCTTGGAATAGTTCTTCATACCAACGATGTTCTTCAGTTCGTTGGGCTTGGTGTCTCCGACAACATACGAAACACCTTCTATCTCACCTGCCGCAATAACCGCAATGTTAGCCACGACCTCGTCAGATATCCTGACATCACCGAGCACTTCATCACAAACAGCATAGTTTTCTTCCATGATATTACCTCCGAATACTGCCCAAAATCACGATACAAATGATTTTAACATAAACGCTGCGATTTTCATAGAGAAATCATTATCATATCCCTGTCGGCAAACTCCACGTAGCGGACGTTTGTACGACCTATGTATTTGAATATATTCTCTTCGACGAAGAGATGATCCTTGATCTTTCTGTAAACGTCATCGGAACTGGCCTTCAGATACATCACGGTCTGTCCTGAGGATAGCGCCGACTCGAACGCACGATAGAACTGGTCGCTGTTGATATCGGTAAAGTAAAGGCCTTCGTGTCTGTAGTAATTATCCTCCATGGAGTTGCAGTACGGCATCTGTACAACGGGTTCCGGAGCATGTGTCTCATCGAGCGTAGCATCATCGACCAGGAAAAATTCATAATTGACATCCACGTTCTGCGAGAGCGTTCCGTCATCCTTCATCAGCGTTATGACGGCATCACCCCAGGTGACGTCGATGTTGTAGTACAATCCGTTGCACTTTACTATGTTCCATACGTGTCCGCCCCATTCCGCGTCCTTCGCATTTGCAAGCTGGGCCGAATCGGGCACGCCGTTCGCACCGCATGCGGTCCCGTTCACAAGCGTACAGAATATCCCCATCCTTCCGAGTATCAGCTGCATCGCCTTGGTGTATCCCTGACAGACGGTCTTACCGTTCTCCACGACGCTTAATATGTTCTGATTGTTCTCGGAATCGGGAACATACTCATTATGTCTTATGAGATAATCATACACATATTTTATCTTATCGTAATCGCCCGCACCTTTGGGACATCCGCTGACGACATCATCAACGTATGCTTCCACTTCGCTCTGCTTGTTCTCGACAACAGTCTTGTCCATCGTATATGTGCCCGAGAAAACGATCTTCTTGAGCATTTTACCGTTCATGTATTTTCCTATCGAATACCCCTTGACGTAAAATATCTCCGGATGATCTACCATTACGGCACGAAATGCCTGATCTATCTCATCGGTATCCCGGCTGGACAGTTCGACCTTCTCGAGCATATCTGTAAGGATGGAGTATATCTCCGCATAGCAGGTCTTGCCGGATTCGGACAGTTCACTGTAGGCAAAGTTCTCATCATCCGACATCGAGATGTTCTGTGCCACCTGGGCAAGACTTCTTTCGGGAAGTGATGTCGAGCTGTTATCCTCATTCTCTCCCGCTTCGATGACACTGACCTCGGTCTCATGCTCATCACCGTTAACATCGATCACGGTTATCGCACCGGGGGAAGCCGCACTTTCCCCTGTACTGTCACCTTTCCTTTCGATAACGCCCGCTTTCTTATTCTTCGGGCCGTCTTTTGATACAAGGGTATCGATATCGCAGCCGGAAAGGGCAAGGCAGCCGCCTAAAAGGGCCGTTATTATAACATATGATATTGTTCGGAATGCATCAATTTCTCGAAAACTCTTCAAGCTCCAGGCCCTCATTTCTGTCCAATGTCATGCCTATGCTCCAGCTGTTAACGAACAGAAGAAGCGGTCTGTCCTTCATGTCAACGACCTTCTTCATATCGGAAGTTCCGGTTATCTTTTCGGGATCTATCCCGGTATCTTTTATCCATCTGATATGCTCATAAGGGAGCGTATCCATCCTGATCTCAACGTTGTATTCGTTCTCAAGGCGGTATTTGAGCACTTCAAACTGAAGGACGCCGACCACGCCGACGATTATCTCTTCCAGTCCGGTGTTCATTTCCCTGAATATCTGTATGGCACCTTCCTGGGCGATCTGCGTGATACCCTTGACGAACTGTTTGCGCTTCATCGTATCCATCTGCCTGACCCTTGCAAAATGCTCGGGTGCAAATGTCGGAATGCCTTCGTATGCGAATTTATTGCCTGCGGTACATACAGTGTCGCCGATCGAGAATATACCCGGATCGAAAACACCGATGATGTCGCCTGCATACGCTTCGTCAACGATATGGCGCTCGCTCGCCATCATCTGCTGCGGTGCGGACAGTCTCATCTCCTTGTCGCCCTGCATGTGCCAGACTTCCATTCCCGCCGTAAATTTGCCGGAGCATATGCGCATGAAAGCGATCCTGTCGCGGTGCGCCTTGTTCATATTCGCCTGTATCTTGAACACAAATGCGGAAAAATCATTTGATACCGGATCGATCAGTCCGATATCCGCTTTTCTCGGAAGCGGTGTCGTCGTCATCTTCAGGAAATACTGCAGGAATATCTCAACACCGAAGTTGGTGAGTGCCGATCCGAAAAATACGGGTGATAACATCCCGGCATCCACTTCCTCCTGGTCAAAACTGCTCCCGGCGCCGTCAAGAATTTCGACGTCTTCCATAAGTTTTGAAAAGGCAGACTCTCCGAGAGCTTTTTGGAGGGCATCCTCGTCTGAAAGCGGGATCCTCTCGGCATGTCCTTCCTTTGTACCCTTCTGTGTATCGGAATAGACTATGACACACTCATCCTGCCTGTCGTAAACGCCTTTGAATTCCTTTCCTGAACCAATGGGCCAGTTCATCGGGCAGGTCGGTATGCCGAGTTCGTTCTCTATGTCATCGAGCAGTTCAAAAGGATCCCTTGCATCACGGTCCAGCTTGTTCATAAAAGTGAAGACCGGGATCTTTCTCATCGCACAGACCTTGAAAAGCTTTCTCGTCTGAGGCTCGACACCCTTTGCGGCATCTATTACCATAACTGCGGAATCGGCTGCCATCAGCGTCCGGTATGTATCCTCCGAAAAATCCTGGTGGCCCGGGGTATCAAGTATGTTTATGCAGAATCCTCCGTAATTAAACTGAAGAACGGAAGAAGTGACCGATATACCTCTTTCCTTCTCTATCTCCATCCAGTCGGATACCGCATGCCTTGCGGTTGCTTTTCCCTTTACGGAACCTGCCAGGTTTATGGCTCCTCCGTACAGGAGGAATTTTTCGGTAAGAGTCGTCTTACCTGCATCCGGATGCGAAATGATCGCAAATGTCCTTCTTTTTTCAATTTCGTTTTTAAGCTGTTTGTCAGACATGATAGAAAATCCTTGTGTATAATATGTGAAAATCGTTTAATAACATGCGTATTTTATATGCCAAAATCCGTTGACCGTGCCGGTCTAAGTTTTCTGTCATTTTGTTTGAAGTACATGACTGTTATTTCATGTGTTATATTCGGGCAATCACGTGTTACATCCACTATATGTTGTAAATCATTTGTTAGCGCCGGTTAACAAGCGCCACATTGTTACAGCTTCTGATCCTGAGGGATGTATTTGCGCGCGGAGCCTGTCAGGCGACGGCGCCATCTACAACAAGTTATCCCCTGCCACCTTGGAGATCTCGGACTCGGGAAGCCCCAGATATGTCAGGGTCGTGGCCGCTATATCCGCAAACGTCGGCCTTGTGCCAAGATCCTGCTTCTCTTGCGCCGGCGCAAAGTCCTTCCTGCAGCAAAGGAAGGGCACATATTCTCTCGTATGGTCCGTTGTGGCAAGATATCCCGGATCACAGCCGTGATCGGCCGTGATGATAAGGATATCGTCGTCCTTCAGCTTATTTACGATATCAGGCAGCCTGTCATCAAGAAAGGCTACAGCCTTTGCATAACCGTCTATATCCCTTCTGTGGCCGTAGAGCATGTCATAATCCACCAGATTTACGAACAGCAGGCCGTCAAAGTCCTTATCGAGGTACTCCAGCGTCTTGTTTATGCCGTCTTCGTTACCTGTCGTATATGTATACTCGCTAAGACCGCGTCCTGCGAATATGTCGTGTATCTTTCCTATTCCTATAACATCCTTCTTATTGGCGAGCAGCACGTCAAGCATCGTGTCCTTCGGAGGAAGAAGCGAAAAATCGTGTCTGTTCGTAGTTCTCGTATAGTTGCCGCTTTCTCCGACAAAAGGCCTTGCGATAACGCGGCCCACGCCGTGCTTTCCGGTAAGTATGGCTCTGGCCTTGCGGCATGCATCATACAGTTCCTCAAGCGGCACGACATCTTCGTGTGCAGCTATCTGGAATACCGAATCAGCTGATGTATATACGATGAATCTGCCTGTCTTAACGTGTTCATCTCCATAGTCATTGATGACCTTTGTGCCGGAATACGGCAGGTTGCAGAGCGTCCCGCGTCCCGTTTCCTTCTCAAACGCCTCGATGACTTCCAAAGGAAAACCGTTGGGGTACGTAGGGAGCGGCTCGGGCGATATCAGCCCCGCGATCTCCCAGTGTCCTATCGTTGTATCCTTTCCCATCGACTTTTCGCGCAGTCTTGCGTATGTGCCGACAGGTTTTATATCCTGCTCGGGAAGAGCCCGGGCGCATTTGATGCCCTCAATGGCAAAAAGGCCCATCTTTGCAAGATTCGGGGCATGAAAGAACTCACTCTTCGTGCACGAGAACAATGTATTTGTACCCTTGTCTCCGAACTGGTCTGCATCAGGCTCCTCGCCGATCCCAAAACTGTCCATCACGATAATCACGACTCTTTTTGACATATGGCATCTCCTTCCGGCCCCGTATATCCTATTGATAAGGTCGATATATTCTACCATACAAGGCGGGCATTGTTAAGGTTTTGGGGCAAATAACAGGAGATATGAATTGTATGTATAATTGTGCGAAAAAATGTTTCACCATGATCAATTATCGGAATTTCACATAATTTGATCATTTTATCCACATTTTGTAACAGTCCATCAAAAGTTCGTTCGAAAGATCAGATTATGTAAAACTCACGATTTGAGTTTTGCCCGTAATTACGGGTTATATACCACGCGTTATTCTCTATGTCGCGTTTATCAAATCGTCTTTTGTGTATTCTGGTATTTGTGGATATGTTGGGATTTATTGTGATTTTAACTTTTATAACGTCAGAAATCCTATCGGACTCCTTCGGATATACACTCGTTCTTTTATATAATTGTCTGACAATTTACCCTAAACGGATGGGTACAAAAAGGGGACGCACCATTTGGATGCGTCCCCTGCAATATGTTTCATGTCATTGACCCTGATACGGTCTGACGGGCCTGTCTGATCAGACGTCCTTGATGGAGAAGGACATTCTGCCCATCTTATCCTTGCCGAGGCACTTAACGGTAACCGTATCGCCGAGTGTGAGAACATCTTCAACGTGGTTGATCCTCTCCTTGGCGATCTTGGAAATGTGTACCATTCCCTCCTTGCCCGGTGCGAACTCTACGAAGCAGCCGAATTCCTTGATGGATACGACCTTACCCGTAAAGATCTGGCCGGCCTCGAAATCGGTCGTGATTATCTTAATGAGCTCGATAGCCCTGTCCATGCCTTCCTTATCGGTACCGCAGATGCTTACCGCTCCGTCGTCCGTGATATCGATCCTTACGCCGCACTGCTCGATGATCGCATTGATCGTCTTACCGCGCTGTCCGACAACATCACCGATCTTCTCGGGATCGATCTTGATCTGAACGATCTTGGGAGCATATTTGTTGACCGAAGGTCTGGGCTCAGAGATCGCGGGCTTCATGCAGTTGTCCATTATGAACAGTCTTGCCTCGCGGCATCTTGCTATAGCACCTTCCACGATAGGACGTGTCAGGCCGTGGATCTTGATATCCATCTGGATGGCTGTGATACCGTCCGTTGTACCTGTAACCTTGAAGTCCATATCTCCGAAGAAGTCCTCAAGACCCTGGATATCGGTAAGAAGTACGAAATCATCATCCGTATCACCTGTCACGAGTCCGCAGGAGATACCTGCGACCATCTTCTTGATCGGAACGCCCGCTGACATGAGCGACATGCAGCTTGCGCATGTGCTGGCCATTGAGGTCGAACCGTTACTCTCAAATGTCTCCGATACGCAGCGGATCGCATAAGGGAACTCTTCCTCTGAAGGAAGCACAGGGATGAGCGCTCGCTCTGCAAGTGCCCCGTGTCCGATCTCGCGTCGTCCGGGACCTCTTGAAGGCTTGGTCTCACCTACCGAATATGACGGGAAGTTGTAATGATGGATATATCTCTTTGAAGTCTCAAACGAGTCAAGTCCGTCAACCTTCTGCATGTCTGAAAGCGGTGCGAGTGTCGTGATATCACAGATCTGTGTCTGTCCGCGTGTGAACATCGCGCTGCCGTGTACCCTGGGGATGAGGTCAACCTCAGCCGCAAGAGGACGGATCTGTGTGATCTCGCGGCCGTCGGGACGCTTGTGATCTTTCAGGATCATCTTACGTATCGTCTTCTTTTCGTACTGGTAGATCGCTTCGCCCAGTATTGCGAGCCACTCTTCGTTATCTGCGAACTTCTCTTCGCACTTTGCCGTGATGTCTCTGATATTGGCTTCACGTGTCTGCTTGTCATCCGTAAATACGGCTGTCTCCATCTGGTCGGGAGGACATACCTCACGGATAGCGGCAAAAAGCTCCTCAGGGATGGCGCAGCTCGTATATTCATGCTTGGGCTTACCCATTTCGGCTACGATCTTATCTATGAAAGCGATGATCTCCTGGTTGATGTCGTGAGCCTTGTAAATGGCCTCTATCATCTTGTCCTCAGGTATCTCGTTGGCGCCTGCCTCGATCATGATGACTTTCTGTTTTGTCGATGCGACCGTAAGGTTAAGATCACCGTTCTTCCACTGTTCCTGTGAAGGATTAACGATGAAGTGTCCGTCGATCATTCCGATCTGTGTTGTGGCACAGGGGCCGTCAAACGGAATGTCGGAAATGCATGTGGCGATCGCCGAACCGAGCATTGCGACAAGTTCCGGGCGGCACTCGGGATCAACCGACAGAACGAGGTTATTTAAGGTACAGTCATTTCTGTAATCCTTGGGGAAAAGAGGTCTCATGGGGCGGTCGATAACGCGGGCCGTCAGAACGGCATTCTCGCTGGCCTTACCCTCACGTTTGTTGAAGCCTCCGGGTATCTTTCCGACAGCGTACATCTTCTCTTCGAATTCGACGCTTAACGGGAAAAAGTCGATACCTTCCCTGGGCTTTTCCGATGCTGTTGCAGTGGATAGTACAGTTGTATCACCGTAGTGCATGAGTGCGGCGCCGTTAGCCTGCTTCGCAACTCTTCCCACATCAACGGTGAGTGTACGTCCACCAAGTTCCATTGAATAGCTTTTGTACATTTTTCTCTCCTTCTTCTACCAGGAGCCATTCTGCGGCTCCACCTGCTACCGGTCGTCATCCATCCCATATATGCGGATAACGACTTTATAAAAATCACATAAAGGGACGGCAGTTAATGACCGTCCCTTTTATATGATGATTATCTCCTGATGCCAAGCTTCTCAATAAGAGTACGATATCTGTCGATATCTTTCTTCTTAAGATAATCCAGAAGTCCTCTCCTCTGACCGATCATCTTGTACATACCTCTTGCCGAGTGATGATCCTTGGGATTGGCCTTTAAGTGTTCCGTAAGTTCAGCGATCCTTGCCGTAAGAACGGCTACCTGAACTTCCGGTGAGCCCGTATCATTGGGGACTCTTGCGTATTCCTGCATGATAGCAGCTTTCTTTTCTTTTGTGATCATATTTTCCTCCTCGGGCATTGCCCTTTTCGATCAGCCCCATGCACCACGATAAGGTACGTGATCCTTTACCGGGGTACAGGTTTTCGCAACATGTGATATTCTACCACAGCCATATGGCGTTGTAAACAAAAAATTGCCAGGATCACGGCGAATGATCACGTCGAAGCGATGGCATTTTCCTTGTGCCACTTCTGGCCTTCGAATATATCTTCCTTGATCTTCCTGTTAAGGTCGGAATTCTTGTAGAATTTGATCTCCTCGCGTTTGAAATCAAGAAGCGCTATCGAGACCTCTCCTCTTTGAATGCCCCTGACTCCTCCATATATGTATGTTTCGAGTGTTCTGTTATCGGTCCTGACGTTAGTGATGGCGTCGTATGACTCATCCTCGTATACCGCCTTCGAATAGTACACGCCGCCAAGAGGCATGGTCTTCTCCTCGGGGATATCCATGACGTAGTACCATATATTGGAGCCGGCGCCGACAGGGTCACGCCTGAACCTGCCGCTGATAAAGTAGGGACGAAACGATATATCCCTGATCTTTTTTACCCTGCCTTCCGAAAGCAGTTCCTTAAGATAAGTGGAGCTTATCTCCCTGCGGCCGTCCTTGATCTTCCTGATGATCTCAACCTCGTAATCATACAGCGGGCCAAAGTCACGGAGCATCTGCGCATTGCCTGCGGCCCCCTGTCCGAACGTGCAGTCCTCTCCGACAACGACTGCCTTGGCATGAAGCCTGTCGGTAATGAACTCTTCTATAAAATCCCTTGCCGGGATCGATGCTGTTTTCTCGTAAAACGGAAACTCGACATAATAATCGATATCAAGCTCCCCGAATGCCTTTCTCTTTTCGGAATTGGTATAGAGCACACCCTTATCGTTTCCGAATCCGAGACTCGACGGCGGAATGTCAAATGTAAGGATACACAGCTTATAGCCTCTTCTGATATATTCCTTCATCCTTTTCAGGATGGACAGATGTCCTTTGTGGACACCGTCAAACTTTCCTATCGAGACTACGGTTTCCTCGGGGATATTAAATTCGGTCGTTCCTGTTATGATATCCATGTTATGCATCCTACGGGCTTAAAAACATCTTGTATGGTTTAAAGATATCGTCCGCTATTTTATATTCGTATATGCCGCAGAGCTTGTCTGCTGCATCGTATACCCTTATCATGCCGCCCCCGTCCATCTTAAGATCCTCCCCGGCTGCCCTTACGGTCCTGCCGTCAAGGACGTTGCCGTTTCTGACAAGTTTGGATACGGAAGGGGAGGCGTCAAACCTCGGAAGGTCTGCAAATACCTCATCCAACGTTGTAATAACATCTGATATCTTGTCTTCTTCCATCGCTTTTTCAATGTCCGAAAGAAGATATGCGTTATTTATTGAGTATTCTCCCGATGCGGTACGGACCA
The DNA here is from genome assembly GCA_017526745.1 of Lachnospiraceae bacterium. Classification (GTDB taxonomy): domain Bacteria; phylum Bacillota; class Clostridia; order Lachnospirales; family Lachnospiraceae; genus UBA2868. The sequence goes on along the minus strand of JAFXQX010000007.1, from coordinate 20,230 downwards.
GCGACTCCATCGAAGCTCCGCATCCGAGCTTTCTGCCTATATCATCGATCAGGGACCTGATATATGTGCCCTTGCCGCACCTCACCCGGATACCTACCCTCGGAAGGTCGGTAAACAGTATGCAGATATCGTATATATTTACGAAAACCGGCTTTCTTTCGATCGTAACGCCGCTTCTTGCAAGGTCGTACAGTTTCTTTCCGTCGACCTTCTTGGCAGAATACATCGGAGGCACCTGGTCGTAACCTCCGATAAATGATCTTACCGCCTCTGCTATCTCTTCCTCGGTTGACATAACTTCTCGTTTCTCAAGAAGTGTTCCGGTAACATCCAGCGTATCGTATGTGCTGCCAAGAAGCATGACAGCCTCATATTCCTTGTCACCGCCTGACAGCATGTCGCACAGTTTTGTCGCATTTCCGACACAGACCGGCAGGACACCTTCCGCCATCGGATCGAGCGTTCCGGTATGGCCTATCTTTTTCGTATGAAGTATACCGCGGAGCCGGGCAACCACATCGTGGCTCGTATAGCCTTTTTCCTTATTGATTACGATTATTCCGTTTATCATATTTATCGGACATTAGGACGTTCGGGCATTCCCTACATTTGTTTGGCGATCTCCCGGGACAGAGCATTTATGATGTCGTAATATGTCCCGTTCATTTCAACGCCCGCTGCCCTGTCGTGCCCGCCACCTCCGAAGAGCATTGCTATCTTTGCAACGTTTACGAGCCCGTTCGACCGCATGCTGACTTTAAAGCGCTGCGTGCCCATCTCGTACATGAATATCGCGACCTCGACACCTCGCGTGTTCTTGAGCTGGTTGACTATGCCGTCAAGATGCTTGGGCAGGACATTGTAGAAATCCATCATCTTCCGGTCGACCATGCTTACAATGCATCTGCCGTCCATGAACAGAATGCTTTCAAGAAGTGCCCGCCCCAGGATCTGATTCTGGACGTATGATTTTTCATAAAACGTCTCTCGTATTATCTTCGGTCCGTCAAAATCATATCCGATAAGCTCTCCGACTATGTTGAAACTGTGCTTGCTCATGTTGGAGTACTGAAATACGCCGGAGTCATGCACGATGCCGGAGAAGAGGCACTCTGCTACCGCATCGTTTATATGCTCCTTATCAAAGGTATCGTACAACACCTCGCAAGTGGAGCAGGCATCGGGGTCGATCTCGTTCACATCTGCAAATCCCGGATTGGTCTCGTGATGGTCAACACATATGGTCTTGTCCGCCTCATCAAAAAACCACAGAGCTTCACCGAGCCTGTCCGGAGAGCTTGCGTCAAGAGAGATGAAAACATCGTATTTTTCCTTCGGCGAATATGTAAGGTTCATGTCGCCATATCCTTCAAGATACGAAAAGATCGTCGGAGGATTGTCCTGTGTGAACACTGTCACTTTAAGGTCCGGCCTGGCGTTTAAAAGATATGCCCTTACCGCAAGGGTAGAGCTGATGCAGTCCCCGTCAGGCCTTATATGCCCCGCTATCGCAACGCTTTTTGCGCCGGCTGTTTCCTTTAGAAGATTCATTCATTATCCCTTTCATGGATAGGTGCCATAACCTCGTCTATCTTCTGCGACATCGCCATACCGTATTCCGTTGACGTATCTGGTATGAAGCGGAGCGTAGGCGTGTTGCGAAGGTTTAACGTTTCGGCAAGCTGGTGCCGCAGGAACCCTTCGGCCCTCTCAAGGCCTTCCATGGTCTGCTGCCTTGCCTGCTCATCTCCGAGAACGCTAATATATACCTTGCATGTTTTAAGGTCGGGTGCAACCTCGACATCCGTAACGCATGTCATCGGTGCGATCCTCGGATCCTTGATCTCGCCCCTGATGAGGTTTGCCAGCTCTTTTTGAACCTCGGCATTTATCCTCGTGTTCTTGATGCTGTTCTTTCTCATTTTCTGGGTACCTCTACCATGATGTAGGCTTCTACAACATCAAGCTCCTCAAAATCACCGAAGTCTTCAAATACGAGACCGCACTCGAAGCCGGTCTTAACTTCCTTAACATCGTCCTTGAAGCGCTTCAATGATGCAAGCTTTCCTTCGTAGATCTGCTCGCCTTCCCTGGTGATCCTTATAAGGCTTCCGCGCTGCATTATGCCGTCAAGCACATATGCGCCGGCTATGTTTCCTATGCCGCTCGCTTTGAATATCTGGCGGATCTCCGCATGTCCGATGATTTTCTCCTCGAATATCGGATCGAGCATGCCCTTCATTGCATCCTCGACATCCTCGATCGCCTTGTAGATGACATCATAAAGCCTGATATCAACGCCTTCGGTCTCGGCTGTTGCCTTGGCGGTCGCATCGGGACGTACGTTAAATCCGATGATGATCGCATTTGATGCGCTTGCCAGGATGACATCCGACTCGTTGATCGCGCCGACACCGTTGTGGATGACCTTGACAACAACTTCATCGTTGGAAAGTTTCAGGAGCGATTCCTTGACAGCCTCAACCGAACCCTGTACGTCGGCCTTGAGGATGAGGTTGAGCTCCTTGAGGTTACCCTCCTGTATCTTGGAGAACAGCCCTTCAAGCGACATCTTGGCCTTCGCCTTGGTATCGTCGAGAAGTTTTACCTTGTTCTGTGCGATGAACGTGTCCGCAAAGTTCTTGGCTTCCTTGTCGGAATCAAGAGATACGAACACTTCTCCGGCGCCCGGAACGTCGTTAAGTCCGAGTATCTCTACGGGTGTGGAAGGACCGGCTTCCTTGACGCGGCGGCCGCTGTCGTCGATCATGGCCCTGACCTTACCGTGAGATGCGCCTGCGGCGATAAAATCACCGACTTTGAGCGTACCTTTCTGTACAAGAACGGTGGCAACGGGTCCGCGGCCCTTGTCGAGCTGTGCCTCGATGACCATACCCCTTGCACGCCTGTTGGCATTTGCCTTAAGTTCAAGTATATCGCTCGTAAGAAGTATCATCTCCAAAAGTTCCTTGATACCTTCACCGGTCTTGGCGGATACGGGTGCGAACACCGTGCTTCCGCCCCAGTCCTCGGATACGAGCTCGTATTCGGAAAGTTCCTGTTTTACCCTGTCTATGTTTGCTGAAGGCTTATCGATCTTGTTTACGGCAACAATGATCTCGATGCCCGCTGCCTTGGCATGGTTTATTGCCTCGACAGTCTGGGGCATTACACCGTCATCGGCCGCAACAACAAGTATCGCGATATCCGTTGCGTTGGCACCCCTCATTCGCATAGCCGTAAATGCTTCATGGCCGGGAGTGTCGAGGAAGGTGATTTTCCGCCCTCCAACATCAACAACATAAGCACCGATAGCCTGCGTGATGCCGCCGGCCTCGCCTTCGATGACCTTCGTATTCCTGATCGCATCAAGGAGTGATGTCTTACCGTGGTCAACGTGTCCCATAACGCATATTACGGGCGGACGAGGTGTCATATCCTTCGGATCCTCTTCTTCCTCGCGAAGGAGTTCTTCGATAACATCGACCACAACTTCCTTCTCACAGAGGATATCATATTCGACCGCGATCTCTTCGGCCTCTTCATATGATATCTCTTCGTTGACGGTAACGACCTTGCCCTGGAGGAACAGTTTCTTGATGATCTGTGAAGACTGGATCTTCATCTTATCTGCAAGTTCCTTGATCGTGATCGTCTCGGGAAGAGTGATGACTTTGATCTTCTCCTCCTCGGGCTCGGGCTTCTTCTGCTCGGGACGTACGGGGAGTTTTCCGCCTTTGCCCTTTACTTGCTTGCCGCCTTTGAACCCGTCCTCATTCTCGAATATACGGTCCTTCTTGTTCTTATCCTTGGAAGTGTTTCCTTTTCTGTCACTCGCGCCTCTTCTGTTATTGTTATTATTGCTGTCCTTGGAGTCGCCCGATGCGTTGAAACCTCTTCCCTGGTTGATGACTATTCCGCCGCGGCGTTCGCCTTTTGCGGGACGCTGATCTGCGCCTCTGTTATCTCCTGAAGGTCTGCTGTTTCCTGCGGGTTTTGCTGCGCTTTGCGCCGGTCTCGCTGCCGGAGCAGCTCCAGTATTACTGCCAGCAGGACTGCTGTTGATCCCAGCAGCAGCGACATCGCTTTTATCAGTCTGTGTAACTTCTTTTTTAGGCGTAGCGCCTGCTCTACGTAACCGATCTTTATCGCCTCCCTGATTGTTCTCTGCATATCTTGCTGCTCTTTCAGCCGTTGTAGGTACCGTCGGCTTTATGATGCCTCTTGATGCACCGCTTCTTTGTGGCATGGATCCGCGCTGCGGCTGGGCGCCGGGTCTGCTGATGACCTGCCCGTTCCTGGCGGATGAAACTACTATTATCGGCTTTTTCTTTTTGACCGGAGTCTGGCCGGCGGGTGCGGCCCCTGCAGGTGCTGCTTTTTTGACCGTCTTTTTTACCGGACTCTTTTCTTCCGTGCTCTTTTCTTCCGTGCTCTTTGGGGCAGCTGTCTCCTTTGCGGGTTCGCTCTTGTTTCCGCCTGTCTCCTTAGCGGGTGCGCTCTTTTTTGACAGCTTTTTGCGAAGAGCCTCTGCCGTATCATCCTCAAGACCCGAAGCGGGTGCCTTGCCTTCTATTCCCATTTCGGCAAGCACGGCGATTACATCACTGCTTTTTATCTCAAATTCTTTTGCTATTTCATGTACTTTGATCTTTGCCATTAATCACTACCTCCGTTTTGATCCGTTTTGATCTGAATCTGCCTTGCAAAACCCTGATCGGTTATGCACAGGCATGAGCGGAATTCTTTTCCGATCGCATGTCCGAGCGTCTCCTTATCTGAATACTCCATATAGGCAACGTTGCGGTAACAGCATGCATCGGAAAACTTTTTCCTCGTATTGGCCGAAGCGTCCTTTGCCGTTATACAGAGCCATGCCTTTCCTTCCTTGATGGTGCTTTCCGTCATGAACTCTCCGTTTTTGACGCATCCGGCTTTCTGGGCCAGTCCCAGAAGCTGCAATACAGGGTCCGGTCTCATTCAGATTCTTCTCCGGCTTCTTCGGTGTTATCTTCTTCTGCGCCGCCTTCTGTCTCTTCGGGCAGCTCCTCTTCGGCGTACTCTTCTTCAGCGTATTCCTCTTCGTATTCGCCTTCTTCGTACTCGCCGTCCACGTACTCGCCTTCTTCGTAATCTTCTTCGTACTCGCCGTCTTCATCATAGTAATCCTCAAGACGGAAGCCCGGAGTATCCTTGGCCTGAGTCTCGGACTTGATGTCGATCTTGAATCCGGTAAGCTTTGCAGCCAGCCTTGCATTCTGGCCTTCCTTACCGATGGCAAGGGAAAGCTGGTCATCGGGAACGACGACCTTGGCTGATTTTTCATCGCTGTCAGCGATGACGAACACTACCTTTGCGGGTGAGAGTGCGTTCTCTATCAAAATACCGGGGTTGTCATCCCAGCAGATGATATCTATCTTCTCGCCGCGAAGCTCATCGACAACGGCGTTGACTCTCGTACCGTTCATGCCGACACAGGCGCCGACGGGATCAACATCAGGGTTGTTGGACCAGACAGCCATCTTGGTACGGCTTCCGGCCTCACGCGCGATCGATTTGATCTCTACGCTTCCGTCCCTGATCTCGGATACTTCCGCCTCGAACAGGCACTTGACAAGGAACGGATGTGTACGTGAAACGGAGATCCTGGGCCCGCGGTTGTTGTCCTTGACCTCGACAACATAAACCTTGACGCGGTCGTTGATGCGCAGGTTTTCTCTCGGTATCTGCTCGGATTCGGGAAGGAATGCATCCGCTTTTCCGAGATCGATGCAGACGTTTCTGCCGACATAGCGCTGAACAACGCCTGTGACAACGCCTCTTTCCTTGTCCTTGAACGTCTTGACGACCACGGAGCGTTCTTCCTCACGTATCTTCTGAAGGATCACGTTCTTCGCATTCGTCGTTGCGATACGTCCGAAGTCCTTGCTCTCTATCTCAACATCGATAACGTCTCCGACCTTAACGCCGGGTACGATCTTTTTGGCCTCTTCCTTTGCGATCTCGGCAACGGTATCCTCGGGCTTCATTACGACCTTCTTCTGCGCGAACACCTTGAACTGGCCCGTCTGTCTGTCGATCTCAACGCGCATGTTGTCGGACTTGCCGAAATGCTGCTTGCATGCGGTCAGGATTGACATCTCGATCGCTTCGAACATCGTCTCTTTGCTGATGTCCTTTTCCTTCTCCAGTATGTCAAGAGCCATAAGGAGCTCTTTTCCGCTGTCTTCCTTTTGTACTTCCTTCTTTGCCATTTTCTTTTATTCTCTCCTTTATTCTTTATCTGCTTTTGAGACTGGGGGACGGAGGTGTTGTCTCATTTTCTCACAGTTCCTCTGTCTCGGTTTCAAAAATCCACGGACAGCTTTACGGTTGCGATCTCGCTTCTCGGGATCGTAAGGGCGGTTGGGGGTGATTTTCCCTCCGTCTGCTCTATCGTGACCGTATCCTTGTCAAAGGCGGTAAGTTTTCCGCGGATCTCCTTGGATCCGTCCTTTGCCTTGTAGAACTTAACGTCCACGTCTCTTCCGATGCTGAGGGTGTATTCCCTGTCCTTGACAAGCTTCCTGCCAAGGCCCGGGGAGCTGACCTCGAGAGTGTACGCATCGTCTATCCGGTCGTCCACGTCGAGGGCGTCGGACAGTTTCCTCGAGACATCGACACAGTCGTCGATCATGATCCCGCCTTCCTTGTCGATGTATACGCGCAGAAACCACTCATCCCGTTCTTTTACGTACTCAACATCCCACAGTTCGAATCCGAACTCGTCAAGGATCGGCTCCAGCAGTCCCTCAGTGTAACGCTCGATCTCATCCTTCTTAGCCATAAGACCTCCTACACTAAATGAAGTGAGCTGCGGACAGCTCACTTCATACCTACTTCCATAATTCAAATGATATAGTAACACTAATCGTTCCATATTGCAATACCAAATATTGAGACAGGGGGACGGACTGAGACAGGGGGACGGAGGTATTGTCTCAATTAATTGAGACAATACCTCCGTCCCCCTGTCTCAGTCTCCGTCCCCCTGTCTCACTGTCTCAGTTTATAATTACTGGATTCCGTAGCTCTGGATGATGTTCTGGATGTCGCCTGCCGAATGGTGGGCTTCATGGAATGCCTTTGCTTCCTCATCCGTTCCGTTCGGTGTTGCGTATTTCCACATATCGAGGATCTTGTGATACTGGCTGGCTGTAAGATTGACTCCGCACAGGTTGTATGTTGCCGGCTGAGCCGCTGCTGCTGCAGCAACTGCTGCCGCTGCCTCTTCTGCTGCCTTTTGAGCATCCTCCGCAGCCTTGGCTGCATCGGCTGCCGCTTTTGCCTCAGCTTCTTCCTTGGACTGGGTCTTCTTCTCTTCGTTATTTTCTTCGTTGTTTTCCTCAGCGGCTGCTTCGGTCTTCTTTTCTTCCTTCTTTTCGTCCTTCTTCGTGTCTGCCTCAGCCGTCTCTGACTCGCCTTCTGACGTCGCACCTTCCTGGTACTCTTCCTCGGAGATCTCTGTCAAAAACTCGGTCTTCATGTATCCGTCCTGGCCCTTGTACATGATATGTGTCCAGTCGTCTACATCTTCGACCTTCTCGAACATATCACCCTTCTTGGCCTTGCCGAGCACATCGCCGTCCGTTGAGTTTGTGGATCTGACGTTAACGTCATCGCCTGTAGCCTTCACATATTTCTTGGCTGCAGCCTCAGCTGCTGCCGCTTCTTCCTCAGCCAGCTTTGCTTCTTCCTCGGCCTTCTGCGCCTCAGCCTGGGCAGCTGCCTCTGCCTGTGCACGTGCGACCGAATCGACTATCGAAAATGTCAGAACCTGTGATTTTATATCCTTGCACTCGATGTATACGGTAACATTACCTTCATTCATACCCGTCGTAAGCACTGCCTTACCGCTGTCGCTTATCTCAAACGAGCTCGTCGGATCGTCAACGACACATGTGGCCTTCTTGATGCTCGCCTTCTTGGGTGTCGTGTTGATCGTGAACGTGTACTGGGTCCCAACTTCAAGACTCGTCTCGGAAAAATCGGGCTGAAGCGCTATGGCCTTGAGCTTCTTGCTCGCAGAGAACAGGTAGATCCCTCCGCCGATGACCAGTAATGCGATCAATGCTGCAAAAACAAAGATCAGGATTCTGATAATGTCGTTTTGCTTTCTCACGTTTTTTCTCCTTTATAAAAGTGCGTAAATACGCTATTTCTTTCCAATCAATGATTATACACCAAGTGTTATCTTATATACAAGCCTTATTTAGGCTTATCCGAGCACGAATTTTTCTATTATCTCCGACACTCCGCTCTCATTATTTGAATGTGCGGCCACATAGTCGGCATGTGATTTTGCCTCGTCGGTACCGTTAAACATCACCGCGCCGACTCCCGCAGCCTCAAGCATGGGGATGTCGTTTGCCTCATCCCCGGCAGCGATCGAATCGGAGGCCGGAATACCGAGAAGATCGCACAGAACCTCGAGCGCCCTTCCCTTTGATACGCCCAGCGGCAGGTACTCAAGGAGAAAATCATTTGAAAACACACTCTGCGCCCGCCCGGCAACAAGTGCGGCGTGTGATCTTTCAAACTCCTCAAGACGCTTCCGGCTCCCCTCTTTTATCGACATCACGATAAGCTTCGGCGGAGGCGCGGGCAGATCCTCGGGGATCGAACCCAGCATCTTGAACGGCATCATTATCCTTGATGTATACGCTTCTATCTCGGGTGTCTTTACAACCGATACGACAAAATCATCCGTATACGTATGCACCGACAGTCCTTCTAAGAGCGCTGCGCGAAAGAGCATATCGACAGTATCGGGATCGAGACAACTTGATGAAATGATCTTCTCTGCCCCGCATTCATAGATCACGCCGCCGTTTGATGCAGCGATGAATATCCCCTCCCGGTAGAGCTTAAGGTTTTTTGCGACCAGCTTTGCGCTGAAGATGGGGCGGCCTGTAGCGATGACAAATCTGTGCCCCATATCAAGCATGGAATATATCGATGCAAGATCTTTTTCGCTTACGTTCTTGTCATCATCAAGAAGCGTGCCGTCAAGATCCGAGAAAAAGATCTTAGTTCTCATCGTCTTCCTTGTTCGCAGTGTATACGAACCTCTTTCTGGCCATCTCATCGCTTGCGAGATACTCATCGTATGTCGTGATCTTATCGATCATCTGTCCTTCGGGGAGGATCTCCATGATGCGGTTTGCGGTCGTCTGCACGAACTGATGGTCATGCGACGCAAATAAGATCACGCCCGGGAACTTGATCAGCCCGTTGTTGAGCGCCGTGATCGACTCCATGTCGAGATGGTTCGTAGGCTCATCGAGGATAAGCACGTTAGCACCGCTTATCATCATCTTGGACAGAAGACACCTGACCTTCTCTCCTCCCGAGAGGATGTTGATCTTCTTGACGCCGTCTTCGCCGGGGAAGAGCATCCTGCCCAAAAATCCCCTGACATACGTTACATCCTTGACGGGTGAGTATCCGGTCAGCCAGTCGGTTATCGTGTAATCATGGTTGAATTCCTCGGTATAATCCCGCGGAAAATATGCCTGAGACGTCGTAACGCCCCACTTGTACGTTCCCTCATCGGGCTCGAGTTCGCCCATGAGGATCTTGAACAGTGTCGTCTTGGCAAGTTCGTTAGCACCGACAAACGCGACTTTGTCATCATGTCCGAGAATGAACGAGATGTTGTCGAGCACCTTTACGCCGTCGATCGTCTTGCTGATGCCTTCAACGGTGAGGACTTCGTTTCCGATCTCCCTGTCGGGGCGAAAATCAATGTACGGGTATTTACGGCTCGAGGGCTTGATCTCGTCAAGCTCGATCTTTTCAAGTGCCCTCTTACGGCTCGTTGCCTGCTTGGACTTCGAAGCGTTCGCCGAAAATCTCGAGATGAATTCCTGGAGCTCTTTGATCTTTTCTTCCTTCTTCTTGTTGGCCTCCTTCATCTGCTGGATGAGGAGCTGGCTGGACTCATACCAGAAATCGTAGTTGCCGGCATACAGCTGGATCTTGCCGTAATCGATATCCGCGGTATGCGTGCACACCTTGTTCAGAAAATATCTGTCGTGCGATACGACTATGACTGTGTTGTCAAAATTGATAAGGAATTCTTCAAGCCATTCGATCGCATCAAGATCGAGATGGTTGGTCGGCTCATCAAGGAGCAATATGTCGGGAGAGCCGAAAAGTGCTCTTGCAAGCAAGACCTTGACCTTCTGCGGGCCTGCAAGGTCGCCGACGAGGCTGTAATGAAGCTCGGTCTCAATGCCGAGCCCGTTAAGAAGGGTTGCCGCATTTGACTCGGCTTCCCATCCGTCCATCTCAGCAAACTCCGCTTCGAGTTCGCTGGCCCGGATTCCGTCCTCATCGGAAAAATCCTCCTTGGCATATATCGCATCCTTTTCCTTCATCACATCGTACAGATGCTGATTGCCCATGATTACAGTATCCATCACCGTATGATCGTCGTACTTGAAGTGATCCTGCTCCAGCACGGACAGTCTCTGGCCGGGAGTGATCGCGATATCACCGTTCGTCGTGTCAAGCTCACCCGACAGTATCTTCAGAAAAGTGGACTTGCCGGCACCGTTCGCGCCGATAAGTCCGTAGCAGTTTCCTTCCGTGAACTTGATGTTCACGTCTTCGAACAGGGCCTTCTTTCCAACCCTGTATGTTACATTGTTTGCACTTATCATTTCATTCTCTCCTTATTGAGACTGGGGGACGGAGGTGTTGTCTCATTTTTTGAGACTGGGGGACGGAGGTGTTGTCTCATGTCAGGTCCGCGAAGCGGGCGTGACATATTATGCGTTGACCACCAGGTAGCGTCCGTCGGGAAGGCGGAAAACTTCGGCCTGCTGCTCGATCTCCTCGGCGGAAAGACCGTCTGTATCAACACCCATCTCATCGAAATACTCTATGACCTCTTCGAGGCTGTCAACAACTTCTGCCATTGAATCCTCGAGAAAATCCTGGGCCTCCTCGGGAGTCGATGCCACATCCTCATCAAATAACTGGTGCTGGTTTTCGAGAAAACAATTGATAACGTCCTTATCGTACATATCAGTCTCCTTATACAATAGGTATGAACACTCTGCTGTTCTCGACCGGATCCGGCCTGTCAACAAGACCGTCGGCTTCTTTTATGAACTCTTCCTGGGCACATATCAGCTCACGCCCGCGCTTGTCGAGCCGCTCGTATGTTCCGTCGGGCAGTTCGATCCTTGCCTTTACCGTATCGGCAAGAAGTGTCTCGAGTATATAAATTACTCTCTCCTTTAGCTTTTCGTCAAGTATCGGGAACATGATCTCCACACGGCGCTGCAGATTTCTCGGCATCCAGTCGCTCGATCCGCAGTAAACTTCACTGTTTCCGGCATTCTCAAAATAGAATATCCTGCTGTGTTCGAGAAAATCACCCACGATCGATCTTACCGTTATGTTTTCGGAAACTCCCTTTATACCGGGCTTTAAGCAGCAGATGCCGCGGACTATGAGTTCTATCTTAACGCCCGCGCACGATGCCGAATACAGGGCACGGATCACTTCCCTGTCGCATATGGAATTGACCTTTGCAACGATGTGGCTGCGCTTGCCCTCAAGAGCGTTTCTTTCCTCGCGTTCGATCAGATGAAGGAATCTGTCCTTGAGCCAGAGAGGTGCAAGCGACAGTCTGTTCCAGTACAAAGGCTCCGAATAACCGCTGAGCATATTGAACACGGCGGTCGCATCCTCACCTATCTGTTCGGCGCAAGTCAGAAGTCCCAGGTCCGTATACAGCTTTGCGGTAGAGTCATTGTAGTTTCCGGTACCCAGATGCACGTATCTGCGGATGCCGTCATCCTCGCGCCGCACGACCAGCGTTATCTTGCAGTGCGTCTTCAGACCTACCAGTCCGTAGATAACGTGGCACCCTGATTTTTCAAGTTTACGAGCCCAGACGATGTTATGCTCTTCATCAAAACGAGCTTTTAATTCAACGAGAACCGTGACCTGCTTGCCGTTTTCGGCAGCCTCGGCAAGCGCCGCGATGATCGGCGAGTTACCGCTGACACGGTAGAGCGTCTGCTTGATCGCAAGAACATCCGGATCCTTGGCCGCGCTCTTTACAAAATCGATCACGGGATCAAAGGTCTGGTAGGGATGATGCATGAGTATATCGTGCGACCTTATCGCTTCGAATATATCGTTGCCGTCGTGTATCTCACGAACAGGCGCGGGCACATGGCCGTCCCGCTTCAGGCTCTCAAATCCGGGAAGAGAATACATCTTCATAAGGAACGTAAGGTCGATCGGCCCGGGTATCCTGTAAATGCTGTCCTCGCGGACCGACAGTTCCTTCTTCAATATTTCCATGAGCCCCGGATCGATGTCGTCGGCGACCTCAAGTCTGATGACCTCTCCCCACTGGCGCCGCTTTATCTGTTTTTCGATCTCCTTAAGGAGATCGGCTGCCTCTTCCTCATCGATCGTAAGGTCGGCATTTCTCATGATCCTGTACGGATATGCGCAGAAAACATCGTAATTGAGGAAGAGCTTCTGCATGTTCCGCTCGATGACTTCCTCTAACAATATGAACGTCCGAAGACCCGCGGAAGGATTTTCCCCGCTTTGCGGATCCACTCTGTCGATCTTTATCTCTACGATCCGGTCAAGTCCTCCGGGCACCTGAACGGTGGCAAAATCACGGGACTCTTCTCCTTTTTTCCCGATAAGGGCTCCTATGTTCAGGGTCTGGTTTCGCACAAGCGGGAACGGCCTCGAAGAGTCGACCGCCATAGGCGTGAGCACCGGATATACTTCCTCCTCGAAGTATCTGTCAACATACTCGCACTCCAATTCGCTAAGGTCCTCATGACGCGTGATAAGCCTTATCCCGTAGGCTTCCATCAGAGGAAGGAGCGTACGCATAAGGACAAAATACTGCGTGTCCACAAGTTCGTGGGTCTTGGCGCTGATGGCGGACAGCTGCTGGTCCGTAGTCATTCCGGCGATATCCTTCTTGTTGTATCCGGCATGCTGCATGTCTATAAGGGAGGCAACCCTTACCATAAAGAATTCGTCGAGGTTTGATGCGGTGATCGACAGGAACTTGAGCCTTTCCATAAGAGGATTGCCGGTGTCCGTCGCCTCTCCCAGCACTCTTTCGTCGAACATCAGCCAGGAAAGTTCTCGGTTTACATAATATGACTTATCGTCAAATCTGCTCATGAAAAGCCTACCTCCTCTTATATCTAAGCACCGGTCTTATCGAGAACACTTCCTCGAACAGCGATGCCTTCCTGAAGAAAAATCCCTGCTCAAGGTCTATGTCATCCACCGTGTAAACATTTATGACAAGTTCATTGCCTTTGATCGCAAACCTTACGTCGTTCACTTTTGTGCGGTAGCTTCTGCAAATGCCGTCCGCTATCCTGAAGAGCGCAGACAGTTTTGCCACCTTAAGGTAACTCGACTTATCGATGAGCGAATCCGCCGCAAGCTCGCTGTAATACTTGAAGGGCATCTTGTTGAACCTTACGATGTTTGCCACGACCTCACGCTCAGCATGCGACAGTCCGATGATCTCCGTCGCCATGATGATATCGTATCCGCACTCCGCACCGGCTTCTATCGAAACATATCTTCCGCAGTCTGAAAGAAGCGATGTGATCCGGAGCAGAAGCTTGTCGCGCCTGCCCATGCCGTGTATCTTGCGGGTCGCGTCAAACAGGTCGATCGCGACTTTTTCTATGAGCTCGTTTCTTGCCTCGTTGCCCTGATACCTCTTGGAAATGACTTTCGCGCAGGCGAGGATATCATTTTCAAAATCATGGCTTAAGTGTACGAGCTTTTCCTTTTCGGCATATTCGTATGCCATGCCGTCGCACAGCGATACTCCCGGCGACCAGATGTTCTCGGCCTTTGTGATCTTGATCACGCGGGATACGATCGATACCGCGGGAAGAAGGAGCGGTGCGGTCTCCTCGTTTATGCCGTATTTTTTGGCGATGTCGCCGAACGACATCGTGCGCAGTTCTTCGCACAGTTTCTTAAATGAATCGGACGTAAATGACCTGTCCTTCGATCCGAGATGATAGAGCATAACCGACACGTAATCATCGATGAGGATCAGGTTGCGGATCGTCCTGCCCTTAAGGTAAAGTTTTTTGAACACCTGAAGCTGGTTGTCGATGAGCTCTTTTAAGATGCCCTCCATATCACGCGTTCTTGGCTTTAGGGCCGCGAGCATATCCATCGCGCGAAGGACGCCGAGCCGGATGTTCTGAGTGGTGACAAGCGCCTCATTGTCAAACAGCGATATCTGTATGCTTCCGCCGCCGATATCAACGATCGCACATCCTTCCCTTATGAACTCGTCAAATCTCGACCCCTTGAGCGCAGCCGCTTTGTAATGCAGGAACCTCTGCTCGGAATTGGACAGAACGTCAACCTTTATCCCGGTGCGGAGCTTGATCTGTTCGGCGAGGATCACGGTGTTCTTTGTCTCGCGGATCGCACTCGTTCCGTAAGCCTTGTAATCGTCGACCTTGTATGACTTCATTATGGAAGAAAAATCAGACAGAACATCGCACAGTTCATCCATATGCTGCATGCTGATGATACCATCCTGGTACGTGTCCGTACCAAGTTCGATGGAGTGACGTATGCTGTCGATCTCTTTCATGCCGCCTTTATTGGAGAACTCGAAGATCTTCATCCCAAGTTCGTATGAACCGACATCTATCGCGGCAAATACACGTGTTGCCATGGTACCCTCCCTAACTGCGCATGCCTTTCAGATGATCGATAAACTGCTGTGCGCATCTTCCGGACATACCGCCGTGGGTGAGTTCCCACCGGCCGGCCTCAAGGAGCAGTTCATCCTCGCTCATTGAAACGCCCTGTTTGTCTGCCAGCACCTTAACTATGTTATCAAATTCCTTCTTGTCAGGCCGCCCGAAATAGATCGACACGCCGAACCTGTATGACAGTGAAAGTTTTTCCTGAACCGTATCGTTCGTATGAAGATCATCATCTCTTTCCTGCTTGTCGGAATATTTCTCCCTTACGATATGACGTCTGTTGCTCGTTGCATAGATCAGCACGTTTGACGGCTTCTTTTCAAGGCCTCCCTCGATCACGGCCTTCAGGTATTTGTATTCCGTTTCGGAATCTTCAAACGAAAGATCATCCATAAAGATGATGAACCTGTAATTCCTGTCCTTGATCAGCGATATGAGTCTTAAAAGATCTCCCAGCTCATGCCGGTAAACTTCGATGACCCGAAGTCCCCGTTCGTAGTATCTGTTCATGATGCCCTTGATGCAGGATGATTTTCCGGTACCGGCGTCTCCGAACAGCAGACAGTTGTTGCACGGCCTTCCCGAAAGAAATGCTTCGGTATTGTCAACGAGTTTTTTCTTGGCCTCCTCGTAGCCGACAAGGTCTTCAAGATAAACATGCATTATGTTCGTGATGGGAACTATGTCAACGTCACCGCCCTTATGACTGATGCGGAAAGCCTTGTGAAGTCCGATCTTTCCGACACCGAACTCACTGTAGAATACGCTCACGCATTTTTTGAACTCTTCATCGGATCCGGCCGCTTCAAGCTGGTCGCGAAGCTCCATGATCCTGTCGCGGACTCTTTTATTGAATGTCTTGGAAGAATCCTGCGATGCAGCGTAATCGCGCAGAAAGGTGGCATTGTCCGTGCCGCACAGTTTGTCAAGTTCCCCGAGATCCAGCAGGAACATCTCGCGGAATATGGAAAAATCATGGAGCGCCACGGCGTCGAGCGTGCCTTCCACTTTGCCTTTCATCTCACACGAAAGAGAATATGCATTTTCATTGTTGGTGATAAGATGTGTCAGATATGCCTGCCAGAGGTTTCCGTAATACCCGTGGCTTGCCGCAAGTTCGACAAGTGCGCCGGTAAATGAGTTCATGCGATTTTTCGCGCCGGCGTCATCGACGGTATCGCCGGACAGGATGTATGCGGCATCTTCAAGAATGTCCCCATATTTAAAGTTCTTGTACAGTATCAGTTCGTTATTTCTCATCCTCACCAAATGCTCCCAGGGCTTCAAGTTTTATCTCGACGGGCTCACCGTCCCAGTTGAAATCGTCAAAATCGCTGTCCGAAAGGCC
Organism: Lachnospiraceae bacterium; assembly: GCA_017526745.1. Classification (GTDB taxonomy): domain Bacteria; phylum Bacillota; class Clostridia; order Lachnospirales; family Lachnospiraceae; genus UBA2868. The sequence continues at coordinate 4,087 of JAFXQX010000007.1, read as the reverse complement.
CATCATCTCCTCCTGCAGTTCGCGGCTCGCCTGCATTAAGGTGATGAAAAGCTGGGCTGCTCCGTCGGCATACTCCTTGTTATTTACGGCGGCAAAGACCGCATCTATCTTCTCGTCCTCACGCTTGGAATCGTATACCGGAAGGCCGTTCTCCATCTTATATGCGCCGATATCGCGCACGACGTCCATCCGTTGCTCATAGAGCTTTAAAAGCTTATCATCGATCTCGTCGATCTTTTTGCGAAGTGATTTTATGTCCTTTGCCATGGTATTCCTCCCGGGGGGTATGATTTTGGCCTTACAGGCCGCACAGCTTTCTGAACGCGTCACCGCGTTCCTCGAAATTCTTGAAATATCCGTAGCTGGCTGCGGCGGGCGATAACAGTACGCCGAATCCGAACGGAGTGATCTTCCTGGCCTCGCTTACGGCCTCTTCAAGAGTCGAGCGGTAGATGCAGTTCTTCAGGTGGTCGACAACGTCGTAGATCCGTTTTCCGGAATCGTACATAAGGATGTAGTTGAATTCCGGATGCTTGTTTATGTAGACGATCAGTTCATCATAGCTGATGCCCCTGTCCATGCCGCCGATCAGCACCGTCCGGACTCTCGGTACGGAGCGCAGCGCCTCGATCGTGGCACCGGGTATCGTCGAGATCGAATCGTCATAATAATCAACACCGTCAATGCAGCCTATGTGCTGCAGTCTGTGGTCAAGGCCGGTAAAGTCGGCTATCGCGTCCTTTATGACATCCTCGTCGATACCGAATACTTCGGATGCGATCCTGAAAACAAAATGGGCGTTGTAGCTGTTGTGATGCCCGAATATCCTCATCTGATAGTTGGGGACGCTGTTAAAATCTATGCGATGGATGGCTGCCATTGTCGGAAGATCCGGTACATTTCCGCCGACATACAGTTTGTCGTCTTCTTCCATGAACTTTGCGATGTTGGCCTTTGCCGCAAAGTAGCGTTCGGGCGTGCCGTAGTAATCGAGATGCTCCTCGTAGAGATTGAGAAATGCGCCGATATGAGGGGAGATCGTAACATTTGAGAGCTGGTGGCACGACATCTCGAATACCGCCACGGTATCCTCGCGTATCTCTTTGAAATAGTCAAGACAAGGTTCGCCGATATTTCCGAGAAGCACGGTGTCCCTTCCCGCAGATGTTAGAACATGATGAAGGAGCGCACTCGTAGTGCTCTTGCCTTTTGTTCCCGTGACGCCGACCGTATTGTTTCTGAAACACTCCAGAAATATCTGGGTCTGCGATGTGTACCTGCTGTCGGGATCGAGCATCGGGATGCCGGGGCTCTTTATGATCCAGTCATATCTGTCCTCGTCGATGTCTTCGCGTTTTCCTTCGAAAACTTCAACCGATTCCGGGCTGCAATGCTTTTTAAGGAATTTCTCGGTGCTCTTTCCTTCGCGTCCGTACCCCCAGATGAGTATTCTTTTGTTGTCGAATTTTTCGTACTTTTCCATAAAATATATTATACCATAATTGAGACAGGGGGACGGAGGTGTTGTCTCAAATTTTTTGAGACAACACCTCCGTCCCCCTGTCTCAGTCTCTATCCCGGAGTCTCAAGATTGTCATGCAATCGTTACAACTAATGAAGGGCTCCGATCGAACGGATGAGCCAAGGCTCTTTTGCCTGTCCCTTGCATACCTGAACGAAGCATATGATCCTGACAACGAGAAGGATCACTACAAGTATGATTCCTGCAACGGGAACGATGCATGTCCAGCAAAGGATGCATGAGAGCAGATATACGACCATCGTTACGATATCGATCTTAAGTGCCTCACGCGCATGGAACTGCGCATAATCCGATGATTTTGCAAGAAGATGACACAGAATGATGCCGAAGAACGAGAACAGATAAGCAGAAAGTGCATATACCTTGTTATCGGAAATATCCTGCGCATCAAATTCATCGGTATGATCCCAGTTGACAGCGCTTTCCGGTGCCGCCGCACCTATTGCTGCTCCGCATCCGGGACAAACGGTTGCTCCTTCGGGCAGTTCTTTACCACAGTTTGAACAAAAAGCCATGATATAACCTCCTTATGATCAAGAATGATAAAAATATATGTGTTATTTTACCATTTTCCTGCCCGGATTACAATATTGAGACAGGGGGACGGAGGTATTGTCTCAAATCTTTTGAGACAATACCTCCGTCCCCCTGTCTCAGTCTCCGTCCCGGAGTCTCAAAATGTTCAGCCTATGTTCGGGAGTAACGCAAGGCTCTTTTCAAGATCCTCATCCGTAGGGATGTAGTCGGTCATCTCGCCATCATTGTACTTCTGGTAAGCGACAAGATCAAAGTAACCGGTGCCGGTAAGTCCGAATACGATCGTCTTTTCCTCTCCCGTCTCTTTGCACAAAAGCGCCTCATCGATCGCCGCCCGTATTGCATGGCTTGACTCCGGAGCGGGAAGGATACCCTCCGTCCTTGCGAACTGAGTTGCAGCCTCAAACACGCTTGTCTGTTCGACCGATCTGGCCTCCATGAATCCGTCCGCATACAGCTGCGACAGTATGGGGCTCATTCCGTGATATCGAAGCCCTCCGGCATGATTTGCCGAAGGTATGAAGTTGCTTCCGAGCGTGTACATCTTGGCAAGCGGGCAAACCATACCCGTATCGCAAAAATCATATGCGTACTTTCCTCTTGTAAAGCTGGGGCAGCTTGCAGGCTCTACTGCGATTATCCTGTAATCCTTTTCTCCGCGAAGCTTTTCGCCCATAAACGGCGCGATCAGTCCTCCAAGGTTTGATCCGCCTCCCGCACATCCGATGATCATATCGGGAACGATACCGTATTTATCGAGTGCAGCCTTTGTCTCGAGACCGATGATGCTCTGATGCAGGAGCACCTGATTCAATACCGATCCGAGAACGTATCTGTAGCCTTCATTCGTTGTGGCAACTTCAACTGCTTCGGAGATCGCACATCCGAGACTTCCGGTAGTACCGGGGTGCTCGGCGTTGATCTTTTTGCCGATCTTCGTATCCATTGAAGGAGACGGCGTTACGCTTGCGCCATATGTCCTCATCACCTCGCGTCTGAAAGGCTTCTGCTCATATGACACCTTCACCATGAACACCTTCAGGTCAAGGCCAAGGTATGCGCACGCCATTGAAAGAGCCGTACCCCACTGGCCTGCGCCGGTCTCGGTTGTGATGCCGCGAAGGCCCTGCTTCTTGGCGTAATATGCTTGGGCGATGGCAGAGTTAAGCTTATGACTTCCGCTCGTGTTGTTTCCCTCGAACTTGTAGTATATCTTTGCCGGCGTGCCGAGTGCTTCTTCCAGGCAGTAAGCGCGCACCAGCGGTGACGGACGGTACATCTTGTAAAAATCACGGATCTCCTGAGGAATGTCAAAATAAGGTGTATCGTTATCCAGTTCCTGTTTGATGAGCTCATCGCAGAACACCGGGCGAAGATCGTCAAAGCCCATCGGCTGGCCCGTTCCGGGATTGACCAACGGGGCAGGTTTGTTCTTCATGTCGCTTCTTACGTTGTACCACTTTGAAGGGATCTCGTTCTCGTTCAGATAGATCTTGTAGGGGATTGTTTTGTTGTCGCTCATTTTTTCTCCTTTCTGTCATTACGGACCGGCTGATCCATGCCATTACCGGTCAAACAATGTTGGTGGTTCATGAGACAGAAATAAAAAAATCCTGTCCCAAATTCTGCTGGGACAGGATGAAAATCATACTTCCTGCGGTGCCACCCGGCTTGGTACTTACGTACCCTCTCATGCGTACCATCATACGCCAATCTTTGATAACGGAGGATTATACTCCGGCTCACATACTGAAAGTTCTGCTCGCCCTCAGGAGTCCATTCGCTTCCGGTCCTCATGCTGCCATCTCACCGCCGGCAGCTCTCTCATAATCGGATTGTCGGAAGTTACTCACTCTCCTTCAACGGTTTATCTGATTATTACATTTACATGGTAAAGCTGTCAACACTTTTTTCGGCAGGTTGGACAGAGGTGAGACAGGGGGACGGACTGAGACGGGGGGACGGAGTGAGACAGGGGGACGGAGGTATTGTCTCAAAGTATTTGAG
>JAFXQX010000006.1 GCA_017526745.1 Lachnospiraceae bacterium | reverse complement strand
TACCTCCGTCCCCCTGTCTCAGTCTCTCCGTCCCCCTGTCTCACCTGGCTCACTCTGTTTAAAGCAGAAGTTCGCAGCGTATATCGCGTGGCAGAAGGCCCTGGAAAAAATCACCGTCAACCGGGCTGCCTACGATGCTTCCGTAATGTGTGGGGATCACAACCTTCGGGTGGATCCGCTTGGCAAGACCGGCCGCAGACGAGGCGTCCATCGTGTAGGTGCCGCCGATCGGAAGAAATGCCGCATCGCATCTGATATCCCTGATCTCGGGGATCGCATCGGTATCCCCTGCGATATAATATCTGTCCGCGTCGAGCGTGATGACGTAGCCGACCCAGCCGTTTCCCTTTTTGTGGAAGGGCTTGTTCTGATTGTACGCGGGATAAACCTCAACCATAAGCCGCGCGATCTCACGCTTTTCCCCGGGTCTTACTGTGACTATATGGCTGCTGGGTATGGTAGTTATCCCGGCAGTCAGGTGCGCCATCGACTCAGGGACCACAAGATAGCCGTCAAATGCGGCAGCTTTCATGATATCTTCCGGCGAGAAGTGATCGTAGTGCTCGTGGGTTATGAACACGTAATCGCCGTCATGTGGCTCGCCCTCGATCTGCCATGGGTCAAAATATAAAGTCTTCGATCCGCGGATACGAATACTGCTTTGTACGTTCACTGCTATATTAACTGACATATCATACCCGATCACAGGCTATAAAGCCTTCTTTATCGCGGCAAGGAGGTCGTCATACTCCTCAAATGCCTCAATATCCGGATGATCCTCCCTGATCTTATCGGTCGTTCTGAACAAAAATCCCGTCTTTCCTGCTTCTATCATCGCAAGGTCGTTAAAACTGTCCCCGGATGCGATCGTATCATATCCCATCGACTGAAGAGCCTTTACGGTCGTAAGCTTCGACTGCTCGCAGCGCATCTTATAGTCCCTGATCATCCCGTCCTCGCCCACAACAAGCGAATTGCACATGAGCGTCGGCCATCCGAGCTTCTTCATCAGAGGGGTTGCAAACTGTTCGAACGTATCGCTTATGATAATGACCTGCGTTATCGAGCGAAGCTTATCGAGAAAATCCTTTGCCCCGGGAAGCGGGTCTATCTTCGAGATCGTCTCCTGGATCTTATCAAGTCCGAGTCCGTGCTCGGCAAGGATCCCTATCCTCCATTTCATGAGTTTGTCATAATCAGGCTCATCCCTTGTAGTTCTGGACAGTTCCGGGATACCGCTCTCTTCGGAAAAAGCGATCCAGATCTCCGGAACAAGAACGCCTTCAAGGTCAAGACATACTATATTCATGTGTCTCCTCCGTTGTTCTAAGTTTACATAATGTTACCATAAAAAAGGGATATTTGCAAATCAAGACATGACAGCAGCTACGGGGTATACTGAAAATGCTGGTAATCCTTGGAATTCTTCCACGATCCGCCCCACGTGAACCCGGCTGCGGTAAACAGCTTATATGCGAGATCTTCTTCGTCGATCTTGTAGTCAAAATCACCCGCCCTGTCCGCATAATCCGCCCCGTTTTCGGGCTCAATGAGAGTCTGTCCGTTTATCTTGTGGATGTACGGATTGTAGCGGGGATTCAGATCGACTGCAAGACCATAGGCATGTTTGGAAAGATTATTGGTTCCGGATACTTCCCGGAAATTGAAGCAGGACGTATTGTTGTCGGCCATCGACGCATCGTCATCACCGTCGTAATCATCGATCAGTACCATCTTCTCTATCGGATAATCATTTTCATAAAGCTGCCTGAATATATCTATAAGACTGTCCGCTATGACTGCATTGCATACCATCTCGCCCTCATGGATATCGCCGTCAAGATCCTTGTACAGAAGATGCAGATACCGAAGGTCGTCCCGGCTCGTTGTGCACGTATCCGGGAAACTTTTACCCTTCATCCGAAAAAAAACCTCATCCGGTATGGTTTCGGCATAGAATGATACTGACGGATCTGCCGGTGCGGGCTCATCCGGCTCCTCGACCTGCTCCGCATCATCTGCCGTCTCACCCTCTTTTGTTGACTCATCCGCTCGGTCATCTTCTATGCTTATGACCGGAGCAGAAACAGATGTTGACCCGGGCAGTTGATATGACCCGGCAGGTTTTTTCTCCGGTTCAAAATCGTTTCTGGCATCTTTTTTGCACCCAGCCATCAGAAGTGCAAAAACAGCCGAAACTATTGCGGTTCTTAGTATTCTTCGCTTGTCCATAGTGCTATTTTAACATATTTACCGGTCAGAAGTTACACATAAATAGACTTGAAATCGACCCCTATATATTGTATTATACTTTTCGCATGACGACAAAATCGTCATAGTAAAAACAGGAGGTTAACCAGGATGAAAAAAATCACAAAGCTTTTGGCTGTAACAGCCATCCTCACAATGATCTTTGCAATGCCCGTTATGGCCAGAGAGGTAAGCTTCTCAGCAGAGAACACTGATTACCTTATCAGCCTTCTTAACAACAACACTGCAAAGCTTCGCAACGAACTTTCAACATTTGTAAAGTTCCAGGCAGGTCCTAATGCGGATGCTGTTATCGCTGCACAGACTGCTCTTGTAGAGAACAAGATCGCCACAGTCAACAAAGAGTGTGCAGAGAACCACATCGCTTGCCTTACACAGAAGGTTAACGATGCAAAGGCTGACCAGAAGAGAGCTATCGACCAGTTAAACGGTATCAAGAACATTCAGGGTAACGTTGTAACAGGCGATATCATCAAGGCTCAGGGTCAGGTTGATGCCGCTACAGCTGATGTAGCTGCAAAAGAAGCTTATCTTGAAGCAGCTAAGGTAAAACTTGCTCCTTACATGTAAGATTTAATTCTAAATCGCAAAAAAACTCCGGTCACATGGACCGGAGTTTTTTAATTGTTAATTACTTGGCATAGTCGGTTACACGACTCTCTCTGATGACACTTACCTTGATCTGACCCGGGTATTCAAGCTCAGCTTCTATCTGCTTGCTGATATCCCTTGCCAGAAGGACCATGTCAGAATCATTAACCTGTTCGGGAACAACCATTACACGGATCTCTCGACCTGCCTGAATGGCAAAAGATTTATCGACTCCCTTGAAGCCGTTTGTTATCTCTTCCAGTTGCTGTAATCTGTTAGTATAAGTCTCCAGTGTCTCTCTTCTTGCTCCCGGACGTGCGGCGCTTATTGCGTCAGCCGCCTGGACGAGGCATGCGATAAGAGACTGCGGTTCTACATCACCATGATGTGATTCAACCGAATTGATGACGATCGCGTTCTCTTTGTACTTCTTACAAAGTTCAACACCGAGCTGGATGTGTGTTCCTTCCTGCTCATGATCGACTGCTTTTCCTATATCGTGCAATAGTCCTGCACGCTTTGCCATACGGACATCCACGCCGACTTCCTGTGCGAGGAGCCCTGCCAGGAGCGATACTTCGATGGAATGCTTTAATGCATTCTGTCCGTAACTCGTCCTGAACTTCATTCGACCGAGAAGCCTTACAAGTTCGGGATGCACGCCGTGTACACCCGTCTCAAGAAGTGCTGCCTCTCCGGCCTCACGAATGCCGTTTTCAACTTCCTTCTCGGCCTTCTCAACCATCTCTTCAATACGTGAAGGATGGATACGCCCATCAACGATGAGCTTTTCAAGAGCGATCCTTGCGATCTCTCTTCTGATGGGATCGAATCCGGAAAGAACAACTGCTTCCGGTGTATCATCCACGATAAGATCAACGCCCGTAAGCGTCTCGAGGGTTCTGATATTTCTTCCCTCACGGCCGATGATGCGGCCCTTCATCTCATCGCTAGGAAGCTGTACAACAGAGATCGTTGACTCTGCAACATGGTCAACCGCACATCTCTGGATGGCTCCGACCACATATTCCCTTGCCTTCTTACCGGCTTCTTCCTTGACCCGCATGTCCATTTCCTTGATCATGACTGCGGTCTCGTGCTTTACTTCTTCTTCTACGACTTTTAACAGATATTCTTTTGCCTGTTCAGAGGTTAAACCTGAAATCCGTTCAAGTTCCCGTACTCTTTGCTCGTTTAGCTTGTTGATCTCTTCTTTTTTCTTCGCCAGTGAATCTTCTCTTGATGCAAGTGACTGTTCGCGGCGTTCTATCTGCTCAAGCTTCTTGTCAACGTTTTCTTCCTTCTGCTGAAGTCTTCTCTCGTTTCTTGAAAGCTCTGCCCTGCGCTCCTTGGTCTCCTTTTCGAGTTCATTCTTGGTCTTGATCGACTCTTCCTTGATCTCGAGAAGACTCTCGCGCTTCTTGGTCTCCGCCGTTTTAAGTGCGTCATCGATTATCTCACGGGCCTTTTGTTCGGCATTACCAATCTTGCCTTCGTCTGCTTTGCTTCGGGCATTGTATCCAACCTTATAGGCCACGAAAAACACGATAACTGCGACAACAAGAGCTACACCGGCTGCAACTAGAGCTGTTTGCACGGTTTACCTCCTTATAAGATTGTCAAAGTACACTAAAGATTTAAAATGCGGGAAGGTCCTCAGAGACCTTCCCGTCATTATTATCATTTTCTTACGAATAACCTGAAAATCATTCCTTACGGAGCTCCGATAGAGCTGTGGATCCACTGGAGATAAGCATATCCGCCGTTAAATCCTGCAGCGCCCTGAGCCTTTGTTGCTGCCCAAGCTGCTACTGTTCTCTCGTTGATCCAGTTAAGATACTTAAGACCACCTTCAGCACCTGCAGCTGCCTGAGCGTTTCTAGCCTGCTGAGCTGCTACTGTTCTCTCGTTGATCCAGTTAAGGTATGCAAGACCACCCTGTGCGCCTGCAGCTGCCTGAGCATCTCTTGCTGCTGCTGATGCGATCGTTCTTGCATCGATAGCTGCCATCCACTTCATCTCGTTGTCAAGGTCGCCCTGGATTGCGGGGATGAGTGAAGGATTAACTGCGTTGAGGTATGCGATCTCTTTTTCCTGAGCTGCTGCGATAGCTGCGTTTCTAGCGTTCTGAGCTGCTACTGTTCTCTCGTTGATCCAGTTAAGATAAGCAGCACCCTTCTCAAGGCCATCCTTAGCCTGAGCGTCTCTTGCTGCTGCAGCCTTAGCTGTCTGCTCGTCGATCCATGCAAGATAAGCCTTACCCTTCTCAAGTCCGTCAACTGCCTGAGCATCTCTTGCTGCTGCAGCTGCTGCTGTAGACTTCTCGATAGATGTAAGATAATCAACGCCTCTCTGGAAATCAGCCTGTACATATGCATCCTGAGCTATAGCAGCCTGGATTGTCTGCTGACGGATCTGCTCATAATAAGCATCTCTTGCTGCTGCAGCTGCCTGTGTAGATGCCTGGATTCCTGTAAGCCATGCAACCTCTTTTGCGAAATCAGCTTCTGCCTGGGGAACCAGTGAAGGGTTAACGGACTTAAGATAAGCAAGTCCTCTTTCATAACCACTCTGGGCCTCTGAAAGTGCATCTGCCTTTACGGGAACAACAACTACGAATGCTGCTGCCGCAAGGGTAACAAGTCCGGCAAGAATCTTACCGCTGATCATTTTTGTGTCTCTCATAACAAAAAATCTCCTTCCTAAACAGTTGGTTCTTGTGAAAATTTATTTATATTCTTAAAAGAAAAAAATCACAGAAATTATTATAGCAACTGATTAATGTTATGTAAAGTGTTTTTTTGAATTTTATGTAAACGGTAAGTTATGTTAACCTGGCCTCAGTATTGTATTATAGGCGTTTTCTATCGTGGAGACCGAAAATCCCTTGCCGTACAGGTAGGCGAAAAGCCTCTGTTTATCTGCATATTCAAGCCCTTCAACCCCCTGCGGACAGCGCTTTTTTATAAGGGATACGATCAGTTTCCTCTCCTCTTCTTCGGTGTCGTTTCCGAATTCATTTTCATAGTCCGAGAAGGCTTCTTCTATGATCTGTTTGGCGATACCCTTTTCGGCAAGCTTGGAACTTATCATCTTCCGGCTGGCCGAACCTATCCTGCACCTGATATATTCGGATGCGTAGCGCCTGTCATCAATATAATGATATGAACGAAGATATGCGACGGCGTCATCTACCGCCTCGGAAGGATATCCTCCGTCCGAAAGCCGCCGCCTGATATCCGCTTCCGTGCGGTCCATGCTCCTCAGCAGGTTCATGCCGCGCTTTCTGGCTCTCGGAAACAGTGTCTGAGTAAGTATCCTGTCGTACAATCCGTCATCTACGGTCACACCGGGTTCAAGACCGTATTGAGACAGTTCGCCTTTGTACAGGACAAAGGCGAACGAATCATTCAGGTAAACAGCCGAGCGGCCTTTACCATATGGCTCTATGGAGGAGACAGTCATTTCCATGGTATCAGTCTTCCTTGGCAGATGACTTCTTGGGCGCGGCAGCTGCCGGGGCCTCTTCTTCTTCAGGCTTGGCATCAGCCGTAAAATAATGATCTCTTACGATCTTCTCTACCTCGGTGTAAACCTCGGGATTGTCAAGGAGATACTGTTTGGCATTCTCGCGCCCCTGGCCTATCTTCTGGCCCTTGTAGGCATACCACGCACCAGTCTTGACGATAATGTTCGCATTTGCGGCAAGATCGAGAAGATCACCCTCTCGTGATATTCCCTTACCGAACATGATATCAAACTCTGCCTCCTTGAAAGGCGGTGCTATCTTGTTCTTGACGACCTTGACTCTTGTGCGGTTACCGATGACCTCACCGGCCTGCTTGAGAGACTCTATCCGGCGAACATCAAGCCTTACCGACGAATAGAACTTCAATGCGCGTCCGCCCGTCGTCGTCTCCGGATTACCGAACATGACTCCGACCTTCTCACGAAGCTGGTTGATGAACACTACGGTACAGTTGCTCTTGCTTATGACCGCAGTGAGCTTGCGCAGTGCCTGTGACATAAGCCTTGCCTGCAGGCCAACATGCGAATCGCCCATCTCGCCGTCTATCTCGGCCTTGGGGACAAGAGCCGCAACCGAATCCACTACCACTATATCTATCGCGCCGCTGCGCACCATCGTCTCGGTGATCTCGAGTGCCTGTTCTCCGTTGTCAGGCTGGGAGATATACAGATTGTCTATATCAACACCGATATTCTTCGCATATACCGGGTCAAGTGCGTGTTCGGCATCTATAAATCCGGCGATACCGCCTCTCTTCTGCACCTCTGCTATCATATGAAGAGTAACGGTCGTCTTACCGCTCGACTCGGGTCCGTATATCTCAACTATCCGTCCCTTAGGTATCCCGCCGAGTCCGAGTGCTATATCAAGGCTGAGAGATCCTGTCGGTATCGTCTCAACGTTCATCTGAGTGCCGGGGTCGCCGAGCTTCATGACCGATCCTTTTCCGAACTGTCTCTCGATCTGCGCCAGCGCGGCATCAAGTGCTTTTAACTTGTCTTCACGTTCCATAGAAATTCTCCTTTACTAAATATCCGCTCCCACATAAGAACATCTGTTCTGTATACGAGCATAAAACATTTGTTCGATTTTGTCAACATGATTTTTCAAAAAGTCCCGAGATCGCTGCCTGAGGCGGCCGGATGTGAAAAAGACAAATACGGTCCGTATTTAAGATCCGCTTATATTTTAGGATGCCGCCGCGATCCGGTCAAGTGATTTTTACATGGACTATGTTAAGGATTTGATGTAGAATGAACAATTATGAAGAAAGCGGTCATTATCGGTGCGGGTCCGGCTGGACTGACAGCTGCATATGAATTACTGACGGCCTCGGATGATTTCGAGGTCATTGTTTGCGAAAAAGACGATATAGTTGGCGGTATCTCGCGTACCGTAAGATATAAGGGCAACCGCATGGACATGGGCGGCCACCGTTTCTTTTCGAAGATCGACCGGGTCAATAAATGGTGGGAAACCATACTGCCGCTGCAAGGGACGGCCTCAATGGACGACCGGATCCTCGGGCGGGCGGCACATACGGTACCCGGAGGTCCGGATCCCGATGAATGCGATGAAGTCATGCTGTTCAGGAACAGGATCAGCCGTATCCTCTTTGAGTCCAAATTCTATGACTATCCGATCACCCTTTCCCGGTCAACGATAAGGAACATGGGTGTTGGAGAAACATTTTTAACGGGAATGAGCTATCTTCGCTCACTCATCTTCCCTCTTCCGGAGGATAATCTCGAGAATTTCTATGTGAACCGTTTCGGACGCAGGCTGTATAATCATTTCTTCGAGTACTATACGGAAAACCTCTGGGGCAGACATCCCAGCGAGATAGATGCATCCTGGGGAGCGCAGCGGGTCAAAGGGCTTTCCATCACTGCTGTTCTTGCCGACATCTTCTCCAAGATAATAAAAAAGGACGGCCGAAAGGTCGAAACATCACTCATCGAGGAGTTCAAATACCCCAAATTGGGGCCCGGACAGTTATGGGAGACTGTCGCGGACAGATTGACTGACCGGGGCGGTAAAGTTCTCCTTGGAGCGAAGATCACACGCCTTTCGCTTTCTTCGGGGCGGATCACCTCCGTCACATACGCTTCCGAAGGAGGGGATGTGACCATAGAACCCGACTTGGTCATAAGTTCCATGCCGGTCAGGGACCTTATCGAGGGAATGAACGATGTCCCCGATGATATCTTACGGATCGCCAAAGGGCTTCCCTACCGCGACTACGTTACATGCGGGATCCTTCTTGATAAGCTGTGCCTTAAGAATCTGACCGATATCCCGACTCTCGGAAACATCATCCCGGACTGCTGGGTGTATGTTCAGGACCGCAGTGTCCGTCTCGGGAGGATCCAGATATACAACAACTGGTCGCCTTATCTTGTGGCCGATCCCGAACATACCGTGTGGATCGGGCTTGAATACTTCGTTAATGAAGGCGATGCTATATGGAACATGTCCGATGAGGATTTTGTTGCGATGGCATCAGGCGAGATCGTAAAGCTCGGAATAATCTCATCCTCCGAAGATATAAGGGATTCGCACGTGGAGAGGATCCAAAAAGCCTATCCGGCATATTTTGATACATATAAAAATATGGATAAGATCATATCCTTCCTCGACGGTATCGAAAACCTTTACTGTGTGGGCAGGAACGGCCAGCACAGGTACAACAACATGGATCATTCCATGATGACATCATTCATGGCGGTGGAGAACATCTTAAACGGAGGCGGCGACAGGTCCGCGATATGGAATGTCAACACCGAACAGGAGTATCATGAAGAAAGCTGAAGTCGGGCCTTTTTCCCTTTTTCTCATAATATCGTTTGCCGGAACGCTGCTTTTTTTCATCACTTTGATCGCATCGGGCAGTGATGCTGCCTCGTGGATAGTGATGGAGAACTCGTTTGACAACACATTTACCGATCATTTCAGGCATATCGCCTTTGCTTCGGATATGAAGCATTTTTATTTCAATACAAACGATGCGACCTTTCCCCCGTTTGCTTACCTTATCTACCATGTGCTGTGGCGCATGAACCCTTACACCTACGGCGTATCCGACTGGAAGATCGCCCGCGATACCACCTACAATATCGTGATCTTTACGGCTCTGTGCCTGATCGTTGTCCTTCTGTACAGGTATGCCGCCGACAGGATCATGACCGGATACGATACGAAACAGCGGACCCTGTTCTGTCTTGCAACGATCCTGTCCGCTCCCGTGCTTGCCGGAGCGATCGAACGCGGTAATATCTCGCTGTTTACCGCCATCCTCGTGATGTTCGCCCTGTATCTGAAGGACCGCAGCAGTGCCGCATCCCGCGAGGCCGCACTGATACTCATTGCAATGGCGGCCGGGATAAAGCTCTACCCGGCGATCATCGGCGTTATCTACCTGCGGGAAAAAAGGTTTAAGGAAGCCATACGCCTCGTGATATACGGGCTTATCATCTTTCTCGTGCCCTTCGCCTTCTGCGGAGGATGGGCCGCACTCATAAGATATCTGAATATACTGCTCTTTTTCGAAGGCCAGAGCTACAGAAGCTGGACAAATATAAGGAATTTCCTGCTGTGCATATCGGATCTTTGCGGCGTCTACGATAAGGCAGCATATTTCGTCAAATACTTCAAGATAGCCGAGAACGTTTTCCTGATCCTGTGCGTCATCGGAGTGTTTCGGGCCCGCAGGAAGTGGGAGGCTGTGCTCTTTTCATGCCTTGCGATGGCACTTTACGTGCCTTACAGTTACAGATATACCGCGGTTTACACGCTGATACCGCTTCTCTTCTTCTTCAAGGAGATACTTGATGAGAAGAAGACTTTGTGGCAGGACAATGTGACCGCAGTCCTTTTTGCCCTGACATTTACGATACCGGTATGGGGGATGATCAGTCCTCTGCCGGCTGATTTTTGGATATTTTCACCGATCTACGTCCTGGCCGTATTTTCATTCGTCCGCATTTTTCGACGTAGCACGCCAGATGCGTAAACATTCTTTTTACAATCTTTGAACACAGTTTGTTCATAAAGAGCTGATAATCTTGTCGCATGAAAAACGCGAAAAAAAGATTATCAGCTCTTATTATTACCGCCATATCGGCAACATCTCTCTGCTTTGGGATGAACACTTTTTCTGCCGAGGCCGATACCGTGACCGCTTCAGGCTCCGATGCCGTCTCAGGTGCCGGCTCCGGATATGAGTCGGCTCTTTTTGATACCGAAAGCATCATGACCGTAGACATCCTGATGGATGAAGACAAATGGCAGGATTTTCTCGACAATGCCGCAAGCGAGCAGTACTGCCGCTGCGATGTTGTCATAAACGGCGAGACTTTCCGTAATGTCGGCATCCGCGCAAAAGGCAACACATCGCTCTCCAATATCGCAAGGGACGATACGACCGACAGGTACAGCCTCAAGATAAAGTTCGATAAATACGTGGAAGGCCAGACGTGCCATGGGCTCGACAAGCTCGTGCTGAACAATAATTATGCGGACGCCACCTGTATGAAGGAGGCCGTCGTATATGATATGTTCGCCTATCTTTCGGCGGATGCGAGCCTGTACAACTATTCGAAACTTTGCGTTAACGGCGAGTATTTCGGCCTCTATCTGGCATTCGAAGCCGTTGAGGACAGCTTCCTTATGCGAAACTACGGCACTTATGAAGGAAAGCTCTACAAGCCCGAGAACATGGACGGCTCATCGCGCCCTTCGGGCCAAAATCGTGAGCTGAGGGAAGATCCTGCCGGCCGGGGCGGCAATCCCCCGCAGGCCCCGGATGAAGGAAACCAATCCACGCAGGTCCCGGATGAAGAAAACCGGTCCCAACAGATCCCGGATGAAGGAAACCGACCGGATGAGGGCCTAATGGATAAAGGGCAAAACGGCCCGGGAGCGGGCGGAAAAACAAGAGGCCCCGGCGGATCCGGCGAGGGCGGCTCAAACCTCGAATATTCCGACGATGACCTTGACAGCTACGAAACGATCTGGGAAGGTGCCGTAAACGACTCTTCCGCCGCCGATCACCGGCGTGTGGTTGATGCCCTCAAGGCAATATCCGAAGGAGACCTTTCCACTATCGAAGAATATATGGATGTCGACAATATACTCAAATATATGGCGGTCCATGAATTTGTCGTAAATGACGATTCTCTCAGCGGAAACATGGCCCACAACTATTACCTGTATGAACACGGCGGGCAGGTTAACATAATTCCTTGGGACTATAACCTTGCCTTCGGAGGCATGGGAGGCAATAATCCCGGTTTGCCGCAGTCATCGGACAATGCGGATCGTGCGGATCAGGTCAAAGGCAGCGGCGCAACTTCGGTCGTCAACGATCCGATAGACGATTCTTGGGGTTCGACTTCCTTTTTTGACGTGCTTCTGGATAATGAGGAATACAACAGCCGCTACCATGAGTACCTTCAGATGCTGGTTGATTATGTTGAAGGCGGCAGGTACGAGGAAGTGACAAAAGAGATAAGATCCGGCATCGATGAACTTGTAAGGACGGATCCGACCGCGTTTTATACCTATGAAGAATACGAAAATGCCTGCAAAGTGCTTGACGAGGTGGTGGATCTTCGGGCACAGAGCATCAAAGGACAGCTTGACGGCACTATACCTTCAACATCCGCAGGGCAGCGGGAAGACTCCTCTTCCCTTATCGATGCCTCACATATAAACACATCCGACATGGGAACCATGAAATTAAATGATTTTCGCTCTCCTGTTATGATATAATGATTGTGATGGGAGGTGATTGTATGAATAAGCGTGTAATGGGACTTGTCGTAGCCCTGCTGATCATTGCCGGCATGATCGGAAGCGTCGTGCTGATCAAATATCTCTCACGTATCCCGGAAAATCCGCCGGATACGATCGGTAATACCTCCGGAAACCTTAACAATAAAGGCCTTGTCTGCGAAAGCGACGGCTATATATATTTTGCCAATCTGGCCGACAATCACTACCTGTACCGCATGACATCGGACGGAAATGACGCCGAAAAGCTGATCGATGTGCCGGTCGCCTACATCAATTCGGGCGGCGACTATCTGTACTTTTATTTCGACGATCCGGGCGGGACCAAGTTCATGGGTATCGCAGGAAGGATGAGCGGTATCTTCAGGCTCAAAAAGGGCGAGGATGATTTTGTGTGCCTGGACAAATGCACCTCAGGCGTTCTTAACCTTATAGGAAACACGCTCTATTACGAGCATTACGACAATACTAACGGGATGCAGCTGTACCACTCTTCCCTGGACGGTAAGGACAAGGGACTTGCCGTTGCAGAGATCATCAATCCGGCCTGCGTTATCAACGGGGATATCTACTACAGTGAGCAGGATTCGCAAAAGCTCAAGATCTACCGTCCGGGAGATCCCGAAGGAAGCCTGTACATGGACTACCCGGTCTATAACCCGGTGCTTGAAGGCGGCGATCTTTATTTTCTGAACATGAATGACAACTACAAGCTTTACAGATATTCGCTGTCAGGCGGAACACTTACGAAGATCACCGACGAGCGCATAGATACGTTCAACGTATACGGAAATGTCATCTTCTATCAGAGGAATGAGAACCCTGCGCTTATCAGGGTCAATTCGGACGGGAGCGACCCCATTGTGATCGCCGAGGGAAACTACGAAAACATCAACTGCACGAGCACATATACGTTCTACTCTCCTTTTAAGGAGAACCGGACATATATCACATACACGTTCGGCGGAGACGGCCGTTCCGCGGAATTTGCGCCTATCTCCTCATCATCCGATTGACGCTCACTCAGTCCTTGATCATCGATGCTATGCTCTTTTGCAGGATCGGATGAAATGCCTCCGGAGCTATCTGGCTAAGAGGCCTCAGGACAAAATCACGGTTTGCCATATCGCTGTGAGGGATCACAAGATCGGGCGTGTTCAGTACCAGATCATCGTATAAGAGTATATCCATATCAAGAGTCCGGGGACCCCACCGGACTTCTCTTTTTCTTCCGGCGGCATTTTCCGCATCGTGAAGGAGCACAAGAAGCGCATCCGGGGACAGGATCGTCTCGATCTTGACCGCACCGTTGAGAAAATCATCCTGATCCTCCTTGCCGTACGGCTTGGTCTCGATGTAATCGGATACCAGGATCACTCTTACTCTTTTGTCATTTTTCAAAAAGCCGATGCCGTCATCAAGGTATTTTTTCCGGTCTCCCATATTGGAGCCGATAGATAGATAGACCGTGTGCCATCCTCTTTCCACCGTGATGCTCACGCACTGGACCGGGAGGCCTATAGGTGCCCATGGTTTCTTGACGGTAACCTCTGCCCTTCTGACAACCGGCAGATCAAACAGGAGCTTTTCAGCCAGTTTCTGGGCAACGGTCTCGATGAGTCTGCATCTGTTGTCCTTCATCCAGTTTGTGATATCGGCGCATACCCTTGCGTAATTGACCGACATTTTAATATCATCGCCGTCTGCGGCTGCGGATGCATCAAAATAAAACTTTACCGACACCAGGAACTTCTGTCCGAGGCTTGCCTCCTCGGCAAACATCCCGTGATTGGCAAACACTTCAAGATCTTCTATAAAAAGGCAGTCCATCTTCTTCCTCCCAACAGTAAAATCATCATTTATGATCTATGATCTATGACTCACATATTCCGGCAAGCATCTTTAGGGCCAGAACGTTTTCCTTCACATCATGAACCCGCACAATCCCGACGCCAGCAAGGCCTGCAAGCACAGTAGTGACCAGTGTTCCGGGAAGTCGCTCTTTTGCGATCTCCGGGCGCCTTTCCGATCCGCTCTGGGGTCCGCTCTGCGGTCCGTTCTGTGATCCGTTTTCGTCCCGGCCGGTGAAATACCCGATCACGGACTTTCTCGAGCATCCCAGAAGTACAGGATATCCGACCTGTGTGATGATCGGAAGTTCGTTTAATATACGCAGGTTTTCCTCTTTTGTCTTTCCGAATCCTATCCCCGGGTCAACGATTATCCGATCGGGGCTGATACCGGCCTCAACCGCCGTTTCCGCCATTCCGATCAGGGCCTCTCCAAATTGGTTGACATAACAATTCTCGTAAGTCATGACAATGAAGGCTCCGGAATCTCTTGCCACTTTTATCATATCTTCGCTGATATCAAGGCCTTCCACGGTATTGATGATATCGGCTCCGGCCGATATTGCGGCAGCTGCAACTTCCGCCTTGGTCGTATCGATCGATATGGGTATGTCAGACCGGCGCCTTAGCGCCTCGATGACGGGTATCACCCTGTCCAGCTCGACATCCGCCGGAACGCTGCTGTATCCGGGCCTTGTCGACTCACCGCCGATATCTATGATGTCAGCACCGTCCTTTATCATATCAAGTGCGTGTTCGACAGCCGCATCTGTGGAATTATGTAAACCTCCGTCCGAGAAGGAGTCGGGGGTGACATTCAATATGCCCATCACATATGTCTTTTTTGCAAAATCAAATCCGGTATCTCTTATCTTCATTAATATCTTATCTCTTGTACTCTCTTTTCGGGCGCCTTATGGCATCTGTCTGCGGCTTTGCACATGTAGCATCTGCGGGAGGCCTTATCCGCACGGTATATAAGTCCCGTAAGATCGGCCTTATCCCTTATGTCAGCGTTTCCGTGCTGCCTTACGGCCTCAATGATCTGGGTGATATCACCGGGACAAAATCCGCATTCATTCAGTATCTTCTCGGCTATCGGGGCCCCTGCAGCCTCATGAGCCTTTCCGTTTATATACTGCTCTGCCCTTCCGATATCATGAAGAAGTGCTGCAGAATATATGATATCCCGCTTTATGGGAAGATCCTCCTCCGCTACCATAAGGACCGCGATCCTTGCCACATCAAGGAAATGAGACATGTCATGATGGCAGAATATCCTGTCGCTCTCAAGTTCCTCAATATGTTCCACGATCTGTTTATACCGTTCATTTTGAAGTATCTTATTTGAATAGATCAGTTCTTCCATTTTCATCCGGCTGCGGACCGCACCGCTTCCTTAAATCCGTTTAGGTATGACAGTGAGCCGCATGCTATGACGGCCCCTCTTTTGTCCCCTTTGACATCATTTGCCGCTTTGAGGGCAAGCCTGGCGGCTTCTTCAAGATCTGAACACGCCCTGACATTGCCGCAGTATCTTTTCGCACATACGGCAAGATCTTCGGCCGAAAGGGCGCGCGCGCTGCCCGGTGTCTGTACGGTAAAGATCATACTCGCCAGCGGTGCCAGCCTGCTTACCACCTTATCATATTCCTTGTCGGAAAACATTCCCATAACAAGGAATTTCTCATACCCCGCAAGATCAAGGGTTATCGTCTCTTCAAGCATCATGGCCGCCCGTTCGTTATGAGCCCCGTCAACATATACCAAAGGATCGCTGCAGATCTTTTCGAACCTGAAAGGCCACACCGTATCGGCAATGCCTTTTCTTATGATATCATCCGTCAGACTGCATCCTTCTGTCAGGTTTTCATCTGCTATAACACAAAGGCACTTATATGCAACAGCCGCATTTTCCTTCTGGAATGTTCCCTCAAGGGCGCAGGCGATATCGGGGTACGGCGGGGACACCTTATAAAGCGTGCTGCCGGTGATGCGGCATCTGCTTTCGATCGCATCGATGACTTCGCATCCTGAGTCAAGGGCTATGACCGGACAGTTTGAGGTTATGATACCTGCCTTTACACCGGCTATCTCATGCAGCGTGTTTCCGAGATACTGCATATGATCAAAGGATACCGACGTGATGACGCAGCATATCTTGTTCTTTATGATATTTGTGGCGTCATCCCTTCCGCCCATTCCGCATTCGCATACGACCGCATCGCAGTGATTTTTACCAAAGTACAGGAAAGCTGCGGCAGTCTCAAGTTCAAACTGGGTGGCGCTTTCCGAAAGCATGGCGTTTGCTGTGGCAACTTCCGATATGCATGAGCTGTAATCGTCTTCGGATATCATCACGCCGTTTATCGCGTAATGGTCCCGCGGCCCGCAAAGAGCAGGCGAATAGTACATCCCCGTCTTAAGGCCTGCGGCGTCAAGTGCCGAGGCGATCATTGCGGCCGTGCTGCCTTTTCCGTTGGTGCCGGCCACATGAATGAAACGCAGCTTTTCTTCAGGATGTCCGAGATGTGCGCACAGTTCTTCTATACGCGAAAGGCCCGGCCTGCTCCCGAGCCTTGCCGCATCTTCGATATACGCACATGCGCTCTCGTATGTCATATCATCCGATGTCATCGGCAACATCTGTCGCATCCGAATTGAGGCTCATCGTGGTGAGTGTCCTTCTCTTCATGCGCATCTTCTCTGATTTTTCGAGGATGAAATTCTTGATCTGTTCGGCATGCCTTACATGGGTGATCTTCATGATCTTGTCTGTCGTATCCGATGTGTAGCAAACGACCGTTCCGAGTCCGAACATCTTCTCAATGAGTGATTTTTCCAGCTGGACATCTACGATCTTGTACATATAGCAGTCATTGATGACGGTCTTGAAAAATCCCTTGTTCGTCGTCAGTATCTCGTCCTTCAGAAGATACTTCGTGAATGTCCACGGAAGGCCGAAAAACAGCAGCCTCTTGCGCTCGGTAAATACAGGCACCTCGTCCTGATACCTGACCTGCGCATCTGTGATCTCTTTATCCCTTGTTTCGTCGATAATGTTCTTTCCTTCAGTCATCTGATTCTCCTTATCTTGTGTTTCGAACTCATATCTTTTATTATTATATCACAAAGGAGACTCTCATTGATGGAAAGAGAGAATTGGCTCGATGCCGCAAAGGGATTGGCGATAATACTCGTGGTCCTCGGGCACTGCCTGAATCATTTCGATAACGAAGGTTTTCACAGACTGTGCGATATAATCTACCTGTTTCATATGCCGCTGTTCGTTTTTCTGTCCGGCTACAGCTTTTACTGGGTGGCAGAGCATAAGAGCTTTTCCCGGAATGTGCTTGATAATGCGGCCATATATGTGATACAGTCCGTGATCTATATCATCTTCAACATATGTCTGCAAAGGTTTATCGCAACGTCAAATCACTATACGGCAGTAAACTTTCTTACATTTCCGGTGATCCCGGTCGCACATTTCTGGTATATACAGGCGATACTGATCTACTACTGCATCTTCTGGCTGTGTGAGCGTTTAGTGGGGAATACGGCGATAAGAAGGGCTCTTGAGGCGGCTGTTGCCGTACTGTCCTTTGTACTTAGCCGGTTTACGGATAATACGGTACTGTTTCGGATATGCTATCATCTTCTGTTCTTTACCGCAGGGTATTTCCTTCACCTGTTTGTGAAGAAGATGCGCTTTGACATGACCGGAAGACTGCCGGGATGCGGCGCCATATCGTATCTGGGGATCAACTCACTGTGGATATACATCTTCCACCCGTATGTCACCTCGGCAGTCAAGGCGGCCCTTGGCGCATTTCACGTAAGCAGCCCGCTTTCCGGCCTTATGATCATGCTCGTTTCGGCCCTTGTATTTCCGCTGCTGCTCCGCCTTGTCATGATTAAGACAGGCACCTCCAGGCTCGTCACCATAAGGTAAGTGGGACGGAGAAACTGAGACAGTGGGACGGAGGTGAGACAGGGGGACGGAGAAACTGAGACAGGGGGACGGAGGTATTGTCTCAAAAAATTTGAGACAATACCTCCGTCCCCCTGTCTCAGTTTCTCCGTCCCCCTGTCTCACCTCCGTCCCACTGTCTCAGTTTCTCTGTCCCCGCTGTTCCGATTCAGATACGGGAATATGTTTCCTCGCAGTATTTGCAGCGGTAGGTCTCGGTTGAGGGATCCGTGAGCACGAATATGTGGTCGAGTTCCTGCTCGATGCTCGTGATGCAGCGCGGATTCTTGCACTTTATGACATTTTTGATCTCCTTGGGAAGATGGAGCCGCTTTTTCTCGACGATCTCTCCGTCCTTGATGACGTTTACGGTTATCTTATGATCGATAAAGCCGAGAACATCAAGATCGAGCATGTCGATCGGGCATTCGACTTTCAGTATGTCCTTTTTGCCCATTTTCCGGCTTCTGGCATTCATGATCATGGCTACGGTACAGTCAAGCTCGTCCAATTTCAGATCATGGTATATCCTGAGGCTCTCGCCTGCGTTCATGTGATCGAGCACAAAACCTTCTTCTATCTTTCCAACGTTAAGCATATGATTTTCCCCCTATTCGATCTCTAAAAGCGTCAGTATCAGTGCCATCCTGATGTACATGCCGTATTTGACCTGCTTGAAGTACATCGCGCGTTCGTCATCATCGACCTCGACCGATATCTCGTTGACACGCGGAAGCGGATGAAGCACCATCATGTCGGATTTGGCGAGCGCCATCTTTTCCTTGTTCAGTATGTAAAAATCCTTGAGTCTAACGTAATCTTCCTCATTGAAGAATCTCTCGCGCTGTACTCTTGTCATGTACAGGATGTCAAGTTCGGGCATGACATCATCGAGCTTTATGACTTCCTTGAACGGGATGTTGTTCCTGATCAGCACGTCCTCCCTTATATAATCGGGGATCTTAAGTTCCGGGGGAGATATGAATATGAACGAGACATTCTCATACCGGCAGAGTGCGTTGATCAGCGAATGAACTGTACGTCCGAACTTGAGGTCTCCGCACAGGCCGATCGTCATATCTGAAAGACTTCCCTTGAGCGATCTTATGGTCATAAGGTCCGTCAGGGTCTGCGTCGGATGCTGGTGTCCGCCGTCTCCGGCGTTGATCACGGGGATCCATGATTTTTGCGCTGCGACCATGGGAGCGCCTTCCTTGGGGTGGCGCATGGCACAGATATCCGCATAACTCGATATGATCCTGATAGTATCCGATACGCTCTCACCCTTTGCGGCGGACGAAGAGTCAGCCGTTGCAAATCCGAGCACCTGCCCTCCGAGGCGGAGCATCGCAGACTCAAACGAGAGCCTCGTTCTCGTGGACGGCTCGTAAAAGCATGTGGCAAGTATACGTCCGTCACACTTGTGGGCATACTTTGCGGGATCAGCGCTTATGTCCTGTGCAAGGTCCATAAGTTTTTCCAGTTCTTCCACGGAAAAATCCATGGGGCTCATAAGATGGCGCATTGTTTTCCTCCTTGTGCCGCCTGAGGGCGGGATGTCTTATAAAAAAGGAGCTTCCAAAAGGAAACTCCTTGTCTGTCATTTGTAAGATAAAAGATCCGACACCGATTTACGCTTGGGCATCTCGGGTTCTTCGGCGGGATGACCGATACAAATGATATTGACGAGTTCTCTGTCATCGGGGATCTCCAATACACCGGGAAGAGTATCGTCAAATATTCCCATGATAACGGTACCGAGCCCGTATTCATGAGCCGCAAGACAAAAAGTCTGGGATGCGATACCCGCATCAAACATCTGCCACGTATCTTTGCGGTTGGTCGTAAAGCTTCCGTCCTTCTCAAATCCGCAGCGTCCCTTGATAACGGTAACGGCAATGAGCATGGGAGCTGACTCCATCGTTCTGGCATTATAGGTAAAACCGGTCGTGCACTCCTTTGCGATCTTTGCCTTGAGCGCGGGATCTTCGATGGCGATATATCTGACTATCTGTGTATTCTTCCACGACGGAGACCATGATGCCGCTTCAACTATCTTCTCCAACGTCGCATGATCGACCGGCTCATCCGTAAACTTACGTATGCTTCTTCTGGTCCTGATATTCTCGAGAGCTTCCATATCCTGTGTCTCCTTTCCGGTGCCTTGAAAGTGGAACGGTTAGGACCGTCCCCGGCGTTCCGTTTGGAACGGTTAGGACCGTCCCCAGTGTTTCATGATAAAGTATACGGGATCATTTTGCAATCCTTATGTTCGTTATCGCGCACTGGTCGCCGGTGAGGGCGACAAATATGCGATCGTTGTCGTTTTTGATGGTGGCGGTGTTCTTCAGGATGATACCGAAATTCTCGGTACGGACGATGATCTTCCTGTCATGGCGTTCAAATGTGACCTCGCAGTCGAATCCCTTGTGGTTGAATTCCTTCCAGGCATCCCATCCGTCAAAATCATCATTCCTGATCGCATTGTTGATGACCTCACAGTCCTCGTCGCCTTCCCAGCACTCGCCATCCAGACGCATGAGCATGTAGTCCTTGTAGTTCGGGCCGTATACGGTGCCGTCATCTGACGTGTAGATGTTGATATAGGCTGTGTGCCATACAAGCCTTGCGGTGGGCAGGCTCATCGTATGGAACGTAAGCTTCATGCCATCAACAACCTCAACGCCGAGGCTTGCGTATGTTCTGTAATCGTCGACCTGGATATTCGGGATATCACCCGCAGGCACATTGATGTAACTTATCTCTTCAGCGATCCTGGGGATAAAATCATCCGATATCTCGTCTTCCGCCTTCCGGACTTTGACATGCGAGAACTGGCAATGCTCACCTGTAAGGCCGACATAAGCGTATCTTGAATTGTCGGGAAGTGCGACTATGACCTCGCAGGCCCTGTCGGAGGAAATGATCCTGATAAGCACATGATCCTTCTTCCTGACCGCATCGATCCTGTACTCGCTGGGCCCCAGTTCTTCGCGCGTATCCAGCTCGTTTGTTTCCATCCGTCTGGCACCGATGCACTGTGTCCTTCCGTCAAACCAGATGTTACCGTATTCGAAATAAAGAAGGTTCTTTCGGTTTCTCTCATCCTCATGATAATGGCCGTCAAGAGAATCAAACAGTATAAGTGACGGTACGGCCACATGAACGAGGTCGTTTTTGTTGGGCCTGACCGTCATATAGATCGTCGTCATGAACGGATTGAGCAGTATACCATCCGAGACCGCATCACGATACTCACCCACCGTAAGCGAATCCTTGCCGTCAAGCTCCCTGATCTCCTCACGTTCTTTCATATCGTATTCCGTATCGATATCTATGAGATGGACCATGGTGCGTGCAAATACCGGATCAAACTGGGTTCCGATACCTTTTATTATCTCCTCGCGCACTTCCTGCTGGGGAATGGGTGCACGGTAACTCCTTCTCGAAGTCATGGCGTCATACGCATCGGCAACGGATATGATCCTCGCATACTCCGGGATATCCGTCCCCTTAAGTCCGTCGGGATATCCTCTCCCGTCGTACCGCTCATGATGGAAATGTGCACCGATACTGATAAAAGGTATCTCCCTAATGCCCTGGAGTATCTGCGCGCCAAGCGCCGAATGCTGCTTGATAACGGAGTACTCTTCATCGGTAAGCTTACCCTCTTTGTTGATGATCTTTTCCGGAATGCCGATCTTTCCGACATCATGAAGGAGCGCCACATAATAAATATCATCGCATTCACGCGGGCTCTTTCCAAGCTCCTCGGCTATCTTTCTCGAATAATCGGCAACACGCGAGGAATGTCCGTGCGTGTATTTGTCCTTGGCATCGATCGCGTTTACGAGCGCCGTCGCCGTCTGTTCGAACAGCCTTCTCAGGCTCTTGTCCTGCTCCTCCCTGCGCGATATCCTGATCTGGAACACTATAAGCGAGAACACGATCCAGCTTACTATGATAAGCGCCACTATCGTGTCAAAATAGTTGCCGCCCCTTGTATATTCAGTGACAAGATCCGGAAAGAAATACCCTATCGAAAAGTACGTGATCATCGACAGCATGTTGAGGATGAGCATGACATACATCATGCGTCCTTCAAGGATCATCGCTATATAGATGGTCCCGAGAAGGAGCCAGACAGGGGTACCCCCGCTGACGCCTCCGTTCGTAAAGAACATCGCAGGCAGGAATACGAAAACGAGAATGATCGATATCACGACTCTCGCATGTTTGATCCTGTTGAACTTGACAGCATATCCCACATATGCCGAAAACAGGACAGCTCCCACAAGGGTGGAAACGGTAGCCATCAGAGGCTCATGCATGATGATCCCGCAGGGTATCGCGATAAAAAGTGCGAACAGGACCGTCACGGAGAAGACTATGAACGCCCTGTCCCTGGAATTTATGGATTCATCATATATGTATTTATTTAAGCGGTCTGTTGCTTTCATGCGGCCTATGCATTCTCTTTTGAATCTTTGTGTATGGTCACCTTCTCTTTGGGAAGGTATTTGATGAGCAGCTCTATAAGTGATTTTATCTCTACGGGCTTGGACAGATAATCGTCAAACCCCTCACGTATGTATTCTTCTCTGGCACCTACGACCGCATTTGCGGTAAGGGCAATCACAAGGCAGTCATCCGGGATAAGATTCTGCTCTTTTGCGGCCTTTAAGGTCTCAATGCCGTCCATCTCGGGCATCATGTGATCGAGCATAACGATATCATATCGCTTGTCTGTAAGTTTCGCAAGCGCCTCGGAACCTGAACCGGCAAGGTCCGGAACGATCGTGCAGAGCCTTAAAAGCGACCTCATAACCGTAAGGTTCATCTTGTTGTCATCAACAACAAGTATGGATGCTTCGGGTGCCGATATCTTTATCTGATCCTTCTTCTTTTCCGACAGTCTGCGTGTATGTTTTGAATAATCTCCCAGCGGTGTGGCATCGACTATGGTCTGCTCAAGGACAAAGGAGAACTCCGATCCCTCCCCGTAAACGCTCCTGATCTCCAGCTTCGAGTTCATCATCTCCAGAAGTCCGTTCACGATGGCCATTCCGAGTCCCGTACCTTCTATGTTCCGGTTCCTTCTTTCCTCCAGTCTGGTAAAGGACTCGGTAAGTCTGCCGATATCCTCTTCCCGGATCCCGATACCGGTATCCTTTACCCTGACCGATACGAAGATCCGGTCATCCTTTACCGATACGGTATCGATATACAGATCGATGCTTCCCTTTTTCGTATACTTTACGGCATTTGTCAGAAGGTTACTCACGATCTGTGATATCCTCATATCATCCCCGTACATGGCGCTGGGGAGATCCTTGTCGATATGCACATTGAAATCGAGCTGTTTGTCCTTTGCCCTTTTTGCGATCGAATTGACGGCAACTTCTATAACGGATGCGGTATCATACCGTACAGGAATGATCTCCATACGTCCTTCCTCGATCTTGGAAAAATCGAGAATGGAATTGATAAGGCCCAAAAGGTTTCTTCCGGCCAGACTGATATTGGAAGCATAGTCTTTGATATCCCCGTCATCGGACTCGCGCATAATCATCTCATTCATCCCGAGAACCGTATTTATGGGGGTTCTTATCTCATGGGACATCTGGGCGAGGAATCTTGACTTGGCCTTCTCGGCGGATACGGCCGAATCAACAGCTTCCTGAAGCTTTGCATTGGAATTGTCCTGCCAGACGGTAAACCTTCTGATCATCCGGACCACGGCAACGATGGACAGGACAATGAGCGCCAGGAACAGGATGGTCATCAGAAGGATCATGCCGTATATGCTCCACCAGCTCCTGACATATATGACCGAGAATCCCGACAGCGAGCTTATTGCGGCATGACAGACCACAAGTCTGTCGTCGTAATCACGTATCCATTTTGTGCCCTCGTTATAATAAGCATCAGCATATACGGTGTTCTCGATGCTGACTTCATTATCCGCACTCAGCTCATAATCTTTGTTCGGATGATTGATAATGATCCCGTTCTGATCGACCAGAAAAGCATAACTGTCGGAAGTATAGCTGCCGGCAAGAACATCTATCAGTTTATCCATCAGGCAGTCTATTCCGAATACGCCCATAAGCTTTCTGTCCCCGGTATATACGCATTCAGAAAACGTTACACAGTATAGGCCCGTCTGTGCATCTATGTAGGGTGCGGATACTGAGGATCCCTGGCTTGAAGTAACGGCATCGATGTACCACTGCCTTTCCTCAAGGACAAAATCAGGGCCCGGGATCCATCCGTTATTCATCGTAATGGGATGTTCTTTGTTACCGGGATTGCCCAGATATGCGAAGTTGATCTCACCGTGATCGGAAACTATCCCGTCCAGCCACGCCACGGCTTCGTCGTAATCATCCATAACCTGAGGTGTTACGGATATGACATCGGTGAACATGTGAAGGATGCTTTCCTTCTGCTGCATCCACAAAGCGATCTGCCTGTCATAGTTTTCCGCTTCACGCCCTATACGCGACTGGCCCCACCTGTAGCCCATCACAAGACACAGGACCAGACCCGTCACAAGAGCGGCTATCAGTATGCCGATGATCCGGTTTCTCATATGTTTACTGGAGATGGATGTCTCGCTTGCCTGCTCTTTTTGGGCGGCAGCCTTTACTTCCTCAAGCTGTGCGAGCTTGGAATATGAGAACAGGTTGTCCATCTTCTCACGAAGATAGCTGCCGGATTCATGTATCGACCTTATCGCATCATTATCCGCCTCGCCGGAAGATTCATACATACCGCTTATTCGCATTATGTTATTGAGCGGATCACGAAGATCGCCGGCAAGAGATGCGATAAAGTCTTCCGTTGATTCAAGCGACTTCTCTGCCTTTCTCTGATTGATGAGGCTGACCATGAAGAATACTATGATTACCATGGCCATCAACAGATCTATCGCAATAAGCATCCCCATCTGGGAATATATCTGTGAGTAAAATACCGAACGGTCAACGGCAACTATCAGTCTCCAACCGTTGGACGTCTCCCCGGAGAAAACTATCTTGCGGACGGAATTAACGGTTCCGGTAAAGCTCCTGTGTTCGGTGCTGGCCTTGACCCGCTCGAATATGTCCGCATATTCGGGAAGAACTTCCGACAGATACTCACCCTGCAGTTTGTTGTCGGAACACCCCACGATGGTTCCCTCGTCAGTCACTATCACGGCAAACTGATCCGAGGCTCCGCTCATACGGGCAACGATCCCCTGAACCTTGTCAAGCGTGTAATCCATTGCCGCAACCGTCACGCCGTCCGACAGCAGATACGAAAGCGTATAGCAAAGGCTCTGAGTATTTGCATCAATATAAGGCTCGGAAATATAAATCCTTCCCGGAATATCTCTTGCTCCCGTATACCATACGCGCTCGGTCGCTATATAATCATCGCCGAAATCAAATCCCGGTATTACAGTCCAGTCCTTGTTGGCGGCATATACCGAGAAGCAGTTACCGCCAGTCGATTCACCGTACTGTTCCTTCTGCGAGGCGATATATTCCTCTATTTCCGTGATATCTTTGTCGTCCCCAAGGAGCTGCTCAAGCCTCATGGAATAACGAAGAAGATCGCTTTCGGATTCGGAGATCTCCTGCTGCATCTCACTCTTAATGGTTTCGATCTGCATCTGTCCCATATCATCGGTAAGGCCTGTTCCGGAACTTAATATGATGTTTACATTAAGCGCAACGACCGTGAGGAAGATCAGGATGATTATGATCATAAACTTCATGTTCATGTGCGCATATCTTCCCGTCTTCTCCCTGTACTTCTCGTCCTCGAGGAGCAGGAGGAATCCGAAGAATGCGATGGCCTCAAAGAAAAGCTCCACGGGGATCATGAGAACCGCCTGAAGCACAACACCCAGAGTTGAAATAGTCACAAGAACAAGAGTAGCAGTTCTGTTCAGTTTCGGTATGCGTGAAATATTAAAGAACATGAACACGCCGCCTGCGACTATGTATCCAAATGCAAACAGGTATACAAGCCATATCCCTTCACCCCTGACATATGACGGCGTATCATCGATGTAATATATGATCTTTGTGAAAGGGTTGCTTAATATGATCGCCTCGATGACGGCGAGCGGCGCCAGGAAGAGTACCATTGACTTCTTCCTGAACCTCTTCCCGGTATCGGTCATATTGATCATGTACAGGCAGAACATCGCGGAAAGCGCGGTATGAAATGTGAAATAGATAAGGTTTACGGCATCAAGCAGGGATGCGTTTCTCAGCGGGGTCACTATCTCCATCAGGACCTCGACAACGCTTGTTGCGGCCGATATGAGCAGCATCACCATAAGACAGATATATGAAAAATGCTGATCGGACAGTTTTGCGTCCATTCCCTTGGAAAAACGCGCATACAGTCCAGGTCTGTTCTTGATGCAATCCACAAGACAGAACAGGGCTATCGCAAAAGCTGAAAACTCAAGTATGATCTCATTCATCTTGTCTGTCCGCTGCCATACACCTTATACTTATACGACGTAAGCTCCCGAAGTCCCATGGGGCCTCGTGCGTGGAGCTTCTGTGTGCTTATGCCTATCTCGGCACCGAATCCGAACTCGAATCCGTCGGTAAAACGCGTGCTCGCATTGACATATACACATGCGCTGTCAACACCGTTCAGGAATTTCTCGGCATTTTCGGGATTGCAGGTTATTATCGCATCCGAATGATGGGTCGTGTATCTGTTCACATGAGCTATCGCTTCATCAACATCCGATACTATCGCGAGCGATATCACCGGGCCCAGAAATTCCGTCGCAAAATCCTCACATGTTGCAGTCTTCATATCCGATGCCGAACCCGGCACGAGCGTAAATGCCTTTTTGTCGGCTCTGATCTCTATATCTTTGGCCTTAAGGCTTTTGCATATTGCCGGTATCGCATCTGCGGCGATCTTCTCGTGTATCAGAAGGGACTCGGCGGCATTGCACACGCCCATCCTCTGGGTCTTGGCGTTAAATATTATGTTAACTGCCATATCTATATCGGCATCTTCGTCAACATATATATGACAGTTACCGGTACCCGTCTCGATGACCGGTATGGTAGAGTTCTCAACCACCGATCTAATAAGGCCTGCACCGCCTCGCGGGATGAGCAGGTCTATAAGGCCCGACAGCCTCATCATCTCCTTTGCCACCTCACGGGAAGTATCGGTTACCAGCTGTACAGCATCCGGTGTTATGTCAACCTTTTCAAGAGCCTCTCTTATGATATCGACAAGTACCGTGTTGGATCCGATCGCATCGCTTCCTCCCCGAAGTATCACGGCATTTCCGGTCTTAAAGCACAGTGAGAAGGCATCACTTGTTACATTGGGCCTTGATTCGTATATTATGCCGATGACGCCCATCGGGACCCTGACCTTTTCTATGCGAAGCCCGTTGGGACGCTCGATCTTCTCAAGCACCTCTCCTATCGGATCTTCAAGACCGCATACCTGCCTGATCGAAAGCGCCATGGCCTCAATACGCTGTTTATCGAGCATCAGCCGGTCGAGCATGGCAGGGGATGTGCCCGCTGCCTTTGCGGCTTCAAGATCGCGGCCGTTTGTTTCGATGATCCTGTCCGCATTTGCCACAAGAGCGTCGGCAACAGCAGTAAGCGCCGCATCTTTTTTTTCACGGCTAAGGGACTGCAGAACATACGATGCACTCTTTGCATTTTCTCCTGCTTTTTTCAGATCGAACACTTCAGGCATCCGTTTCCTCCTCCGTCCTTCTGACAAGTTCCTTGGGTAAATACTTAAGAAGCATCCGGCATATGCTCTGCTCCGTTATAGGTTTTGATATGAAATCGGTAAATCCCTGCCGCATGTAAAAATCCTTTGCGTCATTTACCGCATTCGCCGTCAGCATTATCACAGGCGAATCCTGAGATCTGTGCTTCATCATCTTCATCTTGTGAAGCGTCTCGACACCGTCCATCCCCGGCATCCTGTGATCGAGGAATATGACATCGAAGTGTTCACGGTTCACCTGATCGAGACACTCGTCGCCGCTCGTTCCGGTCGTTATCTGTGCCTTTGTATCGCGAAGAAGGGCCTTGGCGACTATAAGGTTCGTCTTGGAATCATCGATGATCAGAACCTTTGCTTCGGGGGCTTCGAATCCTACGCCTACATGATTTTTAATGACCTCTTTGTTCCTGATGGTGCCGATAGTCTCTCCCCGGCTGCTGCGTATGAACTGGGGGATGATGACCGTAAATGCGGAGCCCTGTCCGTATTCACTGTACACCTTGATCTGGCCTTCCATCAGTTCAACGAGCTTCTTCGTGATGTTCAGTCCGAGGCCCGTGCCCTCAATGGAACGGTTGAGCCTTTCATCAAGACGGACGAACACTTCAAATATCTTATCGATCTCTTCCTTACGTATACCGACACCTGTATCTTCAACCGAAAAGATCAGGTTGCCCTTTTCTTCGGTCATCCTCTCAAACCTTGCGCGAAGCGTGACGCTTCCTTCGCGGGTATACTTAAACGCATTGGACAGC
Organism: Lachnospiraceae bacterium; assembly: GCA_017526745.1. GTDB lineage: Bacteria > Bacillota > Clostridia > Lachnospirales > Lachnospiraceae > UBA2868. Next base: position 27,014 of record JAFXQX010000006.1, on the reverse strand, counting down.
AGATTCGTTGCCACCTGACGAAGTCGCAGAACATCACCGTACAGTACTGCGGGTATACTCTCGGAAATATCCGTCTTAAACTTTATCTTGCTCTCGTCACCCTTATGCTCGAATACCATGACGATATCCCTGAAGAAATCATCCACCCTGTACTCCGCATTGGATAGCGTGATCTTTCCGGATTCGATCTTGGAAAAATCAAGTATGCCGTTGATAAGGTCGAGAAGCTGGTCAGCTGCATTCTGGATATTGTCAGCATATTCGAGGAGCTTTTTGTCATCATAATCCCTCATGATGACCTCGCTCATTCCCTGAACGACATTTATCGGTGTCCTGATCTCATGAGAGACGTTTGCAAGGAAGGCTGACTTGGCCTGGCTGGCAGAATCCGCAGCGATGCGAAGCTCGTTCATCTTGTCGATCTGCTTCTTCTGGTCGGTTATGTCAAAGAAAATGAGCGAATATCCGATGAAATTGTTCTGAAGACTGCTTCTGGCATACAGCTCATTGATATGTACATCGTAGATCCTGCCGTCGATCGAAACTTCATTGTTCTCCTTCTTGTCGAACAGATCATAAAACTCCTGACTGGCAACAAGTTCTCCGAAGGGGGTCTTGCCCAGTTCCGGGAACAGGTCTATCGCAGCCCGGTTTGCTTCCTGGAATCCTCTTCTGTAATCAAGCACCACGATCGCATCATCGAGCTCCATCAGGATGTTCTCATGGGCCGTTTCAACAACATCGAATACCCTGCGGAATATAAGGTTTGCGCAGAAGATCATGATGCCGATCGCTCCGCCTATGGGTGCGGGATCGTATCCGTCTATCATCCCGCAGACACCAACGATATACAGGGCCAGCGGGGCCGCATTGCTGACGATGAGGAGCCTGAAATTGACCCTCATATTGGGATCCGATGTACGAAGGGCACATACTGCCGCCACGACCACGCCTGCGATCAGTTCGGCATATATAGTCACCATGAATATGATATAAAGAGGTCCCTTACCGAGTAAGACGTGGGGGAATACACCCGTGTAGACAAAACTTGTCCTTGTGTAATAAAAGGGAACGTATTCGTAGCACCATACGCATACAAGAACGAGAACATCGATCGACAGAAGTACAGACTTGATCCACGGGACGATGGTCACCCTGCAGTACTTGAAAACGAACAGCATGGACATCGTTGCGATAAAGGCGGTACCTATGTACTCGAGCCTTATCGCGATCATGACCTCGTCAAGATTGGTGCTCATCATCTCCAGAAGATATCCGGCATTCTGTATAAATGCGCACAGGCAGCCCACCAGTATCAGCTTGGTGACTTCACTGCCTTTCTGGAGCAGAAGCACGGCCGCACAGGCAAAACTGAAGATAGCCGCTATGATTTGTAATGTCAGAAGTATTGTATACATAGTAGTTTTTAATACATAGAGCAGCCAGTAAGCCGGGTTCTGTACGGAAATATCCGCGACGATCATCTATCTAGGATCGCCGTTACCGACGACCTCAAGCGACCTACCCGAAGCACGGCGGGCAACCGTATGGCTTCTTCTTGGTCTTGCTTCGGATGGGGTTTACACTGCCCCGCATGTTACCACACGGGCGGTAGTCTCTTACACTGCCATTTCACCCTTACTACACCTGACAGGGTCTTCCCACTATCGTGGGCCCCTCCTGTCTTCATATAGCGGTATATTTTCTGTTGCACTTTCCTTAGGGTCACCCCCACCGGACGTTATCCGGCATCCTGCCCTGCGAAGCCCGGACTTTCCTCTGTATTTCAAGCGATCGTCTTGGCTGCTCCATTTATTGTAATGAGGTGGCACGCCACTTCATTTATACGTTAAATATCGATCCCCCGACAAATTCCCTTATCAGTGAATTGTTCGGAAGTCCTTCACTCGTAACTCCGAGGAAATAATCAAGGAATTTGAGAAGTCTCTTGGCCTCGTAATACTGAGCGTCTTCCTTGCTGATACCGAACAGGAGCGGCTCGGCATAAAGCTTTAATACCGAGAGCTCATATATCAGTGCGGAATTGAACACCGCATCGGCGCTTTCCTGGAACGGGAAGATGTACTTCTCCTCACCGCGTCTTACCGAATGCCACATGTTAAGCGTTCCGGATGCGCTCGTCCCTCTTGTCCTGTTATCCCTTACCATCCTGCGCAGCAGTCTTACGTCTGTCGTTGCAATCCTGTTATGTTCGTCAACATTCAGCGCAGTTAGTGCGGAAATGTATATCTTGTATTTGCTCTCGGCCGGAAGCGAATGGGACATCTTCTCGTTCAGTCCGTGAATACCTTCTATGACAAGGATGTCATTTGCATCAAGCCTTCTGTAATCGCCTTTGTACTCTCTCTTTCCCGTCTTGAAATTAAACGTCGGCAGTTCAACGGTCTGTCCGTCCAGAAGTTCGAGCATGTCCTTATTGAACTGGTCGACATCTATAGCCTCGAGACATTCAAAATCATAATCCCCGTTCTCATCCTTCGGAGTATCTTCCCTGTTCTTGAAGTAGTTATCAAGTGCTATCGGATGAGGACGAAGGCCGAGGGCCCGAAGCTGTATCGAAAGCCTGTAGGAAAATGATGTCTTGCCCGATGAAGAAGGACCCGCGATCATGATGAACTTTCTTCCGCCCTTTGCAACGATATCCTTTGCGATCTCGGCGATCCTGCTCTCCATATATGCTTCCTGAAGGAGAACGACGTCCTGCATTCCTTCGTTGCATATCATCTCGTTAAGGTCGCCGACATCTTCGATACCGATGCTCGCACCCCAGTTGCTCGTTTCCTGAAGGGTCCTCTGTATCTTCGGAGAATCGGTCCTGTCGGGAACGATGTTGGGCGCATGTCTTGAAGGAAGCTGCAGGATGATCCCCTCATTATATGAGAACAGATCATAGTGCGTGATATAACCGGTTGACGGCACCATGTAGCCGTAATAATAATCCTTGTAATCGCCGATCGAGTAAACGTTCACCTTGGAAGCACGTCTGAACTTGAACAGTCTGACCTTGTCCTCCATGCCCGCTTCCGCAAATATCCTGCGGGCTTCCTCAACCGAATATGATGTCTTCCAGATCGGCATGTTCTGTGAGATCAGCTCGTCCATCCTCGCATGAACGCTTCTGATAAACTGCTCGGTAGGCTTGACATCAAGGAGCTTACACAGAAGACCTCTTCCGACGGTGTACTGTGCGACTATATGATTTTTCTTGTCGTCCCCAATGACATCGTGTACAGCCTTGACGAGAAGGAATGTCGCACTCCTTCTGTACGTCTCCATTCCGATCTTTTCAGCGATCGTTATGAATTCGATCGTGCAGTCGTTCGACAGGATCTTGTGCAGTTCGCGAAGCCTTCCGTTGACCGAAACGAGGACTATTTTGGCCTCGTAGTCCTTCTGGAAATCCTTTGCGATCTGTTCGTACGCAGTACCTGCCTCGTACTCATACTCGTCATTGTGGATCGTAACAGTAACTTTTCTCATAACCCCTCCTGTTTATTTCAGATTTCTTGTTACCTCAAACAGACCCGGTTCGGATACAAGATGCAGCGCATCCGCATTCAGCGCCAAATCGGTCTTGATCTCTTCCATCCTCACAAAAACGTGAGGTATATCCTCATTAACAGACAGCTCTTTTAACAGGTTTCCGAGCGTCTGCTTTTCGAGAACCAGAAACTCATGAAGCACAGGATCCTCTTCCCTAAGAAGGATCTTTCCGTACCGGAAGTATATCTCCCGGTCCCAATCCATGGTCCCGTGTTTTGCCTTGATGACGGGATAGAACTTGTCATCCTCGCACACCATGCTCTCGCTTATGATCCTGTAACCCTTATCCTGAAGAAAGTGGCGAAGCGGTCCAACATCGGACTGGGGTTCCATGATGATCTCTTCCACGCCGTCAAGGACCATACTTCCCTCGGACAGTATCTTCATCATGAGCTTTCCGCCCATGCCCGCGATCACTACCGACGAGACCTCGCCTGCAGATACGGCGGACAGCCCGTCGCCCTGCCTTACCTCGATCTTTTCCGAAAGATCCACATCAACGACATTATCCTTTGCCCGATTTACGGGGCCGGTATTTATGTCGCACGCGATGATGTGCGGTGATATGTTTTCCTTTGCCAGATATATCGGCAGATATGCGTGATCACATCCTATATCGGCGACTGTCAGTCCCGGCGTAATCATCTTCGCAACAGCCTTCAGCCTGTCTGATAACAACGCCATATACTAATCCAGATAATCCTTCAGTTTCTTCGAACGTGACGGATGGCGGAGCTTACGGAGCGCCTTAGCCTCGATCTGTCTTATGCGCTCACGGGTGACCTTGAACTCTTTTCCGACCTCTTCGAGCGTACGCGCCCTTCCGTCGTCAAGACCGAACCGCAGGCGCAGCACCTTCTGTTCTCTGTCGGTCAGCGTCTCGAGAACCTCAACGAGCTGCTCTTTAAGGAGCGTGAATGCGGCAGCTTCTGCCGGCACCGGAACGTTGTCATCCTGGATAAAATCACCCAGATGGCTGTCTTCCTCCTCGCCTATGGGGGTCTCAAGCGATACGGGTTCCTGGGATATCTTGAGGATCTCCCTGACACGTTCTACCGGAAGGTTCATCTCGGCAGCGATCTCCTCGGGGGTTGGCTCACGGCCAAGTTCCTGCAGGAGCTGGCGGCTGACGCGGATCAGTTTGTTGATGGTCTCAACCATATGAACGGGGATCCTTATCGTCCTTGCCTGGTCCGCAATGGCACGGGTGATCGCCTGACGGATCCACCATGTGGCATATGTACTGAACTTGTACCCCTTCGTGTAGTCGAACTTTTCGACTGCCTTGATAAGACCCAGGTTCCCTTCCTGGATAAGATCAAGGAAGAGCATGCCGCGTCCGACATATCGTTTTGCTATCGAAACAACAAGCCTTAAGTTGGCTTCGGCAAGACGCTTCTTGGCCTCTTCATCGCCCTTTTCCATGCGCTTTGCAAGATCGATCTCCTCTTCCGCGGAAAGCAGCGGCACCTTACCGATCTCCTTCAGGTACATACGAACCGGATCCTCGATCGAAACACCGTCGGGAACCGAAAGATCGATGTTCTCAACATCAACCTCTTCCTCCTCGGAAAGATCGATCTCATCATCCGGAACGTCCGCCTCCTCTTCTTCAACGATGCGAAGAAGGTCGATCTGGTTCTGCTCCATGAACTCATAGATCCGGTCGAAGTTGTCCTCCGTAAGTTCATACTCACTGAAGAAATCCGCGATCTCTCCCGGCTCGAGCACATTCTTTTTCTTCTTGGCGAACGCCGCAAGCTGAGCGAGACGCTCCTCAAATTTCTTCTGCATTTCTTCCTCCATAATGTATTGTCTCCTCTTATCCTTTTATTCTGATCTCGGCCTTCTCAAGCGATGCAAGCTCGCTCCTCAGCCTTTTGATGGTGTCAAAATCATTGTCCTCGCGATCCGTCCTTGTGATGGACAGCCGCTTTATCCCGGTCATGATATCTTTTAAGGCGGCATTTTTTGCGCTCTCGCCCTCAAGATTTTCTATGGTAGAATGAAAAGCTTCGGCGATCCTTCGCTGCTCTTCCTCCTCGGTAAACGCAGTGATTATATCGGCAGGATCGTTGATACCTTTATCAAGCCTTTCGAACAATATCTCGGCGACCTTCCTGTAAAGGGGATCCGGAAAATCATCCGCCGTGATATACTTCCTGACCACACCGTATATCTCCGGCTCATCGCACAGCCACGTCAGCAGTCTTTTCTGGATGACGGACGATGCATCGCTTATATCGCCCGCATTGTTTCTGGTCGGAAGCGGTGCGCTCTTTGGTCTTACAGCAGTACCGCCAAGTGCGAGCTTTCTGATGACCTTTGCAAGAGAATCGGACGAGACGTCATATTTATATGCGATCAGTCCCGTATAGTTATCCCTTTCGACGGGATCCGAAAAGGCGAGGAGGCGTGTTGCAACATCTGTTATAAACCTGCTCTTTCCGGTAGGATCCTTAAGGTCATACTCTTTCTCGAGCTGCCTTATCTCAAACATAAAACCGTTTTCGGCGTTATCTATCCGTTTCTGAAATTCTTCACTGCCGCACTGTCCGATAAGTTCATCCGGATCCTTGTAGGGGGACAGGTCAATGACCTTTGCGGCCAGTCCCGCCTCGCGCAGTATCAGGAGCGCCCTCTTCGTTGCATCAACACCCGCATCGTCGGAGTCATAGCACAGGAGGATGTCCTTGTACCTGGTCATCTCACCGGGTCTGACATTTTCCCTTGCATATCTTGCGATAAGGTTTGCATGTCCCGACGTAAAAGCCGTTCCGAGCGATGCGACGGCCTGATCGAATCCGGCCTGGTGGAGCGATACGACATCCATGTATCCTTCCACTATTATCATGTTCTTCGCCTTGGATGTCTTGGCAAGATTCAGGGCATACAGGTTCCGGCTCTTTTCAAATATGGGTGTCTCGGGAGAGTTCAGGTATTTCGGGTTCCCATCTCCCATTACCCTTCCGCCGAATCCGATGATCCTGTGTCCCGTATCCATGATCGGGAAGATGACCCTGTTCCAGAACTTGTCGGTCATTCCCCGGTCTTCGCGGAAGTTGAACAGTCCGCTCTGCCGGAGTATATCATCGGAGAATCCCTTGCTCTTTAAATATCTGTATGTCTCATCCTGTGAAGTCCTGGCAAATCCGAGGCCGAACTTCTGCATCATCTCGTCCGTTATCCTGCGCTTTTTCAGGTACTCCATGCCCTTTGCGCCTGCACTGCTCCGAAGAAGTGCGTAATAAAACCGGCCGGCCTCCCTGTTCACCGCCAGAAGCTGGGACCTGACATTCTCGCGCTCGCGGGCTTCATGATCATTCCTCTCGGGAAGTTCGATCCCGGCGCGGTCTGCCAGAAACCTGACGGCTTCGGTAAATGTCATGTTCTCATGCTTTTCGATAAAAGTGATGACATTGCCGCCCTGATGGCAGCCGAAGCAGTAAAACATCTGCTTGGCGGGGGTCACCGAAAACGAACCGGTCTTTTCATTATGAAAGGGGCATAGCCCGAAATAGTTACTGCCCTTTTTATTTAAACGGACATATGAGGAGACGACATCGACTATGTCGTTCTGCCTCCGGACTTCCTCAACAAGTTCATCCGGATAATACATTTCCTGGCTCCTTGTGCGCAAACGAAAGTAACGGTCAGATCTCCTTCCAGGACCTCGGCAGGAACAGTTCGTTAAATATCCCCACCGCATATCGGTCCGACATGGACGAGACATAGTCGCACACAGCCCTTTCTATGCTCGTGCCGCGTTCGTTGACAAGATTCTTGTATTCGTCGGGAAGCCTGTCCGGTTCATGGAGATAGTAGTCATACAGTGCTTCCACGAGCCTTTCTGCCTTGGTCTCTTCGCTCTTGACCCTCGGATTCGTATATACCCTGTCGAACATGAACTGCCTCAGCTCCTTCATGGCCTCACCGATCTCAGCTGACATACGTATATCGGCGCCTTCGGAGTTCCTGATTATATCATGCGTAAAACAGTCAAAACGCTTGGTAGTCGTATCTCCCAGTGTATTGCGAAGTTCCTTGGGGATGTCTTCCTCGCATAGGATCTTTCCTCTTATCGCATCATCCATGTCATGATGAATGTATGCGATCTTATCGGAAAATCGTACGATCCGCCCTTCCGGCGTTGACGGCATCCCTTTCGTTTTATGGTTTAATATCCCGTCTCTTACCTCATAAGTGAGGTTCAGTCCCGCTCCGCGCTTTTCAAGGACCTCAACGACCCTTACGGACTGGACGTTATGCTCGAATCCCTCCGGGCATACCCGGGCAAGCGCTCGCTCGCCGGCATGTCCGAACGGCGTATGTCCTATGTCGTGGCCGAGAGCGATAGCCTCCGTAAGGTCCTCGTTAAGCCGCAGGGCCTTTGCTATCGTCCGCGCATTCTGTGAAACTTCAAGGGTATGTGTAAGACGTGTCCTGTAATGATCCCCTTCGGGGGCCAGAAAGACCTGGGTCTTGTCCTTGAGTCTTCTGAAGGAATTGCTGTGGAGTATCCTGTCACGGTCCCTCTGGTAAACGGGACGGATGTCGCATTCTTCTTCCTCGATGTCTCGTCCTCTCGAATTCATGCTCTTGGAAGCATATTCCGACAGGTATTCATCTTCCCACTGTTCCAACTCTTCTCTTATAGTCATCAGATCCTGATCTTCAGCCTGCTTTGCAGACCCTCCAATATAACATATTACGTACGGCGGGGTGATTTCCTTTTTTATTTTATGATTTTTACAAAAAGATGTGATAAAAGAACTAATCGTTCCCGGCGCCTTCTGCCTCGGCAGCCTCTTTTACGGCATCCGATGAGGAAGGATCAAATCCGGGCATATACTTCCTGTACAGTTCGATATGGTCGTAAATGCAGCGCCAGCTGCTTGTGGACATGCCGGTAACAACGATGATATCGGTACCGTTTCCGTCTGAAGCATAGCTTGCGGCACAGTTACCGGACTCCTTGACGTATCCGGTCTTGGCGCACATGATGTCGCCGCCTATAGGCTTGTCCTCGGCACGACGAAGGAACCAGTTTGATATCTCGATACCGTTGGGATGCTGGTCTGTCGGGCTCGTTGTATAGATCCTCGTGGAAAGGACTTCCTTACAGAGCGGATTGGCGGCTGCCGCACGCATTATCATCGCCATGTCATAGCACGTGCAGTAGTGATCATCATCATACAGTCCGACGCAGTTAGTGAAATGCGCAGTATCCGACAGTCCGAGCGTTTCAAGCTTTTTGTTCATCAGATCGACGAATGCCTCGTGAGATCCTGCCACATATGTTGCAAGGCCCACTGCCGCATCGGCACCCGACGGAAGGATCGTGCCATAGAACAGATCCCTAACTTTTACGGTCTCGTTATCGTTAAATCCGACCCGGCTCGCCCCGTGGCTGCCTGCGTAGTAATTGATCTCCGGCGTTATAGTGAATGTATCCTCGAGTGCATCTTCCGCGATATTTTCGGCTGCGACGAGCACGGTCATTATCTTGGTCATCGATGCGGGATATACCCTGGTATGTCCGTCACGGCTTGCAAGTATCGTATTGTTGTTAATGTCGACAACGATGCCGTACTTGCTGATGACCTCCTCGCCCATGCCTTCGGTCTTATCCGTCTCTTCGGCATAGTACTGCGTGGTCTTGAGTTTTTCGATCTCTTCGGCCTTCTTTCTGGCCTCCTCAACGACCGTCTTGTCTATGAGAGGATGCGCTTCGTATATGAAGGGGCGCCTGTCAAGTTCCTCCCTGAGGTCGCGCAGCTCATTGACCTTGGAAATATCCGCGAATACAAAAATAAGGATTCCGATAAGGAACCCCAGATGAAGCGATAACTGCCCGATCCTTCGCAGATACCACGCACGTTTTGCTCTATATTTTTCGTAAGCTCTCTCTTCGGCATCCCGTTTCGCCTGCATCCTGCAAAACAGAAGGTCCTCGAGCTCACGGCCCAGCTCCAGTCTGATGGTATACATACTGTGAAAATTATATTATTTGAGGATAACCGTGTCAATCAGTGGCACGCCTTCGAAAAATACGCCTGCAAAAATCATATTGCCATAACAGTTCGGTCATATTATACTAGCTCTCAGGTAGGAAATGGCAAAGATCTTTATGGGCTGCTTCCTACTTATGATGCAGGAAGGATATACAGGTTATGAGAAAGTTTATCAGAATATGTTCCATTGTCATGGCAGCAGCTGCCGTGATCACGCTTTTTCCGACAAAAGTCCTGGCTTTTGACGAGACAATGGCACCGGCGGCGGAAATGCCGGCAGTTCAATACGCACAGGCACCTGCAGGTCCTACATATATAGATGTAAGTATCGATGATCAGACGCTCGTGTACTATGTGAACGGTGTTCCCGCCCTTATCACGCCCTGCGTCACCGGAGGTCCCGGAAATGGCACACCCCGCGGATTCTTTGCGATCAATTCATGTATTCCCGGCAAATACCTGACCGGCCCCACATGGCACGTCTGGGTCAACAGATGGATGAGGTTTGCGGGAAACTGCGGAATTCACGATGCATCATGGCGCAAACAGTTCGGCGGTGATATATACAGGCACAACGGTTCTCACGGCTGTGTCAACATCCCGCCCGATCAGGCAGCCCAGCTTTATAATATGGTCGGTGTCGGAACGGTCGTTGTCGTACACTAGGCCGTCCGGAGACAGCACCGGAAACATACCGTAATACACATGCCGCACGGGACAGACCGTGCGGTATTTTTTTTATTATTAATTTTTTTTATTTTTTGCGAAACCTCCGTCGATGATTTTCGTCTATATGAGTGAAGGCGCAAAAAGGCGCTCATCAGACACAGTATTTGCAATGACCAGAGAAAACGGAGGAAAAATCATGAAAAAACAGATCATCGCCACACTTCTTGCAACAATGATCCTTGCATCTTCCATGACAGGATGCGGAAAGATCTCCATCACAACCAACACAGATACGGCTGCCGCTTCAGAGAGCCCGGCATATGTCGAGCCTTCATATCCCGATGAAGAGCCTGTATGCGAGGAGTCTGCTTCTTACGATTACGATGGCTATGTCGAAGAAGAGGCTGCCGAGTATGACATGTACAGCCGTGAAGCCTCAAAGAGCGCAGTCGCAGGATCCGCCGAGTGCTATGAAACATACGATTCCTATGAAGAGTCCACTTTATGTCCCGGCAATTACCGGGTGAGCGATCCCGGATTTTACGGAGAAAAATACAAGGCGACAGCAGAAAACACATTTATGGATGCAGTCACATCTCCTCTTTCAACATTTGCAGCGGATGTCGATACGGCAAGCTATTCAAACCTTCGCAGGATGATAAATGACGGAGCAAGCGCATATGATATCCCCAAGGGCTCGATCAGGACCGAGGAGCTTATCAACTATTTTAACTACGGCTACAAGGCACCCCGCCGCGGCGATGCATTTGCCGTAAACGCCCAGATCATAACCTGCCCGTGGAATGCTGACACGAAGCTTGTAACACTCGGCATCAAGGCACAGGAGCTTTGCGACACCAAGGATATCCCTTCCAACATAGTATTCCTTATCGATGTATCCGGATCGATGAACGACTATGACAAGCTTCCTCTCCTGCAGATGGGATTTGACATGCTTGCAGACGATCTTGATGAGAACGACCGCGTATCGATCGTTACATACGCATCCTCGTCGGACGTTGTCATTGCCGGCGTTCCCGGAAATGACCATACAAAGATCAAGAGGGCGATCAACTCCCTTTCGGCATCAGGCGGGACAAACGGCGGTGACGGTATAATCACGGCATACAAGCTCGCGGAAAAATACTTTATAGAAGGCGGCAACAACAGAGTCATCATGGCTACCGACGGTGACCTTAATGTCGGAGTCACATCCGAGGAGGAGCTCGAAAAAATGATTACGGACAAAAAGGAAAACGGAGTATTCCTCTCAGTGCTCGGCTTCGGTACGGGAAACTACAACGAGCGAACTCTTGAGACTCTTGCCGACAAAGGAAACGGTAACTACTCTTACATCGACTGCCTGTCCGAGGCGAAGAAAGTACTCATCGACGAATTTGACTCAACACTCTTTACCGTTGCAAAGGACGCAAAGTTCCAGATCGAGTTCAACCCGAAGTACGTGTCGGAATACCGCCAGATCGGTTATGAGAACAGACAGATGGCAGCAAGGGATTTTGACGACGATACAAAAGACGGCGGAGAGATCGGAAGCGGCCACGAGGTAACCGTTATGTATGAGATAAAGCCTAACGATGAGGAGGATGTCCGCGATGAGGGACAAAAACTTAAGTACCAAAAGGCTGACCTTACCGAATACGGCAACGGCACGGATGAATGGATGACCGTATCCGTAAGATACAAAGAGCCCGAAGACGACAGATCGCAGCTGCTTGCTTTCCCGATAAGCAAAGAATGCTACACTACCCGCCCGAATTGTGATACACTTTTTGCAGCATATGTCGCAGAGGTTGGCATGATCTTAAACGACAGCGACTACACGGGCCGCCTCGATCTTAAGGATCTGTCAAGGCAGCTGTCAAAGCTTGAACTTGACGACGAATACAAAGAGGAGTTTGTACAGCTTGTAAACCAGCTGTAAAAGTGTGAATGCAGGATAGTCAGATCGTTGACCTTTACTGGGCAAGAAGCGAAGACGCGATAACGCAGACGAATATCAGATACGGCAGCTACTGCCGTAAGGTTGCCATGAACATCGTGGCCAACCGCGAGGATTCCGAAGAATGCGTAAACGATACGTACATGTCGGCATGGAACAGTATGCCCCAGGAGCGTCCCCGGCTTCTTGCCCCGTTTCTTGCAGCGATCTGCCGCAATCATGCACTGGACCTGTACAGGAGGAACCACTCGAAAAAGCGCGGAGAAGGCGAAGTACCCGTAGCGCTCGACGAACTGTCCGAGGTGGCCTCCTCTTCTCTTACCGAGGATCAGGTTGACCTGTCGATCCTTACCTCTCATATAAACGATTTTCTTGCAGGGCTTGAACCTTCATCAAGGAAGGTATTCGTACGGCGCTATTTCTACGCCGATCCCCTTACAGACATTGCAAGTGCTTACGGCATGTCCGAATCGGGGGTAAAATCACTTCTCTTCAGACTCAGGGGGAAGCTTAAGGAATTCCTCGAAAAGGAGGGATACGAACTGTGAATGCAAATGATATTTTTACCGCCCTTACGGGGATTGATGAAAAGTATATAGATGAAGCGGCATATGAACTGCATTCCGGCGACAGCGCTGCCGGTTCGGAAGATCAGGTTCAGGCCGGCAAAGTGGTTGACATAACATCCAGACGTCGTATCGGAAAGTTCGTTAAGATCGTACTTCCCTCCGTTGCTGCCATCATACTGATAGTCGCATTTGCGCTGCCTGCAGTGCTCCGCGTCACGGATAACGCTTCTACTGCACCCATGTCGGAGTCTGCCGCTCCTGCCGCAGCCGATGAGGCCGCAGCCGAAGCACCTGCCGAAGACGAATCGAGCGCTGCCACTGCCGAAGCGCCTGCTGCCGCCAGTGATAACTTCGAGCCCATAGCCGAAGCGCCTGCTGCCGCCACGGAAGAAGCCTCCGAAGATGCTGCCGCGGCCGAAACTGAGACTGCCGGGGCCGAAACTGAGACTGTCGGTGAAGCTGCACGCGAGGATAACAGTTACAAAGCTAAACTGGATGATGACTCGCAGATGCTCACCGCTGCAAAGGGACTTACCGTATCAAAGGCGGATTACAAGGATGGCATTCTTACCATAGAATTTGATTCCGATCTTCCCGCCGGCTTAGCGGATACGCCATACCGGCTTACAAGATCCGATACAGGCGACGGCTCTCCCGTATCGGAAGGTGTTCTGTCAGAGCTTTCGGATCATATAGAAACAGAGGATAACCGGCTGATCATTGATCTTACCGGAAACGAACCGGCCCCGGGATCATACCGGATTTACTTGGGTGACATATCTGCCGAATTTGAAGTTCATTGATACAAGAAGTCCCGGCCATGGCGAAACATGGTCGGGACCCCTTTATGGATATATGGCTACTCTGTTAAGAAGGAGATTATCATAATTTAAAGAATTCCAGATCCTCATCAAGCTTATGGGCAACCGTCATCAGTTCTTCAGCACTTCCCGCAAGAGTATTGATATTGGCATTTACTTCCTGCATTGAGGCCGATGTTTCCTCGGTGGAAGCAGCATATTCTTCCGAGATGGCGGAAAGTGAACTTATCGCATCAACAATGACAACCTTTGATGCATCACACTCCTGGGTGAGCGCCGAGATATTGTTGACACCGTCCACGGTCGAATTGACACCGTCCATAAGAGCATTTATCTTCTCTACCGTCTCACCGAGAACTTTTATAACGTTATTGCCGATATTACCGACTTCCTCAGCCTTGACACTTGCCTTCTCGGCCTGGGAAAGAAGATGCGACATTTCGTTTTTGATCTCATCGGCTGTCTGTGACGATTCGGTTGCGAGACTTCCGATCTCCTCTGCTACAACCGCAAAGCCTCTTCCCGCTTCACCCGCTCTTGCGGCTTCTATTGAAGCGTTAAGCGCCAGAAGGTTGGTCTGTGCGGCAATATTGTTGATCCCGTCGACCTTTTCATTTACGTTCTTAACTGCAGTGTTTGTATCTCTCATAGTAGAACTGATCTCTTCAACAGCCTGCTCCATCGATCTCATGTTGGAGGAAAGCTGTTCCAATGCACCTGCCGATTCCTCGGCTGCCGTGCTCATATCCGCAGCGGATTCGGCAAGGCTCTGGGCATCCTCGGCAACGGTTCGTATCGCCTGGGAAAGAGTATCAACGTTCTGGGTCATCTTCTCGATGGACTCGGTCTGTTCCACGGCACCGGATGCCATATCCTGCACTGCGGATGATATACCGTCGGAAGTGTCACTTAAGTTTCCGGATGTATCGCTCAGATCGGTCGCTTTCTCGCGTAAGGTGGATGCGATATCCTTAACATCATTGATGACATTTGTTAAGACATCGATGAGCGTGTTGGAGCTGTTCATCATCTCGCCAAGCTCATCCCCTCTGTCTACGGTATTGTCGCTCTTTTCGAATTCTCCCGAAGCGAGTCTGTTGATCACGTTGTTGATCCTGACAACTGCGGCAACAAGTCTGTTTGATATAAAGAATACGATGACGGAAGTCGCTATGATTATCACAACGCCGATCAGGACTATCGATATGATACTCTTCCTGACCGTAGATTCCATCTCTTCAGTCGGCTTTCCGGCAAAGGCCATTCCGGTTATGTTTCCCTTATCGTCCCTGATAGGAGTATATGCAACACAATACTCCCTGCCTGCCACATCCGTCTTTTCGGAAGTGAACTTCTCTCCTCTTTTTAACACAGCCTCAATAACCTCGGGCGAAGCCTGTGTTCCGATCGGGCGTGTCCCGTCAGCCTTTACCACTGATGTGGAAGCTCTTGTATCACCTTCAAACCTTGTAAAATCATATCCTGTTGATTTCTTGCACTCATCCTCAAGCTGGTTCGTCGTAAGATCCATGTCCGTGATCGATATCTGTTCCCGGAACATCTCCGCCGATGCCATCAGACCGTCAAGCGCCTGATCCATCATTCCGGACTTGAGTTTACTTGAGATGACTATAAGCAGTACAACCCCAATGATCACTACGGGGAGGATCGACATAAGCAGCAGCTGGATCCTGATCGAGAGATTTCTCTTTTTATTCATATGCGTATTCTCCTGTTCTGTTCAATCGCCTGTAATTGTTAGAAGTCTAACTATCTAAATTATATTGGTTAGAACTAACCCGTGTCAATATATAACCGGAAATGACCATGTAAAAAAACACAAAAACGGGAATGACATAAAATACCGCAGACGATATAATGAAAATAATATAATCATCTTTCCGGATAAGGTATTCATATGAAATCATTGTTTTCGGCATACTGGGCGTTTACGAAGAGCCTGGAAAAAGGAATGAAAGACTATGGGCTGAACTACGGTAATCCCAAGGTCATTCTGTATATCATGAGAAATGAAGGCTGCCGCCAGATCGATATTGCAAAAGACTGTTACATCGAATCTGCCACTCTTTCCACCGTATTATCAAAAATGGAAAAAAACGGTCTGATCGAAAGAAGGCGCACCCCTGAAAACAGACGATGCTATTCCATATATCCGACCGATAAGGGGCGCAAAACATTTCATAAGGTGAAATCCCGGCTGGATGAAACTACAGAAACTGCTTTTTCGGATTTTTCCAAAGATGATATCGACCAATTCCGTGAATACCTGGACCGGGTAACTTATAATCTTATCAATGACGAACAGGTGAAATAAGAACATGGACAAGGCATTACAGATTTTTACGGATGTATACTTTAACAGCACCAAACCGCATCTTGTCGTATTTTCCATACTGTACATCATCGGTCAGTGGAAGATGCTTACCAAATCGGGAGTAAAAGGCTTCTGGTCACTTGTCCCATGCGCAAGGGAATACCAATTTGCCAGATGCGCCAACCGCGAGAACGATGGAAGGGCCGCGAGTGTTCTTGATCTTTGCACAATGGCCTGCGTTGCCCTCAGCTATGTTTTTAAGGACCCCTATATCCTCATCTTCATCGTCGTCCTTGTCATATCGCTGGACATTGCCCTATTTATGGTCCATATCCGGATCTACGGCGGGATCATTGACGTGTACAATGCAAAACGCAGCTGGATGATCTTATGGCTCTTCTTGCCCACCCGGGTCATACCGGCACTTGTATGGGGATATAGCAAGGCATATCAGCCCCGGATGAAGGCTGACGATATACGCACAGCGCTTGATCGCATACTCTCAAGCGAGAATGCCGAGGTTATGGACACCGGACTTACCATTAACCTCAAGCAGCGTGCAGTCTGGGATTTCTTCCACAAAAAACCCCTTCTTCAGGATATACATATGTACATTCCCCAGGGACACATGGTACTCCTTCTGGGAGGATCCGGCGTCGGAAAGACAACATTTGTCAACGCCATAAACGGTTATGAGAAAGGCGATGCCGAGATCATCTTAAACGGCCGTAATATTTACAAAGACTACAGGCATATGCTGTATGAATGCGGTTACGTGCCCCAGCAGGAGCTTATGCGGAGCAAGGACACCGTATACCATACACTAGCGGATGCGGCACTTATGCGGCTGCCGGTCGACACCCCTCCCAAGGTGCGAAAAGAGCGGATTGAGGAAGTCATGGATATCCTCGGTCTTACTCCCGCCAGGAACACTCTGGTACAGAGGATGTCGGGCGGTCAGAAAAAAAGACTGTCCATAGCCATGGAGCTTATCTCCAACCCTTCTTTGTTCATACTGGACGAGCCCGATTCGGGACTTGACGGTGTGATGGCCAAGGAACTGATGGAAGAACTGCGTCATGTGGCGGATACCGGAAAGATAGTTATCGTGATCACCCATACACCCGACCGTGTGATCGATTGCTTTGATGACGTCATAGTTCTGGCCAAGGATTCAACCCGCACCGGAAGACTGGCCTTCTACGGAAGCGTTGATGATGCAAGGAAATTCTTTGAATGCGACAAGATGGAGCAGATCATCAAGAAGATAAATACCACAGCCGAAGGCGGCGAAGGTCTTGCCGACAGTTTCATCGAAAGATATCCGGAGGTAAAAAATGCAGGTTGAAAAACGTTACCGGGGAAGGATCAGCCAGATCCCCGTGTGCCTCGGCAAGATGCTGAGGATGTTCTTCTATCAGAATGACTGGAAAGTACTGCCTCTGTCTGCTGCCGTTGCAGGGCTTGTAGGTATCGTCATAAGGCACCGTATCTTCATTAACATGGAGGGCACCCTTATGAGCGGGCTTGCCGTTACGAGCGTTTGTCTGTGGAACGGGTGCTTCAATTCGATCCAGGCGATATGCCGCGAAAGAGAGATCGTCAAGCGTGAGCACCGCGGCGGTATGCATATAACCTCATATATCATGTCGCATATGATATACCAGGCGCTGATCTGTGCGATGCAGACAGCCATCATACTGTTCGTGTTCAGGTATATAGGGGTCAGATTCCCCGAGCACAGTATATTTGAGAGGAACTTTCTTATCGAATACTTTATCTCCCTGTTTCTGATCACTTATGCTGCGGATATGATGTCGCTTTTCATATCGACCCTGTGCCGCTCGACTACAACGGCAATGACCGTTATGCCTGTCGTACTCATATTACAGCTGGTCTTCTCCGGCGGAATGATCACCCTTCCCAAGATCCTCGATCCCCTGTCGGACTATTTTATTTCCAATACCGGATTTAAGCTTATAGCTGCCGAGGCCGACTACAATGATCTGGAACTTACCACGGCATGGTCGGCGGTTGAACAGATAAAGAACAATGAGATAAGCGGGACCGTATCAGTCGGACAGCTTGCCGACATCATCAACAATTCAAAAAGCGCCACCATGCAGTCCGTAAAAAGCGTGCAGATCCTCGGAAATGCCGGGGAGACGGCCGGACTTACGATCGGGGATCTTGTTGCGGAACTGTCCGAAGATAATCCCGATGCCGCAAATCTTCGCAAAAAAGAGATCCCCTACAAAACATCCGTAGGAGATCTTCTTGAGATCGCAGGCGAATCAAACGTTCGCAGCTATGTTGTAAAAAGCACATCCAGGTCGGCTCAAAGAGCAGCTTATGATTATAATGCAGGAAACGTTATAGGCTACTGGTTAAAGCTTGCGGCTTACTCGCTCTTCTTCGCCGTACTGGCCGTGATCTTCCTCGAGTTCATCGACAAGGATAAGCGCTAGGCTTTACTGTGTCTTTTTTCCTTCCTATCCGCTATATACGAACAGGCTACCGTGCTGGTAATGTTAGTCATAGTCTGTACCATGGCTACCATAAAATACAGACCGATGATGATACTGATACCTTATCATCAAGTATCTCAACTATCCGCTCCCGATCCGCCTCAAATATAACAGTTTCTTATGTACCATCATCTCTTATTCCTCATGTTTCTTGATGAATTCCATATTCTCCTGCTCGATATCGGAAAGCCTTACCTCTTTGTTAAAATCATCAGCGTCGATAGTGCCTTCATACCACGACTGTGAATCAAAGTATTCCTGCAATGATCCATCGGTAAATCTTCTGCCGTGACGCGCAGCTATCTCGTTGCGTCCTCTTCGAAGTTCTTCGTTTGACATGCCCTCCAGATCATCTTCAGTAAGAAGTCTCGTGTCACTGTCCGGGAAAATATATCCCTCATTTTCAGGCTCAGGTACAGGCTCATCTGCGCCATCCAGGGTCTTCCACGCCTTCCTGTCTGTTTTCCTGTCTGTTTTACTATCCGAACCCCTGCCCCTTTTTTTCTTACTTCCGGAAGACTCTTCCTCTGCCTTTTCGCTGTTCTTTTTTACAAGCCTCTCGCACAGTTTTTTAAATGCCGCCATCTTCTTCTCAGACTCAAATGAGTATTGCTGAATATCCCCCTCATCCCCAGTCCAATACAGATATGTCCAGGGGCCTTCGTCTCCGGTTTCCGGATCGTCACCCCTCGCGGTAACTTCTCCGCCTGATATTATCTCGTAAAACCTCGACCACTCTTTATCCGAAAGATCGAATTCGCACTTCGCGACCGTATCTTCCTCGGTTGTCGGGCCGTAATCATCCGGACGCTTACGTTCCTCAAAGAAGAACATATGCTTACCGTCTTCGTAATAAAGCTTATATCTGAGATAATAAGCATCATAATTGATGTTCTCTATCGTGTAGTAGAACTCATTGATATCCTCTTCAATAATGTCTTTGCCGACGATCATGATCTCTCCTTTATCATCCGGATCATTCACCTTGGCCGGTTTGGACGCAGCAGCACATCCTATCAGTATACCAGCCGCCATTACAGCCGGCACAATAATCAGAATCTTTTTCATAACATGCCTTTCATGATAAGAGTTGTTGTTTGGTATGACCGATCACTTTTCTACTTCGAGTTCTTCATAATCTGTCACTTTTACATCATCACCGTATATGGTCGCAAAATCATCCCGCATGGATACAGGCTCGAACCCGCATTCCTCACACATTTTCTTCATGGCATCTGCCTTGTCCATGTTGCCGTGCTCTCTTTCAAGATCATCGCACATAAGCATGAAAGCTTTTGTTTCGTACCTGTCATTGTTTACGGTGTATTGAGCCATGGACTGGTCTCCTGCCGTATTTCCGAATGACAATACCGGGACCTTTCCGATCTCCTCTGCGATCTTTGTGACCTTATTCATCTTGACCGTCTTGATCACAAGGTTTCCACCGAGGACCACCTTGTCATCCTTTGTATATACGTAATCCAGCCCGTCCGTCATATTCTGGCCCGATGCGATATAATCATAGGTCATACCTATCACTCTGTTCTCGGGGATGCCGAGCTTATCCTTAACAAGCGCACGCGCTACCGTCCTGTCCGATCCGCTGACGATATACACCGTAAAATCATTTGCTTCAAGATACTTAACAAGTGAGACCATCGGCCGGTAGAATGCGTCACCCTTTGTCAGATTCGTAAATCCGTCAGCCGGTGTTTTCATATATTCGCGTGTATAATCCATGAGTTCATCCGGTGTCATTCCCACATATGCCAGTCCTGCAAATTTCGCATGTCTTCTTTCGGGATTATCAGGTTGTTTTCCGGAATATACATCTGCCTCAAGTTCTTTTGCAAAATCCGTCATGAATTGGGGTGCGGTATAAGTATCATCATGCAACGCCCTGTGAATGAACATCATATATTCGAAATATGAGGGATACAGTTCTCCGATCAGCGTTCCGTCCATATCAAATACGGCAAGCCTGTCCTCTACGGGAATAAACGCATCGGAATCTTCATCGGTCACTCTTTCCACATAATCTCTTATCGATGCAGCCGCAACAGAGTCCTCGGTCCAGTATTCAAGCTCAACCTTCTCATCTTCTGCGTCTTCCGAATAGGTGTGCTCCTCTTCGTTGTCAGCTGTATCGATGTCAACTTCCGTGATCGTCTCCGCAACACTTTCCTCCGGCATACTCATTGTCACCGAAGCACATCCCGTAAGGCTTACCAGCATGCCTGCCGTGATCAACATCATCGTTATTCTTCTTATCCTGCTCATATTGTTTCCTCCTGTCATATACCGGTATATTGCAGCATAACATTGGGTTTTGGGTTATTACCAATATAATCGTTATCATACGTTATCACAAGTGTTTTATACGTACTGTTGTTGCATTCTGCCAGGTGAATCGATAGAATCAAACAGTAGCATGTCTGCCTTCGGAACCGGGGGATATTGAAAATGATCATGGAACATAACAGAAAAAGCCTTATGTATCGGATCGTATATGCCCGCTTGAGGCTTATGCACAAGCCAACCGAGGCACAAGCGGAGGCAGATCTTATTAAGATAGGGCAAAAAAGCGAAACAAAAAGCCCAATGCCCAAAGGACTCTATGTCACTTTCGAAAATGATGTGTTCTATGTGAACAAAGATTCCGGATCGGACTATATCGTATTCTATATGCACGGTGGCGGCTACCAGCATGATTTTTCACCGTTCCACTGGAAGTTTATACGAAAGGTTGTTGAGCATACAGGTGCTGCAGTCATTGCTCCCGCCTATCATCTGATCCCCTTTGGCACATGCAGGGATGCCTTTGACCTGATAGTTCCGCTGTATCAGAAGTATTCCGGCGACCATCCGGAAAAGAAGATTATTATCATGGGCGATTCCGCGGGGGGCGGTCTGTCACTTGCCCTGACCGAATACTTCAAAGTTGAAGGAATACGGTTACCCGATGAGGTGATACTGATGTCTCCATGGGTTGACGTTTCAATGGAAAACCCGGATATTTCCGATTTTATCAAAAAAGATCCGTGGCTGTCGGTCCCGTGGGCAAAAGTCTGCGGCCGGCGCTGGGCAGGAACGTATGATATACACGACTATCGTGTCAGCCCGATCTATGGTGATGTTTCAGGCCTGAAATACATAACCGTTTTTGCGGGCACAAAAGAACTTGCATATCCGGATGCGATAAAAATGTACGAAATGCTGGACAAGCAGGGAAATGAACTGATTGTCGGCAGGGATATGCTTCATGTCTTTCCTCTGATGCCCATCCCCGAAGCCAGGGAATACCAATCAATGATTTTTGAGATCATCAGGCGGTAAGCTGTGTGATCCATCTATCGTATAAAGCCGGCCAATTCCTTTAATAGAGGGAGCCAATACCGCAGACTCAGAAGACTCGAAGCCGTAACGATAATGGATATTATTCCCAGAGGACCGAATTTGGGGCTTTTTTTACTCTTTACTCTTATGTACCATACGATGTCCAGGATGATCGCAGGGACGATGGCAACAAGGAAGCCACCAACCACAACGAAAATAACTATTCCTTCCAAAACCTTCATGCCCGGGTCCATTACTCACTTCTCCTTTCAAGTCTGATTTCCTTCAATACCGACTATGCTTCTGTCTGCACTTTTCATAACTTTCTCGAATCTAAACATTCCATCAGGAAACTGCCCGTCCAGATCCATTTGCTTATCTTCCGGTTTATTGGGATTGGGATGATAATTGTTCTCTGTCTCTGTACTCTAAAGGAATAAGTTTAATATTCTTCATAAAACTATATATGCAAAGTTTTATTCGGTTCCGTTCCTTTTCTCACGCTCAGCATAACTCTCTCCATAATCTCGATTTGTCATCAATGAAACTGGGATATGATTTTCTTTATCGTTTTTTCGTTATCCCTCGTAAAATCACTTAGTTCATAGGATCTATAATTCTTTATCAGATACAAAAGCAGTCAAGATCTCATTTGTCAGATTTACTTTTATCATCTAAATGTCTCCTCGATGCTATTATAACAAAATGTCGCGGAAATTCGCATTAGAGTTCGATGATATAAACCTTCATCGTGATCTTCTAATATCAAAATTGGTACACCCTCATAAACTGACCACATTTTTGACCACAGTTGACCCCGAAAATGACGATTTTTGAGACGTATGTTCGAACGTTGACGAACAACGTGAGGGATAAAAAAAGTACGTATTTATCAGCGTTTCCGCCCTTTTGACGGCTGTTGATAAATACGTACAATCGATAGTGCAGAAAAAGGGACTTGAACCCTCATGGTATTGCTACCACACGGACCTGAACCGTGCGCGTCTGCCAATTCCGCCATTTCTGCATTTGTTGGTAGGGGGAACCGCTTGCGGTGGGACCCTGCCTACACGTGGAGCCCCCATCCGACGAAGTCGGATTTTAATGGGCGACACTCCTAGAATACTACTCAATTTATCATGTTTTGTCAAGGTATAATAAAGTGCAAAAAGGTACAAAAGGATCATAATTGATGTGTTATAATACAGATGAAGGTAAACGTTGTATCTCTACTTTGGAGGATGATCATATGGCAGATTTCAACACAACAAAGCTTGATCCGGATGACCTCGGCATGGTATCCGGCGGCGTATGTAAGAACGTATGTCCCGGAAGCGATAAGGGATTGGTGTACTCGTCCTCGGACACGGAGGAAATGATCAAAAAGGAGCAGGATAAAGCCCGTAAGAATGCAGCCTACAACATAGGTATACTACGGGCATGAACATCGTGCTTCTCGAGCCGGAGATACCGGCAAATACAGGAAATATCGGAAGAACCTGTGTGGTTACAGGTTCTTCGCTTCATCTTATACGGCCTCTGGGATTTGATATAAATGAAAAAACACTGAAAAGAGCGGGACTGGACTACTGGCACAAGCTTGATGTGAGAATATATGACAATCTCGATCTGTTCTCGGACGCGCATCCCTTTGCGAATATCTGGTATGTGACCACAAAAGCTGAATATGCCTACACGGAGGCGAAGTTCCTGCCGGATGATTTTCTCATGTTCGGAAAGGAAACGGCCGGGATACCCGAAGATATACTTGCCCAGAACTACGACCGCTGCATTCGAATTCCCATGGCAAAGGGCGAGCGTTCACTGAACCTTTCAAATGCCACGGCCATTGTTCTGTACGAAGCCCTCAGGCAGAACGATTTCGGGGGACTGGAAAGATCCGGGAAACTGACCGGGCGCACCTGATAGAGATCGCACATAAATCTTTCCATAAGAGGCTGGTTTCTGTTATCATAAAAAGGGATACAGCAATACGTACACAGAACCGTCAAAGGAATAAAACATGAAACAGATAATCATCGTAACAAACCATAAGGACAGATTCGAAAAAGAGATCCCCAAGACCGATCTGTACGTGACATGGTGTGATTTTTCCGTAAGCGCACTCTTGAGTGTAAGGATCCGGTCTAACATCATCCTTCTCCTGATGGATCACGAAAAATATGATGACCTGAACAACATGGCATTATATCTTCGGGACATGTGCCTTGAAGACGAGAAATACATATACATGTATGGGAATAAGGAAGATGTTGACACTATGACTTCCAAGGTCCCGGCGCTTTTTATCAAAAAGTCCATGTACTCCTTCTCACACTTTGATATTCTGATGAATACCATCGTGCAGGATGAAGTTATCGCCGAAAACGGGAAGCCCGTATTCCTCCTCATTGATGACGACGCGGAATACGGTGCGAAACTGAGGGTGTATCTGGACCAGCATTTTCGTGTTATGATCAGCGGCTTTGACCCGGAAGAGATCGACAAGCTTACCCTTATATCCGATTATGTCCTGATCAGTATGAACGGCAGGATGACATTGTATGAATTTATGAAGTTCTTCAAGATCATTTCCGCCAAGTCCAAAACACGCGGATTCCATTACTACTACATTACCGATACCGACAGTGAACGTTACGCCAGCAATACCGGCGGCGACAATAACAGCATAGCTTTTTCCAAGGAAATGGACGTTGAGCGTATAGCAAGATATTTTACCAGCAGGGTTGAATGAGCCTGCGGAAAGGGACGTATTATGAAGATAACAACATTTGACCCGATGATCGCAACATCAAACGCCGACGATGTGATCAAAGTATTTGAAGAGCTTGGTTTTGAAAAGTCTCATACCCCGATAACGGATATCGGAGACATGATATACCAGACCATACGGATGAAGCACAAAGACGGCTATCATGTTGATGTGGCCGATGTGGATGACCTTCCAAAAGACAGTACGTGCATCCGCATGAACGTGGATGATTTTGATGAAGCGTATGGTATCCTGACAAAGCACGGATTTAAAAACGAGATGTCGGACCGTATCGTAAACACAAGCCATTCGAAGGAAGCCAGGATGGTATCACCTTCAGGCTTTACGATCCAACTTATCGAACATATCAGGAAGGATTGATCCTCATATTCATCCATTCAAACAGATCGTTATAAACCGTCACGCGGTCCAGTTCGTTCAGGATCTCGTGGCGGTCGTTTTTATACAGTTTGATCGACAGGTCCGAAACACCTGCGGCCTTAAACTTATCGTATGCCTTCCTGACGCCCTCTCCCATTGCTCCGACGGGATCCTGATCTCCCGATACGAACAGTACGGGGATAGACATATCCATCTTTCGGATATTGCTCATTCTGTTATCATACCAGGTCGAGCGAAGAAGTATCATATATCCGTTAAGTGAGAATTCACAACAGTCTTTTTTGTTGGCAGGGTCCATATACATCCTGACATTGTCGGTATTCTTCGACAGCCAGCTGTTCTCGGGATGCTCTCCCGTTGTATCAAACCGGGCGTAGTACTTGTTCGTGAACATGAGCTTTTTGATAAACGCAGATTTCGCATCTCTTCCCTTTATCGTGCACAGTATCCGTCCAAGCATCCTCCCCGCGAAAATCGCACCATCGGCTTCCGTGCCGGTACCCATTATGATCGCACCGCCAAGTCCCTTAAGATCCGATGCTCTTACCGACAGGTATTTGCGAAGAAGATACGAGCCCATACTGTGGCCCAGTATAAAGTGCGGCTTGTCCGGATATGCACCGCAGATCATCCTGTGATTGCTATACATATCCTCCACCATAGTATCATCGGGGTATGCGCAGTGCATGATCCCGAGGTCGTCCTCTGTTTCCACAGACTCACCGTGTCCGATATGATCGTGCCCGAATACGGCGAAACCTTTGTCGGCCATAAAACGGGCAAATTCATCATATCTTTCTATATGCTCCTGCATGCCGTGAACAAGCTGGAGGGTGGCATTAACCTGCCCGTCATCGGGCTCCCATCTTACGGCATGTATCTTTGTATGCCTGTCATCGGACGATTCAAATGAATATTGGGATATCTTTGCCATAACCTTATCCTTTCGGTATTATTTCAGGCAGTACTAACCCGTTTTGCACCGGCTTCTGATGTCGCAACGATATCAGCATCGGTTCCGGCAACACCTTTTATGATGACATCACCCACAGATACCGGGGCTTTTACGGTAACCATCTTCAATGCCTCAACGCATTCGTTGATCTTATCCTTCGGTATCGCCCTGTCCGTCTTAACGGAAACAACGAAATGGTCACCGTCCGACACCCTTACACTTGATGTCACAACCCTTACGGGAGATGTCATCTCGGCGCGTGCATACGTATCACCGCGTACACAGCTGTTACCCGTAACGGATAATACTGCCCCGTCCTTTACCGTAACATCTATCATACAGCCCTTCGGGCAGGTGATACACGGTATGGTTCGCGTTAACCTGCCATCCTCATTTGTTACGACATCCTTCGGACTTGAAACATTTCTTGTTGCATTTCTTGCGGAAAACTTCTTCATCAGTGCCGACTCGGGATCGGGGTCGTTTGTCATGCGACCTTCTGTCCGGTCAAAACCTCTGATATATTCTGCCGCATATCCTCCCGCTTCCTTTGCTTCCTTCGAGACATTGTCAACAAGATCATGAACATGAAGGACGTTACCGCATGCAAACACTCCGGGACAGCTCGTCTCAAGATTATCGGATACAACAGGGCCTTTTGTGGCACGCGACATTGCAAGTCCCATCTTTCTTGACAATTCGTTTTCCGGAATGAGCCCTACGGACAAAAGAAGTGTATCGCACTTTACGATGTCTTCGCTGCCCGGGACCGGTTGCAGATTTTCATCCACCTTGGAGATCTCCACCGCTTCCACACGGTCTTGTCCCAGTATTTTTGTTACCGTATGCGACAGAACAAGCGGTATGTCAAAATCATCGAGACACTGTACTATGTTTCGCCTCAAGCCTCCCGAATACGGCATGATCTCAACGACCTTCCTGACCTTTGCGCCCTCAAGCGTCATCCGTCTTGCCATTATAAGACCGATGTCCCCGGAGCCTAATATCACTACATCGCGTCCCGGCATAAGGCCGTCGATGTTCACGAACTTCTGTGCGGTTCCCGCGGAGTATATACCTGCAGGCCT
>JAFXQX010000005.1 GCA_017526745.1 Lachnospiraceae bacterium | reverse complement strand
ATTCATAAGAAGACGGTCATAAGCGATAACGGGGATGCCTGCATCCTTTGCCTGCTGCTCAACGTTTACGAGAGCGTCTGAGTCGATAGCTGCGATTACGAGGCAGTTAGCGCCTGCTGCGATCATGTTTTCGATCTGTGAAACCTGAGCCTGAACATCATCCTCTGCATACTGAAGATCTACAGTATAGCCGAGTTCCTCAAGCTGAGCCTTCATGTTGGCACCGTCATGCATCCATCTCTCTGATGACTGTGTGGGCATTGCAACTGCAACCTTCTTGCCGCCGCCTGAAGCTTCTGCTGCAGGAGCTGCGTCATCTGCCGGAGCCTCTGCTGCGGGTGCTGCTGCGTCTGCTGCGGGAGCTGCTGCATCTGCTGCGGGTGCTGCTGCGCCGCCGCAAGCTGTCAGTGCAACCATTGCTGCTGCCATAATAGCTGCTAAAACTTTCTTTTTCATATTCATCCTCCTTAAAATTTAGTGAACCCCTGACTGCCAGGGATCCAAACCGGATGAATACAATTTATCTCAAATGATTTTGACATAGAATAAAAAATCCTACTCAGAAAATATAAAAATCTACAGAAGCTCGAAGAGTATATTATTATTGAAGAGATATGTGAGCAGTACGCTGGATCTGACCTGCGCAAACACCCATGTTCCGAAGGAATGGCCAAAGAACATCATGACCGCAAGGAAGAATATCCAGACAAATACAAGCGAGAGCGTGATCCCCGTAGCCATGCCCAGCAGCCTGTTGAAAGTGCGCAGGACCGGGATCTTTTCCAGTACCTTGATCGCCGTTATCACTATGAGTTCTGTCACGGCAAGGATCAGGAACAGACCGACAAACGTGCCTGCCCTTATCGACAGGGCGGACAGATATCCTGCGATATAGTCACGGAACAGCGAAACGGCAAGTTTTTCGTATATTTCGCTCGTGTTGTTTGTTTTGAGTGAATTTGTTATCAGGTCCGGAAATCCGAATGAATCGATCATATCGTTTTCGCGGTCCGGTTCAGTAAGGACAGCTGTTGCGGTATCATCCGAGTCCCTGTTCTCATATGCGGTAACGATCTTTTCCCTGAGATTTGTGTACAGCGAAGTGTTGTTTATCAGAAAGCTGCTGACATAAGGTGATATCCTGGTCACGATAAAGAGCACTGCAATAAGACCGGCAAACCAGACTGCAAGTCTCAAAAATCCCTTCCTGTATCCCTTTACGGCCCCTAATGCAAGTACAATGATCACAGCGATCAGAAGATAGTAATTGCTCATTTTATTTCAGTTTTATCTCCTCCATGCCGTCTCCGTATACGACAAGAAATCTCGATCCCGCCGCCTCCGGAATGACTATGACGGCCGATTTGGCAAATTTTCCGTCATATTTGAGAAGCCCCGACGTGTTATAGATCTGGCAGGCCTCACTGTTATATATGACCAGAAGATCCTTGTACAGCGAAATGTTGCTGTAGTCCATGTCAAATCCCTGCGTGGTCACGATGTTCCCCTTGTCATCATAAACCTCGGCAATGAATTTGTTCGCTCCGTCTTCGTCCTCATATACGAGAGCTATCTTGTTCTCATTGTAGAATACGCTTAGGACCTCTTTGTCCAGCTCTTTTTCGAATATGCTCTCCGGTTTCTCGGAACCTTTATATATGGAAAACCGGTTATCTCCTACAGCTATGCTCGTATCCGCATTGATAAAGTTCACAAGAGATACAACCGTACCCGATGAGTTGTAACCGCTCACAAGGTTATCAACCTCGTTCTGGCCTACCGCACCGAAATTGTAGTAGGCAACGGAACTGGACAGAACGCCGCTGTCAACAAACAGGTACGATACGGCCATAAGTATGCCGTCCTCCGAAATATCCACGCATACCGGATAACCGCTCTTGCTCATCGTGGTCCTGTCACTTGCGATGTTCGTTCCGTTTACGTCAAACAGCTTGATCCACGTGACCTCGTCATCCTCAAGGACGACCGCAACGTTCCCGTTTCCCGATACGCAGAATCTCTTCAAGGGAGTTGAAGTATCTATCGTTCCCTGAAGCCCTAGGGAATTATACACATATATGGTGGTACCCATGTAATCGCCCAGGGCCACATAGTCGCCGCATGAATCCACCAGAGGGTTTTGCATCTCAAAAGTCTCATTCCACAGCATGTCATCGGCAATGTTAAATGCCGATGCTCCGTCCTGACTGTAACGAAGGACATTCTGTCCGAACTTGATATATCTTGCGTTTGATGCTTCCGGATATGTTACTAAGCTAAGCACGTCATAATCGCTGTATACCATCTTCTGATAATTGTAATAAGCACTTGCTATAAGCGCAGCGACTATGGCAACGCCGATGACCGCACGGTACAGGATCGCTCTTCTGTGACGGCGGATCTTCTGCTCAAAATCCTTCTGAGTAGCCTCGTATTTTTCCTTTAAAGATTCGTTAATCTCGGCCAATCTCTGCTAAAACCCCTAACTGTATGGCTCCCATGATACCCTGGTCATCCGATAATGATGCAGGGACAACATATTCATCTATATCGTCAAGCTCTTTGGCGTGAATATAACCAGCAAGCTTTTCGCAAAGTTTCCTTCTGATTATGGGGAACAACTGCAGCTGTGCCATGACCCCGCCTCCGAGTATGATCTTTCGCGGTGAGATCGTAAGTACCATGGCCATCAGCCCCTGTGCGATATAGTCCGCTTCCATCTCCCATACTTCGGGTCTGTCGGCAAGAGATTCCGCCTTACTGCCCCAGCGTTCTTCTATAGCCGGGCCCGATGCAAGGCTCTCAAAACAGTTCGGATGGAAGGGGCAGCTTCCCTTATAGTCATCTCCGGGTAGTCTCGATACAAGGATATGTCCGAACTCCGGATGTCCCATGCCATGCACGAGCCGTCCGTTAACAGCCATTCCGGCACCGATACCGGATCCGATCGTAACGTATCCGACATTATCCATTCCCTCGGCACATCCGAATGTCATCTCGCCGAGGCATGCTCCGTTAACACGCGAATCGACCATGATCGGTACATTAAGCGCTTCCTCCAGGACCTTCTTGAGCGGATAATGCTGCCACGGGATCTTGGGTGAATCAAGGATCGTTCCGTATGTAGGTGAATCCGGGTTCACATCCACGGGTCCGAATGATCCTATCCCGAGGGCACATATTTCCTTGTTCTTAAAATAATCTATGATCAGTGGTATTGACTTGGCAGGAACGGTTGTCTCAAATGATTGCCTGTCGCTTATCGTTCCGTCGGCGTATCCCGTGGCACAGACCATTTTCGATCCACCGATCTCCAGTCCTCCGTACAGTTTCGGTATCCTTGTCACCATTATCGACAGTCTTCCGAATATCGAAAAATCACCGTATCCGCCGGATACTATGAACGATTCACCTGCTTTTATCTTTCTGCCGTCTATTCCTCCCTCGCCGTCAAGAACGGAGATGATCATAAACGTTTCGCTCTTTTCAAAATCACGGACTCCTGAGATGTCATACCGGTCCACATCATAATATCTGCACGAGACAAGTTTTCCGGGCACACCGTTCGTATAACACAGAGCATCCTTATGAGGGATCATCATGACATCAAGGCTCTTGTCAACATGCAGTGTGCGCGGGCTTCCGTTCCTGAGTCTTCCGTAATCATACAGCCTGTACGTGACATCGGAGCTCTGCTGTATCTCCATTATCATCGTATTCTGTTTGATCGCATGTACCGTGCCCGGCGTGATCTGGAAGAAATCGCCGCGTTTTACCGGGATCTCCCTGAGAAAATCATCCCAGCGGTTTTCATCTATCATCTGCTGGGCTTCTTCGCGGCTTTTTGCGTTGTGACCGATTATGATGGAGCCATCCCTGTCGCAGTCCATCACATACCAGCATTCGGTTTTGCCGGCCTGACCGTCCTTGTTTTTTACGGCATATTCATTATCGGGGTGAACCTGGATGCTCAGAGAATCCCTGGCATCAATGACTTTGACGATGTAAGGGAACTCACCGTCCGATTCGACGCCGAACACTTCTTTGTGTTTGCTCCAAACTTCGGAAAGGTGCATCCCGTCATAGGATCCACCTTTCACAAGACAGTCTCCGCTCTCATGAGCGCTCACAGTCCAATATTCTTTTCCCCATATCAGTTTTTTGACTACGGGTTCGAGAAAGATAAGCTCTTTCATTTAACGAATTTCTTAACCTGTTCGTATATTCCTTCGGCATCAAGCAGATATTTGTGCAGAAGCTGTGCAGCCGAGCCGCTTTCGCCGAACACATCCTGCATACCGATCTTGAACACGGGCGTGGGATGCTTTTCCGAAAGGACATCACATACCGCACTTCCGAGTCCGCCGATCACGGAGTGTTCCTCGGCCGTGACAACTTTGCCGGTCTTCCTGGCCGTTGCAAGTATGAGTTCTTCGTCAAGAGGCTTGATCGTATGGATATTGATCACTTCCGCATTTATACCGTCCTTTGCGAGCATATCTGCCGCCTCCATGGAAGCGGGAACGGTAATGCCCGTTGCGATGATCGAAACATCGGTTCCTTCGCGAAGGACGATGCCCTTGCCCATCTCAAATTTATATGTCTTTTCATCGTTGAATACCGGAACAGCCGCACGTCCGAAACGCAGATATACGGGTCCTTTATATTCATATGCCGCTTTAACGGCCGCTTTTGCTTCCACATCATCGGCGGGATTGATGATCACCATGCCGGGGATCGTGCGCATAAGAGCTATATCCTCGTTACACTGATGGGATGCTCCGTCCTCTCCGACCGAAACTCCGGCATGTGTTGCGCCGATCTTAACATTAAGATGAGGATATCCGATCGAATTACGTACCTGTTCAAATGCCCTGCCTGCGGAGAACATTGCGAACGAGCTTGCAAAAGGAACCTTTCCCGTTGCCGCAAGGCCTGCTGCTATGCCTGTCATGTTGGATTCCGCGATACCGCAGTTTATGTGCTTGTCGGGATGAGCCTTGGCAAAAACACCGGTCATGGTAGCTGCCGCAAGGTCAGCCGTTAATACAACAAGGTCATCATGTTCATTTCCCAGTTCAACAAGTGCGTTTCCGTAACTGGCTCTAGTAGCGATCTTTTCTACTTCTGACATAATGCTTCACCTACTTTCTTCAGATCTTCCATGGCGATCTCATACTGCTCGTCATTGGGAGCCTTTCCGTGCCATCCTGCCTGATTCTCCATGAATGATACTCCCTTACCCTTTACGGATTTCATGATGATGGCCGTAGGCATTCCTTTTGTATCTCTTGCCTCTTTAAGGGCAGCCCTGATCTGGTCAAAATCATGTGCATCGATATTGATCACATGGAAATTGAATGCTTCGAACTTCTTGTCGATCGGATAGGGATTGCAGACATCCTCGATCTTTCCGTCGATCTGAAGTCCGTTATTGTCAACGATGACAACAAGGTTGTCCAGTTTCTTGTGGCCTGCGAACATTGCCGCTTCCCACACCTGGCCTTCGGCGATCTCTCCGTCGCCGAGAAGTGTGTATGTGCGATATGAATCATTTGAAAGCTTTGCCGACAGAGCCATTCCTACAGCTACTGATATTCCCTGGCCGAGAGATCCGCTTGACATGTCGACACCGGGTGTGTGCTGCATGCACGGATGCCCCTGAAGGTGTGAACCGAGCTTACGAAGAGTAGTCAGTTCTTCGACGGGGAAATAGCCTCTCTGGGCAAGTGTCGAATAAAGGGCGGGTGCGCAGTGTCCTTTTGAAAGAACGAACCTGTCGCGGTCCTCCTTCTTCGGATCCTTGGGATCGATGTTCATTTCCTCAAAATACAGAAAAGTCATCATGTCCGCACAGGACAGTGATCCGCCGGGATGGCCGGCTTTGGCCGAATGAACTGCCGTAACTATACCCTTACGAACTTCATTGGCCGTCTTTTGCAATTCCAAATTGTTCATAGCTTTGTCCTTTCTGATAGATTCCAAAACCTCATCAGCCACGATTATATCAGATAATCACTTCGTTTTCCACATATCGTCGTCCTCGACGGCATAGTAATACGAATTGACCGGGAGCAGTGTTTTGTTGCGTATCTCAAATGCTTCCCATATGACTCCGGCGCTTGCGGCGGGAACGTGGAACGATCCCATCAGGCCGTCGCTGTTGTATACGTCTGCGTAGGCATTTGAGTTTGTAAGTTTATATGACATCATATCCACGGACGTGATACTTCCGAAATCGGTCACATATACCCTGTAATCATCCGTGCCGGCCCTGTCTATCGTGACAGGTTCCGCACTCGTAAGTCCGAGACTGTCAACCGTCGGTCCTATAACTCTGCTTCGGTTCGAGGATATAGCCTTTACCGCCAGATCGAGCGGTGCCGATTCCCAGGACACAACGATCCTGTACTCATCCTCACCTACGTCCGGCGTTGCAAAACCGATAGCGAACTGATGATCCATCCTTATTATCACGGACATGAACAGGGTCTCGTAACCGCCTTTTGTTATCTCGGCCGTATATGATCCGGAAGTAAGAGCCACGGTTCCGGTTCCGTTATCATCAAGCTGACCTGTCTGCATTACCTCGCCATTGCGGTTTGACAGACCTCTTCTGATCATTATTCCGGCACCCGATAAGGGTTTGTTCGGATCGATGGCATCCCTTACGGCAAACTGAACGGGATACTGGGTCGTGTTGTTCTCATATCCCATATAGATGGGCTCAACCGCATACTTTCCGGACCCGAACCGTGCAGTGACAGAGCACACATCAACAGATACAAGGGAGTACTTCTCTGCCGTGATACGATATGTCTCATCATCGTACAGTCGACTGCGATCTTGTAGTAACCGTCTCCGTCAGTCGTTGTCTCTGCGATGACCCTGTCATCTTCTTCACTTCTGACCGTGATCGCAGCATCCTCCATTGGCATGGAGAATTCATCCATCACATATCCGTATAAAAGCTCAGTTTCCTTAAGTGAAGGTGCGACATTATAAACCGTATACGCACGGTTGATCATCTCGCTTTCAAGATAATCATACTGGTCCACCGTGCCTTTACTGTATGTATCGATATCGGCGATATTGTATTCTGTTGCCTTTCCTTCGCTGCAGTATATGTAACGGACCAGGCAGTCCCTGTCAAAATAGTACCTGGACTCGATGTCGGACGACGAGATGTCCACGGGCTTGTCCACATATGTTCTGTATCCGTCGACATAGTTGATGTTGCCGTCGTCGAAGTAGTAATCATATACTTCCACGCTGTTTCCGTTTTGTGCGGTCTCAGTGATCTTCTCAACGGCATCCGTGTCGGGATTGACATACACTTTGTATTCGGCTTCGTTATTGTCCGGGAGTTTTGCACTGACTCTTCTGAACCCGAATGTGTTAACGGGCGCCTTTGCCCCGTCGCTTACATTCTCGATCCTTGAAAAGACCGTATCTTTCCACCGAAGTTTCGTACTTCTCTTTCCGGGGGTAAATCTGGTCACCGAATAATCGACCACTCCGGTTTCAGGATCCATCAGTTCATCCACATCAAGGGCATGATCCTTAACAGGCTCTTCTTCTGGCTCTTCCTGTAATGCATCCTCCTCCCGGTTCCCGGGCTCTTCGGGTACGGGGCTTTCCTCGGCTTTGGCGGCTTCCTGTTCGGCTGCGACCTTTTTGTCGTGATTATCGAATATGGCTTTGACACCGGTATACGACAGTACCATCACGGTAATGAGTGCCAGCGAGTATATCAGGACTCCGACTATCGTTATCCTGAAGCGGTCTTTATGCATTTTATCTTTTGCGGTCTTGTTTTCGCCGTCACCTTTTCTGGTCATATATCATCCAATCATTTTTAGCAGAATCTGTATATCGTCTCGGTCTTATACTTCTGCCCTTTGTCAAATATGGGGTGCGCAAATGCGGGATCGTTCGCACTGTTCGGGAAATACTGGGTCTCGAGACAGAATCCCGTACGTTCCCTGTATATCACTCCGTCTTTTCCTTCCTGGGGTGATATACATTTTCCTGCATAGAACTGAACTCCGGGCAGATCCGAGTATACTTCCATAACTCTTCCGTCCGCACGTGCAACCGCTATCAGCTTGGAACTTCCGTTGTATCCGTCCACAACATAGTTGTGATCATAACCCTTGACCAGAAGAAGCTGTTCAAAATCAGCTCTTATATCACGTCCCACAGGCTTCTCCTGCGTAAAATCCATGACAGTGCCCTTGACCGGTGCGATCTCTCCGGTCGGTATCGCGCCCGCAACAACGGGTGTATAGTTTGAAGCATTTATATACAGAAGCGTATCTTCGATCGTGTCGTGATCATGTCCCGACAGATTAAAGTATGTATGATTCGTCATATTGATGAGCGTCTTTTTGTCGCTGACTCCGTCGTATGCGATCCTTATCTCGTTATCATCAGTGAGGGTATATGTAACACTCATATCGAGATTTCCGGGAAATCCGTTTTCCCCGTCAGGAGAATGATAAGAGAAGATCACGGAATCATCGCTTGTCTTTGCATCCCACAGCACCTTGTGCATTCCCTTGTAGAAATCTGAATGAAGATTATTGTCGTTATCGTTTACGGCAAGGTTATATGTGGTACCGTCTATAGTAAATGCTGCCTTTGCGGTACGGTTTGCACATCTTCCCACAGTTGCACCGAAGAAGCAACTGTTCACAAGGTACTCCTCTCCGCCGTCATAGCCGAGGATTATGTCCTTGTAATCTCCTTTGTCATTCGGAACGATGAGTTTAACAAGACAGGCGCCTATGTTTGTGACGGCCGCCTCCATCTGGTTTTTGTTCTTCATCGTGTAAAGCTTGATGTCTTTTCCGAGGTTGGTTCTTCCGAATTGTGTGATAGTTACTGCCATAAGTTCCCTCCTTGATCAACCGTTTGTTCTGATAGTACAGCACATTCCATTTACAGTTCAACACGCGCATCGAGTGCGCGCGACAGTGTTACTTCATCAATGTATTCAAGTTCCCCTCCGACCGGAACACCGCTTGCTATCCTGGTCACCTTTATGCCGGTGGGCTTGATGAGCTTACTTATATACATGGCGGTCGTCTCACCCTCGATGCTCGAGTTCGTTGCGATTATGACCTCGTCCACATCGG
This sequence comes from Lachnospiraceae bacterium, assembly GCA_017526745.1. GTDB lineage: Bacteria > Bacillota > Clostridia > Lachnospirales > Lachnospiraceae > UBA2868. The sequence goes on along the minus strand of JAFXQX010000005.1, from coordinate 25,040 downwards.
ACTGAAGACGCTTAATAAGCTCCGCAAGCTTGATATCGGACGGTCCGATCCCCATGCCGGGATTGATGGCCCCGTGCAGGACATGATAGACTCCGTCGTATTTATGGGTCTTCTCATATGCCGTCATGTCCCTGGTGTTCTCGACTACCATTATCTGTTTTTTGTTTCTTGAAGGATCCGAACAGACGGGACATGTCTCTTTGTCGGTAAGCGTATAGCAGGTGTTGCAGTATCTGATATGTTCTCTTGCCGAAGTCATGGCGTCGGCAAGCTTCTCCACCTGATCCTTCGGCATATTGATAATATGAAACGCAAGCCTTTGCGCCGATTTGTTGCCTATCCCCGGCAGTACGGCCAGTTCCGCTATCAGTCTGCCGATATAGCCGCTGTACAGATCCATCCCCTTTTATACTCCCTTCCGTTATCAGAACAGCTGCGGCATGGATGCCGAGCTTTCCTCATCGATCATGCGAAGCGCCTCATTGACCGCTGCCATGATAAGATCCTCAAGTGTTTCGATATCATCGGGATCGACGGCTTCCTCCGAAAGCTTAATGCTCGTTATCTGTCTCTTTCCCGAGATGGTCACCTCAACCGCTCCACCTCCGGATTTTGCGGTAAACTCTTTTTCCTCAAGTTCCTTCTGGCTCTCTTCCATCTGACGCTGCATCTTCTGTGCCTGCTTCATCAGATTTGCCATGTTGCCGGGCATACCCATTCCGCCTCCCGGAAAGCCTCCTCTTCTGGCCATGTTGATCCTCTCCTTTTACACTCTTTTATTCAAATTCCGAATCGTCTATATCCACATCCATCCCGAATATCGATGTCGGGGGATAGTATTGTCCGCTGTCCTTTGTCTGTCTGACCGACGAAAGTTCATATTCCGGGACCTTGCCGAGCACTTTCATAAATGCCTTCTGAAGGCTCTCGGCAAATACATCATCATCGCACAGCATCATGACTGTATCATCAAGCAATTGGATGATAAGCTTTCCGTCATCCGGGCTGACCGACGGGGTTGACGTTCTCAGACACGCCGTATACATTGCCGGCATGGATGAATAAATGTCATGCCACTTCTTGTTTATATTTGCAAGATCGTCTTTTGTTGCTTTGGGAAGTTCTTTTGCCTTTTGCTCGGCCGCAGTCTTTGCTTCCTTTTCGGAAGGCTCCTCCCTGTCTGTTACGGCACTTACCCCTTTTTCGTATGACTCTTTTGTAAGGTTTCCCTGCTCTATCAGGTCTTCTATTACCTTCAGCCTGTCATTTAACGAATCAAGATTTGTCTCCATCTGAGGTCTGCAGATCCTGATGACCGTTATCTCTATGAGCACTCTCTTTTGTGCGGCAAACTTAAGATCGTTAAGAAGCTGTGAGAATACCCTTATATACCGAAGAAGCCTCTCTTCCGGGATCGCTTCCGCTTCTTTTTTTAGAAGGGCGAGATTTTCCGCCGAAATGTCCACAACATCCGACACGTCTTTTGCGGATCTTGCAAGGAGCACGTTTCTCATATGCCAAACAAAATCACCGGCAAACTGTGTAAGATCACGGCCCTGGTTGTTGACGCGGTCTATGATCCCTATGCAGTCCGTGACCGATCCCGCGCAGAGACTGCGAAGCAGTTCGGAAAATACAGACGTGTCCACTGCCCCGAGTACTTCAAGCGCTCTTTCGTAGGTGATCTTTTTGCCGAGGAAAAATGCCGAACACTGGTCAAGAAGCGAAAGGGCATCTCTCATTCCTCCCTCAGCCTTGCCGGCAATATATTCTATCGCCTTGTCTTCAATATCGATGTTCTCGTTGTCGGCAACTTCACGAAGTCTTGCCTCAAGAGTGTCATTTGCGATCCTTTTAAAATCATACCTCTGACATCTGGACAGAATGGTAACGGGGATCTTGTGAGGCTCCGTGGTGGCAAGAATGAAAATCACATATGCCGGAGGCTCTTCAAGCGTTTTAAGAAGCGCATTAAATGCATCCTTTGTAATCTGATGTGCTTCATCGATTATATAGACTTTGTATTTTCCGTTGGTCGGCGAGTAGACAACGCTTTCCTTGATCTGTCTTGCGTCGTCTATACCGTTGTTGGAAGCGGCATCCATCTCTATCACATTAAGAGACGAGCCATCGGCGATCTGCCGGCAGCTTTCACACTTTCCGCATGGATTGCCCCCTTCGGGGTGCTCGCAGTTTACCGCTTTTGCAAACACTTTGGCGGCACTCGTCTTACCCGTACCGCGCGTTCCGCAGAACAGATAAGCATGTCCGATACGATTGGCTTCGATCTGATTGCGGAGCGTGGTAACTATTGCGTCCTGCCCTTTGATCTCGTCAAAATCAGACGGACGCCATTTTCGATATAGTGCTGTATACGACATTAATCACCAAAACTTATCCCTAACATCTTTGCTTCCTGGATGATCGTGGCTTTGGGGTCGATCATCTTGAGCTTGCCCGCAACGTCTTCAAGGGGAACTTTAACGATCTCCCTGTTCCTGTATCCGACCATGAATCCGTACTCGCCTTCGAGTATGAGCTTTCCTGCCTCGGCACCGAGACGGCTCGCAAATACCCTGTCGTAAGGGCAGGGGCTTCCGCCTCTCTGGGTATGTCCGGGAACGGTGACTCTTACTTCCTGGCCTGTTCTCTTTTGTATCTCTGATGCAAGTTCATAGGAAACCGAAGGATGAGGCATCTTCTCAAGCTTCTTCGCATATTCCTTCTTGGAAAGCTTTGAATCTTCCTTGCTGATCGCACCTTCAGCAACAGCGATGATAGTGAACTTGCTTCCTCTTTCTTCACGCAGGCGGATCGCTGCAACGACCTTTTCTATGTCATAAGGGATCTCGGGGATCAGGATGATATCTGCTCCGCCTGCCATTCCGGCATTGAGCGTCAGGTATCCGACCTTGTGTCCCATTACTTCGACTATGAATATCCTTCCGTGGGAAGCAGCTGTTGTGTGTATGTTATCGATACATTCCGTAGCGATATCCACGGCAGACTGGAAGCCGAATGTCATATCCGTTCCGTACAGGTCATTGTCAATGGTCTTGGGCAGAGTGATGATATTGAGTCCTTCTTCGCGGAGCAGATTTGCGGTCTTGTGCGTTCCGTTTCCTCCGAGGATAACAAGGCAGTCAAGGCGAAGCTTATAGTAGTTCTGTTTCATGGCTTCAACCTTGTCGAGACCGTTCTCATCAGGATCCTTGATCGTTTTAAATGGAGTACGGCTGCTTCCGAGTATCGTTCCGCCGATAGTGAGGATCCCGGCAAAATCCCTTCCCGTAAGCATCTTGAAGTCACCGTAGATCAGGCCTCTGTATCCGTTAAGGAATCCGTAGATCTCAACGTCCTCTTTACTGTTGATAAGTGATTTTACAACACCTCTCATGGCTGCATTAAGAGCCTGACAGTCGCCGCCGCTAGTTAACATTCCGATTCTCTTCATAATCTTCGCCCTTTCTGTTGGTATTTAATGATCAGATTCCGGTATCATCCGACTTCTTCGAGTATCACATCAACCATCTCGCCGACATTCTTCAGCTTCACGATGGTCTTCATGTCAAAACTGATGTCGAATTCTTCCTCCACTGCATCGATCAGTGTGATATGGACAAGTGAATCCCATCCGTCCACATCCGCTGCCGTTGTCTCGTCATTTACCGTAAGCGTATCGTCATCAAAAACGTCCGCAAATACGGCATTTAATCGTTCGTATACCTCTTCTCTTGTCATATCCCGGTCTCCTTATGCGTTCACTTTTATATGATGGTTTTGGTTTTCGTAATCTTTTTTCAGGTCGAATTCCCAGACCGTGTTGCCGTCGGCATCTTCGGACACTTTCGTAAATCCCATCCTGTCGTAAAAATCCCTTACCATGTTGTTTTTGGCTGTGGGATAGTAGTATCCTATGATCCTGGACAGTCCGGCGCCTTTTGCTCTTTCCACGAGGCCGTCCATCATGGCAAATTCCATATCACGCTTCAGCACGCGGCAGCTCATGATCCACAGATCCATATCGAGAACGTCGCCGTTAATATGCCCTATCACAACTGATACTACACCATTGTCGCCGAACTTGTCGATGAGTTTTCCGTATATATCTATGTACTCGTCGGATTCCGATACATGCTCTATATCTGCTCTTGAATACCGCTTTGTCGTAAGATTGAACTGATTGCTCTTATTGGTCAGTTGTGCGATCCTGTCAAGGAATACCGGCTCAAAACTCTTTATCACTCCGGTCATCTCAAGCGAATCAAGATACTGTCCGTAATCGGAAAACGTCGCCTCAAGTGCCGCGCGCTGTGCATTGGCCTTATACATCTCGTTGCGCTTTTTATCATCGGCGGAAAGATTTGTCACCTCAAAATATCCGGCATGATCTATGGCGCGGATATAGTCTTCCACGTTTCCGATCTCGGGTACTGCTGCGCCCGGAACCTGCGCCCTGATTATCTCCCGCTCGGCGGGATTATCGTCAACGAACACAAAGCTTTCCGGAAGAAGGTTCAGCTCGGATGCGGTATCAACAAGATTCTTGCTCTTGGGATCCCAGTTTGCCTTTATGACGACAAAATCATCCGGACTAAGTGTTGAATCGGGGTGCTCTAATCCGGCAATGGCATTTTCATGATCGTTCTTCGAATCAACCGTAAGTATCACACCTATATCCCTGTGATCTTTTATATACTGCTGGAACTCACTGTACACCTGTCCCATGCTCGTTTCCTGGCCTATTGCCAGATTCTCGGGTCCGTCGTCTCCGACGATGCCTCCCCATAAAGTATTATCAAGATCGAGCGTAAGTACTTTTTTGTTCTTGCCGTAGATCGACTTGATTATGCACGAAACACTGTAGGCAAGTGTCGGAATGGCCTCCATTGAAAGTGCATATTTGTACATATGCCAGTAGAGGGGATCGGCCCATGCGTCCAGTCCGTACGATGCCGACAGATACTGAATGTCTTCAATATAGAAGTCTTTGTGATCCCTTGCATACTGAGAAAAAAGGGCGTTTAACGAATTGATATATGAAGTACGTCCCGAGACGTCATAGCAGTCCGAATTACCTAGTATCCTGTAGGGCGGGAACTCAAAGTTATTCTGAATGACGGGACAGTGATATGTGGCATCTATCTTCTCCCACATCGCCCGGAACCTGTTAAGATCATTTTCGAGCATTACTTTTACATCTTCTTCTTTTGTTCCTATGGAAGGAAATGTGAGATTTCTGTTGGTCGTGTGGATATAGATGATATCGGGCTTAAACTCCAAAAGTTCCGGATTGTCGAACATGACATCTTCCCAATACTGATTGTACTCGCTCTCATATATCTCGGGCCTGATACCGAAGTTCAGCAAAAACAGCTCGATCATCGCAGAAATGTCATGGGTTGTCGATCCGCCCAGGATCGCGACTTTCTTGTCGATGAATCGTGTGTCGGAGGCAAGAAGCTGCCTCTTTAATGATTTTTTCTTCTTGATCAGGTATCTTGCGTCAAATGGATATTCCAGTTCTTTCATCTGTCTGTTTCCTGTCTTTAGTGTTTAAGTGAGATGATGTATTTGCAGATCGGATGCCCGAGAGCGGAAAACTTCTCCTCATACTCGGTCATGATGTTTCCGGCGCAAAGCTCTTCATCGTTATGAAGGTCGAAAGTTGATGCGATGATCTCCCAGCCGGCTGCAGGGGCCTCGGCAAGAGAAAATTCGAACAGTTCCCTGTTATCTGTCTTGAACTCTATGAGGCTGTCATCCTTTATGATGTGTGCAAACCTGGCCAGGAAACGCTGCGATGTCAGCCTTCTCTTTGCATGACGGTCCTTGGGCCACGGATCGGAGAAGTTCAGGTATATCCTGTCTATCTCGCCTTTACCGAAAACATCCTCAATATCTTCGGCATCCATACGGATGAACCGGAGGTTCTGAAGCGGATCCGCCTCCGCCTTCTCAACAGCCCTGATCAGAACGCTCGAATATTTCTCGATCCCGATATAGTTTACCGAAGGGTTCAGACCTGCAAGAGTCGTGATAAACTTTCCCTTTCCCATGCCTACCTCTATGCGGATGGGATTTTCGTTTGCAAATATTTTCTTTGCCCATGCGCCTTTATACTGCTCGGGCTGCTTGATGACAAGATCACTTTCCGCAACCGCCTGCCTGGAGCCGGGTACATTTTTGAGTCTCATGTGTCCCTGTGCCTTCTTTCCGCTCGCTGGGCACGGAGTTTATCCTGCTTTTCCCTGATGGCATCGACGCTTGCCTCGTCGATTATCTTCATTGTCTTGACTACGAATACGTTACCGTCATCGGCCTTTTTCATCCTGACTTTGGCCTTGACGAAACCGTGCTTTTTACATGCGGCAACGCAGAAATACTGGCGGCCGTTTACCGAAAACCACTTGATGACTTTTTTCGTCGTCCGTCCGCATACACAGCATTTCATCGAGGAGACCATCTTGTCCTGCATGGCCTTGGTCTTGTCCTCGAACTCCCTCGATATGTATTTGGAATATGTCTTGAACTTTACCTTGACTTCATCACGTTTATCCTGCGGGAGCATAAAAAGATCGAAGGACAGATAATCCTCGACATCCGTGTGGTCCCGGTGGATATTCTCGAGTACCCTTGCGGTATAGTAAGCATCATTGTTGGCCCTGTGGAACGGCTCATCCTTGACGATACCGAGTTCGTCAACGGCATATTCAAGGGCGCGCCTGATCTTGCCGTCTTCATACGCAAGGCTGTACAACTTCTGAACATCCAGAAAAGGAAGGGGTTTGTGGGTCAGCTCATCCATACCGTAGTAGCACATGTTTCTCTGAAGCTCTGTTATATCGAGCGTTCCCCATATGCAGAATCTGTATTTGCTGCCGCACCATTTGAGAAAGCTTTCCATTACGGAAGGAAAATCCTTTCCGTTCTCAAGATCCTCCTTGTCAAGACCTACTATCTTTGTTGTCATAAAATGCATCCGGGGATAGATCTTCGGTTTGATGATCTCATCAAACCTGTCCACGATCTGCATCTTCCGATTCAGTTTTACCGCCCCGATCTCAACTATTTCAAACGGAAGGCCTCCCTCGTGTCCGATACGGCCTTCGGCTTGGTTCCATTCAAGATCGAATACTATATAATGCATGCACTGTCTCCATGTAACGCAATCTTAATAATTATACTAAATGGCGGGCTCTTTTACAAATAACGAACAAGAGAAGTTCTTTTCTTTGTTTTTCCATATCGGAGACCTCATCTTCGTATAATCTGGGAGGTGCATACAGCGCTTCCTCATATGATCGCATAAAATCGAGATACTCTCCGGGGATGAGCTGTCTGCACCTTTGGGCAAACTCGCTGAGTGTTTCGCCGTCCCTGATCTTTAAATCTGCAATCCGCAATATCTTCATGTTCTTCCGGCCGATATCGAGTATCTTCTCCCTGTCGTTTAAGTGCATATACCTGTATCTTCTGTATATCCGGTCGCAGATCGCAAATATCAGGAGAAATGCAAACACGGATAATGCAATGACAGGCCCTGCGTGGTTATTTCCCCGATTTTCTTCCGCCTGCGTTTTTGCATCATTACCCTCTCCGGTTTCGTGTTCCTCATATATATACGGAACGGGTGCGTCAAATGCACTGTCTTTACTCTTTGATGCCTCCCATCCTGAAGGGGAATAAAATCCGGGGGTCGGCTCGAATATCACCCATCCAACACCATCAAGGTAGGCTTCCGGCCATGCATGAGCTCTGTCCGAGAGTACTTCATAGTCCCTGCTTTCCGTAAGCGTGCTGTATCCCTGAACGTATCTTGCGGGGATCCCGCATGATCTTGCAAGTATGACAAACGCCGTTGCAAAGTATGAACAGTACCCCTCCTTCTTTTCAAACAGGAGATGATCCGTAAAATCGGCCGGTGACTGTACCGTCTCGGGCAGATCTCCGGGCGTTTCGGTATACCTTAATCCTGAAAGCATATCCTCTATCCGGACAAGCTTTTCATAGTCACTTCCTGCGCCCGATAAGACCTCATCCATATATGAAGATGCCCTCTCGGAAAGCTCTGTTTGGGGAAGATATCTGTCATATATCATCTTACGGTAATCCTGATAACCGTCAAAAGTATGTTCCGTCTTGATGATGTCGGATGTCTGCTGAAGAGCCAGTGCAAACGCCTTCCTGTCTATCGGCTCCTCCTCTTTCATGATCGAAGTCACAAGATCTGATGTCCTGTTGATCCTGTAATGGTATACGAAATAGTCGGCCGTTCTTCCGTGCGACAGCATAAGGTCTCCGCCCTTCTGGCGAAGATCTGCCGTCGTTTCCGGAGATGACTTCGGAGGGATGAAAGCATATCTTGTCCTTACACCTTCGTATTTTACTCTCATGCGGATGCACTGAAGATGATCGTATACATTTTCCGGATCCCGCCGCATTACCGCCGCCACGCTCTCCAGCAGGTCGTATGATCTTTCATCAGTATCGGATGTATCCTTTTTATCCCATGCCCGGCCCGAAAAAGTGTCAAATGATTTTCCCGCAAGGTATATTCTGCGATCGTCCTCACCGCCTGTTGAAACAGTGATCGCTTTGTAGGGATAGCCCGTAAGGCTGCCTCCTATATTGGCCTGCTCCGAGAATCCCATGCAATCGCCGTTATCCCAGCTCTTCCACGGAGCAAGAGTCTGTACGGCCGACTCGATCCCGTCACGGATATCGGTGATGATGATCCTGACGAACCTCCAGTCGTAGGGCTTTTGGGGGATATCGGCCATCATTACCGGAATGAATAATGCGGCAAGGAAGGGGAACATATATACAACGTGCCTTTTGCGGTCCGTATCACCTTCCTTCTTCCATCCGGCCTGGATCATTTCGGTCACGTTTGCGATGATGACAAAGAATATACAGGAAAAAGCGAAAGGTGCGACGTCATATTTTGTGATCATAAAGGTGATGAGTGCGGCAAGGCATATAAGAGTATATGCCGACCGGATCTTAATATCATACGATACGGCCTTTTGTACCAGGAGACATATGACGCAGACAAGAAGGATCTTTGCCGCCCACACTAAAACATCCTGTGTTTTGTCGTCCCGGAGGAGATACATCACTGCTGCCGGAATCGCAAGCATGCCGAAAAGAAGCGCCCTTCCCCTTGCCTTAAGATGAAGGAAGACCACACATATGATCTCAATGATCACGGCCGCAGCCGGGAGCAGTATACCCTCCTGTCCGACATATCCGGGAAACAGAAGCGTCACCGCAATGCACAGCGGCACGGTATATACCAGGTCGTAGATCAAGGCGGTCATTCCAGCACCTCCTTAAGATCGTCATCCGTACCGATCCTGATGATGTTTTCGGAACCAAATGATGAAATATCCCCTTCATCTGACGTTAAGATCACCGTGACCGCCCGGCCTCCCGATGCGATCTTTTTGATAAACGAATCCGTCTGCTCATCCAGGATATGCGTCAGATAGTACACGCCTGTCTTGTCCGCAACAGACGCACAATAAAGCACATCATTCCAAAAGGCCGAGATGTCGGTTTCATCATCAAAATCAAATGCGCACATGCTCTCATAGAAACTCTCAAAACCATCCATATTGTCAATATCCGCAGTGATATCACGGCTCATGAATCCGATACGGACGTTTCTGCTGCAGTAGTAAAGCGTAAGTGCGATCGCTTCTTCGAGCATTTTGTTTTCGATGGGGATATACATGGCGGCATCCTCTGTTATCCGCCTTGGGTCCATTATGATCGCAACGCCCGACCGGTAGAGTCCGATGCGGTTTCTGACCATAAGCTCTGCGCTTGCGGCAGTTGCCTTCCAGTGGATCATACGTCTGTCATCACCCGGTACATATTTGCGGACAAGAACGTCAGGTTCTGTTATATCGACTCCCGAATCTCTTGCGCTTGTTATGATATCTGCCTCGCTTTTAAGCGATGAGAGTATCACGGTATCGGGCCTTACCCTTACACGGAGAGGCTCTTTGTTTCTGTATGAGATCATGATCAGACGGAACATGTCGGTAACGATGATGGTCTTGATACCGACCTCATATTCGCCGCGGTATCTGCATATCAGGCCCGTTTGTTTTCTGATCCCCGAATGGGGAGCAAGCTCATATTCGGCCCTGTCATCAAGACCATCGATCGTAGAATAACCGGAATAAAAAGTGACGCGTATTCCCGCAAAGGATATAAGGCTCTCATTCTGAAGCGTGAAATAGAATTCCGTTCTGTGATTTGCAACGACATTCCTTCCTTCAAGTTTCTGATATATCCTGAAAAAGATCATAACAAGAAGGATATAAAATGCGGATATGACAGGCACGCAGGTAAGCACGATGAAGGCTCCGAAACTTACAGCGCCGCCATAGAATGAGATGGCGATCAAAGAAAGGATATAAAGAGTCAGCCAGATGATCCGGTTCCTTCTCATGACAGGATCACTCCATCGGTATCTTTACGGCAAGAAGGTTCTCCGTTATTATCCGGTCGATATCGTCCTTTCTGATCCTGGCCTCGGATGTGAGTGTGAGCCTGTGATGAAGAACGTTTACCGCCACAGCCTTGATGTCGTCCGGTGTAACATAGTCCCTGCCGGAAAGAAGGGCTTTTGCCCTGGATGCATCGACCAGCGACAGGTATGCCCGCGGACTTGCTCCAGTGACAAATCTCTTTTCATTTCGCGTGGATGCGACGATCTGCTGTGCGTATCCGAGAAGTATATCTTTGAAATGGACTTTTGCTGTCTCTTGTCTGAGGCCGATGATATCAGAAGCACTGCAGATGCTCGTTATATCTTCAACAGTCTTCTTCGCGATATGGTTTGAAGCCATCCGTATCTCCGATGACGCATCAGGGTAGCCTATGGTCAGCCTCATCATGAACCTGTCCATCTGGGCTTCGGGCAGCGGATAGGTCCCCAGGAATTCGACGGGATTCTGGGTAGCTATCACCATAAAGGGCTGCACCAGATCATAACTTATACCATCGACTGTGACTCTTCCTTCCGCCATTGCCTCAAGAAGCGCCGCCTGTGTCTTGGGAGATGTTCTGTTGATCTCGTCAGCCAGGATCATCTGGTGCATTATCACGCCTTCCCTGAACTCAAAATCACCCGTTTTCATGTTATAGACCGACAGCCCCGTTATATCTCCGGGAAGGGTATCGGGGGTGAACTGGATCCTGGCAAAACTACAGTCGATAAGGCGTGCGATCGTCCGTGCAAGAGTAGTCTTTCCGACTCCCGGAACATCTTCGAGAAGAATATGTCCTCCCGCAAGAAGGCATACGAGCACATCCTCAACGACCCCTTCTTTCCCGACGAAATATTCATTTGTCTGCTCCCGCAGTCTGTTTATGATATCAGTTTTATCCATCCGTACACTCCCGGCTGATCAGTGTTTCTTACTGACTGAGATGATGTTTGCATTTCCGGAAACATCACTTTCCTCAGTATGCCCGAACTCGCCTTCCGCATCCGATACGATGCATATCTCCATATCATCTTTTCCGAATAATACGTATATCTGCGATGTTCCATGTGTAAGATCCACATCGGAAAGGGTCCATCCGTCCTTCTTAAGATCATCCATGATATCCTTCATGGCCATACCGGCAGTAAAGCCCGAAAGTGAATGCTCCTTTCCGCTGTATTCGATCCCGGCCACGACTCCGTTTGAATCAACGTCAAACGTAGGGCCGCACAGCCTTCCGTCCTCATCCTCTTTCCTGTCGATAAACTGGGCTCCATCCTTATCATATATGCCCTCGTTTACCGATATCTCAAGGGAGGGAAAATCACATGCAACATCTTCGATATTTGCCCCGAAGTAATCCATCAGTTCATAAGACGCTGCTGTGTCTGTTTTGGATGTATCATCCGAACCGTCAACGGATTCCTCTATCGTATCGATATTTGTTTTCGGATCTTTGTATTCTGTTGTTTCGGATGTGGAGGTTTCTTCCGGCACCTTTTTCTGATTCGAGCATGCACACAGCATGACAAGCATTGTCACCGTCACGAAAAAACTTATGCGTCTGATGATCTTGACCATGGATCTCATGATAATCTCTCCTGATTGAATAATACTACAGTATCTGTGTAACGCAGTCCCTTACCAGCTGTGCCATCTTTTCGTGACCTTTGGGATCAAGGTGCAGATGATCAACAGATCCGGCACTTACTTCTTTTGTGACGTTAAGGAAGTAACATCCGTGTTCTTTTGCAACAAGCTCATACCATTTTGCAAGCTCGATCGATTTTCCTACCACACTTTCTTCATCAAAGAAGGTGGCGAAATACGATTCGGAAAATGGTTCTGACAGTGCCGGAGGGGCTATTATCAGTATCTTCATATCAGGGCATCCGATGTAATGTTCGCAATACCCCCTTATCTTCATGATCATCGTGATGAGGCTCCCTGCGATATCCGGAGCGGGAAGATTGAATTTGGACTTCAGATCGTTTGATCCGAGCATTATCGCCAGAAGATCCGGGCGCTTTGTCTCGAGCATAGGAAGAACATAATCCATACCGCACTTTGTTCCCCCCTCCCACGGATCCTCGTTTGCGATGGTCCTGCCGTTCTGACCTTCCTCAATGATCTCATACTCATCCCCGAGGAGTTTTTGCAAAACCTTCGGCCAGCGGATATCCTCGCCGTATCTTCCTCCCGTTTCGGGGTTATAACCGTATGTATTCGAATCACCAAAGCAGACTATCCTTTTCATTAACCGGTCCCTCCTGTATCGATCTTATTTTTAATAAAACATCTCTTTTTCTTTATCCGCCTCATCTTCGGGATTGCCCTGGCCCTCGCTCCAGGACGGCTGCATCTTCTCGATCTTAAGAGGCATCCCGGCCTTCACCACGATCTGATAATCATCCTCGTAAACTATCTCGCCGGGCATATTTGTATATACGACATTGTAAGGATGCGAGTATTTTTCGAGAAGCCATAATGCCGGACGGATCAGCTTCATCATCATCTCGGTGTTTTCTGTTTTGAAAAAACAGACAACGTTCTCACGTCTTTGGCACTGTGGCGGCCATGGCAGGATCTCGGCAAACCATGCATCGATCTCGCGGAACAGATCTGCATCCTCTTCCTCCATGATCCCGTTCTGGATAAGGCCCCAGCACATGCTGAATATACCTTTTGGATAGAGCGTGTTCTCGGCCAGCTCCAGTCCCTGTATCCTGACATATTTATAATCCATACAGCGACCCCCCCCTGATCATGGTCATATACGATTATTGTAAATCATACGTCAGAGATTTTCCACAATCTTTGGCAGACGTGAAAATGCTACTGTTACCGCATCTTTATATTGAGATTCATTCTTTGATTTGATTATGGATTTGATAACGGCCGCGCGTTCTTTTTCGTCACTTATCAGTCCGGAAGTATATGTCCACACTTCCTTCATCTTGGACAGTGCATTTTCGGGACTGTAATCATTTTTGTATGTTTCATATATATCCTGAAGAAAATCATACAGTTCCTTTTTGGTCGTCGCAGTTTGGGTCCTGATAAGGCGGAATATCCCGGGGTCGACAACAGCCGCACGGCCGATCATGATTCCGGTGATGTTTTCCCTGTATTTTTCAGATATCCGTTCATAGTCTGTGCAGGATCTGATATCCCCATTATATGAGACCGGCGCTTTAAAGTTTGCTACGGCGTAGTCGAATGCCTCCATTCTCGGCATTCCGGAATATATGTCTTTTTTGATCCTCGGATGAACGATAAGTTCACAGATGGGATAGCGGTTTAAAACCTCGACTGCCCTGGGAAGGTCGGAAGTGTCATTGTATCCGACTCTTGTTTTTACGGAAATGCGAAATGAAGGATATCTCCTGAGTATGCTGTCCTTTCCGTTAAACACTCCGTCAAGAAATCTGTCCATAAGATCCGGATCGCGAAGTATCCCGCTTCCTTTGAACTTGGCGGCAACGGTATTTGACGGGCAGCCGAAGTTGATATTGATCTCGTCATATCCCATGTCTGCAATAAGATCCGCAGCTTCATTAAACAGCTCAGCGCTGTTTGTCAGAAGCTGCGGTATCACATTAAGACCTCTGTTATTATCCGGCAGAAGCTCTCTTCCGGCTCTGGTCTTCATTATCCTGTTGTCAGGGGATATGAACGGAGTGTAGAATCTGTCAACAGATCCGAAATGTCTGGAAAGAGCATTTCTAAATACATATCCCGTGATCTCCTCCATCGGAGCAAGGTACAGATCTGCCATATCAGCTCAGGTCGAAGTCGATACTTTTGTCCCTGATGAGACGAAGGAAAGTATCTGCGATCTTCGGATCAAACTGTTTGCCTTTGTTCTTTTCTATCTCGTTTACAATGTCCTCTTTCGTCAGTTTGTTTCTGTATACCCTGTTGGAGTTCATCGCATCAAATGCATCCGTATGTGACTTGATGACTTCAAACTCTTCATCCGTGAGCCTTCCGGGCTTTCTTAATATGTTGTCGGGTACACCTATCTTTCCGCAGTCATGAAGAAGTGCAATATAATAAACGCTGTCGAGTTCTTCTCCCTCATACCCCTTCTTCTCGGCGATCATTCTCGTGTAATCGGCAACCCTCTTGGAATGACCGTTTGTGTACGGATCCTTTGCATCGATAAATCCAGTAAATGTCTCGATATCATAATCATCCGCAATGTATTCCCTCAGATCCGGTATGGTATCAACTCTTTTTTTGTCATCGTTTATCTGATGGATCTCAAGAGATCCGTTCCATGCGGACGTAAGAAAAACCTGTTTGTTGAATGTCAGTTTAACCTTCATTGTTCAGATCAAAAGCTTTGGTCCATGTGCTGTTTCTGGCCAGCGTGATGATAAATGCCGCTATGGTTCTTTTTCTGATCCTTGTCATGAGCCAAATATATCCTCCTAACATCAAGGATTATATATGAATTGAAGCTGATGAACAACTTGCATCGTGTTCATTTTCTATGATAAACTTCCAAAAACGGGGGGAAACATGAGATTATTTCTGGCAATAGTACCTGACGATCAAATAAAAGATGAGCTTTGTTTTATACAAAAAAGGCTCCGGCTGCAGGGTGTTAAGGGAAACTTTACGCCCCGTGAGAATCTTCATCTGACGCTTGCTTTTATCGGGGAATACAGTGATCCTTACCGGGTATCGGAAGTGCTGAGATATGTATCATTTGAGCCCGTAAGGCTTGTGATAGAAGGGTTCGGATGTTTCGGCGATACTTTCTGGGCAGGTATCAAAGAAGACCGGGGGCTTGAGACTGATGTAAAACGTATCCGGAAAGCTCTTGCCGACAACGGTATCCCTTTCGATAAAAAGAAATTCTCACCTCACATTACAGTTGCAAGAAAGTTTGAATATCCAAAAGGCATCCCAGCCGATGCACCGTTTCCTGCCAGGATGGATGTTGGGTTCATCTCTTTAATGCGCTCTGACCGGGGCAAGGCGGGGATGATATATACGGTTGTAGACGAGTATCCTGTTTGGGGAGAATAGTGTTTACCTCTCCCGCTCAGGAATTTGACCGAACCACGCCCCTCCTGATACCTGATCAAGGTCATCGTCGCTTAAGAGCACACCTGCGGCCTTTGTACCATTCTTTATATCCTGAAAGATATTCTGAACTTCCTCTTTGGAATCAGCATTTTTAAGTTTGTTTTTTGCAACATCAGTAAGTTCCATTCCATTTTCCTCCCAATTCAAACCTCTTGCTGTTATAGTCAAAATATGATTTATTCCCGGAAATGTCAAGATTGAATATTTCAAGTTCTATCTAAACTGTTATGTATGACTTTCAGGTTGTTTTCCGATGATCTTTATTATATCTGCTTCATCCGCACCGGCAAACTGCTGCCTGATACGTGTAATGATCCTGTCATAGCTTTTGCCCGGGCTTTCAGCATATGCAGCCGTTACGGTTTCATATCCCCATATTGCTTCGGGAGGAAGCATAATGGACACCGGCATTCCATACTCTTCGCCTCGTTTATTCCTTCGTCTGCAAAAATCGGTTATCACCAGATATGTCTGCATCTGCAGGCCTGTTATGATACCGGAATAATTCTTCTCGCCGCCCTTTCCGAATCCGGCTTTCTTCTTAAGCTCTGTAGAAAGGATCTGATCATCGGGAAATGTTACATCTCCGTCCTCGTCCCTGCCTGTAAGCATGTCCATGATCTTCTTTTCCCTGCGGTTTGAAAGGCCATCCTCCCAGCGTGAGTCAAAATCATATCCGCTGCGTCTGTAATTTGCAAAGTAAGGCAGCCATTCCAGGCTGATAAACCCTGCCTTCTGCGCAAAAAACTTTCCGTAACAAACCTTATGGCTTGCCGCAATGATCTCGCGCCATTCCCAGGGATCCTCCTCTTTAATACCGGTCCACCAGTAATCCGGAGATACGTGTTCTTCCACTGAAAACCCTTCAATATCGTTTGCAAACAGGGGAAGAAAGCCAACCTCATTTATCCAGTTGACCAGTTCCTGCCATGTTCGAATTCGATACGGATCATTCCAGTCAAGCCCCTTCATGATCCAAACACCATCTTCTACCGCCATACTCTCTCCAGTCTATATGGTACGCATTGTAACGGCTGTGATCCCATCCCGATACAAAAACAAATACTTCAAGTATTCCCCATATCATATGTAGTATAATATATATGATATCATAATTCGGACAAATGGAGAGTAAGAAGAAAGGGGAAGGTAAAGAAGCTATGAAACGAACGGTTCCGATCTGGGTAACTTATGTTCTGATCCTCGCATCGATAGCATGTATTGCGTTCGGCATCTGTCGCGGAGAGGTTGACACGGTCCTGAAAAAGGCCATCAATATCTGTATGGAGTGTATCGGTCTTGGCTAAGAAACCCGGTGCTCTCAGAAAATGTGTACAGGCCGGATGGGGAATCCTTTCGAACGCATACGTAAAAGGATTTCTGCCCGGTGGTCCGTCAATTTACAAGGGTGAGCTCAAAAAGATCTGTGTTCCAGGCATGAACTGCTATTCGTGCCCCGGCGCATTGGGCTCATGTCCCATCGGCTCCATGCAGGCGGTTTTTGATGCTCGTCAGAGAAAATTTGCATTTTATGTTGTGGGGTACCTGGCTCTTATCGGACTGCTCGCAGGAAGGTTTGTCTGTGGATGGCTGTGCCTCTTCGGTCTTATTCAGGAACTGCTGTATAAGATCCCTACGCCCAAGCTTAAGATCCCCGATAAGATCGATAAGCCTTTACGTTATTTTAAGTATGTAATACTGTTCGTGATGGTATTTGCGCTTCCGTTTTTCGTACGTTCAAAGTATGGCATCGGTGAACCATTCTTCTGTAAATATATCTGTCCCGTCGGAACGCTGGAAGGCGGTATTCCGTTGGTACTGCTCAACGACTCGATGCGCGCGACTTTGGGATGGCTGTTTCGATGGAAATTATTGTTGCTGATCATTTGCATTTTGTCTTCTGTTTTCATCTACCGGCCTTTCTGTAAATACGTATGTCCGCTCGGTGCATTCTACGGTCTGTTCCAGAAAGTAAGCCTTGTGAGAATGCACATGGATGAGAGCGCATGCGTAAACTGCGGTCTTTGTGCCAAGACCTGTAAGATGAACGTGAATCCCTGCAAGACTCCCAACAGTGCGGAATGTATTCGCTGCAGGGAATGTATAAATGTCTGTCCGAAACACGCCCTTTCCATGGGGATATGTGATAACAGTGTTTCGAAAGACAAGGTGCATCCGGTTATTCAGGAGGAGAAAAGAAGATCGAAAAAGGACGTGTCGAGATAACCGATCTTGGTGACGTGGATTATGACAGCAACGGAACACTTATCGGTGACCCTATTCTGGGGGCTCATCCTGATAAATACAGAGAATTAATGGATAATTCAGTAGTCATCCAAGAAATGATGACGGGTCCCATGTTTTTTATAAGCGATCACTGTATCGACATTTACATTTCCCACACTGTTGAAGATATTGGATTCAACATACGGATTCTCTTTCTTTAACATGGCGATCAGTTTTTTGGTTTCCAGTCTTTTGGAAGATGTTGTCCCATCTTCATGACATGTTGTGCACGTATCCGTAAAATGACAGGCACACTGAAGAAAATGCAGACCGCAGTAATCTCTCCATTCACAGATATCGCTTTCTCTGATCAGATACATCGGCCTTATCAATTCCATTTTATCAAAATTTGTACTGTGGAGTTTGGGCATCATAGTCTGGATCTGGGCACCATGCAGCATCCCCATCAGAATAGTCTCTATCACATCATCGTAATGATGGCCCAATGCGATCTTGTTACATCCAAGCTCCTTTGCTTTGCTGTAAAGATATCCCCTGCGCATCCTTGCACATATGTAGCACGGGCTTTTTTCTATAGTATCCACGGCATCAAATATACCGGTTTCAAATATGGTGATCGGAATTCCAAGAGTTGCGGCATTGTTCTCGATCAGCTTCCGGTTTTCCGGTCTGTATCCGGGATCCATGACCAGAAAGACAAGTTCATAATTACACTGCCTGTGCTTTTGTATTTCCTGAAACAGCTTAGCCATGAGCATGGAATCTTTTCCACCCGATATGCAGACTGCAATACGGTCACCCTCTTCTATCAGCCGGTAGTTTTTGCATGCCTTTGCAAATGGTGTAAACAACTGTTTATGAAATTTCTTTCTGATGCATTCTTCAGACTTGAGCTTTATTTCTGCCCTATTATCCTCATCGTCCGTTAAATATCTGATATATCCGGTATAACCGTCTTTAAGACTGTAGTATTCCCGGCCTGCAGGAAGCAAGGATTCATCAAGGTCTCTCGTTCTGCGGCCTATCTCGCAATACAGAATAAGGATCTTTTCCTTCGGCAATTTATCTATCCGGCTGTACAATTCCTCCTCGGTATCACAGTCAACCGCCACCGCACCGGGTATCATGCCAAATGCTCTGAGACCTTCATCTCTGATGTCTATCAGTATGTATGAATCCTTTTGCAGATTATCAAGTTCCTGTACTGTTATTTCTTTCATAGTATCTGCTCTTTGTATGCTGATCCATTACTCCATAAAACAGGAGGATGGTTTAATGGTCGGACAATGACAACTTATGGATTATCATACCTTTTTTTCGGCAAAAATAAAATAGTCCCGGACATCTATCTTGATATGTTTAGAATTACGATTCATATGTGGTATAATCCGTTCATAATATCACATGATCTGTATTCACTAAGCAGCAAAAAAACCGGCTGATATAATAACAAACTTGGTGAAGTCCGATGAATCTTAATTCAATAACAGAAACAATCGATAAGCTCCTGTGGGGTTGGCCTCAGATAATACTACTACTCGGAACCCATCTCTTCATGAGTTTCAGGACCGGATTCATACAGAAGGATATCTTCAAAGCAATCAGGCTTTCCGTAAAAAAAGATCCCGATGCACCCGGTGACGTATCACAGTTTGGTGCACTTACGACCGCACTTGCTTCAACTGTCGGCACGGCAAACATAATAGGAGTCGGCACAGCTATTGCACTCGGCGGACCCGGTGCGGTTCTTTGGATATGGTTTACCGGACTATTTGGGATCGCAACCAAATACGCCGAAACTATAATAGCTATAAAATACCGCGTAAGGAGCGAGGACGGGACAATGCTCGGCGGAGCCATGTACGCTTTGGACAGGGGACTTAACATGAAATGGCTGGGGATCATATTTGCCATTCTAGCCTCAGTCTGCGGACTCGGCATAGGATGTTCAGTACCTGCCAATGCCGTCGTATCGATCATAAAGACGAATTTTGCTTCCGATGAATCCTCCGCAAAGACCATTACCTATGTTACGGCCGTGATATTATGCACATTGGTCGGAGTTGCAATCATAGGAGGCGTTAAGTCCATAACAAAGGTATCCGAAAAACTTGTGCCTTTTATGGCGATATTCTATGTACTGGGGTGTCTTACCATACTTGTATTAAATGCAGATGTTATGGGTGAGACAATCTATACAATAGTTTCCTCGGCATTTACAGCAAGAGCAGCGGGAGGCGGATTTATCGGAAGCACAATTACAACCGCATGCCGATATGGTATCGCAAGAGGATTGTTTTCGAATGAATCGGGAATGGGGTCCGCACCGCTCGTGGCCGCTGCGGCTCAGACAAGAAACCCCAAGAGACAGGCTCTTGTTTCCATGACGGGGACATTCTGGGATACGGTGGTCGTCTGCCTCATGACAGGTCTTGTGCTAGTCTCATGTATCATCAAACATCCTTTCATAGACTCAACAAGTGGTAACGGCTCAGAACTCACTTCCCAGGCATTTTCGACTATTCCAGTCGTCGGTAATCCTATTCTTGTGGTCGGACTTATTACTTTCACCTTCTCCACCATGCTGGGATGGTACTATTACGGTGAACGATGTGCTGTATATCTGTTCGGCGAGAAAGTGATTCTTGTATATAAGATCATCTGGATTTCCGGCATTTTTATCGGTTCAATTGCCGAACTGAAGATCATTTGGAATATTGCAGATATTCTGAACGGGCTCATGACGATCCCTAATATCATAGCAGTCCTGCTTCTGTCGAATATTATCGCAGCCGAAACCAGAAAGTATGCCGGTGAACATATTGATGACAAGGATGAATCGGTTATCCCGGTCATCAATAATTCAAGGAAGGGCGTTTTTTAGGAACCACTTCGTTTTTTCCTAACCTTTTCCGGCATCCCTTTCTAATGTACGTAGACGAGTCCGTGTATTGTGTCATCCGATCATTTACCGAACCGGATTACATTCCAGCTCAGAGCCGGTATCTTCACCGTGGCCCTGCCACTGTCAACAGTCCCTCCGGGGCCCTGCTTCGGAGCCACATTATCAGGATCATCTTCCGTATTGACTGCTTTCACATCATCATGGTGCATCATGATATGCTCTTTTACAGTCATATCCTTGAATGAACGAAGGTCAATGCTTAGTTCATAATCTTCCTTCATATCCCTGTTTACGGCAAATACTGTTACATTACCGTCATCATCCATCGTTGCGGTTGCGTCGATATAAGGAACATCATCGTAATCCGTGCATGAATATACGGGGCTGTCAACCAGTGTGTTAAGGGAAGTTCCGCGCCCGTAAACAGATGCATGGCAAAAAGGATAGAAGATCGTCTGAGCCCATGCCCCTCCGCCATTTCTCGTCATTATCGGGGCTATCACATTAACAAGCTGCGCAAGACATGCAACTTTTACACGATCCGCATTCTTCATAAGTGTGATAAGCATGGACCCGGCCAGAAGAGCATCTTCAAAATTGTAGATATCTTCGAGGAGAGGAAGAGCTCTGTTCCATTTATCCTGCTTCCATATCTCCTGATCCTGTTCATTGGAATGATACCACACATTCCACTCGTCAAACGACAGATTGACCGTGTGCTTGCTGTGTTTTTTCCCTTTTACCGCATCACATATCGCTACGACACTCTTGATAAAGTCACTCATGTCCATCGTTCTTGCCAGAAATCCCGGAGTGTCCCCTGTGGGATTGCCGTAATAACGATGCAGTGATACATAGTCGACATTCTCATAGCACTCATCAAGCATTTCCAGTTCCCAGCTTCCGAATGTCGGCATGTCGGTCGAAGAGGATCCGCATGCAACAACTTCTATCGAAGGGTCGACCCACTTCATCATCTTGGCGGCTTCTCTTGCGATCCTTCCATACTCTGTTGCTGTTTTCTGTCCCATCTGCCAGGGACCGTCCATCTCATTTCCGAGACACCAGAGCTTGATCCCAAAAGGGTCTTTCTTTCCGTTTGCAATACGCATATCGGAAAACTTACTGCCTCCCGGATGATTGGCATATTCAACAATATCTCTCGCCTGCTCGGGTCCACGGGTTCCAAGGTTTATTGCATACATGATATCACTGCCGGCCTTCTGGGCCCAGGTGGCAAATTCATGAAGACCGACTTCGTTTGTCTCTGTTGTAAACCAGGCAAGATCCAGTCTCTTCGGTCGGTCCTTTACGGGTCCGACACTATCCTCCCAGTTAAACCCTGACACAAAGTTTCCTCCGGGATAACGGACAATGGGAACGTTGAGTTTTTTTACAAATTCAATGACATCCTTTCGGAATCCGAGCTCATCAGCACTTTCATGCCCCGGCTCATATATTCCCCCATACACGGCACGGCCGAGATGCTCGATAAATGATCCATAGATCCGTTTGTCTATCGAACCGATAACAAAATCCTTATCCAATATAATACTTGCTTTTTTCATGCTAATCTCCGTTCTCTGATTCTATCTTCAACTGCATCTTTCAAGGAAAACATACCACAAAATCATCATGTTTTACAATAATCCCGCATTTCTTTCCCGGCGCAGACGGAGAGATTCGAACCAAATGTCAAATCGAAACCCCCGAGTTTCATGTGATTTGCTTTAAGATATTTGAACTCATTTGAGTATCTTTAAATGCTACTTTAAGATTTTATTGACATGTGAAAAATCTTAAAGTAGGACACTTAGAAACTACCAACGATGCATATTACAACTATGATACTCTTACGATGTACAATAAAGCTGAAATCATTTCCAAACTATGGAATGATAGCTACGGAAAAACTGCAAAAAAGACGGCATAAGAAAGTGTAACCAAATGTAACCAAGCTGTAAAAAGAAACCTTCATCGGAATTGCTTGAAAAATCAAGGTTTCCAATGAAGGTTTACAGCGCAGACGGAGGGATTCAAAGCAATACTATTTTAGAAATGCAGTAAAATCAATGGTTTTGGAGAGTGCTGTTTCGTCAAAGTCATAATTTGTCATAATTCTCTCATCAATGGTCGTGTCCTGATCTTCCATCTGAGTGTGATCACTATTCTGTCAATTCATGGTTTTTCCTGATAGAACTTCACTAACAGTAAAAACTGATATCATCAACACAATAGAACTTCTTCCATTTATCACATATCACAAAATAATGCGCACTGATCATGTCCATGATAACATCAAGATCATGGCGAGGAATCTTGCTTTTATTATGCGCAAGAATACATCCTCCCTTTTCCAGAAGCCATACCTTTGTTGAGTTCGCCGCCGGCTGTCCCTTTGCTATATGTACGTGGATAGGTTCATTTCCCTCATTCGACCAGAAAAAAACTACATATCCTCCGGTAGTAAAAATACTAGGCAATATTTACACCGCCTTCCGCTGCGTACTTATATATCAGATGAGCATGATGTCTAAGCAATTCAACAAAACTCTTCAGTTCATCTTCAGTATAGTTTCCTTCCCAGGATACCTTATCGTATGACGGAAGTTCAAAACGAACCGAGTCGAATCCATTTTCAGTCGGTCTCTCAAAATGGACAAACACTTTGTTTCCTTCAAGTAATTCCGAATGGACTATTTCGGTATTGTCCGGAAGCTTCATATATGGATACATCATATGGCTCACCTCCAAGAAACTCAAATGATTAACTACTTCTTTCAAGTAAAACATACCATAAAGTACGCATGTTTTACAAGAATCACTTAGATATCGAAAAGCTCACGGACATCTTACCGTGAGCTATACATTAATAATCCGAATTCTACTATTTCATTTAAATCAGTTTATCTCATAAAACCTATTTTTACAAAATCATTTGCTACATCTCGGATATACTCAATAAAAGTATCTCTATCCGTGGCCACTGCAACGCCGGGAAGATATGTAAGTGCTGACTCCTGAAGAGGAAACTCCCACATAAACATATATTTCGTCCATCGCACCTTTTTATATTCATTACAGCAACCTGCCGTAGCTACGGAAAAACTGCAAAAAAGACGGCATAAGATAGTGTAACCAAATGTAACCAAGCTGTAAAAAGAAACCTTCATCGGAATTGCTTGAAAAATCAAGGTTTCCAATGAAGGTTTACAGCGCAGACGGAGGGATTCGAACCCTCTTGTCCGATACCCATTAAACCCAGTAAAGAAAGGAGGTTGCGAGCATTCTCCGGTCTGTTTGGACCAAGTCTGGACCAAAACCCATCTTAATCCTCTTAGCCGCCTACAATAATTGATTAAATTTTCAAGCCACTATTCACCGATTGTATTCTTAAGTGGCTTCTACTATAACTCTTATTAACTTATAACACAAGGTTCTATACTCATCAATGACTAAATCTCTTCTTTATTTAATAATTCCAATACATAAATAAGCATAGAGTTCTTCACATTCGGCACAGAAAACACATATCTTTTCAGTCAGCTTTATCATGTTTTTTGATACAGCTTTCTTCCATACAAAGGTATACTTGTTGGCTACTGACTCTATCTTGGTTCCGTCAATGAAGATGTTTTCGCCTGAAATCTCACCAAGTTCCAGCAGTATGGTTCCTACCTGTGCCATGATCTGCTTGGCGCACTGTGAGAGATGAATTGATATAAATCTTGCGATGGTGGAATGGTCAGGAGCAGGCGCTCCGTCCAGAAGGTACATGAAATTGATGTCTCTCTTGCAGGCAGACTCAATATCACGACTTGAATAGATTCTGTTCATTGCTGCATAGATGACAATCTTAAGCATCTGACGCGGTGTGGCCTGATTCTTTCTGGTTCTGTCATAAGTCCCATATAGATCAGAAAGATTCATTTCCTCCACAAATGCACTAACCAGGCGTACCGGATCATCGGATGAGATAGAAATCTCTATGTCGAGCGGAAGTTTGATTTGATGATACAAGGAAGATACAGTATAATCTCCTTGTAAGTTTTTGTTTAGTAGCATAAACAAATTTTACAGCAAATGCTGGGCTTTTCGAAGCTCGGTTTTTGTTTTATTGACTATTTCATAGACAGACCAGCCCCTCTAATGTTATTTCCTCACGATCAAAATACCATCTTTTTCCAGCACTCCGCTTCCATCTTCACCCTTATTCCACTTGCGGGAATAAACAACCTCCGAGAACTCAGAGCACTCTATTGTTACATCCTCTTCCTCACAGT
>JAFXQX010000043.1 GCA_017526745.1 Lachnospiraceae bacterium | reverse complement strand
TTAGTGGACCATTTTCAGCGCCTGCTTTCGAAAATGGTCCACTAACCCCGTCCCCCAGGTCCACTTCGGCCCCGTCCCCCTGTCTCACTCTCCGTCCGCCTGTCTCAGTTCCGTCTGCCTGTCTCAGTTCCATAATGTGGTATAATATCAAACATGGCACTTGATGGAATCACAATTCATGCACTGACGGATGAGCTGGCGCGAAGGCTGTCCGGCGGGCGAATATCAAAGATCGTACAACCGGAGCGTGATGAGATCATGCTGACGGTAAGGTGCGGCGACGAAAACGAGAGAGTCCTGATATCGGCAGGGGCATCCCTTCCTTTTGTATACCTAACCGACACCAACAAGCAGGCGCCTCTTACCGCCCCAAACTTCTGCATGGTGCTAAGGAAGCATCTATCAGGTGGGCGCATAGTTGACATAACTCAGCCGGGTCTCGAGCGGATAATCGAGTTTATGATCGAAAGTCTTGACGAGATGGGCGACAGGTGTCTTCGGATCCTGACCGTCGAGCTGATGGGCAAGCACTCGAACATCATCCTTCGAAAACCCGACAACGTTATAATAGACAGCATAAAACACATCAGTGCTGCCACTTCTTCGGTAAGGGAAGTACTCCCCGGAAGGAACTACTTCATACCCAACGCAGATGATAAGATTGATTTACATAACTTTTTCTTATGTGAATCTCCCGGAGACCTGCCATCAGAAAACATATCAATTTTATGTAAACCCGTCCCACTGTCAAAATCATTATATACCACTTTTACCGGGCTCTCGCCGGCTGTGGCTGAAAGTCTATGCGATGAAGCAGGTCTCGACAGTGGCCGCGGAGCAAATACATACTCTTCTGATGAGTTATGTAAACTTATTGCGCCCCTCTCCCGTCTCAACGACATAGTATCGGCAAATGATTTTTCCCCTTCCGTGATCATCAACGAAGCCGGAGATCCCGTGGAGTTCGAGGTCACTCAGTTGATACAGTTTAAGGATATGAAACGGACAGAATACGGCACGGTCTCGCAGATGCTCATCTCCTACTATGAAGACAGGAACGAGCATGCGCTCATACGTCAGAAGAGCTCGGATCTTCGGAAGATCGTGACCACACTTCTGGAGCGTTTTGCAAAAAAATACGATATCCAGAAAAAGCAGCTCGCTGATACCGCAAAGATGGACAAGCTCAGATTGTACGGAGAACTGCTGCAGACATACGGGTATACCGCCGGCGACGGGGATGAATCGATCGTATGCGACAACTACTACACCGGAGAGAGCATAACGATACCGCTCGATCCGACGATCTCTCCGATGGCCAATTCGGTGAGATATTTCGACCGCTATAACAAACTCAAGCGCACGAAAGAGGCTGTGACAAAACAGCTTGCCGAGACCGAAGCCGATATCACGCATCTTCGCTCCGTCCTGGCAAGTCTTGACATGGCATCCGACGAAAGCGATCTTGCCCAGATAAGAGATGAACTGTTTGACAGCGGTTATATAAAAAAACGCTCGTCTGCGAAGAAAAAATCACAGGCCAAGAGTCTGCCTCTTCGCTTTGCATCTTCCGACGGATTTCATATCCTCGTCGGTAAGAACAACTACCAGAATGACGAACTGTCCTTTAAGATCGCCAAGGGAAATGACTGGTGGTTTCATGCAAAGCAGATGCCCGGAAGCCACGTGATCCTGCAGTGCGAAGGCAAAGATCCCACGGACCGTGCATTTGAAGAGGCGGCATGCATCGCGGCATATTATTCGAGCGGACGCACCATGGGAAAAGTGGAAGTTGATTACGTAAAAAAAAGCGAGCTGAAAAAGCCCGCAGGTGCCAAGCCAGGATTCGTCGTGTATTACACAAACTACTCCATGACGGCAAAAGCCGTGATCCCCGAAGGTATCACGGCACTTTGACTTTATCAAGAAGGAGCTGAAACTTCACTTCGTTTCCTTCGTACTGTATCTGTCCTGTCAGCCATGCCTCACGAAGTGTCAACTTCTTGGCCGCAAGTTTTAAGATCACATCGGCGCTTGCTATTATCCTTCCGTCATGATTGTAATAATTGTAAGGTTCAACTATGCATGCGCGCTCAGCAACTTCAAAATAAAATGCTCCGGCGCCTTCACCGACAATATCGACTTCTATTGCCACATGCTCGAACACTTCACGCGCATCAGCGTTTTCAAAAGTTCTCCTGACCTTCTTAACTATCTGCTCGTAAGTGACCGGTTTCTTCTCCGCCATAACTCAAACTCCTCATAAGAATCGTACAGAGATCGATCTGTATGATATCATTCTATTTGATTGAGGTGTTATAGTCAAGTTGTTAGCTTATACTAACCTTTTTGAGGGTGATCTATCATTCAGTGTCTGAAGATTATCTCTCCGGTTTCGTCATTCATCGATTCGATTATCGCAAGAGACTCAACTCTTACACCCCGCTCCCGCAGGCGCTTTCCGCCATCCTGGAATCCTTTTTCGATGATGATCCCGACGCCCTGAAGGGCTGCACCGGATTCATTAATTAGATCGATCAGTCCGTCAGCCGCACATCCGTTTGCAAGAAAATCATCCACGATCAGTATCTTGTCATCGGGCGAAAGATACTTCTTGGAAACGATGACATCGTACACTCTTTTGTGCGTGAATGATTCTATCTTGGTTGAATAAACAGAACCGTCAAGATTGATCGACTGACTCTTTTTTGCGAACACGACAGGTACATTGAAATACTGTGCAACAATGGCGGCGATCGCTATCCCCGAAGCTTCGACGGTCAGTATCTTTGTCACTTCCACATCGGAAAAGATGCGCTTGAATTCCTTTCCGATCTCGTTCATAAGATCGATGTCGATCTGATGGTTTAAAAAGCTGTCCACCTTCAGAACATTTCCGGCTTTTACCACACCGTCTTTTCTGATCCTCTGTTCGAGAAGTTCCATGTTAATATCCTCCGGTTTTCTCAACGCTCCTCGCGGAAATAATTCACTCCGAGGCTCTGCGGCGGCTGGTCTTCACGCCGGTTACGCATGCTCGTAAATATGAGCACGATCATAGTGACAACATAAGGTATCATCTTATAAAGCTCTTTTAATTCCATATGCTCCATTCCGGTGGGTATGTACAGATACAGGATGTACAGTCCTCCGAAAAGAATGGCTGCAAGTATTCCAAGATCTGCTTTCCAAAGCGTGAATATGACGAGCGCTATAGCAAGCCATCCTCTGTCTCCGAAAGCATCGTTCGACCATATGCCGCACGCATAATCCATGACGTAATACAGGCCGCCGAGTCCGGCTATGACACATCCTATGATCGTTGCACTGTATTTGTATGCGGTAACGTTTATCCCGGCCGCATCCGCAGTCGCAGGATTTTCTCCCACGGAGCGCAGGCACAGGCCCGTTCTCGTCTTCTTTAGAACATATGCCACAATGAGTGCGATCACTATTGCCGTATACGCCAGGAATCCGTATGAGAACAGCAGCTGTCCGAGCCATCCGAGATCATCCGCAAAAGGAAGCTGCGTCCTGAATATCGCGCTTGTCTTGGACAAAGAGATCGAAGGAAGATCAGCCTTCGAAAGCTTGATGAGCGATCCGCCGAAGAAATTTCCAAAACCGACACCGAACGTTGTCATCGCAAGACCGGTAACGTTCTGGTTCGCACGGAGCGTAACAACAAGGAACGAATAGATCAGTCCCATTATCGCGGAACCGAGTATACAGCAGCCAAGCGGGATCAATACGGCAAGTGCCGCATTAACGTCTCCTTCGCCGACAGAATTCTCATAAAAGAACGATCCTATCACACCGCTTATCGCACCGACATACATCACGCCGGGAAGTCCCAGATTGAGATTCCCTGATTTTTCCGTAACTATCTCTCCGGTACAGCCGAACAGGAGCGGTATCGCCTGTGCTATTGCTCTTGGTATGAATGCAAGAAATCCCAGCATGTCACGCCTCCTTGTGATGCTTTCTTAACCGGATCTCGTAGTTGATGAAGAACTCGCATCCGATTATGAAGAACAGGATTATTCCGGTCAGGATATCGCCAAACGACTGGTTCAGGTCGAAGTTGGTCGCGATCTCTCCCGCACCCCGGTCCATGAACACTATAATGAAACTCGTTACGATCATCGCGAACGGATCGAACTGCGCCATCCACGAAACGAGAACAGCCGTAAATCCCCGGCCGTCAGAGATCGTATCGGTAAGCGTGTGATTGATGCCGCCGACAAGCAGAAGCCCGACAAGGCCGCACAGTGCGCCCGATAAGATCATCGTTCTGATAAACACCTTCTTGACGTTGATGCCGACATAAACCGAAGTCTTGGGTGATTCGCCGACAACTCTTATCTCATATCCGTGCTTTGTATATTTGATATACACGTAAACAAATGCCGTAACAAATGCGGCAACGACTATCGGGAGAAGATACTTGGAGCCGAACAGCTGAGGAAGCCATCCGACATGTGAATTCTGGTTGATGATGCCGATCTTGCCCGAGCCCTTCGGAACCTCCCACAGTATCGTAAAGAACAGTACGAGCTGGGTCGCGATGTAGTTCATCATGAGGGTCGAAAGCGTCTCGTTCGTATTCCACAGCGCCTTGCAAAGTGCCGGGATGAATCCCCATAACGCGCCAAGTACAAGGCTTGATACAAGCATAAGTACCATAACGACCGCATTCGGGACCTTTCCTTCGAGGCAGATCATGCAGGCAGCTGCGCCAAGTCCTCCCATGAGCACCTGGCCCTCACCTCCGATATTCCAAAATCGCATGCGGAATGCGATCGTAAGTGCAAGAGAGATTATCAGGAGTATGGATACGTCCTGCAGCGTGATCCAGGTCTTGCGCGAGGAACCGAATGCTCCTGAAATGATCGACGAGTATACTTCGAGCGGATTGATACCGGTCGTGATCCCGGTTATGATCGCACACACGATCAGTGCGATCACAACAGCTGCCGCACGGATCAGCATAGCCTTGCGTTTCGGGATCGCGCCGCGCTTTGTAAGATGTATGAACGGTTCTTTTGTCCTACTGTCCATCAGCGGGCTCCTCCTTTCTCTGATCCGAAAGGCTTGTCATCAGAAGCCCTATCTCATTCTTGGTCACCTTCTGGGCATCAACGATGTCACTGACCTGGCCGTCGCACAATACCATTATCTTGTCGGATATCTGCATAAGGACATCAAGATCCTCGCCGACAAACAGAACAGCAACGCCCTTCTTCTTCTGTTCATTGATAAGATCATAGATCTTATATGAACTGTTGATATCAAGACCTCTGACTGCGTATGCCGTAAGCAGCACTTTGGGATTGGACGAAATCTCACGGCCGACGAGTATCTTCTGGATATTACCGCCGGACAGTCTCCTTACGGGAGTCTCCAGTCCGGGCGTGGATACATCAAGAACATCCACAACCTTTTCCGCAACCTTTCTGGGCTTGTCACGGTCCGTGAACCATTTGTGGCTTTCGCCGAAGGTCCTAAGCATCATGTTCTCGGAAATGTTCATGTTACCGACAAGGCCCATGCCGAGCCTGTCTTCAGGAACGAATGAAAGTGCCACACCCAGTTCCCTGATATCGCGGGGATGCATCCCGATGAGTTCAGTCTCTTTGCCGGTCTCGTCTATGTAGATCACGGAACCTGTATCGACCTTCTGGATGCCGGCTATCGCCTCAAGAAGCTCCTTCTGACCGCTTCCCGAGATGCCGGCAATACCGAGTATCTCACCGGAGTTCATGTAAAAGCTTACGTTTTTGACCTTCTGAACCCCTTCGATATCCGTGATGTTTATATTCTTTATGACAAGTCTCTTCTTGGGATCGACCGGTTCGGGGCGCTCGATATCAAGCGTCACGGCATGGCCTACCATCATGTCGGTCATCTCCTGCGGATCGGTCTTTGCCGTCTCGAGAGTTCCGACATATCTTCCCTGGCGCAGAACTACGACCCTGTCCGATATGGCCATGACCTCCGCGAGCTTGTGGGTGATGATCACGATGGACTTGCCGTCTTTTTTCATATTACGCATGACCTCGAAAAGCCTCTCGGTCTCCTGCGGGGTCAGAACCGCGGTAGGCTCATCCAGGATGAGGATCTCGACACCATGGTAAATGACCTTTACTATCTCGACCGTCTGCTTTTCAGAGACCGTCATGTTATATATCTTCTTGTCGGGATCCACGTCGAAGCCGTAACGGGCGCATATTTCCCCGATCTTCTTTTTGGCAAGCGAAACATCGTACCTGCCTTCTTCGCCAAGTACGATGTTCTCCCATGCCGTAAACACGTCCACGAGCTTGAAATGCTGGTGGACCATGCCGATGCCGAGCTTTGCTGCCATGGCCGGGGAAGAGATCTGAACCTGCCTGTCATTTATGAATATCCGGCCGGCATCCGGATAATAGATACCGGCAAGCATATTCATAAGGGTGGTCTTTCCGCTGCCGTTCTCTCCCAAAAGCGAAACTATCTCGCCCGGATAGAGGTCAAAGTCGACATCGATATTTGCCTGTTTGATATCAAAGGATTTGCTTATGCCGCGCATTCTGACCGCGGCGTTTGTATTATTCACCTGATATAATCTCCAACCGGATCCGCGCAGCGTCGTCAGACGCTTTTGTTACCGGATCCGTGTGCAATACTTGGCGTTTTGAACACTAAGCGATCAGAACGCAGTGTCAAGAAGCGTTATGCCGTCGATCTGAAGGTCGAAATAAGGTGCGCTCCTGAGTCCGTCTCCGGATTCGTTGAAGTAACCGTCCTTGATGACCTCATGGTCTCCCTCATAATTCGCATCTGTATCAACATCAGCCATGTAGGTCGTTAATTCCTTGCCTTCAACCGTGAATGTGCTCGTATCGAATACGTGGATCTTTCCTGCGATGAGGTCAGCCTTTGCAGCCTCAACAGCCTCTTCGGTTCCTGCCGCTACGTTCTTGCCGAAGTGATCTATAACAACAGAACCTGTCTCAAGCGTTCCCGTGTAGTCGACAGGAATAGCCTCGCCTTTTGCAGCCTTTGTGATCGAATCCGCAAAGTAAGGAGACCAGTCGATCTTGCAGTAGGAAATGTATGTCTCGGGACATGCCTTGTCTGTAGGTCCGTTGTATGAGCTGTTGGGAACGCCCGCATTCTCGCAAGCCGTAGGTGCACCCATTGAATCAGCGTGCTGACTGATAAGAACACATCCGTCGGAAATGAGCTTTGTAGCGCCTTCCTTCTCTGCTGTCTCATCATACCATGAACCCGTGAATGTAACTTCCATCGTAGCCGAAGGGCATACGGAACGTGCGCCGAGGAAATATGATGTATATCCGCTTATAACCTCTGCATACGTAAATGCTCCGACATAACCGATCTTGGCCTCTTCTGCCGTGATCTTGCCGGACTCGATGAGCTCGTTGAGTTTCATGCCTGCTGCTATACCCGAAAGATAACGTCCTTCGTAGATCGATGCGAATGCATTGTGAAAGTTCGGAAGGTTCTCTGTATGAGCCTTTGTACCCGTAGCGTGGCAGAACTGAACATCGGGATATTCCTTGGCAGCCTCGATCATGTAGTCCTCATGTCCGAATGAATCCGCGAAAACATATCCGCAGCCCTGGTCAACGAGTTCGCAGGCAGCATCATAGCATTCCTGACCCTCGGGGATATTTGTCTTGAAGATCGCTTCAACACCTATCTTCTCGCAAGCTTCCTTGGCTCCGTTGATGAAGTTGAGGTCGTATGTGCTGTTCTCATCATGAAGGCAAATAAAACCCGCCTTGATATCGAGCTTATCGCCCGTTCCGCCATCCTTTGCAGCGGATGCGGCAGATGCTGAACCTGATCCCCCGCAGGCACACAAAGACAGCGTCATCACTGTTGCCAGAAGCAACGAAATAATCTTTTTCATAATCTTCCTCCCGAACTGTAATGTAATTTTTCTCAAGTCACAATATATGACCATTTAATGATACCTTAATACAATATATTGTTGTAAACGTTTCGTCAATGCACAAATCGATAAAACTGAGTGTTATTTAATTATCCGTGATTTTGCACAAATTCAGAGGTGATTTTTCTATTGTTCGTCAAGAAGTACAATTTTGGGCTCTCGTAATTGTTGACATTTACCAATGACATGTTATTATATAGTCACAGACAGACAACATATTGTGTCCTGTCTGTTGAGGAGAGGAAAAGAAAGGTAGGGATTAAGATGAGAGATTACTACATTAGACAAAAAGGAAAAGAAACAGTATACTTCGCCTCATTCGAAGAGATGATCGAGTGCTTCAACAACATGGATGAATGCGACAAGCACTTCTGCACTGTCCATGATGACACTACAGGAAGATATGCGCCCGGTTACGACATCGTATGGGCACACGGCAATCTCGAC
This sequence comes from Lachnospiraceae bacterium, assembly GCA_017526745.1. Classification (GTDB taxonomy): domain Bacteria; phylum Bacillota; class Clostridia; order Lachnospirales; family Lachnospiraceae; genus UBA2868. The sequence goes on along the minus strand of JAFXQX010000043.1, from coordinate 7,593 downwards.
CACGCTTTCAAGCATGTTGCCTGAGAAATTGCATAGAAGAAGGGACCCGTCCGGGTCCCTTTTTTGTTGCTTGACATATAAGGTCGCGGTGAGTAGTATAGGGGTTGTGTTGCGCAAGACATAAATGGAGTGTCGCGCATTATCTGCTTCGCAGATTGGCGCTCCACGTGTAGGCAGGTTCTTCCCACTTCGTGGGCCCCTCCTACCAACAAACTTCAGGGCAGGGTGAGATTCCCGACCGGCGGTGATCCCTTATGGGTAAGTCCGCGAGCCCGCATAAACAGCGAGGCCGACCCGGTGAGATTCCGGGACCGACGGTACAGTCCGGATGAAAGAAGGAGGAAAATATGAATAAAAAAGGTTTTGATCCCCGCCAGATCACCATTCTGGCAATGTTTACTGCAATCTCGTTCGTTCTTGTCCTCTTGTCGGAGGCGATCCCCAAAGTCGAAGGTTTCTTAAGCTATGAGCCGAAAGATGCGGTCATAGCCATCGCAGGCTTCCTGTTCGGTCCCGCACCGGCAGTCATCATCTGCGTTCTCGTTGCTCTTATCGAGATGGTGACGATCAGTGCCACAGGTCCGATCGGCTTTTTAATGAACGTCATTTCCACATGTGCATTCGTCCTTCCTGCTTCGGTGATCTACAAAAAAAGAAGGACCAAGTCAGGCGCCGTTACGGGGCTTGCGATCGGCGTGATCGCGATGACGGTCATGATGATACTGTGGAACTACATCATCACGCCTCTGTACATGAACGTTGACAGATCCGTCGTGATATCGATGCTTATCCCGGTCTTCGTACCCTTCAATCTTATCAAGGGCGGCATCAACTCGGCACTTACCATGCTTTTGTACAAGCCCGTTGTTACCGCTCTGCGCTCAGCAAATCTTGCAGAGCCTTCACCGGCAGGATCCGAAAAGGGAGGATTTTCGATCGGGTTCTTCCTGCTGTCGCTTGCGATCCTTGCGACGTTCCTGCTCGCATTCTGCGCCCTTATAGGAGTATTCTGATGCAGCTTCCCGTAACCCTTACAGGTTATATCATTCACGGAAAGCATCTCGGGACCCGCTTTGGCATGCCTACCGCAAACATCGATCCCGCAGAGGATACGTCGGAGCTGCCGTTCGGTGTGTATTTTTCCGTGATGGAAGTTGATGAAAAAAAATATCCCGCAATAACAAATCTCGGCATAAGACCGACCGTCAGCAATGACGGCCGGGTTAATGCCGAGACTTTTATATGCGGGTATAAGGGCGATCTGTATGGGAAAGAGGCGAAGATCACACTGCTCTTCTTTCATCGTCCAGAGAAAAGATTCGACTCCGCCGACGATCTGTTTCATACCATATCACAGGATATCATCGCCGGGGCAAAGTTTCATCAGTTCCCGGAAGATAAACTTCCCGACGCTCTTACAAGTTCGTCCATCGCCTCCGTATAGCCCGAAAGGCCGTGTCCTTTTATCGTCTTAATCACGTAAGATGAGATATAACTTATCTGTCTGAAATCCTCCCGCCGGTCAACATCCGAAATATGCACTTCCACTGCAGGTATCCCCACAGTCTTTAATGCATCCAGTATCGCAACCGACGTATGTGTATATGCTCCCGGATTGATCACGATGCCGTCGATCCTTCCGTATGCTTCCTGAATTATGTCAACCAGATCGCCCTCGTGATTGCTCTGGTAGAATTCTACATAAGCCCCGAGCTGTCCGGCCTTTTCCCTACACATGCGCAAAAGATCGTCGTAAGTATCACGTCCGTAAATATCCGGTTCCCTGATGCCGAGCATGTTAAGGTTCGGTCCGTTTATCACAAGAATCTTCATATGTTTCTCCTTCTTAGATTTATGTAAACCACATCGAGCATCCCCGCCGGCATATATTCCGGCCTCTTTGCAGACTTCTCTACACACTTCATCGCATACTTCATCGGCGCCCCCTCTTACATCAATCGTAAGATCGCAAGTCGACAGATATATGGGAAGGCGGTTATAATACAGCGCTTTTAAGGTCTCGGATCCTTCTGACAGCGGCCTGCCCTCAGTTGCAAGATCCGAAAGCCTTCTGTTTAGGAAAATGATCGTACCGTTGTGCCGCAGCCTTTCAATGTTTCTCGGATCGAGCACAACACCGCCTCCGGTCGCTATCACCCTGCCCCCGGTCAGGCAGACAGAGCGAACCGCCTCCGACTCAAGGGCCCTGAACCGTGCTTCCCCCTCTTTTCGTATAAAATCACCCGGACCCATGCCGTTCATTTGTGCAAAGACAGCGTCCGTATCGGAAAAATCAAGCCCCAGCCGGGTGGCCGCAAGCCTTCCGACTGTTGATTTTCCGCTCCCGGGCATACCGGTGAGCACGATGTTGGAATGTGTCTTTTCAATGCAGGCTATGACTTCCTCAAGCTTTGCGATCTGTGTATCCTTAAGCGCTGATACCGGATCATCCCCGAGAGGGATGCCAGAGAACAGAAGCGATGCAAAAAATCCCTGGGCCACAAGCATCGAAAGTCCGCCGCATGCCTTGATCCCGCGGTCGATCGCCTGCAGTACGAGGCAGGTCCGCAGCGGATTGTAAATGACATCAACAACAGCTTCGAGGTTTACATAACTTTCACTTATGTCTATTGCCGCCCCGTCGATCCCGGGATACATCCCAAGAGGCGTTGTGTTTACCATTATCCTGCAATCGGCAGGTATCTCATCATACGAAACATAACTTACCGGGCATTTCAGTTTAAATCCCATATCCTTCGGATGACGCGATACCACATATACTTCGCCGCATCCGAGCCTTGAGAGCGTGTATGCCGCGGTCCTGCATGTTCCGCCGCTGCCGAGGATCACCGTTTTCTTTCCGGCCACATCTATCCCGGAGCGTTTCAGCATGTATTCAAACCCGAAAGTATCGGTATTGTAGCCATATACAGTGCCGTCACCGGATCTTACCAGAGTGTTCACGCACCCGATCGAAGCGGCATTCTCATCCGGCCGGCAATAGAGCACCGCCTTTTCCTTGTATGGAATGGTAACGTTCACTCCGTCAAAATCAGCCGCTTCAAAGAAATGATCGATCTCATCCTTTGGCACTTCGATAAGGTCATACCGGTAACTTCCGAACTTTTCATGCAAAACAGGAGAAAAACTGTGCCCCAGTTTTTCTCCGACCAGTCCGAATCTTCCATTAAGATCAATGATTTTCGCTTCTTTCATCTTCCGCTGCGATAAGATCCGCGATAACGAGCGCGGTCATCGCCTCCACAGGCGGCACGACTCTCGGAACTATACACGAATCATGCCTTCCCTCTATAACAAGCTCGCATTCTTCCATCTTCTCAAGATCGACCGATCTTTGAGGTTTATATATCGACGGCGTAGGCTTTACGGCCACTCTGAACACAACAGGCATTCCGTTTGTGATGCCGCCCTGGATCCCGCCCGAATTGTTTGTGGCGCACCTGACCCTGCCGTCTTTGATCACGAACGGATCGTTACTTGTCGACCCCCTATCGCCCGAAACTTTGAATCCTTCACCGAACTCGATCCCCTTTATCGCAGGAATGCCGAAGATCGCATAGGAAAGTGCCGACTCAACGCTGTCGTATATCGGATCCCCGAGCCCTGCCGGAACATTCGTTACTTTACATTCTATGCAACCGCCTACAGAGTCGCCCTCGCGGCTGACCGCCTCCATAAGAGATACCATCTCATCACCGGCACTTTTTTTCACGACCGGAAGAACATGCTCTGCAAGCTTGTCGGCATTATCGTCCACCGGATCGAACGGATCATCATATACATCCCCGACCGACATGATGTGCGCACGTATACAGATCCCGCGCTCTTTCAGCAACTGCATGCACAGGGCCCCCGCAAAACAGACGGGAAGCGTCATCCGTCCGGAGAAAAATCCCCCTCCCGACATATCGATATCCCTGCCGTATTTTGCAAATGCCACATAATCAGCGTGTGAAGGGCGCGGAATGTTTCTCATCTTACTGTAATCTTTTGAGCGCGCATTTGAATTTGCGAACCGCGCGATAACAGCATCCCCGGTCAATTCACCGTCTCTTATCCCGCCAAGGATCTGCGGCTCATCCGCTTCTTTTCTTGCTGTGGTATAGGAAGCATTTCCGCCCTGCCTTCTCTTTAAAAAAGAACGCACTTCATCAAGATCTACCTTGCCTCCTTTGGGAAGACCTTCTAGCCTGACTTCTATATACTCAGAATGTGATGCTCCCGAAACCTCGATATTTACTTTATTTCCAACCTTAAATCCCATACATCACCTCGGAATGAGACAAAAGAACCGTCCCCTTGTCTCAAACATTACTGCTGCCTATTCCCATCTTACCTATCACTTCGTAAAATCCCGGGAATGACTTGTCGACTGCCATCGCATCTTCTATCACGACCGGGCGGTCCGACGAAAGTGCGAACGCAGCGGCGGCCATTGCGATCCTGTGATCGTTATACGAACGGATCTTTACGGGCCCGGATGGTTTGATCGTGCCATTTCCTGAGACTGTCATATCTTCCGAATCGCCGTTTTGTGTTATGTTAACCTCTACCCCGAACCGCTCCAGCATATCGCAAACTGCCATGACTCTGTCGCACTCTTTGATCCTGAGCCTTTCCACATTCCGGAAAACGCACTTACCATCTGTATTTGCAGCAAGAGTTGCAAGCGCCGGCACCAGATCGGGGATCTGGGAGCAGTCAACGTCGACTCCCTTTTGAGGACGGGAGGACACCTTGCAGGAATCCTCTGTTATGTCAACCGCAATCCCGAACTGCCTCATTATATCTACTATCGCCCTGTCGCCCTGTATGCTGTGCAAGTTAAGGCCGTCAACAGTGAAGCTGTCAAACAAAAGCCCGCAGCCAAGCGATGCAAGAGTCAAAAGATATGCTGCATTAGACCAGTCGCCTTCGGCTGTAAAATATCTTTCGCCGGTATCTTGTCCGGCTGTCAGGGGCCGGCCCGATTGGTTGACATAAAATACCGAATCTTTAAAATCTATATCCGCTCCGAACTTTTTTAACACATCCACTGTCATATCGACATATGCAGCCGATTCAAACTTTCCCGTAACGGTAAGGCTTGACGGCTTATCAAGGAGCGGCAACAAGAATAAAAGTCCTGATATGTACTGTGAAGACACATTCCCGGCTATGGAGTAATCTCCCGCAACAGGCACACCGGACAGTTTTATCGGAAGTATGTCGCGATCCACGGAAACCTGCGCAAAACGGAGCACTTCGCAAAGCGGTCCCATGGGCCGTTCGGGAAGTCTGCCCGATCCCGTAACAGTTGCCTCTTTTGCAAAATAAGGGGCCAGCGGCAGGATAAACCTTGCCGTCGATCCGCTCTCGCCGCAGTCTACGGTGCAGATCCTGCCCCCATCTCTTTTTAAGGGCTCATTGATCTTTATCTCATATGTCCCGTCTGCATTTTCCCGGATCAGGGCATCACCGCCAAGGGATCTTACGGCATCTACCGTTGCACGCATGTCGTTTGACAGTATATTTGTCTTAATACTTGCGCCGCCGTAAAGCGCTGCGGAAACGATCAGTCTGTGAACGTATGATTTTGACGAGATCGCGGTTATATGCGATACGGATGCTTTGCTCTTTGTCAGTCTGATATCCATACTCAGGCGTTCTCTTTTTTAAACCTTTCCTCGGCAAGCTCATCGTTTTCCTTCTTAACCCTGCCGTCGCGAAGGAGCGCAACAAGCTTATCCCTGTCACCGGCTTCTATTGCGTTTGCAAATTCCATCAGATGATTGACGAGCTCGTCTATCTGTAAAACTATACTTGATTCGTTTGCCAGAAACAGGTCAGCCCACATCTCTTCGTTGAGCTTTGCCACCCTTGTCATATCCTTGAACGAGCCGGCGGAAAACCCGTAACGGTCTTCAAGCGTTGAACTCTTTATGTACGCGGATGATACAATGTGAGCAAGCTGTGAAGTGTACGCGATCACCCTGTCATGAGTGTCATAGTCGGTAACCTTTATAAGCGAAAATCCTATGCTGCGGAAAAACTCTGACGCCTCTGAAACGGCTCCTTCATCCGTATGCTCATCCCTGCACAGGATCATGGAAGCACCTGTAAACAGATCGGCTGATGCGTTAGCGTATCCGGCAACTTCCTTTCCTGCCATCGGATGACCTCCGATAAACCGAAGACCCATATCACTGAGTTTTTCGGAAAGGGGCACGCATATGCTCTTTTTGACCCCTGTACAGTCTATGACTATACATCCCTTTTTGAGTCTGGGTGCCGTCTCTAGAATTATGTCAACCACATCGGTCGGATACAATGCCACGATAAGAGCATCGATATCAGCAAAGTGGTCCTCAAGCCTTCCGGCCAGGACGCCCTCGGCAACTGCTCTTTTTACGATCTCTTCGGAAGCATCAGATCCGTAAACGGTAATGCCTGAGTGCGAACTTATTGCTTTTGCCATGGACCCGCCGATAAGGCCGAGCCCGATAACACCTATAGAATTCAAAGCGTCTTTACTACCTCCAGTATCTTGTCCATTCCCGAAGACAGCGATGCAAATGCTTCGGGTGTGATCGACTGCTGTCCGTCACACCATGCGTTCTCGGGATCGTTATGCACCTCAACGATCAGTCCGTCCGCGCCCGCTGCCGTTGCCGCAAGCGAAACAGACCTGACATATTTCGAGTATCCGGTCGAGTGAGACGGATCAACGATTATCGGCAGATGCGTCTTCTCTTTGAGCACCGGTATGACCGAGATATCAAGCGTGTTCCTTGTCGCCGTCTCAAATGTCCTGATACCGCGTTCGCACAGGATAACCTTTTCGTTACCGCCTGCCATTATGTATTCGGCACTCATCAGAAGCTCGGCCACTGTATTTGCAAGTCCTCTCTTAAGAAGGATCGGCTTGTCTATTGTACCGAGTTCCTTGAGCAGCCTGAAGTTCTGCATATTTCTCGCACCGACCTGGATCACGTCAACATCCTCGAACATATCAAGATCGGTCAGTTCCATGATCTCGGTAACTATAGGAAGCCCCGTTGCCTTCTTGGCCTCAAGCAGGTAATCTATTCCGGTCTTTCCGAGCCCCTGAAACGCATACGGCGATGTGCGGGGTTTGAACGCACCTCCACGGAGCATATGGGCGCCGGATGCCTTGACCGATTCGGCTATGCCCGTTATCTGCTCTATTGTCTCAACGGAGCACGGGCCCGCAATCTTGACAAAGTTTCCTCCGCCTATCTTCACATCTCCTACCGTGATAACGGTATCCATCGGATGGAATTTTCTGTTGGCGGCCTTATAGGGCTCCTGGATCCTGGTAACACTCTCAACGATATCAAGCGCTGATACCGCATCGATATCAACCTTCGACGTATCTCCGACCAGGCCCAGGATAGTGGACTTTTCACCGCGGCTGTAATGTATGTCAAGCCCGAGGTCATCCTTTATCCAGGACTCCAGTTTATGGTATTTGTTCTCATCTGCATTTGGTTTTAATACAATGATCATAATATATTCCTCGCTTTCGCACTTTAACGCTTTTAACTGCTAAAGTATATATCCGCTTGCCCG
>JAFXQX010000042.1 GCA_017526745.1 Lachnospiraceae bacterium | reverse complement strand
TTTGGGGATTGGGGATTGCAGCAGAAGCTTCAGGCGGCGGCAAGAAGGTTGCAGTTGCAATGCCCACACAGTCATCAGAGAGATGGATGCATGACGGTGCCAACATGAAGGCTCAGCTTGAGGAACTCGGATATACCGTAGATCTTCAGTATGCAGAGGATGACGTTCAGGCTCAGGTATCACAGATAGAGAACATGATCGCTGCAGGCGCTAACTGCCTTGTTATCGCAGCTATCGACTCAGATGCCCTTGTAAACGTTGAGCAGCAGGCTAAGGACGCAGGCATCCCGATCATCGCATATGACCGTCTTCTTATGAATACAGACGCTGTTTCATACTACGCTACATTCGATAACAAGGGCGTTGGTACAAAGATCGGTGAATACATCGTTCAGCACTGTGGCGCTACAAAGGATGATCCGAAGACCATCGAGCTCTTCATGGGATCACCTGATGATAACAACGCTCATATGCTTTACGCAGGACTTATGGAGCAGATCCAGCCTTTACTTGATGACGGTTCTCTCGTTTGTAAGTCAGGCCAGATCGATTTCGATTCCAACAACACACTTCGTTGGGACCAGCAGACAGCAATGAAGAGATGCGAAGACATCCTTACAAGATACTATGCAGACGAAGACCTTGACATCTGCGCATGCGCATATGACGGACTTTCATACGGATGTATGTCAGCTCTTGAAGGTGCAGGATACACAGATGCTAACTGGCCTCTGATCACAGGACAGGATGCTGAGCTCATGGCTTGTAAGCACATCATCTCCGGTAAGCAGACAATGTCTATCTACAAGGACACAAGACTCCTTGCAAGCAAGTGCGTTACAATGGTACAGGCAGTTCTTGAAGGTTCTGAGCCCGAGATCAACGATACAGAGCAGTACAACAACGGCAAGATCGTAGTTCCTTCATACCTTTGCGAGCCCGTTCCGGTTGACAAAGACAACTACAAGGAAGTCATCATCGGTGGCGGATACTACACAGAGGAGCAGCTGGCTGAATAATGACCGGCAGATAACTGATCAGATAAACAGGGCGGCTGACCGCTGCCCTGTTTTATCAGTTAAAGGACCGGCAGGTCAGATAGAAAAAAGGAGTAGGTAGGATGTCGGATTACATCTTGGAAATGGATCATATTACGAAGGAATTCTCCGGAGTAAAAGCGCTTGATGACGTTAATCTCAAGGTCAAAAAGGGCGAGATTCACGCAATATGCGGAGAGAACGGTGCCGGCAAGTCCACTCTGATGAATGTTCTTTCGGGAGTGTATCCTTACGGAACATACGAAGGAGACATCATCTACAAGGGTGAGCATTGCAAATTCCACAATCTCAGGGATTCAGAAGCAAAAGGCATTGTTATAATACACCAGGAACTGGCTCTTTCTCCTCTACTCTCGGTAGCGGAGAACGTGTTCATCGGTAACGAGCAGACGAGCACGAAGGGCATTATCGACTGGACGGAAACGAGACGACGCGCTCAGGAGATGCTGGCGAAGGTCGGACTGGAGCATGAAGACGTTAATGTTCCCGTAAACACTCTCGGTGTCGGTAAACAGCAGCTTATAGAGATCGCCAAGGCTATGGCCAAGAAGGTTGAACTTCTGATACTTGACGAGCCCACGGCAGCACTTAATGATGAAGAGAGCCGCAAGCTTCTTGATATAATGTTGCAGCTCAAATCCCAGGGGATCACATGTATCATCATCTCACATAAGCTCAACGAGATAGAATACGTTTCCGATTCGGTCACTATCATACGAGACGGTAAGACCATTGAGACACTTGTCAAAGGTGTGGATGATTACTCTGAGGACAGAGTCATCAAGGCCATGGTCGGACGTGAAATGACAAACCGTTATCCCGTAAGGGAAGGCGTAGATATCGGAGACGTGATCTTCGAAGTAAGGAATTGGAATGTATTTCATCCTGACGACGAACATCGTCAGATGCTTAAAGATATAAACATCAAAGTCCGTGCGGGCGAAGTTGTGGGACTTGCGGGACTGATGGGAGCAGGACGTACTGAGCTTGCCATGAGTCTTTTCGGAAGAAGTTACGGACAGAAGATATCGGGTACAATACTTATCAACGGTAAGGAAGTACACCTTAAGACGGTCAAGGATGCCGTTAAGAACAAGCTTGCTTATATTTCCGAGGACAGAAAGACATATGGTCTGAACCTTATCGGAGATATCAAGGAGAATATGACAATAGCCGCAAGACCTTTCTTCTTCTCCAAGAGAGGCGTGATAAACGCAAACGATGAGATCGTTGCGGCACAGGATTACAGGAAAAGGATAAACGTTAAATCCAATTCCATCAATCAGGTGGTCGGCTCGCTTTCGGGCGGAAACCAGCAGAAGGTTGTAGTTTCAAAGTGGATGATGACTCAACCGGATGTCCTGATCATGGATGAACCTACAAGAGGTATTGACGTAGGTGCCAAATATGAGATTTACTGCGTAATTAACGAACTTGCAAAAGCCGGCAAGGCCATAATCATCATCTCATCGGAAATGCCGGAGATCATCGGTACATGTGACAGGTGTTACGTCATCAACGAAGGTGAGATAGCCGGAGAGCTTAACAAGGATGAGTTCTCGCAGGAGAAGATCATGCAGCTTATCATGGCTCATATGAGAAAGGGAGATGGAAATGGAAACTAAGAGCAAAAAAATTCAAAATATGGATCTGAAACAGTACGGAATGTTCCTGATCCTGATCGGTATTTTTCTTTTATTCGCTATAACAACAAAAGGCGCAAACGCCAAGCCGGTTAACATCAACAACCTTATCATGCAGAACGGATACGTTGTTATCCTTGCAATAGGTATGCTGCTGTGCGTACTGACCGGTAACATCGACCTTGGTGTCGGATCTGTAGTTGCGGTTACCGGATCGGTTGCCGGTATCATAATGATCGACTACAAAATGAACATGTGGGTTGCGATCCTTGCAGCTCTCGCGGTTGGAACACTGACCGGTCTGTTTGCCGGATTCTTTATCGCATACCTGGGCATACCGCCATTTGTCGTAACGCTGGCGACGATGCTTATGGGAAGAGGTCTTACATATACACTGCTTCAGGCTCAGACGAAAGGCCCTCTTCCGGAGTCTTACAACTTCCTGGGTGCCGGATTCCTTCCGTCGCTACAGGTACCGTTTGGGGATGGGACGATAGATATTATCAGTATACTTGTTGCGATCATAGCATCGATCGTTCTGGTATTCTCGGAGTTCAAGAGCTATTCAACCAAGAAGAAGTACAATTTTGCGGTCAATCCCGTATGGCAGATAGCATTAAAGCTTGCGATCATGCTATTCATCATATGGTTCTTCTTCTACAAGCTCTCAAGAGCAAACGGACTTCCGTTCGTACTGCTTATCATGGTAATACTTATTGCCGTATACGGATTCATTACGAGCAAGACCGTAGCAGGACGTCAGATATACGCACTCGGCGGTAACAGAAAGGCAGCAAACCTTTCCGGTATCGATACGAACAAGGTGTTCTTCTGGGTATACGTTAATATGGGATTCTTATCATCCGTAGCAGGTATCGTTCTTGCCGCAAGAAACGGATCCGCTACACCGAAGGCCGGTGACGGTTTCGAAATGGATGCGATCGCATCGTGTTACATCGGTGGCGCTGCGGTTGCCGGTGGTGCAGGTTCGATAGTCGGAGCAGTTGTCGGTGCTTTCATCATGGGTATCCTTAACAACGGAATGTCCCTGATGGGATTCACAACGGATGTTCAGAAGATCTTCAAGGGTGTTGTTCTTCTCCTGGCTGTAACGCTTGACGTTATCTCAAAGAGAAAGAAGAACTAAATCAATCTAATATCTTGGCATGTCGAACAACCAACATCTTCTTCGAAGATGTCGCCGTGTCAAGATTACTTCGTAATCATGACAAGGGCTGCGGTTTACCGCAGCCTTGTTGTTTATTTGCTGGTGCGATGTTAAAATCATTTCATATGATTTTTAATCTTGCCATGGAGGAATAGGCATTGGATCTGTACAAAGTCATCCTTGTCGATGATGAGGAAGAAGTTAGAGAAGCCATCAGAAAGAGGATAAACTGGGAAGAGATAGGATTCACAGTTGCGGGAACCGCAGAGAACGGTGAGGAGGCACTTGAGCTTGCCGAAAACTGTGAACCCGACGTAGTTATGACCGACATACAGATGCCTTTCATGGATGGGCTGACAATGCTTCGCAAGATGAAGGAAAAACTTCCCGATCTGCGCAGCGTCATCTTCTCCGGCTATGATGATTTTGAATATGCCAAGGAAGCGATCAGGCTCGAGTCCGAGGAGTATATCCTAAAACCGGTAGATGCGGATGAACTCCGCAACATTTTCGTCCGTATCAGGGACAGACTCGACGAGCAGCTCAAGCAGCGCAGAAACGTTGAACTCTTATCCAAATACTATGAAGACAGCAGGCCGATGATGAAGGAACAGCTTATCATAGGACTGCTGGAAGGAAGAGAGCTTCAGTTCGACCTGGACAGATACCAGAAGGACTTCGATCTTCAGATCGAGTCGGCCTTTTACTGTGCGGGGGCATTTCGCATCACACCCGTATCGGATGATGCGGAAAAGCTTAACAAGAACCTTATGGCCGTTTCACTCAAACAGATCGTAACCGAGAGATTTAAGGATGTCCTGCCGGTTGAGGCATTCGTATATCTTGATACCGTATGCGTACTGGCAAGGCTTAAGAGCACGCAGGAATATCCCGCATTTGTCGAGGAGATGGACAGGATATGCAAGATAGCCCACAGATCGCTCGACGCAAATGTCTGCGCCGGCATCGGAAGAGTATACGGAAATGCCGAGAGCATCCACACATCATTCCTTGAGGCCAAGGATGCATTCCATCACAGGATCTTTGTCGGGGAAAATCAAGCGATCTGTATCAGTGACATCGACCCTCAGCGCCCGATCGAGGATTATGTGAGTGAGAAACAGATCCGTCATATAATGCGGCAGGTCAAGGTAGGTACAAAGGAAAGCCTTGAAAGCGAGATCCGTGATTTTGTCGAAAAGCTCAAAAAATCCAACATCAACCTGAATCAGCTGCAGATATTCTATGCGGAATTTGTCGTAGAACTTTTAAGACTGTCGCGCGGCCACAGCATCAGCCTTGCGGAGACCGGATTCGGAAGCATCAATACAAACGAGGAGCTGGCGGGATTTTCGTCAATGGACGATTTTGCCGACAGGCTCATTGAGCTTACGGTCACATTATGGGAGAAGATCAGTAACGGCAGGCTAGACTCTGCCAAGAAGCTTGCGGAAGACGCAAAGCAGTATATAGCCGATCATTACGGCGAGAGTAAACTGTCGGTCGATGATATATGTTCTCATCTTGGGGTTGGAACATCTTATTTTTCATCGGTGTTCAAAAAGGAGACGGGCGTCAGCTTTGTCACATACCTTACTGAGATACGTATGAACGAGGCGCAAAGACTCCTCGATACTACAGATGAGAAGAGCTATATAATAGCGGGGATGGTCGGTTACGAAGAACCGAACTATTTCAGCTATGTGTTCAAGAAGCATTTCGGAATATCACCCTCAAGATACAGAAAATAAAGCATGCCAGGTTTTATCAGAGACGGATACAAAAAAAGAAGTCTTCAGTGGACTATATCCCTGTCATTTACGGCGATATCGGTGATCAGTATCGCCGCCATGGCGATCGCCTTTTATACCCATTCGATCAACACGATAAGAGAGAATACGATCAAGGAGAATGAGCAGATCGTAGACCAGGTCAGCTGGAACCTGAATTCATACATCAGGAATATGATGAGCATTTCCGATACTATGTGCTACAGTGTCATCAAGAACAGAAACCTGACAGCCGAGCGCATCAACAAAGAGATGAATCTCTTGTATGATGCCAACAAGGATAACCTTACAAGTATCGTATGCGCTACGGAGGACGGTGCGATAGTGGCGGCGTCCCCCGTGTCATCGAGAAAGCAGGGAGTGGACCTTAAGAAACAGGAGTGGTTCACAAAGGCATGTGACGAGATCGAAAACCTTCATTTTTCGACACCGCATGTGCAGAACATTTTTGACAACAGTAATTACAGATACTTCTGGGTCGTATCGCTTTCAAGAAATGTCGAGTTGACGTATTTCGGAAATGTTCAGAACGGAGTGCTGCTTGTAGACATGAACTACAGCGGTATCGAGCAGATGTTTGAGAAGGTCAACGGCGGCGGAGTCGGTTTTATTTATCTGTGCGACGGAGACGGACGGATCATATATCATCCGATGCAAAAAGCCATTTATGCCGGCCTGGTTAAAGAAAACAACAAAATACATGCCGATCATCCCGACGGGGCATTTTCGGAAACATTTGACGGTCAGGAGAGGGATGTTGTCGTCAAGACCGTAGGTTATACCGGGTGGAAGATCATTAGCGTGACACCTACGAGCGAACTTGCGCCGGACATGGGGCAGATGAGAAACTACATGCTCATGGTCGCAGTCATCGTGCTCGTTCTGATCATATTCGGTAACTATTTTATCTCATATGTTGTTACGGACCCTATCAGAAAACTTGAGGAATCCATCACGTATCTCGAGGAGGGGTTCACCGGAAATGTCATGAACGAAGACGATATCTTCATCGGAGGTTCCCATGAGATAAGGCACCTTGGCAGAACGATCAAGTCGATGATCAGGCAGATGAGAAAGCTTACCGACGATATGGTCAGGGAACAGAAGGCCAAAAGAAAGAGCGAGCTTGATGCCCTTCAGAGCCAGATCAATCCTCACTTTCTGTACAATACTCTCGACTCGGTCGTATGGATGATCGAAGGAGAGCGCTATAAGGATGCCATTTCAATGGTAACGGCATTAGCACAGCTGTTCCGTATCTCGCTCAGCAAGGGAAACAATATCATCCCGATCAAGGATGAGATAATACATGCGCGGAATTACCTGAACATACAGAAGGTAAGGTTCAAGAACAAGTTCTCGGCGCAGATCGATATCGACCCTTCTATCGAAAACTGTGCAACGATCAAACTTATCGTCCAGCCCCTTCTGGAGAATGCGATCTATTACGGCGTAGAGCATATGGACGGCGAAGGCGAGATTAAGATTAAAGGATATGAGAAGGACGGCGACATTTATATCGCGGTCTCGGATAACGGTATGGGAATACCCGAGGATACTCTTGCAACACTTCTGACCGATAAGGCAAGAAGCCGCGGAAAAGGCTCCGGGATCGGTCTATGGAACGTTAATGAACGTATACAGACATACTTTAAGGGTGAGTACGGACTTATCATAGAGAGCGAACTTGATGAAGGCACAACGGTAACGATCCACCTTCCGAAGGTACCCATCGACGAATACCGGAAGGAGGATGGCAGTAAATGAAGTATCTGAAAGAAAACGGAAGTCTTCCCGCCATAGCATCCACCATAGTGATCCTTCTGGTCATCATCATATTCTTTGCGACGGGAATAAACCGGGAAGAGGAGCACAGACACGTGTCTCTGATAGTCTACGGTGAAGATTCGGAAAGATGGGAGAATCTGAGACAGGGAGCAGAGCTTGTCTGTGAAGAGAAGAATGCGGACATAAGCCTGATCACCATGATGTCCGAAAATGATGCGGAGGAACAGAAGGATATAATAAACAGAGAGACAGAGGACGGGACGGATGCGCTTATCATTGCGGCATGCAACAGCAGCAAGATCGGATCGTTCATTAAGAATAAGAAGCTGAGGATCCCCGTCGTGTTTGTGGAAACTACCGGATCGGAAGAGGACATGAAGTGCTTCGCACCGGATGATTACCGTATGGGTTATGAGCTTGGAGAAGAGCTTGTGGATAAAGAGAGTGATATAGTCACGGTATCGATCGTCTCCGAGAATACCGAAAGGGACAGTGTGGCACTTCGCAGGCAGGGACTTATGGACGCCATAGAGAATAAGGTGGGACGGATCATTATCTGGGAGAAGAACGAGGACAGTAAAAATCCCAACACCAGGACCTTTCTCCAGAAAGAACTTGTGTCCCGTGCGACAGATGTTATCGTAACGTTTGACAATTCGACGACGGATGCGTTGATGGACGCTTTGGAGAACCTGAACAAGAGCAGTAAGGTCTACTCGATCGCAACATCCGACAAAGCGGTTTATAATCTGTACAATAAGAGGATCAAAGCCCTTTCGTATACAAACGAATTCAGCATGGGATATCTGGCGGCAATGTATGCTCTCGACAGATCATACTCACAGAAAAGATATCAGGATGAAGTCATCGATCACAGAATAGTAAGGAAGGAGAATATGTATGATGAAGACAATCAGACATTACTGTTCCCGTTCGTTGACTAGTGTACTGACAATACTGTTCGCCGCAGGAATGATCCTTGGCGGCTGCGGCTCTTCTTCAATGCTTCCCCAAAAGGATATAAAGATAGCCGTACTGACATATGATGAGCATGATACGTTCATCGACTCCATGACAAAATACATGACGAAGTGGTGCAGACAGAAAGAAAAAGAGACCGGAAAGAGGATCACGCTCTCGGTTGTCGGAGCCAAGAAGAGTCAGCTGACGCAGAACGATCAGGTTCAGAAGTTCATTTCGGAAAGCTATGACGTACTGTGCGTGAACCTGGTGGACAGGACCGATGCCATGGTGATAATAGATAAGGCTATGGAAAGTGATACGCCGGTCATATTCTTCAACAGGGAGCCCGTTGAAGAGGACCTTGCAAGATGGGACAAGATATTTTATGTCGGAGGACTTGCGCGTCAGTCGGCCGAACTTCAGGCAAAGATCATCATCGATGCCCTCTCGGACCCCAAGAAGTTCGCATCGATCGATGCAAACGGAAACGGAACCATTCAGTATGTCATTCTTGAGGGGGAAGCCGGGCATCAGGATACCCTGGTAAGGACGAGTGTCTGCCCCAAGGAACTGATGAATGCGGGATTTTCGCTTGAAAAGCTCGGCGATGAATATGCAAACTGGGACAGGGACCAGGGAAGGACAAGGATGAGGGAACTCATAGACAGGTACCCTTTCCAGATCGAGATGGTGATCGCAAATAATGATGACATGGCACTTGGCGCCATTGATGCGATCGAGGAGAGGAATTATCCGCTCGATCCGTTTGTAGTAGGCATAAACGGAACAGAGGAAGCTCTTGAGGCGATCAGAACGATGAAGCTCGACGGGACCGTTTATAACGATTACGCCGGACAGGCTGAGATGATAATGGAAATGGCATACTCTCTCGGAGTGGATGAAGATTTTCCCCCTGATGTGGATCTTACATTTGATAAATATGTGTTCAGACCATATAGTATCATCACATATGATAATGTTCAGAAATACCTCAGACAGTAAAGGAAGGAGAAATAATGAGAAGATTTGAAGGATACCGGAAAGGGATCAACCTCGGAGGATGGCTGAGCCAGTGCGTTTCTTATGATAAGGAGCACTTCGATTCATTCATTACAAAGGAAGATATAGAAAGGATCGCATCATTCGGGCTCGATCATATCAGGCTTCCGATAGATTATGATGTGTTCATGAACGAGGCCGAAGAAGGCGATACTCCCAATGAGGAAGGTTTGGCCCACATCGATGATTGTATCGGATGGTGCAAAGAGTACGGCCTAAACATGATACTGGACCTGCACAAGGCAAAAGGTTACATGTTTGACACACAGGCAGTAAGCGATCCCGACAGATTCTTTAAGGATGCCGGTCTCCAGGAGACGTTTTATGAAACGTGGGAGATGTTTGCCAAAAGATATATCAATGAGAGAGATCTAACATTTGAACTTCTCAATGAAGTCGTAAACGGTGATTTTCGCAGTAAGTGGAACGAGATCGCGGCAAATGCCATAAAAAAGATACGCTCGATCGATGCCGATAGGAAGATAATCGTAGGCGGCGTACATTATAATAATGTATTTGCAGTCAGCGGGATCGAAGTTCCGGTTGATGACAACATAATTTTCAACTTTCACTGTTATGAGCCTTTATGCTTCACACATCAGAAGGCATACTGGGTTGAGGGAATGACAAAGGACTACGATATGTTCTATCCCGCGGATGTGGAAACCATAAGACGTAAGAGTGAGGAGTTCTCACCTGATCATATGGGCGCGGTATTTCATGAAAGCCTTGATAGGGGGGGTTCTCTATTTGAAACAATATTCAAACCGGCATGTGAGTATGCCGAAAAGAACAATGTTCCTCTCTACTGCGGAGAGTACGGAGTGATCGATCAGGCACCGCTTCCCGATACGCTCGCGTGGATGAAGGATATCCATGCAGCATTTGAGAAGTACGGAATAGGACGTGCTCTTTGGAACTATAAGAACAAAGACTTCGGTATCGTTGATGATCATTATGCACCTATACTTCAGGAGATGATTAAGGTCCTGTAAACAGTAAAATCGCTCAATTGCAACCACCGGTTGACAAATTGAAAGGTCGTTTTGATGGAACGCAACCGCCGAAAGCGTTATATTCAGCTCGTTCGAACAAGACAAAACAGAATGGATTGAAGCTGGATGATGCTTCGGAAAGGAAATCAAATGATTCTTGCAGACAAGATAATCAATGAAAGAAAAAAGAACGGATGGTCACAGGAGGAACTGGCCGAGATGCTGGATGTCTCCAGACAGTCCGTGTCCAAATGGGAAGGAGCTTCAAGTGTCCCGGATCTTCAGAAGATACTGAAGATGGCAGAGGTATTCGGGGTAAGTACCGATTATCTGTTAAAGGATGAGATGGAACCCGAGGATGTACAGGCAACTTATGAAATAAGCTCGCAGGGAGGTTCGGTCAGGAAAGTCTCCATGGAAGAGGCAGCCAGATTTATTACATTAAGGAAGGAAATACTGCCCAAGATCGGACTCGGAGTATTTTTATGCATATCAAGTCCCGTGATCATGATATTTCTGTCGGGCCTGTCCCAGTCCGGGAAGGGGAGGTTGTCCGCTACGGCTGCTGCGGCCATAGGACTTGCCGTACTTCTTATTCAGGTCTGCATAGCAGTATTCCTGTTTATTTCAAAAGGAAGAAAGCTATCTGAATTCGAGTATCTGGAAACAGACGTATTTGAGACGGAATACGGCGTTGACGGCATGGTAAAGGAGAAACAGTCGGCCGGGGAGAGCACAAACACGAAGGCGCTGGCGATCGGAGTTGTCATGATCATTCTGGGAGTCATACCGGTCGTGGTCACATCCGTCCTTAATATGCCGGTGATCGCGGGAGTGGGATCCGTATGCCTTCTTCTTCTGCTTGTGGCTACCGCGGTTTACATGTTTGTTTCGATATGCGGAGTACATTCTTCCTATAATATACTTCTGCAAAACGGAGATTATACAAAGGAAAACAAAGCGAAGTCCAAAAAGCTCGCTCCGATGGTAACGGGATACTGGCTGTTCATAACTGCCATTTTCCTTGCTTACAGTTTTATCACATCAGAGTGGGACAGATCGTGGATAATATGGCCTGTTGCAGGCGTTTTGTTCGCACTTCTCAGACTGATCGCAGTCTCGCTTGTTAAGGAGGACTGAAAAGCCCGAATTTTTGGGAAAAAATTTCAAAAAAATCCGTTGACAAGGGTAAAACTCGGTGATATATTAATAGGGCCGCTCGAAAGAGCGTCTCTATTTTTATGCATTTGGCGTACCTTGAAAATGAAATAGTACAACCAATAACCCGAAAGATGTGCCGTATTTGCGACAGCAAATGCGGTGCCAAGTAACGTCGAAGACGTTACAGAATTCCTTAATTAGAATTAATTCGAGTAATAATTCGGAAACGAAACAAAGCCAGCAATGGTTAACAAACTTTATTAGAGAGTTTGATCCTGG
>JAFXQX010000004.1 GCA_017526745.1 Lachnospiraceae bacterium | reverse complement strand
GGCTGTTAACCGAAGGGTTGCTGGTTCGAGCCCAGCTCGGGGAGGATAAGTTGCGAGGCTTCTTAAGGAGACTCGCACATTATAATCTGTTTATAAAGGTTCTAGGCGGGATAGGGAACCAACATCCGCTACGCGATAATGACCTGGCTCCGTGGTCAAGCGGTTAAGACATCGCCCTTTCACGGCGGTAACACGGGTTCGATTCCCGTCGGAGTCATTAAAATATGATTGTGAGGCAAATTCAGGAACCGGTTCGATGCAGGACCAACATTCGGCTTCGCCGAACGTCGCCGTGTCACGATTGCTTCGCAATCCTGACATATGGCGACATAGCCAAGTGGTAAGGCGTGGGTCTGCAACACCCTGATTCGCCGGTTCAAATCCGGCTGTCGCCTCTGAAGGTCTGATGTTGTTGCTTTTTGCGATGATGTCGGGCTTTCTTTTTTATTGTTTATATCATCAACATATATTAAACTTGGCATATGAAAAGATATGAACTTGTCGACACGTTAAGAGGCATTTCCATATTGAGCATGATCGCATTTCATACATGCTGGCTTTTGAACTATTTCCGGATCGCCGTTCCAACCGCTATGCTGTACGGAAAGGGTTTTCTGATATGGGAGAGGAGCATATGCATCGCCTTTATCATGATCTCGGGATTTTCGTTCTCTTTCGGACACCGTCACATCCGAATGGGACTGGAGCTGTTTCTTATCGGCCTTGCGATCACTGCCCTGACTTGCATATTTCTGCCCGATATCCGGATCGTGTTCGGGATACTGACGTTTCTTGGCAGTGCAACGCTTATCATGATCCCGATAGATAAAGCATACCATAAAGCTTCAAATGGTGATAATGCTTCAGAGCCGGTAAACGTAATGCTCCTTACCATAAGCCTGTTATTGTTTGTTCTTACTTATAACATAAATATCGGATATCTCGGCATCAGAGGGGTATGGTCGGCCAACCTCCCGCAAGTGCTGTATAAGGGGTATCCGGCCACTTTTATCGGTTTTATGGAGCCGGGATTTGTTTCGACCGATTACTTTTCGGTTATACCGTGGCTGTTCATTTACTTATACGGATACTTTCTCCATAAGGCTGTCATGGGATCGCCAAGGGGTGTTAACACGCTTAACCGGGGAATTTCCCCCATAAGTTTTCTCGGTAGACATTCCCTTATCATCTATCTGATCCATCCCATAGTCATCTACCTGATCCTGTACTTTGCCAGATATCTGAAATAGAAGTATTTTTACGTGTTATGTAAAGTGCAAATTGCCTAAAATCAACGATTTACGGCATTTTTTGGGAAAAAAACCTTGACTTTTAGGGGTTCAAAGATTATAACTTGTATAGACGCTAATACAGACGTCAGTACTCATGTTATTAAGGAGGAGTTCAAAATGAACAAAACAGAGTTAGTAGCAGCTATGGCAGCAAATGCTGGATTATCAAAGAAGGATGCAGAGAAGGCTCTTAAGGCTTTCACAGACGCAGTTTCAAAGGAACTCAAGAAGGGTGGCAAGGTTCAGTTAGTTGGCTTTGGTACATTCGAAGTTTCCAAGAGAGCAGCTAGAACAGGCAGAAATCCTCAGACCGGTAAGGAAATGAAGATCGCAGCTTCTAAGGCTCCTAAGTTCAAAGCTGGTAAGGCTCTTAAGGATCTTGTAAACAAGAGATAATCCATCTGTTATGATAAAAGGAACTCCGGTCAACGGAGTTCCTTTTTTTACTTTATAAATATCAAATTATGATCAGAAGGGGCAAAATCATATGCGTTTGGACAAATTCTTAAAAGTATCAAGGATAATCAAGCGGCGTACGGTCGCGAACGAAGCCTGTGATGCCGAAAGGGTAACGGTCAACGGCCGGCCCGCAAAAGCATCCACCCAGGTCAAGGAAGGCGATATCCTGGAAATAGCCTTCGGGACCAGTCCGCTGAAGGTCCAGGTACTCTCAGTCAAAGAGACCGTGAAAAAGGAAGAAGCAAAAGAGATGTACAAGAGTATTTGACATGGCTGTTTCACTCATATATAATATATTATGTTAACAAGAGGGGAGATTGTTATGGCCAGAAGAGTCGCATTTCGCCGAAAAAGGCAGAACCGGCTGGGCATGGCACTTGTTTCGTTTGTAGTTCTGATGCTTATGGCAGTCATCCTGTTCAAGGGCAGGGAGCTGAAGATGAAACAGGCCGAATATCAGCAAAGAGAAGAAACTTTGCAGGCCCAGATCGACGAAGAACACGAGCGTACCCGCAAACTGACGGACTACGAGAAATATACGAAAACAGACAAGTTTGTCGAGGAGATCGCAAAAGAGAAGTTGGGGCTTCTCTATGAGAACGAGATACTGTTCAGATCGGATTTAAATAAATAGCACGGGGAAATCATAATCCCCGTGCTTTTTTTCTTGATATGATGGTATAATATTTAGGCTGGTCTATCCGAAACAAGAGGAATCATTTTATGGACAATGACAACATCTATAAAAAGGTCAGGGACTATATAATCGAAAAAGGGCTTATCGTGTCCGGAGATACCATAGTTGAAGGGATCTCGGGAGGCGCCGATTCGGTATGCCTGTTCCTTATGCTCGAGGAACTGAAGAAGGAAATTGACTTTAGGACCGTGGCAGTGCATGTCCATCACGGTATCCGGAAAAAGACTGCGGACAAGGACCGGAAGTTTGTTGAGGATCTGTGCGCCGCAAACAATGTGGAGTTAAAATCATACAGGAAAGATATCCCTCTCATCTGCAAGATCACAAAAGAATCCGAGGAGGAGTGCGGACGCCGCATCAGATACGAGATATTTGATGAAGTTGCATCTCTTTACGAGAACGCAAAGATAGCAGTCGCTCATCACATGAACGACCAGGCCGAGACGGTCATATTCCGTATCATAAGAGGAAGCGGGATCAAGGGCCTTGCAGGTATGGAATCAAAAAGGGATAACGTGATAAGGCCGCTTCTGTGCCTGAAAAGGGAAGAGATAGAGCAGTTTCTTTCCGATAACGGACAAAAGTACAGAAACGACGAGACAAATGATACGCTTGCGTACAGCAGGAATTACATAAGGAAAAAGATCATGCCCAAGCTTGAGAGCGTAAGGGCAAATGCGGTGGATCATATCAATGCGCTTTCGGGTGAAGCAAAAGAAATAAATGATTTTATGGAAAAGAGGGCTTCCGATCTTCTGGATGAGGCTGCAAAAGAAGCTGACAGAAGGTATATCACGAAAGGGCTTACCCAAAAGTATAAAACCGATGTCTTATCCGCCGCCGAGCCGATACTGCTCAAGTTTGCGATAAGAGCATTGATCGCGCGCTCGGGAGTGTCCGTAAAGGACGTTACCAGGAGCCATGTTGAGTCACTGGGTAATCTCATAACCAAGGAGGGAAGCGGGCAGATATCTCTTCCGAGAGGCGTTACCGTAGTCAAGGAGTCGGGTATTGTCTATATCAGACCGAAGGAAGGCTTTGACGGACAGATAAGGGAGATCTTAAATGTCGGAAGCGCATCGGTTGAGTACCCTTCAAGTCCCGTACTCGAACTTCCCGGTAACGATGTACCGGAAAAGAAGGAACCCCTGCCGGCATCAGAAGGATTCTGTATACCGATCATCGGAGAGGGAAGCTACATGCTTCCGGACAACAGCCTGGTATCATGCCGTCTGCTGAATGATTTTGAAATGAGCGGTATTCCCGAGGACGGCTATGCTAAATGGATGGATTATGATAAAATGTCGGATGATCTGTGCCTTCGGACCCGCAAGACAGGTGATTATCTTGTCATCAACCAGAAGGGCAATGAGGGTAATCTCAAGAACTACATGATCAATGAGAAGATCCCGAAGAGTGAGAGAGATCAGGTGCCGCTGATCGCAAGCGGTTCGAAGATATACTGGGTCGTCGGTCACAGGATATCCGAGGATGTAAAGGTAACACCCATGACGACCAGGGTCATAGAGTTTGTATATAAAAGAGCAGGCGACGACTTGCAGGATATCGAAGAAGAAGAGATATCGGAAGGAGCGGAAAATGGCTGATAAGATTTCGGTACTGTATTCCGAAGAGGAAATCACAGCACGCATCAAAGAGCTGGGAGCACAGATAAGCAAAGACTATGAGGGAAAGGAACTTCATATCGTAGGGATCTTAAAAGGTGCGACATTCTTTGCCTGCGAACTTGCAAAAAGGATAACGGTACCTGTGACGCTTGATTTTATGAGCGTATCAAGTTACGGAGATTCCACGGAGTCATCAGGCGTAGTCAAGATAAACAAGGACCTTGATGAGCCGCTCGAAGGAAGAGAAGTGCTCGTTGTGGAAGATATCGTGGATACCGGAAACACTCTGTCATATCTTCTTGACAACCTGCAAAAGCGCAGAGCCAGTTCAGTAAGACTGTGCGCTCTTCTTGATAAACCCGAGAGAAGGGAAAAAGATGTGCACGTGGACTATACGGGCTTTGAGATCCCGGATAAATTTGTTGTCGGATACGGGCTGGATTATGCGCAGAAGTACAGAAACCTGCCGTATATAGGCGTTGTTGAGACCGAATAAAGACGAAGACCAAGAGAGGAAACGGACTAAACAGTTGAACAGAAAACGAGGATTTGGATTTTATGTTTTGATCCTGCTCATATTTGTCGTGATCATGATGATGTGGACAAAGATGCAGGAAGGCGCAAGAGTGCCGATAAATCACGAGCAGTTTGAAGACTACCTGAAAAAGGGTGATATTGCCTCGGTAGAACTGATACAGAATTCGGAAGTTCCCACCGGCGAGGTAAGGATGACGCTCGATACGGGTCTGACGGTGTACATGTACACGTCCGATATCACAAAGGTTGCGGAGGAACTTGATGGGAAATTCCCTTCATATGTCATGAATGACGTTACACGTGAAGGATGGTTTACGGCTTACGTTCTGCCGTCGCTCATCATAGTCGTCCTGATGATCGTGTTCTTTACATATATGAACGGGTCCGCAGGCGGCGGCAGCCGTATGATGAACTTCGGAAAGAGCCATGCTAAGCTCTCAAGTAATGACAACAAGATGAAGTTCTCCGATGTTGCCGGACTGGATGAGGAAAAAGAGGACCTCGAGGAGATCGTTGATTTCCTGAAGAATGCAAAGAAGTATGTGGAAGTGGGAGCCAGGATACCGAAGGGAGTGATACTTGTAGGTCCTCCCGGAACAGGTAAGACCCTCCTGGCCAAGGCCATCGCGGGAGAAGCGGAAGTGCCCTTTTTCTCGATCTCCGGATCTGACTTCGTGGAGATGTTCGTCGGTGTCGGAGCCAGCCGTGTAAGAGACCTTTTCGAGGAAGCAAAAAAGAATGCTCCCTGTATCGTTTTCATAGATGAGATAGATGCCGTTGCGCGCCGGCGCGGAACCGGTATGGGCGGCGGACATGATGAGAGAGAGCAGACACTTAACCAGTTGCTTGTTGAAATGGATGGCTTCGGCCAGAATGAAGGGATCATCGTACTTGCGGCGACAAACAGGGTTGATATTCTCGATCCCGCGATCATGCGCCCGGGACGTTTTGACAGGAAGATCGCAGTCGGAACTCCCGATATTAAGGGCAGACGTGAGATACTTGACGTACACAGCAAGAACAAGCCCCTTGCCGATGATGTAGATCTTGATGAGATATCAAAATCAACAGCAGGCTTTACCGGCGCCGATCTTGAAAATCTTATGAATGAGGCGGCGATCAAGGCTGCCAGGATCGGAAGGAAGTTCATCAAGATGTCCGATATCAGGGAATCGTTCCTGAAGGTCGGAGTCGGAAGCGAAAAAAAGAGCAAGATCGTTTCCGACAAGGAAAAGCGGATAACGGCTTTTCACGAAAGCGGACATGCGATCCTTCACTATATACTTCCGGATATCGATCCCGTCAACACGGTTTCGATCATTCCGACGGGACTCGGAGCAGGCGGATATACCATGTCGATGCCCGAAGAAGATGTTATGTTTGAAACCCGCGGCAGGATGCTGAACCAGATTGTGGCAACACTTGGAGGAAGGGCTGCCGAATCGATAGTCCTTGACGATATAACCACAGGCGCATCTTCCGATATCAAGACCGCTACCCGCATTGCCAAGAAAATGGTGGTCCGTTACGGAATGAGTGACAATATCGGTGCCGTGTGCTATGATGAGGAAGGCGATGAAGTATTCATCGGACGTGACCTTGCCCATGCCAGAGGATACAGTGAGTCAGTGGCTTCACGTATCGATGATGAGGTAAAATACATCATAGATACCTGTTACAGCAGGGCGGTCAAACTGATCAATGAGAACCGTGACAAGCTTGATGCCTGCGCAAACCTTCTGCTCGAGAAGGAAAAGATCAACCGGGCAGAGTTTGAGGCCCTCTTTGGTCAGCCAGCTGAATAAAAATCCCCATATATAGTGATTTTTACCAAAGAAAATCATACATATATGAAAAAATGCACAAACGATGTGCGATGAATTTGTAATATTTGTGAATTTAAGCGATAGATTTTGTATGGCAGGGGGACTATAATGCACTTGTAACCCCCCAATAAGAGGATGATCCGTAAGGATGATCCCCCATAAGAAAGAAATACCTTCTCCAAAACGGCTCCTAGTAATAGGAGCTGTTTTACTTTGCCACCATATTTTGTTATAATATAATACGTTGTGTACTAGATAGGGGGCAATGAGGGGAACACAATGGATATTGGCACTTATAATGATATTCTGCAAAAAGGCAGATTTATCACAAATTACAGGCCTGTTCTTAACAGAAGGGCCATCTTTTCGGACTATTCCGAAGACTATATAATCCCACTTGAACCAAATGCATACGGGATCGTTACGATAAGACTTCGCAGCAGCAGGAATAACCTCGATTATGCGAAGCTTGTCGGTAACGGCGAAACGGTGCTGATGGAGATCTGTGAAACAACGGATGAGTTTGACTATTATTCCGCAAGCTACAGACTCAGCAACGAAATGATCAGGTACCATTTTGAGATCGGATCGGCAGGCACGTTCTGTTTTTATGACACAAGAGGAGTGGTCAAGGATACAAATGATTATTTCGATTTCCGCATCCGCCCCGGATTTACGACTCCGGACTGGGCAAAAGGTGCGGTGATCTACCAGATATATACGGACAGATTCTATAACGGGGATCCTTCGAACGATGTCCTTACGGACGAATACCGTTACATCGGAGAGAATGTAAAACGTGTTGATGACTGGAACAAATATCCGGCATATATGGGAGTGCAGGAATTCTACGGAGGCGATCTTGAGGGCGTCCGTCAGAAGCTTGATTATCTTCAGGATCTCGGGATAGATGCCATATACTTTAACCCCCTGTTTGTCTCTCCCTCCAATCATAAATATGATATTCAGGACTATGACTACATAGACCCCCATTTCGGAAAGATCGTGGACGACAAGGGAGATCTTCTCGATGGGGCACATACCGAGAACAAAGACGCATCCCGCTATATCAGCAGGGTGACGAACAAGGCCAATCTTGAGGCATCCAACAGGTTCTTTGCCGATTTTGTCAAGGAAGCACACGAAAGGGGCATCAAGGTCATAATCGACGGCGTGTTCAACCATTGCGGCTCATTCAACAAGTGGATGGACAGGGAGCGCATCTATGAGTGTCAGGAAGGATACGAAAAGGGCGCTTATGTGGATAAGAACAGCCCCTACCATGATTTTTTCAGGTTCTTTGAGGACAAATGGCCGTATAACGGCACTTATGACGGATGGTGGGGACATGACACGCTGCCCAAGCTTAACTACGAAGGATCGAGAGAACTTCGGGATTATGTGCTCCGGATAGCGAAAAAATGGGTCTCGCCGCCGTATAATGTTGACGGCTGGAGGCTCGATGTTGCCGCAGACCTCGGTCACAGCCCGGAATACAATCATCAGTTCTGGAAAGATTTCAGGAGAGCGGTAAAAGAGGCCAACCCCAATGCGATAATAATCGCCGAGCATTACGGAGATCCTTCCGGATGGCTTGCAGGCGATGAATGGGATACCATCATGAACTATGATGCGTTCATGGAGCCCGTCACATGGTTTCTGACAGGTAT
Source organism: Lachnospiraceae bacterium (assembly GCA_017526745.1). Taxonomy (GTDB): domain Bacteria; phylum Bacillota; class Clostridia; order Lachnospirales; family Lachnospiraceae; genus UBA2868. The sequence goes on along the minus strand of JAFXQX010000004.1, from coordinate 1,564 downwards.
GCAGAAGCACAGCGATGATTTTCGCCGTGACCTTCTGGGAAATGCCGATGCATTCGAAGGAATGATGAGAGACGGTGTTGCCAAGTTCATGGCGCCGACACTGTTTACGACCATGAACGAGCTGTCCAACCATGATCATTCGAGATTTCTGACAAGGACCAACCATGTGGTCGGAAGGGTTGCGGACAAAGGCTATGAAGCTGCCAATAACGGAGTCAACAAGGCCGTTATGCGCGAGGCCGTTGTGATGCAGATGACATGGGCCGGCGCACCGACGATATATTACGGAGATGAAGCAGGGGTATGCGGGTTCACCGATCCGGACAACAGAAGAAGCTATCCGTGGGGCCGGGAGGACAAGGAACTGATCCGTTTCCACAAGGAGATGATCCGGATACATAAGGAGAACCGCGAACTGATAACAGGCTCCGGGATCATTCTTCACAAGGACTATAACGTGATCGCTTACGGGCGGTTTATAAGGGATAATGAGATAATCGTCATCGTTAACAACAATGACTGCGAGAAAGAGATGGAGATGCGGGTATGGCAGACCGGGATCCCCAGGGAATCGAAGATAGTGCGCCTGATGATGACCGGAGCGGACGGATTTACGACGGATCCCGAGGAATACGACATAGTAAACGGCCGGTTGAAGATCACTCTTCCCAAAACGAGCGCGGTCGTTTTAAAAGGGAAACAGGGTAAGAAAGAGAAGCCCGAAAAGGATGAAAATGCACGTATCAGTCCTTTACAGAAGCTTGAATATCTGTTACATTAAAGACTGTTTTGAGGTGTAAAAGATGTTTGGCATAGGCAAAAAAGACAAATCATCCAGAAACAGGGACAAGACAAGCGAAGAAAGACAGTTTGTATCTGAGCTGTCATATAATGTACGAAATCCCCTTAATACTATATGCGGGATAACGGAGATTGCAAAGAAGAGCATAGCAAACGGAAACGACAGGGAGACACTCCTTTCATACCTTGATATTCTCGGAGATGCGGCGACCGAACTGCAGCAGACCATAGATCATTTTTTCGAATGTTTCGAGTCCGGCAATTATGCACTGCTCCACGGTGAGAAAAATGATAACATTGACTGCAGCCTCCTTAACAATCTGCGAGTTCTCGTTGTTGAAGACTCAAGTGTCAGCCAGCTGATCGCAAAAGAACTGCTTGAATCATACGGATCGATCGTGACGCTGTGTGACAGCGGTAAGGAAGCGATCGATATGTTCACTTCATCGATCACGGGAACATTTGATGTGATCTTTATGGATATAAACATGCCGGGAATGGACGGATACGAGGCAACGGATACGATACGGGCAAGTGCTCATCCCCAGGCAAAATCAGTTCCCATCATCGCCATGACCGCCGAGGCGCTTCCCGATGATATACAAAGAGCACTTAAGACCGGCATGAATGCCCATATCAGTAAGCCCATAAATGCGGAGAAGGTCGTATCGGCAATAAAGGGCGTATTGTAAAAAAGAGTTGCAAAAGCCCTCGAATATGTGTATAATGGCATTTGCTGACGCCCAGATAGCTCAGTTGGTAG
>JAFXQX010000041.1 GCA_017526745.1 Lachnospiraceae bacterium | reverse complement strand
TGGGGGACGGGGTTAGTGGACCATTTTCGAAAGCAGGCGCTGAAAATGGTCCACTAACCCCGTCCCCCAGGTCCACTTCGGCCCCGTCCGCCTGTCTCAGTCTCCGCCCCTGTCTCAGTCTCCGTTTTCTATGAAGATCTCGCCATTTTGGATCATATCGATGGTTATCTGGGCTATCTTCGGATCGAACTGTGTTCCTTTGTTGTTCTCAAGCTCCGCGATGATCACGTCGCGCGACAGGTGGTTTCTGTAGCATCTGTCGGAGTTCATGGCATCGAGGGCATCTGCGACACCGATTATCCTTGCAACAAGCGGTATATCCTCACCGGAAAGGCCTTCCATGTAGCCCTTGCCGTCATATCTTTCGTGGTGATAGAGCGCTCCGTCCTTAATGCCTTCTATTGCAGAAAACTCACTCAGTATGCTGCCTCCGTTTGTGGTATGGCTCCGCATGATGTCAAACTCTTCTTCGGTAAGAGTCCCCGGCTTATTCAGGATAGTGCCGGGTATCGCAAGCTTTCCGCAGTCATGCATGAGTCCGATGTATCCGATATCCCTTACCTCGTCCTCGCTCATTCCGAGCTTTTCGGCGATCTTCTGCGAATAGTAGGAAACTCTCGCACTGTGGCCTTTGGTATATCTGTCCTTTGTATCGATGAAATTCGCAAACGTTGTCATCGTCTGAGAGATCACATTGTTGAGCCTCTCAGAGTTCTTCCTGTGATTTTCCTCGCGGATTCTGTAAAGAATGTAGGCAATGACCGATGTGGCCCAGGCAACGATGAGTATCATGATCAGCCAAAAAAGAGGAAATGCCCTCATCGGTTTGTATCTGCATCCGGTAAGATTCACATCGGTAAAGTTCATGAGCTCTTTTGAGATCATGACGGCTCCGAAATCTGCCTTCTCACCGGACCTGATCGTTGCGATCCTCTCATCGGGAGTGACAGTTATCGTGCTGTTCTTCTTGTCATATACCCACTCACCGTTCCACGAGCTGTCGATCGTGATGTTCTTTTCGGGAACTTCGATGACTACGCTCCATTTAACGAGATCATAATCCGAATTGTTCGTAATGACGTTGTCGTACTGCGCACCGTTTGTCTGAAGCGGAACGCCGGGATCGTTAAGCCAGTGCTTGGAAATATTGACTGCATAAGTATAGTCATCCCTGACACTGACCGAGCCGTCAGTGTTACCTTCTTCAGAAGATGCCATGCCTTCCGTGCTCTCAAAATGCATATGGTACGAGAACGGGGTCGACAGATCGTGATTTATCTTGACCTTTATCCCGATAAGACCCAGCAAAAGCATAATGATCGAAAGAACAAGGATTATGGTGCCGCGGCTGTCATCTGCCGATGCGAAATAGGACCTTTTTTTTGACATTTTTCCTCCGGGCCCTTTGGGGGCTGACTTTTATTATATCGGCAGATGGCTGCCAAAATCAATAGCTGCGAAATCTTTAATATGTATATTGCGGCATGAACCTGCGCTTGATATTATAAATATCAGTAAAAAGGAGAACAGGCTTATGAAATTCATTTCATGGAATATAGATTCGGTCAATGCCGCGCTTACGGGAACCAGTCCACGTTCCGATCTTAGCAGGCAGGTACTTGATACCATGGCAAAAGAGGATGCGGACATCATCGCCATCCAGGAGACAAAGCTTGGCGAGGCCGGATTGAATGCCAAACAGGAAGAAGCACTGAGGTCATATTTCCCGGCCCATGATTTTGTATATGTAAGCTCTCGCGAGCCTGCCAGAAAGGGTTATGCAGGCACAATGGCCCTTTATAAAAAGGGGATAAAGGTCACGGCTTCCTTTCCCGAGATAGGAGCTCCCGACACCATGGACAGCGAAGGCAGAATGATCACCCTGGAACTTGACAGCTTTTTCTTCAACCTGGTCTATACTCCCAATGCAGGGGACGGGCTCAGGAGGCTTAAGGAGCGTCAGGAGTGGGACAGGAAATATACCGCATATTTAAAGAGTCTTGATAAGCAAAAACCCGTTATAGCCTGCGGGGATTATAACGTCGCACACGAAGAGATCGACCTGGCAAATCCGGACAGCAACCATATGTCGGCAGGGTTTACGGATGAAGAGCGGGAGGGCTTTTCCAATCTGTTAAATGCGGGCTTTGTTGACACCTTCAGATATCTCCACAAAAATGAACCCGGTATCTACTCCTGGTGGGCCCAGAGGATCAAGACCAGCAAGATCAACAATTCAGGCTGGAGGATAGATTATTTTCTTGTTAGCGACAGGATAAAAGACAAGGTGACCGCATCCGAAATGCTGGATTCGGGGCCCCGTCAGGACCACTGCCCGATCCTTCTCGAGATAGAAATGAGACAGTGAGACAGGGGGACGGAGGTGTTGTCTCATGTCAGGTCCGCGAAGCGGGCGTGACACGGCGACGTTGAGTATGAGATAGGAGGAATATATCGATGGAAAGATTAAGGATATTTTGTAAAAAAGCATTTTCTTATCCGGCAAAGCTTCATAAAACACATCCGGTGACCGCGATAGCGGTAACGGTATCAACGATAATGTTTGCCGTGCATCTGTTCATATTGGCCGTAAACGATTATGCCGATAACGGCCTTTATATGGAACTGTTCTTCTGCCTGTGCATGGCATCCCTGTATTTTTCGGTTTTTGCCCTTTGTATCGAGAGTATCCGACCGCACTGGTCAACAAAGTCCGGCGTCATGACTTTTTCCGCTTTCGGACTGGTCGGCGTATTCATGGCACTGGTGGATTCGGATCTTGCATCGCACAGTCACAAGGCATTCTTTAATTTCCTTGCAGATACAAAGGACCGGCTCGGAAGCACGACCGTTTTCCTGTACATAGCCGGACTGATGGCATTGGCGATACTGCTTGCCGTCTATTTTTCATACAGCAGGGATATCAGCGAAGCGTTCAACAAGCATATCATATCGATATTCTCAAGGATCTTCTTCTTATCGATAATATACGGAGTCATACAGCTCGGCGTCATCTTCCTGACGGTGATAGTAAACGTGCTGTTATATGATGATGCGTTTGAATTCCTGCCGTCGATACTGGTGCTGATCAACGGACTGTTCTACGTTCCCGCGGTCTTATATGCCATAACACACGAAAACGAAAAACCTAACTTTTTCATAGAGGTCATCGTAAGATATGTTTCTCTTGTCATAACACTGATAAGCTTTTGCATCATCTACATTTACATGATAAAGCTCATCGCGACCGGATCTGTACCGTCCAATTCGGTCTATGAGATACTGGTCGCCCTCTTCATCCTGTCGATGACCATCTCCTATATGTCAACGGCTTATGAGGAAAAAGGGATCCTTCAGAAGTTTGCGTATAACTGCCCCCTCATATTTGCACCCTTTATCATCATGCAAAGCTATACGGCCATTATCCGTATCGGTCAATACGGCCTTACTCCCAAGAGATACTTCGGTATAGCCTTTATCGTGTTTGAGATATTCTATATCGTTTATTACTATTTCATCAGGAAGACGGAAAAAGAGATCGCCGGCAGGGGCATCCTCCTGATCATGTGCGCATTCATCATGATATGCATATTCTGCCCGGGCCTTAGCGGGCGCGGCCTGTCCACGATCATCGCAAGGCACCGGCTCTCGACATATCTTGATAAGAGAGCGGCAAATGAGCCGATAGCGGACAGGGAATATGTCCGTATAAATGCCGCTTACGGATTTCTCCAAGATGAGGATTTCGGAAAAGACAGGCTGGTAAGATACTTCCCCGCACTTACCGAGGACCAGGTTGCAGACATGAAGGCAACTACAAGAGAAGCCGCCAAAAGGATCGGAAGCAGTTCGGCATCTTCTTCCGAAGAAGAGCCGTATAAGAGGAGCAGATACGGCTGGTTTGATGCACAGCTTGGCGAACTGGGCCAGAACGGCCACCTTGATATAAGCGGCTACAACAGCGTTTCTCAGATCACGATAACGGATTCCGACTCATCCGACGAAGAATCTCCGATAGATACTTCAAAACTCACCATACTCGGTGGCAATCCGGATGATGTCTCTCTTATTAGCAGGGACGCCTCGATCGATCTGTCTGATCTTTGCGGGAAGTTCGCAGAGCTTACGATCCAGAAAGAGGACGGGATCATAACGGAGAGCGAGTACAACAGCCGCTGCAGGAAAAACTGTGTTATGGACATAAACGAAAATGTCCGCATCTGTATAACAAATGCGAACATTACGATCAATAAAGACGATAAGGTCTCGGATATCAACATGGACGCTTTTCTGTTCGTAAAATAAGCGTCTGTAAGATCTTCAGATCCTTATCTTCTGGATCATCTCGATAAACTCGAGATTGTTCCTCGTTCTTACAAAAATATCGAGACACTTCTCGACCGCTTCCTCGGGTTTGAGGCCGTTGAACGCCTTGCGCAGTACATTGATGGCTTCAAGCTCGAAAGGCTCGAGGAGAAGGTCATCACGTCTTGTTCCGGACTTGGGAATATCTATCGCAGGGAATACCCTCTTCTCCGAAAGCTTTCTGTCAAGGACCATTTCCATGTTACCGGTTCCCTTGAATTCCTCGTATACGACATCATCCATCTTGGAACCCGTATCGATAAGTGCGGTCGCAAGTATCGTAAGGCTGCCGCCCTCGCGCATGTTACGCGCTGCGCCGAAGAAGCGCTTGGGCATATGAAGTGCCGCAGGATCCAGACCACCCGAAAGGGTACGTCCGCTCGGCTGAACCGTCAGGTTATATGCACGAGTAAGCCTTGTGATCGAATCAAGAAGGATAGTAACGTCCTCACCGTGCTCAACCAGTCTCTTGGCACGCTCGATCACCATTTCCGATACTCTCTTGTGGTGCTCGGGAAGCTCGTCGAATGTCGAATAGATGACCTCGACCTGCTCTCCTTCGATCGATTCCTTGATATCGGTAACTTCCTCGGGACGCTCATCGATAAGAAGGATCAGAAGATGCATCTCGGGATTGTTCTTGGTGATGGACTTGGCAACATCCTTAAGAAGCGTTGTCTTACCGGCCTTGGGAGGTGATACGATCATACCTCTCTGGCCTTTACCGACGGGGCACATCATATCCATGATACGCATTGCGATGCTGCCTCCCGGTGTTTCAAGGCGAAGCTTTTCGTCCGGGAATATGGGTGTCAGATCTTCGAAATTCTTGCGGCGGCTGGCCTCCTGGGGAGGAAGACCGTTGATGGAACGCACGAAGAGGAGGGCACCGAACTTGTCGTTGGGATTTTTGACCCTTGTATTTCCGACAACGATGTCACCGGTCTTTAAGCCGAAACGTCTGATCTGGGACGGGGCAACATAGACATCATCATCTCCGGGAAGATAATTCTCACTCCGGATGAATCCGTAACCGTCAGCCATGACCTCAAGTATCCCGCGTGCTTCTTCACCCGAATCGAGTATCTTCTTCTCATCTGAAAGCTCTGATTCCTCTCCGACCGCAGTCCTTCTGTCTTCTTCGGACAAGGTCTTCTTCGGTTTGTCATCGGATGATGATCCGACATCTTCCGGTTTGGTGTTTGATGCTGCGGCTTCCTTTGCATCAAGAGCGAGCATGGCATCAACTATCTCCACTTTTTTCATAAGCGAGATGCCTTTGATCCCACGTGCTTTTGCAAGGTCTTTAAGTGCCGGCAGTGATAACGATTCGTACTTTTCGCGAGTCATAAAACCTCCTTTTGCCTTAAACTTACGACTAATGATTTTGACAATTTGTAATGCTCTTATTATTATATAGCCATGACAGAACCACAGACTCTAACAAAACTGATAGTACTGTATATGCTCGATAAAGTTGACGGTCCGCTGACCAAAGCCGAGATCTATGATTTTATCCTCGAGAAGGAATACAGCAATTACTTCACGCTCTCGCAGGCGGTCTACGAACTGACCGAAGACGGTTTTGTGGAGTCGAGCGCAACGCACAACTCAACTTATCTGGCGCTGACCGATGACGGAAGGGACACTCTGACCTTCTTCCACAACCGCATCTCCGAGGGTATCAAGAACGATATCGATGTCTACCTTGACGAGAACCGCAGGGAGATCGCGAACAGGATGTCGGTCGTCACCAACTACTACCGCATCGCATCGGGTGAGTATGTTGCCGAGCTTGCCGCAAGGGAAAAATCAACGGAGCTTGTGAACATAAGGCTTAACATGCCTACCGAGGACAGTGCCCGCGCTATATGCGAACACTGGCGCGACGCCTCATCCGATATCTATTCGTTCATCCTCGAAAAACTGCTGTGATCACACGAAGGAATTGGTCTTCTCATCGTATGCATAATCTATCGTTGCAAGCTTTTCTTCGATCTCGCGTCTGGACAGCTGCATGTCGTCGCACATTTGGTCAAGACTCTTGTAAAAATCACGGAGCTTCAGATTGACAAATCCGAGCAGCATTGCCGGATCATTGGGAATATCCATCAAAACGTATCCTTAAGTGTTCTTATCACGAGCTGCTGCTCGAGTTCATATCTGTTCTGTATCTCCGAAACGTTCGGATTGAGGTAACGTATGTCGCTCTTTTTGAGCCTTACCGTCTTCTCTCTCTTACTCGTCAGATGGAAGTAGTTATCCGAGAATATCGCATCGGCCTGCAGAAGATCAAGCTCGACAAAGGCCGCAAATCCACCTGACATCATCCGTATAACGTATTCATCGGCAAGTTCTATAACCGAGTATGATATAGACGAACCCTCGAGATTCAGATACTTGTAGTCGACAAACACATCGATCTCGGTCGACTGTATATTGCCGTCCTCATCAAAGAACTCGGCCTCGACGAACACCGAATTCTCCATGCCGGCGATAAGGTCGGTGTAATCGATCTCGCATACCTTGATCGCCGAAAACGGTGCGATGTCGACCTCGCGCTCCTCCTCGTGAAGAAGCCGGAATTCCATCGTCTGAAGCGAGATCCTGACACGCCGCGTCTCAAAATCCCTCGTCTCATTTACGATATATGGGCTGACGATGTTCCCGTCCCTCCTGATGGAACCGGCGATCTGCGCAAAAAAGTATTTGGAAAAATACTGCAGCGGTTTCCATCTTCCGAAATAGTCTATACTGGACCACGATGCGACCGGCCAGCTGTCGTTGAGCTGCCAGAACAGCGTTCCCATCGTATTGCCGCGCATCCTTCTCCAGTGCTCGACACCGCGTTTTATCGCGATCGCCTGAAGGATCTGCGTCAGATACAGAAGGCTTTCAAAATCCTTCGGGAAGAGGAAGTTGTGTGACAGATAGAATATGAGCTTGCCGTTTGCATCATCGCTCTTCTGGTGGCTCTCCATCACCTTCGAGAATATGTTGCGGTCGCTCTCATCGGTAAATGTCTTGACCGTCTTGATCGACGGGAAGGACTGGAATCCGAATTCGGATATGAACCGTCCGCCGTGCTCGTCATATTTTTCAAAATCCTCGAGTCCGTGCCATACATCCCAGCAGTGAACATCTCCGCGCGTCTCGTCGGACGGTCTGTCAAACCTTCCGCCCGATGACGGGGACGAAGGCCAGTAGAACGTCTGGGGCGCCAGCTGCTTTGCGATGTTCGGGATGATATCCTCAAACATGCGCAGGTAGTCCTTGCGAAGTTCATCCGAATGGGCCTTAAAATCATCCCATTCGACCCAGGCATTCTCCATCTCGTTGTTCCCGCATATAAGTCCCAGGCATGCGTGATGGCGTATGCGCCTTATATTGTCCTCGGCCTCGGCAGTGATGCTCTTTTCCATGTCGTCCGTCAGGTCATAGATGTTGTTCGCGAACATCATGTCCTGCCAGACTATAAGGCCGTATTCATCGCAAAGGTCGTAGAATGTATCGGACGGATAATATCCGCCGCCCCAGACCCTTATGGTGTTGAAATTACACTTAACGGCCGATCTGAGCAGATAGTCGATCTTCTCTTTCGTGATGAACGAGTATATCGTATCCTCGGGGATATAGTTGGCACCCATCGCAAATATGCGGACGTTGTTCACCATGAAGCAGAATTCCTTACCGAACTCGTCCTTGTCGGTAGACACCGACATCGTGCGCAGACCTATGCGGTATGATTTTGAATCCCACTGGTTACCGTTCATGTCGAGTGCGAAGATGCTGACCGTGTAAAGCGGCTGCTCGCCGAAGCCGTGCGGCCACCAGAGCTTCGGATTGTCGATCTCCATGGACAGCGACACTTCCGGCTCGGTCATCGTTTCGGTGATCGCGGACACCTTGCCGTCGGGAGTCACCAGCTCAGCCTGGATGATGTAATGATCCTTCCTGATAAGCTCCGCTTTAACGTCTATATCGAGCGTTACCTTCTTCTTGTTATGATTTTGCGTTATGAGAACGTCATCGATCCTGATGAGACTGTATCCGATAAGATCGATGCTGCGCCAGATGCCGCAGTCCGGAATGTTTGCGCCCCAGTCCCAGCCGAACATGCAGTGGGCTTTTCGAAGGTACTGGTTCCCTCTTGTGCAACCCTGCGGAGTGTAATCTACCGTCTTGCCGCTTGCGCCTGTCTGCGATTCAATATAGTTGATCGGCGAGAGCAGTTCGACCATGACCATGTTGACGCCCAGGTGCAGGTACTGCTTGACGTCGAAGTTATACGTCCTGTGCATGTTGTTCGTCTGTCCGACGAGCATGTTGTTGACGTATACTCTCGCAAGAGTGTCTATACCCTTGCAGCACAGCACGATCTTTTCCTGCTCGAACAGCTCGGGGATCAGTTCAAACTCGGTTGAGAAGAAATAATCCTTTCTGAAAAGCTGCCTTGCCTCTTCTTCGTTTATGCCGTAAAACGGGTCGCTCATCCTGTGCCCGACGAGGAGCGCCGATAATACCGAACCGGGCACCTGCGCTTCAACAAACGCTTCCGAGCCCCGTTCGTTCATGACCCACTTGCCGTTTAATGTCTGAAAAATCATCCGATCTACCTCAAATATCCTTCTGTAAAACCTTGGGGAATTTAAAAAGAATAGAAGATGGGAATATCAATGAACTATTTGAGAATAAATATACATTCAATACATTTAGATGTCAATATGGAACAATGGGGACGGGGCCGAAGTGGACCTGGGGGACGGGGTTAGTGGACCATTTTCGAAAGCAGGCGCTGAAAATGGTCCACTAACCC
>JAFXQX010000040.1 GCA_017526745.1 Lachnospiraceae bacterium | reverse complement strand
TATACGGAATATGAGCTTAAGCATTCGGGTGCTACTGAGATCACATATGACAGTGAGTATATAGACATCCTGAAAGGTGAGGATGTCGACCTTACGGTGTTTGTCGGAGATACAAGACTGTGTACGTCGGTACTCAATGACAAAGGCGAGAGAAATGAGGGAACACAGGCAGCAGAGGGGATCTGGCCCAAGGTCAGCACCGGACAGAAGTTTATCAACGACAACACAAAGGTTGCGGGCAAGGATTATTACGTTGTGTATCTGCCTATTGTGGACGGTAACAACAAGGTAATAGGTATGTCATTTGCCGGAACGCCCAGAGCTGATATTTCGGCCGCAAAGAGAAACATCATACTGATCTCGGTAATTACGGCACTTATCCTTGTAGTCGTATTCGGTGCGATAGTGATAGTCCTTTCAAAGAGAGTTACCAGTCCTCTTAAGGCAACAGCCGACAGTCTTGAGACGATCGCCAAGGGAGATCTTACCGCAGAGAATGATATGGAATCGTCGATCTCGGAGACAAACAGCCTGATCATGTCGTACCGGGGTCTTCAGGAGAACATCAGCAGGATGCTCGGAAACATCAACTCAGATGCGACGGACCTTGCCAACAGGGTCAGCGAAGTTGCCGCTCTTGCCGATCAGAGCAACAACGCAACAGAGCAGGTCAATTCTTCCATCGGCGAACTTGCGGACGGCGCAACATCGATGGCACAGAACGTGCAGAACATCAACGAGCAGGTAATGGAGATGGGAGGTCTTATCAACAACGTAGTCGAGTCGGTAGAGCTTCTGTCCACTTCTTCATCCGCAATGCAGCAGGCTAACAGTGAAGCTTACGGATATATCGCCAGCCTTGAGAAGTCTTCGACCACAACAAAGGATGCGGTTGCAGGCATCAAGTCACAGGTTGTCAACACTAATGAAGCCATCAAGGGTATCACGAGTGCGGTCGGCATGATCACGGATATCGCGAGTCAGACGAACCTCCTTGCACTTAACGCTTCTATCGAGGCAGCAAGAGCCGGTGAGATGGGTAAAGGCTTTGCGGTCGTTGCAGAGAGCATCGGTAATCTTGCCAACCAGTCGGCTGAGTCCACTGCAGAGATCCGTGCGATCATCGATGAGCTGACCAAGCAGTCCGAGCAGAGCGTACTTGCATCAGAGTCTGTGGAAGAGGCTATCAACGAAGAGCAGAACATACTTGCCGAGACAAGGAAGAGGTTCGATGTTCTTAATACCGAGATAACCAATTCCGTAGAGGATATAAGAGGTATCTCCTCACAGACCGAGAGCCTCGAGAGCATCAAGGCTACGATCGTAGAAAACGTCAGCGACCTGTCGGCCATCTCCGAGCAGAACGCGGCAAGCACCGAGGAAGTCACGGCTTCGATGGACAATATCGCAATGAACATCAAGACGATAAGCGAGAATTCGGACGGCATGAACGATATCGCCAATAATCTCGTTCAGTCGGTCGGAGAGTTCAGGTTCTGACGGAATAAATACACAGTGTACAAAAGGCAGCGGATGTCCGCTGCCTTTTTAAAGGCAAAACTTCGGAGGGATTATGAGAGAACTGCCAAGGCCGGGTCAGGTGTACCGGCATTTCAAAGGAAACATTTACCGCATCATCACTCTGGCCGATCATTCCGAGACCGGTGAGACACTTGTCATATATAAGCGTGATGACGATGAGCAGAAAGCATATGCCAGACCGCTCGATATGTTCATGAGCGCAGTCGACAAAAAGAAGTATCCGGACGCAAAGGATAAATACAGGTTCACTCTTTGTGATGACGATCCGCTCTCTGAACTCGATATCGATGCAGTCCATTCCGAAAGCGGTCTCAACCCGCTTCTTGAAGCGTTCCTTGATGCGGATAATGCGACGGACAGGCTTGAGAGATTCTATGATATGAGAAATGCCGCAGATGATACAATGCTCGGTTATGTGGCTGCTTCTCTTGATATCGAGGTTTCGGGAGATACCGTGGAAAAGTATTCGGAGATATTAAACGTTCTTAAGGCCAAGGAAAAATATGAGAGCAACAGGTTGCGCAGGTAATGATCTTAATATATAATCATACACGGTCTGCAGCATAATAACGAAAGGGTGGAAAAAATGTATTCTCTTGATGAAGTAAAAAAGGTAGATCCCGAGATCGCGCAGGCGATCGAAGCGGAAATGGCAAGACAGAACAGCCACATTGAGCTGATCGCGTCTGAAAACTGGGTCAGCAAGGCGGTAATGGCTGCCATGGGCTCACCCCTTACGAATAAATATGCGGAAGGTTACCCCGGAAAGAGATACTACGGCGGATGCGAATGCGTTGACGTTGTGGAAGAACTTGCAAGGGAGCGCGCCAAGAAGCTGTTCGGATGTGACTACGTGAACGTTCAGCCTCACTCCGGTGCCCAGGCCAACATGGCTGTTTTTTTTGCGATGCTCGAGCCCGGTGACACATACATGGGCATGAACCTTGATCACGGCGGACATCTGTCGCACGGATCTCCGGTCAATATCTCCGGTAAATATTTCAACTGTGTTCACTACGGCGTTAACGCTGACGGTTTCATAGATTATGATGAGATGGAATCCATCGCCAAAGAATGCAAGCCCAGGATGATCCTTGCCGGGGCGAGCGCATATGCGAGAACTATTGATTTTGAACGCATACGCAGGATCTGCGACAGCGTCGGAGCTTATATGATGGTCGACATCGCACATATAGCTGGACTTGTGGCATCAGGCATGCATCCGAGTCCGTTCCCTTATGCGGATGTTGTGACAACGACTACTCATAAGACACTTCGCGGCCCCCGCGGCGGTCTTATCATGTGCAATCAGGAAGCGGCTGACGTGTTCAACTTCAACAAGGCTATCTTCCCGGGTACACAGGGAGGTCCTCTGATGCATGTGATCGCAGCCAAGGCGGTCTGCTTCAAGGAGGCTCTTTCACCCGAGTTCAAGGAATACGGAAAGAATATTGTTGCCAACGCAAAGGCACTTTGCGAGGGACTGCTTGGAAGAGGGCTTTCCATCGTATCGGGCGGCACGGACAATCACCTTATGCTCCTTGACCTTCGCCCCCAGGGCCTTACCGGCAAAGAGATCGAGAAGCTTCTTGATGAAGCCTGCATCACGGCCAACAAGAACACGGTACCCAACGATCCTCAGAAGCCTTTTGTTACGAGCGGGATCAGGCTCGGAACACCTGCAGTCACATCACGCGGCATGAATACGGATGATATGGATGCAATTGCGGAGGCTATTTCGCTTGTTGTAAAAGAAGGTGCCGACGGCGTGGCAAAATCACGTGCCATAGTTGAAAAGCTCACTGCAAAGTATCCTCTTAATATGTAATAGAAATGGTATTTTCCAGTCTTCTGTTTTTGTTTTGGTTTATTCCCATATTTTTTGCGGCTTATTATGTAGTGCCTGCAAAGCTACGCAATACTGCGCTTTTTCTAGGCAGTATTGTTTTTTATGCATGGGGCGAGCCGTCATATCTGATATTGATCTTTGTGTCGATACTCGTAAATTATCTGGCCGGACTTCTCCTTGCCGGAAGGGGTGAGAGTGCAGTACCGTCCGCCAAAGAAAAGGCGGTATTTATCCTGGCGCTTGTATTTGATTTCGGAATGCTCTTCATATTCAAGTATACGGGATTTTTTGTCCGCAACATAAATGCGGTCACTCATCTGTCGATCCCCGATCCGGGACTTACGCTCCCGCTCGGCATCAGTTTCTACACATTCCAGATCGCATCGTATGTAATAGACCTGTACCGCGGCAGGATAAAGGCCGAGCGCAATATACTCACACTGGGCACGTATCTTGTAATGTTCCCGCAGCTTATAGCAGGTCCGATAGTCGTGTATTCGCGCGTGTCGGAAGAACTGCACGGCAGAAAGATCGAACCGGCGGCGGTATCCGACGGCATCATGACATTTATACTCGGACTTGCGTCAAAAGTCCTGATCGCAAACACGGTCGGCTCACTCTGGAAAGACCTCGGCTCGATAGGGTACGCAAATATCTCGATGCCGCTTGCGTGGCTTGGTGTGGCCGCTTTTACACTCCAGATCTATTTCGATTTCAACGGATATTCGCTCATGGCGATAGGCCTGGGAAAGATGCTCGGATTTAACATCCCGCAAAACTTCAACAACCCTTACGTTTCAACCTCCCTTACCGAGTTCTGGAGAAGATGGCATATGACTTTGTCCGCCTGGTTCAGGGATTACGTATACATACCGCTTGGCGGGAACAGAAAGGGACAGCTCAGAACTTATGTAAACCTGTTCATAGTCTGGTTCCTTACCGGATTCTGGCATGGTGCGGGCTGGAACTTCATACTGTGGGGGCTGTTCTTCTTTGTATTCCTGTCCCTGGAAAAATCATTTCTTGCCGCTTTCCTCGAAAAGCACAGGATACTCGCACGGATATACGCAGTTCTTTTCATAGGGCTTTCGTGGATGATATTTGCCATAACGGATATCGCGCAGCTTGGGATATACTTTTCGAGATTGGTTAACATAACAAGCGCAGGAAGCACCGACGTGCTTTATTATCTTCGGAATTATATCGTTGTAACGATACTCGGCTGCATACTGTCCACTCCGGTCTTAAAGCCGCTGTACGAAAGGATCAAAGGCCGTCCCGCGGGAATAGTCATGCATGTGATACTGCTGTTTGTCTGCATCTGTTATCTTGCCGATGCAAGTTATAACCCGTTTTTGTACTTCAGATTCTGATCGAGTTTAAACTAATACCGGATCTATCGATATGAACAAAAAAGTGATGCCATTAACAAAATACCCGATGATCGTCGTGTTCTTCGCAATATGCGTCCTGATGCTTGCGGGATACCTTCTGCGCACACAGGATGATTATTCCGAGATGGAGAACAGATATCTTCAGAAACGCCCGGATATCACCCTCTCAGCCCTTGCCGACGGATCGTTTATGGATACCTTCGAGGTGTATACCAATGAGCAGATCCCCCTGCGGAATCTGTTCGTAAGGTGTAAGGCCGTCCTGGTATGGGCAACCGGCGCCTCCGAAAATGACGGCATAGCAAAGGGAAGGGATTCCTACCTGTTTGACAAGGTCACCGGCATAAATGACGGATTATACAGAAATATCGCGGCGATCGAAAACTTTGCGGATGATCTGGACAGGGATATATATGTTGCGGTCGCGCCGACATCAACGTGGGTAAACGAAGCACTTCTTCCCGCCGGAATGCCGGTGCTTGATGAAAGATCGTGTGCGGCTACCCTTTCCGGAAAACTGTCCGGGCACAAAAACGTTCATGTGATCGACCTTTATGAGGCGCTTTCGGGGCATGAAGGCGAGCAGCTGTTTTACCGCACGGACCACCACTGGACAACAAGAGGCGCGGGATATGCCTATGAAAAGATAGCGGATGCCATGGGACTTACCGTTTATGATATCGGAAGGTACAAAAAGCATGAGGTGGAAGGCTTTAGGGGAACGCATTATGCGAAATACAAAGGGATAGGCATAATAGACGATACGATAGAATACTATGACGTACCCGTCGACAGTCTCGAACTTGAGAAGAGGACGGTGCACAACCTGTTTGATGAGGAAAAGATAAGGGGATTTGACAAGTACGGCGGGTTCATGTACGGAAATGATGCCTGCGCAAAGGTTTCTGCCGAAAAAGGAGCGGGGCGCGATCTTGTGATATTCAAAGATTCTTACGCAAACTGCTTGATTCCCTATCTCGTTATGAATTATGATAATATCACGGTCATAGATCTGAGGTATTTCGGAGGAAATATCGGGGATGTGCTTGACGAAAACAGTGCAGCCGACGTGCTGCTCATGTATAACTGGTCTTTTGTAAACGACGATAATCATTTTTATAAACTGCGCCGGGTGGACGGATGAGCGAACACGAAGATAAGAAGAACGACAAAGATAAGAAAGATAAGAACGAAAAAGACAGGAGCCGTAAGATAAAACAGGTCTATCTGTCCGAGGACGGAAGCAGTGAAACCTCCGTAACTTCCAAGGTCATAGAAGAAGATGAGCAAACGCCCTCTTCCGAGGATACGGCTGATACGGGCGCCGGTGTCCCTGACAGGGCGCACAGGATGAGGGTACTTGCGATCGCGATCGCGATGATCTTTTCGATCTTTGTATCCATGGCGGTAGGAGTGGGACTCGCATTATTTGACGAACACAGGACGCTTGCGGAATTAAATTCCGTTTTATTCGGCCATTACGTATCCGCAGCAACTCATGGAGATGACGCACTTTCCGAAGAGGCCATGCAGGATGTGTCCGGCGAAACTTTAGGCGAGGATCCCGGGACGGTTTCCGATGCGGCATCCGATGAGGGCTTTGGGACGGTTTCTCATACATCTTCCGATGAGGCGGATGAGCCGGAGGAAGGATCGCAAGACGAAGACGGTGACGATGACGGCGACTGGGAAGAATACGGCATGACAATGGCCGGCATTGAAGGATACAACAGCCTTGAAAAAGCCGGTGCCAACGATGAGATCGCAGGCAGGGACGAGGAGGACGAGCCTTCGACCATGAAGGATCCCATGGAAGACTATCCGCTTGATTTTACGACAGTGGACGAGAGCTACTTCACTGATGCGCTCTTTATCGGAGATTCGAGACTTCAGGGATTCGGATTCTGGTCGGGACTTCCCGCGACATATTACTGTGCGACCGGTTTCCAGCTGTACAAATACGATACGACCAAGGTCGTACAGACCGAGAACGGAAAGGTTCCGATATTTGATGCGATGCCTTATGACGCATTCACCAAGATATACATCAAGGTCGGCCTCAACGAACTCGGATACGGGACAGAGGACAACTTCGAGAAAAAATATGCCGAGCTGATAGAAAAGCTCAGGGAATACGAGCCGCGTGCCGTTATATATGTTCATGCGATACTTCCGGTAACGGAGGCAAAATCGGAGACGGACAAGGCACACAACAATCCGAACATAGCGGTAAGGAATGCGGGCCTTGAAAAGTTTGCGAAGACGCAGAAAGCATATTTCCTGGATGCGGGTCCCGCGGTTTCGGATGCGTCGGGATTTTTAAGGCCTGAGATGACGACCGACGGGATACATTTAAAGCCCGAGTACATGAAGATCTGGAGAGAGTATCTGTGCGAGCATGCCATAGTTATCGAATAGGCGGCCTGCTGTCGGACAAAATGCCGGATCGGGATTGACCGGCAATAATACATAAAGCAGAAAAGAGGAGAGAAAAGATGAGAATGATCAAGAGGTTAACAGTTGTTATCGCCGCAATGGCTGCGGCATGTCTTGCCGGCTGCGGCGGCGCAAAAGGTGATTTTGATGTGGCTGCCCTCGGGAATGATCTTGCAACAAAGATCACGTATCAGGACAGTCTGGCGCAGATGGATCTTGATTCGGCAGGCATGTTCTTAAACCTTTCGGGGCTTGATGTCGTAAAGGCTTCGGTCTATGAAGGTTCCGGCGGGACCGCCGAGGAGATAGTCGTTCTTGAATGCGCCACGGAAGATGATGCGAAGAAGGCGGAGGAAGTTTTAAAGACGCGTGTTGCCGAGCAGATTGAAAGTTTTACCGATTATGTTCCGGCCGAGCTTACAAAGCTTAATGCCGCAGTGATAAAGGTTGGCGGTAAATATGCGGTCCTTTCGGTCTCGGATACACCGGACGAGGCCAGAAAGATAATAGACGGATATATGTAAGATGTCAGAATATTCACCACATTTACGAATAATTATTTAAAAAAATAAAAAATATTTAATAATTGTATTGACAATTAATAAATGTGGGGATATAATACAGACAGAACGAAAGAAGAGATGATAAATGTGAAACGGATCCACCGATGACACGGATCCGAATCCGAGCAAAGGAGGTACGGACCACCTAAGAACTAAATTTCCAATTTCAGATGAAACACATAGTGTATGAAAAATGGAGTCCTTAGTTCTCAAATACGATACGAATATATATAGACAGTCTACGACAAGGAAAACGCGAAGAAAAGCGAAGATGCGGTGGAACAGCCACCAAGATATGCATCATGATAATGTATTTCCGGTAGAGCTACAAGTGAATAGAGAGACAGAGAATAACAAAAGTCCTGATAAAAAGGGTCAGGCGCTGGTATCGTAAGAACGAAGGACGTTGATCGGAGGTACAGTCCATTGGATACAGTCTCAGAGTAAGGGCGGATGCAGGTTAAATGATCGGCATCCGCTTTTACTGTTGTTGTAGTGAATCTGATTATCTGCTATACTATATCTTGTATGATCATGCGCAGCTTTGTACAAAACAAATCAAACAGATCATTTTTTATGTTTTTCGGCCTGATACTGACCGGAGTGCTTGCTTTGTGCGCCCCTTGCCGGGCTGACGCATCGCCTGTTGTTACTATCGTTATCGATCCCGGGCACGGAGGCAGGTCCGAGGAAGCGGACGAGACCAATTCCGGATGCAAATATCACGGACTTGAAGAAAAAAATGTAAATCTGGTCACCGCGCTCGCGATGTACGATGAGCTTAATGAATACGGCAACGTCGATGTCTACCTTACCAGGGATGTCGACGGCGAACTGTCCCTGGCACGCCGCGTTGAGTTTGCCGATGAGGTAAATGCCGATGTTCTGATATCCGTTCATTATAATGCTTCCGCCGACCATAATTTCTTCGGATCGGAGATATTCACG
>JAFXQX010000039.1 GCA_017526745.1 Lachnospiraceae bacterium | reverse complement strand
TGCGCCCTCAAGCGTCATCCGTCTTGCCATTATAAGACCGATGTCCCCGGAGCCTAATATCACTACATCGCGTCCCGGCATAAGGCCGTCGATGTTCACGAACTTCTGTGCGGTTCCCGCGGAGTATATACCTGCAGGCCTAAAGCCCGGGATGTTAAGCGCCCCGCGCGGCTTCTCACGACACCCCATGGCAAGGATCACCGATCTTGTAAGAAGATGCTGCAGGCCGTGCAGTGCGGAAAAGGCCGTGACAGCCTTTAATATTCTATTATCCTTAACCTCAGGCTGTATATCCATTACCATAGTGTCAGTCCGGCAGGATATCTTCTCATCAGCCTTTACCATTTCGATATAACGGGCTGCATACTCGGGTCCGGTTAGTTCCTCATCAAAAGTGTGAAGGCCGAAACCGTTATGAATGCACTGACCGAGTATACCTCCGAGGGTATTGTCGCGCTCCAGGATCAGGATGTTTTCTATTCCGTTCTTGCGAAGCGACAGCGCCGCCGCCATTCCGGCAGGCCCTCCGCCTATGACTATCGAATCATATATCATCTTCCGTCTCCTTGATCCGTCCTGATAAGATCTCGGACCCACGTCCTTTTTTGGTTATCTTCTCCATCGGAATGCCGAGCTCGCGGGAGAGTATCTCCATTACCTTGGGGTAACAAAAACCTCCCTGGCACCTTCCCATGTTGGCGCCCGTGCGTCTTTTTACCGCATCAAGTGTCCTTGCACCGAGCGGTCTTCTTATCGTCTCCAGTATCTCGCCTTCGGATACAGCTGAACACCGGCAGATAATGTTTCCGTACGAACTGTCCTGTTCGATCAGTGCCGCCTGCTCCTGCATCGTCATAAGCTTCATGTGGTTTAGCGGCGGTATCTCATCTGTCCAGTCTGCTTTTTCTTTGCATGCCAGGATATCCCTTACAATATCCGCAACCATGACACCTATCGCAGGCGATGCGGAAAGGCCCGGAGACTCTATTGCCGCAACATCAATAAATCCGGGACTGTCAGGAAGCTGTCCGATGACAAAATCACCCCTGTCACCATGCGGACGAAGCCCGGCAAAGCTTGTTATGACCTCGTTCATCGGGATATCCTTTACCGCAGAAGCACCCGGTGCATTAACTGCAGCAAGTCCTTCACGTGTCGTAAATACACCTTCCTTGTCATCAAGATCCGTTGCTGTCGGGCCGACAAGGAGATTTCCGTGTATGGTAGGCGTAACGAGTATTCCTTTACCGAGCGACGAGGGCATCCTGAAGATCGTTCTTCCGACGTGCCTACCTGCAGTAACATCAAGAAGACAGTACTCACCCTTTCTCGGTGTTATGGTAAGAGTATCGTCTGTCATCATATTGTGGAACCTGTCGGCATATACACCGGCGGCATTTATGATCACCCGCGCCCGGTACGATACCTTCGTATCCTTTGACGGATCAAACTCATCATACCTTACGGCGCTTATTACATAATCGTTTCCCTCCTTTGTAATGACGTCAACGTTTGTATTAAGATCGAATAAGACACCGTTAACATATGCGGACTCTGCCATCGCACTAGTTAACCTGAAAGGACATATTATCCCGCCAGTAGGTGCAAACAACGCACCCTTTGCATCATCAGAAAGGTTCGGCTCCATTTTGCGAGTCTCCGCGCCCGACAGTATCCTAAGGCCCTCGACCCCGTTCTTTTGTCCCCGCTCAAACAGTTCATGCATATGCGGTATGTCCTCATCGGAAAGTGCCACGACCATTGAGCCGTTTTGCATGAAGGGGATATCAAGCTGCCTGGCAAGATCCGGCATCATCCGCGATCCTTCAACATTGAGCTTTGCCTTGAGCGTTCCGGGCTTTGCATCATAGCCCGCATGAACTATTCCGCTGTTGGCTTTGCTCGTTCCCTCGCCGATATCCGAGTTACGGTCGATGACCGTAACACTTATGTCCTGTTTCGACAACTGCATAGCTATCGAACATCCGCAGACACCTGCACCGATGATGACCACATCGGCTGTCCTGATGTTTTTCTGCGTCATTTATCATCCTCCTCTTCGGACCATGAAAGTGCACGGCTAACTGCCCTTTTCCACCCCTTGATCCGTCTGTCTCTTTCCTCTTTGCTTATCCCGGGTGTAAATACCGCCTCCGTTTTGCGATTATTGACGATATCTTCACAGCCCTCCCAGAACTGTACGGCCAGTCCCGCAAGATAAGCGGCACCAAGTGCCGTTGACTCAATGCATGCAGGTCTTTCGACACTGACACCTATCAGATCCGCCTGGGTCTGCATGAGCAGATCGTTCGCGCATGCGCCGCCGTCAACACGAAGCTGCGATAGCGTTACATGTGAGTCCGCTTCCATGGCGTCAAGCACCTCCTGCACCGAATAAGCTATCGACTCAAGTGCAGCCCTTATCACGTGATTTTTATTAACGCCTCTTGTCAGCCCGACTATAATGCCCCTTGCATACTGGTCCCAGTACGGAGCACCCAGACCGGTAAATGCAGGAACTACATAGCAGCCGTTAGTATCGGAAACCTTGCGTGCCATCTCCTCTGACTCTGCCGCAGTCGTGATCAGTCCCATCTCATCCCTGAGCCACTGTATCGCGGCGCCTGCCACAAAGATGGAACCTTCAAGCGCATATGTAACCTTACCGTCAAGTCCCCATGCGATCGTTGTGACAAGGCCGTTATCAGAATATACGGGCCTATCTCCGGTGTTCATGAGCAAAAAACACCCTGTTCCGTATGTGTTCTTGGCATCCCCTGAAGAAAAACATGCCTGCCCGAAAAGTGCTGCCTGCTGGTCTCCCGCTGATCCCGCTATCGGGATCGGCGCTCCAAAGATTTCCTCGGAGGTTGAGGCGTATATCCGGCTGTTGGAGACCGGCTCGGGAAGCATGCATCCCGGTATGTCCAGTTCAGCCAGGATATCTTCATCCCATGTAAGCGTATTGATGTTAAACAGCATGGTACGGCTGGCATTTGAGTAGTCGGTCACATGAGCCTTCCCTTTTGTAAGGTTCCATATGAGCCATGTCTCAACGGTTCCGAACAGCAGCTCACTCTGCTCGGCGCGCTGTCTTGCGCCCGGAACATTATCAAGTATCCATGCAAGTTTTGTTGCAGAAAAATAAGCATCGATCTGAAGACCCGTCTTCTTCCTGATGCTTTCTTTCAATCCCTTTTGTATGAGCGCATCACAGTATCCGCTGGTCCTGCGGCACTGCCATACGATCGCGTTATACACCGGCTTACCTGTTGCGGCGTCAAATACTATCGTTGTCTCTCTCTGGTTGGTGATACCGATCGCGGCGATATCATCCGCCGATGCTCCCGCCTTCTTTATCGCTTCGCGACATACCTCAAGGACGGTAGACCAGATCTCTTCCGCATCATGCTCAACCCATCCGGGCTTCGGATAATACTGCGTGAACTCCTTCTGTGCCATTGAGCACACTTTTCCGCTGCGGTCAAAAAGGATCGCACGGTTGCTCGTAGTTCCCGCATCGATCGCCATCACATATTTCTTCATACCTGTACTCCCGTATCAAGCGTTGCGGCTGTAGTTTTCCAGGAACTGTCTCGTACGCTCGTTCCTCGGACTGTCTATTACATCCTTTGCAGGGCCCTTCTCAACGATCACCCCGTTATCCATGAATATTATCTCATCGGAAACATCCCTTGCAAATGACATCTCATGAGTAACGATTATCATCGTCGTATTCTTGGCGGCCAGGCCTTTTATAACGCGCAGCACTTCACCCGTAAGCTCCGGATCGAGTGCGCTTGTGGGCTCATCAAAGCAAAGTATATCGGGATGCATGGCCATGGCCCTTGCGATCGACACACGCTGCTTCTGTCCGCCGGAGAGCTGATGGGGATAATGATCCATCCTGTCGGACAGTCCCATCTGATCAAGGAGTATCCTGCCCTCTTCTTCTATCGCACGCTCCTCTTCTTTGCTGCCCTTTTCAAGATGAAGTTTCGGAGCCAGACAAACATTTTCCAAGGCGGTGTACTGAGGGAACAGATTGAACGACTGGAATACAAGCCCGAAATGACGCGTTTTTTCCCTGACAGCCTTATCGGATCTGTCTGCGGCATCATTCGCATCAAAAAACTTCTGTCCGCGCAACAGTATCAGGCCCGAGTCGGCAAACTCGAGAAAGTTAAGGCAGCGAAGCAGTGTTGTCTTACCGCTTCCCGATGATCCGATTATAGACAGTGTCTGTCCTTCATCGAGAGTGAACGATATGTCGGATAACACCTCAGTGTTATCAAATGATTTTTTCAGTGATCTTACTTCCAGGATCTGCAAAGCATACCCCCGTTAATGTTATTCAAAATAACCGAGCTTCTTTTCGATGTATCCGAACAGTAATGTGAGAAGTCCGGAAAAGACCAGATAGAATACACCGGTATAAAAAAGAGGCCATATGATCCCGGCGCCTTTGATAAAAGACTGGCCTTCCCATATGATCTCATAAACAGCTATCACCCTGGCAAGGGAAGTATCCTTTACCAGAGTGATGATCTCATTTGATATGGGCGGAACGATCCGCTTTACTACCTGAAGCAGGATGACCCTGAAGAATACCTGGCTTCTCGAAAGTCCGAGTACCTGTCCCGCTTCATACTGCCCTATGTCGATAGACTGTATCCCTCCGCGGTATATCTCGGAGAAATAACAGGAATAATTGATCACAAAGGAAACGAGTGCCGCGATAAAGCGTCCCTCTCCGAGACCGTTCCAGAACGGATTCCCGAATATGATACCCGGTCCGTAGTAAATGACGAGGAGTTGTAACATAAGCGGAGTTCCCCTTACCACCCAGATGATAAAGCGTACGGGAAGACGCAGTATTGCATGGCGGCTCATCGAGCCGAAACTGATCACCAGTCCCAGCGGAAGTGAAAACAGCAGGGTAAGTGCGAACAGTTTTAAAGTTGTAAGAAACCCGCCTAAAAGGGTCGCAGTAACAGTCGCTAACAATGTTTTTATCTCTTATTTGATAAGTGCGTACTGAACGCCGTAGTTTTCGGCAACGGCTTCCAGAGATCCGTTCTCGGCAAACTTGGCAAATTCCTCGTCAAGGAATGCAGCAAGATCCGATCCCTTTCTGCAGCCGACACCGTATTCTTCCTCGGTAAGTTCTACCGTATGTGTAAGATCGGCATAACTTGTTCCCTCACCGATCATCGCACCTGCCATCAGAAGATCGATGATACATGCATCCGATGAACCTGCTTCAACTTCCATGAGTGCATCTGCCTGTGCGGAAAGTGAGGTGTAATTCCATCCCTTTTCCTCGGCAACGGCCTCTCCGGCTGAGCCTGCCTCAACCGCAAATGAAAGTGTGGATGCACCTGCCTCGTCCTTTGCCTGATCAGCCTTGTCAGCCTTCACGACAACGACCTGAGCGTTCTTACAGTATGGCTTTGTGCAGTTCATGGAATTCTTGACTTCGTCTGTCAGCGTCATGCCGTTCCATACGCAGTCGATACTCTTATTGTCAAGCTCGAGTATCTTGTTGTCCCAGTCGATCTCAACGAATTCGATCTTAACTCCGAGATCCTCGGCGACCATACGTCCGAGTTCCGCATCAAATCCGACCCATTCGCCTTCACCGTCCTTGAAGTCCATCGGTGCGAAATCCGTGATACCGACGATAAGCGTTCCTTTTTCCTTGATATACTCAAGATCCGATGCGGATGATTTTGAGCCGCATCCCGTAAGTGCGAGAAGCATTCCCGCGATAAGTGCCACTGAAATGATCTTTTTCATAATAGTTCTCCTTTTTGCTTAGTAAAAATCACACAGAAGATGTTATCATACATGCCTTTATTTCGCAAACGGTGCAAGAACCGTTTTATAAAACTTTCTGTCCTTATCGATAAGCTGTGCGGGGCCGGCCGTTACCATCTGTCCCTCCTTTTTAAGGTCCTCAAATAACGCATCGCATTTTGCCAGGTCCGTAAGACCGGTCTTTTTAAGATCTTTTGCAAGTTTTACGAGCCGGCCGCCACCAAGGCCTTTTACCGCCCCGTCAAGAGCATTCATCGCATCCTTTATCTCTCCTTTCGAGAGAGTTTCCTGTGCATATGCGGTGAAGATGTAATTATCAAGATCTTTGGCGGTAAGATCGTTTCTTATCACCTGCCAGGCATCGGGAGCATAACAGAATACATCGAGCGTCTGCGCACCGTACGGATCCCTTGAACTGTATAACGATACAAGATCATCGTCATTCTCATAGTCACATACATATGCGCCGAAATTGTTTCTTACGACAGGCCACAGATACTGGTCCGTCAGTACCGAAAGCGCCACATCCTCTGCCGCGCTGTTATCCGCATTCATCTTGCGGAAAGATCCGGGGGATGATATCGCATTGCAGGCCATATTGCTGTTCGTGGATACGGCCAGAGGATATTCATACTTCGTAAGATCATATGAAACCTTTTTATACACGTCCCCTCCGAGCTTACCGGTAAAGGCTGCTGCCGAAGCGAGGTAATCATCCTTTGCATCCGAAGCGGCAGCAAAGGTCAGCACCGTACCATCCGCAGAATCAAGGTATTTTGAAATATCTTCAAGTTTCTTCGAAAATGCTTTCGGATCCTTTTTGATGTCGGCCGATGCCTTTTGCAGAAAATCATAGTATTCAATGTAATGTGTATTCTCATAATACGAGGCACCGTTCGATCCGGAAGATGCCGCAAGGAGCATGGTCATTTTCTCGGGGTGGGAGTCGATATTGGATCTTACGGTACGCTTTATCGCCTCTATGCCCTTTGCTATCCTGTCGGTATTTGTAAAGTCGCTGTCAAACAGCCTGTCATATAAGAGTTCGAAAGCTGCCTTTTCATCACCCGAGGCACAAACAAAATCCGCTGTAACATAAGGGGTATAAACATCTCCGAATGAAGAGACCTCCAGGCTTATTGTCTGGCCGTCTGCCGTAAGCGAACCGATAAGGCCCGGGATGTCATTTCTCGAGGTGCCTCCGGCCGGTATGAAATGACCGTTTACAAGATCCGTATAAAGCGCCAGGAAATATATGTCTTCTTCATCGGGTACCGGCGCATCAAGATACAGTTTTGTGCTGCTGATGCCCTTTCGGCCTATAGGGGCAAAGATCTGCCGGACGCCCTTTGTATCCTTATGATCATCAATATCGAACGAAACGGCGTCCTCTGCAAGATCGGAGATTTCGGCCACGCACAGCTTATCGAGATACCGGGAAGGATCATCGGAAGATGCTTCTTTTATCCTCTTTGTGGTATCCACAAGTTTTGTTATCTCCTCAGCCGTCATCTTCTCTTTCATCTTTGCAAGCTTTTCGGCCAGAAGTTCTGCTTTTTCCTCGGCAAGACCGGGCTTGTTTGTCACGACCGTCATGACAGCTCTTTCGGGGACAGCCAGCATGGAAGATACGGTCTTTACGGCATCGTTATCAAACCAGGTCATGTCCTTATAGGCATCGATCATGTCCATGTATGTGCAGGGTGATCCGCCGTTTGACTCCATGAGTGCGCTGCTCAGAAGAAGCATCAGTGCGGTATTTGATCCTTCACGCGAGAGCATGTGGTCGAACTCTTTTTTCTTTCTGAAGTTTTCTATCTCAAGATCAGGGGCGCCGTCCTTCGACAGACCGGTAAATATGTCCGATACGCATTTTTTAAATGCATCCGCATCTTCCTTCTTCATGCGGTGTGCGTTTACGGTCAGGACCGATACGCCCTTTTCGGACTCTATCCCCATATCAAAATTCGAAGACGGGAAACGCGAAAGAAGCGTCATCATCATGGTTGACGACGACTGATTGCACATGTTCCTGAAGGCATACAGTTCCTCTTTTGTAACGCCCGCAAGGTCTTTCATATCAACGGCATATACCATCTCCGATCCGTCGGATGATGAGGCATCGATAGATGCCGGAAAATCATATTCCCTCTTCGAATATCCGCTAAGCCTTCCGGGTTCGCATGCCTTGGTCGCGAAGTTCTTTTTTTCGTATTTGGAAAAATATGTGTCAAGAAGGCCGAGAAAATCATCGGGATTTTTTATGTCGCCGTAAAGATAAGCTATGCAGTTTGAAGGATGATAATACCTGCTGTGGTATTCTTTGACATCTTCATACTTAAGAGTCAGCAGTTCATCAGGCACCCCTCCCGCTTCATGTGCCGCACTGCTTGTCGGATAAAGGATCCGTAAAGCCTTTCTGAGTGCATCCCTCCCGGCCGTATACTCTGTGCTCATTTCCGAATAGATCGTTCCTCCCACGGTTATGTCGGAATCCTTGTCGGGAAGGGAGTATGACCAGGCTTCCGATCTGAAGATATCCTCGTTTGCAAGAAGGAGCGGCTCAAAACATGCGTCGGTGTAATAATCGGCAAGTTTCAGGAGCTGCTTTTCGGAAAGGGATGCTATCGGATAGACCGTGCATCTGTCCTCGGTATATGCGTTCCCGAAAGTGACGAACCCTTTTGAGAACAATGCTTTTGCAAGGCTTCTTGAATTGTATTTGAGAGAACCGTTCATTGCGGAATGCTCGAACACGTGAGGGATACCCCTGTCATCGGAAACGGGCGTATCAAACTGGAGCATAAAATATCTGTTCGGATCATCGTTTTTGATGATGACGACCTTTGCTCCGGTCTTATCATGTTCCATGACGGTCACCTTGGCATCAAAGCACTCAAGTTTCGAAGTGCTCTTTTGTGTGTACTTCTGCTCTTTAACAAGGGGGGCTGCAAAACATGAGGTTGAAAACAGCAATGCAGATAATACAAAGAATGCGGGTATATGAATGGCAGCATGTGATCTTGACATAGTATACGTTCCTTTTACTTGTGATAGGGTTCACCGCATTTGATACGGTATGCCCTGAAGAGCTGTTCGAGAAGTATGACGCGCATGAGCATGTGGGGAAATGTCATCCTTGAGAATGACAGCTTCATATCTCCCTTTTGGACAAGTGCATCATCAAGCCCCAATGAACCGCCTATCACAAACTGCAGATGGCTGCAGCCTTTGTTTTCATATGAGGCGATAAGACCGGAGAATTCTTCGGAAGACATTTCCTTTCCGTCTATACAAAGAGGGATGAGAACGGCGCTGTCATCAACGTGTTTTAACAGGCGTACGCCTTCCGCTGATCTTACGAGGTCATTTTCATGACTGCTCGCACCTTCGCTCGTCTTCTCATCCTTGACTTCAATGATATTTAATCTGACATACCCCGACAGACGCTTGGAGTATTCGGCAATTGCATCCCTTAGATAGGGCTCTTTGATCTTTCCGACCGCGAGAATGTCTATCTTCATGTTTTATGATCTTCTCGCATCCGTAAAATAGAACACAGCCAGAAGGCCGGGCCCGCAGTGGGCACCTATGACAACACCGAGCTGAGATATATCAACCTTTGCGCCGGGATGCAGTTCAAGAATGCGGTCCTTCACATACTCCGCATCCGCAAGGCAGTCGGCATGGTTGATCAGGAATTCGGGTTCGTCTCCTTCGACCGGATCGTTCTTTATTGATGAGACTATGGAATTGAGCGCCATCTTGCGGCCCCTTACCTTGTTGGCCGCAACAAGCGTCCCTTCATCCGGAACGTACAGGACAGGCTTGATCGACAGGAGCGTGCCGACAAGCGCCGATGCATTGGATACACGCCCGCCTCTTTTTAACCAGTTAAGATCATCCACCGTGAATCTGTGGGCTATCTTAAGCTTTACATCTTCTATCCACGAAAGCATATCTTCTTCCGACATGCCTTCCTCATAGAGCTTTACCGCATTTCTGACCAGAAGCCCGAGTCCTCCGGACACGCATCTTGTATCAACATTGATGATACGGCTTGACGGATAGTCTTCCTTAAGATCTTCTATGGCCTCGTCACAGTATCTGTACGAAGAAGAAAGGGGCCTTGTCATATCAAGAAAGATGACCGTTTTGTCACCGTCCTTTATCAGGCCTTCAAAGAATTCGCGGTAGGTGTACATATTGATCGCAGATGTGGAAAGAAGCTTTCCTTCCCGCATCATACTGTAGATCCTTGTCCTGGTTCCTTCCCGGCAGTCATCTTCACAGTCCTTGCCGTCCAATATATAAGAATAACTGATGTAGGGAACATTATGCTCCTCAAGATATTCGCGTGTAAGATCGCACGTTGATGCCGTTGCGATTATGTAATCTCGATCCATTTGATCTCCCTGTATAATACCCTGCTGCTATTTGACGCTGTAGTTGAGCTTGACGGTTATTGTCGCCGTCTTCTCGCGCGATGATGTGTTATATGTACCGCCCGAGCTGTACTCGTCATCCGAAGAATTCTTGGCCGTGATCTGGAACACGCCGAGGTTGGAGGAAATGAGCTTCCCGACACGGCATCCGCTTCCCTGTGCCATCAGGTCGATCCTCTCCTTGGCATTCTTCGTTGCGGCCTCGACAAGTTCAAGTTTTAACGAGTCAAGATCCTTGTAATAATACTCCGGGGAGTTGGAAGTAAATTCCACGCCGTCTTCAATGAGTTCCGTGATGTCACGTGAGACTTCCTCGACAAGATCAACATCCTCCGAAGATACCGTCACGGTCTGGTACAGTTCATATCCGGAAAAAGTATCACCGACATAGTTTCCGGCATCGTTATAGTTCGAGGAATATCTTCTTGATATATCGATAGCGGAGAACACCACATCATCTTCTTCGATGCCGTATTCATCCAGGAATCTTTTGATCTTATCCGTATCCCTGCCAAGCCTCGAATATGCCTCCGATGTCGTCTCGGCAAAGGACGAATAGGTTCCGCGCCATACAACAAGATCGGCCTCAAAATCCACGCTTGCGGACCCTGTTGCCGACAGTCCACCTGCCCTGTCATTTTTGTACCCGACAAGACCGTTTGTAAAGATCACCGTGCAGGCAACAACGGCAGCGGCAATGATAAACACGCATACCAGCGTGATGATCGGCTTTAAGATGCCTATGGTTTTGTTTTCGTTTTCCATACTCCCTATCCTTCCCTCAAAGGTCATTTACTTCGTTTTTTGTTCACGGCGCGGCGCCTTCTTTTGTGGACTCCCCGCGACCGTCTGTATTCGTTGATTTCCTCAAATATAGTATTATAATCACGTTCAAAAAGCAACTCGATTATTTCCTCCTGCAGGGCATCTTCGGGTATTGTTCCTTCCTCCGCCCGAACTGCGATCTTGTCAACAACGAACGATCTGCTGTTTCGGCTGTAAGCGGGCATGTCAAACTTTTCCTGGATCTTAACAAGTTCGGGTCTCCAGAGGAATTCAAGTTTTCTCCGCATCGTGACACCCGCATTGGCTTTCGGACGGCGCAGGTAGTAGAGGTCCGGCTTGCCGTCTTCTTCTTCGACCGTAATGATACCCCAGTGTTCGGGCACATGTTCCGAGATATGCATGGCATGAGTGGAGCCGACGACAACGATGTTTTTGTCGTAGTATTTGTCATAATCACTGACCTGACGCGACAGTCTTGCATACGTATCGGCATCGCTCTTTATCTCAATGCCGAATATCGCATCCTCTGTTACCATTACCGCATCCGCTCGCGACCTTCCTATGTTCTTTTCCTCAAGTATCCGGACCTTTCCGTATTCCTCTTCAAGGAAAAAGAACAGCGGTTCCCTGATATCCTTATCTTTGAGCATGCTTACGATTCCCCTGTTTTGCGATCTTCCTATGACATGACACTGCCTGCATCATCTGATGCAGGCAATGGATTGGTTTACATAATATTGAGAGCTCTGTGTCAGCTTTCGGAGATCTTGAAGAACTCTATGGCTGCACTCATGTCCTCATTGATGTTACGCATCTCGGCCGTCGAGGACTGGGTATCGGTACATGCATCCGTAACGGTCTGGCACGATGCGGCAACTTCTTCTGCCGAAGCTCCGAGCTCTTCGGAAATGGCTCCGAGCTCTGTCGTCGTATTGGACAGTTCCACCTTGATCGTATCAAGCTTATCCGTCATCTGTCTGATCGTATCTATCTCACTTATCGATGCTTCAACGGAATCCGACAGAACATTGAACTTCTCCTGAGCCATCTCGATATCGGACTGTTCCTTGTTGATAACATCAAATACACGGTTGCTGATCTCAACGGTTCCGTTTGAAAGAACGATGACGTTTTCGATGATCTGCTTGATCTCCTTGGCGGATTCAGCAGAAGAATCTGCAAGCGTTCTGATCTCATCCGCAACAACCGCAAATCCGCGGCCGGCTTCTCCGGCACGTGCTGCCTCGATCGAGGCATTGAGCGACAGGAGGTTTGTCTGTGCCGCGATAGTCTCGATAGCCTGAACTGCGCTTCCGATCTCCGCGATCGCATTGTTCGTCTCGGAGATCTTGTCCGCTATGTTCTGCATTGCCTCAACGGATTCATTTGCTCCGGCGTATACGGACTTCATGCAGTCGGTAGCATCATCGTTCGCTCCCTTGATCGCCTGGGATGCGTCAAAGAGCTTCTGAACGTTATCATTTAATATCTCTATATCATTACCGAGATCTGCAGCCTTTTCAGCCATGGTCTGCGCATTCTCTGCAACGGACTGTGATGTCTGTGCGACCTCATTGATAGCCATATTGATCTGCGATACCGACTCAACATTGTTGCCTGTCATTCCGTCAACGTTAACGATCGCATTGTTGAGCACGAAAGCGGAATCCTTAACAGACTTCATCGAAGTGGACAGGGCATTTTTGAGATCCTTGAACGCATTGATGATGCTGAGAGTCTCTTTGATATGGGACTGGGCATTACATTCAACCGTAACATCACCGGTGGAGAGCTTTTCGATCGAATCGGCTATGCTCTTAAGCGGTGAGGAGATGATCCTCTCTATGAACATTGCAAGTATCATGAAGAACACGATACAGACTATGCATATGATGATCGTTGTCGTTCTTGTGGCATTGATACCGGCAAGGACATCTTTTGCATCTGCGGTAAGGACCGCTATATAGTGGTCTCCTTCGCCTATATAATATGCGGCATATTTATCGGCACCCTTGTATTCATATGTGATGCAGTCGGGAGCGGGATGCTCTCCTACGGCAAGCTTTGCAACAAGTCCCTTTACCGCCGCATTCTCTACGGGATTACCGATCTTGGACTCATCGGGATGATAGAGCATCGTTCCTTCCCTGTCCACGAAATACGTATAAGCACTTGAAAGGCCGAGTCCGGAAACGTCTGTTACCCTTGATGCTATGCTGTTAACGAATACACCGCATCCTACATAGCCTAACGGAGCACCGTTATCCATAACGGGATAATACAATGACATTATGAGCTGTCCCGATGCAGGGGAAGTCATGATGCCGGTATTATATATCCCGTCCGCTGCAAGTATCGAATCCTGAAGGCCCTTTAAGGCATCACCTTCACGAAGCTGTTTTCCTATGACAGCATCGACTGGGTGGGTGATAACAACGCTGTTCCAATCAGCTAGGTATATTCCCTCAAAACCTTCCAGCTTTCCGAAATAATCAAGCGTATACTGCTGGGCCTTGGCTACAACAGCCTGATCATTAGGATTCTTCAGGGCATCCATGATCACCGGCGCCGAGGAATATGCTTTCAGTATGTCTCCGTCTGTCTCGGTCGCATAGTCAAATGCCTCTCCGGTCCCCTCCACGATCGTAACGAGTGAGTTTGCCGTGGACTTCTTCATTTCAGCGGTACTCTTACTGATGAGCACAATGCTTAATATGACCGACGAACAAAGCAGCGGCAAAAGAGCATAAAGAATAAGAGTGGTACGAAGATTGATCTTGGATCCTGCCACCTTCTTGCCACCCTTTTTGCCGGTTGCTGCCGGTCCGGAAAACTTTCTTCTTGAGTCGGTTGTAGCCATGTCTAACATCTCCTTGTTATTGATATTAACCAAAAACGGTCATGTAATAAACCTTATTATAGTCACTTTTGTATAATATAT
This sequence comes from Lachnospiraceae bacterium, assembly GCA_017526745.1. GTDB lineage: Bacteria > Bacillota > Clostridia > Lachnospirales > Lachnospiraceae > UBA2868. The sequence continues at coordinate 69,881 of JAFXQX010000039.1, read as the reverse complement.
CAAGGATTCTGTCACATTTTTAACTTGATATTATGATATATTTCATGTTCCGGCATCCTGACACACATCATCCGCGCTTGAAAATGTTCAGAAAGTCCTGAATATCTTCTCTTACGATCTTAACAAAATCAATATCCATAACGCCCGCAAAATAAACGTATGCAGCTACTACTATCGCTATGATCGCAAACACCACGCCGATAACGGTCTCTGTCCTCGCAAGCTTTGTCTGTGGCCTCTTTTTGACGAGAAGCCGTCCGATACCGAGTATGATCGCAAGAGTCGCCGGTATTATCCCGACGATGACAAAGGACATGATAAAGCTTACTATTCCAAGCACTAGAACGATTATTTCCATGGATCGGATCCTCCGGAAGAAATTTGTGTTGACTATAAACGAAAATGCTGATATTATACTGAATGTTGCGGAGGGGTCCCCCCTTACAACATTAAGCGGAAGTGTCGGAACTGGCAGACGAGCAAGACTAAGGATCTTGTGAGCAATGCGCTCGTGTGGGTTCAAGTCCCATCTTCCGCACGAATCCCGGAAACCCTGTCAGGTTTCCGGGGTTTTTTTGTTCATATCACAGATCGACAAAAAACGGAGTCAGAAGGATGATGATCATAAATACGGGGCAGACAAACTTTGTCATCACTTCATAAAGGCCCTTTGATCTGAACTTCTCACCGTTAAGAGTCGTCTCCTCTTCAATATATGCCGGCTTTACGATATGGCCGATCAGGATGCATGTCAGAAGGGCAACGATCGGCATCATTATATTGTTTGATATAAAATCAAAGAAATCGAGTATCTGGTATCCGAAGACAGTAAAGCTGCTTAAGTTGCTGTATCCCATCACCGAAAGCATTCCCAGAATAAATACGATCAAAAGACATACAAGGGTTGAAGCAAAACGCTTTAATCCGAACTTCTCGGTAACTATCGATACCATGGTCTCCAAGAGCGATACAGAAGATGTCAGTGCAGCAAAGGCCACAAGAACAAAGAATGCGCATCCGACTATGGGTCCGCCTTTCATTGAGTCAAACACTTTGGGCAGTGTCACGAACATAAGTCCGGGACCTGCGTTAAGAGCAGCTTCGTCGCCGCCGCTGAATATAAACACCGAAGGAACGATGATCAGGCCTGCGATGATCGCAATGAGCGTATCAAAAAAGCTGATCTGTCTGGTCGATTTTTCGATGGAGTCCTGTTTCCTCATATAGGAACCGTATGTGACCATGATGCCCATGGCGAGCGACATTGAATAAAACAGCTGTCCCATGGCTGCAACTATCATCTTTAGGAACTTGGACAGCGTAAAACCGCTGAGGTTCGGAAGAAGATAATACTTGACTCCCGCTCCGGAACCCGGAAGAGTCATCGTATATACCGCGATACCTACCGACAGTATCACAAGTATCGGCATGAGTACCTTACTGACATTTTCTATACCTTTCTCGACACCGAAGATGACAACGGCTGCGGTAAGAAATGCAAATATCAGGAAATAGGCCGACGGTCCCGGCAGTTCCGAGATGAAGCCTCCGAAGTAACCGTCGTCTGTTGCAAGAGTACCCTGACCGCTTGCAAAAGTGACAAGATATTTTATGACCCATCCGCCGATAACACAGTAGTACGGAGTGATGATAAAAGGAACGAGCGATGCGACAGGGCCTAAGAATCCGAACCTTCCATCGGCATCTTTATAAGCTCCTATGACACTCTTTCCTGTCTTTCGTCCGAGCGATATCTCGGTCACCATAAGCGAGAAACCGAATGTCACGACAAGGATCAGATAGGTGAGCAGGAAAATACCTCCGCCGTATTTTGCCGCAAGATACGGAAATCTCCAGATATTTCCGAGACCGACCGCGGAACCCGCCGCTGCCAGAATGAATCCTATCCTGCTGCCAAAACCTTCTCTTTTTTCTTCCATGATTCCTTCCTCTTTCACTTTATGTTTTATTTTCGAAATACTATCCAGTTATGAGACCACGGCACGGGAAGCCCGAAAAGCGTCACTACTTTATCCGCGGCATTCCGGTACCATGAATAGTTCCAACCGGCTCCCATATCCATATATACCGCATTGGTAACGCCCAGTCTTGCAAGCTCCGACATGAATTCGTAAAAATGCAGCATCCTGACCGAGTCGATGATGCACACATGACCGTTAAGTTCGGCAAGTGCCCTGTAGCATCTTGCCCTGGGACGATCAAAACTGAGAACGTTTTTGTTGCCGTCTATGAGTCCGAACTGCATGAAGCCGCTTCCGCCGGCATCCGCGGAAGAACATATCGCATCGGCTGCGTTTTCAAAGTCAAACGAAAAATCGCCTTGTGAAAACGTGAACGCCGCATATGCATCTTTGTGGTAAGGACTGTGATACAGCGTACCTCCCGATGCATGATCGCCCTCAATATTCTCGTGGGTAAATCCGAGACTGACCTCGTGCTGGAATGCAGCTGCGCTGCACCAGGTTATGGAATCATCCGATTTGGACGGACGGTCTTTGCACACAAGATCGATGCTCGAATACTCCGGAAAGATTATATATACCGCACCGGTATTATATACTACCGTCTGATCTTCGGGAAGTATCTCATTTACCGGGATTTCGGCAGCATCTATGCTGTCGGGTATCTTTACATGGTACTGCGAGAGCAGTCCCGTAAAGATAAACAAAAATGCCGGAATGACGATAAACGATGAGGCGTATAACAGCCTGTAAATTATCTTTAATGCCCTGTTCGGAAGTTTGTCCGGGCCAACCATATAGATGGTGAGCGCAATGAACTGGAATATCGCCAGAAACAGATAAAAAGCAAACAGGATGTTCAGCCACATCTGGGCAACATAAAAAACAGTAAACGCCCCGAGTGACAGAAGCGCCATGGACATCAGCCATATTCCGGACAGCCGTTTTCTTACCTTCACGATGTCTCTTCTTTTTCCTGCATCTGAGCAAGAAGTTCCTTCCTTATTATCTTAAATGAGTCAAGCTGCGATTCGACGCAGACCAGAAGAAGCAGCACGGACATATCGGTCAGATACCGGAGGGAGTTCCTCCATAAGACTATAGGTGCAAATCCGAGCATGCAGTTTGATACGATAAGTATGACATAGACGCAAAACTTAAAGATCATTGCCATCCGGTTAAACTCCACGTTTTCGGGTTTCCCCCGGTTGGAATAATTTATGACAAAATGATTGATCGTGATGATTATCGTCATCAGAAGAGACATCCCGGCAGATGCAAGATATATGCTTCCCTGCGGTCCTGCCACAAGGTATTTGTCAAAATCGGCCTCCTGCCACAGCCTTCCGAGGACCAGATAAGCCTCCTCAAACATAAGGCAGAACAGTACACCGCCCATAAGGCCTTTTGTTATATCCCACTCATAATGCCTGAAGGCATAATACATGAAAACCGTTGTAATGACCTTGACCAGCAGGGAAAACCTTGTATAGGAAAATCCCTCGTCGTTTAACAGGGCAAAAGAAAGAAATCCCATCAGCGCAGCACAGGTAAATGTTCCGGTCATGAAGTATTCGCTTAAAAAAAACGACTCCGCTAAATTTTCATTTACTCCGTCACCGGTTTTCATTGATCTCTCCTTTGATATCACGGGCTCTTATCGCTGCAAACGCAAATATCACGCCCGCAAAACACACCGCCGATCCAGTGATCAACATCGGTTTCATCCCCAGGCGGTCAAGTATGACGCCGCTTACCAGATTGGAAAACACGCCGCCAACGGTTATGGCGCTCGTAAAGTATGCCTGACCCTTCACCTGATCGCCGTCAGCCATTGTGGAACTTACGTAAAATGCAGATGCGGGTATGAACACCGCATATGCGAACAGCTGGAAACTCTGGCTGACAAATACCCACGGAAGGCTGTTTCCAAACACAAGTATCAGTATCTTAACAAAAAAAGCGACACCTGAAAATACAAGCAGGAAAGATGGTGATACTTTTTTTAATATAAGACCGCTGAGTGTCATTACGGGAAGTTCGAGTATCGCCTGCAGAAAGTTGGCATATCCGAGCACAGTCTCACCGCCGCCCAATGAACGGACGATCTGGATCATGAAATCGTTGATCATATTATGTGAGAAAAAGAACAGGATCGTAGCTACGGTAAAAAATCCGAATGCGGGATAATGCCTGAAAAATCCGGCAAAACCTCCTGACGGACTCTGCCTTGTCAAAGTCTCATCCCGGGTTTCTGCTTTTTCTGCGGTATCAGACGGCCTGAAAAAAAAAGCGGCGACATAGGAGGCTGCCATGATCACAGCCGTAACGCTCATCAAAAGCGAAGCGCCGTCCTTTTCTACCGCACCGCCGATCAGTGCAGATGTAACTGCAAAACCTGCGGACCCCAGGCCTCTTGCAAGCCCGTAATATATATAGCATCCTTTTTTTTGGTATTCGAAACACAGCGCGGTCATGACCGGCTGGTATGCGAACTGGATCATATAGATAAGCGCAAATACCGTAAATACGAGCGACTTGTTATTGCCGCAAAAATACAGGATCAGACTTCCGAAGAATATGATCAGGCAGGAAATGAGTATGAACCTCCGGTTGGAAAGCCAGCCGCCCTTATCTATGATGCCTGCTATAAAGGGCTGAAACAGTGCGGATGTGATATTGGCAACCGCAAGGAGTATTCCGATCTGTGTGTTAGTAAAACCCCTGGAAAGAAGAAAAACTGCGGCATAAGCATGAACGGTGCAAAACGCTGCAAAGTATAAAACATTAAGAACCGTATATCCGCCTGTCCACAGTTTCCTGTTCATGTTAAGAAGCTGCTCCTTCTATTTTTTTATCTTTAACTTTTTGAGGTATTCTTTCTGTTCGGGCCGGATCCTATTGGACTCTACGCACTTTTGTATCGCCTTGTTGTGGGTCCACGCATCCATTTTTTGTCCCTCGATAAAAGGCAGCGCCGTCTCATACTGCTTGGCTAGCGCTGTCGCAAAATACCATGCGATCATCATATTGATATAGTACTCATCCGACCTTATCGCGGCAACCTTTTTAAGATATTTTACATCAAAATCATCATCAAGGAAATGCTCCATGAGCATTCCTATCCCGAACCTTACGGTATATGTATGTCCCGAGGACAGCCATTCATCTGTCTTAGGGATCAGGGCTGCCCTGTTCTTCGCAAAGACCTTGGGTGACATCTGATCGCATGTGGCCCAGTTATCAACATACGGAAGAAAGCGATCCAGCTGCCGTATGCATTCATCATAATCTTTCATGCCCGAGATCACAAACGCATGAAGCTGATCCTCGTCAAAATAATCATGAGGAAGCGTGGAGAGGAAATCCCCGATATCTTCTCTTTTTGAGATCTCTTTGGCAAGTTTTCGAAGTTCGGGGGTCCTTACCCCTATGACCCTGTCGGCTCGTACCGTTGCGATCACCGGTATCTGAAAATCACGGTATTTCTCATCGCTAAGAGCTTGCAGTCTCTTCCTGATATCATCTGTGATCATGCATTTCCTCCCGATCATTCAACACCCTTTAAGGCATCGACCATATCGATCGTCTTCACCTTTTTCGAGAACATAAAGTTGACTGCCACCGATACGGCAAACGTTCCGGCTATGGAATATATGTATGTGGCAACGCTTATTATCGGGTACATATCAAGAGTCTCGGATACGGTCGTGCATATGACGTACAGCATCACCCAGCCTACATAGAGTCCGAACACTATACCTATCGATGTCAGCCAGATGTTCTGTTTCTGAAGTATCCTTCTGATGGCCGATGAGTTGAACCCGAGCACCTTAAGGGTGGCAACTTCTCTTGTCTTTTCAACAAATGATAACACACCCAGATTATAGAGCACAACAACTCCGAGAAGAACAGCCGCTATGACCATGATATACACCATGGCGTTCATCATCTCCATCGTCTCCTGAAAAGAGCTTTTCATCTGGGCGACATTTAGGATCGATGAGACCTCGTCATCATCCGTAATGTCGGATGGGACAGTCATGTTCGTAAGAACAGACGTCGGGCGGAAAGTATACTCCATACTCTCATATACTTTTCTTCTCATTGTGATGCCCTGTATCGAGGGATCACGGTATATTTGCGCGATACGGCTGTTCTGCCACTTATCGTCTCCCACAAAATGCCACTTAACCCTGTCACCGGCTTTAAGGCCCAGAAGGTTTGCCATCTTGTACGTCATCGCTATCCCGGAGTCCGAAAGCTTCTCGGAGCGAAAATCACTGTCCTGGATATGTACGTAATTGCCCTCGTCTACTATCGTTGCCGTCCCGCTCTTTTTGACATCGCCGGACATGAATTCAACGCTTGATTCCTGGATCATCTGTCCTTTGTACTTGTTGGAAAGATCATATGCATAACCGGCCCCCGCATCCGAAGACAAAAGTATCTTGTTATCAGCGGTCATGAGTTCACCGTACATTTTGTCCATAAGTCCGTTTATGGAATCAAAACATCCGAAACCGCACTCGAGCAGCATCGCGCAGCCGAGCACTCCCATGATGCCCATCAGGCTCCTCATCTTGTTTCTGAACACATCTCTTATGTTCCACTGCGTCGCAAAATCAAGTTTTAACCACAGCCTGCTTTTTTCAAGTGCGGAATGTCTGACCTTCTTGGGCGCCGGAGGTTTGAGCGTGACTGCAGGCATGTCACGAAGTTCCTTGCGGCATGACAGAAAGCTCACAAGTGTTGATACGGCTATTGCAAGACATGTGGCATAAATATCGGTTGCGGTTATCTTTCCTTTAAGGTTGGGGATCAGATAGCTTCCCTCGAACATCCCGAGTATCCACGGCGGCATCGTCACATATCCGATCCAGGCTCCCGTGATACATCCTATCGTGCTTATAACAAATCCGTAAGATATGTAATGCATCGTTATCGTAGATTTTTTGAATCCCAATGCCTTCATTGTTCCGATCACGGTTCTCTGACCGGCCGTTACCCTTGCCATCGTCGTGACTATCCCGAGAAGGGCGATAGCCAGAAAAACGATCGAGAACATGCTTCCCATGGCATGATGCTGCTTTACTTCGGCGTCAAATGTCGAAAAACTCAGATCCTGGCTGCGTCCCGTGACCGCTATATCATCCCTGTCAAAAGCATCCTCGAGTCTTTCCTTTATGACTGCGATATCCGCTTCATCGCTCATGTCATCCCTTACGTCAACGATAAGACGGTTGTATCTTACCGGCTGATCCGGAAACATCGAAGACGGCATGAACACCAGTCCGCATTTCTGATAATTGGGATACATGACATCCATCTCGGAAACATAATACACATAATCCGGAGCATCTATTATTCCTCTTACGATCCCGTCGATCTTCATGCTGTCGATCTTGACAGTGAGCGTATCACCGATGTTTATGCCGTTAGTCCTTGCAAACCATTCCTGAACCCACATGCCGTCTTTATCAGGATCAAACTGAATGCCGTCGTACAAAAGGAGTCTATTGATATTGTTGGAATCCATGAAGTTGATGTGCATATAGGCGTTGTCATATTTTTCGGCATTTCCCGTAAGAGTCAGGCGTTTTTCAACATCCTTTACTCCCGATACTTTCTTCGCCGTCCTTACATCATCGTCGGAAAACCCGGCTCCGTTCACCCATATATCGCATAGATTCTGGCTCTGATAATAGCTGTCGGCTGCAGCCGCCCCGCCCGAGCTTTCCGCATCGATGCCGACAAAGACAAGCATTCCGAGAAGTGACATGAGAAATATTGAAATGAACTGCGTCTTGTTCTTCAGAAGATCGCGCCACATTTTTCGGGTGAGCATATCTACCAGTTGACCTCCGAAGCATCCTTCGGAGCATCGTTGTGGATGATGCTCTCTATCCCGCCGTTCTTAACGCGTATGACCGTATCCGCGATATCCGCAAAGAAACTGTTATGGGTTACCATTACAACAGTCCTCTTTTTTTCACGGCTCATATCCTGAAGAAGCTTTAACACTTCCTTGCCTGTAACGGTATCAAGCGCTCCTGTCGGTTCATCACAAAGAAGCAGTCGCGGGTTCTTGGCTATCGCTCTGGCTATGGAAGTCCTCTGCTGCTCGCCTCCGGACATCTGTGAGGGAAACTGATGCATATGATCGGCAAGTCCTACCGAATCGAGAGCCTCGGCAGGGTCTGTAGTATCACTCTTGATATCCTTCATGAGCGCAACGTTCTCATACGCCGTGAGTGTAGGTATGAGATTGTAGAACTGAAATACAACGCCGACGTTCTGGGCGCGATATGAAGTGAGCTGATTGTCGTTAAATGTCGTAAGATCCGAGCCGTCGAACATGATATGCCCGCTTGTGGCACTGTCCATACCGCCCAGCAGATTAAGGAGAGTACTTTTTCCTGCGCCGGATGGCCCCAGGATCACCACCATCTCTCCTTCGTTGATAGTAAGAGAAGCGTCCTTAAGTGCATAGAATTCGTGATCACCCTGCTGGTATTTCTTACATACGTCCTTGAATTCTATGAGAACCTTAGATCCGTCAGTATCCTTTTCCGCTTCAAGATCTATGATATCAAGTGGCTGTCCGCTTACATTCTTTTTATCCATTGATAATCTCCGGGATCAGTTTTGTACACTTCCCTGGGCGCGGCTTCCCACGCTGTCATCCGTGATGGCATCGGTGATGACCACATCACCGTCATTTAAACCTGTGATGACCTCGACCTGATCATCGGTCTTGATCCCGGTCGTAATGTACTGTTTCTCAACTACTCCGTTTCTTATCACATAACAGTAATCACCGGTATCATCCGCATAATACGCCTCAAGCGGCATGGCAAGCGCTCCGCTCTTTTCATCCGTGAAGATCGTTACATCGGCTTCAAGTCCTATGAATACGTTTTCATCCGGCTCATTGATCGTAACGGATACGACAACCTTCGCCTTGTCGGAATCCTTGGCAACAGCCAGTCTCTTGACCTCCGTCACCGTACCCGCATAGAGCTTGCCGGCTATATCTACCGATGCACGCTGTCCGGTTGCGATCTTTCCTATATCGTACTTTGAAATCCCGACATCAACCTTCATGACGTCACTGCTCTCAACGGTAAACAGCGGGCTTCCCTTGCTGACAACGCTTCCCCTGTTTATAAAGCTTTCCGTGACTATACCGTCATACTCGGCAGTTATTCCTTCCGAAGCCTTGAGTACATTTTCCTGTGCCATGTCAACACTGATCGTGGACAGATCGTACGAATTCTTCAGCTGTTCCTTCTGGTATGAGTTGAGTATCTGGCTTTCATACGTATTGCGGAGTGTGGACGACTCGGTCCAGTTTCTCATTATGTCCGACATCCAGTTGCCGTCGATGACCTTCTGCGCATACTCCTCGGGAGACAGGTTTGCCGGGGGGAGTCCTGCAAGATCACTGTTCAGATCCGCAATATCCTTGTTCAGTCCTTTGATCCTGTCAACAAGATCATCGACCTCATCCGTATCCCCTTCAAGTTCGGCCTTCTCAAGTTCGATCTTCAAAGAGTTGATCTGGCCGGTCTTGTCGGCGATGTTCTTGTTGATACCTGCTGCTATGCAGTTGATATCCCAGTTTTCCTGATACTGGTCCTGATCTATGTAATCGCCTGCCATTCTGAACAGGGCATATGTGTTTCTGTATATCTCTATGTCGGAGACCGCCTTATTGAACTTGGCCTGGTTGCTGTCGCTGGCCTTGACCTGTCCGTTCATCGTGTTCTTGGCGGATTCCGATGAAAGCTGGGCCTGATCGAGAGCTTTTACAAGATCCGAGGGATCGTACCCGACGACTTTTTCTCCCTTTGTGACTGCATCTCCGACCTCCAGCTCGTAAAAAGAGACCGGCGCCGTCACGTCCGAATAGTATGTCATGGTCTTGTCGCCATGCACGTCGCCCGTGGCTTCAACGATCTCCGAAATGTTCCTGTGGCCTGCCGTCTGAGTACTGTACACTTTGGCCTTGCCCGAGAATGCCGTTATTGATAATACCGCCCCGCCGCACACGGCCAAAACGCCGGCGGCGGATAGAATCTTCTTAATACTCATATCAATTCACCGTATCTGATGTAAAAATACTGACCTGAACAATGGGTTAGTCAACGCTAACACAGTAAATGTTATACACATTCCAAAGTATTTTGTCAAGCCTCGATACGTATGTCGGTAATTGCGCACTGATCGCCTGTGATCGCCGCATATACCGTCTCATTTCCATCAGATACGACCGAAGTGCTTTCTATGAACACGCCCAGATTCTCGGTAATGACAGTGACCTTCTCTTTCTTTTTCAGGAAGCCGATCTCGCACTCCAACCCCTTTTTGTTTGTCTCCTTCCAGACATCCCATCCGGGGAAGACGTCACTTTTCTTCATAGCGAACGAATTGTGCGAATACGAACCGCCGCCGTCATTCTCGCCGTTCAGCTTGATAACGGTATACTCTCGGTAGTCCTTTCCTCCGACCGTCCCGTCTTCGGAATAATACAGAACGATATAAGGGCAGTGCCATACAAGATTTGCCGACGGAAGGCTCATCGTATGGAATATGATCCTCATCCCGTCACTGATCTTCACCCCTTCGGAATATGCCGACATGGTTCTGTCTATCTGAACATTCGGGATATCCGATTCCATCCTGTCGATATAGCTGATCTTGTCTGCGATCCTTGTGATATCCTTTGCACCGGTCATAATCCCCGAGGATCCTGCGGTAATATCATGCAGTCTGCAGTTTTCCCCGGTAAGAGCGATATATGCGGACTTGGAGCTGTCGGACAGCGCGGCCGTGACGTTCACTATGCAGTCATTGCTTGTCAGCACGATCTTAACGTGATCCTCGAACCTCGATGCAGAAACAGAATAACGATCATTTGCGGTATCTCCTTCGCGTTTCGATACCTGTACATCCATGTTTCTGGCCTCGGTCGATATGTAATGTCCGTCGAACCATATCTCACCGTACTCGATGTAATGATATGCTTCTATCGACCTCGGGTTATCATGTATATGCCTGTCAAACGAATCAAACAATATGACAGACGGTTGTGAAAATCCCGACGGGGCATCAGGAGCCTTATCACATAAAAACGATATCTCCTCCGTATCGTTTGTTACCGGGATGCCGGCTGTCACCGCACTTCTGTATTCCCCGACAGAAAGCTCCTTATCGACCGATATATTGTCCTCGGATTCAACTTCAAGTTCATTCGAATCGATCATACGGACAAGTATCTTTGCCATATCCGGATCGAACCTGACGCCGGAATCCTTTACGAATTCCTCCCGTATAACCTGGGAAGGTATCGCGCCCCTCGTTCTTTTCGCACCTGCCATCTCATCGAATGCATCTGCAACACTTATGATCCTGGCGGTATAGGGTATGGCCGTACCTTTTCTTCCTTCAGGATATCCGCTTCCGTCATAGCGTTCGTAACTGTATTTTGCGCCCTCGGCAAGGTCCGGATATTCCTTTATCCCTGACAGGATCGCCGCTCCGGCTTCAGGTACGGATCTGATCTTTTGTTCCTCCTCTTCGGAAAGATCATCTTCTCTTCCGATGAGGTTGTCGGGAAGCGTTATCGTTCCGACATCATGAACAAGTGCGGAAAAATAAACATCGTCGCATTCGTCCTCGCTCCTGCCGCTCTGTCTTGCGATCTTTCTGGCAAGTTCGGCAACCCTCAGGGAATGTCCGGATCTGTAACTGTCTCTTTCGTCAATGGCGCGGACAAAAGAAACCGCAGTCTGTTCAAACAGGCGCTTCATGCTTCCTCTTTCTTTTTCAAGAGTCTGCATCTCAATCCGGTGAGCCTTTATCACCTCTTCGTTGATATCCAAATATGTAAATATATAAAGTCCTACGGAAACAAGAGCCAGCGCCGTGTTGACCAGAGACAGGCCGTAGGCATATATCTGTATGAGAGCAAATAATATCGGGACAAAAATATACAGAACAAGGCTGATAAAGATCAGTTTTGAAAACTTCTTTCTTCTTCCGATGATCACCGAAAACTGAATGAGCGGGCAGACTATCGGAACTATGTAGCAGATAGCAAAACCGGGACTTCTTACGTAACGGTTATCGGCATCAAACGTATAATAAAGACCCGTGAACTGCGATACGACCGCAAGCACCATACCGATAAGGGAAGCAAAGCTGACAACATTAAGCCTTACGGGAAAATCCTTAAACTTCCCGTCCGATGCCAGAAGGTCGCACAGATACAGATTGAACAGAAGGACTATGGCAGGAGTCAGAAAGAACACGATAAAGTTTGAGATCCTTGCAAGGGCATATCCCCTGTCGCTCAGATTCCCGTCATAAATATATGACAGCCGGTCGAATGAAATGAGGAGCGTTGCGAACAGTTCCATCGCAACGAGTATCCATTTGCGCTTCGGCGGCAGAAACTTTGTAAACAGCATCAGTATGCCCATGGCGACACAGATGCCGCTCATAACGAGCATGAAATTTTGCTGATGTGCCTCTAAAACCTCAAACATTATCCACTCCTTATCTGTGAAGGGCGAAGTATTCGGCAAGTTTTTCCAGCAGTTCGTCCTTTTGGATATTCTTCAGAAAATAGCCCTCGGGTCTGAGAGATACTACGGACATGACACTGTCCTTGTCTCCCTTTCCGGTAAGGAACATTACAGGGATCGAGCTTGTCTCGGGATCGCTTCTGAGCATCTCGAGAACCTGCGGCCCACTTGTTACCGGCATCTCATGGTCAAGCAGTATCAGGTCGACCTTATTCTTTCCGAGCCACTTTATCGCCTGCAGCCCGGAGTTGGCCATGGAGACTTTGTAAGTTCCCTTGAGCCATTCCCTTACAAGTGACAGATACTGGGCATCGTCATCGACGATCAATATGCTCTTTTTAAACTCCCCCGATCTGATCTTTTCAAAATACTCGGTTACGGTATTGGCAAACGCCTCATTATCAACGGGCCGGGTGAACGTACTGTAGATCAGTTCTGCCGGAAGGCTGTTGCGGATATGTTTGATGTCAGGAGACTGCCCTATGGCGATGAGCTTTATCCCGTCTTCTTCCATACGGTCTTTGATAAAATGAAGCACACTGTCCTTGGGAGGCCGGTCATCCTCCATATACAATACGATAAGAACGGTGCCTTCAAGTTTTGCATTGATGTCATCTATGGTGCATTTTACAAATTCACACGCAGCACCCGTATCCGTTGCTTTTTTTACGAGAACCCTCACGATGAACGATTCCCGCTCTCCGGTAACGATAATACGATTGTTGTCCATCCTCATCTCCTTTTCCGTCTGAATTTATCCGCAGATCAGCGACTCCATGCCGTCCCAGTCAAGCTTTTTCAGCATTACCTCAAGTTCTTTCATCTTCTTTGCATCCTCATCGGGAAGACGATATTCCAAAAGCTGGCCGAGTATCATCTCGACGGAATCGTAATCCATCTGAGGGATCACCTCTTTTAGTGCTTCGTACGCATCCGCAAGTTCCTGTTCGCTGACATCTTCCTTTTGCTCATCCGATCTGTCGTCCTTCGAAAGGGGAGCAAGGATCTTTTTGAACCCTTCGAACAGATGAACCATTTTTTCATGATTTTCGCGGATGAAATCAATATCCTCATGATTGCCTGCCTTCTCAAGATCCTCACACAGTCCAGACAGTTCGTTTGCACCTATTATCCTTGCGGAGCTCTTGAGCGAGTGGACCTTGATCGTATAGAGCCTGAAGTTTTCCTGATCATATGCATCTTCTATCACTTTCAGGTTCTCATCTATCGTGTCATAAAACATGCCAAGCGACATGATGTAGTTTGATATCCCTCCCGAATTGCGTATGCCGTCATCAACCGTTATGCCTTCGGCATTTTTGATCCACTCCATGTTCCCGGGGATCTCGGTAAGATCATCAACCGCATCATCTGCCGTTGCCTTCATCATCATTTTCTCGGGAAGATGCTTCATGATCGTGCGCTCAAGTTCGGCACTGTCGATGGGCTTTGCCAGATATCCGTTAAATCCTTTCGAAATGTAGAACTCCTCGCCTGCTGTTGCGTTGGCGGTAAGCGCATATACCGGAAGATCGGGATGATCGACCCTTATCTTCTCAAGAGTCTCCACACCATCCATACCGGGCATCATATGATCCAGAAGCACAACATTAAAGCGGCTGTTCCTGATCTTCTCAAGGCACTCTTCTCCGCTTGAAGCAGTCGTTACAAATATCTTGGTCGCTTTTAAGAGGCCCTTTATGACATTAAGGTTCATCGCGTTGTCATCGACAACGAGCACATCCGCATCGGGAGCGACAAACAGCGGAACATACGGGCCTTTTTGAGCGTTCTCGTCATGCTCCTTGAATATCCCGACAGGTGTTTTGTCTATTATCTTCTGGGTGACGGTAAGTATGAACTCGCTGCCTTTGCCGTAAACGCTCTCGCATGTAAGCGTCCCTCCCATAAGCTCGGCAAATCTTCTGGAAATATCAAGTCCCAGACCCGTACCCTGGATGCCGCTGTTCTTCTCCTCATCAAGGCGCTCGTAAGCCGTAAACAGCTTATCCATGTCCTCGCTCTTGATCCCGATCCCGGTGTCCATAACGCCAAACCTGATGACACACCTGTCATCCGTTCTCTCGGCCACGGTCACATTCAGTGAAAATCCTCCGACATCGGTATACTTTACCGCATTGGTAAGAAGGTTCAACACGATCTGCCTAATCTTCTGGGCATCACCATACAGCCGCACCGGCATGATCTCATCCACGACAACGTCAAACGCGAGTTCCTTTTCGGTACTTCTTACCCTGATCATGGAAACTATCGAGCGCAGCAGTTCGCATACATCATATTCCTGCTCTACAAGATGCATCTTCCCTGATTCGATCTTGGACATATCAAGAAGATCGTTTATCAGTCCCAGAAGCGATTCGGATGCGTTTCTTATATCGAGAGCATAGTTGATGACAGACATATAGTATCCCTTGGGAACTTCCTTGGCATCCTCCCTCAGGATCATCTCGTCCATACCCATTATCGTGTTGATGGGAGTCCTAATCTCATGAGACATATTCGCAAGGAATCTAGACTTGGCCGAGTTGGCCCGTTCCGCCTCATCCTTCGCCTGACGTATCTCGTCATACTGTCTGCGGATGACCGTAGATTTCATGACACGCCAAACGATAAGGCCCGCTGCCAGAACGAGCAGCATGACGATCATGAGCCGGAATATCACAAGCTCCGTGATCCTCGGTTCCTTGACGATCGAAAACCTGTTATCCAGAAGGACTGTACTCCTGTCATCATCGAGCACCTGAATGTGAAGGGTGTAATTACCGTATGACAGTCCGGTGTATTCAAGTGAAGTCAGTTCGCTCCTCTTTGCCGTGATACCTGCATCATCACTGCCTTCGAGGTAGACTCTTACCATCGGATCCTTCATCGTATAGTCCATGACGGAAGCGGTGATCTTAATACGTCCGTCAAAAGGCGGTATCGTATATACTCCGCGCTCATCCGGCAGGATACGTGTGTCATCGCAGTATATCGAATTGACCGAAGTTTTTATCTCCGCACTGTCCGAATAGAAATGGTCTATGTTTACGCGGCTGACTCCTTCACGTCCGGAAATATACAGATTCTTCCGGTCATCAAGCGCACTGTAAGAATTGCTTGTCGCCGTGCACGTAAGTCCGTTTGCGATCGTATATATCCTGTACTGACTAACGTTATCATCAATGATATCCTGTGCGCTGACGTTATATATGCCGTAGGAAGACAGTATCCATAACAGTCCGTTGTCATCGGCGTAGATATCATAATTGTTGTTGTAAGGAAATGTCGAAACTTCCTTAACGGTATCGTTCCTGATGTATTCTATGGAATTGGATGTGATCACATAATACACACCCCTTTCCTCGTCCTTCTTGATACGCAGTATGACATCGCTTGTCAGTCCGTCCTCGCGTCCGATGCGTTTGACCCCGCCGCCCGATTCGTCGATGATATATATGCCGTCACCGTCTGTTCCGGCGTATATCTTATTGTTGTCACCCTCACATACGGTAAGGAGCACCGTGTTCTTCATGCCTTCCTTATCGCCGACGGTGCGGATGACCTTTTTGTCCTTTATTATCGCAAGACCGCCGTTAGTCCCTGCAAGTACGGATCCGTCCGCCGCCATCGCCGTGCATCTGATCTGGTCGTCAGGCATTCCGTTTTCTTTTGTAAAGGTCTCTATAACGCCTTCCGGGCCCTGGAACACAAGTCCCAGATCATTCGTATATGTCGAGATCCACAGATTGCCTTCGGGATCTTCCATAATGCATCTGATCCTTGTACCTTCAAGATACTCGGTCAGTCTGTCGGTTATCGCACCTTCTTCCCTGTCCAGTATGAACAGTCCGTTGTCTGTTCCTATGTACAGTCTGTCGTTATGAAGACAGGTTGCATTCGTTACTTCATTCGGAATACCGTATTTGTCGTTTATATCAACAAAATTATTGGTCGCGATCTTCATCACGCCCTGGGTGGATGATGCAAACCACATATTGCCCTGATAGTCCGATGTCATCATCTCGATCGCACTGTCCATGGGAAGGTTATCGAGCAGATGGAAATGATCATCCGCAGTCAGATAACCGATCATCTGTGCCGATGCAAGCCATATCCGTCCGCAGTCATAACTGATCCAACGGATCCCTGACATGGATGCCACTTTGATCTTTTCCATCTCGCCAAGACTGCTGCCCAAACTTCCGTGATATATCACGTCTTCATCCGTGCACAGATAGACGATGCCGCCGTTTACGGGGTCAGTCATAAATGTGGAAACATGTTCTAACCCCAGATCCGGGCTTTCGTAAAATGAAGACACCTCAAATCTGTCGATAGTGAACATCTTGCCCGTCCTGGTAATGCCGTATATGGTCCCGGAAGCGTCGGTCTCAAGCTTTTGTATGACTTCATCGGCTATCCTGTCGTCATATAAAACGTTAAGCTTCATGTTATTGTCGACATACGCAACCCCCGCAGTCGTACCCATGAATATGTTACCGTCGGGATCTTCCGCAAATGACCGCACACTCGATGAGGCAAGACCGTCCCTGAACGTATAGTGCCTTGAAGTGTTTTTGTCAATCACTACCGCTCCGTTATCATTGGTCCCGACCCATATCCTGTTAAGGCTGTCCTCAAAGATGACCCGGCCGCTCGTAAGGCCCTCCGAAGGATCGAGTCTTTCAAACGAAGTACCGTCATAACGTATGATTCCGCTGTAGCCTCCGATCCAGATGTGGCCGTCCGATGAAGCCATAATATAATTTGCATCCGATGTCGGAAGGCCGTTCGTTGCATCGTATATCGTTTCCGAATATCCGACATCCCCGATCTGGCCGGTTGCGGCATATCCGCCTCCGGGGCGCGCATCACCGTCTGCATGTGCCGTCACCGGAACAAGCAGCGTCAAACCGGATATTACTGCAGCCAGGGCGGCTGCCTTTACGATCTTATAACCAGTCATCTCATCTCCGTCTATACAGTCTGATTGTATTTCTTCAGAATGATCTTAACCTCATCGAGCGAGTCCATGAACACTTCCACACACTTCGGATCGAACTGTGTTCCGGCGCCCTCTTCAAGTATCGCAAGGGCTTTTTCAAGCGGAAATGCGGGCTTGTACACACGCGGCGATGCCAATGCATCAAATACATCGGCAACAGCCATGATACGGGCCGACAGGGGTATCACCTCGCCATGCAGGCCTTCGGGATAACCTTTGCCGTCCCATCTCTCATGATGGTATGCCGCCATGTTCCTTGCTTCCTTCAGATAGTTCTCGCCTTTTACGGTACTGATAGCATTCTCCATGATCTTCTTGCCGGCAGTCGTATGAGTCTTCATGATCTCATATTCGTCATCATCTAGCTTGCCGGGCTTATTGAGTATCTTGTCGGAAATATTGATCTTGCCGACGTCATGAAGCGGGGCGGATCTTACGACATCCGAAATGAACTTCGGAGTGATCTTTTCCGCATAGTACCCTTTGTCCCTGAGTCCTTCCACGATTATCCTGACATATGCCGATGTCTTCTGTACATGGGCTCCGGTATCGGAGTCCCGGCTCTCGACCATGTCTGCCATCGTGACTATGAGCCCGTCCTGCATCTTGACGGTAGAATCGGAAAGACGTCTTAAATCCCTGATCCTGTCAGCCTGATCGACCGTCATCCGGCAGATAGCATGGTAGAGTTTTTCGACCTCATCTCCGGTATGGATGTCAAGGGCACGGATCATGCGCACATCGGCATCCAGTTTTTCCTGATCATCTCCGGTTGCGGCAAAACGGTCAACGCAGGATGCGATGCTGCTTATCGGATACGACGTGTATACGCCGGTAGACCAGATCGCATATGATATGATCACCATGAAAAATCCGAGTGCGATAAGGAGCACTTTGAGAATGAACTCACTCATGTAATCGGCCATATATACAAGGGAAACATCGGCACCGACATAGGCCAGGCAGTGTCCCCTCTCATCCCTTACCGGAGAATATACCGTAAGTACCCATCCGCTCACATCGTTTGATTCGATGGGATCTATGGAACGTCCCGCAAACAGATCGGGGAGATACGGCATGAACGCCTCCTCAAAAGGAACGAGTGTTCCGGGTTCATTTGCCTCCACATCCCATGATGACAGATCAAATATGAACCTGCAGCCGTCCTCTTCTATCCTTATCACATACAGATACTCGACTCCGGATGCATTGTTCCTTATCTTGTACATCATGTCCTCGGTCTCTTTATATCCTTCCGCGGCACGGCCCTCCCGGAGAAAATCATCGATCTTATCGGGGTCAATGATATCGGCAACAAACTTGGCCGCATTTTCCGCATTTCTCGTCTTTTCTTCCTTGACGTTGTCAAAATAAAGCTTAACGCTTATCCATGACATCGCGATGATGATCATAAGGGCTGTGAACACGAGTGTGACTGCGGTCTTGGTACGCACGCTTGTCCTGACATCCCTGCTCCATTCCTTCATGGCAGCGATCTCGCTTTCGGAGAGCGGACGCTGCATCCATCCGCCCCGTTCTATGCCCTTGAGGATCCTTTGCGGAATGAACTGTACGAGCAGCAGCATCAGAGCTGTTGCAAGGCCTTTATCAAGAAGATTGAGAAGGAAATTGGCCAGAAAGAATGCCAGATATCGTGGAAGCGATGTCGCAACTGAAAGTGAATGCGACATCTGATTCAGGACCGGATGGTAAGCTCCGGAAAAAACGCCCAGCTGGAGAACCGTCGAAAGAAGGGCGGCAGAAAAGGCAATGCTCAGTACGAAAGCAACGATCACACCCGGCTTCTTAAGGTTGTATCTTTTCACAAACCATGAAGTAAAGATCGCGATAAGGGCATTGATCGCCGAAAAATAGATGGCATTGTTATTAAAGAAGGTGCATATCACATTCGTTGCAACAGCCGTGAATATACCGGGGAAGTATCCCCCGAGTGCCGCAACGGCAATGGTACCGACGGTATCGAGAAAGAGCGGCATCCCCAGCCTGTCCATGACAAATGAAAGCAAGACATTGACAAGGATACCCGCCAGGATCATGACAGCGCGGTTTGTCCTGTTTATGTCGTTGATGCCTGAAAAGCCGTGGAATTTCGTCTTCACCTTGACCCGTCCTCCCGTTTGTGACCACACAGATTAATATAATGCAATAAGGTAAAAAAATAAATAATATGGCCCGTTTTTTATTGACTTTTTTTTTGTACAGGGATATATTCATGTGTGGGCAAAGGGGCCATAACTGTGTTTATGACACCCTTTTTTATTTTTTACGGAGGTAATGCAATGGTAAAAGCTGTTGTCGGGGCAAACTGGGGAGACGAGGGCAAAGGAAAGATCACCGATATGCTGGCCCAGAATGCCGACGTTGTAGTAAGATTCCAGGGCGGAGCAAATGCCGGACATACTATAAAGAACAAGTACGGAAAGTTTGCGCTTCATACGCTTCCATCCGGAGTGTTCAATGAAAACACCGTAAACATAATCGGTAACGGCGTGGCTCTTAACATTCCCATACTGATCAGTGAGATCGAAGGCATCGTTTCAAAAGGCGTACCGAAGCCGGTGATACTCATCTCGGAACGTGCGCAGATCATAATGCCCTACCATATCAAGTTTGACGAATACGAGGAAGAACGACTGGCAGGCAGATCGTTCGGATCCACAAAATCGGGCATAGCGCCGTTCTATTCGGACAAGTTCGCCAAGATCGGATTCCAGGTGTGCGATCTGTGGGATGATATGGATATGCTCAAAGAAAAGATAAAGAACGTGAGCGTCCAGAAAAACGTCCTTCTCGAGCATCTGTATCACAAACCGCTCATAGACGTTGAAGAAACATATGATACGCTCATGAAATACAAAGAGATGATCGCGCCTTATGTGTGCGATGTCTCTTCATATCTTCACGAAGCGATCAAGAACAAGAAGACCATACTGCTCGAGGGGCAGCTCGGAACACTCAAGGACTGCGACCACGGCATCTATCCTATGGTCACTTCCTCAAATACGATAGCGGCATACGGCGGTGTCGGATGCGGCATCCCTCCTTACGAGATAAAGCAGATCATTTCGGTCTGCAAGGCATACTCTTCCGCTGTCGGTGCAGGCGAATTCGTAAGTGAGATAACCGATGAGGCCGTTGCCGATGAACTCAGAAGGCGCGGCGGGGACGGCGGAGAATACGGTGCGACCACGGGACGTCCGAGAAGAATGGGATGGTTTGACTGTGTAGCATCCAAATACGGATGCGCCCTTCAGGGAACGACCGATGTGGCCTTTACGGTGCTGGACGTACTCGGTTATCTTGACGAGATACCCGTCTGTGTCGGATACGAGATCGACGGTGAAGTGACAACATCATTCCCTGTGACCCGTCTCCTTCAGAAGGCAAAACCTGTTTATGAGACACTTCCCGGATGGAAATGCGATATAACCGGGATCAAAGAGTATGACAAGCTTCCCGAAAACTGCAGGAAGTATATCGAGTTCATAGAAAAGAAGATAGGATTCCCTATCACGATGGTATCAAACGGGCCCGCAAGGGACGACATCATCTACAGGGATTCTGCCATAAAGTGATCCGATACAAACTAAATGATCCCTTACCGAAATGATAAAGATAAAGCGCCGGCACATATGTGCCGGCGCTTTTTGGTGTTTTAAGATCTTAGGGCTCTTTCTTATTCAAACAAAGCCGTGGAGTAATATCTGTCTCCGCTGTCGGGAAGCAGTGCAACTATTGTCTTGCCTTTGTTCTCGCTCTTTCTGGCATACTCGATCGCCGCGTAAAGTGCAGCTCCGCTTGATATTCCGACAGAAATGCCTTCCTTCCTGGCAAGAAGCTTTGCGGTCTCAAATGCCGCCTGGCTCGGAGCCTTGAACACTTCATCATATACTTTCGTGTTAAGAACATCGGGAACGAATCCCGCTCCGATACCCTGTATCTTATGAGCTCCGCTCCTGCCCTCCGAAAGCACGGGGGAATCCTCGGGTTCAAGTGCGACTACCTTTATCGAAGGATTCTGCTCCTTCAGATATTCGCCTGTTCCGGTAACGGTACCACCCGTTCCGACACCCGCAATGAATATATCGACCTTTCCGTCCGTATCGCTCCAGATCTCGGGACCGGTTGTAGCCTTGTGGATGGCCGGATTGGCTGGATTGACAAACTGTCCGGGAATGAAGCCGCCGGGTATCTCCTCGGCAAGATCCTCTGCCTTGGCGATGGCACCCTTCATACCCTTGGTGCCGTCTGTAAGTACGATCTCGGCACCGTATGCCTTAAGGATGTTCCTTCTCTCTACACTCATTGTCTCGGGCATCGTGAAGATGGCACGATATCCTTTTGATGCGGCTATGGCCGCAAGACCTATACCTGTGTTTCCGCTGGTGGGCTCAATTATAACCGAACCCTCTTTCAGAATGCCTTTCTTCTCCGCATCTTCTATCATCGCTTTTGCGATACGGTCCTTAACGGATCCCGCGGGATTGAAGTACTCCAGCTTAACAAGTACCGTAGCCTCAAGTCCGAGTTCCTTTTCGATGTTGGAAACCTCAACGAGAGGTGTATTGCCTATAAGTTCAACTGCACTCTTAAATATTTTTCCCATGATTTTTCTCCTTTAGACCTCAAGATATCACGCGTTAAATGCTGCGTCAAGGTCTGCGATGATATCATCAATATGTTCCGTTCCGATCGACAGGCGGATGGTTCCGGGTGTTATGTCCTGATCGGCAAGCTCTTCTTCGGACAGCTGCGAATGTGTGGTTGATGCCGGATGGATAACAAGGCTCTTAACATCGGCAACGTTTGCGAGCAGCGAGAATATCTTAAGGTTATCGATAAACTTCCATGCCGCTTCCTGTCCGCCCTTTATCTCAAAGGTGAAGATAGATGCTCCGCCGTTCGGGAAATACTTCTTGTAAAGCTCGTGATCGGGATGATCCGGAAGAGAAGGATGATTGACCTTTGCAACCTTCGGATGCTTGGAGAGGTATTCAACGACCTTCTTGGTGTTTTCGGCATGTCTTTCGAGTCTGAGTGAAAGCGTCTCAACGCCCTGAAGCAGAAGGAAGGCGGAAAAAGGTGCTATCGTTGCTCCGGTATCACGCAGAAGTATCGCACGTATATATGTGACAAATGCTGCGGGGCCTACTGCATCGGCAAAAGATACGCCGTGGTAACTGGGGTTGGGATCGGCTATGTTCGGATATTTACCGCTTGCCTTCCAGTCAAACTTACCGGACTCTACGATCACGCCGCCCAGAGTCGTTCCGTGACCGCCGATGAACTTTGTTGCGGAATGTACGACGATGTCTGCTCCGTGTTCTATAGGGCGGATAAGAAAAGGTGTTCCGAAAGTATTGTCAACAACAACCGGAAGTCCCTTTGCGTGTGCTATCTTCGCGATCGCATCGATATCGGGGATATCGCTGTTGGGATTACCGAGTGTCTCAAGATAGATCGCTCTTGTATCATCCTCAATGGCAGCTTCAACTTCCGCAAGGTTATGGGCATCCACAAAAGTAGTCCTTATGCCGTAAAGGGGAAGTGTATGGGCAAGAAGATTGTAACTTCCTCCGTAGATCGTCTTCTGTGCAACGATATGTCCGCCGCCGGCAGCAAGTGCCTCTATTGTGTACGTTATCGCAGCAGCTCCCGATGCAAGTGCCAGTCCTGCGCTTCCTCCCTCGAGTGCTGCTATCCTGTCCTCGAGCACTCCCTGAGTGGAGTTCGTAAGCCTGCCGTAAATGTTTCCGGCATCTGCCAGTCCGAAACGGTCTGCGGCATGTTTGCTGTTCCTGAAAACATATGAAGTTGTCTGGTAGATCGGAACAGCTCTCGCATCGGTTGCGGGATCGGGTTTTTCCTGTCCCACGTGTAACTGAAGTGTCTCAAATCTGTAGTTGCTCATAATATCACTCCTCCTTGTAAAATCACTTGACTGCCTACTCCTACTTCAAAAAATGCATATTGCGTGTTCGGGTATAGGGGGAGTATAATACTATTTACCTAGTATGTCAATAGGTATTTTACTTTTTTTAACGCGAGCATCAAAATGCTGCCCAAAACAAGACCCGCAACGGCCTGCATGGCGTTTCCGGCGACAGATCCGAGTGCTCCCGGTCCATATCCCAGAATGATAGACTCATACAGGAAGTAACCGAGTATCATCCATACTTCCGATATCACGCTGCTGATAACTGCGGATGCCGCGGAAGGAAGACCTTTTCCGGACAGGAACAAAAAGACCGGAGTCCATATGAAGGCCATGAGGAATTTTATGACTGCCGTTCCGGGGATATATGCGGGATAGCCTGCAAGAAGATCGGCCAGGCCGGAACCAATTCCGGCAGCAAGGGCGCCGTAAGGGTTTCCGAGAAGCCACGCGGCAACGAGAACTATCGTATCACCGATGTTCACATATCCATTCGTGGCAATGACAGGTATTCTGATAACAAGAGTTGCTACAGTTGTCATGGCAGCAAGAAGAGCTGCCGTCACCAGTGTCTTAAGTTGTTTATTCATGTTAGTATCTCCTGATATATGTTTTATTTACCCGACACTGTAGCGCAATATGATTTTGATATTGTATAATCATGGCTATGGAAATGTCAAATGAAAGTGCACAACAACAATACGACCGCCTGACAAAAGTCCCTGTACGTAAGCTTATAGTGACTCTTGCCATACCTACCATCCTGAGCATGATGGCAACGACTATATATAATCTTGTCGACACGGCATTCGTCGGGAGCCTCGGCACGTCCCAAAGCGGAGCTGTCGGTGTGGTGTTCGGATTTATGGCTATACTCCAGGCATTCGGATTCATGTTCGGCCAGGGTGCCGGAAGCATCCTTTCAAGACTTCTCGGAGCAAAAGATCCCAATTCCGCATGCTATACGGCATCGACCGGATTTGCCGCATCGTTTATATGCGGGGTTATCATTGCGATCCTCGGATTTGTATTTGAGGATGAACTTATAGTAATGCTCGGGAGCACCCCCACGATCGCACCATATGCAAAGGCTTATCTTAACAACATCATGTTCGTTGCGCCGTTTTGCTCCTCAAGTTTTACGCTCAACAATATGCTCCGTTATGAAGGAAAGGCCAAGCTCGGAATGATCGGCCTTCTGACCGGAGGAGTGCTCAATATCGGCGGAGATGCGCTGTTCATCTTCCAAATGAAGATGGGGATCGCCGGGGCGGGTCTTTCCACTGCGATCTCCCAGGTGATCAGCTTCTCGATCCTTCTGTATATGTTCCTGTCACATAAGACACAGTCAAAGTTGGCATTTTCTTTTGTCAATGCCGCACGCGGGAAACTGACCGATATCATCACAACGGGCTTTCCTTCTCTGTTGCGACAGGGGCTTGGAAGTCTGGCAACGATCCTGATCAATTTCAAAGCTGCACAGTTTGCCGGCGATGCCGGTGTATCGGCAATGACGATCGTGACGCGCGTGTCGTTCTTTCTCGTTGCGATCGCGCTGGGCATCGGGCAGGGATTCCAGCCGGTATGCGCATTTAATTACGGTGCCGGCAAATACAGGCGGCAAAGGGAAGCATACCGGTTCACTCTTCTTCTGTCACTTGCCGTGATGACGGTCCTTACCGTATTTGCTCTGATCTTCCCCGAAGAACTGATACGGCTGTTCCGCGACGATCCGGATGTCATTGCGGTCGGAAAACGCGCTTTGATCCTTCAGTGCCTGTCGCAGGTGCCTCTTCCGATCGTCATGATCACGGAGATGCTCATGCAGTCAAGCGGACAAAAAATCCCCGCGACAGTGCTCTCGTCACTGCGCGGGGGTATACTTCTGATCCCAATGCTGATACTTCTTCCCATGGTCAGGGGTCTGGCCGGAGTTCAGGAAGCACAGCCTCTCTCATTTGTCCTGTCTGTCGCACCGGCCATGTTCATGGCCAAACGGTTCTTTTCCAAGACTCCGAAAGAAGATCGAAAAGACTGACCGGTCATCTCCTGTCATCTTTCCTTTGCAAGGAAGAAAAGTGCGATCGTTCCGGGGCCCGCGTGGGAACCTATTACCATTCCGATCTGCGTGATCAGCTCGCAGGAAGTTCCTCCCTCAGCCATTATCATACTCTCAAGCGCCTTCGCATCCTCAAGACAGTCCCCATGGGAAATGTAATACGTGCCCTTCGGATCAAGTGCCGTCTCCATGTATTTCCTGGCTATCTCTTTAAGTGACTGGGTCCTTCCGCGAACCTTCTTCATATTGATCAGCTTGCCTTCGTTATCAACATGAAGCACGGGCTTGATGCCGAGCACTCCGCCCGCAAAGGCAGCGGCTGCGCTGACTCTTCCGCCTCTTTTTAAATAAACGAGATCTTCGACCGTGAACCAGTGCGCCACATTCATAAGAAGATCCCTTATGTATTTTGCATTCTCATCTATGTCGGCGCCTGCTTTTTTCTTTTCGACCGCAAGGTGAAGCACGAGGCCTTCACCCGCTGATGCGGAAAGCGTATCTATGGCTATGATCTTCCTGTCGGGATATTCTTCCCTCAGCTCGTTTGCCGCCATCATCGCGGAGTTCGATGTTGCGGAGATACCGGACGAGAAACCGATATAGAGGATGTCCTTTCCGTCTTTTAACGCTTCCTCGAACAGTTCCTTAAAGCTCTGCGAATTGACTGCGCTCGTTTTGCTGACTTCACCGGCACGCATCCTCGAGTAGAACTCGCTCATCGGCATGTCGCCTTCACGATATTCTATACCGTCCTCAAAATGAAAAGTAAGTCCGCGGAAACCGACGCCCCACTCGCGAAGTGTCTCAAACTCGATATCACTGCCGGTATCCGACATGATCACATAATCGCTCATAATTCCTCCAAACAGAAAATCAGACCATCTAATATCTTATATTAGATTAACAAGAGCCCCTCATCATGTCAATAGTAAAAGCATGGTGAAATCTTGCTGTGAAGATGATATACTCACGTATTAAGAAGACTTCCACGAGGTACAGAAGATGAAATATGACAAAGAACTTGTGGCCGGAAAGCTCCGCCGCTGGGAAAAATATCTCGAAGACTACAGGCTTCCGACATGGAACGAGATCCCGAACATCGGACTGTATATGGAACAGATCATAATACTGCTCAAGGAATACCTTGATTACCTGCCTCCCGAGCTCAAGGATGAACAGATAATAACGGCGGCAACGATCAACAATTACGTCCGGACCAAGATAATGCCGGAACCTATCAAAAAGAAATACTACAGGGAGCATATCGCATACCTTGTCATGATATGCACCCTAAAGCAGACTCTTCCTATAGCTGTCATCTCACGCATCCTGCCGATGAACATACCCGAGGACGAACTGCGGCAGATATATGACAGGTATTCCGACACCCACCAGTCGACGATCCGGTATTTTTTAAAGCAGATAAGGCTTGTTGCCGGACCGATACTCGATCACGAAGAGATCGTTGAGGAAAGCGTGACCGGCACGGAAGATCTGATAACCGTATGCACGATATACTCGGGCCTGTCCAAGCTCCTTGCGGAAAAGCTTCTGCTTCTTGACGGAAAGGATGTCTCAAACGGAGGAAGCATTGAGATAAGAAAGAGGTGACCCTTGTCACCTCTTGTGTTTTTCTCTCTTTTCCTTGTACATTTCCTGATCAGCCAGTTCGATAAGCGACGACAGGGGTTTTTCGTTGTCATACGGCACCATGTTATAGCCGATGCTCGCATCCAGTTTGTAGATCCTGTCTCCGCTGTCGTTTAATTCCTTCATTGCCTTGCGGATCCTGACTATATCCTCTTCCACTTCGGATCCTGTCCGTCCTTTTCCGAACACGACAAATTCATCGCCGCCATAGCGCATCAGGAGTTCCCCGCGGTTACGTAGCTTACGCAGCACATCGGCCATATCGCATATCATCCGGTCTCCCATCTCGTGACCATATTCATCGTTAACGATCTTGAGTCCGTCGAGATCGAGGAAGATAAAGAACATGTCCTCCTTCTCCTGTCTCGCCTTCTGCAATATCTCTTCCGAGAACTTGAAAAATCCCGCGCGGTTATATACATGAGTCATCGGATCGAACACCCACATCTCATCAAGTGTCTTGATCATCTTCTGCATCGTCCTGACGTTTCTGACCCTTTCAAGCGCACTTGACAGCGTCATGATCAGAACCCTGTAGAACTCGGAAAAGAACGGCATGTTTGAATCCCTTATGATCGCGATACCGTAAAACTTCTCCCTGTAATGGATCGAATCGATTATGTACAGATGTCCCCCGACCTTATTGTCAAACCTCGGATGATGTTCCCTTATATACTCTTTGGAGACCGCACCGAACCTGCCGTTATAGTAATTGATCCCGGCGACCACATTTACTCCGGATTCGAAACTTGAATTCTCATCATCGCTTATGAGAAGGCAGAATGCATCTCCGCCAAGTTCCGGAAGCCTGGGCTTTAAGGCATTGCATATGTCTTCCGCAGTCTGTGCGTTCGTAAGCTCGACTGTCAGTTCACTGATCATCTCTGAGTATCGTGCTTCACGCAGTTTGCTTCTGGAATACTGGTTGACGACAATACGGTGATTCACGGGACGTACTGCCGAGCAGCCGCAGCTTTCGGCATATACGGGCTGAGAGTCGATCACGGGATTTTTATCGTAATCCTTTCCTTCGATCGCAAATATCACGTTTTTGTACGCCGCCTCACCGAGCTTTTTCTCAAAACGGTTGACCGTCGTGATCCTCGGATAGTGATTGGCCGCTTCAAATATATTGTCATATCCCGACAGTATGGTATCTTCCGGGATCTTTATGCCCCTGTCCGTAAGCGCATAGAATGCACCGAGTGCCATCTGGTCGTTGGCACATACATATGCATCGGCCTCAAGAAGACCCTTGCTCTCGAAATATGCCACGGCCGCCCTGCCGCTTCTTGCATAATAATCGCCGGTAAAGCATCTTTCCTTTTCAAGCTTCAATCCCTTCCTGACCATCTCCATCTCGAACACACGCTTCCTGGTTACGGAGTCGAGCGAGTCTTCCGGACCGCTTATGAAATTAACGGTCCTGATATTATGCTCATTGATCAGATGCTTTGAAAGAATCTGCATCGCAGTCTCGTTATCACTTGAAACATTGATCATGCCCGGAAGCGGGCAGTCGATGGAAGCAACAGGTTTGTGCTGCTCCATGATCTTGGAAACGACCTTGGTCCTGATAGCAGCGGAATATATACTCTCGGCATAGATGATAAAGCCGTCATACTGACCAAAATCATCGTACAGCATCGCCGATGATTCACCGATGTTGAACTCTTCATCGGTGGACAGTGTCAGGCAGTAGACGATGATATTGTTACCGTCCTTCTTCGCGGCTTCGACTATGCCTTCAAGAACTTTACGCTGCGAATCAAGTTGTAATTCTCCAAGAAAGAATGCTATGTTGTACACGTTTTCTCCAATAATACCGCCGGATCACGGCAGAAGGTTCGATCTTGCGGCCGCAGCACTTCCGCACTGCGCCCCGACTATGTTAAGAGCGGCCTGGTCATAATGGCAACCGTCCGTAAGATGTTTCTCATCGATAGTGCGAAGTGCCGATGACCCGAGTGTGAAATGGGGGTTTTCTGCGCACAGTTCCATCTGCGCCGCTGCCACCTCATCGTATATCCCCGGAAGTCCCCCGTACTGTCCGACGGTTATAACGAATACCTGATCGAGTCCTTTGTCAAACAGACGGCTGAACACATTCGTAAGGCCTGTCTTGTATGCACTCCTTGTGATGTGCCCCACGCCGTCGGTCTCTCCCTGAAGCCACACGGCATATGATCTTCTGATCTGAACATTATTGGCTGCACACCATGCCTTTATTGTATCATATTTTGACGAAAGTTCCTGCTGAACATTTGCACCCTGCCAGTATCCTATCCCCGTGCCGCCTCTTGCAGCCGAAAATCCCATGACGGGTACCCCGCATCCCTTATAATATGCGTTCATGAACGAAGAGGCACAGGACCCCCCGCGAAGTGCCGGTAGATCGCTCAGATATCCGTTCGAGTATATGCCGAAAGGCTCCGACATCGGATACAGTCCCGTCGGGGATGATCCTATCCTGAACTCATAACCTTTATCTACCGGAACGGACGGAGCTGCTTTTGCATTCCCTCCTCTTCCCGACATATTGCTCTGTCCCATGAACAAAACGAGGTCGACAACCTTAAGAGGGGAAGGAGTTACAACTGCTTCCGGAGTTACGACCGGGGAAGGAGTTACTGCGACTGCGGCGCCGACCGGAGAGACGATCTGCACGGTACCGGTCTCGGGCATGACATCGGCCCGTACGTTTTGAGCAAACAACAGTGCTGTAAATGCAGTCACGACCGTAACTGCACTGATCTTAATGCGGTTCATTATCACATATCTTCTTTCTTTATGGTATCACTTATGCCTGTTCAAGAAATCTTTCAAGAGCGGGCATGAGTTCTTCAGCTTCACTTCTGCCGAGATCATATGTCTCACGCATCACAAGGGGATCGTGGCAGATATGTCCTATCGGCAGAGGCGACTTCGGGCATATGACAAAATTGGTCCCGGCCTTTTCCTGCCGCAGGCAGTATTCAAACTGCTCGTTGTATGCGATATGCCTTACCTGCATCGCATGAACGAGATTCGGATAATCCCTGTATTTACGTCTTATGATAGGCATGCTCCTGTCGGCGCTCTTGCGGTATCCTCTCGGTTTCGTAAGTACGGTAACATTCCTTGCGCATCCGAGGGCTTCGGAAGCCTTGAGCGGGATCGAATCGGCAACGCCTCCGTCAAGATACCGGCCTCCGTCGATATGAACTATATTGGAGACAAGCGGCATCGAAGATGATGCACGCATCCATTCAAGTTCCTCGTATGAAGCACTCTCCATCCTGTGATATCCGGCTTCTCCGGTATCGACATCGGTCACGACAACATAGAAGGGGACACCGGATGCGATAAAGGCCTCCTCATCAAATCTGTCAAGCTCGTTCGGGAGCGTATGGTAGCAAAACTCCGCCCCGAATATATCCCCGGTCCGAAGCAAAGAGGAGAAGCTGCAGTAGCGTTTGTCCTTCGCATATTTCATGTTGTAACGTATAGTCCTTCCTTCCTGTCCGGAAACAAAATTACAGCCGAAACACGCACCTGCGCTTACGCCTATGACATTATCAAACTTTATTCCGTTTTCCATAAAGACGTCGAGCACTCCCGCGGTAAATATCCCGCGCATCGCCCCGCCTTCAAGGACCAGTCCCGTCATACAACAAACTCCACTGATTCATGTTCATTTACGATATTCACAACATCCATCATGCCGCCGAATTCCCCGTCAAGATTCCACGGTATCGGCTCATCCGATTCGATCCTGATCTGCGAGCATTTAAAACATATCACGTTATCGGACCTGATCCTGCGGTCAAGGATCGCCGGCCCGATCATGTTAAACTCGAGTATGTTATCGGGGGAACGGACGAGCATAACTTCAAAAACACCATCGTCCAGTTTGACATCCGGTCCCGGAAGTGCCTTGATCCCTCCGACGGAATCGGAATTTGTCACAAGACCGACAAGAAAATTATCTGAGATGACATTATCATCGTATGTGATCCTTAAAGGTATCGATCTGATGGATGTCAGTTTCTTGGCCGCCTCGGCAAGATAGGCACTGTATCCGAAAATATTCTTAAGCCCCTGATCCGTCTCGTATGTCACGTCAGTAAACAATCCGAATGCCGCAACATATACAAAATATCTCGAATTGAACTTCCCTATGTCGCACTTGAAAAACCTGTCCGATGAGGCTACTGAAGCAGCCCTCCTGACGCTTTTCGGAAGTCCGATGCTCCTGGCAAAATCATTGGTCGAGCCTGTCGGCAGATACCCTATGGGCAGGTCGGATCCGGCAGTCTTAAGCCCGGTAACTACCTCATCAAGCGTGCCGTCGCCGCCGGCACAGACGACCCTGTCAAACCCCTTGGAAAACCTTGAGGCCGCAACTTCAGCATCGCCCTGACACTGCGTCGGATAGACCGTGACCATATATCCGTTCTTGGTGAAAATATCAACGATATCCCCGATATGAGTCCCGATACTGCCCTTTCCGGCTCTGGGGTTATAAATGAACAAAAGGCTTTTCATGACTCTGAAGATTCTTCTGTTTCCGTTTCCGTCTCTTCCGTCTCTTCCGTCTCATCGGAAGATGTATCTTCCGCAGCTGTATCTTCCGCAGGTGTATCTTCCACGGGGGTTTCAGCTGCAGGTTCTTCAACCGCAGGTGCTTCTGCAACAGGAGCATCAGATGCAGGCTCATCAACTGCAGGCGGTTCTGCTATGGGTTCTTCAACCGCAGGCGGTTCTGCCGCAGGTACTTCTGCAACAGGATCTTCAGCCTCAGGTGTTTCAGCCATCGGTGCTTCTTCATCCATAGTATCAACTACAGATGCTTTGGCAGCAAGATCAGTTACGGGAATCGAAGCAGCGATCGCAGCGACCTCATTTGCGTCCTTGCCTTCCGCCAGATAATTGTGTGAACCGTCGCCATTGACATATCCTCCACCGGTAGTGTTTGCCCTGACGTCATCCACATCGGATACCGCAGAACCCTGAGCATCCTGGATAGCATATACATCAGGAGCACCCGGCTTGTGTCCTCTTTCTATCGGAGACGTGATCACCTGTTCATCATTCGAAAGAAGTATCGAGCCGTTTGCCATCATTGTATCTCCGGTTGCGGCTATTGTTTTCAGCATTTGAAGATAGCCTGCCATAAACTGCTGGGAGTCGGGATCTGAAACTCCGAATCTGTTCTGGAAATCCTTTATACCCGTATAGTTGTTGTTTGATACTTCAGCGATAATGGCATTAAGAGTCTTATTATCCGAGCCGTCACCCGTTCCGTGCAACTGGCTCAGTATATTGTTCACACCGTCTCTTATGATGTCTATATCATAGCCTTTACCGCCGGGAAGCGCAGCGTCTTTTCCCCTTGTTTTTGCATCAAGATACCCGAGATAGACTGCAGCCAGATAGCCGGTTGAATATGCACTGGTAGAATAATCAAAATCGGGCCCCACATCCTTTACTTGTTTATCCGCGTAATTCAGGCCGTATAGCAACCTGTTATCTCCCAGATAATTAAAAGCAGCTCGTACCGACTCAGCAGTATAATTATAATCCGGATAAACCCGATCACTCAGGCCCAGAAAATGGTTCGCTCTGTACTGGACGCCATTCTCTACCGCAGTTGCAATACCTTCCACGAACCATATGGGATATCCGTATCTTAAATTTGGGAACTCGTAACAAAATCCATCCAATCCGCTTCTGGTATAATCATACATGAATCCGTGAAGCATCTCATGTATGATCGTATTATCGAGCGTATCCCGATCCCTTTCGTCAAGCAGCCACATATCTGTTGTTTCATCATAGGACAATCTGAACGATTCAGTATCGACTCCCATGAGCATTCTGAAATTCATATCATTATCATACACGCCGTTGACATAAGCAAGGGCTTCTTCCGGAGTATCCATTCCATCAACATTTCCTGTTCTGTCATAAATATAAAGTCCCAATTTGCTGCTGAGCTGACCTTTTTGTGCCGCCTCCTTAAATACAGGGAATCCATCCTCCAGAAGAGTTACCGCCTGGGGTTGGATCTCATTCATTATCACATCAATGAGCCATTCAAGAAAACCGGGATAATTACTCTCAAACCTGTCTATCGCACTTTGTGCACAGTATTTTTCAAATAGTGTGAGTTCGCCATCGTCATCGTCATCATCCGATGAGTCATTCGCCTCTTCCCCGGACGTTTTGCCGGATTCTGCTCCGGATGAGTAACCTGCGGCGAAGGTATCATAGCCGAGTGCATTGAATATATATATGAGGCGTGTTGCGGGGTCTACGGCAAAGATAAGTTTATCGATGCCCAACTGGGCAAGAAATGCCGGCAGCTTAACCGGGAACCTCCCGGATGCATCCGTTCCCTTAATGATATACTGCGAAGGAACATACATCACAAAGGTCGGGAAATACCTCTTTCCGGCTTCTGCAACGATAGCTGTCTTTCCCGCTTCGTCAACCCAGACTACAGGGATGTCCCAGCTGACACCTTCGGCCGATACGACCGTAGCGGCCTTATCGAGCGGTTTGCCCGGTGTCGGAACATCAACATTCGTGATCTCAAGATTTGAAAGCTCGATAGGCTTGGGCGCGGGTTTTTTGGTAATCTCATCGGCATGAACACCCATGCTTCCGAAAGATGACACAAAAAGAGCCATTGCCATGATCAAGCTTAATTTCCTAAACAGTTTCATGAAATTGAACCTCTCGGGATACTGTCAATGCACTAAAAACAGCCATACATCAGAATTTTACCCTCATACGCTCCCTGCTGTCAACGTGTTCGTATTATGGTATAATACTGTCCGGTATTTGTATACGAAAGGAGTAACAATAATTATGGAAGGTTTGATTTTTTTACTGATCGTATTTCTTATCGTAGTCATCTTCTTGGTAAGAATCATATGCATCGTTCCGCAGGCGAACGCTTGGGTGGTTGAGTTTCTCGGAAAGTATCACAGTTCCTGGGCGGCAGGACTTCACTTCAAGGTGCCCTTTTTCTACAGGATAGTCAAGAAAGTGTCACTGAAAGAGCAGGTTGCCGACTTCGAGCCCCAGCCCGTCATAACAAAAGATAACGTTACGATGATGGTCGACTCAGTCGTATTCTTCTCGGTGTTTGATGCCAAGCTCTTCACATACGGTGTTGAGCGTCCCATAGCAGCGATCGAGAATCTGTCGGCCACAACTCTTCGAAACATCATCGGAAGCATGACCCTTGATGAAACGCTTACGAGCCGTGACGATATCAATTCCCAGATCACTGTGATCCTTGATGAAGCAACGGATAAATGGGGCATCAAGGTCAGCCGCGTGGAAGTCAAGAACATCATGCCTCCGCAGTCGATCCAGGATGCGATGGAAAAACAGATGAGAGCCGAGCGTGAAAAACGTGAAGCCATCCTTACGGCAGAAGGTAAGAAACAGTCAGCTATTACGCTTGCCGAAGGTGAAAAGCAGGCTGCCATACTTCGTGCCGAAGCAGTAAAGGAACAGCGCATTCGTGAGGCTGAAGGTGAGGCCGAAGCACTCCTTGCCGTACAGAAGGCCAAAGCTGAAGGTATCAGGCTGATCAACGAAGCAAATCCGACACAGCAGTATCTTACTCTTCAGTCGTTTGATGCGGTCGCCAAGATGGCTGACGGACAGGCGACAAAAGTCATCGTTCCTTCGGACCTTGCAAACCTTGCCGGTGCCATAACGGCTCTTTCGGAAAGTGCAAGATCATGAGCGGATTATTTGCGCTTGCTGTCTGGGTAGTTGTCATCTGGCTGATAATCCGCAGGGTGATCAAAAGCGGAAGCCTCGGATCAAATACCAAGGCAGCATCAAAGTCCAAGGGACGTACATATACGAACTACAGGCCCCATAAGGATATCGTGAGCGTCAGCCGCGACATGGGGGATAAGAGAAGTTCCGTACTTTGCGATGATAAGAACAACGACTGGCTTGCAAGACAGCTTCGCGATGAACACAGGGCCTTCAAGGCCACAAGCGAGATGTTCGATCTTAAGATAGAGCATGCGAGCCACTGTGATGCCCGGATCATGGAACAGTTCCACAAAAGGAACTGCGATGCATCCGCAGTAGATCTTGCAGACGGATCTTCAACCCGAAGCAGAAGGATTGAAGATCAATAAGATCTTATCCACGATAAATCTAAAGATAAGAGAAGAAACGAGCGCACATGTAAAACTGAGCGGGACCGTTACAAAGAACCACCAAAAGCTTTGTACCGGTCCCGTTAAGTATCTCTTGGCGTACCCGTATATTATCGCATCGTAAGCACCTGCAAACAGGTATATCTCAAACGACACCCCGCTGATCTTTGACAGCAGAAAACGTACGGTCTTTGACGTGATGTTAACATCATAGAAAAGAAGAAAAATGCACACGGTACATATGGTGATGAACGCTGTCCCGTATGTTCCGTCGGATGTTGAGATAAGATTCCAGTCAAACAGTCCGGTCGATGTAAGTTTCATGCTGATAAGCGCTTCCGTAAGAACGGTTACAGCGATCACTCCGATCAGTATCAGCCTGTTCGGTCTCCATCTTCTGTCCCGAACGGCGATCCCGAGAAAATAAAATACGACCGGGTAAATGCCAATAAAATATGACGGAGCTATATAGTTCCACACCGGATATAAAGCACATAAAAAGAAAAGCGTTCCGATAAGGACATTCTGCTCTTTTTGGGTTAGTGCATACCATCCCTTGTTAAGAAAAGGGATCAGCAGGAACACGCACAGATACAGTCCCATATACCAGGCGATCTGATAGTTCCCCAGATTGACGAACATCTCTTTGATCCCGTATATCTTTCCGTACAATCTGTTGTACAGTATCATCTTTGCGACCGAAATGACCACATATGAGATAAGGAGCGGAACGATCGACATATAATGCGCCCTGTCCATCTTCTTGTTCTTCTTGAAATAACCGGTCAGCATAAAAAACAGGGGCACGGCCGTAACAAACAGCCAGCGGCAGGACGTTTCCACAAACATCTTCCACCCTGCCATCGGCTCATTATAGTATCCCATGTTCAGGTAAAAATGCGCACCGACAACGAAGAAGCAGGCCAGCGATCTGATAAGATCCGGCCCGCTCTCGCGGATCTGTGCTTTATCATTTGAGCTTATTTCGTTCGTACTCTTTTCTGTTGTTTTCATTTTCTGTTTCCGGTCACATCCTGTACTTGAACAGAAGGCCGAATGTTCCGGGGCCGGAGTTGACGGCTATCGCAGGAGATGCCTTCTGGAAATAAATGTGTTCGAATACGATCTTCCTTTCCACGATATTCTTAATATGATCAAGGTCATTCTGGGAAAGACCCACATATGTTATGAACAGTTCGCTCCTGTCTATATCAGTCACCCTGGCAAGCGTCGAATTGATATACCGGATCCACGCCCGCTGCCTCGACCCGAAATAGAACCTGTACATCTTCATCTTTCCGTTCTTCATATCGATCACGGGATGGAACATGATAGACTTCGCCACCCCGGCAAGTCTTGCGCTTATCTGTCCGTTTCTCGCAAGATAATCGATATTGTCAACAATAAAGCTTGTCTGGATGTATTTACGGATATAAGCCAGCCGGTTTAATATCTCTCCGACAGATACACCCGTGGAGGCGAGACGGCACGCTTCAATAGCCAGTATGCCCTGCCCGCTCGACAGAAGGTGCGAATCAAATACGGTGACATTGTTAAATGCAGCCGCGCCTTCAACAGAGCCTTCATATCCGCTGTGACGTACTTTGGACGATATCGTTACATGTATCACATTATGGGCTCCGGATAAGGCCCGGGCAAAGAATTCCTCGTGTTCGGAAACCGAAGGCGGATGAGTGGAGACTTTGTTCTCATCTCTCATATACTCGAGCAGTCCGCCCGAATCGATCTCAACTCCGTCGAGGAACACCCCATCCTCCGTCTCGACTTTATGAGGTATCACATCAATACCGTACTCTTCCAGAAGCGATGCCGGAATATCCGCAACGCTCTCTGTTGTGATTACTATCGGTTTCTTCTTGGTGCGGGCATCTATCCATGAAGTACTGTTTTCCAGTATGTCTTCATTTTCACCTGTCGATCTTACTAGGTCGCCCGGAAGAAGGCGGGCAAGTTCACTTTCAAGTTCCCGGGTATTGACGGGTTTTACGAGATATCCGTCGAATCCCTCATCCGCATACAGCTTTCTCATCTCGCTCCCGGCATTGGCGGTAAGGGCGATGAACTTGGATCCCTTCGATCTTCCGCCTACCTGTTCCTTTATTCTGTGAAGGCATTCGATCCCGTCCATCTCGGGCATGAGATGATCCATGAAAATGACATCGTAAGAATTCTCCAGTGTCCTGTCCAGGGCAGTGGCACCGCTTATGGCGGTATCAAGCTTTACCTTGGTCGCACGAAGGAGTTTCCTGACTACAAGAAGGTTTGATTCATTGTCATCAACAACGAGCACATTCGCATCGGGGGCTTCAAAACTGCATTTATAATCTCCCGAAAGATTTGCCTTATGCTTCTCCTCGAGATTGATGTTCCCGATCTTTTCAAAATCGGTTACGGTCTGGGGGATCTCGATGACAAAAGTCGATCCCTGGGTATAAACACTGTTCACGCTGACGTGTCCGCCCATAAGTTCCGTAAGCTCTTTAACTATCGACAGGCCAAGGCCGGTACCCTCTATGTAGCGGTTCTCGGTCTCGTCAACGCGTCTGAAAGCAGTGAACAGATGGGGTATGCTTTCTTTCCTGATACCCTTTCCAGTGTCCGTCACGGAATACACGATATCGGCAATGCCGTCTGTGATACCGTTACACTGGATCGCAAGCGTTACCGAACCTTTCTCTGTGTATTTGATCGCATTATTCAAAACATTTATGAGTATCTGTTTGATCCTGACCTCATCGCCGTACAGTTCCGATGGGATATCGGGGGCTACCTGGATGTGAAAATCAAGGCCCTTTTCCCGGCACCTCAGCCACAGCATGCCGACTATCTCGGAGAGCATGTCGCCCGGGCGGTAAGCAGCCGGTGTCAGCCTCATCTGTCCGGATGAGATCTTGGACATGTCGAGTATATCGTTTATAAGGTGCAGGAGCATGTTGCTGGCGGCACGGATATTGGCTGCATCCTCGGCGACCTCATCGCTTACCTTCTCGCGCAGTATCATCTCATTAAGACCTATGATCGTGTTGATAGGCGTCCTTATCTCATGACTCATGCTTGAGAAAAATCTGTTCTGGGCGTTGTTCAGATCGCTGATCTCCTTCTTCTGCTCTTCGAACGTGATCGTTTTGGCACGAAGCGTGAACTGAAGGAAATACATCATCAGTGTGAACACCGTCTTGATCAGAAGGATCGTTGCGATAACGACCGGCATAGGAGAAGGAGCGGTGATCACTTCCCTGAGCCTGCTGTATACGACAAGCATCGCGGTATCCGAGAGAACGGCAACGGCAATATATGCCAGGGGATGCATATATGTGCATACCGGGATGAGAAGCGCCGATGCGATATAAAGGCTCGGATTGGCAAAGCCGAGCGCATAAGCGTTCACGCACATCGCCGCGACGGCCCACAGCTGTACGAGAAGTGAAGTGACCGGCATGATCCACATAAGTGATCTGTATCTTCTGTCAATGTCATGCCTGACATACGCAAAAAGTGCCAGTCCGAAGAGCATGACAAGAAGGACCGAACCATACACCCATCTGTACTCTGTAAGATATGCGGCACCAAGATGCTTGGGAGTAAAGCTTACGATCAGCGCAATGATCTCAAAGATCGCCACTCCGAGAGCTATCATGCGCATCTTGCCGAGTGTGGACCCGTATATGTACCTGTTTATCTTATCCTCGTTGGCATCATATCCTTTCTCATGGATAAGAAACTCTATAAACTCTCTGAGGGAAAGACTCATAAACTGCCTCCTTCCTCATCGTCTCCTTCCGGATCGAATTCGAGTATGTCATCGTCATCATCAGCGGCAGCGCTCTCCGTCAGCGGTTCTTCGTCATCTTTCCCGATGGCGTCCAGTACCCTGTCATACATCGTGATCATGGTCTCATGATTTTGATCGATATAATCCCTGTCCGATGATTTTGCAGCCGTCTCAAGGCCGCGTGCGATCTCCGACAGATCCATCGCGCCGATCATCTTCGACGTACTCTTTATCGAATGGACCTGGATCGCATAAGCTGCAAGATCTCCCGATAAAAGGGATTCGTCCATGATCTTTTTCTTCAGGACCGATTCTTTTTTATACTGGGCCAGGAGTGTTTCATAGAAGTTCCTGTCATTCTGGCAGTAATACAGTCCCTTTGCGGTATCGACCCCGATCGCAGCAAGTCTGTCGGCTGCAGACCTTACGTCGGCCCCTTCTGCCTCTGTTATATGCCTTTTTGCGGTTACGGGATCGCTGAGTACTATAAGAGATGCGGGAAGGACCCGCTTTAACACCCTTTCAAGTTCAACACTGTCAACGGGTTTGCCCACAAATCCGTCAAATCCCGCCTGACGGAACATCTCCTTGGCCGAGCTTACAGCATTTGCCGTAAAAGCAATGATCGGAACAAGGACCTTTCCTCTTGTCTGGTCGGCCCTTATCCTCTTCATGGCCTCGACCCCGTCCATACCCGGCATCATATGATCCATCAGTATAACGTCGTAATCATTTGAGCGGCACAGATCGATCGCCGACTGTCCCGACTCGCACGTCGTAACGTTCATCCCGTAACGTCTTAACATCTGCGACGAAACGATCAGGTTCATAGGCTCATCATCAACAACAAGCACGCGTGCTCCCGGGAACGTTACGGTCCCTTCACCCTCCGGTGCCTCTCCGATCTTGGAATTGAGCACGCCGACAACGGGGAAACAGTAGAAGGGTTTGAACATTATGCGGACTTTGGATCCTGCCGGAAGGATGATCTGTCCGGGATCGGCAACTACCGTAACTATTATCGATCTTGCAAGCTCCTCCATCAGGTCCGAAGCGCTAAGATACTCCTCGGGGCCTGCAAAGAGATGCGTGAGTTTCTTGCTGTCGGTCAGGGCACGAAGGGACTCTGTATTGTCAACCCTGTGCATCGTGACTTTCAGTCCGGTGACTATGTTTCGTACCATCGTATCGTAGAATTCCCTGACGTGAGGATTGGAATACTTTTCGAAATGAAGATATGCACCGAGACTGATACTGTCCCTGTCCCTTACGGACATGCAGCTCTCGCTGTCAACTACCCTGCAGGGAATGCTGACACGGACCGTAGTCCCCTCGCCGGGTTCGGATTCGACGGTCATGAAGCCGCCCAGAGATCTGACAAATCCGTGGACGATTATCATGCCCAGGCCGAGACCTCCGGTATTCCTCGTTCTCCCTGTATCAGCCCTGTAGAAGTCATCGTAGATCTTTTCGAGCTGTTTTTCATCCATGCCGATCCCGGTATCCCTTATCTCCATGCACAGATTGATGCCGTATTCATGCGGTATGGATGAGATGTGTACATATACGCCGCCCTCGTTTGTAAACTTGATGCCGTTTGTAATAAGATGCCACAATATCTTTTTAAGCTTTGCGACATCAGTTTCCATGACGGAAGGAATGGACGCATCAACGTCAATGATGAGTTCGAGCCCGTTCTTATGATACACGGACAGTTCATTTACAAGATCGTTAAGAACGGATGAGAGCATGAAATCCTCGAAGTTGTTTGCAAGATCCTTCCTGTCGATCTCAGAATAATCAAGGATATCGCTTATCTGCTCTCCTATCCTCTTGCCTGCCTTCTCGATGGAAACGAGGCTGTTTCTTGTTTTCGGATCTTCCTCATCGTTCAGGCACATGTTGCATATGCCGAGGATCGCATTTATCGGAGTTCTGATCTCATGGGAAACGTTAGCGATAAAATCATTAAGACGCGAAGCCGACTCGGAAAGCGCGGTAACCTCTTCCCTTGACTGGTCCAGGACTCCCTGCCATTTATCTATGATCGTTCTGGCGATCCAGCCCGTCATCGTAACGACAGCGATGTGAAGGAGCGTTCGCGATACAAGAAGCGGATCGAACACCGTCCCGCCGGTATAAAGGTTGTACAGTTCATACGCAAGGGTAAGATAATACGTGACCTGACAGAGGGTGACAAGAGAATGTATCCCGGTCATCGTATACAGGAACATCACAACGCATATCACGACGGCCAGATCGAATGTGCTCGTCTCGTGTGTCCCGTAGAAAAAGAACGTGGCCATCATTAGTATCGAACATATCCACAGCCTGAGAATATCATCTCCTATCTGCGAAAAATGTATGTACCATGATATTGCGACTCCTGCAAGTATCAGAAGGGCTGCCCATTTCTCCCAGTCCATGACAAACGTCTCGATGATCAGTATCACCGAGAAGATCGTATATGTCAGGATCATCATCAGATGGGACGATATGAACAGTTCATTCTTTGTGATCTTTTGTTTGTCATTTCGTTTCGGTGCCATTTACTGTTCCCTCAGCTGGTAGTCCTTGTCCTCATCCATGATGCCGATCATGATGTCGGCAAATACGGGATCGAACTGGGTACCGCTGCATCTTTTCAGTTCTGCCCTTACCTCGTCCTGAG
Source organism: Lachnospiraceae bacterium (assembly GCA_017526745.1). Classification (GTDB taxonomy): domain Bacteria; phylum Bacillota; class Clostridia; order Lachnospirales; family Lachnospiraceae; genus UBA2868. Next base: position 27,993 of record JAFXQX010000039.1, on the reverse strand, counting down.
GCAGGGTATCCCTGTAGCTTCTATGGCTCGTCATGGCATCATACGCATCTGCCACTGCGATGATCCTTGCAACTTCCGGTATGGCATCCCCGCGAAGTCCGTCGGGATAACCGCTTCCGTCATATCTTTCATGATGCCATCTTGCACCGTTAGGAAGGTTCGGCATCTCCTTTATCGATCCAAGTATCTGCGCACCGATGACGGGATGCTTCTTGATGACGTCGTATTCCTCGTCGGTAAGTCTGTCCTTCTTGTTTATGATCGCATCGGGTATGCCTATCTTGCCGACATCGTGCAACAGGCCTGCAATATATATCTCATTTTGCTCGTGCTCGCCATATCCGCATCTTGCCGCGATCTCCCTGGAGTATTCGGCAACACGGCTCGAATGGCCGTTTGTGTATCTGTCCTTCGCATCGATCGAAAGCGCAAGTGCTTTTATTATATGAATACCGAGCTGCTCGTATTCCTCAGTCTTTTTCTCGACCTCCTGATTCATGTGATCCTTCAGGATCGTCATCCTTAAGATGTTACTGACGCGGATGAACAGTTTCTCTTTGGATATCGGCATGCGGATAAAATCAACGACGCCAAGTTCGAGGCCTCTTTGTTCCACTGCGAGATCGTCATTTGCTATAAGTACCACCGGGATCCTCCGGATCGCGCCGCCCTGTTTTCTGATGCTGACTATCGTGTCAAGTCCGGAAAGACCTTCAAGATCTTCCTTGATGATGATAAGGTTCGGCCTGCTCTCTTCAAGCATCTCAAGAAGCTGCGATCCGCCTGAGACGCCGGTAACATCATATCCTTTTGCAAGAAGGCTGTTGACCATAAAGTCAAGGTCAGCGGTATCATCGTTAACCACGATGATATGATTTTCGTCATCGGACCGGTCCGAAACATAGTCATGCATCTCCGGATCGGTGCTCTCAGTCTCAACAGACAGCTTAACAAGACCGCTGTACTGGTTGCTCTTCCAGGCATGCATGACCCTGTCTGTCACACGCGAGACATTGTAGTCGCTTATCTCCGGAAGCATCAGGAAGAAGTGGTTATCCCCGATCTGCATCATGATATCGCTGTTTCTTAAGGATTCCTGGAGAAGTTCGCGAAGGCTTAACATGATCCTTTCTTTTTCGGATCCGGACAGATCCTTCGGAATGAACTTTGCGGTAAAGAGCATCTTATACGCTGTTCCGCGGTATCTGTCCATGTACCGGATCATGTAACGGTATACGTTTCCGAACGCTTCTTTTCCCATCCACATGGCATTCTGCGGGATATTGCGTTCCTCAAGTATCTGGGTCAGCATCGCAAGGCTGATATCGGTCGGGACCTGACTGGCCTCGTTTTCTTCAAGATACAGTGAATAGCCGTGCTTGCCGTTGCTCTTTATCATATAAAGCGCCTTGTCGGCGAGCCTGAAGAGGGTGTTGAAATCAGTGCCCTGATCGGGGGCAAAAACAACACCTATCGAAGCGCCGAGCGGTATGCTCATATCCTCGCCCATCATCTTACGGGCTTCTATGATCAGACAGCGGTTTATTGTTTCGGAATACTTGCTGATCTCCTTCTCATCATGAAGGTTTTCGGCAAACATCAGAAACTCGTCTCCGCCTATCCTGCCGAAGACTGCGGGAAATACCATATTCGCTTTCAGGATCTCGGAGAATGTCGCAAGGACACGGTCACCCATATCATGACCGTAAATATCATTGACGAGTTTGAAAGAATCAAGATCTATGATAAAGAGTGCACCTTCTTTGGAAGCGCACAGTTTTCCGATCTGTTCATTTGCATTGTATTTGTTCAGAAAGCCCGTGAGCTTGTCAATGGTCGCCTCTTCTTCAAAGCGGAGCATCTGCCCCCGGGTATTAACGATATTGTTTACACGTCGTACGAGAACATCCGGATCGAACGGCTTCCTGATGTAATCGCTCACCCCCATCTCAAAACCGCGGCTCTCATTCGCACCGTCTTCGTCAGCCGTCAGAAAGACGATCGGGGTCTCGGGTACGGACAGTTCCTCCTCGAGCTTACGGTAATTGGAAAGCGTTTCAAATCCATCCATCCCCGGCATGTTGATGTCAAGAAGAATGAGGTCGGGTGCACCTTTTTCGCGCACGTAATCAAGCAGGCTCTTTCCCGACTTCAATGTGGTAACACGCATGTTGTTTTTGGAAAGGATCTGACCCGCCGCTTTGAGGTTTGTAACATCGTCATCAACTATTATTATCCACGAAGCCATTATATGCTCCTTAATCCCGGTCCGACATTCTTCCGGAGCTTTCCGATCATGATCGAAGAAAAGATGATATCAAAAAGGACAAATATCATTGTGATGTCAACTATCGATGTGGCTAATGCGGTCATCTTAAAAACATACTGATCTGTCTTTGCGTCAAAGAAATTACCCCGGATCCCCACAAACATAAAGATCATAACAACGGCAACAAACAGCAGGTAAGTTCTTCTGACACTTCTGCCCCTGCTGTACCGGATCGCAGCCACTCCTACGCAAAGGTGAAGCAGCATGATGCTCAACGCAAAGAACGACAGGATAAAGAATATGACAAGATTAAGGAACTCAGGGGTATAGTCGGTTATACCCACAGTTTCGATGATATCCTCGTATGCAGTCCGGTCCATGGTGATCTGCATAAAAAGCCTGACTGCGCTCCAGATCCCGAACAGTATGACTGCTGCACCGCTGCCGGCCAGATTGTCCGTATAACGACGAAGGTTAACCTCATCAGGGGAATTGAACATTTTATGATCTCCTGCCAAAGAAAGATCTGCTGTTACGGGGTGACAAGGGATTACAAGTGATTATATCATGGTTTCATATAGAAATCATAGAGTCTCTTTTTATAGTCCGGGGCGGTGTCGAAAGCGGCATGTCCGTACCCTTTATACATATAAAGGGAAAAATCGGAGCGATAGTCGAGATTTTCCGCGATCTCCATGGTCGCATCGCTGTCCAGCACCTCATCATCAAACTCTCCGAGTGCGAGGACGGGGCAGTCGATCATTTTAAGCTGCCCGGTGATATTAAAATCCACAACGGCACGAGCAAGTATCACGAATCTTTCAAGATCCTTGTCCGTCACACTTTTGGCCGCTTCGGCAAAAGAATCTCTGAACTGTTCATAAACATCCGGAGGATATATCTCCTTCCCGAATTCATCATAAAGGCCCGCACTGTCTTTGTTTTGGGCCAGTCGTATCCACTCCTTTATCACCTTCTGCTGGCTGCGATGAACATGCGATGATGTGGAGCCGAGGGCGAGTTTTGAAACAAGTTCCGGATATTTTATGGCGAGCATCATCCCGATCATACCGCCCTGCGATGCACCGAAGATGTATGCCCCATCGAGCCCGAGCTGTTTCATCGCAGCTGCCGTATCATCAGCCATATCACTTACCGAGTATCCTTCAGGGATGCTGCGCTTCCTGTCAAAAACGTAAACGGTAAAATCATTCCCAAACAACTCATAGGCTTTTTCAATGGCATCCTTTGACCCCATAACGCTTTGTACGGAAAGGCCCGGAATGATCACAAATATCCTGTCTCCTTTTCCGAACGTACAATAATCCATTTCAAAATCATCTGTTTTAACAACACCTGCAAGGGCCATGACTCTACCTCTGTTATCTTCCCGATCCGAACAATCTGATCTTGTTCCGGACGACCTCTTTTATTGCCTCTGTCTCATAGGGGATAAGGCCGCACACACTCGAAGCCCCTTCATCAAGGCCTCTTCTGATCCCTTCTTTTCCCGCTTTATCGATATCGGTAAATATGTTTATCTTGCATATCCCTTCACTGACCGCCCGCGTAAAATCCCCATCGGACAGACCGCTCCCGCCGTGAAGCACAAGGGGGATCCCGGTGCGGGCAGCTATTGTCCTGATCCTGTCAAAATCAAGTTTGGGAGGAAACTTATAATCTCCATGAGCATTACCGACCGCGACCGCAAGTGCATCAACACCTGTTCTTTTCACGTAATCCTCCGCCTGGTCAGGATCCGTGTAGAAGTCTTCCGGGCGCTCAAGTTTACCGTCTCCCTCATTGTCCCCGACATGACCGAGTTCACCTTCGACCGTGATCCCTCTTTTGTGACATATCCCTGTCATGCGGGCAAGCTCGCTTATGTTCTCTTCGTATGCAAGAGTTGAACAGTCATACATGATGGATGTGAATCCAAGATCCGCAGCCTCCATGCACCTTTCGGACGTCAGTCCGTGGTCGTAGTGCACGCAGACCGGTACGGATGCACGTTTTGCCATAGGTATGAGATAGTCTGCAACATTTACAAGTTCCGTAACCGGAAGAAGTATTTCCGCAGTGCCTATGATGACGGGCGAATCCATCTCCTCTGCAGTCTCTATCACGGCACGTGCCATCTCGACATTTACCGCATTGAAAAAACCGACACCATACCTCTTCTCTTTTGCCGGGATCAGTATCTCATTCAGATTGACTAACATCGGTCATCACCTCTTTGCTTCCACCCGTTCCTTATCATACGGTCTATCTCTTCAAAGCTTTTCAGGCCGGACAGCGCATCGTATTCGCTTACCGCCAGCGCTCCCGCAGCAGCGGCATATTTTGCGCAGTCAGCAGGCCCGTACCCTTTTAATATCGATGTCAGGAACGCTGCTATTGCCGTATCTCCCGCACCCGTTGCCGATAATACCCTGTCGGGAACAAAGCTTGGCACAAAGGCGCTCTTTTGTGTCCACGCCGCGGCATCGAGCCCGAGCTTTGATCCGACCTTAAGTATCCCTTCGCGTTCTGAAGTCATATAATACATACCTCTTGCACCGCACTTGATGAGAACGATCTTCGCACCCATATCGATGCATCGCTGCGCCTGAGGGATCACATCCTCTTTGATGTCTATATGGGATGTAAAATCATCTTCCCGTGCATTTTGGCTGATGCTCTCATACCGGCTCCTGCACAGCATGAACATGAGCTCTTCTATGCTCGGGGCAAATATATCAACGTAGGGCAGAGTGTCGGACAGTATCCGCTCCCAGTCGCTCTTTCCGGATTCGCTTTCGGGATCGACCGCACTCAGGTCAAGGCTTGTTGCTGCGTCCATCGACTTGACGTTCTTCATGATACGCACAAGCTCCGCACCGTCATCCTCATACATCTTCTTCATTATCGAAGGATATCCGAAATGGAACAAGGCGGCTTCTTTTATTTCTTCCGTCTGCAGATCGTCATAGCAAAACGTATCGTTCGCTCCCGGATAATGCATGAATATACGGTCAAGCCCCGGGACCGCGATCACGACAGAGTATGATGTGTGATCGCCGGGACTTCTTATCAGTCCTTCCGATACGCCGTATCCGTCCATGATCTTTTCGATCATGTCACCGAACTCGTCATCTCCGATCTTTCCCGCAAGACTGACATCGGCGCCGAGGATCTTCATTGCCAGTCCGGTGTTTGCGACCGCACCTCCGGTATGTATATCCGCCGCACCTGCATTTACCGTCTTTCCGGGAGACAGGATATCCCCGATATGATCTGTCTTCCTGTCCGGGATCATGGGAGTGATATCAAGACATATGTGTCCCGCTACTATCGTTTTCTTTTTCATCGTCCGGTAACCCTTAGCATCCTGAATGATATCTTTTTGTTAAGCCTGTACAAAAGATTGGAAAAGCAATACCCGATCGTATATATGACCAGAAGGCATCCGATTATCTCGCCTGCCGACATATTAACGATATCAAGGAATTCGTACGGGATCATGTCATCTGAGATCGTCCCGCCAAGTATGAACGATACTATGACAACCGCATAAACCGTTATGAACCACGTTCCGTTTAAGCGCTTAATGCGGTTGATGAAACCGATCGGGGAATCGTTCATGATAAATGAGAGGATCGTCAGGAGCGGGATCAGTATATGCATGTTGAACATATCGAATCTGAATATATGCATATGCTCATCCGTAAACGGAAGCTGGCTGATGAGCACGACTGTTATGATCAGTCCCTCCGCAACAGCGGACGACAGCCTCATGTAATAGACCGCTCTTGATGTAAGCTCGGTATATTTTCTGATCTCCACTATATTCACGAAAAAGCAGATATAGGAGATGATGGTCGTATACAGTGTCCCGTCAACGGTCATCCACCGGAAAGTATACAGTCCGTCATTATCGAAATCGAAGATGAACATGACAGATGCGGTACCCAGCAGCGCTATAACGGCGCAGATCACAAGATTTAACTTCTTCTTCGTTTTATACCGCTGTTCAAATCTCTTCTCTATAAGATCGATATCCGTTATATCAGACATTATCCTTTTGCCTCCGTCTTAGTCTTTCCCTGATACCGCAGACAGAAAAGGCCGCGATTATGAACAGGTATGCCAAAACCGCTCTTATCACAAGATAGATGAGCCATGCGCGTTTATCCGGCGAGTTCATTCCGAAAGGACTGACATATGAAGAGAAATAATTGATCCTGTGACTGACCCCGACAAGTTTGTCGTTTACATAGATCTCACTCGACAGTACCGAATTCAGATAAAAGGTCGGTATGTCCAACAGGACTAATCCGATAACCGCCTTTTTATGATCGGCAAACCGCAGTGCGGCCTCATCCGAAGATCCCAGGTACAGACTGACGACCACGATCATCGAATGATAGATGAAATACTGCCACACTCTCGCAGACGCAAAATACTGTGCAACGGTTGAAAAATCATTGGAGATCGAGGCAAAGAATATGCCCATCAGTCCGCCTATCGTGCCGGATGCATACATGACCGCATACAGTCCTCTTTTCCATCCTCCGTCCCGAAGTGCGATGCAAAGGAGCATAAACACAAGGTAGAGCGAGCACAGTTCGAGCGGCATGTGTTCCATGGCAATATACGGAGTATAACCGGCGCTTACGACATAATCGACTGTGATCCTTCCGCCTTCCTCCCTTATGACGGTATCCGCAACCGGAACGATCTGCGCCACGGAAAAAACCTTGATGACCTCTGAGGCAATGCCGATGTACAGAGCCGACTTCATCAACGATCTGAGAGAAGGCCTGCGGATGCGGCAGGCCGCCAGTCCGATGATTATCATAAGGATCGACAGGCCGATCCATATCAGATGTCCTTCGGAAAACAATTTTATCTCCTCCTTCAGGTATTATAATACAATTGTACTGTTTTGTGATATAATGCCGCGTGGATTATTATTATGGAAACAGACAGCTGGGCAGCTGCCGCATATTCGCAGCTTCGGTCCGCAATGGACAACTCCGTCAAGCTCATGGATCTGGAATACTACGCCATGCGTCTTGTTATCGAGGCCAAAGGGTATACAGACTATCCGGAACTTCTGGAAGATGTAAAACTGACAGATGAAGACGCTGCGCTTTCTGCCGACGAAAAGATAAGGCATGCGACGGAGATCGTACTGGGTGACGATTATTACGAGTTGAAAGACCGGAGACGAAGCAATGTACCGTTCCAAAAAGAGCGGAAAGAAAACCTACACGTTTTATTGCGAAAACGAGCCGTAAGCGGCTATCGCCTCATCTATTGTCATATCACCCGTTCCGACATGGAAAACTGCCTGTCTGAACTGTATGAGCGCATCATCGGTCAATCCGATCTCTTCCGGTGAAACGATCCCCGATTCCGGAACATCTCCGAATGCCGCATACATGCTGCTAAATGACAGATCCTTCGTCGGAGACATAAGTCCCTTATTCTGTGCAATTTCGTTAAGTTCCTGCGGTGTTATCAGAAAACGCATGAACTCATTGGCAATATCAAGTTCGGAACTGTCCTTATTGACGGAAAACTGCAGGTTCGACATATCAAGAAAAACTGCGCCCCCTTTTGACATCGGGATCGGGACAAAGGAGTACTCGAAGGGATTTGCAATGAATGCCTCGGAGCGGCTCTCACGTTTCTTTGTTCCGGACACCGTATCTCCGGAGCAGGTCATCATCGGCACATCGCCTTCAAAAAAGCGGAGGATCACCGCATCGTAATTGTTCTCGATAGTATCGCACTCACCAAGATCAACGCATCCGTCCTTAATGAACTGATTCATCTTCTCAAGAGTGGGTCTCATATACTCTCCCGCCGAAGGATCCATAGCGTTAAGCTTGTTAACGGCATCTTTATCATCCGCAACATTTTCGCAGAAGAAGGGGTAGCTCACCAGGGTAAACAGCGATGTAGTCTCCTCTTTGGAAAATCCCATCATGGGGTTTTTATATCCTTTATCGCGAAAACTGCCGCATACGCTTACCAGTTCCTCATAGGTCTTCGGGACGCTCAGTCCCTCTTTTTCAAAAAGGCTGTTGTTTACGAGCATGCCGTATGTGTTGGAAAATATCGGTACCATCGGAAGCGATTTATCATCCGTTTTCAGAATGATATTGCTGCGGATGCAGTCCGTGTCAAGACCAAGCGAGGGATCGGCCAGATCCTCAGCATGTTCGATGGCATCCTTATACTGGTCACGCCCGTACATCCAGGAATAATTGACATAGATGTCAGGGGCATCGTTTCCGTTTAAAACCGTGCCGATCATATTGTTATAGTCATCGACCTTCGTATACATCAGTTCCACATTGGGATAGTGATCGCTGAACCTGTCGAATTCGGCTTCCAGGGCTTCGAAGTTATCGTAACCGCCGGCAATGCGTATATGTCCGTGGGCAGAAGCATCCAGGCGCGGCGTAAAGCCCTGCGCTTTAGCCTCTTCCTGTATCTGTACCGTACAGGCCGTCAGGCTCGTTACCATCATCACCGCCAATAGTATGCACACCAGTTTTTTCATGATCGTCTTTTTTCCTCCCTGATCCTGCGGATCTCCTTTATAACCAGTTTTTCATCTATGGGCTTCGCTATATGCCCGTTCATTCCGGCATTGAGACACTCCGTAACATTTTCGGAAAATGCATCTGCCGTCATTGCCACTATCGGGACGGATGCTGCCACGGGATCTTCAAGCTTTCTGATCGCTCTTGTTGCGTCAAGGCCGTTCATCTCGGGCATCTGTACATCCATGAATATCAGGTCGTAAGCATCCCCGCCCCCGGCACTTATCATATCGACGCATACCTTTCCGTTTTCCGCACGGTCGGTGGTTATCCCGAACGTACCCAGCATGTAGGAGATGATCTCCCAGTTGATATCGTTATCCTCGGCTACCAGGATCCGCATGCCCTTCAGTTCGGAATCATCGACCTGATCGAACCTCATATCATCCCGCTGTCTGTCGGCTGCAGGGATATCGAGAATGATGGTAAACGTTGTCCCTTCGCCCTGGCGGCTTTGGCATTCTATCGTTCCGCCGAGCAGGTCCACCATCTGCTTAGTGATGGCAAGCCCGAGGCCGGTTCCGACAACGCTGTTGACCCGGCTGTCTATCTGACGAGAGAAGGGCTGATACATGACCGACATAAATTCCGGGCTCATTCCGATACCCGTATCCGATACAACGTAGGTCAGCCGCACACATCCCGGCCGGTCGCTTGCCTCCTCGCGAAGATCAACACTGACCATTCCTCCGGGCTGCGTGTACTTGATCGCATTTGAAAGGATATTGATATATATCTGATTCAAACGGAGCTGGTCCGTATACAGGTATTCTTTTTCCATCCGGCCTATATTGAGGGAAAAATCGATATTCTTTTCTTTGACCATCGGCTGGGAAATGCTTTCAAGGTTTTCAACCGTTTCAAGAATGGAAAAAGCCGCGGGACTAAGCTTCAGCTTTCCGCTCTCCACCTTTGAAATATCCAGGATATCGTTGATAAGGGTCAGAAGATGATTGCCGGCAAGACTGATCTTACGCAGGTTTTGGGCTGTCAGTTCGGTATCATCCAGATTCTTCTCGGTAATGGCCGTAAGTCCTATGATGGCATTCATCGGGGTTCGGATGTCGTGAGACATGGTGGAAAGAAACTCGGTCTTTGCCTTATTGGCCGACTCCGCTTCTCGGACAGAGATCTGAAGATGCTTGTTCAGTTTGAGCATATAGAACAGGTCAAAGAAGAACAGTACGAGCAGTCCTACAAAAACAACTCCGAACAGCATCCAGTTTTCATTATCCACGATAAGATCCTTCGACGGAACAAGTCCGAGTAATGTCCATCCCGCTGTGGCCGATATGGGTGTAAAGGCGAGTATGCACTCCTGCCCGTGTGAGTCGGTCATCGGAATATTACCTGTCGATGAAGTGATCCTTCCGAACAGTTCGCCGGACGTTTCGGGATCAGTCTGATTATATGATTTGTAGAATTCGAAAAAACTGGAGTTCTTAAAACTGTATCCTTTGAGGATATAGTCACCGTCGGCATCGATCATTGACAGACCGGCATTTGCCAGTTCTATCTGCGGAAATACCCATTTCTGTTCAAGCGCCGAAATGGGGATCACGCGCAATAGCACGCACGGATTGCCCGTTTTCTTTTCAGGATCGTACAGCGTGACGCGGTTGCAGAAGGCCAGAGACTGCTCGCCGTTCATCGGATTGGTGTAAGCACGGGTTATGTTGATCGACCTGCCGATCTCATCGATCCAGTCAGTGTTATCAAGAAGATCCACTCGGTCATATGAGACTTCATAATCGTCCGCCGTACCCTGTTTCGGACGCGTGGACAGCCCGCAGAGCGTGTCTTCGTCGACCAGATGTGCAGAAGTGTTATTCAGAACATGCAAGGCGCGGATAAAATCAGCCGCCTCTTCCATCGTCATTTGACTGCTGTTTATATACTGCGCCCATACGTCGCAGATCCTCTGCTCACTTTGCAGATAATTTTCGGTCACCTGTTCCATGGTGACCGTTGTATCTTTGAAGTGTTCTACCTGTCTCTGGTAAGATATCCTGTTTTCATATCCGGAATATTGAACAACGAAGATCAGTATAGTGACCATAATGATCACGTTGACAACGATAATATAGGTTTTTTTCATGCCGTCTATGCTTTGCTACTGTCTGTGGCCTTTTTTATACAGTGTTTTCAGGACATCTATATACAGATAACCTTCCAGGCCGTTTATCAGATTAAGGTCGAGTGCGCAGTATACATGAGTTCTGTCTTCGAGTTTTCGTGCAGTAAACGCGGCAGCTTTGGATATGTACCCCTCATACGTCGGCATTTCGACCGCCACCCCGGGGAACTCCTTCTCAAGCCGCTTTTTGGCCTTGTCGGATGCGGACCGGTAGATCCCGTTTATAAACATCGACTTGAACGCTTCTTTTGCGTTTCCCTTGAGAGTGTTGTATTTATATCTCTCATCATCAAACTCAAACTTGGTCACGCCAAGCCTTATGGCTTCCCTTATATCGGCTCGAATAAGATCCCTTTGCGAGGGTGCCAGCGCCTTGTTCACCGGTATGTCCTTGATAGGTATGATTGCCATGATCCATCTCCTGATACTGTCCAGATTGTACATCCGCCTCTATTTTACCACATAATGGACATCAGAACACCAAGATCGCGGATTCTTCCATATGATCCCTTTCAATTCTCAATGTTACCTTTGGGGTCCACTCTTATGATCGTCGGGCTCCAATCCTGCGCATAATCTCCGTTACCGGTAAGAACCCTTATATTTGCCGGATCGGTAGGAACATACACCGGCGTATATCCCTCTCCGTTAATATCATAGTCTTTCATGCCTGCCCACTCGAGGCAGCCTCTTATCGAAGAGGCCTGTCTGACTTCATGCCTTGCCAATACGTATGTATTTAAGAAAGAGGTGTCGTATTCATCGTGATTTTCAAGAACGACCGTACTTCCATCTTTGTGGAGAAGAAAGATATTATAAAAATCCGTCCCGCCGCGCATGGTCATCGGAATGTTCTTCCAGTCCCCGCCACAGCTTAAGTGCAGTCCGGAAAGCTCCATATCATCATATGATTCGTTATAATCATAAAACTCGGATACATCCACATATTCAGGCACCCCGCTGTCATTTATATCGATATATGAGCCGACATATCCCGGTAACTGGATGACATACTCATCTGCTGCGCTGTTGCGGAATTCATCTGCGAAGATCACGTGATCAGGATCTTCCGAAAACAGTATAACCGCTGACTCGGCAAAGGGTGCCTTTGTATATGCCGGAAGGTAACAGGTCACGCCGAACGGATCAAGAGTCCAGGCAATATCCCCGGACTTCATCAGATCTATCAGGTCTTTCCCAAACGTCTCTTTATCTTCACCAATATCACTCGAGTAATACTGCTGCAGATTTTCATTGATGCTCTCATACATTTTGTCGGCAAGAAGATCATAGAATGCGTTTTCATCAGCAATAACATCAGAGAATGCGATCTCTTTTCCGTTATCCACATAGTAGGAATGAGCCGTATACTTCGTATATGCGCCGTCGTCAAAGAGTCCTTCCGAGCAAAACTCAGTGACAAAGCTTAAGTATTTCTCATCCGCCCTTCGAAGATATACCCTCCAGGTCTCATCAAATGTTATCAGATCGTTTTCTTCGATGCTCTTTAAGTCTTTGTCCCATACTTCATGCTGTTTAGCCAGCATCTCATCTCTTGCATCCTCAAGAGATGCCGCCAGTGCCTTAAATTTTCCGGCGCTTTCCCCGTCAAGCATAAAGTACGTGTATTGATGCTTGATTGCAGGAGTTGAAGATTCCAGATACTTGTATTCGTTTTGACGGAAAAGCAAAATGTCCGGCACACCTTCCGGTTCTTCTTTTTCTGCCTTTTGCGTGGCAGCAACAGCCTTGTCCTTCATTTTGTCGGAAAGGCTGCTGTTGTCCGCACTTTTACCGCATCCTGCCAGAAGGACTGCACAGATAATACTGATCAATATCAATGTTTTCTTCATCATCTTCCTGTCTCCTTTGGCCTTGTCGAAGCTCGTTTTGCCTTCATACAAGTCTTCATTTCCATGTACATGATTATAGCTTATATAATAAAAACGGGGATATCGCTACCCCCAAAAGTCTATTTTTCATGTCCATCAATCCTCCGATAAATCTTTGATATTGTAAAAGACCAAAGCCGAAATAATTATCACGTAACCGAGAAATTTCAGAACTGTCAGTCTTTCACCGATGGCCAGAATGCCCAGGATACTTGCTGTGAGTGGATTTACTACTGTAAGGACAGCTGCGTTTTCCGCCTGAAGATACTTTTGTCCCAGTGGTTGGAACGCAAATCCAAAACAACTGCACAGCAGAACAAGAATGAGCATCATGATCCACCGGCCTCCGGTCTGTGGTATCGCCAGTCCACCTGTAAATAAAGCTGCCGCAAGACTGATCAGACCCATGGTTCCAAGTTGAATGATACCGATAGTTACAGGATCGGAATCATGGCTTACCCTTTCAGTATAAAGTATACATACAGCATATGTCATAGCCGCCATCAATACCAGAAAGATTCCCCAACCGCTTCCGCCGTTTTTTATCTGATCCGTTGAAAGGAGTCCAACACCTATAACTGCCAGAGCAGCACATATCATGGTTTTGGCTTTGGGTAAGGATCTTGTCAGTACAGCTACACACAGAGGAACAAGAACTATTGCCATGTTTTCTATCAATGAGCTTGTTCCGGTATCAACCAGTCGAAGACCGTACATCTCGAATGACATACAGACAAAATACAGCACACCAAGCATCATTCCATGACGTATGCATCTGTTGTCAGCCTCAACGAGTTTCTTATAAAACAGAACAGCCAGAACAATAAATGACATTATAAACCTGACAGCAAGAATACTCATAGGTGACAGATCCGACATCAATGTCTTGGAGAACAAAAAAGACGTTCCTCGTGCCATGAACACAAATATTAACAATAAACTCGCTTTTGTTCTGCTCATAAACTTACCCTTTATCAAGTAATCCTAATCCTTTGGTTTCAGCCAGATATCAAGATCAACTTCGCCTCCAACGCCTGAAACTCAAGTTCAAAGGCCTCCCACAGCATGTTGCTGTAGATCATCGGAGTATAGCCTGCTTCTTTTATTATTCTGCAGAAGAATTATATCACGGTCCAAAACAAAAAAGACCGCAAAACTGCGGTCTTTCTCATCGGAGTGACAAGATTCAAACTTGACTTATCGAATTGCGCAAATACTGTAAAGAAAGGATGTTCGGGCATCCCGGGTTAAGATTCTTAACCAAAATCTTAACCAACCTTCAAGCGCTTTGCTTTACCTTTTCCATAACATAGTCAATAATCAAATATAAGTTCATAAGCGCTCATCTTAACTATAACACTGTTTAGCGTCTCCGCAACAAGGCCGCAGATACATTAACGTGAAGCCGTTCGGGTTTTCAGCATTCTTGCACATATACGCAATGACAGTAAATAGTATTAAAAATCCAGTTCTTTTTTATTGAACACCTTGCAAATGATCGCAATGGATGCCCCCACATAAATAATGAATGCTAATATGAGTATCATTACTCCGCGGAATGTCATCCCGAGTATTATGTTGGACAGTCCGTTAGAACATAGCCCGCAGTAATCATACCGTTCGATATGTATATTCCTGACAACAGGCAGATTGGACGCAAATGGCAGTACATTAGGTATGATCAGATAAAACATAACCAGCATAAATACGGAAAATGCATTATTTCCGGTCGCATATATCACAATGGCCGCCATGGTTACATACCCGATAGTGATGTATATCCCCCTGAACACTCCGAGGCAAAGTGCCACTCTCTCGTCGGGCAAAAGTTCCATGCCGATCACTTTTGTCATGACCAGGACCTGAAGGGCAAATACTGCATATAAAATAAGGGTGATGATAACACTGTTGATAAACTTGGCGATAATGATACGAAGCCTTGAATTACCTCGTCCGATGATGCTGATTATGGTCATGGACTTAAAATCATCGTTATACACCGCAAGGAACACCGCTATCCCTATGACCATTCCTCCGATATCTCCCATTCCGTCAAGATTGCCCATCACATAGTTAAGGGAGCTGTTATTCATGGAAAAAAGATAGAACATGATCATCAAAACATTAACGATCAAAGCAGCGATAAAAGCCACCCACAGAGATTTCTTGCGCATTATTCGCATGATATCTCCTTTAATAAGATTCTTCATAGATCGAGCTCCTTCCTGTCAAATATCTTAACTGTAACGATCACGACCCCAACAATATATATCGCTATCATCAAAATGATCTTCCACGGAAAATCCCCGGTCTGAACAGAGTTATACGACGCATTGACAAGGCCGTCCAACCAGTAATCATGGACCGGAATATGCAAATTTGTCTGAACCATAGCAAGAGAAACACTTACGAATACCAGCAGCACACAAGATGTAAGACCTATGGCAACATTCCAGGATGTGAAGAGGAAGAATCCGGTCAAAGCAAAATATCCAGTGGCTCTTATGCAGGTCAGCAATACATATACAAATGCCATAAAGTTCTGCGTCGGTGTCAGTGTAAGGCCTGCTATGGCATTCTTGACAAAAAACAGCAGCAGGAACATCATAAACATCATGGTAAACAATATCGCACAGTCGATAAGCTTACTGATTATGACTTTTCGTCTTGACATTCCACGCCCTATGACAGTCTGCATGGATCCTGTACGGATCTCATCGCCATATACTGTAAGATATACAGGGACAAGGCACATAAGCATTCCTATAATTGCAACCATGCTCCTAAAGCTTTCTATCTGATCTTCCGCCTCTGTCTTACTCTTTACAGCAAACAGAATGATATACAGAATAAAAGCAAAGATGTATATCTCTTTCTTTTTTAGGATCCTTGTGATATCACCTTTTATAAGCTGTCTCATTCTTTACTGCCTCCCACCAGTCTGAAGTAGTAATCTTCGAGTGTCGATTTTTCCTCCACCTCACGTATTATACGGATATTATTGGCTGTCAGCAGTTCCTTCGCTTTAGGCAGATCATCGACTGCTATCTCGACTGAAGCCTGCTTCTCCTTCAGATCTTCCTGAGTGATCTCACGTACGACTACACCGCCATTTATGATACCGAACCTGTCCGCCGTATGCTCAAGTTCCCCCAGAATATGAGAACTGACTATGACCGTCATACCGAATTCATCCCTGAAGCGCTGGACCATATGTCTTACATCTGCTATACCCTGTGGATCGAGTCCGTTTGTCGGCTCGTCAAGCAGGAGTATGTCAGGATTACCAAGGATTGCATTGCCTATTCCGAGTCTTTGAGTCATTCCAAGAGAAAAATTCTTATATGGTCTCTTCACATCCTGAAGTCCAACTATCTCAAGTACCCTGTCTATCTCTTCCTTACTGTTCTTTATACCCTTGACCGTCGCATAATACTTAAGGTTCTCTCTGGCAGACAGATAATTGTAGAACTTGGTACCCACCAGAAAACCGATTTTACTCCTGTTTTGCATAAGTTCTTTTTCATTCGTACTGCCATCGATGGATACCGTGCCGTCGCTCCTTTCCGAAAGGCCGAGTATCATCTTAAAGATAGTAGTCTTTCCGGCACCGTTTTTGCCGATGAGACCATAGATATCCCCCTTATTGATCTGCATGCTGACACCCTTTAAGATCTCGCTCTTTCCGTAGGACTTCCTGACATTTTCAAGTTTTATCATTGCCTGTGTATCGCTCATTTATATTTCCTCCCGTAAATTAGGTTTTACCAGACTGCTATCCTCTTTTTCTCTTCCAGAAACATCCCGTCCCCGGGCTGCACGTTATATGTCTCATAAAACTTATCAAACTGCTGCACTCCCACGTTTACACGAAAAACACACAGCGGATGTTCATCGTTCTTGAAATAATACTGTTCCAGTTCAGGAGATATCTGCGCCGCCCACAGGTACGCATAATGACGGAAGAACTTATCGTAATCAAAATCCGGATACTTAGATGCAAGGGTAAGCATTGCCTTCAGTCCACCCATGTCGGCAACGGCCTCCCCGACAACGTTTGAGCCGATATAAAATCCCGAACCTTTATACGGCTGAAGCTGCGTATAATAAGAAGATACTTTTCCGGCCCTGTCCGAGAACTCCTGCTTATCAGCCTTAGGCATCCACGTGTTCTTTATACCGGTCTTATCATACAGAACGCCGTTATTGTCAAATCCATGTGTTATCTCATGCCCGATAACGGCTCCTATACCGGACATGAGTTCTTCCCTGCTCATTCCCTTGTGATACGCAGGATCCGCCAGTATTCCGGCATAAATGTTTATGCTGTTGGCCATAGGAACATATACCGAATTGGTGATCGTGGTGGAAAGCTCAGGTTCGTAAGGAAACCATTCGGACACCTCATACTTCCTGCCGGCCCTTTGGTTCTTCATCCTGCTTAAGTACCGCATACTCTCAAGATATGCCTCAAGATATGAGCCGCCCTCCTCCTTCGGGACCAGATTGAGGGTGCTGTAATCAACCTGGGAAAGGTCCGGATATATAACGTTCAGAGTGATCGCGTTAAGCTTATCAATGCAAAGGCGTTTTCCCTCTTCCGACATCCAGCTCTCATTTGGAAATATCTCTGTTCTATATATATCAATAGTGTCTTTAGTCAACTGCGTAAGTTCCTGCGCCGATTCCGGATCCACAAACTTTTCAAGGTAGAGCTTATCCATGGCCGCCACAAGGCCGCTCGTTCGTATGCTTTCACATAGAAGATCCCTGTCTTTTTCGGCTTCACTCTTATAGTCCGGCATCTCCGCCTTCGTGCGTGATTTGGATAATTCAAAGAAAGTATCGTATGTTTCCCGGTCAAGATAAGATCCGAGCTTTAATACAAATCCGACTATCAGCATGGATTTAAGACCGTCAAGATTTTCCTCTGTACATACCCCCGATACTTTCTTCAGATAGCTCTTGTACCCGACCATATGCTTTATATTTTCAAATCCGCGAGATTTCATATAGTCAGCCAGAGGATAGGAACCTGCAGCCGCTAAAAGCTCATCAATGCTGTCTGTATACTTGAGTTCGGCATCCTCATCTGTGTCTTCCGGCGCAATAATGGCAGCGAACTTCTTCTCAACCGAATAGTTCTCTTTCAATAATCTGTCGATATCATTTTGGGCATATCCAAGTCTGCCAAGTATGTATGAAACCTTCCTGTCGGTCATTTCCTTTTTCTCAAGTGCGTCTCCCAAAAGGTGATAATACGCGCTCTGATCACCGAGCGAAAGCGTGGTCGCTTCATAAGCAACCATCATTTCATCCGGAAAAGCTCTCATTCTGGTTGCTGCCGTTTTTACCTCTACGGGCGCGATCCCAAGCGGATTCTTCTCCATATCGGTAAGCCACTCATAGTATTCATCTATGCTCGATATGGCTTCTATTGACTCGATGTATGGTCTGACCGGTTCCACACCCGTCGAAGCTCTGTAATCCCAGTCCATTGCAAGATCCGCAAATTTCTTCAGCTCCTCCGCTTCCTTGCCGGTCAGCGAATCATCGTTTAAGAGTTCAAGCTTGTTATCATTGATGATATCTGCTATGTGGTCAAAGCTTCTCCTCTTAAGGGTTGCTCCTTCAGTTAGGATCCACTCCTTGTTTGCCGCTGCGGCAAAATTGTCCTGCGGCCTAATCTCGTCGCTTTCCGATATACTTCCGAGCAGATCACTATCGAGCCATGGGTCGCCCTTTGCAAAACCCGGGTCGCTTGTTGCAAGGCTTCCGCAGCCCGATAATACACCGGTGATAATAGCTCCGGTAAGCATAAGCGCCAATGTACATCTTATGGTCTGTCGGCTCAGGCTTGGCTTTCTTTCCTTCATATACGCTACAATTCCTCCTACTATTACTTAAATGCGCACCGATTCACGCATCGGCTCCATTTTCCTTCTTGACAATATTTGCCTCATAAAGCAGAACTCCATTAACCACGATCGATGCAATGCAGCTGGAAAGGCTGTTTGCCGCCAATGTACCCCGTACAAGACCTGCTACTATTGCCAGAACTGCCAATAAGATAAAAATCCGGGCAATGGTGCATACGGATTTTATCTTAGAACTATCCTTAACGGCCCTAAAACACCGATAGCCTGAATCAATACCTACCAATCCCAAAACAAGGTTAGTGATCCCGCCATGAAGTAACGTCGGCGCATTTATCGCGCGTTCCGCATCAGCGGTTGCTGCTTTGGCACCGAGCAGCAATATGACACCGATTATCACGAGAAATCCTCCGCATATTACCCAAATGTAACCAAACCTTTTCAAACCTCTTTTTGCTCTTTCCATACTCATTTTTATCTCCTTTTGATTACTTTATTCTTGTTAAGCTACGCTTATCCTTTTGTTTTGTCTCCTGAATATCATTTATCATTTTTTGAGATCACCTATGATATCTCTTTATCATAAGATAGTTCCGTCCTTTCAAAAAACACATGCCACTACCATGTCTTTCGGATCTCGTCAAAATCGATCTTCTTTCCGACTTTTTTCCACAGTATTATCGCCGCAATGGTCAAAGGGACTATAAATATGAAATAACCCATATTTCCTCCGCTTTCCAGATTGACATACTCTTTGGCCGAACCCAAGCCCTTCGTTGCGCCTTCATATATGGACTTTGGCACGATCGACAGTCCGTCATACAGAGCGTGAGCAAGCGCTATGCCCCATATATTCCTGGTCTTCCAGTACAATATCAGCAGGCAGAATCCGACGAGACCGGTCTGGACAGTCTTCAAGCCAGCTGAAATATACGCCGAGACCGATGAATAGTCAGCTCCGATAGTATGAACGACTCCAAATACCAGTGAGCTTATCACTGCGATCCATGCAAACACGTACTTACTGTTTCTGAACTTATAAAGGATCGCGTCATTGATAATTACCCTGAATACCGTCTCCTCATACAGCCCAATAAAAACACTTAAGATAATGCTCAGGATCAATTTAATCGGCCAGTCAGGAACAATTGACCCTTCTTCCATAGTGAACTGAAGCGGAAGCATGATAACATAAGGGATCATGGTCAAAAGCTCCCACCTTACCACATATCCTGTCGACGTATGGCAATTCTCAAATGGCTTTTCGCGGGATATGAGATATACAAACACGCACATGGCCAAAAAAAGCACTGCCCTCAATGCGAACATTTTGAGAAGATTACCGTCACCGGCACCTAATATCTTCATCCCTCCAACCCCGACAATTACTCCGGCCACTCCGGTAATGAGCGGGCTTTGTTCTAATAAATCAATGCACTTTCTCATCTGCAAACCTCCTATTGTTCTTTGTCTTCTGTTTTGCCCAAAAGCTCATTTATATAGGTTGTAAGGTTCTTTCTGTCATAAAACTGCCTTGCAGTCGGTATAATAAAATCAGGTTCAACTCCACGGTCAATGTCATAGAATGAACCGTTCTTCGTATATGACATGAGCCTGGGGCCTGAAAGCTGAAGTATGCTTCCGTCTGCAGTGGTAAGATGCTGAACCATACATGAACCTCCGCCTGATGTCTGTCCCAGCAGTATTACCTCGTGTGAATTCTTCAGCACGGACGGAACAAGGTTTGCACAAGAAAAACTTACCGGTGAAGTCAGGCAAATAAGATTGTATTTCCCGCGAAGTGTATCGCTATCATCAAACTTCCTGTCAAGATTAAGATCTGCCTTGAAGTTCTGCGTCACAAGGGCATTCGACGTGACATCCTTTACACTTATCGAACCGTCCCCTATGAACATGGCTATAACATAAGCGGCTGATGGTACGGCTCCGCCAATGTTTGCA
This sequence comes from Lachnospiraceae bacterium, assembly GCA_017526745.1. Lineage (GTDB taxonomy): Bacteria > Bacillota > Clostridia > Lachnospirales > Lachnospiraceae > UBA2868. The sequence goes on along the minus strand of JAFXQX010000039.1, from coordinate 7,258 downwards.
GACAGATCCAGCACAACATTTTCTATCGGGCTGTTATCGCGGGTAATCTGCTCAAAGGAATAGATCATAAGACCCATCGTGTCATCAAGGTGATCCTCTGCTTTTTCCGTATAGTAATCAATGCCCTTATTATCAAATTGATCAAATGTAATATATGCCGTGTTTCCGATCTCTTCATAACCCGGGACAGAATCACCGTAGTACTCTGCCCTTGCGGATGTGAAGCGTTCTCCATCCCTGTTTGATAGCATTGCAGAAACAGGATGTTTGGATTTTAACCTGTCATTCTTAACATATATGTTTTTCAGGTAGGAACTGTGAAGGTCATCAAGATATACATCGATACTCTCATAAAGAGCCTGACAGGATTCTGCGGGATCCTCGCTTAACATGGAATCCTTTAAGCCTGTCTGTGTGTACATGATGTCAAAATCCGTTATATCATGCTGGCTCTTCAGTCCATAGAGATAATCAAGCGCGAGGCACAGTTCGTTGTAATTGAACTCCGCAAGCTCTTTGCTTCGCCTTGCCGGATAGTCCTCATTGTAAAAGAGATCTTCAAAAGCGCTGAAATCGCCGTCCCCGTCCACATAGACCGCAGAACCGTTATATATGAATCCGAGGTCATACTGGGACATAAAAATATCGCTGACGAGATGCAACGGCAAATAGTACCCGTCATCCTGGTGTATCAGATCAATCCCGTAATCGCCGACATTGATGATAACCGCCTGCCCGTATTTCTCATAAGAGTCGGTTATTTCAAAAAACTGGGGCTGCCCTTCTTCGTTAACAGTCGGTATTTCCACGCTGTCGATCAGTGTAGTTTCATCGGTCTTTCTGAAAAAGGCATCCAGATCATAAAACTCAATAGAGTCCTCATCAAACACCAACCTTACAGGATAACCGGATTCTCTTGTAAGAGTAACATTCTCTCCATCTTTTTCTATCGACACAGCAAAATCCGGATTGCTTGGTGACTCCAAAATTTCCTCGAAGATATACTTGAAGTTTTCTACGGAAATATAAGGAACATCCTGCACCCCGTCCATGAACGCAAGAGCGACCTCAACCTTTTGATCAGGGCTTCCCATATACAGCGGTACTGTCTTCTCCTCAATCTCATATATATGGGATTCCCGGACCGCATCACTGCTTACGACAGTTTCTGAAGGGTTTATATTAACCTGTGCACATCCCGAAAGAAACGTCATGGATACAGCAATAAATACAGCTGTGATTTTCATCCTGCTCTTCATCTATTCTTTTCCTTTCATAACACGGTATTTACCAGTTTTGGCGGATCTCTTCAAAATCTATTGTTTTGCCGACCTTCTTCCATACAATGGCGAGCGCTATAAGACCTATAATTATCTGGAAAGAATATATCACTATTCCAGCCACACCCGCGCCGGTATAGTTTTTAGCACCTCCAAAAGAAGTAGTGCTCTCCGTAAGTGCCGACTGAACAAATGTAGCCAAATCCCACAAAGCATGTGTTAAAGCTATTCCCCAAATGTTTCTGGTCTTCCAGTACAGGAGCAACAGAATAAAGCCATCAACGGCACAGGAAACCGTCTTAAAAACAGCCGCACCAAATGCAGCCGGAGAATCCGGAATACCGCCTCCGATAACATGAACGATTCCAAACACAAGACTGCTGATTACAGCTATCCACACAATAATATGTTTGCTGTTTCTGAAACTGTACAATAACGCATCATTTATCAATACCCTGAATACCAGTTCTTCAAAAAGTCCGACAAAAACGGCCAGGCAGATGGCTGCAAGAAGCCTTGGAAACCATCCGGCTGCTATATGCAGTTCGCCCGTTATAAATGAGTGTATTAGGCTACCAAACGCGAGGACAGACGTTATCTGGGTGACCAGTCCCCATTTCAGTATATATCCCGTGGTAGAATGACAGTTTTCAAAGGGTCTTTCCTTCGAGACCAGGTAAACAAACATACTCAGAGCCATTGTCAGAATGACCCTAAGTAATGCCCACTTCCAAATAGCGTCCATTATAAAAACCTTTGTTGCTCCGACACCGACCGCAGCGCCAATAACTCCGGTGATAAGCGGATGCGCTTTCAAAAAATCAATCGACTTTCTCATTTAACTACTGCTCCTTTCACTTTCGCCCACAGGCTTTATGTTTTATTACATCAGCCCCTTCAAATGATTAAGTGCCTTTTTATGCAGTCTCATCATGTTCGGGCAGTACATATTCATCACTGCCGTCATTTCCCCATAAAACGAAAAGCATGCTCCATCGGACAATCCATCCGACAGGACATGCTTAATAAATGTCAGTATTCTTCTATAAAAATGGCGCACTCAGCCTGTGCTGTGATGTTAATAAAAAATGTCGCCTCTCTGCGCATAGCTTATCAATCCCTTTTTTGTTTTTTTATCTATTTTTCAGCTATTTGTATACTCTCATATCATCTGCTGTTGTTGTAAAAAAACCGTATATGTTTAGTATGTCACATATAATTATTGCCCGTCAACGGCTTATGGAATATAACCTCAAATTCGTCTAATATAACTTGTTTTGGCTTCTGGTATCCTCAGCATTACGTCTCTTTCGTATATATCTTCCTATCACAACAACCACAACACAAGCCAGGATATTTACAACAATCGCCATATAGCTGCCCTCGATTCCGAACGTTTCGTCATAGAAGAAGCTCGAACCATTTGCGGTCGATTTGAACAGTGAAACCACCGCAGGCTTTCCGCTGTCAGGCAGTCCAAAAACAAAGTCCTGGGTGAAATTCCACATCATGTGTGCTGTGCAGCAAAACCAGATTGTTCCAAAATAATAGTAGCAGAGGGCAAGCAACACCCCTAAAACGAATATGCTTGTAAGCGGAAGCCATCCAAATCCAGGATTTGCCGCGTGTATATAGGAGAAAAAGAATGCACTTGTCACAATCGCCAGAACAAGTGGAACGCCCTCATCATTCGTTTTTCCGAATACGAATGCTCTGCTCTCAATCTCTTCTACGGTCGCCTGAATGAATACCGCAAGGGCAGCGAATACAAAAAACGGTATACTGACAGCTGTTGCCGGCCGAATTTCAAGATTCCCATTAGAAGCTGCCGAGAGCACGCAGATTCCCATCAGGACAAAACCGGTCACAGCACCTGCCAATGCATACCTGATATTACGACCGAACCCGCCTCTTGCGAAGGATAATATGTACTTCCGGTCTTTCCTGACAGCCAATGCGTAGAGCAGCAGAAATGCCAGGAAAATAACATGCCCGAGATACATCAGGACATGGGCAATGCCTTCATCTACGGCTAATCCTTCAAGTAGTTTGAAATATCTTGCTCTAATGAAATATCCGATATAGTGCAGACCATATCCAAGCACAAATACTATAACTGCTGTTTCCACGTTTGATCGAAATTGACTTTTCTGACTATTCTGTCCGTTCATAGCTGGTCTCCTCGCCAAATACCATTTTAATGCTGTGCTGCATCTTCAGCCTCATATTCCTCTACCAGGCTGTCATAGGCTTCTATCGCCTTCTCAAAACGCTCCATTACATCCTCTGCCTTATACAGTCCATTAGCATCGGCATTTATACCTCTAAGCTTCAGGTTATAGATTCCCGGCGGATTCTCGTCATTTAAAAGAGATATCTGCTGAAGCTGCTGTGTCTTTTGATAGACCATGTCAAGGCTGATAAATGCCTTACCATCTTTATCTTTCCACTTGCTGATTACAAGTTTTCCTCCGATAGGTGTCTTCTTCTCGATGGTTCCGGGAAGGCTGTAATCCTGAACTTCAAGAGCCGAGAGCACACTTGCCAGGCTGGAGTCGTGTCCGCAAAGAAAGGTGAACTGCCTGCCTTCTGTCAAAAGTTCTTTTTCAATCTCTTCAAGAAGTGGATGGGCCACGTTAACCGCAACAGATGGAGCTGTAAAGAGTATGTCACAATATACATCCTTAACCTCTGATATCGCCTCCCAGTCCGCCTCGGAAAGGTCGTGACCGAAAGCTGCCCTCGTAGGATCAGGTTCCTCATAATACTGAAGAACCAGCGCATCAGAAATCAGGCATGCGGTAAAAAGCGAGCCTTGTACTGAAGGTGCTTCTCCCTCTTCAAAGTAAAACTCGTAGTCATCTACGTTAAATCCTGCAAATTTGCCTTTCTTAAAAGCATCTGAATCCCGGACATCGATCACCTCTGAAATTAGATCAAGGTTATTGGCAAGATCAACTATGGTATCACCATAGATCAGCTTTATCTCATCCTCTGCATCTGCAGCATAGTCCTCAGACACATAGGTGAGTACCGGATCGAACACGGGGTCCATCGTGTCGAAATCCATATGATACTCTACCCAGGTACCGGCAACAGGCAGAAGTCCTGCGGAAAAGAACTTTGCTGTGGCTATAGTTCTTTGCAAGGAGTTCGCGTAAATTCTCACTGTTCCGTCTGCAGGCCGATAGTTCGGTTCAAAGAGCCCTTCAGCCTCGAGCCATTTTCTAAAGTACTGACCCATCTCCGTCTCAAGAATACCGCCCCTTGTTGAAAGTTGGCTTGCGCCCGCCGACCACTCAAACCACTTGTTAGGAGTGAGCGCGTCCAATACAGATCCCTCGCCGGAAAACGGAGCGCGGATGTTATGTCTGCTAAGAACCACAGCCTGCTCCAGTGTATAGCCCTCACGGGATAGAGATGTCAGTGTGTTCTCATCTGTTTCCTTGCCGCCGAAAGCATTGCGGTTTACATTAATATTGATATCAGCACCGTAACAGGCAGTTAACAATACAGATATCGACAATATGATTCCTAGTCCAAGATACTTCCTGTGTTTAATATTTTTCACTTCATTCTCCTCGCTAGAAACTATTATGCCATCTACTCTTTTTGTTAAACCGGTATCATTATAATTTGTCATATTTATTATCGAGCGTCAATAACATACGGAATGTAACCTCAAATCCGTCCAATATAACTTGTTCCAGCTTCTGATTTGAGGTAAAATGTATTTGGAAATCCTAAATTAGAGGCAGGAAAAACAGATGAAAGCGAAAGAAATGGTCGTATTAACAAATGATATTGTCCAACGCTATTATAAGAATGACATACGACCCTTCTTAGATCATGTAGATGAAAAGGTGCTTTGGTATGGTCCTGCAAAAGGGCAGTTTCTCTCCGGAAAGCAGGCGATTCTGGATGCCTGGTCGTGTGAAAAGCATTCTCTGTCCTTTTCACTTGGGAATGTCCGCCTGGATCATATCTCCTCCCATAATTCCTATTGCGAGGTGATGATGTCTTTTCCCGTCACCACGCATTATCCTGATGGTGGCAGTATCACTATGGATCAGATCATCCATATCACGTGGTGTGAACGAAAGACAGAGGACGAGAAGGAAAAAGTCCCCCGGATGCTGGTCGTACATATATCCGACCTGTACCAGAAGCATAAGGCTGACAATATCTATCCTGTACACTTAAAAGAAGTGTATAATGGACGTCTGCCTGTTACAGAGCAGGGTGAGCGCCTTTATTTCCGTGGAATGGATTCCTCCGACCTGTATCTCCTGTCAAATACGATCATGTGGGTTGAAAGCACCACCTACGGTCGCCACAGTATCCTCCACACAACAGATGGAGATTTCCAGGCCTCCGCACCAACCGCAGTTCTTGAAAAAGAACATCCTGATCTTCTCATGCGCTGCCACGAGTGCTATCTTGTGAATCCGCGATATATCGTAACCATCAAACGCTTTACCGTTACTCTTATAAACGGAAGGACTCTGCCGATTCCCGAAAAAAAATACACCGCCTTCAAAAAGACAGTGTATGACAGATATGCAAATCTTAACCAAAATTAAGAGGTTTTTGATCTAACTAAAAATCGCGAACCCGCATAAACAGCGGATTCGCGATCTCAAGTTACAATCGGAGTGACAAGATTCGAACTTGTAAACTAAAACGCCTCAAATGCAGTAAGAAAGGAGGTTCGGGCATCTCGGGTTAAGATTTCTTAACCAAAATCTTAACGATCACAACAGTTATGCTGTCATATGTTCATACTCATAACTGTGTGAATATACGTACTCAGGAGCACAGTCAATCTGACCGTCAAGCCACGTCAAAACACCGTGATCGATCGTAACACTATCGAATATCTCTTTATTATTCAACGGTTCATAAACGATCCCATTTAAAACAGTTGAGTCAAAAACTCTTTCTTCGCCGGAGTTAAACGTAACAAACATAATCCGGTCATCCAGTGCTTTGACACTCGTTATCTTTATGGTTTCTGTTGGTTCTCCACCGCAAACAAATCCATCCATAACGAACATGGTTCTACCTCCGGTTACTTAAGGGGTTCTACCTTACTAAACGGTTTCTGCTGAACAGCATTATTCCCAGTAGCATATAATTCGTCTTCATGTATTGCCATCCACCCGACTACCATTCTATACTGTTTGACCAGCAGTTTGCCTTCAGGCAATTCACCATCCAATGCAACAGAAGCCTCATTTTGTTTATATTATATCATATTATCCCAATGGGATGGGTTGGCATTTTATCAAAGAAAGCGTTCACAAATGATCCCATGACTCCGTACCCAAGGAGCAAAACCAAAGAGGCTCCCGCGATATTCGCGAAAGCCTTATTTATCATCCAATTTGCTTTTTAGAATACCTATTATGATTCTATATCTGACTAATCAATTATGTTCTCTACTCTACAGATTCCTATTTAGTCCTTTACCAATCTTGAATAGTAAGCATGGGCAAGATTCGCACAAAATAACAGGAATAAGTCGTTTGAGGATTTTTCTGATCCGGAATGCAACTTCGATAATAAATATGATATTGTAATTGGCCCTATTGCAAATGATGATATGGCACTTCTGTTCAGGCAATATGAGAATGGCATGATCACTTTTGAAAACATGCTGACCGGAATGATCTATAAGGAAACCACCAATCAGTATTCTTTCCACACACAAAAGGCAATCAAGCTGCTGAGAAAGACTGGTGTATGATCTATGGCTAAAGAACAACAGATGATTGAATATATGGTGCAGGATCTTGTTGAAATGCTTACTGAAGAGAAGGGTATAGAATACGACTCTGCCATGCATATCATATATGAATCAGAAATCTACGAGAGATTATTGGATTTAGAGACAGGTCTTTATCGAGAGAGTCCTGCATATGTATACGGGATTTTACAGGATGAACTTAACTTTGGACATATAGTGCAGGCGGAAG
>JAFXQX010000038.1 GCA_017526745.1 Lachnospiraceae bacterium | reverse complement strand
TCAAACGCATCATACAGGTTTGAATTAGGAAGCAGCATCTTTTTTTCGGCAAATTCCGCATAGTTTTCGGAATCGGGACTCATGTTGGGCCAGATGCTTACCATGAAATGAACGTTTGAGTCATGAAGATGGCTGACTGTTTCAGCAAGGTTGGGATACCGGCTCTTGTCAAACTTCTTTTCTCCCCACAGTCCTTCTTCCCAGCTGTACCAGTCCTGGACGATGCAGTCGATCGGAATTCCGTCGTTCCTGAATCTTCGGGCCACTTCGCACAGTTCTTCCCCGGTCCTGTACCGTTCCTTGCTCTGAATATATCCAAACGCCCACCTGGGCAGCATTGACGGCAGTCCGGTGATACGGTGATAAGATCCGATAAGTGAGTTGATGTCCTCGCCCAGAAATACGTAATAAGAAAGCGTATGGCCCCTGTCTATGGAAAACCTGATCTGTCTTTTGCAGGAAGTAAAGATCATACTGCTCTCGGAGTCGATAAGTATCGCGTAGTTACCTGTCGTAACCAGAAACGGTATCGCGATCCTCATGTTCGATTCATACAGATATTCCGTACGATCCCGCAGGTTCATGATCCCGTCCTCATACTGTCCCATCCCGAGAAGCATTTCGGTATCCCCGATATCAAAGCAGAGCTTAATCGAATATGATTTTCCCGCAGGGATCTTCTTCATGGCATCGGCATAAGATACTTCCCCGTTCGCGGTCTGCTTCGTTGAAAGTGATCCGTCGCCGGCCTCATATCTGTATATGGTCTTTGGTGTAAACGATACCATGCTCTGCCTTACCACACACTTTTTATTCCATGTAAAATCAATGGGGTCGCTGTCACACGTCCCCATTAACTCTTCCGATGATCCCGAATATGTTACGTGTATGATCGAATCACCGATTTTTTTTATCGTTCTTTCCAAGGGTTATCCTTTCACTGCTCCGGCAGTCATACCGGAAACTATGTATTTCTGGCCTATCAGATAAACGAGCAGCACCGGAAGGCTCGTAAGGAGGATGTCCGCACAAACCAGATTCCAGTCCTTGAAATACATTCCGAAGAAATTATAAACCGACAGCGTCATTGGCCACTGTTCACTCCTGTTAAGAAAATAGAGGGGTGAGACAAACTCATTCCATGTATTGAGGAAAGTAAGTACGGTCGCTGTTGCGACAGCCGGCTTGAGCATCGGGAATACGATAAGGAAAAACAATCCGAACGGACCGCACCCGTCTATTACCGCAGCTTCATCAAGTTCCACCGGAACCTTGGCAACAAATCCGTGTATCAGAAACGTCATAAAGGGAAGCTGCATTGAAGTATACAGTAATATGATACCTGCAGCGGTATTGTTAAGATGAAGGAACTGCAGTACTTTTGTCAGTGCCACATAGTTGATCGGAAGTGTTATCCCGAGTACCAGGAACATATACAGGAACTTGTTAAGCTTCGTCTGGTTCCTTGATAACACGTATGCGGCAAGTGCCGCAAAAAACACACAGAGGATAACCGATCCGGCGGAATAGATAAGGCTGTTTGCGAACGACGTTGCAAGTTTTCCTTTTTCGATGACCTTTATAAAGTTCTCCCACTGTATCGGAAGAGCGGGGAGTTTTAAATTCATTGCCGCAGCCGATTTTTTGTCCTTAAGGGAATTGAAGATTATAAGGAGCAGAGGGATCAGGCATATCGCCGAAAAGATCCAGGCAATGATGTTTCTTAAGACGGATAAAGCGATCTTCTTGCTCTTCATCACTCCACCACCTCATTTCTTGTCATTATCCTGATCATGTATATACCTACAAAGATCATTATCACAAACATTACCGATGACAGTGCTGTTCCGATCGCATACTGGCCGGTACCGAACTTCTTGAACACCGCTGTATACAGCACCTCCGTTGTGGCCTTTCCGGGACCTCCGTTAGTAAGTGCGTATACCATGTCGAAAACCTTCAGACCGTATATAACATTCAGTACCGTTGTCGTTGCAAGTGTCGGAAGGATCAATGGAAAAGTGATATAGCGGAACTTCTGCCATCCTCCCGCCCCGTCGATAGCTGCTGCTTCATAATAGTCCGATGAGATCGACAGTATCCCGGCGATCAGTATCGTCATGATATAGCCGACACCTCTCCAAATATCAACCGCCATCACCGATCCGAATGCTAGTTCCGACGAAACAAGCCATTTCTTAGCCAGCACTTCGAGTCCTACCGAACGGAAGAACGAATTCAGAAGACCCGCTTTCGGGTCAAGTATTGATTTGAAGATCATACCTATGATCAGTGTTGACAATACCGAAGGCATGAACACTATACCGCGGTGCATGTTCAGAAGCTTTATCGATTTGGTAAGAAGCAGGGCCAGTATCAGACCGATGACATTTTTCAGTACCGTGGTTATGAACGTGAACGACAATGTGTTCGTGATTATCTTCATGTAATTCTCATCGGATGAGAATACCGTTTTGAAGTTTTCAAAACCCACATAATGCAATTGATCCGAATATGCCGACCAGTCAGTAAATGAATACCCCACACCGATCAGTCCCGGCAGGAAGAAGAAAACAAAATATATTATAAGAGCGCCTGCTGCAAAATATCCGGGATATGTTTTATTCTTGTTCATATCAGTTACCCTTCCGGTATTACGGAATTCCTATTATTAAACAGGGGCTGCCCGGATGATCCGGACAGCCTCTTTAAGACTCCGGTAAGGAGAATTATTTCCATGCGGGATCAGATGCGGCTGCTGCCTGTTCTGCCCTGAGCTTGTCAATGTCTTTGAGCACTTCATCGGGTGTCATCTCACCGAGGAACATTGCCGACATATCTGCTCCGATGTCCATCCATGCGGGATTGTAGTACTTGACTGATGCCTGGAATACAGCGATCTTTTCCGGATATCTGTCATAGAAGTCCTGAACTACCTTTGAATACGCCGAAGGAGCATTCGTATAAGGAAGCTGGTTGAACTTGCCTACATTTTCGGTCATATATGCAAGGCTCTCATCGGATGCCATGAACTCAAGATACTTCTTGGCTGCATCGATGTTCTTGGAACCAGAGAAGATGAACCTTGAAGGTCCGCAATAGTTAACGTTAAGTGCCTGGTTATCGCAAAGAGGATTAACGAAGTATCCGATATTGTCTGCATCAAAGCTGGGATCTGCAGCATTAACCTCTGCTCCGAGTCCCTGGTTGTACAGTACCATTGCATACTCGCCGCTTGCTATGGATGCGGGTGCATCAGCATACTGGTTGGACATATAGTTGTCGCCCATGTATCCCTTGTCAGCCATTTCCTTGAGCTGTGAGAACATTGTTGTAAGTTCCTTGTTTCCTTCAAAGGTTGCCTTGTTCTCATTGAGAGCGTCGGGATATCCGGGGTCTGCCTTTGTTGCTGCAACCGCTGCTTCTGTCCAGCATACATGATGCCATCCGTCCGATACGCATTCATATATGGGGATGATGCCTGCTGCCTTGATCTTTTCGCAAACGTCACAGAATTCCTTGTAATTGGTAGGGATCGACAGCCCGAGTTCATCAAACATCTTGATGTTGTATGCTACTGCCCAGCATGCCGAAACGTCCTGGATAGGCTGGCCGTAAAGCTTGCCGCCTGCCGAGAGTTCCTCGGCTGCTGCAGGTTCAACATTTCCTGCCCAGCTTTCACCGGAAAGATCGACTGCATTCTTCTCAACATCAAACTGTGTTACGATCGAAAACTTTGAGCTCTGTCCGCCAAAGATATCCGTGCATTCACCCGAATTGATCTTTGTCATCAAAAGGCTCTCATACTGATCCGAAGGAACGATCTGGTAATCAACCTTGATGCCCGTCTCTTCGGTAAACTTCTCGCCCAGTTCCATCTCTGCATCCTGGATCCAGTCCTGGCTGGCCATGAACGTGATCGTTACATCTTCATTTGCATCTGCTGCCTCTGTTGTCTCCTCAGCTGCAGGTGCCTCTTCTGCTGTGGCCTCATCAGCTGCAGGTGCCGGAGCACTTGCTGTTGCAGCCGGCTGTCCGCATCCCGAAAGCATTCCGAGGATCATAGTTAATGAAAGAAATGAAGCTACTAAACTCTTTTTCATTTTTAACCTCCCGTTTTTTACAATTCACAAACTGCTGGTATTTGACAATCGATTGTTTGTATGATTATCATAAGTCAACCATCTGAGCCCTTGAATGGAAAAAAAAAGAATGCTGTATGTAAATTTTTAACCGGAGCCGATTATGCTTGGAAGCAAAAAGAAGAGTGTTCAAAGAACTTTACAGTATGTTTTCTTCCTGATCATCATTGTCATTTTCCTGGCTTACATGGGTTATTTTGTCTTTTCCGAATCCCGCAAGATCAAAACACGTGCCTTTGAGACCGTAAGAGGAGATACTCTTACCACCTCCGCTTTTGCGGATGAAGAAGTCCGAAGCATAAATACGGTCATGCAGAATGTGGCATATTCCAATCTCGTCAAAGAACACTTTCTGGCATATCTTAACAGGCCTGATGCCGGAGGAAACGATTCCTATTCCGATACACAGAACATCAAAGTCCTTACCGATCTTCTGACTGCGATCATCGGACCGTCAAGACCGGTCGACCAGATATATCTGTATTCCCTTGAAAAAGGCTGTGTGGGTGTCGGACTTGATAATACCAATACGTCGGTATCGGTCATGAATATGCCGTGGTATAACGATCTTAAAGAAAGCGATAATAACCGGTTCATTTTCTGCGACCAGGACAAGCGCCTTGACAAATACTTTACATACGCTGAGGGTTCCCGCTTTCTTACCGTCTGTTCGGTTTACCAGTCCTCTTTTTACAAACCCCAGGGCGTGATAGAAGTTAAGCGTTCCATATCTTCTCTTGCTTCCAAACTGAGCAACCTCGATACGGGATCATATAACGAAAAGATCTATATATATGACCGGTCCTGGAACATCATTTATGAATCAGCTGATGACGGCATGTCTTCCTCATACGCCAAGATGCTCTCATCCGGTGATCTTCTCCCCGACAGTCCGAGCCACATCTCTTACGGCGGCGATACTCACCTGTTTGTGAATACTTCCTCATATTCCGGATTTACAACGGTCATAGCGATCAACGATCATGATCTGTACCATCCGATAATTGATTATATAAAAGCTAATGTTCTGATCTTCCTGGCCTTTACTGTTCTGATCATGATTCTGTCATACGTTGTCTCCAGGATAATCACAACTCCGGTGATGAAGATGTATTCCAGTATCTCATCACTTCATACCGATAAGGACAGCTTTCTTGAAGAATCGCTGGATGCCATAGACACGGATATACTCGAACTGGATACGCTTTATTCGGCGATCGTCGATATGCATGATCAGGCGAAGGCCTCGATGAACAGGGAAATCGTGCTAAGCAACCAGCGGCTGCAGTCACAGATCCTGGCCCTTCAGTCGCAGATGAACCCTCATTTTCTGTACAATTCCCTTGCGACCATCTCTGCCATGGCGGATGAGGGGATGAACAGGGAAGTTATACTGATGTGCCAGACCATCTCAAGGATCCTCCGGTATATCTCGTCCGACAAGGAGCCCCTTGTATCGATAAAAGAAGATGCAATGCATGCAAAAGATTACCTTGAATGCATGAAGATGAGGTACGGTGATGACCTCGTATATGACATCGATATCCCGGAAGCCATGGAGGATCTTATGATCCCCAAGCTCTGCCTTCAGCTTATAGTGGAAAACTCTGTCAAATATACGACCAAGAACGTCAAGGCTCCCTGGAAAATATCTGTTACCGGAAAAGTGACAGGCATATACTGGGAGATCTCGGTAAAGGATAACGGAAAGGGATTTACCGAGGAAGACATCAAAGAGATAAACGATAAGATAGATTACATCAACAAAACCGATCTTCTCCCGGATCTTGAAATTAACGGAATGGGGCTGATGAACATATATATCCGCTTCAAGACGCTCTATCACGGAAAACACATCTTCCGTGTCAGCAACGTGGCTGACGGCGGAGCACTTGTTACGATCGGAGGACAGCTCGATGGATGATAACAGATACCATGTGATCATTGCCGAAGATGAAAAGCTGATCGCACAAAACATAGCAAAACATATCGAGACCGAAAATCCCCGGTTCAGGGTTTCCGGGATATACTCCAACGGAGAAGACGCTCTGGAGGCGATAAGAAAAGATCCTCCCGCTGTCGTGTTCACGGATATTTCAATGCCTGTAATGACCGGCCTCGAACTTGCCAAAACCATTCATCAGACGATGAGCTATGTCAGGTGTGTGATCATCACCGGATATGCCGAGTTCGAGTATGCCAGAGAAGCGCTTCATTACGGTGTCGAGGATTATCTTCTCAAACCGCTTGATACAAGCGAACTGCATAAAGTGTTAAAGAATCTGGAGCTGTCATTGCGATCAATAAGCAGCAGTGTCAAAGAAAACAGGGGCAGTGAGTCACCACTTGCCCCTGAAGAGATAGTTCATCTTGTTAAAGAATATATCAAAGATAATTATGCAAAGGATCTTGATCTTAATACGATAGCCGATAATCTCGGTTTTTCCTCATCATATCTGACCAAGGTATTCAACCGCTGCGAGCAGACCACTCCTTCAAAGTATATACGTACTTACCGGATGGGAATTGCCAAACAGCTCCTTAATGACAAGGATCTGACCATTCAGGAGGTAGCCGCAGCCGTGGGATATAATGACCCTTTTCATTTCAGCAAATCGTTTAAGCAGACATTCGGGATCAGTCCCACGGATTACAGATCATCTGTCTGATGTCTATCTGATCGTTTTGTACAAAGGTCCGTATGCACTGCAGGCTCTGTAGTCCGCTCCCTCCTTATCGCTGCCGAACGCATTCCATGCAGCCGGACGGTAGATATCATCAGCAGGGACATTGTGCATGCAGACCGGTATCCTGAGCATGGATGCCATCGTGATAAGATCCGCTCCGATGTGTCCGTAACTGATGGCTCCGTGATTGGCTCCCCAGTTGTTCATGACATCATACGCGGTCTTAAAGGGAGACCCTTCAACTCCGTCGGTCCTCGGTGCAAACCATGTGCACGGCCATGTATAGTCGGTTCTCTTCCACAGAACATCCGATACTTCATCCGGAAGGTTCACGGTCCATCCTTCAACGATCTGGAGTACGGGACCTAAGTTCTTTACAAGGTTTAATCTGATCATGGTTGCAGGCATCTCGGCCCTGGTCAGAAATCTTGCCGAATAACCCGCACCTCTGAAGTAACCGTTGTCTGCGGGGCACCACTCGGTCGCACCCATCATCGTCTCGATATCCTTATCCGTTACGTTATACCACTCCTTCATAACGGGATCGCCGTTCTCATCCTTGACTTGGCCGCATGCATCAAGGCAGCATGCACCGGAATTGATCAGATGTATGAATCCGTCCGCATCCTTCGCGTGTCCTTCTATGTCATATCCGGTAACTCGCTTAACCGCGCTGCCGCTCCAGTATGTACGTACATCGGCAAACATCTGGGCACGGTTTGTAAGAAGCTTCATGAAGAGCATCGATGCACCGTTTAATGTGTCATTCTCCGTGGCCAGGATGAAGGGTTCCCTTGCCCCGTTCCAGTCAAATGACGTGTTGAGTATCGCCTCCGGAAAATCACAGTTCGGCCAGTGATCGGTCCACTGTCTCTGTCCCTGGAATCCTCCGCATATCGCATTATGTCCGACAGACTCTTCGCCGCATCCTTCGGGAAGGTTGGGATTGCCCTGGTACAGATCTTCTATGATGACCGCCATCTTTGCGGTGAATTCCCAGTCCTTTTCCTTCTGTTCATCGGATTTCTTGACGAAATCGGGGTTCTTGTCAAATCCCTGTCTGCAGTATTTCTTAACCCATGCAAGAGCTTTTTGGTACTCATCCTCATTATAGATGTGCTCTTCCATGCGGCGCAGAATCTCAACCTCGTCAACGGACTCCACTCTCATACCGAGGTATTCCTCAAAGAAATCCTGATTGATTATGGAACCGCCGATACCCATGCACTGGCTTCCGATCTGAAGATATGATTTGTCCCGCATCGTTGCGGCAGCAACCGCAGCCCTGGCAAATCTTAAAAGCTTTGTCTTAACGTCTTCGGGAATGACGGTATCATCGGCATCCTGTACATCCTTACCATATATTCCGAATGCGGGAAGCCCCTTTTGTGCATATGTCGCAAGTACGCTTGCAAGATAGACCGCACCGGGGCGCTCCGTGGCATTAAGACCCCAGACTCCCTTTATGGTGAGCGGGTTCATGTCCATCGTCTCCGAACCGTAGCACCAGCACGGTGTGACGGAAAGAGTGATCGCAACCCCTTCTTTTCTGAACTTCGCCTCACATGCTGCAGATTCGGCAACACGCCCTATGGTCGTATCGGCTATGACCACTCTTACCGGTTCACCGTTTGAATACTTCAGATTGTCTTCAAACAGCTTTTTGGCAGACCTGGCCATGTTCATGGTCTGCTCTTCCAGAGACTCTCGTACCTTGAGCGGACCTCTTCTTCCGTCTATGATGGGTCTTATCCCTATAGCCGGATAATCACCGATATATCTGTTCTTTGCCATATCCGATCCTCCTTGTTTAAGATAGTAAAATCATGATATATGTAACCTTCTCAACTAATGATTTTATCCCTGTCAATTTAAAAAACAAAGTGATATACTATAAAAAAATATAACGATATTCACTTTTTCTGTTTCTTGCGAAAGGATCGATATCTGTGAAATATACGGACTATATCGAACACAGAAAACAGGGAACGTTTAATTTCCCCATCGCATACTATCATCAGACACCTCTGAGCCCGCGTTATTATATGCCCTATCACTGGCACACCCACTATGAGATAATGCGTATAGTTTCGGGATCGTTCCACCTGACACTCGACAGCAAAACGACAACTTACCATGCGGGGGATGTGATATTTATCACGCAGGGGGTTCTCCACGGCGGTGAGCCTGAAGACTGCGTCTATGAGTGCATAGTCTTTGACCTGAACATGCTCATGAAGGACAATCACGCCTGTGCCAACACGATCCAGGCCATCATGAACGGGAAGATAAGGATCGATACGCATATCTCCGAAGAATGTGATAAAATTCTACCTATAGTCAAGGATCTGTGTCACGTCCTTGCTGAAAAAAAACCCGGTTACGAATTCATGACGCAGGGATACCTGTATACGCTAATAGGTGTGATAATCGAAGAAAAGCTCTATGAAGAATCCGTAAATGATACGATAACCGCCCAGCGTCTCAATTCCGTTAAGAGTGTTCTTGATTATATATCCGACAATTACTCCGACAGTATCAGCCTCGGGCACCTGGCAAGGATCGCAGGTATGAATCCGAGATATTTCTGCCGGTATTTCAGAAGCATGACGGGCCGCACGCCCATTGATTATCTGAACTACTACCGGGTGGAATGTGCCTGTGAGATGCTTTCCACCAAGAATATATCCATCAAGGAAACCGCCATTTCCTGCGGTTTCTCCGATGAGAGTTATTTTGTGAAGACTTTTCGAAAATACAAAAATACAACACCGAAACAATTTACAAAGAAGGAATTCTGACAAATGATCCGCACAAAATCAGCTGTATTTCCCATAACGGTTATTCTTCTAATCGCTTTATCTGTTGCCACACTTTCCGGTTGTTCATCGCCAAAGAGTGATATCAACTGTCCCTTTTCAGAAATGTCATGGGACTCTACTGCAGACGACATGATCGAAGCCGAAGGAGAAGGTTTCGATACTTACGACAGTATCTACAAAGGACTGACATATACCTACCCGAAAGACTACCTCGGAAATACCGGTATGATAAAATACATGTATGATGACGCCGGAAAACTCTGTAATGTTTCCTGGTCATATACGGGTGATAGCGATGAAAGCGTCATGAACATTTACAGGGACGTAGTTGAAGAAATGAACAATCTTCACGGCAAGAGCAAAAGCGACGACGGTATAGGTAATTACTGTGAGATCTGGGTGACCGAAAACGGTACAGTAATGGCAAATGCAGTCATAACAAATGATGCAAAAGTCATGCAGATAGCATATATGAATCCGGAAGTATCAAAACAGACCAATCAGTGATAAGGAGGAACGGTTATGCCACTTGTAACAAGCAAAGAGATGATGGCAAAAGCAGACAAAGAGGGCTACGCGATAGGGGCGTTCAATGTCGAGAACATGGAAATGGTAATGGCAGTCATAAAAGCTTGCGAGGAATCAAATGCTCCTGCCATTCTTCAGACCACGCCGTCAACGGTTAAGTACGCTGGACTTGACATGTATTATGCAAATGTCGCTGCCGCAGCGGCACGTGCCCGTGTTCCCATTGCTCTTCATCTCGATCACGGAAACAGTTTCGAGCTCGCAATGCAGGCGCTTCGTACCGGATATACGTCAATAATGATCGACGGATCCAAGCTTGAATTTGAAGACAATATCGCTCTGTCCAAAAGAGTGGCAGATGCGTGCAGGCCTTCCGATATACCTGTTGAAGCCGAACTCGGAAAGGTCGGAGGCAAGGAAGACGATATGAGCTGTGATGATCCCGGATACACGGATCCCGATGATGCCGTCAGGTTTGTGGACGAAACAGGGGTTACATCACTTGCAGTTGCGATAGGAACAGCACACGGAATATACAAGGGTGAACCCAAGCTTGATGTGGAAAGGCTGTCCGCCATCAGGAAGATCGTATCGATCCCGCTTGTACTTCACGGCGCATCAGGTGTTCCGGACGAGGCGGTAAAGGACTGCATCAGACGGGGGATCAGCAAAGTCAACTTTGCGACCGAGCTTCGCATAGCATTTTCAAACGGGATCAAGGAGTACATGAAAGGTGACCCCGATGTATTCGATCCGAAGAAATACTGTGCCGTCGGAATGAATAACGTTACCGAACTCGTAAAGGAAAAGATCCTTGTATGCGGAAGTAACGATAAGGCGTAAGGATCTATCCGTTCAGTCCCATGAATGCGGGCACCATGACGATAACAAGTACTACCGCTAGCATCATGAACATAGGAAGAAGCAGTTTAGTCTCGGCCTCTGAGGCCGAGACTTTTACTTGGGCAAGTTTTTCCCGGCGTGCCTTTTCCATCTCCTCGTACAGAATGACATTAAGGCCTCTTCCTCCCGTTATGACCGCCTGTTTTACAAAATTGATAAAGGAGCGGAATCTTATATCATCACACCTTGCGGCAAACAAGTCATATGATTCCAGTTCGGCACAGCCCTCCTCCATTCTGTTTCTGGCTGCGATCATCTCCTCATAAGCATATCGTCTGCCGGCAATGTTTTGCTTTGATTCTTCTTCATATCGTCTGCATATCTCATACCATATAGCCCTCGGATTCATGCCGGCCATATAGTAAAGCATGTATCTGTTCAGAATGACCGGATGGTCGCACTGCATCTGTTTTCTTCGTTCATCTGCCTCTTCTTTTAACTTCCGGTCTTTTGACGAGATGACTATAATGGCTGATGCGGCCCCGATAAGCAGTATTATCCACCCCTGTTTCGATGATGTTTTGTAAAACCTTATCTTTTTTCCCGCCGCCTCCTCGGGAAGTATTATCGCGCTCTGTGTCCGGCTGTTTTTGTCAGCTTTATCGATCACGCCGCTTATAGCGTCTGATCTTTGATCTTTGTCAGATCTTCCGGCCTGCCTTAAGATCACATTTGAATATCTGTCTTCTGTATGATCCCCATACTTGAGCGTTGCCACAAGTTCCACGATAAAACCTTCATCATTTGGATCTTTTTCCTTAAGACGGTCTGTTTTGATGGTGCCGTTGCTTCCGAGTACAAGCGGCTGGTCGCTCTTCCAAGTGATCTCAAAAGGATATCCTTTGATCTTTGAAGGAAGGGTCAGATCATACATAACATTATCCATTCCGGGATTTTCTCCAAGTATCGTCTCCCACAGGATACCGTCAATCTCGCGGGACATTGTCTCAAGTTCATCCTCCGTATACTGTCTTTCGTCCACACCGATCCTGATATCATCCTCATATCCGTCCTCTGATACGACATGAAGGGATGCTGTTCTTGATCCCTTGCCGTATTCATTTCTTTCAAGACTCTTCAGCGGATCCGAAACACCGGCAAGATCCGATATGAAGAATGGCATTGAAACAGCTGCAAAGACCAAGATGATCCCGAAGAACAGCACAGCCTTTTTGCTGCCGAATCTTCTTATCATCCTCCCTGCTTCCTTAGGTGAGTAAAGCTGTCTGATATACATTCTTGACTTCTTTTGAACAAAGATCTCATATAATCTCATACACGGATATCCCCTATTTTCTCAGACATATATATCGCAAACACATACACCGACAGGCAGGCTGTCATTATGAGAACCCCCGGCAGATTGTGATAAAGAACGTTCAAAAAGCTTCCTGAAG
Source organism: Lachnospiraceae bacterium (assembly GCA_017526745.1). GTDB lineage: Bacteria > Bacillota > Clostridia > Lachnospirales > Lachnospiraceae > UBA2868. The sequence continues at coordinate 72,538 of JAFXQX010000038.1, read as the reverse complement.
AAAGCCGCAGATACGCCAGGATCCCGGGCGGGATAACGCACATAACCCTTTGTTCATACTGCCTGGCCCTTATCATGATCTTTGCTTCCCGTTCGGCTTCCCTTCTTGTCTCCATGATCTGTACACATGATGAGATGACCGAGGGAAAATCAGCTCCCTTCTCCTTGGCAACCGCAAATACAACGGCAAAATCATATATCTCCTGTATCTTCTCTTTTTTGGCGGCAAAAAGCAGAGCATCCTCTGCCCTCTGTCCCATCCGTATCTTCGAATTGACCAGTTCCAGAACACCGGCGATCGGGGACCTGTTCCCATACAGTTTCACCATATCGGCAAGAGCTGCGGCAAAAGCATTTTCCGGCGAGATCCCGGCAGAGAGAGACGATGATATCCCGATCAGTGCCATGATGAACTGGTCCGTCAGCTCCTCTTCGTATCTACGGATCCTGTATGACCAAACAGCCTTTTCAAACGGGATGAAGAACGGTAAAAAGAACAGTCCCGCTGTTATAGAGTCATAAAACAGCATGGCTGCCGATGCCGACAGGGCGGCATATGATATTATGCAGATAAGTATGTGATCACTCCTCTTCTTCATACAGCCCTGCCCTTATCATTTTTTCCCTGTTTTCAAGTCTGTTCTTAAATACCAGTTCTCCCTCCACTCTACCGTCTATGCTTCCTGTCTCTTCAAACGAATACAGTGTTCTCGTTCCGATACCATATATGCTGTCAGTCACTACTTCCGATATCTCAAGCACATGTCTGCTCTTATCGCGCAGACGTCCCAGATGTATTATGATGTCAACACCCGATGCGATCTGCCTTCTGAGTGCTTCAACCGGAATGTTTGTTGAGAGCATTATCATCGTTTCCAGACGGGAGATCGCATCGCCGGCACTGTTTGCGTGGATCGTCGACAGCGACCCGTCTTCTCCGACATTAAAAGCCTGAAGCATATCGATCGCTTCCTCGCCCCTGACCTCTCCGACTATCACACGGTCAGGACGCATTCTAAGGGCATTTCTGATCAGGTCCCTTATCGTTATCTGTCCGCACCCTCCTGCGGTGGCATTTCTGGTCTCAAGTCTTACAAGATTCCTTATCCCCATGATGCGAAGCTCGGCGGAGTCCTCGATCGTTATCACCCGCTCATCATGCGGGATAAATGATGAAAGGACATTCAGAAAGGTGGTCTTTCCACATCCGGTGGATCCGCTGATCAGCATGTTGTACCCTGAGATAACAAGATTTCTCAAAAAATCCAGAACCTGCCGGCTGACTGATCCTGTGGCAACAAGAGCATCCGCATCCATCGGTCTGTTGGGGAAACGCCTTATTGTAAGAGATGGCCCGTTTATGGCAATGGGATCAAGCACTGCATTTACACGGGAGCCGTCGGCAAGTCTGGCATCGAGTATCGGAGATGAGAGATTGATCGTACGGTTTACGCCGGATGCTATCTTTCCTATGATGTCGGTCAGTCTCTCTTTTGACTCAAAAGAAAGGCCGCATCCTGACAGTCTTCCGTAACGCTCCACAAATATCTCGTCGGTCCCGTTTACCATTATCTCGGTAACCGAATCGTCTTCGATGATATCCTGAAGAACATCAAGCCCGCGTATCCTGTTAAACAGTTCATGACAGATGCGGCTTCTTTCCCTGGGTGTCAGATCCTGTGAATCCCTGCTTGCTATTATGCAGTCTCTTATCACAGACAGAACCGTAGTATCGTCTGCACCCGGACTTCTCACAAGGCGGTCACAGACGTCATCAAAGACATCTTTTTTTATCTGGACATAATCTCTTTTTATCATCAAAAACCAATACCTACGGGAATCTTGCCGATATGGCGGAAATGAGATAAGACCCGTTACTGCAGATTATAGGGCATCATCTTCTGCTTTGTAAACAGATCCGAAATGATAAAATCATTTTCGTGAAATTGAATAAAAATCAGGCCTTGGGACTAAGTCCCAAGGCCCGATTTTTGTGCAGGATCACTATGATCCTTTTCAGACTGTATATCCTCTGTTGTCCGATGCAAATGATGTGCTCTCGTTCAGGGTTCCTTTTCCGTACGTAAGTCCCGCATACACTGACTGTGTATTTGACATCGCCGGACCGGAATCGTCCTGTCTCGAAAGCTCGTCGAATGATTCCCTTAAGGATGACAAAAGTCTTACCGCATCTGTCAGCGCGCTTTTGTCGTTTCTGATCACCGCCATCGAAACTTCCTTTGAGATATACTCATATATCCGATAAAGCGGGAATGAGATCCCATACGTAAAATCAAGTGATGAGATCAGATCTCCGAGCACCCTTCCCGCATTGGTGCACTGGGTCTTTGCGCCTTCATGATCGCCTTTTTCAAAGCAGTCACCGGCTTCCTTTATATAATCAATTGCAAGATCATACAGGATGACTATGATCCCTGTAGGAGATGCATTTGTTATCTTAAGGGTGTATTCCTGTTTCTTTTCGCTGGTCATATATATCCTTTCCGGTTATACCATAAACTTTCCGTCCCCGCTGCGCTCCGCCTCCAAGGACGCTCGGACATTTGAATCGACTTCGTCGATAGGTCCTCGCGGTGCAATAAGAGATCTTCCCACTGCGTGGGCCCCTTCTTATTGCAGTAACTGCAATGCCTGCTGGGGCTGTTCGTTTGCCTGCGCGAGCATGCTCGTTCCGGCCTGTACGAGTACCTGGAGCTTCGTATACTCTACCATCTCCTCGGCCATATCCACATCATGAAGTGTCGAGTATGATCCTTCGAGGTTCTCTGTCGTCTCGGCAAGGGCCGCGACCGTGGATTCAAGCCTGTTCTGGTATGCCCCGAGTTCCGAACGCGCGGACGAAACATATTCTATGGCTTTGGCGATATACTCAAGCGACTTCTGCGCACCTTCCTGCGTACGCATGTCGATCGGGTCATAAAACTCAGGCTCATTTATCGCAGCTATTCCAAGAGACGCCGGATCCATTGTAGGTATCACGACCGGGATCTCCTGTCCCGTTGATGTTCCGACCTGGATCTTCATTCCGCCGATGCCTGCCACATCAACTTTAACGTTTGCCGGAGCAGTGATATCCTTGTCATATGAAAAAACAAGCTGCGATCCGTCATTTAATGTCGCTGTGATCTGGGTATCATTTGCTTTTATCCCTTTAAGATTCGGAACAGGTGTAGGTGTAGCCGGAGCCGGTCCGTTATCAACCTGCAATGTGGCAGTCACATTTCCCTCGGCATCTTTTTTGATATTTAACAGATAATCTCCCTTCGGGAAATCAGCATCATAACCGGCAACCTTTACTTTTGGGTTGTCCGTAAATCCCTTCATTCCCTGCTCACCGCCGAGAAGATTCTGGGTATTATATTCCGTATCTGCCGCAATACGCTCTATCTCTTTGCGAAGTGCGTTCACTTCCTTCTGGATCGCTTCCCTGTCTGAAGATGTAAGCGTTCCCGTTGAAGCTTTGAGCCCCAGTTCGTTCATACGCTGGAGCATGTTATGTACTTCCGAAAGTGCTCCTTCTGCCGTCTGTACAACGTTTACCGCATTGCTGGCGTTATCCTTTGCCTTGTAAAGGCTCCTTATCTGTGCGTTCATGCGGTTACCGACAGCCATTCCCGCCGGTGAATCCTTCGCATGGTTGATCTTGAATCCCGAAGACAGTCTCTCTGTCGAAGCGCTGTTCTTTTCTTCGTTGGTTCGAAGTACGTTCTGTGCTATCAGTGCCTGCATGTTTGAATTGATCTTCATACCGTCTCTCCTTCTTGTCTATGCCTGTGATGCCGTTTGTACTGCGCCTATGAACGCTTTTGCCATTTTATATAATGTGCTGTCCGAAGCTTTCGTATGATCAGACTCCGGAAGATAACCTTCTCTTACGGAACTGTTGGAAAATACATATGACAGCTTTGCCGTGCCGATTTGCTCCCTTGACAACCCCTCTTTTATTTTATCGTCAATACCTTTGAGATTCTCAACCCCGGCACGCGAATCCGACACGATAAATCCGTCCGCGCCGCCGGATCTTAACGAAAACGTCGCATCAACCCTGCCGTAAATATCGCTTTCAAATGAAGCTTTCACCTTGGAGGACTCTTCATCGGAGTGAACGATCGTAAGATGTATCGAAGTCCAGCCTTCATCAAGCTTTACCGGGATCTCATAGCTTTCATTTCTTGAAAGAGCAGAGGCAAACCCGACCTGCTTATAGAGCATGGACAGTGTTCTTACGTCTTCATAACTATCGGCTCTGCCGGCGTTTTCTTTTGCAACTTCTGCTGCCTTGTCAAGAAAACTCTCATAGGATGCCTGAAGGCTCTCCCTGTCTGTAAGGCTGTCGGCAAGCATTGCTGCATCCTCATCCGTAAGGAGCCTCTTTCTGTCATCATCCTTGCTGCCTTCAAATGACCTCTCGCCCGAAAACAGCTTCTTATATCCTTTTCCCATGCCGCCGGTAAGTGCCGTAACTGCAAGGATGTTTTCCACCGTGACAGGCGCTTCTGCCATGGACAGTATATCCTGTGCTTCTTTCGGAGCCTTTGCCGCAGCCCTTATATCACGCTGTTTTTCGGCCACATAATCTTTATCGGCAGCCGGATCGATCAACTGAGGGAATACTCTTTCGATCTGTGATGTGATCGTCTCTCCCTTTTCGTTAAGCTCCTCGAGGAATCCGAAATCATCATCTATGACATACTCACCGTTTGTATGCCTGTTTGATCTTGAAGCCTTGAGCATATTGGAAAGTGTGAGCTCTTCCCCTGTATTAAGGACATTCCCGATGACCTTTCCGTCACGCTTCTCGATCGTATTGAACAGCCTGTACATCCCGATGAAAGCCTTCTTCTCGTCATCGGTGATATTGCCGCTTCTCTCGAGACGAAGCAGGAACTTTGAATACTTCTCTGTCGATTCCTCAAACGGCTCTTCGGAAAGCTTCTTTTCAAGTTCGAAGATGTTCTCCGACAACGGATTTTGTCCCTGTCTTATCATCTGAAGAGTTCTTGCGGGAGTCATAAGCGTAATGACCCTCTGGACCGACGTGGTTGCTTCCCTTATCTGATCCACCGACTCACGGTTTATCATCATTCCGGCATAACCGAGCGTTCTTACGGCCTTGCGGTTTGCCTCATTTGTATCCATATCAAGATCCGCGAGTATATCATCAACGTTGCGGAAAGCTTTTGTAATGGAATCACCCATATCGGCTCTGGGAGCTGTCATTAGTGTTTCGTATGCCTCGCCTGCCTTCTCATATGCACCCTGAAGATTACGGCCCTGCCTTTCGATACCCTCAAGGCTGAAATCATCCGATCCGGCTCTTTCGGCAATGACCCTTACCGGAACTTCCGGGATATAACGGACAGCAGTTTGGGTTTTCCTGAAAAGATCGATACGCTCATCAAGTTCTTTATCGGATACGATATCCCCTGTCCCCTGATTTTCTCCTGCATTATTCTCCGGCGAAAGAAGCGGTGTCCAGAATTGCCTCTCAGCTTCCTTTAGCTGTTCTACAAGCTGCTCTAAAGGCTGCGTTTCGATATTGATGCCTTTTCGAAGAAGCGTAAGGTTTGCTTCCGCAGTCATTGCAAGTCTTACTTCCTCAAGCTGCCTGCGGCGGGTAAGATCCGCGGGATCTTCCATGTTCTTAAATTCTTCGACGATTTTTGCGGCCCTTGTATAAAGGCTCTTTGTATCATCAAGAACAGCCTCCCTTGGGTTCCTTCCTTCTTCGATGGCAACCGTTACGGCTGCAAAAAGATCCTTCGGATCGGCAGGAAGACTGATATCCTTAATATCCACATATGCGGTAAGTGTCTCCTTTGTGATCGGAAGGCCGAGTCCTGCGATCGTCCTGGCATCCGAAAGAGCGGCCTCCTCATCGGGAAGACCGGCTTCATGGATGACTTCAAGCGCCTGCGAAGCCAGATCGTCCCACTTGGAAATGGTCAGAGCCGATCCCGCATACGTTGCGGCACCCTCATAATGAACACCCTGAGACGAAAATCCCTTTGAAGCGGCACTGTACTCTGCTTTGTAAAGATTCTCAACGGTAGGTTCAAGACCTTCCGTGACCATATATGCCTTGGCCTCGTCAGTAAGCGGCTTAAGGTTCTGGGCCATCATAACGGTCTCTTTGATCCCGAAGATATTATCGCCCGTTGCGGGAAGATCTGCATCACTAAGCATATCCGACAGGATCTTTCCGGAATTGATCGAATTCCCGTAAACGGCCTTTATATCCTCTTCGGTAAGGTCATCATTATAACCCGCGATCGTGGTGCCGGCCTCCGCCATCCTGATCTTGATCCGGTCAAGATTGGTCACAGCCTCCCCCGCGGGTATCTTTGTCGGGTTTGCCCCGTCCTTTACCAGTTCGGCGAAATCTTCGTCAGACATGGAATTAGACATCACGGCCATGTAATCACTCTGAACGGAAACGTTTGTCATACCGGCCATCTGCGCAATATCTTGTGCAGATTTAAGATCTTCCTTACCGTATGCAGCGTTCTCCTTAACTTTGCCCGTAATGTCTAAGGAATATCCCGTCTTCTCCATCATCGTCCTTGATGCCGAAAAAGAGGGTCTCTCATATGTGATATGTTCCATGTCATTTACATGATTTGCGCCATGATTTCCGATAATATCGATGTTCATAAGCCACCTTTCGCATGTAAATGCACATCCAATATCATATTTTCATATACTATTTCGGTAACTTTTCCGGAAAACTTTAATATGAAAAGACCTCTTCACGCAGAAGAGGTCAAGGATTGTGTGATCTTACTTAAAATTCAAAGATCGCGGCGCCATACGGTGCAAGCGGATAGGCGATCGAATAGTCCTGTCCGTCCCAGCTGACCTTTTCAGCCGTAAACACCTTCTTCTTCGAAGGTTCCGAGTTGCCGCCGAACTGCCTGTCGTCCGCCTCAAGCAGCAGCTTATATCTACCGCTTTTCGGAACGCCCACTCTGTAATCACCATGCTCCATAGGAGTAAAGTTTAGAACGAACAGAAGGCTCTTCTTCTTTGCCCTGTCGTATCTTACAAACGAATAGATGCTCTTGTACGTATCATCCGCATTGATCCACGAGAAACCTTCCCATTCATGATCAAGCTCATAAAGGCACGGATGATCGTTGTAGATCTTTAACAGTTCGCGCACATAGCTTTGCATTCCGCTGTGAAGATCATCCGCAAGAAGCGACCAGTCAAGCTCCCTGTCCTCGCTCCACTCCGTATCCTGGGCAAATTCCTGGCCCATGAACAGAAGCTTTTTGCCGGAGTGTCCGAGCATATACGTATATCCGACACGGAGGTTCGCAAACTTGTCAACATAGAATCCCGGCATCTTGTTCAGCATTGAACACTTCAGATGTACCACCTCGTCATGTGAGAGCACAAGGATATATTTTTCCGCCTGGTTATAGCTCATGGCGAAAGTCATCTTATAATGGTTATCTCTCCTGAATATGGGATCGAGCTTCATGTAGTCGCAGAAATCATGCATCCAGCCCATGTTCCACTTGAAGGTGAATCCGAGCCCGTCATTTTCGGGAATGTCGGTAACCTTCGGCCACGCTGTCGACTCTTCGGCTATCATCATGACCCCCGGAAATACTCCGTGGATATATGAATTTAAGTGCTTGAAGAACTCGATCGCCTCGAGATTGTGGTTTCCGCCGTACTTGTTCGGGATCCAGGCGCCGTCCTTCTTGCCGTAGTCAAGATACAGCATGGATGCGACCGCATCAACCCTGAGTCCGTCTATATGGAATTCCTTCAGCCAGAAGATCGCATTGGCGATAAGGAAGTTCTTGACCTCTGATTTGCCGTAATCGAATATCTTCGTGCCCCAGTCGGGATGTTCGCCTTTTCTCGGGTCAGCATATTCATAAAGAGCCTGTCCGTCAAAATCAGCCAGTCCGTGCGCATCTCTCGGAAAATGTGCGGGAACCCAGTCGAGGATTATTCCGATATTGTTCTTGTGGAATTTGTTCACCATATAGGCGAAATCTTCCGCGGATCCGTATCTGGTCGTAGGTGCATAGTACCCGGTCACCTGATATCCCCATGATCCGTCAAAAGGATGCTCCGCGATACCGATAAGCTCGATATGCGTATAGTGCATATCAAGAAGATAATCCGTCATCCTGTCGGCAAACTCACGGTAAGTGTAGAATCCCTCGTCATCACGTCCGGGATGTCTCATCCACGAACCAATATGGCATTCGTATATTGCAATGGGAGATTCGAACAGATTGGTCTGTTTACGCTTTTTCATCCATGAAGAATCACTCCAGCGGATCTTGGAAATGTCAGTCGTAACGCTTGCCGTGCCGGGACGGAGCTCTGCCTTGTTGGCAAACGGATCGGCCTTATACAGACGGTTTCCGGTCTTGGTGGTGATCAGATACTTATACTGGAAATCAACGCCCATACCGGGGATGAATATCTCATATATTCCGGCAGGCTCGAGCCTCTTCATCTGAAATTCATCTTCATTCCACCCGTTAAAATCCGTTATAAGATGGACTGATGCGGCATTCGGGGCCCATACGGCAAAATACACACCCTGCTTCTGGCCTTTTTTGCATGGGTGTGCACCGAGTTTCTTATATATATCGTAATGCGTACCCGTTCCGAACAGGTACATGTCCATATCCGTAATAAACGGATCGATCTTTTTTGATTCCGCCATCTGTATCCCCCTTTATCTTCCTGTAATGTCCTGCCTAGTTAAGAAAATCCTTCTCTCTTAATACGATGTAATCATCATCGTCATATCTTTTTGCCAGCAGGAAATCCATAAAGTGCGACATATTCTTGCGGTCCACATGCTTTATCGCATTGTCCACCATCTCTATGACTTCGTCCACGGTAACCACGTGGTCTATCGTCTGCATATCGCCGATCTTGTTATAAAGTGCGAGCGTTCCCATATCATCTATGCTGTATTCAAGCTCTCTTGCATAACCCTTTGCATATGCCACAAGATCGGAATTGGAAAAATCATCTATCGTGATCCTTGCGTTAAAGACGCTCTTGGTCTCACTGCAACCGTTAAGGAGCGGCTCGAGGGAATCCTTTTCGCCTTCAAACACAACAAGTATCGATTCCACATCATTCTCAAGAGTTTCCGTTATGGCATTTACCGTGATCGGGGTAAGACCTCCGGCATTCTCGACTATGAGTGCACCGTTAGCCAGTTTCTGGAGCGTCATCGGAATGTTCTTCTTGTTGAGAGCTTCACCGGATATCTTGGCCACCTTGCCCGAGAACGTGGAATCCATCGACTGGATCGCCTTTACAATATCTATGGCAAGACTCTTTCTGCCGAAGTTCTCGGAACCCATGACGATAACATTTCCGCGGGATGCTTCCATCCTCATGTCATCCATGACATCAACTATCTGTGCTTTTAATGATTCGATCCCTTCGAACCTTCCGAATATGGCCATCTCGGATTCGTCAAAATCCCTGCGGCTCGTAACATTCTCTTCAAGTGTCATCCATGAAGGATGATTTGCCTTTTTGGTCTCGGCCTCTTCTTCGCCGGAGTATTCCTCTTCGATGCCGGCTTCATAGCGCATCCTTGCCTCTATCTCTTCCTGGGGTATCGGACGCGTCTTGATCATATCGTCAACATCGTCAGGCTGATCGATAGTCTCAAGCTCTTCAACTTCACCAAGATCATCAACACTGTACGGGTACTGTATCGGTGCTGTCAGGCCGTGGCGCACGGCTTCTTTGTCAGAGTCTTCTTCGCTTGCTGCCTCTTCCTCGGTCTCTGATTCGGAAGCTTCCTTTGTTTCGGGCTCGGCAGGTGTTTTCGGCTCCGGAATGATAACGGGTATCGGCTCCGACTCTGCTTCCGGTTCAGGCTCCGTGCTATGGTCAGCATCTTCGTCGTCTTCCGGAAGATCGGGCTGTTCAATCTCTTCTATCTCTTCGGCCTCACCGTAATCCTCACTCTGTGCTTCGTTTTCTTCGACGGGAGCGGGTTCTGGCTCTGCCTCGGCCTCCGGGAGCTCTCCGGTAAGCCTTTTTACGAGTTCCACATCCTCTTTTCTGATCTGTGCGATGTTTCCGCCGTACTCTTCATCGAGAGTGAGCTTTCTGCCCGAAGGAAGAACATCACCCTTAAGAGGCAGTTCGGCATCGGGAAGAATGTCAGGAATGGTTCCAGTTATGGATGCCTTTACAGGACCGTTGATCCTGGCACCGGATTCGGTTCTTTTAACTTCTTCCCTTTCAAATACGGGTGAAGGGATCGTTGTACGTGTTACAACACCCTTTTTATCATCTTTAAGAACCTCTTCGACAACCTTGCTCTCTTCGGGTTTGGAAGGTTCTTCGGCCGGCGCGGGCGAAGGTTCGGGTTCGGTGATACTGTCGATCCCGGGGATGACACCTACAAGCTGTGACATTATATCCTGGGTCTGTTCTTTGGTACGGTTATATATCTGCTGCTTACGCTGCTGTTCCCCGTTCTTTTTCTTCTCTTCCCAGTCCTTCATGAAGTCGGTAAGATCTATCTGTCCGGGAACCTGGTCGTCGACAGGATTTTCCGACTCGGGTGCGACAGCCACCGGCTGAGCGGGCTGAGCGGGTTGTACGGGTTGTACGGGCTGAGCGGGTTGTACGGGCCGAGCGGGTTGCACGGACTGTGCCGGCTGGGATTCAGGCTGTATGGGCTGAACCGGCTGTATCGGCTGAGGTTCAGGCTGTATGGGCTGAACCGGCTGTACCGGCTGAGGTTCAGGCTGCTGATATACAGGCTGCATGGGCTGCTGCACAGGCTCATATGCGCTTTGGGCATACATATCCTGTCCGTAAGGCTGCTGCTGATACGGCTGCTGGTAAGCCTGCTGCTGATAGTATTCCTGCTGTTGATACGGTTGCTGATACGGCTGTTGATATGACGGCTGATATGCCGGCTGTTCATAAGACGGCTGCTCGTATGCCGGCTGTTCATATACAGGTTGTTCATATACAGGCTGCTGAACGGGCCCGGCCTGATTGAGCTGCTGCATGAACTGCTCCTGAGAAGGATCATACAGCTGTGATGTGACACCGTAATATGGTACAGGGTCGACATTCTTCTCTTTGGCATAGAACTCTTCCATGTTTTTTGCAAGCTCTTCCTGCAGGTTCATGGTAGAGTATTTATCGTTTGAATATGGTGCTATCTTTATATCGGAAGTCTGTGCGATCCCGCCGGGTGCCGTCCTAGCAGGCATGGGTTCTCCGGATGCTTCCGATCTTACGGAGCCGAGCAATGAATCCTTATCCGCACCCATGGGAGATGTCTCATAAGGGCTGACCCCTTTTGAGTACACCGGCATTGACTGGGTCTCATAAATATGAACCGTTTCTTCGGTCTCTCCGGTCGGGGTCTTGGGAGCATCATAGACTCCGTCATATTTCTGCTGCTGCTCTTTGGTGAGCGGCGAATGCTGCATCTTAAGCTCAAGTGCCTTGCGGACATAAGGGCCCTCGCCAAACCAGAGTGCAAGCTCATCACATGTTTCCACGCACTTGGTCTCCTGGCCGTCCTTGTGATATAAAAGCGCAAGCTCGTATGCCCATTTCTCGGTGTACTCGGCTCGTTTGAACTCCTCAAGAAGCGATATCTTCTCTTCAAGGGGTACATCCTGGGCATCATATATCTTGTACAAAAGTACATATCTGTTTGTATCGTGGGGTTTTAAATGAACGTATTCCCGATAATACTCGATCGCTTCGGAAATCTCATCGAGCTTAATGGCAAGTTCGCAGAGCGCATAGACTACATTTGCCCTGTCGGGATACCTTTCATAGGCCAGAAGAAGAATGTCTCTGGCCTCTGAGTAATGTTTTGTCACCTTATAGATCTCGCTGACGGTACAGAGCATAGAGAAGCTTTTTACTCTTCTCCAGTCTATTGTGTCAGCTATATCCATCGCTTCCTGGAAGCGGTGTTCTTTTATAAGTGATTTTATCTGGTCTGCACAGACCTGATATTCGTACTTGTCCAAAACAGATACTCCCTAGGGCATTTCCTGCCCATTATCTTCGATATTTTACCATAGGTGATGTGCTATGTCAAAACATCGGAAAGGGCCGCAAACTGCCGTAAATCAAGCGCTTCTCCCCTTATCGAAGGAGAAAGGTCCAACTCTTTTAGGGCCTCTTCGATCTCGTCTTTATTAAACGACAGTCCCTCGTAGTTTGAGACGGCGTTGACCAGCGTCTTTCTGCGCTGATTAAACGCACCGCGGATCAGGGCAAACATCTGCTTTTCATCCCTGACGGATACCGGTGGGTTCTTAAGAACGGTAAGCCTTATCACGCATGATCCCACCTTGGGCCGGGGCATGAAACAGTTCGGCGGAACATTGGCGGCAATGTATGCATCGGCATAATACCCCACCGCAAGTGACAAAGCACCGTAATCTTTTGATCCGGGAAGAGCGCGCATCCTCTCGGCAACCTCTTTCTGGATCATTATCGTTATGCTATCTATCGCAAGCCTTCCTTCCAGAAGGTTCATCACTATAGGGGTGGTTATATAATACGGGAGATTCGCCACGACCTTTACCGGCATATCACCGAATTCTTCGTCTATAAGCAGTTTAAGGTCCGTCTTCATGACGTCCGCATTTATCACCTTAACGTTATCGCAGTCAGAAAGAGTGTCCGACAGTATCGGGATCAGCTGTCTGTCGATCTCGATGGCAACAACCTTTCCGGCAAGTTCGCCAAGTCTTCTGGTCATGGTGCCCAGTCCCGGACCTATCTCGATCACCCCGTCACTTTTGTCGATCTGTGCGGCATCGATTATCTTATCGAGAACATGCTCATCGATAAGAAAGTTCTGTCCGAACCTCTTTTGTACAGAAAACCCGTATTTTCTTATAATTTCCGCCGTATCTCTGGCGTTGGCAAGTTCTGGCATATTTGCTTTATTCTTTCTACTTTCCGAACAGTTTAACGGCATTGTTATATGTGACGGTTTCCACTTCTTCCGGCGGCAGTCCCTTTATCCCGGCTATCGCTTCTATAATATACGGAAGATACTCCGATGAATTGCGCTTCCCGCGGTTTGGGACAGGTGCCATATAGGGAGAATCCGTCTCAACAACGATACGGTCCAGCGGAACATGCTCAACGACTTCCCTGAGTTTTTTTCCGTTCTTAAACGTTACCACGCCTCCTACCCCGATATAAAAGCCGAGATCGATGAACTTATCCGCCATTTGGCTGCTGTACGAATAGCAGTGCATGATCCCGCCGACCTCTTCGGCCTTCCCTGCCGCAAGTATGTCATATGTATCAGCTGCCGCATCTCTTGAATGTATGATTAGGGGAAGATTGACATCCCGCGCCAGTTCTATCTGTCTTCTAAACCATTTCTTCTGAATATCGCGGTCCGGCTCATCCCAGTAATAATCAAGCCCTATCTCCCCTATGGCTGATACATTTTCATTTTTTGCATACCCGGCAAGAATATCCATGTCGCTTTCCGAAAGATCTGCGCATTCCTCGGGATGAACTCCTACGGAAGCCAGAAAATAAGGATATTTTTCCGCCAGTGCCACGGAAGATCTGCTTGTTGACATGGAGGACGCAACATTAATAAATCTCTTCACCCCGGAAGAGACCGCTTTTTCTATGGCTTCCTCCCTGTCAGGGTCGAATGAGGCATCATCAAAATGTGTGTGGGTTTCATAAATCATAGGATCTGTCAAAAAAACCTTGCAAAAGAAAAGCCGTTATAATATAATAGCACTTGCGTTACAAATAGGATGCGCGCTTAGCTCAGTTGGTAGAGCACCTGACTCTTAATCAGGGTGTCCAGGGTTCGAGCCCCTGATCGCGCACTAAGGCCTCAGTTTTGCTCTTATGCGGAATTGGGGTTTTAATTTCGGGGCGTGGCTCAGTTTGGTAGAGCGCAGCGTTCGGGACGCTGAGGTCGCAGGTTCAAATCCTGTCGCCCCGATATTTTCTTGATCTTATCTTAGCCTGTCTTTTGCTTCCTCAAGCGCATCGATCACACGGTCGCAGAATTCATCAAACTCAGGATCCGCAATCTGGCACTCGGGATGTGACAGACAGTAATCTATTGCCCGTCTTACGCCCTGATCGAATCTCACGGTGCATTTAAACCCGGGCACCGCCTGTTTGATCTTCGTATTATCAAAGATGACCGAATTGGCCTTATCGCCCAGAAGCGATCCGTAATAGTCGTAATCGCTTACCGACGCAAGGAATTCCGATGAAACATAATAGGGGATAAAATCAACGCCGAGGGCATCCGCTATCGCTTCATATATCTGATTCCATGTAAGGGTCTCGTCACTGGTTATCTGAAAGCTCTCGCCTATGGCATGAGGATTTCCCATAAGCCCGGTAAATCCCTTTGCAAAATCTTCATTAAACGTCATTGTCCACAGCGACGTACCGTCGCCCTGAACTATGACGGGCTTGCCGGAGAGCATCCTCTTTATTACCTGCCAACTTCCGCATTTCCCGTGAACGCCGAGCGGGATGCTTCTCTCATCATAAGTATGGCTGGGGCGGATGATCGTTACCGGAAATCCCTCCTTCTCATACTTGTCCATCAGAAAGCTTTCGCAGTATATCTTATTCCTGGAGTATTCCCAGAACGGATTGGCAAGTGCGGTCCCTTCGGTTATGATATGGTTCCTGCAAGGCTTGTTGTAGGCCGATGCGGAACTTATATACATATACTGGGAGCATCTTCCGCGAAACAGTCTGTAGTCACGCTCGACCTGATCGGGAGTAAACCCTATGAAGTCACAGACGCAGTCAAACCGCATACCGTCAAGCAGTTCTTCAACGGCATCGGCATCTTCCATATCAGCATTGATGATGTTCACATTTTCCGGAACTTCGTCACTTCTCGAACCCCTGTTTATAAGGAACAGTTCCCATTCGGGATCCCCGGCCACGGCCCTTGTTATGGCCATTGATATCGTCCCGGTCCCGCCAATGAATAAAGCTTTCTGCATCATCGCCCTCCTGATGTTTCGTTAAGGATCTCCATCATCTCCCGGATCATCTCTTCGTCACGAAGTCTGAACAGTATCTCAACCCTTCTTGATGCGGTCGCATCAACTGATCCGTCCTTTGCAAGGACAGGTTCACTGAATGATTTTCCGACGGTGGACAGAACCTTTTCAAGTTCTTCCTTCTCATCATCGGACAGAAAATCGCTGTTCGGATTCGTACAGTAGTTTGCAACGGAATATGCACGCTGCTGGGACAGTTCAAGGTTTGACAGATACGTACCGTCCGTATCCGTGTGCCCTTCTATGACTATTTCCGAGATATAATTCCTGTATTTGGGGCTGAGCAGTATCTTGAGATATCTGGGCATGAACTCCCCGAGAAAATCCTTACCGCCTGATTTTAATACGGACCGGTTGTATTCAAACAGAATGTTTGAATCCATGGTGATCGCGCCGGTCTTCTCATCAACGGCGATCGACAGCGATGAATGCTCGAACTCATTCCGAAGTGCCTCGATAAGCTCGCTCCTGATACCGATGATGTTATCAAGCTTCGCCTGCTGTTCTCCCATGAGCTTTTCAAGATCCTTAAGAAGCTGGGACTGCTCTTCAAGCTTTTGGCGCTGGGCCAGGAGTTCTCCCTCCTGCTCAGACAGCTTGAGCTCCTGGGCATTAAGCTTTTTGCCCTGCTCGTCTATGGTCAGTCTCTCGTTTTCGAGCTCCTCGGACTGAATGATCAGTTCCTGTTCCTTGCCGGCAAGCTCATCCTGCTTCTGATCATACAGTACCTTGGATCGCAGGACCGTAAACGAAATAATGAGCACGAAGCACAGGAGCAGTCCTGCCATCATATCCGAATAGGAGAGCCAGTATGTGGTTTCCTCGTCCCTTTTGCGGGGTGGTCTTCTTCTCATGATCATTTACCGCCCGACAGCGTTCTCTTCTCGGTCAGTTTTCTCATATAGTCAACGCCGTTGGTGATCTCCTCGAGCGCCTCATTGACGTTTTCGTTTGTTTCTTTTGAATATTTGCCGATCTCTGAGATCGCCTGTCTGAATTCGTTGATGATATTGCCCTGTTCGATCAGCATGTTCTTTTCCTGTAGGATCAGATCTCTTGCGGACTTGTCTTCCGAGGACAGCCCGGCAAGGGTCTTCTGAAGTTCATTCTGGATCGTCTGGATACTTGCGGTGTAGCTGTTAAGAGTTGATACAAGTCTTTCCGTCTCATGATTGATCGTGTGGAGCGTTGCCGTATTGCTTCCGGTTGTCTTGAGAAGATCCGTCATCAGATCGGCTGTCTCTTTCTGGGACTTGTATTGCTCGTTAACGGATTCGGACAGCTGATAGAAGCTGTTTCCGAGCGAAGAATTCATCTCCGTGATAAATGTGTCAACGATCTGGCGAATCGCTTCGGTCTCGTTCCTTACCATGATGGTCTCGAACTCGGATACCGCTTTGTTGAGTCTGTCAAACTGCGGATCTATGATCTTTCCGAGCTCTTCGGCAACCCTGACATACATCCTGTCCATTGCCTCAAGCTGTTCCGCCTGAAGCGAGATCAGCTGGTTCATACCGTTGTTCTCTGTATCGGGAAGGACATATTTCTTGAAGGCATGTGAGAACTCCAAAACGGCGCTCTCGCCTTCATACAGTTTTCTCTTGTATACCGCGTTGAACGTAAGTGAGAAGACCATTCCGAAAATGGACGTGTGGAAAGCGACCTTGATACCGCTCATAAGTGCTTCGATGCTTGAGCTCATCTGCTCGGTCGAGCCTGATGTATTGAAGTGCTGCAGGCCGATCGACAGTCCTATGAACGTTCCGAGGATACCGAGTCCGGTAAGCATTCCGGGTACCTGGTTAAGCTCATTCCTGTGCATCACGGAATCAACAAGATCCTCGTTGATGTAATCATCGATGCTCGGCCGGTAATATGCGTTCTCGGCATCATCCTCGCGGTTAAGTTCAAATATAAAATCGGTAAACAGCTGGTTCAGCTTCTCGGTCCGAAACAGCTTAACATTGCTTGTCTGATAAGGTTCCCACAGATATGAATGTGCGTTCATCGCATCCGAACGGATCTTTTCCGTTGCCGCCTTAAGATCCCTGATGATCGAATTCATCGGGGCAAAGCAGCCAAAATCGGCAGCCAGGAATACTATGGCCACAATAACGAACAGTACAAGGTTTACGGCTATAGTCGTAAAGCTCTCCCTGTGATCCGGCGACAGGTTCAGATAAACACACAGTGCCACCATCGCAAAGAACACGACAGTCAGCATCCATTCATACCATTTTCTCTTAAACATTTTTACCTCCCGGTATCTGCTCAGGGTTTAGATGTTACGTTCTTGACAAACAGAAGGAATGAAACCGTAAATACCGCACCGATCGGCAGGCTCAGCCATGTGATCCCGGCCTTGTCGAACACGCCCGCAAGAAGGTAGCAGACGAACGATATCCCCGCAACCGATATAGCATACGGAAGCTGGGTCTCAACATGATCTATATGGTTACAATGCGCACCCGCACTTGACATGATCGTCGTGTCCGAAATGGGTGAGCAGTGGTCGCCGCATACCGCACCTGCAAGGCAGGCTGATATTCCGACAAAGAAAAGCGAGCTCGTTTCAGGAAAGATCGCAGATACGATGGGGATAAGTATCCCGAATGTTCCCCAGCTCGTTCCTGTTGCAAACGAAACAAGGCAGGCTACAACGAATACTATCGCAGGCAGTGCCCACTGAAGTCCCTGTGCGTTTGCCATTGCATTTCCGACAAATGATTTTGCCTCAAGGGCATTTGTCATATTCTTAAGTGATGTTGCAAGCGTCAGGATGGTTATCGCAGGCACCATTGCACAGAAGCCCTTCGGAATGCATTCCATTGCCTCGGTAAATGTCATTGTCTTGCGTACGAGCATGTAGATGATCACGGCCGCAAGAGCGAGGATACTTCCCCAGGGAAGTCCCACATATGCATCTGTCGAAGAGAAGGCTTCTATAACGCCACCTTCTTCAATGGCGGAAAATCCGTTGAACAGCAGTCCCCAGATACAGAATACGATCAGAAGGATAACGGGAATCACAAGATCTATGATCTTCTCCTTCGGTGTTTCGGAAGGACCTTCTTCCTTAAGCTTGAACTCCTCGTCCTCGGACAGCTTCATGGCACCTAGTTCGCCCGTTACCTCTGCCCTTTCCTCGAACTTCTTCATCTTGCCGTAATCAAACTTAAGAAGCGTAAGGGTGATTATGAACACAAAGGTGAGTATCGAATAGAAGTTGTAAGGTATGGCCTTTACAAAAAGCTCGATACCCGAATATTTTTCACTGGTAACGCATCCGCTGACCGCCGCGGCCCATGATGAGATCGGTGCGATCATACATACCGGAGCTGCCGTAGCATCGATCAGGTATGCAAGCTTGGCCCTTGATATCTTTTTGGAATCAGTGATGGGAGCCATAACGGATCCGACAGTCAGGCAGTTGAAATAATCATCGATGAATATCAGTACGCCGAGAACAAAGGTTGCAAGGCTGGCTCCGGCTTTGGTCTTGATGTTCCTGGATGCCCAGTCCCCGAATGCCCTTGATCCGCCGGACTTGTTGATGAGTGCGACTATCGAGCCGAGTATCACGAGGAAGATCAATATGCCTGCGTTGCCGGCAACCGCATCCGACAGACCCTCGACCGTTATCATGTTAAGTGTTCCTGTAAAGGACACCCCGGACGCCATAAGAGCTCCGAGAACCACTCCGACAAACAGCGACGAATATGCTTCCTTTGTTATAAGTGCCAGTATGATGGCAACGAGCGGCGGAACAAGCGCCCAGAACGAACCCGCAAATACATACTGTCCTCCTCCGGCTGCGTTGACCGCGCATATCATGATCACCATCAGTACGAAGATGACGCCGGCAGTAATGGCCGAACTCTTTTTTTCCATAATACTTTCCTCCAGATGTTATCTTGATGATTTGTTTAGTGTATCTATTGCCTGATGCTGGCATATATTTGTCAGCGCCATAGACATGCTCTCCACAAATGTCCTGTGACGGAGCCGGGTAAAGAATTCATCGTTATACGGCATCACCGTATAGCCGTATGTCCTGGTTGTACTGCGAAGCGATGCATATAAAAACACTTTTTGATCGCTCCATTTTTCCGGGATCATCTGTTCCTTCCGGTTTATAACAGTCTTTTCGGTTTCGTTATACATTATCATTCTGTCCTCATATCCGGTGCTGCTTTCATCGGCATCGGTATCAAAGAACGATTCGTTCAGGCATACGGCTGTATCCTCTATATTCAGAAGCAGTTTGCACTTTTCCAGTTCCTGCATGAATTCATCCATGGTGCTGCTTCCAAACAGAAGCTGCCTGACATAACCCTGTCTCCTGGCAACCTCGTTTTCGCTTTTGACCCTTCCTATCATTTCATTATAATCGGATCTGATATCACGCATAAGACTGCAGCCGCAGCTTTCGTTAAATGCGATGGATCCTTCAACGAAGTGTGTGTCAAATTCAGTCTCATTGTTCATGGCTTCTATGAGAGCATCCATGGATTCATAGCCGAGAGACTTCCAGTTTCTGTTGATGCTCGTGATCGAAGGCGAATATGTCTGGCCCTCGATGATATTGTCGAATCCCGTGACTTTCATATAGTCCGGTATCATCATGCCGTCCTTTACGGCAGCTTCCACATAACCGAGCGCCATAAAATCATTTGCGCATATTACGGCATCAGCCATGTTGACCCCGAGCTCCTTCCACTCGTTGTAGGCGTCAATGCCGTTGTTTCTTCTGTATCTCTTGTGCAGAACTCTTTTGTTCTGAATCCTCAGGCCATGATCTTTAAGGCAGTCACAAAATGCCGAAAACCTTTCCATGTTTTCTTTATGGTCCTCGGGACCGCCGAGATAGTTCAGGTTTCTGCAGTCATGTATAGTGATCATGTGGTCCACCAGCTGATACATGGAGCGGTAGTTATCGAGTCCGCAGAATATCGCATTTTCCGCATGAGTATCAATTCCGACTATCGGCTTATTGTATTCATGGAATCTTTCGGTGATCGAACTGATATAGTCGACGGCTGCCACTGTGGGAAGCGCTAAGAGCAGTCCGTCAAAGTTTGACGGATCAGAAAGGGAATATATCTCCCTGGCTTTCCGGTAAAATTCATACTCCATATCATCATATGCGTTAAAGATATGCAGCTTTATATCATCGTCTCCGATCCTGTCGATGATCCCGGCTACGATGGCTTTACTGTAATCACTGTCCCATGTGCTTGTTAACATTAAAATGCGTTTTGTCATGTCAGGCCTTCATCTTCCGCATCATCTTCGGCACGGTCCGCTTCATTATATACATGGTTTTTCCGGCGGATATGCCCGAAAAAATCAAGCAGGCTCTTCTTTTCCGGGAGGTCAACTTCATGAATGAGGTTCATCACATAGTCTCCGTCCCACAAAATCACGTTTAGCTTATTGGCAAATTCTGTAGCACTTTTGGAAAAATACTGATTGGTCATTACGGCAGCAACCATGCATCCATAGTAATCCCTGCCGGCATATGCCTCCTGGACAGCTTTGATACCGACCGTATCCGAATAGCATTTACACTGAATGGCATATGTTATCCCGTCTTTGTCCGCTATGATATCCACCCCGTAATCATGGCTGCCGGGTGTGGTCTCGACATTGTCAAATCCTTTTGCCTCAAGAAGACCTGCGCAGTATTCCTCGAATTCCTGACCTTCCATGTCCTCAAACATCTGGTCATCATCGTCTTTTCCGCGCTTTAAAAACCATATCCATACGGCCAGAAACACCAGGACTGTTATCCCTATTATGAGAATTACGATGGTTTTGAGGTCCAATTGATGCGGTCCTTTCCGGAAACATATCAAAAGCTGACAGGGGCTCTATCCAGGCACCCCTGCGGCACACAGGTGCATCTGCTTAGTGCTGCTTCATTCCTGACCTGACACGGTTCACAGCGACCTGTTGCGCAGGACCCGGATAAAGCTGTCCCGTCAACCGCGTTTAGTATACAAAATCGCTCAACCCTTGTCAATTCGGGCGTTCGACGATATCACACGTCCTTCTTGCCGCCGACATACTCTCCGCATATAAAATGCTTGACCGACATCACTACAAGTCCCACACCCGCAACAATGAACAGGCCTACGGCAGCCCACATCCAGGCAGTTACCTCACTGTCGGATGTAATGATCTGGTAAGCCAGATAGGTCACATATATGCCGACGATCGCTCTTATCGTCAGTACCGCCTGTGTCGGATAGTTGCTGTGATGCTCCTTTACGCTTTCTTCTTCGGAAACAGAGTCCTCTGCGATCTCTTCCGGTGTATTGTCAAGTTCTTCCATAAACCCTTCCTTTCGCCGTCACCATATAATAAACAATAATAACATGTTATAATAAGCTCTATCAAGACAATGAAACCGCACAGATCATTGCAGGGAGGATAATAATGGCGACTGAAAAAGAGATCGATGAAGTCATAAAGATGCTCGATGAAAAAACATCTGACGGAGTGAGCAGGATAGGTGTTCACAGGGTCGAGACCGAACGGGAGGACTATGTCAGGGAAGTGCACCATCACGGAAGATGTGATATAGGAAGTCCGTTTGCAGACGGAAGTGTCGGAAATTTCTGCGATTGAAGATGCTTAACATACAGGGTTTTTTAAAAACTACACTTCTCGATTTCCCCGGACACGTGGCATCCACTGTTTTTTTGGGCGGCTGTAACATGCGCTGTCCCTTTTGTCATAACATGGATATCGTCGATTCCGCCGGTCCGGGTGTCTATTCCGAGGAGGAGATCCTTTCGTTTCTTAAAAAGAGGGCGGGGATCGTCGAAGGCGTCTGCATTACGGGCGGAGAGCCGACCATATACCCGGAACTACCTGATCTTATAAGGCACATCAGATCCCTGGGACTGTTGGTAAAGCTTGATACGAACGGCACAAATCCCGGTGTCATACAGGCGCTCCTATCGGAAAGGCTTGTTGATTACATAGCCATGGATATAAAATCATCTCCGAAGAACTATCCCAAAGCCTGCGGAACAGAAGGCATAGATCTTTCGCATATAACGGAGAGCATCCGTATTCTGATAAACGGATCATGTGAATATGAATTCAGGACGACTGTGGTAGAAGAGCTGTTTGACGAAGAAGCGGTAAGAGATATTAAAGATCTTCTGAAAGGTGCAAAGCGCTATTTTCTGCAGGGATTCGTCGAATCCGAATTTGTTCCCGACAAATCCCTTCATGCGATAGACAAGGAAAAACTCCTGCGCTATAGGCAGGAGCTTCTAAAGACGATAGGATCTGTCGAACTTCGGGGGTATGACTAACCCTTCGTATATTTTAAATAGTTAACGACCATCAGTGCTATCTTTAATGTAAGCGCATCATCAAACACCCTGACATCAAGGCCGGTCGCTTTCTGTAGCTTTTCAATCCTGTAGATCAGCGTGTTGCGGTGAATGAACAGCTGCCGGCTCGTCTCGGAAACATTTAGGCTGTTGTCGAAAAACCTGTTGACCGTAGTAAGCACTTCATCATCTATCTCATCCGGAATATCGTCCCCGAATATTTCCTTTACGAACAGTCTGCACAGATCCACGGGAAGCTGATAGATCAGTCTTCCCACTCCGAGATTTGAATACTCTATCGATCTTTTCATCGGATAGAATATCTTTCCGACATCGAGCGCCATCTTAGCTTCCCTGTATGAGGAGGCAAGCTCTTTTATCGAACCTGCAACAGTGCCGTAAGCGACTCTTACATCCCTTGATGCTTCCGATCCGGCCATATCGACGAGCATGTCTGCGGTTTCAGCCAGTTCGCTCTTTCCTTCGTTTTCGGAAAGCGCCCTTATCACGATGACCCTGTCCTCATCAAGCGCGGTTACATGATCCCCCGCTTCCGTATAGAACAGTTCCTTAACCATATCAATGAGTCCGGGATCTTTTTGTGCCACAGGCTCAATGATGAACACGCACCTGCTTAGCTTATCTTCAATGTGAAGTTTCCTCGCAAAACCATATATATCCACATCAAACAGATTTCCGAGAAGGAGATTCCTGAAAAAAGAATCCCTGTCCACTCTGTTATTTGCCGCTTCAATAACGTTGCCTATAAGAGATGCGGCAAGTCTTGCATAGACTTCGTTGTCCGCATCCGCCAGAAGGACGAGACACTTTCCCTCCTCCCTGGGTATCCTGATATATAGATATCCGTCCTCTGTCCGCTCACTGTCATCTTGCGATATAAACGAAGCGGTTGTATCACGATCGGGAACATCCTTAAATAATGATCCTGCGATGATGCGGCAACTTCCATCCATTACCAGAAGGTCACATCCCGAAATCTGTTTTACATCATCCACGCACTTTGCGATCATCTGATCAGAGATCATATCCTTCACTCTCCCTTGAAGAATCGTTGCCGTTTGATTTTTCTGTTCTGAGACGCTTACGGAGATTTGTGAAAAAATCAGACAGAATGGCGCTGCACTCGTCCTTTAACACATCCCTTGTGATCTCTACACGATGGTTGAATCCGTCCATCTGAAGTATGTTGATGACGGATCCGGCACAGCCGGATTTGGGACTGTCGCATCCTATCACGACCCTGTCGATCCTTGCCTGAACACAGGCCCCGGCACACATCTGACAGGGCTCGAGCGTCACATACATCGTACATCCTTCAAGCCGCCAGTCACCGATCACTTTGCTGGCACGCCTGATCGCAGTCATCTCCGCATGACAGAGTGTATTCCTGTCGGTGTTTCTCCGGTTATATCCCCTTCCGATCACCTTTCCTTCATAAACGATGACGCAGCCGATGGGGACTTCACCTAAGCGGTATGCTTTTTGCGCCTGCGCAAGAGCCTGCTTCATATATCTTTCGTCTTCAGAATACACCATGACAATAATCTACCATAAAAAAGCGGGTCCGAAAAGGACCCGCCAAAAGCTTCCTGTGACTAGTTCGTAATGATCATCTCCGTATCCTTGTCAAATACGTGGATCTTCTCAACGTCGAATGCGAACTTGACCGTATCGCCCGGTCTCGCAGTTGTTATGGGATCAACCCTTGCGGTGATCGGGAACTCTTCAAGATCGAAGTACAGATAAACTTCCGCACCGAGCAGCTCGTATACCTTAACGGTTGATTCGAACACGCTCTGGGGAGATGCTTCTATATACATTTCGGAGTCATATACATCCTCGGGACGGATACCGAATGTAACTACCTTTCCGTCATAACCGCCGTCGATGAGCTTCTTGGACTTGGCGGGAGGAAGAGGAACGCTCTTGCCTGCAAACTTAAGGCTTGCAACGTCACCGTTTACCTCAACGGTCGCATTAATGAAGTTCATCTGCGGACTGCCCATGAATCCGGCAACAAACAGGTTGCAGGGCTTGTCATAAAGGTTCTGAGGTGTATCAACCTGCTGGATGACACCATCCTTCATAACAACGATCCTTGTTCCGAGTGTCATGGCCTCTGTCTGGTCATGTGTAACGTAGATGATAGTGGTACCGAGTCTCTGATGAAGCTTTGCGATCTCGATTCTCATCTGAACACGGAGCTTTGCATCAAGGTTTGAAAGAGGCTCGTCCATCAGGAATACCTTGGGATTACGAACGATAGCACGACCCATGGCAACACGCTGTCTCTGTCCACCCGAAAGAGCCTTGGGCTTACGATCAAGGAGTGATGTAAGATCGAGGATCTTGGCTGCTTCCTTAACCATCTTGTCTATCTCGTCTTTGGGAACCTTACGGAGCTTAAGTCCGAATGCCATATTGTCATATACCGACATATGAGGATAAAGAGCGTAATTCTGGAATACCATGGCGATATCCCTGTCCTTGGGCTCTACATCATTGACAACGCGATCACCGATCTTGAGCTCTCCTGAGGAGATCTCTTCAAGGCCTGCGATCATACGAAGTGTCGTAGACTTTCCGCAGCCTGAAGGGCCGACAAAAATAATGAATTCCTGATCTGCGATCTCAAGGTTGAAATCCTTAACAGCCTGGAATCCGTTAGGGTATACTTTACAAATGTTCTTGAGTGATAAACCTGCCATTACCTGTAACCTCCGAATAGTTGTTTATAGTGTCTGTCCGTCCGTATTCTGCCGGACGCAAAAAAATTATATCAATGAGTCATATTCCTGCCAATGCCAAGGTTGCCCAAAGATTTTTCCGATTGATGTACAATCTAAACAAATACCGTCAGTCTATCGGCTTCGGCTTGCTGGCATTTGCGGCCTCAAGCTTGTCCTCTTCGGTAGTCTCCGAGAAGAACGCCAGTTGGTTCTTTCCTCTCTTCTTGGCCTTATAAAGCGCCGTGTCCGCAGCCTTGTACATGCTCTCGTAATCGCTTCCGTCACGGGGATAGATAGCTGCGCCGATACTTGCCGTCGGGGAATACTTGGTGTAAGTGCCGACCGTGAAATCCTTGAAGAATCCGGCCACTCTTCCGGACTCGCGCTCGATAACGGTGTCGTCCTTAAGGTCTTTAAGGAAGATGATGAACTCATCTCCGCCGGTACGGCCAATGATATCGGTAACACGGAATTCGGTTTTGATCCTCTTTCCGAGCGTTGCAAGAACCTCGTCCCCGAAAGCATGTCCCATGGTATCGTTGATCTTCTTGAAGTTATCTATGTCGAGCACGCACATCATGCTCGTCTTGTCATGTCCTTCACCGTCAAGATATTCCCTTATCTTGTTCTCGGTAGATATCTTGTTCAGAAGTTCGGTGAGCAGATCGGTCTCGGCCTTGTTCTGAAGTTCCATGCTCTCTTTTGTAAAGCTTACCCTGTTGATGATGTATATGATGATTATCAGGGCAACGAAAACACCGATGGAGAAGATGACCTTGATGATCATGTTTCTCGTATCCTGGTTTTCCTCGATGATGCTTCTCTGGATCTGGTCGTCCTGAACCGTTACTACTATGCTGGCCCCGGTCTTTCCTATGGGCTGATGGATCATATAGCAGCTGATGCCTGATCTGCCTGTGACATGAACCGTTCCGGATCTTCCGGATTCAAGGCTCTGTAGAAATGCGGAAGGATTACTGTCATCGAATCTGACCGTATCAACGACTGTCTTGAGGTTATCGCCCAGTCCGAACAGGCCCGACTCTGCTCCGTACACTTCTCCGATGATCCCTTCGGAATATACAAGTGCATAACTGTATGCCGTGGTATCCATCTGTTTTGCGATCCTGTCCGCTTTGTAAACAAGAACAAGATTGCCCTTCCACTCTTCCTCAGACCTGATCGGAGCGGAAACCATCAGAACCGGACGGTTCTTTGAATCGATGAGTGCTGCCGCATTATCCTTTGTTCCGAGAAGTGACTTGAATGCATCGGAATCATTCACGACATCGTGTGTATGGCCGTATGAATCTATGGCATTGCCGTTACTCTTTACGATATATGCATCGATGAGTCCGGCATGATCATCAAACTGACTGAGAAGTTCAACCGCTCTTTTTCCGAAGATGTCATCTTCCGTCATCAGAAAATCCGACACTGCATCGGCACCGTTGGTCGTTCCTTCAAACAGCCCTTTGTAATACCCTGCAACGGAAACCGCCTGCCTGCTGACACGGTCAAGCGCCTTGACTCTGGCATTTTCCTGCATGGTCTTATTGTAATTGATAAGAGTGATCACAAGAAAGATCATAAGGAGTATCGTCGGGATACCCCACTGAGCCGTCATGGAATTGCTCTTATTCTTATCAGCCTTCCCCATTTATACCCTCCGCCGGATCCGAAGAATCTTCGGTATTATCCTTATCCGGCATGTATAGTTCAAAGATCCTGTTTAAGAATCCCGATTTGATATAAGCTGTTGCCGAGAACATGATCGCGACTATGAGAAGAAGCGCCGGGAAAAACCAGATCAGCGCCACCGGAAGTACCGTAAGAATCATCATAAGCACGGTATATGGCAGATGCCGGATGCTTATAAGAAATGAATTTCTGACGGTATTTTTAACCGTGTTGTCAAACTGTGCCAGAAGTGGGAACAGATACATAAGTATCATAGAGACGATTATCGCCATAACCCCGACAGCTACCGTTACAACATTTTTTACCGATGTGCCCGGAATGCTCCCGCTTCCCGCGATCCTAAGATCGATGAACAGGACGAAAGCGACAAGGAGCACTGCAAGCCACATAAGCGTTGCCTGAACGAAATTTTCCTTAAATGACTTGAAAAAGGATCTGGTGATATACCCCTCTTCGTTTTTTGCCATCTTAAGGGTCACGTAATACATTGCCGTAGTCGCTGCCCCGGCAGATATCACAGGTATGCAGCACAGGATATACAGAAGGTTCAGCCAGAACAGATCCGCAAGCCTTGACAGAAATGTAAATACCGGTCCTTCAAAATTAAAAACTCTGTTCATTGCTCATGATCCTTTGACAATAATCACGCTATTTTCATTATAAAGAAGCACTGTTAAAAAAGCAATCAAAACAGTTCCATGCTCATCGGTGTGTATCTTATCCCGTCCGTGACCCTCTCATGATCCAGGTCTTCGAATCCTATCTTGTGATAAAATCCCACGGCATAAGGAGATGAATTGACGGTAAGCTCTCTTATCCCTTCAGATCTTGCCTCATTAAATGCGGTCCCAAGCAGGCTGCTGGCTATGCCCTGGTGATGAAGGCCCGGTTCCACAAACAGAAGGGAGATATGCCAGTGTTTGCGGATACCGAGTACGCCCACTATCACGTCTTTTTCATCAAATGCACCCCAGGCCATGTAGTCACCGAGGATGAACATGTTCTTTAGTTCCTCGCCTTTTACGAACTCATGGAAGTTCTTTACTCCTTCACTTGAATACTCAGGTGCTTCGTAGACAAGGAACGTATCCCATGCAAGCTGCATGGCAAGATCCCATTCATTTTTCCGAAGGGGTCTTACTACATGATCCATTATTTGAATAACCCTGAGAAAAATCCCGCAATACTGTTTCCTATTGACTTTGCCGTACTTGTGATGGCATTGCCCACTATCTTGGTAAGTCCGAGATCGTTAATGTCGACCTTGTTGATGTCAAAAGTTCCGGCCTTGATATCGTCCTTATATTTCGCATAGATATCGTCTGCCTGCTCGGCAAGCACCTTATAGTCAATACCCATGGCTTTGATCTTCATCATCATATCAACGATCTGTTTTATCTCTTCGTCGGAAAGAGTGACATTCTGGTCCACCATACCCTTGCGGATCGCAGCTTCTATCTCCTCCTTTGTATTAAGATCATTTGTGGCAACGACGGTTTTGATATATGCGATAAGCTCTTCGGCTTTGTCGTCTCCTCCGAGTTCCTCCTTGATCTGTCCCGTTGTTACAAGTTCGTTAAGGGATGTGTCAAGGGCGGTCGTTGTCACCTCTTTTCCTGACATATGTTCATATGCTTTAAGCGCACCGATAAGAGCAGCCGTTCCGGATATCGGTGAAGGTGCACACACGTAAATATCCGCATCCGTAACACCCGCCGTGATCAGAGCGTTTCTGTACATATTGGTCGTACAGTAATTGATGTTGTTCGTCGTTACAACAACTCCGTGACCGGATTCTGCCGGCTTAACGAGCACTGACGAAAGTGATTTTGTTCCGATAACCGACGAGGAAATATACTTGTCGAGAGCCTCGTGTTCCTCTGCATTGGTCGTAGTCACGATGTCATAATCTCCGAGATCGGCCTCGGATATCCCCATCGATGCGAGAACCGCCGCTTTCTGGTCTGCCGAAAGATCGGCCCCGAGAGCTATATAACCCTTCTTATCAACTTTCTTGGAGCTGTCGGTCTCTTCTTTTTTGTCACCTCCGAAAAGTGAATCTATGATCGCGGATATTCCGCCCTCATCGGATGATTTTGACTCTTCCTTCTTTTCTTCATCTTTCTTTTCTTCTTCCTTCTGTGTGACGGTTCCCTTTCCGGAATCGTCAAACGTGATCGCCTGCGTAGCTCCGACGCTGAGTGTCATGGCGGTCATCAGTATCAGTGTAATAAATAAACCCGATATTTTCTTCATGATCTTTCCTCCTCTTATTTATTCTCTTTCTCATACTCCTCACGTTGTGCCTGCCGGATCTTTTCCACCTCGGCCAGAACATCTTCAAGTTTCTTTCTTTCAAACAGTACCTTCGGATCGTCAGTCACTTTTGTGCCGCTTTTGTATATACCGAATTCGGAAAGCAGTTCAAAATCCCTTTCCGTTCCGTAAAGCATCATCAATATCTTATCGGCGGTATCGGGCATGAAGGGCTTTAACAGATTTGCCCCGATGCATATACCTTCAACAAGATTATACATCACTTCCGAAAGGCGGTTTCTCTTATCCTCATCTTTTGCAAGCACCCAGGGCGTAGTCTCGTCAATGTATTTGTTTAGACGCCTGAAGACATCCATTACCTCGGTAAGAGCATCGGCCATATGCATGTCATCCACTTTTTCTTTTGCTCTTTGGGCCGCATCCGTACACACTTTTTTGAGGTCATCATCAACCGGCTCCGCCTCACCCGTGCTGCTGACGAATCCGTCAAAATACTTATTGCTCATCGCTATGGTACGGTTAACGAGATTTCCGAGAACATTGGCCAGATCGGAATTATATCTTTCGGTCAGAAGCTCCCATGTGATCGTCCCGTCATTATCGTACGGCATCTCATGAAGTACGTAGTATCTTACCGCATCAACTCCGAACAGACGGATAAGATCGTCGGCATACATCACGTTTCCGCGGGACTTACTCATCTTCTCTCCGCCCTGTAAGAGCCAGGGATGTCCGAACACCTGCTTCGGGAGCGGAATATCAAGACTCATCAGGAATATGGGCCAGTATATCGTATGGAACCTTATGATGTCTTTTCCGATAAGATGAAGGTCTGCCGGCCAGAGTTTCCTGAACTGATCCGTATGATCCCCGTCCGCATCAAACCCGATGCCCGTGATATAGTTCGTAAGCGCATCGAGCCAGACATAAACAACATGCTTGTCATCAAAATCCACCGGGATCCCCCATGAAAACGAAGTCCTGCTCACGCAAAGATCCTGCAGCCCCGGAAGAAGGAAATTGTTCATCATCTCGTTCTTGCGGGATACAGGCTGAATGAATTCGGGATGCGTATTGATATAGTCTATCAGCCTGTCGGCGTATTTGCTCATCTTGAAGAAATATGCCTCTTCTTTTGCAGGCTTTACTTCCCTGCCGCAGTCGGGACACTTACCGTCAACAAGCTGGCTCTGTGTCCAGAATGATTCGCACGGCGTACAGTACATTCCTTCGTAAGAACCTTTATATATGTCACCTTTCTCATACATCTTTTTGAAGATCTTCTGGACCTGCCGCTCGTGATCCTCATCGGTCGTCCTTATGAAGCGGTCATATTTTACATTAAGACTGTTGCAGATCTCCTTTATAACTCCTGCCACATCATCCACAAATTCCTTGGGTGTGATATTTGCCGCCTTGGCCTTTTCCTCGATCTTCTGTCCGTGCTCGTCGGTACCGGTCTGAAACCAGACATCATATCCTTCAAGCTTTTTAAATCTTGCAATCGTATCCGCCATAACGATCTCATAACTGTTTCCTATATGAGGTTTTCCGGATGTGTATGCTATTGCGGTTGTGATGTAATACTTTTTGTCCATTTCCAAACTCCTTTTTTTACTTTTCTTCCAGAAGCATCTTATAGATCTCTCTTCTGGATACTCCCCTGTCTTTTGCCACCTGCTTCATCGCCTCTTTGTGATCGAGGCCCTTTTGCTCATATTCAGCCATGTGTTCGTTTATGTCTTTTTCGCGGTATTGCTCGATCCTCTCATTATCAAGCTCCTCTTCGGATCTCCCCGAAAGCACGAGAACATATTCGCCTCTGGGCTCATTTTGCTCATAATACTCCTTTGCCTCAAAGAGCGTCATCCTTTTGACTTCCTCGAACTTCTTAGTCAGCTCCCGGCACACCGCTACCTGCCTGTTACACAACGCTTCGGCAAGTTCCCTTAACGTGGATTGCAGATGATGCGGCGCTTCATACAGGATGATCGTTCTTGTCTCGTCGGAAAGCCTTTCCAGGACTTTTTTCCTTTCCTTTTTATCCGGCGGAAGAAATCCTTCAAAGACAAATCGTCTTGCGTCAAGTCCCGAAAGGGAAAGTGCGGTGATCAATGCGCACGGCCCGGGAAGTGACGTGACCGTTATTGCGGCCTCATGGCACATGTTTGTGATAACCTCTCCCGGATCCGAGATCACCGGTGTTCCGGCATCCGTGATCAATGCGATGTCGGCTCCCCGTCTCATCTTTTCTATGAGCTCTTTTGCCCTGTCATATTTGTTATGCTCATGATAGGAAACGAGCGGCACCTTTATATCAAAATGATTGAGCAGCCTGATACTGTTCCTTGTGTCCTCGGCCGCTATCAGGTCAACGCTTTTCAGCGTTTCAAGCACTCTTTCGGTGATGTCTGAAAGATTACCTATAGGCGTGGCGCAAAGATACAGCATTCCCTGCTTATTACTATCACTCATGATCAGTATCCGTAAATATCATATATCTCTTTGGTGTAACAGTTTGGCGACTCGTATACTATGAGCGGTCTTTCGACCGTAAGCCTGCGCCTTTTTCCGAGTCCGGCCTCGATAAGGACCATGTTCGGTTCGCGGTCCACATACGGATGAACCAGCTTCATCCTCTTGGGTTCGAGGTTATGCTTTGTCAGCGTCTCGAATATATCGGTAAGCCTGAAAGGCCTGTGTACCAGGTAAAATCGTCCGCCGGGCCTGAGCATCTTTGCCGCCGCAGCAGCCACATCATCAAAACAGCACATAATCTCGTGCCTCGCTATGGCTCTCGGCGAATCGGGATTCTTGATCCCGTGGGAATCTATCATGTATGGCGGGTTGCACGTTACGACATCAAAAGCACCTTCCTGAAGATAATCGGAGGCCTCTTTTATATCGGCCGCAAGGATATTGATCCTATCCGACAGGCCGTTTGCCGCAACGCTTCTTTTTGCAAGATCCGCTACCTCTTTTTGAATCTCCATTCCGACGATGAGCCCGGCCTTCGTTTTGGCCGCCAGCAGTATCGGTATGATCCCGTTGCCGCAGCAAAGATCCAAAACTTTTTCGCCCTGTTTGGCAAATGCATATCCCGACAGCAGCACCGCATCCATTCCGAAACAGAACTTCCGGGTGTCCTGGATTATCCTGAATCCGCAGCGCTCAAGATCGTCGATGCGTTCACCCTCATTCAGTTCAATCGTCGTCCAGTTTGGATCTGCCATCTTTTTGTTCCAGTCTTTCGAGTTCTTCAAGTTCCATCTCTTCTTTCAGTTCCTCGTTTGACTTTTTATCTTTGTCTTTATTTCTGCCCTTTTTACCCTGCTTATTGCCTTTGCCGTCTTCGTCTTTTTCTTTCTTGTGGCGAGGCTTGAACTTGAGCTCTGAAACGGCATACTCTCTCAGTTCCTTCTCGTCATCAACTTCGACAACAGCCTTAACGAGTTGTTTCAATACATTGGTCTCCCTGACCTCTCCTTTTAACCCTTCGGGTGTCGTTACCGTATCTCCGATGCGGGGAAGCTTTCTGTTAAGCTCTTCGTATACTTCGGCCTCGTTTTGCAGGCAGCACATGAGACGGCCGCATATTCCGGAGATCTTGGTCGGATTAAGCGACAGGCTCTGTTCCTTGGCCATCTTTATCGATACCGGTGCAAAGTCGGACAGGTATGAATGACAGCACAAAGGCCTTCCGCATATACCCATTCCTCCGAGGATCTTGGTCTCATCTCTTACGCCGACCTGACGGAGTTCTATCCTTGTGCGGAACACCCCGGCAAGATCTTTTACAAGTTCCCGGAAGTCAACTCTTCCATCGGCAGTGAAATAGAAGAGTACCTTGTTGTTGTCAAAAGTGTATTCGGCATTGATGAGTTTCATCTCGAGGCCGTGCTTTAATATCTTCTCCTGACATACCTTGTAGGCATCCTTTTCCTTTTCGCGGTTTCTCTTCTCACGCTCGTCGTCATCGGAAGTTGCTTTTCTGATCACATTCTTCAGGGGCTGGGTTATCTTTTTGTCCTCAACTTCCGCATTCGGAAGCACGACCGTTCCGTACTCCACGCCTCTTGCGGTCTCGACTATCACGTGATCTCCCCGCTTGAACTCTATATCTTTCGGTCCGAAATAATAGATCTTTCCCGCGGTACGAAATCTGACTCCAATCACCATTGTCATTTCAGTTCTCCTTTATCGTAAGCAACAGAAGTTCCATGGCCAGGGCAAAGTTCACATTTGCCTTAAGCCTCTGTCTTGTTTTCTCAATACATTTGATAACGTTCTCGAATCCCTCATATGAGCCTTCATCAGCCTCATTTGCTATCGACTCGCATTCATCCCGAAATATCAGCGCACCGGCGTCTCTTGTCGCTTTGTACAAAAGCACATCCCTGTACCATATCATCATAAGGTCGAGAAAATCATTTATGTTCAGTCTGTATTCTTCAAGCTTTTTCAGCGTCGTCATCATATCCGACGTATCCATCTTGCGAACGAACCTGAACACTCTTACGGCCTCACTCCTGATCTCCTCAAAATCATCGCTTACGGCAAGGCTTCTTGCCTTTCCGATATTTCCTCTTGCAAAAGCGGTGCAGATATCGGCCTGATAATCGGGGATCCTGATCTCCTTCATGAGGTATTCTTTTATGGTGTTGTCATCCACGGGGCGCATTTCAAGGCGGACACATCTTGACAGCACGGTCGGAAGCATGGCGGACGCACTTGTTGAAAGAAGCATGATCACTACATACTCCGGCGGCTCCTCAAGTGTTTTAAGAAGAGCATTCTGTGCCTGGGGAGTCATCTTTTCCGCTTCATTCATTATGTATATCTTGCGGCTGCTCTGATATGGCCTGATCTGGGCATCACCCACGATCTGGGTCCTGACATCATCAACACTTACCGTATTCGGGCGGTCGTGAGTCACGGTGATGATATCGGGATGATTGTGCGATAAGGCCTGAATGCATGATCTGCATTTCTGGCACGGATCATATCCTCCTTTCGGATCTTCACATACGAGTGCGTTTGCAAATATCCTTGCGATATACTCTTTTCCGGACATGTTCTCGCCCGTAAAAAGGTAAGCCTGGCTGATCCTGCCCGACGTAAGGCTGGCACGAAGATGCTCCTTGATATGCTCCTGTCCGATTATGCTTTCGAAGTTACTCATTGTATTCAGGTTAAAATGTCCAATAACAGTCCGCGGATCTCGCCGACCTTTGCGAGGATCGCAAGATGATCCTTCTCTTCCTTCATCAGTTCCTGTGCGAGTTCATCAAGAGTCTCATCCACTCTTCTGATAATGCCGTATACCCTGTGTCTTCCCTTTCTGTCCAGGAAATTCTCACGGGAAAACTTATGAGATCTGTTGACTATCTCATTCATGAATTCCTTGATGAGCGCACGATATCTCTTCATGTCTTTGACATCCATATGCTTGGTTATCTTGTTACCCTGCATCGTGATGTCTTCGTACATAAGGCCGAGCCGCTCCTGCAGACCTTCCTCCTCGATCGCGCTCATGAGTGTGAACCTGAACGTATCGTCGGAAGGAACGTTTGCCTGGTTCGTATCCGTGACCGCTGTAGGTTGTACTACCTGGTTGACTTTAATATCCACGCTTTGATCCTTTCGGCACAACTGCTCAGATCGTCATTGTAGAATCTTGCTTCATCCGGTATGGCAAGCTCTCTGATCCGTTCCTCGGAAAAATCATCCGCATCGGACAAAAATCTCCTGCACATCTCGGCATATTTTCCGTTCTCCGGAAGTCTTTCCCGGTTAAGCGCCCGCTGCAATCTCTCACCGTCATCAAGTTCTATGTAAAGAGGGAGCACCGCATCTTTTCCATAATACTTTCTTGTTGCGTCAAATGAGGAAAGGACTCCCGTGGCAAGATAATCATGCGAATCAAGATCGATCCCTCCGTCGTCTGCGGTAAAATAATACCAGTCTCCGTGAACGGTATGATATACCTGCTCCTCTATCATCCTGCCTTCTTTCGTGATCCTGTCCCGGTCATCCAAAGTAACGAAATGGTAACCGATACCGTCGACTTCACCATCCCTTATCGGCCTTGTCGTATATCTGGTCACGGGAAGAAGCCCGAGAGCTTCATCTTTTTTCAATATATTGTATAAACTGTCTTTTCCCGCACAGCTCTTGCCGATCAGGTAGAAGATCTTTCCCATAATACAGTTACTTCCTTATTGTTGAGGCCCGTGATCTTAAGACGGCGCCTTAATGCTTCCGATATGCTTTCTGCTGCCCCGGCGCTTACCGGCTGTCCAGGAAGCGTGACCGGGATACCAGGGGGATATATTGTTATAAGATCTTTTGCGATCCTGCCGCATGATCTTTCAACCGCTACCTGTTCGGTATCTTCCGCAAACATCGCTTCGATCATCCGGTTTTTGATCCTTCCTTCGCCAAGATGCGGTAAAGGAACCGGCTCATTTTTTTTTCCGGTTTCCGGCATCCGGCATATCATGCTGTCTATCTTAAACAGCGCATCCAGGACTTTATTGAACCCTTCATCGGTATCAGCAACCGATGTCATAAGTATCACATAGGAGAATCCCGCCATCTCGGCACATATTGAATACTCCTCATACAGTATGTCAAACAGCCGCCTGCCCGAAACACGTCCCGTTGTATCCCCTACAACGATCTTTCCCTTGTCGTGATCATAAGATCCTTTTCGGGTGAGCATCCGCCTGTTAAGAACCGTAAGACATTTAAGGCCGGATGCTTTTTCATAGAACCGGTTCAGTCTGTTTACGTATGGCTCAAACAGTTCTTTCCTGCTTCTTCCGATGAGCGATATCATCGAGTCTATCGAAGAAGTCAAAACGTATGACGGACTTGACGTCGTAAAGACGGTCAGCATTTTTCGTATCCTGTCTTTTGACGGACAGTTCCGGTTTATATGTATAAGAGCTGTCTGTGTCATGGAAGGCATCGTCTTATGAACGCCCGAAATGACAACGTCTGCGCCTTTTTTCACGGGATTTTCCGGAAGGTCATCATCGAATCCGAAATGTGCTCCGTGTGCACAGTCCACGATAAGCACAGCCTTATATGAATGACATATATCGGCTATGGTGGCTATATCGCTCACAACTCCTTCATAAGTCGGACTTGTGATAACAACGGCCGTACCCTCCCTGGATATATCGGAAAGTGCGCTCTTGACCGATGCCGGATCGACCCCGGCGCATATTCCGAAACTCTCTTCTGCCTCCGGCGCCGTAACATAAATATCCGCATGCGATAACGCGACTGCATTCCAGACCGATCTGTGACAGTTAGCCGCAACAACAACCGTATCATTGATTGTGACCGTTCCGCATATTGCCGCAAGTATTCCGCCTGTTGATCCGTTTACCAGAAAATGCGTCTCATCTGCACCGTACAGTTCTGCCGCTTTATCCTGCGCTTCCTTCAGTATTCCGGAAGCTTCGTGTAGATCGTCAAAACCCTCCGTCTCGGTGACATCTATCGAATATATATCGGAGAATATCCCGTCGCCCGCAAGCATCCTTTTATGCCCGGGCATGTGAAAGGGATATATGCCTTCTGATTTTTCCTTAAGAGCTCTGACCAGCTGCATCTTCTTCCTGTGCCGTCTCCTGAGGGTCCGCTTTGTCATCGGCGCCCGGCGTTACCAAAAGGTCTGCACTGTCCGGTTCGGGCTGTGCAGCGGGTACGATATCATCCCGATCCTCTTCAGTCGCCGGTGTTTTATCTTCGGTATCATGTTCTTCCTTATGATCTTCTGTCTCGTATTGTCCGCTCCTGAACAGCTTGACTTTTCTGTTGAAGGCGATATTTGTGAATATATCACTGGCTCCCGCAACTATAAAAGCAATACCGGCAAATATAAAGAGCTTTCTCATATCATCCGTGTTCATGTATGAAGCGACCGCTCCCGCAGTCATGCATATAAGTGCAAAGATCATCACAACGAGCCATGCTTCCGTGACCCTCTTCATCCTCCTGTCGATCCTCTTCATGTCAATAGAATGCTGGAACTTTACAACGCCGTTCGCAACAAGGATCGCACCGGCAATGAGCGGAAAATATGTTCCGAGGTCTTCCTGTTTCGTAAAGAACAATACGGCTGCAAAAAGCGCCATCATGCCGTATGCAAGATCAAGACGGTAATAGCCGAGCGTCACGTCCTTTATGCAGTACGTTATTATGGAGATCACGCCGGCTGCGGCAAAAACGCATGCAAACAGTCTGCACAAAAAAGCGACGTCAAGATCCCTGTCCACAATAAACACAAGCCCCAGAAGTACGATCAGTACCGATATCAGATAGTGATACCACTTCTGCTGATGTTCTTTCTGTTCATCCCTGATCTGCTGCTCAAGTTCCTTTTCGCGTTCAGTCATGTGTAAAAACATAATCCTCCTCCTTTACTCGGGAAGACCGTAACCTGCAATGGAATCGTCGGTCATGGTTTCCTTCATCGTCTGCCTGTTGTTCTCATCAAGCGATCGTTTATAACCCTCCACAAGATAATCATATTTTCCGAGATTAATATCTATGATCTTTTTGATGCGGTCCATGTCGAACAGATCACCTCGCGTGATCTCATCTATGATCTCGTAGTACATGCGTGCATCATCGTTCTTGATGGCGCCCGTACCCCATTCGTATCTGACAAGGTTCATATACCCGACGGGAGCTTCCCGCCACATGTGGCCTATCCTCCATCCGCCTTCCTTAACTGCCGGAAGATGCGCCAGATACGGGTCTCCGAGCGCATACAGATCATTAAGATACATATCGTTGTTGTAATACTTCGTGATCCCGGGAACGCTTTCAAGTATACCGCCGGGAGAACCCGCTTCCCGCAACTCCTTTACCCCGTCATCATTCCATGTGTTCTGGATGCACATGTCTTTGTTTACGATCAGCGAGATCATATTGTTGAAAAGGCTCGATGTCGTAAAATAGCCTGATCTTTCATCCGAGATCGGAGATGAGAACGTTCTTCCGAACAAAAACTGATCGGTTATGACCGATGACGTGGATGCAAATATAAGCGAGGCTGCGACAAAACCCACCAGCAGCCTGTTAAACTGTGCTCCTCTTCCCGTAAATGAGAACTCGCGATTTTTGATATCAAGATAACATATGAGCGAGATTAGATACGGCAGAGTAAAGTGCCGTCCCATCATAAAATCACCGCCTATGTACAGAAGATAAACGCCGTACAGGCAGATGCCGGCCACGCAGAATCCGTATTGTGATTTTCGGACGGCGATCGCCGCAAGAACCGCAAACAGCATGATCACCAGAAGTATCGGGTCACACAGCAGCGCATTTATGTAGTAACGGATGCCGCGGATCAGGTAATCCCTCATCGCTATGTCTGTTCCGAGTTTTGCATACGCCGTGTTCGGGAAAGGAAATCCGTAATAAAACGTTGCGAACAGTTCCCACAAAATGAATGGAGACAGTCCCGCAAATCCGAGTCCCACGGCTTTACCGAAAGATGTTTCCCTTTTTAACAGGAACACATATAATGCCATCGGTGCGAATATGAGCACCGCATCCATTCTGGTCCCGGCAATGAGCGCAGTAAGGACTGCGATACTAAACATGTTCTTTGCATCATAATGTTCATGTTCAAAATAGATGCATAAGAACAACGTGCCGAGAAAGAAGAGCATGCTGTTTTCGAGTCCCGATGTCGTATAGCTGACAAAACTCTTCGAGCCGATAAGGACCAGAAGTGCAAATGCGATCTGAAGCTTCGTTCTGCAAAACCTCCAGATGACCATTCTGCAGGCCGCTGCGGAAAAGATGATATTGATAAGGAGTGAGACAAAGAACATATCCCTTATCACAAAATATCCCGCCGCAACAACAAGCGTGAAAAACGGGCACGTCGATGCCGTCGCCCTTTGTCCGATATTATAAACAAAACCGTTTCCGTCAACGAGATTCTTTGCCATGATGTAGGCGTGATAACTGTCATCGCTCTGCCATGCCAGAAGCGTTATGACCGCTATAAAGATCAGAAGTGCAATTACTCTGTATCTGTTCAGTTCTTCAACAAAATACTCTTTTATTCTGTTCATCTATCCACCACAATTTGCTGTAAGGACAATCCCCTACACCACGAGCTCCTTCGCAAGATCCATGGCCCGTTTTATAACCACATCCGAATTATAATGCA
Source organism: Lachnospiraceae bacterium (assembly GCA_017526745.1). Lineage (GTDB taxonomy): Bacteria > Bacillota > Clostridia > Lachnospirales > Lachnospiraceae > UBA2868. The sequence continues at coordinate 33,157 of JAFXQX010000038.1, read as the reverse complement.
TCCACTCTCCCCAGCGGCCGAGTCCGATGATATCTTTTGACGACGTATATTCAAGATATCTCTTCATTATCGCGGGCTTGCCTGCCGTATTGAGAGGATATGCAAAATCATTTATGAAGTACGCCGACTGCGCTTTATCCGCTCTGTCAGTGTCAAATCTCGTAAGGTTCGTTTCCGTCCAGTATCCGTTCGATCCCGGACAGAAATTATGACGCACCAGTATCCTATGATAGGAAAGCTTCGGATCCGGATAATATATCCAGTGAGCTTTTGTATCAAGCCTTTCCGGAACGTATTCCGTTACGATCGAACTGTACTTAAGCTCATCAAGTCCAGCGGCCAGTTCTTCGGGAAGACCGGTATGGCGCATGACCGAAACGGGAGGTATCGTAACTATTATCCTGTCGGCATGGTATGCGTCGTTAACCGTCTTCTTATCGTAATCGATACTTTCTACTCTTTCGTTATAACGAATACGGTCGCCAAGAGCATCCGCCATCCTTAAGAACGCTTCTCCATATCCGTATTTCTTCGGATAATAGAACCTGGCATGGCCGGGCTGTGTTCCGTATGGTCTGTGATTTGCACATGAAAGCTTTGTCTCCTCATATGAGACATTCGGAAGCTTCTCAAGCCAGTATGTACCCAGACTGTCCAGATCCTCACCGAACATTTTCCTGTTATACGGAAGCATGTAATCCTCGGCGATCGCACTTCCGAGCTTCCACTCGATCCAGTCCGTAAACTTTTCCGGCTTCGGAAGACCGGTATTGCATCCGGCTGACCCTATCGCATCAAGATAACGTTTCTGTCTGTCTTCGGGAAGCTGCCAGATATTTGCTTCTATGGGGCTTCCGATCATATCCCCGTACAGATCGATCCGGGAATCTCTTTCATACAGATCCCATTCATCTTCGGGAAGATAGGAAAAGACAAACTCCGTGACCGCCGGATCCTTTACATCAAGGAAATGTCCGCCGCCCGTATCAAAAGGGCTCTTGTCCACATCCGTGCTCCTGCACAGTCCTCCTGCCGTCTTGTCCCGTTCCAGAACGAGAAAATCCTTCTCGCCCGAGCGAAGCAGCATATTAGCAAATGTCAGGCCTGAAGGGCCCGCACCCAGTATCAGATATTTCATAGTCTTTCTATTATACCATACTTATCTTTATGCTTAAACGGCGGATAGTTGGCACATCAGGGTCTCGATGACCGAGACTGCCTTTTCCATCCTCTCGACGGTAATACACTCAAAAGGTCCGTGAAAATTGAAACCTCCTGTCCCGAGGTTGGGGCAGGGCAGGCCCATAAAGGAAAGCCTGGCACCATCGGTACCGCCTCTTATCGGCATCTCCTCCGGTTCCATTCCTGCTGATCTTATCGCATTTTTTGCCGATTCGATAAGATGCATGTGCGGTCTGATCATCTCGATCATATTGTAGTAGCTGTCGGTCACTGTAAGGACTGCAGTATCTTTGCCGTACTTTTTATTGATGGAAGTGACCGCATCATCTATCATCTTTTTCATGTTCTCAAACTTTTCCCGGTCATGGTCACGGATGATATATGAAAGCTTTGCATGATCAACACTTCCTTCGATATCCGTAAGGTGGAAAAATCCTTCCCTTCCGGACGTATGCTCGGGCCTCATTTTTTCGGGAAGAAGACCGTGCAGTTCATGGGCAACATTTACGGCGTTGACCATAACATCTTTTGCCGTTCCCGGATGAACGGATACTCCACAAATCTCCACTTTGGCTGATGCCGCATTAAAGTTTTCGTACTCGATGATGTGTACATCTGAGCCGTCAACAGTATAGGCGTAATCGGCTCCGAATCTTTTGACATCAAAACTGTCTGCACCTTCGCCGATCTCTTCATCGGGAGTAAAGGCAACCGCGATCTTACCGTGAGGCCTTCCGTCTTTTATGACGTTATTAAGAGCGGTCATGATCTCGCTGATCCCCGCCTTGTCATCCGCTCCGAGAAGTGTCGTTCCGTCGGACGTGATCAATGTCTCGCCCTTCAATCCGGACAGAAAGGGAAAATCAGCTGCTTTCATGACTGCTCCCGAAGGATAAACAACATCTTTTCCGTCATAGTTCCTGTGAATGACAGCCTTTACATTCTGTCCCGAAAATGCAGGAGATGTATCCATGTGCGAAATAAAGCCCAGGACCGGAAGATCCTCACAGCCGGGCGTTGCGGGAAGACATGAATAGACATAGCATTCTTTGTCAACTTCAGCTTCAAGTCCCATGTCGGACAGTTCACAAACCAGCATATTTGCAAGATCGAACTGGCCGCAAAAGCTCGGGTGCGTGCCGCTTGTTTCATCTGACCGGGTGTTGATCTTTATGTAATTTAAGAATCTTTCGTATGCTTTCATATTATATTTCGTGGGTCCCTCCTTACTACATATCCCAAGGTCGCTCGCCCATCTGTTTTCTCCTTCGGAGAACGGGGCTCGCGGTGTAGTAAGGAATCCTCCCACTTTCGTGGGTCCCTCCTTACTACATATCCCATCGGTTCGGGTGGTCGAGAGGAAGGAGTTCGATCCCGTATCCTTTCATGCCGGGGAAATCCTTAACCATCTGTTCCTCATCGTATATTCTGTCTTCATAATCCTCTTGGTAGTCCTCGTCATATTCTTTGTCATACTCTTCTTCAAAACCGGTGTCATAGTCTTCTTCATAGTCTTCATCATAGTAACCTTTGTCAGCCGATCCGGATGCATCGGCACTTCTCTTCTGAAGTTCCTTATAGATCGGCTGCATATACATATCCCTGGGAGTCAGTTCCCCCTCCGGATTTCTTCGCCTTCTGTTCTCACTGCGCTTCCTGTAGTTATATCTCTTGTTCTCACTTCGTTTTTTGTAGCGCTTTCTCTTCTTCATCCTGGCGCGTCTGGCACTGTTTATGAACCTCATGATCAGGGTGATCACAAGGATAATAAAGAAAAGCGTTCCTACTATCATGAACAGTTTCCTGACTACATCCGAAACGGTAACGAATACCGTTTTGTGATCTGGCCTGTAGCTTACGGGCTGTTCATCGGAAGTGTCGGTAATGATGTTGGCAAATTCAAATCTGGACCTGTCTCCCGTAGCATAATCAAGAGTTGTTCCGCCGACTCTGTTTTCACCGACGAAATAATCAAGCCGTGCGACCGCACCTTCTGCTCCGGGATCATAATCAACCTTTACCGTCGCCTCATTAAAATCCATACCCTTGGGGATAACAATACTGCCGTCACGGTTAAGGGTCAGTATGTCCCGGGAGCTGCCCATGATATCAAGCTTGGTATGGAAGAAACTTGCGGAGCGGATATTATATCGCGTCTCGTTATCCGCTATGTTCTTTTTTTCAAAACTCGCAAATCCGTAGTCAAGAAGATCCGCTGTATCGGTAAACTGGTAAGGACTTTCATCCTTCATGACCACGCATACAAGTTTCATGCCGTCACGTTGTGCACAGGTAACAAGAGTCTGTCTCGCATCATTCGTGTATCCTGTCTTGCCGCCGATGATCCCGTCGTATGCATATTTTCTGCCCTGGATCATCTTGTGGTGATTTTCCTGCGGACGCTCTTCCGCTGTAAGATTTGTTGAAGGAATAACGTATTTTTCCGTACCCGAGATCATACACAGAGTCTCGTTTGCAAAAAAAGCCCGGGCTATCGTTGCAAGGTCATACGCACTTACATAATGATCAGGATCTGGAAGACCGCTCGCATTGACAAAATGGGTATTTGTACAGCCAAGCTGTGCCGCCTTGTCATTCATCATCCCAACGAATGTTGTAAGGTCACCGCCGACATGTTCGGCAAGAGCATAGGCAACCTCATTGGCGGAGCCGAGCAGCAGTCCGTACAGGCATTGTTCGACGGTCAGCTGTTCACCCTTCTTGATACCGATACGCGATGATCCCCATTCGGTATTATCAATAGCTTCATCAGAGAATGTAACTACCTCATCCATCTGACAGTTTTCGACAACGAGCAGTGCTGTCATTATTTTGGTTGTGCTCGCGGGGTACAGTCTTTCATTTATGTTCTTGGAATAAAGGATCGTTCCCGTATCAACATCCATCAGGATCGCAGACTCGGTTCCGTTCTCGGGTCCCTTCGGCCATCCTGTTATGGTATTGGATTCGATCGGAAGCTGTTTCCTCTGTTCCCAGAGAGTTGTGTTTTCTTCATTCGGAAGAGTATCCACCGCAAGAACCCTGTATGGAAACATCAGTAAGGCACATATGGATATAACCGCAAATGCGATCATCATTTTTGTACTTTTGGACATAAACATACAGAGTATATTTTACCACAAAATGTGCACGGAGTATGATGTTTTTGCTTATTGGACCGTATTGACAGACGGATCGCAAAAGTTATAACATTTTTTTAGGAGGCGTTATCATCGATGAGAATATTGTTTATAAGACATGCAGACCCGGATTATGTTGCTGACGGGATAACCGATAAAGGCCGGATCGAAGCAAAGCTTCTGGCCGACAGGATAGATACTTTCGGGATAGATGAGGTATATGTTTCACCGCTGGGGCGTGCCCGGGATACCTTCGCATTTTGCGCCAACAAGCTTGATATCAAGCCCGTTACACTTGACTGGCTTGAAGAATTTCCGGCAAGATTTGATCCCGAAGAAGCCGATGAAGACACCCGTATGGCATTTGCGACCGAGCTTAAGACCGATGAGGAAACCGGGAAATACAAAAAGAGGATCGTCTGGGATATGCTGCCGTCTTATTACAAAGATCATCCCGAACTGTTTGATGTAAGTACATGGAGGGATTCGGATATCGTAAGATCATCAGATACGATCAAATGTTACGATCATATCATCCGATCGTTTGATGATTTTCTCTCCGATCACGGATACAAAAGGAGCGGCAATATCTACCGTGTCGTATCCGGCTCCTCCGATACTATCGCCTTCTTCTGTCATTTCGGAGTGACTTCCGTCATGCTGTCTCATCTGTGGGGCATCTCACCGTTCGTTCCTCTTCAGTTCCTGGCGGCGGCTCCTACATCAGTAACCGAGATCGTAACCGAAGAGCGCGAAAAAGGAATTGCGATTTTCAGGACCGTGCGGATAGGTGATATCACTCACCTTACGATGGGTGGCGAAAAACCGTCATTTGCCGCAAGGTTTTGCGAACGGTTTGAAAATGAGGATGAGAGGCACTGATCTACACTATCGTATCCGCTACGACCAGAATGCTTCCCAGGACAATACAGACAGCGGAAACATACTGGATCGCACTGACTTTTTCTTTCATGAATATACGTCCTCCGATCATGGCAAATACCGGGTATATCGCAAGGACGGGATCGGTCGAAACTGAATCGACAGCCATTGCAAAGCTGTAGAAGACTATTCCCACGTTGTCCGTAACGGATCCGAGGAGCCTGGGAAGGTTTTCCCCCCGGAAAGGGTTATATATTCTTCGTTCATTAACATATATGTAGATCCAACAGCCAAAAGCCAGTAATGAGTACTCCATGCCGATTATGATGATACTGTCCTGCGCAGGCATAGAGTAGCCGTACGATGTATCCAGGCATACTCCAGTCACAACTGTTTCAAGGGCATCAATCATCGAAAACATGACCGGAAAGATCAGGGTCCCCAGGCCCCGCCATTGCCATGATTTTCTTTGGTTATCCGCTCCGTCGGAAATCCTGCCCCTTGCCTCCCTGTTTCTTGCAGATGCAAGCAATATGATACTCAGCAGTATTATCAGGATCCCGACAGTCCTTAAGGGAGTCAGCAGCTTTGAGACCGAATCAACCCTTCCCATGACCATATATGTGATGATCAGCAGTATCGTGGATGTGCCGCCGCTTATTCCTTCAACAGGTGATTCCACCGTAACCTCATTGTAGATATACCCGCTAAATGAAATAGTGTTGATCACGAAATAGATAATACCGAATACTGTCATTGGCCAGTATCTTAATGCACTTACCCAGATCGAAAAAGGTTCGTCCCTCGTGATAAGATAGAAAGCAGATATGATAAAAAAAATCACACCCACCGAGACAGAGTACTTCAGACAGGTATGTTTTTCCTCATCTTTATGGATACCGGCCTTGTAGATCAGACCGGTCATAGCCCAGAGCAATATGACAATGATAATACAGACTATCCAATTATTCATATCGAGATGAGTCTATCATACATATCTGCCAAACTCAATTTGATCTAAAAATACCCGGGATAATTCCCGGGTATTTCTACATTCATCGACGTCCGCGAGAGGGCGCTCAACGTCCGGTGGACGTTGGTTCAGCGCCGACCGGAGCGGATCGGAGACCGAACCTGTTCGAGTCCGATCCGGACTCGAACGAAACAGGAGATCGGATCTGCATGATCCGGTCTCCTGTTTCAATCGCGTCCGCGAGAGGATTCGAACCTCCGACCTACCGCTTAGGAGGCGGTCGCTCTATCCAGCTGAGCTACGTGGACAACATATAATACTATATCAGTTTCCAAACTCTCTGACAAGCCCTACCTTCAGCATTTCAAGCCTGTCGCCGAGCTCATCCTTAAGAATCCGATAAGCTCTGCTTTTGGTACGGTGACCGGTCAGAACATAATCGATTCCGGTATCCTGGTGTTCATTATTCTACTTCCCTGTCAGATCCTGAGTTCTCCCTGCAGCCAGATATTGCCGCGGAATCTCCTTCCGACCTCCGGCTCGCCAAGCAGATCCTTCTCATTGATACATGTTGTAAGGAGCAGTCCGTTGCAGTTAAGATTAAATGCATATATCCTCTCGGAAGAAAGCGAATTGGTCTCAAGCCTGAAATCCACTATCTCCGCCAGTATCGAGTAATGATCGCATTCAACTCCGTTCGGCATAAAATACGAATCGACAAGTGAGAACACATCATCTTTTAAAATGCGTTTTGACACGGCACTGTATGTATCGATATCCTCAAGTGTCAGCTGCTCGATCGCTTCCTCGTCGCCGTTTTTTGCGGCACTGATCCTTTTGCTCCTGTCCGCTGATGCCTTCTGAAGTTTCTCTTTCTGCTTGGGATCCTTCTTGATCGGAAGCATGATCGTTCCTCCGAGGGAAAGAGCTGACAGATAGGTGGAATACTTGCCGCTCTCAAGTTCCCCGCCGGGCATATGCTTCATAACGGTCATCCCGTTCTGGATGTAGTATATAAGAGTCGCTCCTACGCGATAGTCTTCACAGAGTCCCGCAAACGACTCTTTGTCTGAGTGACGTTCAACACTGACTTCTTCTGTAGTTGATACTTCATCTCCCTGAACAAAAGGGTAATAAAAATCAAGAGTAAGATTATTCTCGTCATCATACTCTCCGCGAAGCGTGATACCACATGTCGGACAGTAGTTTTTCGAATACTCGACAAGTATGCTGTCTCTGCCGGTCTCGATAAACTCTTTCCTGTTGGGATTGATGATCACATCATTCATCAGGTCCCTTATCTGTTTTTTTGTTTCAATATTGGAAAATCCAACAGCTCGCAGGTAGCGGTGCATCAGTTCTCCTTAACATATTCTATCGATATCCCTTCGTTTTCCAGAAGGTCTACCAGCATATCATCTTCATATGATTTTCCGAAACGGTCCTTGATAAGCTTTATCTTCGGACGGTCGGTAAAATGCTCGTTCTGCTCGATCACAACGGCTTCGTCACCTTTGTTGGTAACAACTTTTGTTCCGACCGGATATGCCGCAATGAATTCAAGAAAATAATCAACGATCTTTCCTTCAAAAAGCCTGTCTCTTCCGGTCCGGATATATTCAAGAGCCTGCCTTACGTTCTGTCTCTTTATGCCGATGCCGCACAGTCTGTCATCGAATGCATCCGCTATCGCAACTATCCTGACACCTATGGGCATCACCACCTGTTTAAAAGGATATCCGCTCTTATCCAGTCTCTCATGATGGAACAATACGATCTTCTTGGATTCGTTACTCATCCATGTTTCTTTTTCCACGGATGAAAAACCGTAAAGGGTATGCTTCCTGTATTCAAAAAGTGATTCGGGATCAAATTCCTCTTCAACATCCACATCAAGATACGGAACCGACAGATACCGAAGTCCCATGTCATGAAGAAGGCTCCCCACTCCGATATCATAAACCTCCCACTTTGAAAGATTCATCTTTAGGGCTGTCAGTATGGAAAGAGAAGCGACCATGATACTGTGATCATAAAGATCCCCGTTTCTCTCTCTTATATCATAAACTCTGTCAACGACCTCATCCCTGGAAAAGATATCATCTATTATCTCGTTGGCTGTTCTGGATATCTCTTCAAATCCCGCACTGGTTGTCACGTAATGTTCCATGACATCCTGCATTTTGCGGGAACAGTCTGATTTTATCTTTTCTCTTATGACCTTCTTCTCTTTCGGAGTAAGAGCTGTAGGTTCAAAAATGGTCACTTCTTCGATTCCCGCAGTGACCAAAGCCTCTATATGTTTCATATAAAGGCATGTTCCTTCATAAAAGAGTGTCTGGTTGTCGCTAAGTCGAACGGGCTTTGCAAGATACTCCCCACCCGTAAGCTCATTTACAGGGATACTTTTCATTTTCTCACGTCAGATCGTATACATACGGCTCTGCTGAAAGCGCCAGAGTGAGCGCCTTCTTTTCCTCGTCGCCAAGCGAGATTGCGCATTCGCCGTTTACTATTTCCTTGGTATATACGTAACATCCTTCACTTGAATGGATCGAATTGATTATGAAGCCCGTCTCGTTATCATTAAGAAGAGCAACCGAAAATGAGAGCTTTCCTCCCATCTCCTTGAATGCGTCATACTTGACGATACCAACTCTCTGATAACACTCTCTCAGGTTTTCGATCATCTTCCGGATGTCTTTTCTGTTCTTCTCGGTCGATGCCTTAAGCTGCGAAATATCATCAAACAGTGCACCGATCTCTTCTTCAAGACTCTCCGCCTTCCTTCCCTTCATGAACATCTGATAACTTACATTTAACTGATTGTAACGTATCAGCAAAAAGATCAGAAGCACCAGCAGTATGATCACCAGTACGAACATTACCAGGATAGGTACTCCGGGGTCCGATATTCCTATGCTGTCAAGTATTGAGCTGCCCATATATCATCCTCTCTTCCTGTATCATCCAAGCAACAGATCCATGATCTTCTGAAGGTCATCCTGATTATAGAAATCGATCTCCAATTTGCCCATGTTGTCACCTTTTGAGGTGATTGTGACTTTTGTTCCGATCGCTGCTTTAAGTTTTTCCTCTATATCATGGTAGATCGCTTCCTGTTTCTCATTCTTCTTTTTATCTTTCTTGGGTTTGTTCTTTGTCTTGACGATCTTCTCGATATCTCTTACCGACAGCTTTTCGTCCATAACACGCTGTGCCAGTTCATACTGCTCATCAGGATTTTCTATGGACAGAAGTGCTCTTGCATGACCGGCAGTGATCATGTCATCTACGACCATATCCTGAACAGGGGCCGCAAGCTTTAACAGTCTCATGGAATTGGTGATGGCGGTCCTGCTCTTGGAAACTCTCTCGGCAAGTTCATCCTGCTTATAATTATACTCGTCGATGAGACTCTTATATGCCATCGCTTCTTCTATCGGATTAAGGTCTGTTCTCTGTATATTTTCTATCAGAGAGATCTCTGCGATCTGCTTGTCGGTATACTCACGGATAATAACGGGTACTTCCTTAAGTCCCGCCATCTTTGCCGCTCTCCATCTTCTCTCGCCGGCAACTATCTCATAATAATCTCCGCGGTTAACGACAAGTATGGGAAACAGTACCCCATGGATCTTGATCGAATCGGACAGTTCCATAAGAGCATCTTCATCGAATTTTTTACGCGGCTGATTACGGTTGGGTTCTACCTTTGTTATCTTTACAAACTGATCCGGTTTCTCCGCCTTTACATCTCCGGGAGTTGAGGGTTTGTCATTTACGATCACTCCCTTCGGGATCAGAGTATCAAGTCCCTTTCCAAGTCCTTTTCTTGCTGCCATTATCCTTCTCCTTTATTTCAATTACTTCTCGTTCTTTTTTATCAATTCTTTCGCCAGGTCTGTGTAGCTCTTTGCCCCGATTGATCTCGGATCATATTCCGTGATAGGCTCTCCGTAACTCGGCGCCTCTGCCAGACGGATGTTCCTGGGAATCACCGTTTCAAATACATATTGCTGAAGGTTATCCTTAACATTGTTCACTACCTGCTGAGACAGGTTTGTTCTGGAATCATACATCGTGAACACGACACCTTCTATGTTAAGTGTCGGATTCAGTCTCTCGCGGACAAGGTTGATAGTATATATCAACTGACTGATACCTTCAAGTGCATAGTACTCACACTGGATCGGAACCAGAACTTTTGACGAGGCGACCATTGCATTGACCGTCAGTGTGTTCAATGACGGAGGACAGTCAATAAGAATATAGTCAAAATCATTTGCTACCCAGTCGATCTCCTCCTTGAGGATGAACTCCTTCTTCTCGGTCCCGATCAGCTCGATATCTGCTCCGGCCAGTTCAACGTTGGAAGGGATCAGGGACAGGTTGGGACGGACATCTTTAATGATGCAGTCCTTAACCGAGCAGTCACCGAGCATTAACTGGTAGACTGTATTCTCAATATTGTTCTTATCGATTCCGAATCCGCTTGTTGCATTTCCCTGGGGATCACAGTCGATCAGGAGAACTTTCTTTCCTTCCTTTGCGAGTGCCGCTGACAGATTGATCGCAGTCGTTGTCTTTCCGACTCCGCCTTTTTGATTTGCTATGGATATGATCTTTCCCATTATTACTCCTGTTTCATTCTGTAGATTTTCGAATAGAATTATCTCATACAGAAAGGTCTTTTTCAATTAAGACATTCATATCATTTTGGGATCATTTTTGTGTACTTTTTTGTTTCACGACAGGTCGGTCAAGATATGGTTTAAATATGTTTCACGTGAAACATCATCTTGTGGTCGTCGTCATGGAGTGACAAATGTTTCACGTGAAACATATTTATGATCTGTATGCTCTGATCAGTTCTTTAAGATCAGCCACGATATTTTTGATCTCAAGCTTTGCCCTGATCCCATCATTACTGATGATCTTCTCGCAAAACTCAACTTTATGGCAAACCCTTTCGACCTCATCGACAGGAACTCCGACTGATTGAACAAAACTGACATCCTCTTTGCCGACGGAAGATTTTCCGACAGACTCAGTCTTATCAGCCGGGTCTTCCTCGGATCTGTCGGAAGAAGCAAACAGGGAAGCAACCTCATCTGTCTCATCCTCGAATTCAACAATATCGGATGAATCTTCATCGAGAAAAGAGAAAGGATTCCTGCTGTTTCTTACAGTGGACGAGTCCTCATCGGATTCTTCTTTTAATCCAGATCGAAGAAGATCAAGAACACGACCGATCATCTCGGTCTTCCCGGAATAATACCTGAGCTGTTTATCAGCCTCTTTCTTCTCTCTCTCAAGTTGCTTCTTCTCACCCTCAAGTGTTTTGATCTTATCGGATGTAACGGTCGAGAGATTTCGCGGAGAAAAAACTCTGAAGTCGACATCTTCATTTCGTCTGAATGTAGTGATCTGCTGATCGAGTTCATCGATCTTCATTGCATGTTCATTGGAAACTTCGGAAAGTTTTGCCTCCTCCGAAGCAAACTCCTGTTCAAGTTTCAATAGTATATCGCATGCATCAATGAGATTCTTACTGGTCATTATCTGATCTCCTTATCATAAGTGAATAAAGATCACAAAGGTTTCTTCAACGGCTTACCTGTCCTTCTCGGAAACCGTTCAGGTGTGTCGAATGATTTTTCAATAAATATAAGTGAACGGGCGATATCTGTAAAGGGTATATTATATTTTTGCAGATCCGGCGGGCAGCCTCCCAGAAGTGATATTGCATTTAAGGCCTGCCGCAGTTCATCATCCGGATCAGGACCTTTATAAGAAATAAAAGATCCTCCGGACTTTACGAAAGGAAGACAATATTCCGATAAGATGTTGAGACCTGCTACTGCCCGTGACGTCACGATATCAAATGACTGTCTGAAATGTACATCATGTCCGAGCTCCTCAGCACGGCCACATATACACTTAACATTCGAAAGGTTGAGCTTGTCAACAACCGTCTCAAGAAAAAAGATTCTTTTGCTAAGAGAGTCCAAAAGTACAATATCGCTCTTGGCGTTCATGATGGCAAGAGGTATACCGGGAAATCCGGCGCCGGTTCCGACATCCAATATCAACTTATCATTGATATCGCAAAAAGACAGAAGTGCAAGACTATCCAAAAAGTGTTTGATATATACATCTTCCCTGCCGGTAACAGCAGTCAGATTAAACTTACTGTTCCAGGAAATAAGAAGAGCATAATACTCTTCAAACATGGAAAGCTGATCGGCACTTATATCAATATTCCAACCGGATAAACATTCTTTAAAATCTGCCATAACTTAATGATCTTTTGCTCCAAGGTAAACCAGAAGGACTGAAATATCCGCAGGGGAAACACCCGAGATCCTGGATGCCTGTCCGATAGATACAGGTTTATACATATCAAGCTTTTGTGCAGCTTCAAGCCTTAATCCTTTGATGGAAGAGTAATCGATATCATCGGACAGCTTCTTCTTTTCAAGTTTCTTAAAAGCAGCAACCTGTCTCTCCTGTCTTTCGATATATCCTTCATATTTGATATTAATATTAACCTGTTGTCTGACATCGGAAGGAAGATCAGGCCTGTTGTCATCGATCGGACCTATAAGATCATAATCAAGTTCCGGTCTGCATATCAGTTCGGAAAGCGGAACTCCCGATTTTAAAGGAGAGCTTCCCATATTCTTCAGGAAGTCGGAAACCCTGGAATTATTGCCGACATAGGTAGTCTTAAGCCTTTCCGTCTCATCATTGATCATACGCTCCTTTTTTAAGAGAGCATTATAATCAGCTTCGGAGATCAGTCCGACATCATATCCCTTTTTCCGAAGCCGGAGATCCGCATTATCCTGCCGAAGCAGCAGTCTGTACTCAGCACGGCTCGTCATCATCCGGTAAGGCTCTTTTGTCTCCTTCGTAACAAGATCATCTATGAGAACTCCTATGTAACCTTCCGACCTGTCGATTATAAGAGGATCTTTCCCAAGGCAGTACATAGAAGCATTGATCCCGGCAATTATACCCTGGGCACCTGCCTCTTCATATCCGGAGCTACCGTTGAACTGACCGGCCGCAAAGAGTCCTTTTATGTTTTTAAATTCAAGAGAATGCTTTAACTGGACAGGATCGATGCAGTCATACTCAATAGCATAAGCATTCCTCATGATCCTGCAGTTTTCAAGTCCGGGAACCGTACGGTACATCTGTCTCTGAACATCTTCGGGAAGAGAAGATGACATCCCCGAGATATACATCTCATTAGTATGCAGCCCTTCAGGTTCAACGAAAAGCTGATGTCTCTTCTTTTCGGAAAATCTTACGACCTTGTCCTCTATGGAAGGACAATATCTCGGACCGGTACCTTCGATTATACCGGCATATATCGGAGACCTGTCGAGATTATCCCTTATTATCTTATGAGTCTCTTCATTTGTATATGTCAGATAGCAACTAACCTGATCTTTACTCAGCGTGGAAGGATCTGTGGAAAAAGAAAACGGAACAACTTCATCGTCTCCCTTTTGTTCTTCCATTTTTGAAAAATCGATCGACCTTCTGTCTATCCTTGCCGGAGTACCGGTCTTGAATCGGAACATTTTGATCCCGTTTGCTTTAAGGCTGTCCGTCAGATGAGTTGCAGCCATAAGTCCGTTTGGTCCGGTATATGTTATAGCTTCCCCGGTAAGGCATCTGGCATTTAGATACGTACCGGTACAAAGAATAACTGCCTTAGCAAAATAAGCGCCGCCGGTATATGTCATAACACCCCTGATAACATTATCCTCAATGATAAGTTCACATACTTCACCCTGCTTGACGGTAAGATTATCCTGATTTTCAAGAACCTGTCTCATTGAAGCGGAATATTCGGCTTTGTCGGCCTGTGCCCTTAAGGAGTGAACGGCAGGTCCTTTGGAAACATTCAGCATTCTGGACTGGATATATGTCTTATCGATATTCTTACCCATCTCGCCGCCGAGGGCATCTATCTCACGAACAAGATGACCTTTTGAACTGCCGCCGATATTGGGGTTACAGGGCATAAGTGCGATCGAATTGATGCTTATCGTAAATATAACTGTTTCAAGTCCAAGACGCGAGCAGGCAAGAGCAGCCTCACATCCGGCATGCCCAGCACCGACCACGACAACATCAACATTTTCAGTAAAAGTATACTCTTTCATTTTCCCATGCAGAACTTATCAAAAATCTCATTTATAACATCATCATCAACCGAAACACCTATTATACGGCCAAGATGATCATAAGCAGATGTCAGATCAATGGAATAAAAATCTTCAGGCATCTTCTCAGTGATGCTTTTTGCAACACAAAGAAGAGACTCTATAGCAGATGAGAGTGCCTCTTTGTGTCTGGCATTTGAAATGAATATCTCATCATTATACTTAAGAAAACCTTTGGAATACTCGCCGGTTATAAAACTTTTCAGTTCATCGATCCCGGTCTCATCCTTAGCAGATATCGTGATCACACGACTTCCGGTTAAACATGCTATCTCATCAACTCCGGTAACGGTCGGAAGATCACTCTTGTTAAGAAGGATAAGGCATTTCTTATCATTTACCTTGATAAATCTTAAGATCTCTTCATCCTCAGGTGAAAGAACAGAAGAAGAATCTATGACAAGAACCACTAGATCGGCTTCTTTGGCTATATCGAGGGCTTTCCTGACACCGATCTGCTCGACGACATCATCGCTTTGCCTGATACCGGCCGTATCGATCACATGAAGCAAAACCCCTCCGACATTTATCATCTCCTCTATCGTATCCCTGGTTGTTCCGGGGATCTCTGTTACAATCGCACGATCAGATCCGGCCAGGATATTAAGAAGCGATGATTTGCCTACATTGGGTTTTCCAAGTATTACGGTCCGTACTCCTTCCGATAGTATCCTCCCGTCGTCAAAACTGTCTGCCAGTTTCTCAAGGATCCGCAGTATATCAAGAAGCTTTACCGACAGCTTTTCAGGGTACCCTTCAAGATCATAGTTTTCGGGATCATCCAAAGCAGATTCGATATATGCAAGTTCAAACAATATCTTATTCCGTACATCGGTGATAGTTTTATATAAGGATCCGCCAAGCTGCTTTACAGAATTCTTAAGAGCAAGATCATTTTGCGATGAGATCACATCCATCACCGCTTCGGCTTCAGACAGGTCCATCTTTCCGTTAAGAAAGGCTCTTTTTGTAAATTCTCCCGGACCGGCTGTCCTTGCCCCGTTTCTTATGCACAGATCAAGGATCTTTCTCATCATCAGGATCCCGCCGTGACATTGTATCTCCGCGGTATCCTCACCCGTAAAACTGTTAGGTCCCTTAAATATGAGAAGTATCACTTCATCAATAACAGTACCATTATCATGAACATAACCGAA
The DNA here is from genome assembly GCA_017526745.1 of Lachnospiraceae bacterium. Taxonomy (GTDB): domain Bacteria; phylum Bacillota; class Clostridia; order Lachnospirales; family Lachnospiraceae; genus UBA2868. The sequence continues at coordinate 17,577 of JAFXQX010000038.1, read as the reverse complement.
ATATGCCCTGTGATCTTCATAATCGGATAAGGGCTCTTTATTCTTTTTATGAAAAACAGAGGATGCAATTGAAAATGCATCCTCTCCACTGATCCTTATTATCCCGATACCCGATGGGGTCATACCAGTAGCGATCGCCGCTATAGTATCTGTTTTCATATTATTTTACCGGTGTGATTATTACCTTGCGGAACGGATCCTCACCCTCCGAATGGGTTGTAACATACTTGTCATTCTGGAGTGCCGAATGGATGATCCTTCTTTCATAAGGATTCATCGGCTCCAAAGATACGGGATTCTTGGTCCTCTTTGCCTTGTATGCAAGATTCTTTGCAAGATTCTCAAGTGTCTCCTTACGTCTTGAGCGGTAGTTTTCCGTATCAACCTTGACTCTTATGTATTCTTTTCTGCCTTTATTCACAACGATGCTTGTAAGATACTGAAGAGAATCAAGAGTCTGTCCGCGCTTTCCGATAAGAACTCCCATATCATCACCGGAAAGATCGATATCCATTTCATTGTCATGTGAGTTTACGGATACTTCGACTTTCATATTCATCGCATCGAAGATCTTACCGAGAAACTCTTTGGGATCTGCAGCCGGAACATCTTCAGCCTGATCAGCTGTCTGTTTTTCCAGAACTGCTTCTTCAGATTTTACCGGCTCTTCCTTTTTCTCCTCTTTAGGTGCATTCGGATCGAATACCCTGGCCTTAATGATAGCGGGCTTTGCGGCAAATCCGAATATACCGCCGGTTCCTTTTTCAATCACTTCATATTCAAGACGATCACTTGTGATCGTAAACTTCTGACAAGCTTCAGTTATGGCATCATCTACTGTTTTGCCGGTAAATTCCATGTAATCCATATCTTCCTCCATTATTTATTATTCTTCTCGTTATACTGTCTGACCATATTTGCCTTTGCTGCAAGGCTTCCGGGTTTTACACCCTTGTTATAGTATTCGGTTGACTTTCTTACGGCTTCTTCTCTGTCAGTATCGGAAGCGGTAGTCTTACTCTTTTCCGATATCGTTCTTGTTGACATCCTTGCGGCCGAATTCAATGCCGCCCCGGTAACCCCGCTCTTTTTTTCTATCTGTTTCTCAAGCTTCTCGGTATTCTTTGCTATTATTGAATCGATATCCATCTTGTCTATATGCTTATTGATGAATATCTGCTGGACACTTCTTATGACAGCGCCGGCGATCCAGTAAATGCCCATACCTATGGGAAGCGAGAATACAAATACAAGTGACATGATCGGCATCATGATGTTCATTGATTTCATTGATGCAGCCATGGCATTTGCCTTATCATCATCACTCTGCGGTGCCTGAGGCATGAGTTTTGTATTGATCCACTGTGTGAGAGCAGAAAGAACCGGGATCAGAAGGGCTCCGATCGCAAGACCTATCGAATTCTTCCAGTCAAGAACATAATATTTGGGAGAGTTTGCGATATTGAGTCCGAAGAAATTGTTGTAACGGGTAACCGTTTCATAAGTCCTGTTACAGATATCTGCGATCTCGGGATATTTTACGGAAATGTTCATCCATTCTGCCGTCGTCGCACGATTCAGCACATCGATGAAAGTATTTACAACATAAGTATTATCGGCACCCAGTTTAAAAGCTTCATTTTCAAACTGCTTGGTAAGTTGTACCGCTCCGGCAAAGTTGTCTTTGTTACTGATAAATGAAAGTGCATTCGTCTTTGTTATGAATTCGTTAACAAAAGGGATAAATGCCTCTTTTACCGATTCGACGTAAGCCGGAACATTATAGATAACACGATAAAGTGCAAACAGTATCGGCATCTGGATAACAAGCTGAACACAGCTTCCGGAAGGAGAAACACCGTATTTCTTATATACGGCCTGTGTCTCTTCGTTCATCGCTGCCATCGATGCCTGATCTTTTTTACCTTTGTACTTAGCCTGGATCGCCTGGATCTCGGGATTCATCTTGGCAGAAAGCTTGGAAAACTTCTGCTGTTTGATCGTAAGAGGCGTAAGTAAAAGATAGATTACAATAGTAAACAGTATGATGGAAAGAGCGATATTGGGAATACCTATCTTCTCGAGTACTATGAACACCCAGTTAAGAATATATCCCAGTACTTTTGCAATAGGTCCGAGAAACTTACCGTCATACTGTGTTAAAAGCACACTGTACAAAATAAATCCTCCTATTTAAATAAACAGGGATCAGGGGACAGGATCATAACCGCCTTTTGAAAAGGGATTACAACGGAGGATCCTCCATATGGCAAGGAGACTTCCTTTTAACGGGCCGTACTTTTCCACAGCCTCATAGCCATACTCGGAACAGGATGGGAAATAAGGACACTTTGTCTTTTTTAAACCTGAAATGTATTTCTGATAAAACCTTATACCTGAAAGAATAAAGCGTTTCATTTAGTTTTTGAATAAACCTTATGTATTCTCATCAAGTGCAAAAGAGCACTTTCTATATCTCTGTATCTGATTCCCTTTGCGCCCACTCGCGCCAAGACCACAATGTCCAAACCACTATTGAACATTTTTTCGTGCAGTCTGTAACTTTCTTTGACACATCTCTTGAAATAGTGTCTGTATACGGAGTTTCCGACTTTCTTACTGACCGAAACCCCCAGTCTGTTTATTGTACTTCCGTTTTCCAATACATATACTACAAGATATCGATTGGCCTTTGAACGGCCTTTTTTGTAAACTTTCGAAAAATCCGAACTGCTTTTTAAACCTTCGGTAAAAATCATCTGCCAAGCCTTAGAAAAAAGACCACATTGTATGTGGCCTTTATCATGCGGATAATACTTTTCTTCCCTTTGCTCTTCTGCTGCGTAAGACCTTTCTTCCGCCGGGAGTACTCATTCTGCTTCTGAAGCCATGAACTTTGGATCTCTGTCTTTTCTTCGGCTGAAATGTCATTTTCATATCCAAAACACCTCCTTTTCAACATAATTAAAGTATGTTTTTGGAAAACGTCAAGTCATATTCTATTAAAAGCGATAATCGTTGTCAAGCAGAAATACTGTAAAACAGGGCATTTTAAAATCAAAGGTAAACATAATTTTCCACAAAATGTGGATAAATAGTGGATAAAAAATAAAAATGTTGTGGATAACCGTGTAGATTCATGTTCATAAAAAACTTAATATTTTCGTCATATTTGTAAAAAACGTACTTTACGAGAAAAAAAGGCATTACACTAAATTTAGTGGATAAAAAGGGTAAATATGTTTGAAATACAGCCTATTTTGTAGTACACTATTTAAGTGTGACAAAACGCAAGGAGAAATAAATGGAAGAGCTTTTGGAAAAGTGGGATGAGATCAAGGAATTCATCCGTATAGAATATGAAATAATGGATATTTCATATAATACCTGGATCAAACCGCTTCAACTGAAAGAAATAAAAGACAATACAGTATATATTGAAGCACCAAAGGAACTGGCTACTTCGATCTTTCTTATTAAGAAGAAATTCTATACTCCTCTTAAGATATACATAAATGAAACATTAAAAAGGAGTTTTGACGATCAGTATGAGATCGAGATAGTTGCAAAAGGAGATACTGCGTCTGTAGTTTCAGATCAGGACATTATAAATAAGAAGAAAAAATACGAAAAATCAAATCTGAATGAGAATTATACATTTGAAACATTTGTCGTAGGCAGCAATAACAGGCTTGCCCAGGCAAGTGCGATAGCCGTATCCGAAAATCCCGGAGAGATATATAATCCCTTGTTTATTTACGGAGGTGTCGGACTCGGTAAGACGCATCTGATGCATGCTATAGGTCATTACATCATTGACCAGAATCCAAATGCCAACGTTCTTTATGTTACAAGTGAAAAATTTACAAATGAAGTTATCGAATCAATAAGAACAGGTAACAATTCTCCTGAAAAGATCAAGGAATTCAGAAACAAATACAGAAACATAGATGTTCTTCTGATAGATGATATCCAGTTCATTATAGGAAAACAATCAACACAGGAAGAATTCTTCCATACATTCAATCATCTTTATGAACAGAAAAAACAGATAGTCATTACATCAGATAAACCTCCAAAAGACATGGATGTTCTTGAGGAAAGATTCACATCAAGATTTGCATGGGGTCTTACGGTTGATATACAGTTTCCTGATTTTGAAACAAGGATGGCTATCCTTCAAAAGAAGATCGAAGCTTTTAATTACAATATAGATGATGAAGTTCTTTCATATATAGCAAATAATGTAAAATCAAATATAAGAGAACTTGAAGGTTCCATAAAAAAGGTAGTTGTATTTGCAAACCTCGAAAAGAAACCTATAGATATTGATCTTACAAAAGAAGCTCTTAAAGATATAATATCTCCCAATTCTCCTTCAAGGATAACTCCTAACAATATTATGGATGTTGTATGTGATCATTTTAATATATCAATAGAAGATATGAAATCCGGAAAGAGGAATAAAGAGCTTGTCATTCCCAGACAGATGATCATGTATCTTTGCAGAAGCATGACAAATGCTACATATAAAGATATAGCGATGCTTCTGGGAGGAAGAGATCATTCGACAATAATACACGGCGAAAAAGCAATAGTTCAGCTTATTGATAAAGATGAATCTGTAAGAAGAACAGTTGAAACAATAATAAATAAGATAAAATCAGACTGATGTGTAAAAATCAAATGATACAAACATGTTATTTAAAGTTATTAACATGAAAGCGTTGTGTTATTTTAGTTGATTTTAAGGGCGCTGTAACGTTTATTAACATATCCACAGCCTATATTACTAATAATACTGAAAATTTTATATAAATATATATAAGGATTTTTTGCTTAAGGAAAGGAATCAAAAATGAGGATCAGGTGTTCACAGTCACAGTTACTTGCAGGTATCAATACAGTATCAAAAGCAGTTCCTTCTAAAACATCAATGACCATTCTCGAATGTATTCTTTTTACTGCTGATGAGAATGGAATAAAGCTTACGGCAAATGATATGGAACTAGGAATAGAAACATATATAGAAGGTGAAGTTGAAGTAGCCGGAACCATTGCTATAGAAGCAAAGATCATTTCCAATCTTATAAGAAGTTACAGCGGAGATGATTTTATCATTGATTCCGATGAGAACAATACTGTTCATATAGAATGCGGAAAATCAAAGATAGATATAAACGGAAGATCAACCGAAGAATTTGTGCTGCTTCCTGAGCTTGATGTTTCTGATCCTATAGAGATCTCCCAGTTTTCTCTTAAAGAGATAATAAGACAAACGATCTTTTCAATATCAGATAATGATACAAATAAGATAATGACCGGTGAACTGTTTGAGATAAAGGGAGACAGTTTCAAAGTTGTATCACTTGACGGTCACAGGATATCTGTAAGAAACATAGTTCTTAAAAATGAATACAAGGATGATTCGGTTATAGTTCCAGGTAAGACTCTTATGGAACTTCTGAAGATACTGCCCGGAGATGTTGATAAAGATGTATCTGTATTTTTAAGTGAAAATCATATCATATTCGAATACGATTCCGTTAAGGTAGTATCAAGGATAATAGAAGGTAATTATTTCAAGATAGACCAGATGATCTCAAATGATTATGAGACAAAGGTTGACATTAACAAAAAAGAACTTCTTGAAGTAATAAACCGTTCAACACTTCTTGTAAAAGAAGGTGATAAGAAACCTATAGTATTTAATATCAAAGACAAAACGGCAACATTTTCAATCACTTCCACTATAGGAAGCATGAATGATGATGTTGATATAGAAAAAAGCGGTAAAGATATAATGATAGGATTTAATCCTAAATTTATAATAGATGCTTTAAGAGTGATAGATGATGAGATGGTATCTCTTTACATGGTAAATCCCAAAGCTCCCTGTATTATAAAGGATGAAGAAGGATCATATCTGTATCTGATACTGCCGGTAAATTTTAATTAATTATGATAAATATAAGTATTAAAGATGATTTTATAAAGCTTGGACAGGCATTAAAGCTTTCCGGTGCAGCAGGATCCGGAGTCGATGCGAAGTATGTCATAAATGAAGGACTTGTAAAAGTTAACGGAAAAGTATGTACTGAGCGTGGAAAAAAGCTTATCAAAGGTGATGTGATTTATTTTGATGATAAGGAATATATCATCGGAGGGAAGTAAATGTACGTAAAATCACTTGAATTGCATAATTACAGAAATTATGAAAGAGTTCAGATCGATTTTGATAAGGGTGTTAACATCCTGTACGGAGATAATGCTGTCGGTAAGACTAATGTTCTTGAATCGATCTATCTGTCCAGTACGACAAAATCACACAGGGGAAGCCGTGATAAAGAGATAGTTCGTTTCGGTGAATATGAGGGACATATCAGATGTCTGTTTGAGAAAAATGAAGTTGATTATCAGATAGATATCCATCTTCGCACGGATAAATCAAAAGGCATCGCGATAAACGGAGTAAAACTTAAAAAAGCAGCTGAGCTTATGGGTGTGATAAACGTGATACTGTTCTCACCCGAAGATCTTTCAATAATAAAGAACGGTCCGTCAGACAGAAGAAGGTTCATCGATTCCGAACTGTGCCAGCTTGATAAAGTATATTTGTATAATCTCACAAGCTATAACAAGATCGTTAATCAGAGAAACAGTCTTCTTAAGGATATAACATTTCATCCTGAACTGACAGATACGCTTGATGTGTGGGATTCACAGCTGATATCGCTCGGAACAAAGATAATAGACAGAAGAACACTGTTCGTCAATCAGCTTAATGAGATAATCTATGATATCCATAAAAATCTTACAGGCGATAATGAAAAGCTTCTGATTAAATATGATCCTAATATAGAGATAATGGAATACTCCCAGAAGCTTAAGAGAAACCGGGAGAAAGACATAAAATATAAACTTACTTCCGTAGGACCCCACAGGGATGATTTTATATTCTATATCAATGATATGGATTCAAAAAAATACGCATCTCAGGGACAACAGAGGACAGCTGCGCTGTCACTGAAGCTTTCGGAGATAAAGCTTGTTGAGAATATTACTGGGCAGAAACCTATCCTGCTACTTGATGATGTTTTGTCGGAGCTTGATTCAAACAGACAGAATTATCTTCTGAACAGTATAGGCGATATCCAGACAATAGTTACATGTACAGGTCTTGATGAATTCATCAATTCGAGGCTTACCGTTAACAAAATATTTAAAGTAAGCGGTGGAAAAGTAATAAGGGAGAACTGAAGATGAGTGAAGAGATAAACAATATCAATGAGGAATATGAAGTAAACGGCGAATACGGTGCCGATCAGATCCAGATACTTGAAGGTCTTGAGGCAGTAAGAAAACGTCCCGGAATGTATATTGGAAGTACGTCTGCAAGAGGTCTTCATCATCTGGTATATGAGATAGTCGACAATTCGGTTGATGAAGCACTTGCCGGTTACTGTTCTTCAATAGATGTAACGCTTAATCCGGATAATTCGGTAACGGTCATCGATGACGGACGAGGTATTCCGGTAGGTATCAATAAAAAAGCAGGTATTCCCGCTGTTGAGGTCGTGTTCACCATTCTTCATGCCGGCGGTAAATTCGGCGGTGGAGGATACAAAGTATCCGGAGGTCTTCACGGAGTAGGTGCGTCTGTAGTTAATGCTCTTTCAAACTGGCTGGAAGTTCGGATCCGTCAGGAAGGAAAAGTATACATGCAGCGGTATGAACGGGGAAAGGTTGTTAAAAAACTCGAAGTCATAGATTCATGTGACAAAAACGATACCGGAACTACCGTAACGTTCATGCCGGACGATACCATCTTTGAGGAGACTGTATTTGATTTTGATACGCTTAAGACCAGGCTTCGTGAAACGGCATTTTTGACTAAAAACCTGAAGATAACTCTTCGTGATACAAGAGGAGAGGAAACTGTTGAAAGAACATTCCATTACGAAGGCGGTATCAAGGAATTCGTTACATACCTAAACCGCAGTAAGACTCCGCTTTATGAGGATGTTCTGTATTTTGAGGGAAAACAGAATAACGTACTCGTTGAGGTTGCGATGCAGCATAATGATTCATTTAACGAGAGCGTTTTCAGTTTTGTCAACAACATCACGACACCCGAAGGCGGAACACACCTTACGGGATTCAGAAATGCGATCACTAAAACATTTAATGATTATGCCCGCCTTAACAAACTGTTAAAAGAAAGCGAAGCTAATCTTACAGGCGATGATATCCGTGAGGGACTGACTGCGATCATCTCAGTCAAGATAGAGGAGCCTCAGTTTGAAGGACAGACAAAACAAAAGCTCGGAAACTCCGAAGCAAGAGCAGCAGTTGATTCCGTTGTATCCGAACAGCTTACATATTATCTTGAACAGAATCCCACGGTTGCAAAACAGATCTGTGAAAAATCCATACTTGCACAGCGTGCAAGAGAAGCAGCCAGAAAGGCCAGGGATCTGACACGCCGTAAGACTGCACTTGAAGGAATGGCTCTTCCCGGAAAGCTTGCCGACTGTTCCGATAAGGATCCGAAGAACTGTGAGATATTCATAGTCGAGGGAGACTCTGCGGGAGGCAGTGCAAAGACCGCAAGAAGCCGTGCAACCCAGGCGATCCTTCCGCTTCGCGGAAAAATATTAAACGTTGAGAAAGCCCGTCTTGACAAGATATATGCAAATGCCGAGATCAAGGCGATGATCACGGCCTTCGGTACAGGCATACATGATGATTTTGACATTGAAAAACTCCGTTATGACAAGATAATCATCATGACTGATGCCGATGTTGACGGTGCGCATATCAGTACACTGATGCTCACGTTCCTGTACAGGTTCATGCCGGATCTTATAAAGGAAGGTCATGTGTATCTTGCAAACCCGCCTTTATATAAGCTTGAGAAGAACAAGAAAGTCTGGTATGCATATTCGGATGATGAACTGAATAATATACTTACCGAAGTCGGAAGGGATCAGAACAATAAGATCCAGAGATACAAAGGACTCGGTGAGATGGATGCGGAGCAGTTATGGGAAACAACAATGGATCCCGAAACAAGAGTATTGTCCCGTGTATCGATGAACGAGGAAATGTCTTCACAGATCGATCTGACATTTACTACACTGATGGGTGACAAGGTTGAGCCCAGACGCGAGTTCATAGAAGAGAACGCGAAATTTGTGAAGAATCTGGATATTTGATCATAGAAATATACTAAGGGGATTGTCCGAAATGAATTTTTCAGGGCATTCCGCAGGCTCGTTACTTAGCGAGGTTTTGTCGAGCTTAGTAACGTGAGCACCGAGGACAATGAGCGGGAGCGTCCCTGGAAAATTACATTTTCGGGACAATCCCTGGAAAGGGAAAGAATAAATGGACGACAAGATTTTCGACCGGATCAATGATGTAGATCTGATCAAGACAATGGAAACATCTTACATCGATTATGCGATGAGTGTTATCGCAGCCCGTGCGCTTCCCGATGTAAGAGACGGTCTGAAGCCGGTACAGCGACGAGTTCTGTATTCCATGATCGAGCTTAACAACGGGCCCGACAAACCGCATAGAAAATGTGCACGTATCGTCGGTGATACGATGGGTAAATACCATCCTCACGGTGACAGCTCGATCTACGGTGCACTTGTTAACATGGCACAGGACTGGTCATTCAGGGCACCTCTTGTTGACGGCCACGGAAACTTCGGATCCGTAGACGGAGATTCCGCCGCAGCCATGAGATACACTGAGGCAAGGCTTTCCAAGATCTCTATGGAGATGCTTGCCGATATCGGAAAAGATACTGTTGACTTTGTTCCGAACTTTGATGAAACGGAAAAAGAGCCGACCGTACTTCCTTCGCGTTTTCCGAACCTTCTGGTAAACGGTACGACCGGTATTGCCGTCGGTATGGCAACAAACATTCCGCCACACAATCTGACGGAAGTTATAAATGCGGTAGTCAAGATCATAGATAACCGTGTGGAAGAGGACAGGGATACCGAGATCGATGAACTGCTCGAGTGTGTTAAGGGTCCTGATTTTCCGACAGGCGGAGTGATCCTTGGACGCCGCGGGATAGAGAGCGCATACAGGACAGGACGAGGCAAGATAAAGGTCCGCGGTGTGTGCGACATAGTGCTTCTTGAGAACGGAAAGAGCCAGATCATCATCACTGAGCTTCCTTTCCTTGTAAACAAAGCAAGACTTCTTGAGAAGATCGCAGAACTCGTCAGGGATAAAAAGATAGAAGGCATCACGGATCTTCGAGATGAATCTGACCGTGAAGGAATGAGAGTCGTAGTTGAACTCCGCCGTGACGTAAATGCCAACATCATCCTTAACCAGTTATATAAGCATACCCAGTTGCAGGATACGTTCGGTGTGATAAACCTTGCTCTTGTGAACAACGAGCCCAAGGTAATGAATCTTCTGGAGATGCTGAACCACTATCTGAAGCATCAGGAGGATGTTGTCACCAGAAGGACCAAGTACGATCTTAACAAGGCAGAAGAGCGTGCCCATATCTTACAGGGTCTGCTTATAGCTCTAGACAATATCGACGAGGTCATAGCGATCATAAAGGCCAGTGCAAATGTTGCCGAAGCCAAGGAAAAACTGACCGAAAGATTCGGATTGTCCGAAGCGCAGTCAGCGGCGATCGTCGAGATGAGGCTGAGAGCTCTTACAGGTCTTGAAAGAGAAAAGCTTGAAGCCGAATATGCCGAGCTCCAGAAGAAGATCGCGGAATATAAAGCGATACTTGCCGATGAAAAACTTCTGCTTGGTGTCATAAGAGAAGAGATAATGCTTATTTCCGACAAGTTCGGTGATGAGAGAAGGACCAAGATCGGACTTGATGATTCGGATCTTACCAATGAGGATCTTATCCCGAAGGAGAACACGGTCATCGCAATGACAAGTCTCGGATATATCAAGCGTATGACGGTTGACAACTTCAAGGCTCAGAACCGAGGAGGTAAAGGTATCAAGGGAATGAAGACGATCGACGAGGATTACATCGAAGATCTTCTGATGACCAATACACACCAGTCCATCATGTTCTTTACGAATCTTGGAAGAGTCTATCGCAAGAAAGCGTATGAGATACCCGAGTCCGGAAGAAATTCGAGAGGTGTGGCGATAGTAAACCTTCTTCAGCTTCAGGTGGGTGAGAAGATATCGGCCATGATCCCCGTCACGGAAGTCAATGAGACCAAGAACCTTCTTATGGTCACCAAGAAAGGTACCGTCAAGAAGACAAATATTCTCGAATACAACAATATCCGCAAGAAGGGTCTTATCGCGATCACGCTTCGCGATGATGACGAACTTATTGAAGTAAAGACGACCGATAAGGATTCGGAGATATTCCTTGTTACGAAGCAGGGCATGTGCATACGTTTCAAAGAAACGGATGTACGTCCGACAGGAAGATCATCGATGGGTGTTATAGGAATGAACCTGTCCGACGGCGATGAGATCGTTGGAATGCAGATCGACAGCCAGGGTGATTCGCTTCTTATCGTATCGGAGCTCGGCTTCGGTAAGAGAACCGTCCTTTCGGAATTCCATCTTCAAAGAAGAGGCGGAAAGGGTGTCAAGTGCTACAAGATCATGGAGAAGACAGGTGATGTTGTAGGTGTCAAGGCGGTAACGGATGAGCATGAGATCATGATGATCACAGACCAGGGCATCATCATCCAGCTTCGCATGGAGGATATCAAGGTCATCTCCAGGAACACATCCGGTGTCAAGATGATCAGTCTCGACAAGGGTGTCAAGGTTGCAAAGATCGCCAAGGTACGTGAAAAGATCTCCGACGGTGACAAGGACATCGACATGGATGAGATCGATGATGTTGTCATAAATGTAGCCAAGTCCGATGAACCTGTTGTTGTCGTTCATGATGAAGTTGATATAGATGACGATGAAGAAGATACAAGATTTGACGGTTTAGAAGAGGATGATTAAATATGAGCAAAGAAAACTATGATAATTACATGCTTTCGATCGTTGTTCCGGTATATAACGAAGAGAACGGGATCAAACCATTCCTTGACAGGACCGAGGCGGTAGTTGAGAAGCTCGGATGTGATTACGAGATCATATTCTCTCTTGATCCTTCGACTGACAGAACATATGAGGTCATCAAGGAAAACATGGAGAGGAACCGCCACATCAAGCTCATCACGATGAGCCGCAGATTCCGCCAGGCCGCAGCGACGATGGCAGGTGTGACCAACTGCCGCGGTGATATCTGTGTTGTTATCGATGTTGATCTTCAGGATCCTCCGGAGGTCATAATCGATCTTGTTGAAAAATGGAAAGAAGGCTATGACGTTGTTTACGCTCAGAGGATCGACCGCCAGGGAGAGACCAAGATACGTAAGTTCATAGATGTATGTGCTTACAGAGTCATCAATTACCTTTCAAGCGTTGAGATTCCCGTGGATACGGCTGATTTTCGCCTGATCAACAGGCGGGTGATCGAAGAGATCAAGAAGATGCCGGAAACGAACATGTTCTTCAGAGGCATGGTCAGCTATGTGGGATTTAAGCAGACTGCGGTCAGATATCACAGAGAGGCAAGAGAGGCGGATGTATCCAAATACAACCGCCTGTGGGGAGAGTTCCGCATGGGATTTCACGGTATTTTCTGCTTTTCGAGCAAGCCTCTTGAATTCGTGACTTTCCTCGGAGGATTCATGACAGGATTCGGAGTGCTTCTTGCATTGATCCACGGAATAGGCAGGCTCTTTGATGAGCGCGACGATGATAACAAAGGACTTGTTTCCCTTATCTGGTTTATGGGTGGTCTTATCATATTCGTGTGCGGACTGCTTGGTGAATACGTCACAAGGATATATGACGACGTAAAGGGAAGACAGAGATTCATCATTGATGAATTCGATGAGAATAAATAATGAGAGAGATACCGGTCGAAAGTATCACGGAAGCTGTTTCCGAAATGTGTATAAAGGTGTGTCACGAACTGTCGGATGATATGAGGACATGCCTTTTTGATGCATATGAAAAGGAAACATCGGATATCGGAAAAAAGATCCTCGGACAACTGAAGGATAACCTTGCGATTGCAAAAGAAGAAATGATACCGATATGTCAGGATACGGGTATGGCAGTGATCTTTATGAAAGTCGGCCAGGATGTCCATCTTACCGGCGGTGATATAACGGATGCCGTAAACGAAGGGGTAAGAAGAGGATACAGGGAAGGCTTCCTTCGCAAATCAGTCGTAGCGGATCCGATAGAAAGGGTCAATACAAAAGACAATACACCCGCAGTCATACACTACGAGATAGTTCCGGGAGACAAAGTGGGCATCACGCTTGCTCCGAAAGGATTCGGCTCTGAGAACATGAGCAGGGTTTTCATGTTAAAACCGGCAGACGGGATAGAAGGTGTCAAGGCATCGATCCTTGAAGCTGTAAGAGATGCGGGTCCGAACGCATGCCCCCCGATGGTAGTCGGAGTAGGGATCGGAGGAACATTTGAAAAATGTGCACTTCTTGCAAAAGAGGCACTTACAAGACCTGCAGGAGAGCATTCCCCGATCGGATATGTAAAGGATCTTGAAGAAGAGATGCTTGATGCGATAAATGAGCTTGATATCGGACCGGCAGGACTTGGCGGAAAATGCACGGCATTTGCGGTCAATATCAATACATATCCGACACATATTGCAGGACTGCCTGTTGCGGTAAATATATGCTGTCATGTGAACAGGCATATCAGTGTGGAGATATAAGATGGAAAAACATGTTACCGTACCTTTCGATAAAAGCGTATCGGAATCTCTGAAGGCAGGAGACTATGTTTTCCTGGATGGCACTGTTTATGTGGCAAGAGATGCGGCTCATAAGAGGATGACACAATCTCTTGCTGCAGGTAATGAACTTCCGTTTGATATCAAAGACCAAACGATATATTACATGGGACCTTCTCCGGCAAGAGACGGGAAGGTGATAGGATCCGCAGGCCCAACCACTGCGAGCAGGATGGATAAATATGCACCGCAGCTCCTCGATCTGGGCCAGACCGGTATGATCGGAAAGGGCAGAAGATCGCAGGCTGTAAAAGATGCAATGATAAGGAACAAAGCAACATATTTTGCTGCGGTCGGCGGAGCCGGAGCCCTTCTGTCCAAATGCATCACTTCTTCGGAGGTTGTGGCATATGATGATCTCGGGGCCGAGGCAGTCAGAAAACTGACCATTAAGGACTTCCCGGTGATCGTTGTAATGGACTGCCATGGCGGGTGTTTATATTGACAAAGGCGGGTCCATCTAATATAATGACTTGGCTGACGAATACTTGGTATGCAAGACTTTGGCAATTTGGAGAAATACTCAAGAGGCTGAAGAGGCGCCCCTGCTAAGGGTGTAGGTCGGGCAACCGGCGCGAGGGTTCAAATCCCTCTTTCTCCGCTCGAACGGATGGTGAAACATGCACTATACATTTAAACCAAACAGCGTTTGTTCAAAACAGATCGATTTTGATATCATCGGAGATGTCATCACAAACATTTCTTTTACGGGTGGCTGTAACGGTAACCTCAAAGCGATTTCCAAACTGTGCAACGGAATGACTGTTTCCGAGATAGAGAGCAAGCTTCTCGGAAATGACTGTAACGGCAGAGGTACATCCTGTGCCGATCAGTTTGCGATAGCAGTGAGAGAGGCATTTGCCGCAAGCCGCTGATCACCATTATTTCAATGGAAAAATTCAGGCGATTTGAGAAAAAAACAATGATATCCCTGCTGGCGTTTCTGATCCCGGCAGTTATCATGACGCTTATCTTTTTTATCGGAGAATTTGCTCCGTTCGGGAAAGTCTCGATCCTCGTCGCCGACATGAGATATCAGTTCGTCGATTATATCGGTTATATGAAATCGGTGTTCTTCGGCAGCAACGATATGTTCTATACTTTTTCAAAAACATTCGGCGGCGACATGATGGGTTTTGCCGCATATTATCTTTTCAATCCCTTCTTTTTGATCCTGCTTTTATTCCCCAATGACCTGCTTCCCGTCGGCATAGTAGTGATGATGGTATTTATCTGCGGTTTCATGGGGCTGTTCTTTCATCTCATGTTAACCGGGATATGGGGCAACCGGTTTTCATCCCTGATATTCTCGACCGCATATTCACTGATGGGATTTAATGTGGCATACATAAACTGTATCCATTATTTCTTCAGTATAATGCTGTTGCCGCTTATCATCCTGGGTCTGTATCGCATGCTGAAAAATCGCAGGCCGAGTCTTATGTATATTTTCGTTTCATCACTGGCAGTCATATCAAACTATTACATCGGCTACATGATCCTGATATTTACCGCTGCATTTTTCCTGTGCATGATGTTTTCAAATATCATCGAATACAGGGATATGAAGGACCGGATCAGGAATGCATGGACAGTATTGTATTCGACTCTCCTGGCTGTCGGGATCTCTGCTTTTTCACTTTTTTCGGTATTGTTTTCACTGAGCGGACAGAAAAAAGCGATCATAAAAGGCGGACTCATTTTCAGAAGGATGTTCAGGCTGTCCGAATTCTTTTCCGGACTGTATGTCGGATCATTTAACGGAAATATATCCGACGGCCTGCCGATAATCTACTGCGGCGTGATCGGAACGATCTTCGTCTTCTTTTATTTTTTCAACAGGACTATCAGAACACGTGAGAAGATCTGCGCACTTGCTCTATTTGCATTTCTTATTATCGGATACTGGATAGATGCTTTCAATGTCATGTGGCACGGATTTGCCCAGCCGATCGGATTCCCTTACAGAAACTCTTTCCTTTTTTCGTTCCTGATGCTGTTTGTCGGTTATGCGGGATTCGTCAGAATAAGGGAAGGGTTCAAAAAATGGAATGCCAATATCATCATAATCATCTTTGCCGCATATTCGGCATACCTGTATTTCATAAGAAGTGCATATGTAGGGACCAGGTCGATAATACTGACATATCTTACCATCGCAGTCACTCTCATCCTGATCGTTGCGATGAATGAAAAAGACCGCTATGTCATCCCTGCGGTTGCGGGCCTGTTTGCTCTTTCGATGACGGACGGCCTGTATAACGGGGCGGTTTCGATCGATGCTTATTATGAAGATAAATTTGCAGAAGAAGAAAGTATTGATGCATATAAGGAATACATAGACCAGACGCAGGATCTGGTTTCCTATATCAACGAACAGGATTCGTCATTTTTCAGAATGGATAAACTGTTCAGGCGTTCGCATAACGACCCGTTGATGTTTTCTTATAACGGCCTTTCCCATTTCAGTTCATGCGAAACGGATCAGGCCAAAACGTTTATGGGGCGGATGGGATTTCGTAATAATAAAAACTGGGCTTTCTACGGTGATTCAAGTACAGCCTTTGCCGACTGCTTCATGGGTGTAAAATATCTGCTGTCCCAATACGACGAGACAGCCAAGCCGTATAAATGGCTGTACACTTCCGAAGGAAAAAGGATCTTTACCAATCCGTACGCACTTCCCATAGGTTTCGGGATGGACGAATCCGCAAAGTATATTGATATGAGCGAGAAGGATCCGTTTAAACTTCAGAACAATATCGCAAGCCATTTCACCAAGACGAATTATCAGATATACAGACCTGTAAAAGTATCTGAAATAAAGCTTAACAATGTCAGCAGGAAAGATAATGAATATACAAAGATCGATCCGGATGCGGAAGCAAGTGTGGAATATATCCTCTCCATTTCAAGCGACAATTTCTTCTATATGTATTTTGATGCTCCGGAAAAACAGAATGCGACTTTGTTCATAAACGATGATGACAAGGGAAGTTACTTTAATGATTATGAATGGTCAGTCCGTGAAGGAGGGTATTATCAGCCCGGCGAGACCGTGAGCATCAGGCTGGTTCTTGACGATGACAGCATATGTATAGATAATGCATATTTCTATTATGAAAGCAAACAGGTTCTCAAAGCCTGGTACAAAGATGCCGTTTCAACCACATGCAATATCTCCAAGATCACAAGCTCGCATCTTACGGCAAACGTGAATGCCGCTTATCCGTCAGAGTACCTGGTGTTCTCTATCCCGTATGAGGATGACTGGAGAGTAAAGATCGACGGTAACAGGGTGAAGACATTTAAGATAATGGATGCACTCCTGGCTGTTAAGGTCCCCCGGGGGGAACATGAAGTCGATCTTAAGTATATTCCGAAGGGATTGATATTCGGTTTGCCGATCACCATCATTTCGTGCATCACTACATTTTGTATATTTTTTATTTATTTCAGAAAAAAAACACAAGAAGAAAAAAATAATTAAAATCATTTGAAAAATCAATAAAAAATCCGTTGACAAGGGTAAAACTCGGTGATATATTAATAGGGCCGCTCGAAAGAGCGTCTCTATTTTTATGCATTTGGCGTACCTTGAAAATGAAATAGTACAACCAATAAATAACCTGAAAAATTCCAGATTAAATTTTATTCGGAAACGAAACAAAGCCAGCAATGGTTAACAAACTATATTAGAGAGTTTGATCCTGGCT
>JAFXQX010000037.1 GCA_017526745.1 Lachnospiraceae bacterium | reverse complement strand
ACCTGGGGGACGGGGTTAGTGGACCATTTTCGAAAGCAGGCGCTGAAAATGGTCCACTAACCCCGTCCCCCAGGTCCACTTCGGCCCCGTCCCCCTGTCTCACACTTCCGTATTAAAGGTTGGTGTAGCCCATGAGGGATTCGTCGACTGCGGCGGCCGCTGCCCGCCCTTCGGCGATCGCCCATACGACAAGTGACTGGCCGCGGTGCATGTCGCCGGCCGTAAATACATTTTCGGCGCCGGTCAGATACCTGCCGTCTTCCGTCTTAACATTTCCGTGTTCATTAACCTTGGTTCCGAAATCTTTTGTCACGTATTCTTCGCTTCCGAGAAATCCTGCCGCGATCAGGACAAAGTCAGCCGGAAGGCTTGCCTCGGAACCTTTAACATGCTCGAAACTGACCCGGCCGTCTTCTCCCGTAACACGCTCGAGCCCAACGGTCGCAACCCCCGTAAGATTTCCTTTTTCATCCTTGATAAACTCCGTGACCGTTGTCGAGAATATCCTCGGATCTTTCCCGAAACAGCTGATCGCTTCCTGCTGGCCGTAGTCGGTCTTGAGGACCTTAGGCCATTCCGGCCAGGGATTTGATGCGGCACGTTCCCTGCCGGGAGCAGGCATCATCTCGATCTGTACGACCGATGCCGCACCCAGTCTTATACTCGTTCCCACACAGTCGTTTCCGGTGTCGCCTCCTCCGATGACAACAACATTTTTCCCTTTCATGCTTTCGAACGAAAAATCCTTTGCTCCGGTCACTTTTTTGTAGTCATAACCTTCGTCCATGATCTTTTTGGACACTTCCCTGAGAAAGGGGACGGCAAACATTATCCCCCGGGCATCTCTTCCGTCGGCTTTTATGTCCCTCGGCTGTGACGCTCCGCAGCATAGCACAACCCTGTCATATTGTCTGCGCACCTCTTCAGCCAAAATATCGACTCCGACGTTAACGCCGCATTTGAACTCGATCCCGCTCTTTTTCATGACGGCGATACGCCTGTCAACGATCCTTTTGTCAAGTTTCATGTTCGGGATACCGTACCTTAACAGTCCGCCCGGCCTGTCAAACCTTTCAAACACGGTCACTTTATGGCCTCTCTTATTAAGAAGCTGTGCGCATGCAAGGCCCGAAGGACCGCTTCCTATCACGGCAACACTCTTGCCGGTCCTGACAGAGGGAGTACTCTCGTCCACAAGTCCGTGCTCAAAAGCATATTCTATAATGTCCTTTTCATTATCCCTTGTCGTTACGGCCTCGCACACATGCCCGCATGTGCACGCCGCTTCGCAAAGTGCCGGACAGACCCTTGCGGTAAACTCCGGGAAACTGTGAGTCTTTGCAAGTCTTCTGTATGCCTGTTCATAATTGCCCCGGTATACAAGTTCGTTTGTTTCGGGAACCAGATTATGAAGGGGACATCCCGATGCCATCCCCGAGATCATGACTCCGGCCTGACAGAAAGGCACTCCGCATGACATGCATCTTGCGGCCTGCTGCCTTCTTTCCTTCCCGGAAAGCGGAATATGAAACTCATCAAAGTTTTTTATTCTCTCCTTCGGAGGAATGTCACCAAGATCGCATCTGCCGTATTCCATAAAACCCGTTGATTTTCCCATGGTCATGCCTCCTCGCCTTCGGCCCTGCCGAGCACTCTTTTGTATTCCTCGGGTATTATCTTTTTAAACTTCGGTATATACTCATCAAACGAATCAAGCACAGTGGCCGCCTTTTTCGAGCCTGTATACTCGAAGTGTTTTTTCAGCATCATGCGGATACGGTCCTTATCGGCCTCATCCTCAACAGCTTCCATGAGTACAAGTTCCTTGTTAAGATTCCTGTACAGCGTGTTGTGTTCATCAAGCACATATGCGATACCGCCGCTCATACCGGCCGCAAAGTTCTTACCGACCTTTCCGAGTATGAGCGCTGCTCCTCCTGTCATGTATTCACAGCCGTGTTCTCCGACGCCTTCAACAACACTTTCTGCTCCGGAATTTCTGACACAGAATCTCTCTCCGGCCATTCCCGCGATATATGCTTCACCGCTCGTGGCCCCGTATAGAGCAACGTTTCCGATGATGATATTGTTCTCCGCATCATAGGCCGCATCATCGGGAGCCTTCACTATCAGCTTTCCGCCCGACAGGCCCTTTCCGAAGTAATCATTTGCATCACCGGTAAGCACCACGGTCTCGCCTTTGGGCATAAATGCACCGAAGCTCTGGCCTCCCGCACCGCGGCACATTATCTTGACCGCATCATCGCGAAGACCGTTATGATGGTATTTTGTTATGCACGAGCCGATCATGGTTCCGAACGCCCTGTCGGTATTTACGACATCGCACGCCACCGTTGCGCAGTTTCCGGTCTCGATAAGCTTTTTGATCCCCTTGGCTCCGGACAATATCTTCGAATCCTTACGCTCATCAAGCTCAAAATCATATGCCCTCTTTTTTTCGTACCCCACACTAAGCGGAAGGCTTTGTCCTATCACCCTTTGAAGGTCCAGTTTTGCGGCATGCCCCGTAAGATCGTCCCTTATCCTGATAAGATCTGTTCTTCCTACAAGTTCATCCACCGATCTGACCCCGAGCTTTGCCATGTACTCACGAAGCTGTCTTGCAATAAAGATCATGAAGTTTTCAACGTACTCGCTCTTTCCGGCAAAGTTTTTCCGAAGCTTTGGATTTTGCGTTGCAATACCCATCGGGCACGTATCAAGATTGCATACGCGCATCATGACGCATCCCAGAGTCACAAGAGGAGCAGTTGCGAATCCGAACTCTTCGGCACCGAGGATGGCTGCGACAGCCACATCCTTACCGCTCATAAGTTTTCCGTCCGTCTCTACAACAACGCTGTTGCGAAGTCCGTTCATCATAAGTGTCTGATGAGTCTCGGCAAGGCCGAGTTCCCACGGAAGTCCCGCATTATGTATCGAACTTATCGGTGCCGCTCCCGTGCCTCCGTCATATCCCGAGATCAGAACAACCTGGGCACCGGCTTTGGCAACACCTGCCGCTATCGTTCCGACTCCGGCTTCCGATACGAGCTTGACCGATATGCGTGCCTTCCTGTTGGAGCATTTCAGATCATATATCAGCTGAGCCAGATCCTCGATCGAATAGATATCATGATGAGGCGGCGGTGAGATCAGGCTGACTCCCGGAGTCGAATGCCTGGTTTTTGCGATCCACGGATACACCTTCTTGCCGGGAAGGTGGCCGCCTTCACCCGGTTTTGCGCCCTGCGCCATCTTGATCTGTATCTCTTTGGCACTCATAAGGTAGCGGCTCGTCACTCCGAATCTTCCCGATGCGACCTGCTTTATCGCCGAACTCCTGTCATGATCCGTGCCCGCACTTTCAAGTCTTTCATCACTTTCTCCGCCCTCACCGCTGTTCGACTTGCCGTGAAGGTGATTCATCGCGACCGCAAGTGCCGTATGTGCTTCTTCCGATATCGAACCGTATGACATCGCACCGGTCTTGAACCTTCTGACAATGTGCTCTTCGCTTTCCACTTCGGACAGATCGAGCGGTTTATCCGCATATTTCAGTTCAAAAAGACTTCTGATATAACCTGTTTCCTCCCGGTCGATCATGTCGGTATAGAGTTTGAACTTTTCGTAACTGTT
The DNA here is from genome assembly GCA_017526745.1 of Lachnospiraceae bacterium. Lineage (GTDB taxonomy): Bacteria > Bacillota > Clostridia > Lachnospirales > Lachnospiraceae > UBA2868. The sequence goes on along the minus strand of JAFXQX010000037.1, from coordinate 17,315 downwards.
CTCCCTGGTCGCCGTCTGAAGCATATGAATGGTCGCCGGATTGTACCTGTGAAGTTCACCGCCGCTTCGCATCTTGTGAAAGCCTGCCGAATCCAGGCTAAGATCCGAATCAAGTCCCAAGGGATCAAACGCCCTTGAATGCTGCCGGTCTGTGGCCCTTGCAATATCTTCGATATCAATGCCCCCTATACGCGAAACCGTTCCGGCAAAATACCTGTCTATAACGGATGACGCTATTCCGACGGCCTCAAATATGCGGCTGCCCTGGTATGACTGTATGGTTGATATACCCATCTTGGAAGCTATCTTAACTATTCCGTCAAGTACCGCATTGTCATAGTCGGAAACAGCGGCATAATAATCTTTTTCAAGGATGCCGTCGTCTATGAGCTCTTTTATCGTTGAATGCGCAAGATACGGATTGACAGCGCACGCTCCAAATCCCAGAAGTGTTGCAAAATGATGCACATCCCTGGGCTCACCCGTCTCAAGTATGAGCGACATCGCCATGCATTTCTTGGTCGAAACAAGGTAGTTATGGACAGCGGAAACGCACAGGAGAGAAGGTATGGCTACATGATTTTCGTCCACACCCCTGTCTGATAAAATCAGAATGCTGGCGCCCTTCCTGTAAGCCCTGTCGACCTCTACAAAGAGATTCGAAAGTGCACGGTCGAGTGGGGTGCCCTTATAATAAAGCGTCGAAACTTTTGCGGTTTCTATCCCGTGTTTGCTCAGGTGCTCTATTTTCAGAATATCGAGGTCCGACAGGATCGGATTGTTGATACGAAGGACATTGCAGTTGGTGGGATCCTCGGACAGCAGATCGCCGTTCCTTCCTGCATAAACGCATGTTGCAGTGACGATCTTTTCCCTTACGGCATCTATCGGGGGATTGGTAACCTGGGCGAACAGCTGCTTGAAATAATCAAACAGCGGTCTGTACTGTGAGGACAAAACAGCGAGCGGAGTGTCAACGCCCATAGAGCCGATCTGCTCGGATGCGTTAAGTGCCATTGTATATATCCGTTCCCTGCACTCCTCATACGTGTATCCGAAAGCCTTCTGCAGTCTTTCCAGATCCTCTTTTTCGATGGCCGGAACTGCCTCGTTGGGGATCTTTTGCTCCGACAGCCTGATAAGATTTGCATCGAGCCACTCTCCGTACGGCTGGCGTGCGGCATACCTGTCCTTGATCTCGCGGTCGGTATATATCCTCTTTGTCCTTGTATCTGCCAGCAGAATCTTTCCGGGATACAGGCATCCTTTTTCGATAATCGATGCCTCGTCAATTTCCAGCACACCGACCTCGGACGACAGTATCAGTCTTCCGTCGTTACAGACATAGTACCTCGAAGGACGCAGTCCGTTTCGGTCCAGTATTGCCGCCATCACATCGCCGTCCGACAGCATTATCGATGCCGGTCCGTCCCACGGCTCCATCATTGTCGCATAATACTGGTAAAAATCCCTTTCCTCTACCGTGAGCGTATCGTTGTTCTCCCAGGGTTCGGGAACAAGTATCATGGCCGCAAGTGCAGGCTCCATGCCTCCCATGATCATGAATTCAAGGGTGTTATCGAGCATGGCCGAGTCCGATCCGCCGGCGGATATAACAGGCAGTACCTTCGCAAGTTCATCATCCGTGAAGTGGCTCGTGCGTATCGTCTCTTCTCTTGCGATCATCTTATCCGCATTACCGCGTATCGTGTTGATCTCTCCGTTATGGACGATGAACCTGTTCGGATGGGCCCGTCTCCAGCTCGGCCGGGTGTTGGTCGAAAATCGCGAATGCACCATTGCGATAGCCGACTCATAATCTTTATCGCAAAGATCCGGGAAAAAGGTCCGTAGCTGTCCCACAAGGAACATTCCCTTGTACACTATCGTCCGGCACGAAAGGGATACCACATAAGTATCCTCGTTCGAATGCTCAAATACACGTCTTATCACATACAACTTTCTGTCAAAATCAAGATCGCTTACGATATCTTTCGGCCTGTCAAGAAAGCACTGGTAAATGGCCGGACACGCTTCAAGCGCCCGCTGCCCCAATACATCGCGGTCTGTCGGGACCTGTCTCCATCCGAGGAACCCGACTCCTTCCTTGGAAGATATTATCTCAAACATCTTCATTGCCTGGTTCCGCAAAAGCTCGTTCTGCGGAAAGAAGAACATTCCGACCGCATAAGACCTTGGTCTTTTGAGCCTGATGCCAAGATCTGCCGAAGCTTTTACCATGAACTTATGGGGGATCTGCGTCAGTATCCCGACGCCGTCTCCGGTCCGGCCTTCCGCATCTTTTCCGGCACGGTGTTCAAGATTTTCAACTATGGAAAGCGCATCGCTGACTATATCATGGCTTGCCTTTCCGTTTATGTTTATGATCGATCCTACTCCGCAATTGTCATGTTCGAATTGCGGCTCATATAATGTCTTCATCACATGTCACCTCTTTCGTCTTCGCATCCCTTATTAGCAAGTGCAGCCTTTACCAGCCCCGAAAAGAGCGGGTGCGGCTGATCGGGTCTTGACTTAAATTCCGGGTGTGCCTGGGTCGCAACAAAGAACGGATGAGACGGTATCTCTGTCATCTCAACGATCTTTGCGTCAGGCGAGGTGCCGGACAGTACCATGCCGTTCTTTTCAAGAACATCCCTGTAGTCATTATTGACTTCATATCTGTGGCGGTGTCTTTCGCTGATAGCCCTGCTCTGATACAGTTCGTATGCCTTTGTACCCTCTTTTAATACGCACGGATAAGCCCCGAGACGGAGCGTTCCTCCGATGTCTTCGAGGTTTTTCTTTTCGGGCAGGATATGGATCACGGGATTTTTTGTTTCGGGGAACAGTTCGGTGGATGCCGCATCCTTTAAGCCGCAGACATTTCTGGCAAACTCGACTATCGCAAGCTGCATCCCGAGGCATATGCCAAGGTAGGGTATCCCGCCTGTCCTGGCATACCGTATGGCTGCGATCTTGCCGTCCGTTCCTCGGCTTCCGAAGCCTCCGGGAACTATGATCCCGTCTGCACCGGCAAGAAGCTCCGATGCATTCTCATCCGTAACGTCTTCGGCATCGACCCATAAGATCTTTACCTCGGAAAGGTTTGCTATCCCTCCGTGCTTCAATGCTTCGGCAACGCTCAGATACGCATCATGAAGTGCGACATATTTTCCCACGATGGCAACGGTAACGCTGTTCCTGGGATTTTTTCCGTCCTGTGTAAGCCTCTTCCAGGCCGTAAGATCCGGCTCCGGGCAGGACAGCCCGAGACATTCGCATACCCTTTCCGCCAGATGCTCTTCCTCAAGCATCAGCGGTACTTCGTAGAGCGAAGGTGCGTCCAGATTCTGGAGAACATTCTCTGCTTTGACATTGCAGAACAGAGCGATCTTCCCGCGCATGCTCTCATCGATCGGAAGATCCGATCTGCACACGATGATATCCGGCCACAGTCCCATGCTCTGCAGCGTCTTGACGCTCATCTGGGTAGGCTTGGTCTTGAGCTCGCCCGAAGCCTTCAAATATGGGATAAGAGTAACATGTATGATAACGGAATTACTTCTTCCGATATCAACCTGAAATTGCCTGATCGCCTCCAGAAAAGGCTGGCTTTCTATATCGCCGACGGTGCCTCCGATCTCGATTATCGAGATCGTAACGTCATCCGACGCCGGCTCTTTATGGAATCTTTCCTTGATCTCATTTGTGATATGCGGGATGACCTGAACGGTCCCTCCGCCGTAATCACCATGGCGTTCACGGTTCAATACCGTCTGGTATATCTTACCGGTGGTGACATTGGAGTTCTTATCAAGAGACTCGTTGATGAATCTTTCATAATGTCCCAGATCGAGATCCGTCTCGGTCCCGTCATCCGTAACGAACACTTCACCGTGCTGGATCGGGTTCATCGTACCCGGATCCACGTTGATATACGGATCGAACTTCTGCATGGTGACGCGGTATCCCCTGGCCTTTAACAGCCTTCCGAGAGATGCGGCGGTAATGCCCTTTCCGAGTCCCGATACAACTCCGCCCGTAACAAATACATACTTGACCATACTCACCTCCGCACTATTTACCGCTGGCACCGTAGTTGGAAAGCACTCTGGCTGACGGATCGTCAACGTCGCAGCCTTCCCACTCTTTGTTCGGCATCCAGAAATCCGCTACCATCTCGGACTGTCCGGGATAGTATTTCTCAAAGATCTCCCTGTACAGAAGCGATTCCTTTGTAAACGGCCTTGCATGTCTGTATTTTGTTACCCCTTCTTTATACTCCTCATCTGTGTATTTCTTATCTGCATACTCCTTCAGATGGTCGACCATGGAATGTCCGACCGCATCCGAGAAAGCGGCTTTCTCACGCATGAGAATGTCCTCGGGAAGGTAATCGCCGGTAAAGGCGCGGCGAAGCAGATATTTTCCCTTGTTATATCTGTTCATCTTCATTTCGGGATCTATGCTCATCACGTAATGAACAAGATCCAGATCCCCGAACGGTACCCTGGCTTCCAGAGAGTTGACGGAAATGCACCTGTCGGCGCGAAGCACATCATACATGTACAGCTCTCTTATGCGCTTTTTGGCCTCATCCTGAAACGCCTTTGCCGACGGGGCAAAATCGGTATATTTGTATCCGAACATCTCATCCGAGATCTCACCTGTCAGGATGACTCTTACATCCGTCTGTTCATGGATCGCCTTGCAGCACAGATACATACCGATCGAGGCCCGTATCGTCGTGATGTCATATGTTCCTAGAAGATGTATCACTTCCGGAAGGGCATTTATGACATCTTCTTTTGTGATGATGACCTCCGTATGATCGGCTCCGATATAGTCCGCCACTTCCCTGGCATACTTTAAATCTATTGCATCGGTACTCATCCCGATCGCAAATGTTCTGATCGGTTTTTTGAGGATCTTGGACGATACTGAGCAGACAAGCGAAGAATCTAGTCCTCCCGAAAGAAGGAAACCTACCGGGGCATCCGCATCAAGTCTTTTCCTGATACCTTCCACAAGCTTGTCATGGATGTTATGGCACACGGTATCGATATCATCCGTGATATATCCGGTAACCTCTGCGGGATCGCAATACTGTACAAAATCACCGTTTGCATAATAATATCCGGGCGGGAAAGGATAGATCCTGCCGGTAAGTCCAATGAGGTTTTTTGCCTCACTTGCAAATACGATCTCCGCCTTTTCGGTATATCCGTAAAACAAAGGCCTGATCCCGATCGGATCTCGCGCGGCGATAAGCTGTTTTGAGGATGCGTCGTAAATGATGAGCGCAAACTCCGCATCAAGCTTTTCAAACATTCCGGTCCCGTACAGTTCGTACATCGGAAGCAGTATCTCGCAGTCGCTGTCACTTGAAAAACTGTAACCTTTTGATATCAAATCCTCTTTGATCTTGCGGAATCCGTATATCTCTCCGTTGCAGACGATCATGTTGCCTCCGTACGAAAACGGCTGCATCCCCTCTTCCGACAGGCCCATGATCGACAACCTCGAAAAACCAAGTATCGCACTTCCGGCCGTCGCAAACCTCTGCATATCCGGTCCCCGCGATATCGTTCTGTCCAGAAAAGGCTTCAGATCCTCCTTGGTAAGTGTTTTGCCCAAATATCCCATTATTGAGCACATGTTACTCTTCCTCCTGATGTTATTTTTGAGACAATACCTCCGTCCCCCTGTCTCAAAGATTGAGACAGGGGGACGGAGGTATTGTCTCAATCTTCAGATATATAAGTTCTTGAAAAGGCGTCTTCCCCCTTGGGGAAAACGCCTTTGTTTTCAAACGTAGAACAGTATCTGTTCATATGTCGGATACGGAAGGTATCCTTCGGGGATCAGCGGCTCGGCCCGGTCGGCCGCTTCCCTGATCCTGAGCATGTCCTCCACGATGACGTCGTGGTAGAACTTCGCCTGAGTGATATCGCTTTCCATCGATTCCGCTTTACCGGTGTCTTCGGAAAGCTTTTCCGTTGCCTTTATCACTTCCTCATACAGGCCCGACAGTTTTTCGATCAGGTCCTTCTGCGAGGATACCGCCGTCTCAATGCCGAGTTCCTTCTTGGACAATACCGATGCCGTAAGATCGTCGATGTAATCCATAAGCGACGGAGCAAACTGTTTTAAGATCATATCCTTTAACGTCAGGGCTTCGATATGGATCGTCTTGGTGTAGTTCTCGATCCTTATCTCATACCTTGACTCAAGCTCGGTCTCTGAATAGATATGATGCTTCATGAACAGCTTCTTGTTCTTGTCGGCGATAAGGGCGGGCATTGCATCCGGCGTTGATTTGAGATTGAACAGTCCGCGTTTTTCGGCTTCCTTTACCCACTCTTCGGTATAACCGTTACCGTTGAATATGATCCTCTTATGCTTTGTGATCGTTTCCTTTACAAGTGCGTGAACAGCTTCATCCATCTTCTCTTTCGGAGTGTCTTTAAGCTTCTCGTAGAAGAGACTTAATGATTCCGCAACCGCCGTGTTGAGCATTATGTTCGGTCCCGCTATCGAAAGGGAGGAGCCGAGAGATCTGAACTCGAACTTGTTGCCCGTAAAAGCAAACGGTGAAGTACGGTTTCTGTCGGTTGTATCTTTTGCAAAATGCGGGATGACCTTTGCACCCGTTTCTATTGTAACTTTCTCGGCATTGCTGAAATACTCGTCCTTTTCGATCGCATCGATCACGGCATTAAGCTCATCGCCGAGGAAGATTGAGATTATGGCCGGGGGCGCTTCGTTCGCGCCGAGTCTGTGATCGTTGCCGGCACTTGCAACCGACAGGCGAAGAAGATCGGCATAATCATCGACTGCCTGTATGACCGCAGAGAGGAACAGCAGGAACTGAGTGTTCTCGCCGGGTGTCTTGCCGGGATTTAAGAGGTTCTCACCTGTATTTGTTGTAAGCGACCAGTTGTTGTGCTTACCGGATCCGTTGATACCGGCAAAAGGCTTCTCATGAAGAAGGCATGCATATCCGTGCTTCCTGGCTACTCTCTTCATAATCTCCATTGTCAGCTGGTTATGGTCGACAGCAACGTTTGTCGTATCAAATACCGGCGCGAGTTCGTGCTGGCAGGGTGCAACCTCATTATGCTTTGTCTTGGCGGGTATGCCGAGCTTCCAGAGTTCCTCATCAAGGTCATGCATAAATGCGGCAACCCTTGTTCGAAGGTTTCCGAAATAATGATCGTCCATTTCCTGGCCCTTCGGAGCCGGTGCGCCCAGAAGCGTCCTTCCCGTGAAGATCAGGTCCTTCCTCTTCTTGTAATCTTCCAGATCGATGAGGAAGTACTCCTGCTCGGGTCCAACTGTTGTAAGAACATTTGTGACATCTTCCTTGCCGAGGAGTTTTAAGACCTTCACGGCCTCACGGCTTATCGCATCCATCGAACGAAGGAGCGGGGTCTTCTTGTCGAGGGCTTCTCCGCTGTATGAGCAGAACGCTGTAGGTATGTAAAGTGTTCCGTCCTTGATAAATGCCGGGCTGGTCGGATCCCATGCCGTATATCCCCTTGCCTCAAATGTGGCGCGGATTCCGCCGGACGGGAAACTGGATGCATCGGGCTCACCCTTTACGAGTTCCTTGCCCGAAAAATCCATGATCACTTCACCCTTGTCAACCGGGCAGATGAAGCTGTCGTGCTTTTCGGCAGTGTATCCTGTCATGGGCTGGAACCAGTGTGTAAAATGCGTTGCCCCGTTCTCAACCGCCCACTCCTTCATGGCAACCGCAACGGCATTGGCAACATCCATTTCCAGATGAGTATTATTGTCAATGGTCTTCCTCAGTGCTTTGTACATGTCCTTCGGAAGTTTGTCCCTCATTATCTTATCCGTAAAGACACTGCTTCCGAACAGTTCCGGGATGTTTTTTTCCATAGCGCTTTCCTCCTTTTTACAAACACAAAAGGCGCATCTGCCCGTTTTTCATACGGGAAAATGCGCCATTGCATTCAAAACAAAAAAGAAAAGGTGCCTTGGACCGATCCAAAGCACCTTTGCTCCTTACGGTGTGTAACTATAAACTCTTTTGATAAGCTTGTCAATATGATTTTTACAAATTCGATCACTCGACATCCTGAAGGGCTGCAAAGTTCTCTTCACCGGTCCTGATCTTAACTACTCTGGTGACGTTGTATACGAATATCTTTCCGTCTCCGATATGTCCGGTGTAAAGTGCTTTCTTGGCTGCCTCTATAACCGAATCAACAGGTATCTGTGAAACGATGACCTCAACCTTGATCTTGGGCAGGAGCGTCGCATCTAGCTCAACTCCTCTGTAGTATTCCCCGGCACCTTTCTGGATACCGCAGCCCATTACCTGTGTTACGGTCATTCCTGTCACACCCAGTTCATTAAGGGCTTTCTTCAGGATATCAAATCTTGAAAGTTTTGCTATGATGGATACCTTATGCATACCCGTATCATAGAATGCGCTGCCTTCTGCGGGGATCGTAACTTCGCGGATTACCTTGACGGATGCGTTCTTCTGGGCCTCAGACGCATTGTCATATGAACTCTCTCCCAGGTTCGTGTTCTCGTTCACATCCATGACGGTCCCTGTCATATCCTGGATGGCAAATCCCGAATATGCACTCGGAAGACCGTGCTCGGTAATATCAAGACCTTCGATCTCTTCTTCGGCCGATGCACGAAGCCCGAGCGTTTTCTTGATTATCGAAAAAGTGATCCAGATAGTTACTGCCGTCCAGGCGATCGTAGCGAGCATGCCGACAAACTGAATGCCGAGAAGCTTAAATCCTCCGCCGTAGAACAGTCCCAGAAGTTTTGAGCCGTCGGATGCGGCAAGCGAATATGTGGGGGTTGTGTCTGTGGCAAACAGTCCGACTGCAAGTGTTCCCCAAATACCGTTAATAAGATGGACCGCACATGCGCCGACGGGGTCGTCGACTCTTGCAACATTATCAAAGAACCATACACCGAATACGACAAGCAGTCCCGCGATACCACCGACTATTATCGCACCGTATACATCAACCACATCACAGGGAGCGGTGATCGCCACCAGTCCTGCAAGAGATGCGTTAAGGCACATCGAAACATCGGGTTTTCCGAACTTGATCCATGTAAAGATCATGCATACAACGGTTGCGATCGCCGGTGCGATCGTGGTCGTTACAAATATCGAACCGAGCTGATCGAGTGATGTTGCTGCCGCACCGTTGAACCCATACCAGCCGAGCCAGAGGATGAACACGCCGAGTGCGGCTATCGGAATGTTGTGTCCGGGAAAAGCGTTTACTTTGATGATCTTTCCGTTTTCGTCCTTCTCGTATTTTCCGATACGGGGACCGAGCATGGCTGCTCCGATCAGAGCACATATCCCGCCTACCATATGTATGCAGTTCGATCCGGCAAAATCATGAAATCCCATTTGTGCCAGCCAGCCGCCGCCCCATGTCCAGTGGGCTTCTATCGGGTATATCACTGCGGATATCACAGCCGAATATACACAATATGATATAAAGCGTGTTCTCTCGGCCATGGCACCGGATACGATTGTCGCAGTCGTGGCACAGAAGACCAGGTTGAACACAAAGTTCGACCAGTCAAACGCCGCATAGTTTGTAAAGATATCAAGGTTCGGAAGGCCGAGAAAACCGCCGAGCGCATCCTCGCCGAGAAACAGTCCGAAACCGATCAGGATAAAAACTGCGGTACCTATGCAGAAATCCATCAGGTTCTTCATCAGGATATTACCGGCGTTCTTGGCCCGGGAAAAACCGGTCTCACACATCGCAAATCCAGCCTGCATCCAGAAGACAAGTGCGGCTCCGATCAGGAACCATACGCCGTACACTTCTTTTTGCACGTACTCCATAATCTCATTACTCATCTCATCCACCTCCTCATTTTTTCCGGTCCGCATCGCCCGGATCCGACCCCGTCAACAGGTGTGCACCCCCATAGAGATCAGAAAAGCCGCCGGAGTAAACTCCTGCGGCTTCTTTGCCGATTGATGGCATAAACTCAGTATACGCATGACCGGATACCGATAAATAAAAAGAGGCGTCCGGGAAGTCCCAAACGCCTTTGTTTATGGTGACATGATACAGCACCGATATCAATATGACAATGTCAAGATTTCACAAATGTGGTTTTAAAATCACTTGAAAGTTTATGCAATCATATGATTTTGAAGTCTCCGTTTCTGATAAACTCGATGAACTTGTCCGCCACGGGAGACAGGGGATGACTGTCGGGATATATGAGCACATAACTGGCCATATGCTGAGGATGTGTGATCTTTCTTATAAGAACATTTTCCCCGTGGATCAGATCGCCCGCTGCCGCGGGATAGATCGCTACGCCGACATTCTGTTTGCAAAGCTCATATGCGATCGTCGCATTTGATATACGCGCCTTGATCTTCGGTGTTATTCCGAGCGGCGCAAACCAGTCGCTGATCTCCTGGAGTCTTGATCCCCGTGAAGGAATGATAAGATCGTGATCCGCAAGTTTTTCCAGTTTTATGGTGGTCCCTTTTGTCGATGCTATCGGATGATCGGGCGAGAACATGGCTATCCAGGGTTCCTTATATATGACCTCGCTGTGAAGTCCCTGCGGATCATAAGGTTCCATTATGATCGCAAGATCCGCAAGACCGTTCCTGACTCTTGCGGTTACCTCATCGGAGTTTCCGTTCCAGATGCTGTACTGGACGAGCGGGTATTTTTTTGAAAAAGCAGATATATATGTTGCGGCAAGTCTCGGGGCCTTTCCTTCCACCTCGGCGATATATACGGTCCCGCGAAGACCGGTGTGCATCTCCTTGATGTCTTCTACGGAACGATCCGCAAGAGTGACGATCCGGTTCGCATAATTCCTGAAGCGAACACCTTCTTCGGTAAGCTGCAGGCTGTGATGCCTGCGGATGAACAGAGGTGTTCCTATCTCATCCTCGAGATCCTTTATCTGGCGGCTCAGCGGCGGCTGGGCTATCATGAGCTTTTCCGCGGCTTTTGTGATGTTCATTTCCTCGCATACCGCAAGAAAATACCGAAGATGACGCAATTCCATTGCATTTCCTCCTTCACGGCGCAATATCCGTCACGTGATTTTACCATACCCGAAAGGTATTGTTACCCCTCTATTATATGTATTTTACTATCGTTTTGTAAAGTCGTACACTTAAGTCAGAAAGAGGGGAAACCTTCACAAACAGGTCACTTGGATTAAAAAGGAGGCGGTACTTATGTTAAAGAAACTGATATCATTTTTTGAAGAGTATTACGAGGAGTTCTCCCACTCAGAGAAGTGGTGAACATCCGGATCCACATGATTTACATTATAAGGCGGGCACCGTTTGGGTGCCCGTTCTTTTTTGCAGGATCGCTCAGAAGATCGTTGATACTTTTACCGTCAGTTCCTCAAGCACATCAAGAAGTACCCTTACGGTATCAAGCGAAGTAAAGATCGTTACGTTGTTTTCGATCGCACAGCGTCTTATTGCGGCGCCGTCCACATAATGAACTCCCGAAAGAACAGCCCGGCTGTTTATGACATATGCGACATTACCCGACCTTATCGCATCAAGTATCTCTTCGCTTCCTTCACTCAGTTTTTTGCGTATTCGCGTTTTTACGCCGTAGTCTATCAGATACTTGCCGGTAAGGGATGTTGCTTCGATATTGAACCCCATATCGTAAAATCGTTTGATGAGCGGCATGGCTTCAACCTTGTCCTCATCGGCAAGGGAAACTATCACCGTTCCGTAATTCTTGATCTTAAGGCCCGATGCGATAAGAGCTTTGTACATTGCCCTGTGAAGTTTTTCATCGTAGCCTATTGCCTCTCCGGTAGATTTCATCTCCGGTGACAGATATGAATCCATCCCTTTCAGTTTGGAGAACGAGAACGCCGGGACCTTGACGCACCACCTTTTTTTCTCCTCGGGATATATGGTAAAGATCCCCTGTTCCTTAAGTGAGATCCCGAGTATGCATTTGGTCGCGATATCCGCCAGGGAATATCCCGTTGCCTTTGACAGGAAAGGGACCGTCCGTGAGGATCTCGGATTTACCTCGATGATGTATACCCTGTCATCGGGATCAACAATGAACTGTATGTTAAACAGTCCGACTATGCCGATGCCTATACCGAGCTTCTTTGTGTACTCGAGTATCATTCCCTTTACCTTGTCGGAGAGCGAAAACGGCGGATATACGCTTATGGAATCGCCGGAATGCACGCCTGTCCTTTCAACAAGTTCCATGATCCCGGGGACAAATACGTCAACACTGTCACAGACGGCATCGACCTCGACTTCCCTGCCTTTTATGTACTTATCGACAAGTACGGGTTTGTCTGCGTCGATACTGACGGCATCTGTCAGATAGTGTCTCATCTCTTCTTCTTTGGACACGATCTGCATCGCCCTGCCCCCGAGGACAAAGCTTGGTCTTACGAGCACGGGATATCCTATATCTTCCGCAGCCTTAACACCATCCTCGACATTTGTCACTGCCATTCCCTTCGGCTGGGGGATTCCAAGATCCAGAAGGACATGCTCAAATGCATCCCTGTTCTCCGCCCGCTCTATGGCTTCACAATCAGTTCCGATGATCCTGACGCCGTATTCAAGAAGCGGCTCGGCAAGATTGATCGCGGTCTGTCCGCCGAGGATCGCAATGACTCCATCAGGATGTTCCAACTCGATGATGTTTACGACATCCTCAACGCATAACGGCTCAAAGTACAGTTTATCAGAAGTCGTATAATCCGTTGAGACCGTTTCCGGATTGTTGTTTATGATTATCGCCTCGTATCCGAGCTGCCTGATCGTCATGACGGCATGTACCGTTGAGTAATCAAACTCGACCCCCTGGCCGATCCTGATCGGACCGGACCCGAGAACTATTATCTTCTTTTTGTCCGTAACTTCCGACTCGTTCTCCGATTCATAAGTCGAGTAAAAATACGGCACGTACGACCTGAACTCGGAAGCGCATGTATCTATCATCTTATAGACCGGCATGATGCCGTTGCGCTTTCTTAGGTCAAATATCTCATGTGCGCTCATATGCCAGCAGATGGCGATCTGTTTATCGGAAAATCCCATTCTCTTTGCTTTGTACAATACGGCCATATCCTTTTGTGCACTGCAAAGCCCTGCTTCCATATTGACAATGTTCTTAAACTTGTTGATAAAGAACTTATCGATACCAGACAGATCCGATATCTCGTCAACGTCTTTGCCCAGACGGAGCAGCTGCGCTATCGCATATATCCTGTCATCGGTCCCTATACGTATATAATCTTCAAGCTCTTTTGGGGTGTAATAGTCAAACTTGTCGATATGAAGATGGAAGGCTCCTGCCTCCAGGCTTCGGATCGCCTTAAGGAGGCTCTCCTCTATCGTCCTGCCGACGCTCATCACCTCTCCGGTAGCCTTCATCTGTGTCCCGAGGCTGTTATTCGCATCGGTGAATTTATCAAACGCAAACCTCGGCATCTTCGTGACAACATAGTCCATAGAAGGTTCAAATGCGGCGACTGTATTGGCAAGCCTGATCTCTTCGAGATGCATTCCGACCGCTATCTTGGCTGATACCCGGGCGATCGGATACCCGCTCGCCTTGGATGCGAGCGCGGATGATCTTGAAACCCTCGGATTGACCTCGATCAGATAATACTCGAAAGACTTCGGATCGAGTGCGAACTGTACATTGCATCCGCCTTCCACCTTAAGGGCACGGATGATCTTCAGTGCAGAGCTCCTGAGCATCTGATATTCTTTATTTGCAAGTGTCTGGGAAGGACAGACTACTATCGAATCCCCCGTATGGATACCGACCGGATCGATGTTCTCCATATTGCAGACGGTTATGGCCGTATCGTTTGCATCTCTTATGACCTCATACTCGATCTCCTTGAAACCTTTGACACTCTTTTCGACGAGCACCTGATGGACAGGCGACAGCGCGAGAGCGTTTTTCAGAATACTGCGGCATTCATCCTCATCATCCGCAAAGCCTCCTCCGGTACCTCCGAGCGTATATGCGGGACGAAGAACTACCGGATAGCCGATCTTTTGGGCAGCATCAAGGCCTTCTTCCATTGACTGTGCGATAAGGGAGGGGAGAACAGGCTCGCCTATCCGCTCGCACAGTTCCTTGAACAATTCCCGGTCTTCCGCCATCTCTATGCTGTCAGTCCCGGTCCCGAGAAGCTTTACGTCACATTCATCAAGTATCCCTTTTTTCTTCAAGGCGACCGCAAGGTTAAGTCCCGTCTGTCCTCCGATGCCCGGAAGTATAGCATCCGGCCTTTCCATGCGGATTATCTTTGCTGTAAACTCAAGGGTGAGCGGCTCCATATATACCTTGTCCGCTATAACCCGGTCTGTCATTATCGTGGCGGGATTCGAGTTGCACAGCACAACTTCGTATCCTTCCTCACGAAGGGCAAGGCACGCCTGCGTTCCGGCATAATCGAATTCAGCCGCCTGGCCTATTACGATGGGACCGGATCCTATAACGAGTATCTTCCTGATATCATCTCTTTTAGGCATGTTCACTCCTTTTCTTATCATACTGTGCGATAAGTGTTTCGAAATTGTCGAACAGGTAAGTACTGTCACACGGACCCGGTGCGCTCTCCGGATGATACTGGACGGAAAAGACCATATCTTTTTCGCATGCGATCCCTTCCACCGTGTCATCGAGAAGATTGACATGTGTTATATCAAGGCCGGTTCCTTCTATGCTTTCGGGTACGACCGCAAAGGAATGATTTTGCGATGTTATCTCGATATTCCCCGTGGAATTGTTCCTGACCGGATGATTGCCTCCCCTGTGCCCGAACTTGAGCTTATATGTTCTGGCACCGTATGCCAGGCTGATTATCTGATGTCCGAGACATATCCCGAATATGGGGATCTTTCCGCGAAGGTTTCGTATGGTCTCTATCGCAGGTATGCAGTCTGAGGGGTCTCCGGGACCGTTTGAGATAAAGACGCCGCACGGGTCATACTCCAGAACTGTATCTGCCGATGTATTCCACGGTACAACGACAAGCCGGAAATTCCGCGCCGACAGCATGCGGAGTATGTTCTTTTTGATACCGCAGTCAATCACGACAACCGGCCTTTTGTTCGCCAAAGCGCCTTTTGGATCGATCGTATATATCTTTTCAGTACTCGCTCTTGCCACCTGGTCTGTTGGAGGGGTAAAATCACGAAGCTCCTCCAATACTTTCCCGGTATCTCTTTGGGCCGATGTTATGACCGCCTTGCAGCTTCCGTTGTTTCGTATATGCCTTGTGATATTACGGGTATCGACTCCGGATATACCTGCTATCCCATGATTTTTCATGAATTCGTCTATTGTGGATGCACATCTGAAATTGGAGGGCCTATCACAGAACTGTCTTACAACGAGCCCTGATATCTTCGGGGAATCGGATTCGTCATCGTCATCGCATATCCCGTAATTGCCTATGACCGGATATGTCATCACAACCGCCTGATCGGTATACGATCTGTCAGTCAGTATCTCCTGGTATCCGGCCATGGAAGTGTTGAACACAAGCTCAAAGAATCTTTCATCCTCACTTCCGAAGCCGTATCCTTCATAAACGCTCCCATCCTCAAGTATGAGTTTTCTGTCATGATCCGGTTTGAATCGATCTTTTTTATCCACTTTGTCCGGTACTCCTTATGTTTTTTGAACCACGTTTTTCTTTTCACTGATCGATCTGTATGCAGATCTGTCATTTTACGGGATAGATGCCGTCAAAGCATGCCTTGCAGAGCGGCAGACGGCATGTCATCTCATCCAGGTCTTCGATATGAAGATACTCGAGAGAATCCGCCCCTATCCTTTGTCTGATCTCTTCCTTTGTTGCGCCGCTTGCGATCAGTTCCGAATTGTCGGGAACATCTGTCCCGTAAAAGCACGGATACAAAAAAGGCGGGGATGATATACGAACATGTACTTCCTTGGCCCCGAACTTTCTCATTTCCGTTATGATGTTGGCAAGTGTTGTGCCGCGAACGATCGAGTCATCAGTGAGCACTATCCTCCTGCCCTTTACGACGTCCTCTATCACCCGCAGTTTTATCGCAACGGCGCTGGTCCGCTCCTCCCGGGTCGGTTTGATGAATGTCCGTCCGACATAACTGTTCCTGGCAAATGCCAGTTCAAATGGTATGCCTGACTGCATGGCATAACCCGCCGCCGCGGTCAGTCCCGAATCCGGCACACCGGTCACCACATCCGCTTCAACCGGATAGCGTTCGGCAAGGGCTCTTCCCCCGCGGATCCTCGCCTCGTAAACTCCGATCCCGTCCATCCTGGAATCCAGGCGGGCAAAGTAGATATACTCAAACGCGCAGTGCGCCTTCTTGTCCGAGAAGAGTATCTGCTTTGAAGCAACACCTTCTTCGGTCA
Organism: Lachnospiraceae bacterium; assembly: GCA_017526745.1. Classification (GTDB taxonomy): domain Bacteria; phylum Bacillota; class Clostridia; order Lachnospirales; family Lachnospiraceae; genus UBA2868. The sequence continues at coordinate 870 of JAFXQX010000037.1, read as the reverse complement.
CGATGACCATCTCGCCGGGCTGTACGTCTCTTACATAATCGGCTCCTATGGCATTGAGCGCGCTGCTCTCGGATGCGCAGACCGTGATATTGCCGATATTCCCGAGGCATAATGGTTTCAGACCCCACGGATCCCGAATGCAGATGAGTTTTCGCGGGCTGAGTATCAGAAGTGCGAACCCGCCTTTTAACAGCTTTGCGACATTCTCGGATGCCTCTTCTATCGACGATGTGTTCATCCTTTCCTTGGCGATCCTGTATGCTATCACTTCGGAGTCCGATGTTCCGGCAAAAACCGCCCCTTCACGGATTAGCTCGGCCCTGATCTCATCTGTATTGATGACGTTTCCGTTATGTGCGAGGGCTATCGTCCCTTTTGCATAGTTTATGAACACAGGCTGGGCATTCTCCGGTGTGCTTCCGCCTGTCGTTGAGTACCTTACGTGTCCGATGCCGATGTTTCCGACAAGTTTTCGCAGCTCCTCCTTGGAAAACACCTCGTTCACAAGCCCCATGTCCTTATGGGCACCGATATTGCCTATAGGGCCGCATGTATCGCACACGGCCATTCCCGCGCTCTCCTGCCCCCTGTGCTGCAGAGCGGTCAGCCCGTAATAAATGTACCGCGCGGCATTTATGCTGCGGCGTCCGAATATACCGAACACTCCGCATTCCTCGTGGATCCTGTCACTTTCCATGTTCTGCCCTTCCGCCTGATAAACGGCAAAAAGAAAAAGGCACTTCGGGAATCCCAAAGCGCCTTTGCTTTCTCCGAGTAGTCTACTCCTCTGACAAACCGATGTCAATATTTCATTTCAGGGTGGAGGTGAGACAGGGGGACGGAAGTGAGACAGGGGGACGGAGGTGTTGT
>JAFXQX010000036.1 GCA_017526745.1 Lachnospiraceae bacterium | reverse complement strand
TTCGTCTTCGTCCTCGTACTCCTCATCCTCGCCTGATATGGACCGTCCGACAAGGGATGCTGCCGTTACAGCGCCCGGGCGTGCGCGGCGCTTCGGCTCTTCTTCCTCTTCATCCTCTTCATTCTCGTCTTCTTCGTCCCCGTAATACTCCTCGTAGAACATATCAAGATCCTCTGCGTAATCGTGGAGTTTAACGGCAAGAATGATCACCGTGATAAGAAGTATCAACGCCAGCGGTGCACACACGAGGAGCAGTATCGTCTGAACGTTCTTCGGGATATAGTCATCTAGAAAGCCCGTGTACGAGGCTGACTCTTCATTGCTGCCGTCATCGGAACCGTCGCCCGCAGAAGCCGATGTATTTATGAATCTCTGGTATGTTCCCTCGTTCTTGTCATATCTGTACCAGCCTTTGTTTCCTTCCGAGCTCATCGCATACACAAGGAAAAAATCAGCCGGGTTGATCCCGCTTACCTCTTCTGAAGTACCGGCCGCCACGCTTTCCTCCATGAATGCCGTCAGGGTCTGGTTGTTCCATTCGAGAACGGCCTTCGTGTATCCTTCGGGAATGGGACCTTCGCAGTCGGATAAAACGATGATGAAACGATTTTCGATACCCTGGATCATCCTGAAATCATCGAGTTCCTGCGTGGAGGGGTTTAATATCACGAAACTTCCGTCGGCGCCCGAAGCATCGGTCGTGTACAGCAGCTTCATGTCACCCATGTCAAAAGATGCACACTCAACCGTCTCACCCTTAAACTCGGTAGTATCCTTGTGGAACAGGACGGGCTTGAACTCATCGGCAAATACCTTTTGCACTACCCTTCCGTCGCCTATGTCTATCGAGCCTTCCGAAACGCCTGTCGAAGATGGCTGGGCTGTCAAGGCTGCTGCCGTGTCCTCGCCGTTTACCGAAACGGTAACCGATGCGGTCTCCGGGGCTGCGGCATCTTCGGCAGTCGCCGTGACCGTAACCGTGGCATCGCCTCCGGAAAGAGTGGTGAATTCAACGGTTGCCTCCTTGTCCTTGAACGTGACAAGGCCTCCGCCTCCTCCGCCGTATTCTGCGGAGCAGTTCTCGAAGTTCAGCCTGCTCTGGTCGAATTCAACCTGTATGTCAGGCGGCGTTTCGCCTTCGATGGCGCTCGCATCCACCGTGACGGTCACCTTGTCCCCCGTCTCGCAGGAATCCTTATCGGCCGATACCGCAAGGCCTTCCGCAAAAACGTTTCTGGCAGCGCCTGCGGCAAGCAATACGAATACCGCTGCCATTGTCATGATCTTCGAAAAATTGTGTCTCATGTTCTTCTTCCCTCTTTCCCCATGCCTGTACTTGCTACAAAAGATATGGTTCTATCTGTATACCGTTATTGTATAAGTCTTGACTGCACCGTTCTGCGCCTTGCAGCTTACGTACAGTGTGTTCGTACCCGGCTGTATCGGATATTCCCCGACTCCTCCGACCGATGATGATGCGCATACCGCGGACGCTTCGATCTTAACCGACTCAAGACCGGGATCGACCGTTATCACGTATTTGTCCGTAACACCCGAAAATGCGGGGGTCAGCTCATACCCGCTTATCGACAGCGATGCAAGGTACGTGTTCGGGTTCGAATCCGATACAGGCTTCTCGCACAACGTCTCGGGCATGTTGTGATAATACGGGATCCTGAATGTCAGCACCTCGTCGTCTCCGAGGTATGCAAGCTGCAGCCTGGAGCTTTCGGACGATGCCGCCTGGATGTTTGACATATACTGGTGCGAATACAGTGTGTTCTCGCGGTTGACGACGTTGAACTTCTGGAAGTACAGGGTGTTCTGTCCCTTTGATACAAACTTCTCCGAAAGATACTTGGCGCCGCCGTATATGGCTCTGGCTCTCGTATTCCAAGGCCGCAGGTATTCCTCATCGGATCCCGATGCGTATATTATGCCGTTAACCGTGGCACTTCTGCCGCTGTAAGCATATGCTCCGACGTTAAAGTAGTTGTATATGCCTTCATGTCCCGGAACGGCCCCGGAGATACTCTGGCTGCTGCCTTTGATGCCCTGCTCCTGAAGGGCACGGCCCGCAAGAAGATAAGGGCTGACTCCGGTCTGCTCTCCGACCTCGCGGAACTTCTCCGCATAGTTGAACGTCGCTCCGTCGGAATCCGTAACCTCCCCGCTCATGAAGGTTCCCGTCAGCATCTTCGACACGCTTTCCTTGGTCTGCGTATCGGAAAAATCAAGCTTTTCAAACATGTAGATGCCGCTCTCGTTCAAGAAGTTTCGCGGATCCATATAGTACGCGATAAGCTCGGGCGACGCCGACGCCCAGCTTCCGCCGTCAAAAGTATACCACTGATTCGATGCCTGGTTATAAGCCTGGGGCGCAGTTGATTTCCATGAAGCGATCGAATTCTTGGATACGAGGTTCTTGCCGACCGATGACTCCGCTTTAAGGGCGTCTTTCCACTCAAGACCGGTATCGACGACCTCGAACTTCCACTGCGGATGTTTGGCATAAAGGGCTCGAAGCCCGTTTTTATAACTGTCCGGAAGGGACGAGATCGACTCTTCAAAATCATCATCCCCGACCGGGGCGTCCTCATCGGACTTCTCGGTCTTAACCACAAGATCGGATCTGATGAAGCCGTTTTTTTCGCTTCCTAAATACGAAAAAGACACCTGGTACCAGGTGTAGTCGTCGCTTCCTTCTGATTCGTCTGTTATGGTTAGCGGGTGTCCCGATGACAGCTGGCAGACGATCCCGCCGTCAACGGGGGCCTGTCGAACCCTTACTCCGACTCCTTTGACGGAGGCTGTATTTCCCGGACCGGTGTCATCCGCCACCACGCGGGTGGCGGCATTTCCCGGCCCTGTATCGTTCTTTTCATCCTTTTCTTCGGGATCTTTGTTATCCGTGCTGCTGACCGTCCGGCCGTTTGCCGCCCCGTCGGATCCCACAAGTGTCTGGGTCGTCTGCGTGACTACTTTGACTTCCTTGGTCACCGTGACAAAATCCCTTGCAATATAACCGCTGACGCTCTTGCCCTGTACGGTAGTTTCGACCTTGACCCATTCCCTGTCGACGGTTCTCTCCACTCCCGTAAGTTTAAGCTCGCACCCTGTAGATACGGTTGTGACTATATCTCCTGCCGTGCTGGCATTGCTTCTGATCCTGACATTATCTCCCTTGACAAGTCCGGTCCCGGGCTCGATCGTCTTGACCACATTACCCGACGTGCTGTCCGTTGAAGCTGTCACGGTTGTTGTTGTATTTGTATTTGCCAAAGCGCCAGCGGTTGTTGCGGCTGCTGTGCTTGATGCTGTATTTGCCCCGATGCCGGTTTTGGTGACGAGATCGCTTCTTATGAATCCTGTCTGGTCGCCGGACCTTACCTGATACCACACCTGGCCGTCCTCTGCTTTTCCTTCGGCAAGTATCGCGAGCACTGCGCCGTTTTCAAGATAGGTGACCACTCCGGAATTGACCGATGCGTTCTTTCTCATCCTGACGCTCGTTCCCTTGACGGTTCCCGCCGAAGCTCCGACTGCCGTTGAGGTTGCCGAAGCGGCAGCTGTTGTTGGGGCTGATTGCTGTGCGGCCGTCTTTGCGGACTGGTTATCCGGCGCAGCCGAAGAAGCCTTTGCCTGTTTGGCAATGGCGTCGCTGACATTTGTCTTCTTGTCGGTCTTGGAAACAAGATCGGAACGGATATATCCGGTTGACGTGCCGACCGCGACCTTATACCAGGTCTTGCCGTCCTTGCCTTTTTCCTCCGAAAGGATCGCAACTTCGTTCCCCGAAGATACGCAAAAAGCCACGGCAGACTCTGAAGACGCGGCGGATCTTACGAAACCGCTCTTCGCTTTGACCGTACCGGATGATACGGTCGCGCTATAGGTCTGTACCGGGAACGCTGCCGCAATGACAAGCACTGCGGCTGTCATTCCCATAACGATACTACGATTCATAATATACCTATCCCCTCTAAGTATATCATCTTCTTATCAATTATTGACTCCCCAAGTCAATTATGATATCTATTATTATAATACTCTCGCTTTTAATTTATGTCAACTAAAAATGAATCATATCTTTTTTATTCCTCTTTGTGAGCCTCAAGTTTTTTTATAAATGTCTGCCCCATATCACTGAGAGTGGCGCCTTTCCTTATAAGGTAGCCGAAGGTCAGGCTCTCATCCTCTTTCAGCTTGACAACCTTTATCTCGGAAATATGGAGTGAATCATCCAGCATGGCGGTTCCGACCGCATAGCCGTCAAGCCCCAGCATCAGTTCGACGGATGTCGCTCTTTCGTTCGTACTGATGACCTTCTTGTAATCATATGTCGCCAAGGCCTCTTCCCTGTAATAAAAGGATGTATTATCACCCTGATCGAATACCATGCACGGGTAATCCTGCAATTCATCAAGCGACAGCTCTTCCCTGTCCGCAAGAGGATGGTCCTTCTTCAGATATACATATGTATTTCTTGTAAAAAGTTCATGGAATTCAAGAGATGCGTCGGCAAAGATCTTCAGAAAAGTTTTCTTGTTAAAATCACTTAAAGCTATGACCCCGACTTCACTCCTGAGTGTCTTGACATCCTCTATGACCTCTCCGGTCTGGGTCTCTCTTATGAAATACTGGTACTCGGGAAGATCATACTCTTTGACGGTATCGATAAATGCGTTTACAGCCACGGTATAGTGCTGCATTGATACCGAGAATGACGGCCTTACATTCTGCGCATTAAGATATCTGTTCTCTATCTTTTCAAACTGTTCCACCGCGCCTCTTGCATACGCTATAAATGAAGCGCCCGCTGCCGTGGTAACCACACCATTGTGCACCCGTTCGAAGATCTGTATGCCAATCTCGCTCTCCAGATCCCTTACAGCTGTAGACAGCCCCGGCTGAGACACGTAGAGCTTATCGGCAGCCTTTCTCATGGAGCTCTCTTCGTCAATGGCTATTATGTATTTGAGCTGCATTATAGTCATGGTAAATCTCCTTTACGAACTTATTTCCTAGTGTCGTAATAGGTATTATAGCACAGCTCAAAGTGTTTTGTCTTAAATGCCAAGCCTTTCGTTTACAAGGATCACGTGAATACGGCCGGTATGCCTTGAAAACCGGGTGATCAATAACTGACAGCATACCGTATCGATAACTTTGCAGTCCATGCACCTGCCGGTTGAGATACACGGAGAATTGTTGCAGAAGCTTTGCGCGCAAACTGTTGCCGCTTCATTTCTTGCCCTTTTTAACGCACTGTCCACATCAGGGGCAACTTTATTCATTCCGACGATCAGGACCAGCTTACGGGGACCGTACGCATAAGCGGATACACGGTTTGCGTTTCCGTCGATATTGACCAGTATCCCGTCGCTTGTGATCGCATTAACGCTGCCCATATAAACATCACTGTCATATGCCGTAAGCTCTGCACGACGGGGATCTTCGGCGGTATATTTATCACAGTACTCGTAATCCCATGCCCTTACGGCATCTACCAGTCCGATCTCTTTGATGGATAAAGATCCGCCGTTTGTCACCGTGCTCTTTGGCGGAATCAATGACAGTGCGATCTGCAGAGCCTCCTCTTTCGTTGCGGCGTAATACCCTGTCATATTTCTCGACCCGAGCGCCGCTATCAGGGACTTTGCCAGTTTTTCATTTCTTCTGATGAGATTATCATGCATTGTCTGTTATTAGGATATTAATGTCAAACTCACTTTTTATCAGTTCGTCGCGTTCGGACTTTGTTACATATTTCTCTGTGATCTTGTCACCGATCCTTCGTTTGAAGAGGCAGTCGATCAGGGAGATATATCCGTCGGACGTGTTTTTGAACAAGATGACGTTATCCCGGAATTTTCCGGGATTCGTCGTCATATATTGATTTAGCGGTTTAAAATCGTCTATGCAGTATCTGTCCCTGCAGATATAGATATCGAGTCCGGGTGAAAACGAATACTTCCACCAGAAGGGGCCTGCTTCGTCCACACTGATGGAAAATCCCTGCAGATCCTTCCGCCATCCCGGAATCAGTCTTACCGGTCCGGGAGGAATATCACAACCGAGTCCGACATCGCAATAGCAGATATCATCCCCGAGTTTTACAAGGACCGATCCGTGATTAACATGATGATTCATGCTTCTTAACTTGCATCCGCACAGGTATGCATCAAATCCCAGTCCTTTAAGCAGCTGCAAAAAAGCAATGCTCAGTTCAAAGCAGTAGCCTCCCCTGTTTTCGCAGACGATCTTTTTAAATATGCTTTCCACATCAAGATCTGCGGGCCGGCCACCCAAATAGGTGTCCAGATTTTCGAATATGACCGATTCTCTGTGCCGGCGAAGGAGCAGATCCAAAAAATCATAACTTACTTCAACATCACCGGAAACGCCGATCCTGTCCAGATACTTGCGGCACTGTTCCCGGCTCAAGAATAATTGATCCATTTCGGCCTCTATAACAGAAAGAGTTTACCCTCATTGGGAATGGTATCGTTTACCCCGCAATGCCTGAGCGCACTCCACAAAGTCGCCTGATGGCTCGTTATAACGGGTACACCAAGTTTTTTCTCGACCCTGTCTATTATCTCCATGGTGGTCAGTCCCATGCAGCTCAGGAAAAATGTGTCCGCACCTTTAAGATCCAGTGCTTCACAATTACGGATCAGAAAATCCTCATCCGCACGGTCGAATCTTCCGCGTCCGTTACTGCTTAATGATGACATATCCATGGCCTTGATGGTGGTGACTTCAAAACCGTTATCTTCGAGGAACTTCTTTTCCACCTCATTGGTCTCTTCCGGATACGGGGTCAAGACAGCCACTTTCTTACTGTTAAGAGCTGTAAGCGCTTCGAGGACCGCAGTACTTGTTGTAAGTCCCTTGGAACCGCTTGCCCGCTCGATGCGCCGGATACACTCTTTATCAAATCCGACGCCTTCGATCAGGCTTCCGCTTGTGCATCCGAATATGACCAGATCCAGCGGATAGTTTTTGTACATTGCTGCCGTATCTTCAAGCTGGCTCACGAGAATCCGCAGTCCTTCCGGTGTAGGTCCCGGGAAATTGATCTTCATCGAAGCAAATGTCACACCTTCAGGTGCGTATATATGAAAAGCGTGTTCTGCATTTTCGCTCATCGGTGTTATGAGGCCTATTTTTGCTCTTTTTCCGTACATGATTTACCACCCCGGTTCAAAAGGATATGATTCAAATATGTTCTTGCCGTAGAATTCTTCCGACAGCTTGGCTGCGGTACCGTCATCCTTGATGGCTTTGATCGCATCCGATACCCGGTCGGCAAATTCCTGGGTAAGAGTTATCTTACTGATCATAGGATAAGACTTGATAGCCTTATACTCTACAGTGCCGAGCTTATCCGCATATTTATGCTCTGCTCCGTCCTCGGCAACGACCGTCTTGTTCCAGCCGCTCTCCATGAACATGCCCACATCATACTTTCCGGCAGTAATCCACTCATAGTACTCATTGGAAATGTCAAAGTTACTTGTATATTCGATCTCGAACGCCTTGTCGGGATGATTTGCATTATACTGTTCTATCTGGAATGTTCTTCCGTCACCGGAGATCAGGGGGCAGAACTTATATCCCTTATCGTAGATCGCCTCGAGAAGTTCTTCGCCCTTTAATCCCTCAAACTGTTTTTCTTCACCGGCCCTGAATGCAAAAAGTGCATTGGAACCTCCCAGGTTCTCCTTGGGAATATAGAACTTGTTTGCACGGTCCTCCGTGTAGAAAGCATTATGCAATGCGATATCATAAGTTCCGGCTGTAAGACCTGCAATAGCATCATCTTTACTCGTACCCTCAATATGGAACTCATAATCCGGGAGCTGTTCATCCACAAGTCTGAGGATCTCCACATCATATCCGGTGCACACACCGTTCTCATCTACATAAGACATGGGATTTGCGGCCTGGTCAAAACGGACCTCCAGGACTCTGACACCGTCCGAGCCGCCTGATGCGCTGCCATCACCTGCGCCACCCGCGCAGCCTGTAAGCAGACCTGTAATCATTGCTGTTACAGTTGCGACGATAATAATACTTTTTCTCTTCATTTTTCATAATCTCCTTTTTTATAGCTTACTAGATCACATAATCAGTATCGTGAATGATGTTCTTCAGGAAGCTGAATGTTCTTTCCTCTTTGGGATGTGTAAATATCACCTGGGGAGTATCTTCTTCAACTATCACGCCCTGATCCATGAACACAACTTTTGTTGCCACATTTTCCGCAAAGGACATTTCGTGCGTGACCACTACCATTGTCGTTCCTTCGTTGGCAACTTTTCTCATAACGGACAGAACCTCTTCTATCAGCTCCGGATCCAATGCAGATGTCGGTTCATCAAATAAGATGATCTCGGGATTCCGTGCGATCGCCCTCGCGATCCCAACTCTCTGCTGCTGCCCCCCGGACAGCTGTGACGGGTAATAATTCTCACGGTCAGACAGACCTACTTTGTCAAGCGCCACTCTTGCCGTTTTGATCGCTTCATCCTTGTGCATATGCCTTCCAAGGATCAGTCCTTCCGTCACGTTCTCCAGCGCAGTCTTGTTGTTATACAGATTGTAGTTCTGGAACACGAAGGCCGTTCTGTCCTTGACAAAGGCTTTATCCTTCGCTGACGCTCTGCCAAGATCGATCTTTCTTCCATCCATTGTCATTTCACCGCAATCAGCATTCTCCAGAAAGTTCAAACATCGAAGGAGAGTGGTCTTTCCTGATCCGCTCGGTCCCAGAATAACCGTTACATCACCCTTTTCGATCGACAGATCAATTCCCTTCAGAATATGCTGATCACCGAAATGTTTCTGTATTCCTCTCACTTCCAGCATTTTTTTCACCCCCTTTCGTCATCCTGCGGCTAATCGTTTATATTTTTTAGAAACATTGCGCTCCATGAATTTGAAAATATTCTCTACCGTAAAACATATGATGATATAGATCAGTGCGGTAACAAGATAAGCTTCCACGTAGCAGAGATTATTTCCGGCAGCTATCTTGGCGATCGCCGTGATCTCAATTACCGACATCGCAAAACAAAGCGAGGTCATCTTGATCAGTGTGTTCGTATTGGTACACAGTACCGGAAGCATGTTGGTAAGGACCTGAGGGATAACTATCCGCGTATAGCCCTGGAATGTTGTCATTCCGTTTGATACGGCCGCTTCGAGCTGTCCTTTGTTTACCGTATGAAGTCCGGCGCGGAATGTCTCCGACAGAAAGCTTGTCGTCCACAATACAAACAGGAGGATCGCATAGGCGATGTTCGGGACCCCGTATATATCAATGGGCAGATGGAGTGCCTTTGCGATCAGACTCAGAATATCCGGAAACAGGACATACATCAGCATTATCTGCACGATCATCGGAACTCCGCGGACAAATGACGCATAAACATCGAGTATGGCCTTTGCGATCTTATGCTTGTTTCCGTCTCTTACCAGGGCCATGATAAAGCCAAGCGGTAATGCGGCCAGAAGGGAGATGGCCGTGATGAGCAGCGTGACCGGGATCCCTTTCAAGGATTCCACAAAGGTCTCGAGCATAAATTCATAATTCAGTGTCATGCTGCCACCTCCTTTGATATCTCACCGGCTTTGACCGTCTGTCTCTCTTTTGCACGGGAGGAGTATGACAGTTTCGAATCAGCCGCCTTGAACCCTCTGTCCAGCAGAATTGTAAGTATCCAGTACAGTGCGGCAAGTGATATATATATCTCCAGTATATGATTCTGAAAGGTCAGAGCATTTTGCTGATTGGCTCTTCCCATGCTGTCTATCAGGCCGATCGTGTATCCCAGGGTTCCTTCTTTCAGAAGGGTTATGATCGCGTTGCCAACATTCGGGATGGATATCCGAAATGCCTGCGGCAGAACGATCCTGATTATTGCCTGAGACGAAGTTAATCCGTTGGAGACGGCTGCCTCATACTGACCCCGGTCAACGGAAAGGTATGAGCTCTTCATGATCTCGGACATGATCGCAATATTGAACAACCCGAGTGTGATACCGACAAAATAAACCTTATTGATACGGGTCAGGTTGATCGCAAATGCCCCCATGAAGATCTTCGGCAGTCCGTAATAGACCAGGAACAGCAATACGATCGAGGGGATCGCTCTCATGACAGCTGTATATCCGTTTGCAAAACCTTTTAAGATCCTGTTCTTTCCAAGCTTCCCCTTGGCCATAAGCAATCCGAAAACGATACCGATCGCCATGGCCAGCAGTGTGTACTGGAGCGTTACCGACAAAAACGGGATAAAATCCAGGAAATACTCGATCAAATATGAAAGTTTAACATCAGTAATATTCATGACTGCACACCTTCAGTTCATGCAAGGAACGGGACAAGATCCGAAGCAGTGTAGTCTTCGATATTAAGAAAGACCTTTAAAGCATCTTTTGCCCTGTCCTCAGACAGCGACGGCGCTGCCTGTATCAAAAACCGGGAAGATATCTCTTCTTCGGTAAACATGTTGTGCGGATGTCCCGGGTGCTTACCGGATGATCCGCTTACCACCTCACCGTTCTTCAATGTCACAGTGATCTTCCTGACCGGATAGTCTCCGTTTAAGAACATCGAAAATCCTTCTCCCGGACCGATGGGCTTCTGACTGCCCCCTTTAACTTTGGAGGCGATCTTAAGTACCTCTTTATCCTTCAGGTTCTCTTTTGAATACCAGGATGCCCCGGGTGTGGGATTTTTCAGGAAGGCCGCAAGAGCGAACGGAACACTGAACTCCGCATGGGTGATCGATGTATAGCCATCCTCGGACAGCCACATCCTGTCTGTGACGGGAGGGTCGACCTCAATGCTTGCTATATCGTCAGGCTCAAAGGAGTGATTATCGGTAATATCCTTTAACGCTTCGAGTGGTGACTGAACCCACATATTTGCAGGCCAGTGCTTTAAAAGAGTCTCCATGATCAGATATCTGGTCCCGAGATCCTTGACAAGCCACTCGATCTTCGGTGCGGACGTGATCGATGCAAGATATCCGCTTGGCCTTACATCATCCAGGGCGCACCTGGCGTTATTGATCCCAAGCCCTGCCTGCTTGGCTATAAGGATACCGTCCCTTGCCCTGTAACCATGTTCAAAATGGTAAAAATCAGACATTGTTGCCTCATGGTAGCAGGCCGGTATCGTACTTGCTTCTGCAGCTATACCGATCGCCCTTTCCACCTGCTCTGCTGTCAGATCATATAATTTGGCTGCTGCAGCAACTGTTCCGAACAACTGCCAGCTCGTAAGGCCCCAGCCTTTGGAATGATCGACAGGCTGTACCGCATTGGCGATACGCTGATATACCTCATATGCTCCGACTATCGCAGTCAGAAGGTCCTTCCCGCTCTTGCCTTTTTCCTCGGCTGCAATGATCGCCACAGGTATGATCCCTGCGGAAGGGTGGCCCGTCCACGAGCAATCCTCCCAATCCAGTGCATCAGTGAGCACTCCTGCAAGAAGTGCAGCGTTTGCGGGTGATATTTTTCCTCCTTCAAGCCATCTTGTTACACTGCCGCCAAGACCGTTGTTGGCCTCTACAGCCAGTACATCCGCCTTACGGGCTATATCGGTCCCTTTTGCCGCAAGGGCTGCTCCGACGGTCTGTAACAGGATATACTTGGCTCTTGTTACAACCTCGTCAGGCAGATCCTCATATTTAAGATTGACCAGATATCTTGCCAGTTCTCCCGTATAATCGGTGGATGGCACATAATCCGTTTCTTTGTAGAGTCTGTTATATCTCATATCCGTAATCTCCTCCGACCTTTATAATAGTTCTGCCAGACTGGCGGCATCTTTTTCTTTGTCAAGATCCTTTACCAGACTGATGATCTTCTCCTGCTTAGCCGGATCAAGAACATATTTTGTCTCCAGTCTGAAATTGTCCTGAAACTCTTCTCTTGTAAACATATAAGACGGATGTCCGGGCTGGCTGAACAGGCTCTCGCTGTACTGTTTCCCATCCTTCAACCGGATCGTCATGGTCTTTTCCGGATGATATCCCCTGATCAGCTGCTTGAGGTGCGGCATCGCATGCAGAGGTCTTCTTCCCTCTTCATCGCAGAAACCATCCGCATGGATCCTGTTCATCAGTTCATAGATCCTGGGATCATGCAGTGTCTCCTTCTTGTACCAGACGGCTCCTCTTTCCGGATGATAGAGCAGCGCAGCAACAACATAGGGCGTATTAAACTGTGCCTGTGTCAGAGAATCATAGGGTTTATCCGTTCTGTAGAAACGGAATTCCACAGCGGGAGATAATGTGATGCTCTCTATCTCGTCCGGGTCGATCCGGTATTTTTTCTGCAGCACCGAAGCCAACTCAGCATATGTCTGAACATACATATTCGCGGGCCAGTGCTTTACCATGATATCCATCAGTACATAATCGGTCCCGAACTCTTTTGTAAACCATTCCGGTGCATAGCTTTTTTTGTCAAAATGATCTGCGTATGAAGTCGTATCATCAAATGTATCTTCCATGTTTTCAATGCCGAGAAGAACATTCTTTACGATAGTCACTGCCGATTCAGTCTTAAGTCCGTACAGATAGTTCAAAGAGTCCGACATCGTTGCCTCGTGTATGTTTGCCGGAACAGCCGCGCATGCAGCCGCAAGACCAAGTGCCTGATTTACCTGTTTTTCGTTAAGATCATGTAATTTTGCGATCGCCACGACCGATGCGAAAATGTTAAGACCGTTGATGTTGGCGCGTGCTGCCATTGCGATCCTCTGATACACTTCATATGCGACAACGATCGCAGTCAAAAGGTCCTTTCCGCTCTTGTGCAAAACTTCTGCCGCAACAACTGCCGAAGGGATGACTCCGGCCGAAGGATGTCCCGTCCATGAGCAGTCCTCCCAGTCGAGCATATCGCCGAGTGTTCCGCCCAATAAAGCTGCGGCTTCCCAGCTGACCTTGATACCGCTTCCCCATAAAGTCGCACATCCCTTATCGCTTCCGCTGCTCAGTTCCTTTGCGAGCGCAACGGCATCCTTGCCCTGCAAAAGTTCGAGAGCTGCCAGACTGACACCGAGTGTATGAAGCAATAAGTTCTTGGCCCTTTCTATCACAGCAGGAGGGATGTCCTCATATTTTGTCTCTACGATATATCTGCTGATCTGTTTGGTAATATCTGTTGTAATTTCATGCTTGTTGAATCCCATAATCTGTCACACATCTCCTTCGTTCAGATATCTTTCTATTTCTTCCGTTGTCCTTCCCTTAAGGCCGAAGTTTGCGATCGTTCGACCGACCCCGTAATAATCAACTCCGTTCAGTTTTGAGACTATCGTCAGCAAGGCTTTGTTAAAGGGAACTTCCACGCCGACCAGATCGGCAAGGGACACGAGGAGGGAGACCGCACACGGTGCATCCTCCGTAACATAACGGTGCTCAAGGGAGTCTGGCCCGAGAAGTGAGCGGAACACATCAAAATCATGATTGTCGGGATCCGCCACTTTGCGAAGATGTTCCGCAGGATTTGCCATCTTGAAATACCCGAGCTTATCAAGCACACTCTCTACTTCACCGTAAGCAACATCAAGACCTTTTAATACCGTGGGGGTCAGCCCGTCAATGAAGAGTCCGAACTTCGATCCAGCCTTATCGATCTGTGCCGCGTTCAATATCGTGGACACCAGATGATTGATTATGTTGGGAGTATTTACGGTAGTCTCAAAAACATTTCTTGCCTTCTCGATCTCAAGTACTCCTTCAAGCCGCTCGATCGCAAGATCCGTATCTTTTGCGGGAAATGCCGAAGCTCTTTTCTTTCTGAGCGGGGCGCCGGAGTTGACCTCCGCGGGACCCGTTATGCGGTTGGGAAACAGGTTACCCTGAAGTTCAAGCAGTACCGGTCTGTCTGAAACATTTTCCTCTTTAAACACTCTGTCAAAGATAAGTGATCCGGCGTTACCCGGCACGATCACTATCACCTGATCTTCATTAACATCTCCTGCGATCAGTTTTGCGATCTCTTCGTGTCTTACTGCCTGAGTGGAAACTATAACGATCCCGGATCCTTTTACCGATCCGTGTACATCAGTGGAGATCACCGAAGGCCTGACCTGTCCTCTTACTCCGTTACCTCTTAACAAGATCCCGCCTTTACCTTCTATATCATCAAATACTTTCTGATGTTCCGGTGTATCTGTCAGGGTCACTTCGTGTCCGTTTGCGGTAAATGTGACTGCTGCCGCAAGTGCCGTACCGCCTGAACCGATGACCGTAATCTTTTTTTTCATGATCTACTCCTTTCCCTGTTCCGGTCTGACATTACATCTGGCAGACCGTAATCCCGGATATCCCGAATAGGGATCGTAAACTTCCGGTATGATGGAATTAACATCCGCTTCTTTGTAGCCGTGTACGAGGAACACAACACCCTTTTTACACGTATTGGTCACATGGGCCTTCAGATGAAGTTCTCCCTGCGGATTGTATAAAACGATATCGTCTCCGTTTGAAATGCTGCGCTGCATTGCATCGTCCGGATGGATATCTGCGCTTGGCTGCGGCCGCTGTATCCTGTGCCACTTCGAATTATGCAGTCGCGAATGCATTGTATTTACCAGCCTTCCGCCGGAACAAAGTATCAGCGGATAATCCTTCGGATCTGCGGGATCAAGAGGCGGCACATATTTGGGGAGCGGCTCCAGACCGTATTTCTGATATCTGCTCTCGATCACCTTGGACTTGATCTCGTATTTGGCAGTCTCCGTATTGTATCCCGTCGCCGTGTTCGTGCCTGCTTCATAATTGATGAATGTAGGAAGCACCACCTGTTCGTCCGACTCCTGCAGTTTATCCACCGTCAGTCCGGTAGGCCCGAGCATATAGTCGATACATGCTTTATACCCGGCTTTAAGGTACGGATCGTCGATCCCGAGAGCCGAAGCGAGCTCACACAGAATATCAGCATCTGATTTTGATTCGTACAAAGGCTCTATCGCCGGTTTGCTGAAAAATACCTTTCCGTTTTTATAATTACGGAATGTTCCTCTTTCAAAACCGCTGCATGCGGGTAATACGATGTCCGCGTATTTGGCGGTATCGGTAAGGAAGATATCGACATCCGCAAAAAAGTCGAGAGATTTGATAGCCTCAAGAAGCTTCTCATCTGCCGGCAGCATCCTGTAATTCATTCCCATCGCAAAGATCGCTCTTATGGGATAAGGATCTTTTTCCAGGATATGGCGCGCCAGATCCATGTCCTGTCCCTGCTCAACGATCTCACAGAACAGAGGGTATTTTATCTGACCGACTTTTTTCCCGCGGGAATACGGAAAGACATCGAGTGCAAACGCATCTTCGAGTACCCCGTCCCCGGAACGGCTGACATCCGCATAGTTAGTCGGGATCTGTCCGCCTTTGCGGTCATAGTTTCCGGTGATGGCTGCCAGTGTCATGATCGCACGGTATGTCTGCATTCCGTTTGTGTGATGAACGAGCGGTGATGCTCCTTCCGCTATGCTCATCGGACCGTTCTCGGTCAGCATATGTGCGGCAGCTATAATGTCTTCCTGGGGAATAGTCGTTATCTCGGAAGTCTTTTCGACGGTAAATTCCTTAACATACTCCGCATATTCCTCAAAACCGTACACATGCTTGCTGATGTATCCGTGATCGATCCTGTCCCATTCGATGAACAGATTGGCAAAACAGCACGCGAGCGCTCCGTCCGTTCCCGGCAGCGGTCTTAAATGAATGTCTGCAAGCTTCTCCGATGCCGGTGTGATCCTCGGGTCTACGACAACGATCTTCAGACCGTTTTCAGCCTTGTACTGCTCCAGTCTCTTTGTCTCGACGATACTTCCGGAATAATACCGGTTAAAGGCCCAGGCAAGAAATACTCCCGAAAATCTCTGGTCGGGTCTTGTTGTGATACCGGAGTTTAACTTGTTCGCCATGAAGGTGGAGAAATAACAAAGCGAATCATCCGTACAGTAGTTCTTGCTTCCGAAACTGTATATCAGTCTCTGGTATATGGGCCGGTACCATTTTGTGTATCCGCTGAAGAATACCACGCTGTCCGGACCGCTCTCCTGTTTGTAGAGGTTGAGTTTTTCCGCGATCTCCTTATATGCCTCGTCCCATGTGATGGGAACAAATTTGCCTTCTCCTCTTTTTCCGACTCTTTTTAAAGGTGTTTTGATGCGGTCCTCTCTGTATATATAACTTCTGGTCCCCTGACCTTTCTGGCACAGATATCCGAAGCCCGTGGGATTTCCTTTGGTCCCCTCCACTTTAATGATCTTACCGTCCTTGACATATGCATCAATGCCGCATCCCCTTGTGCAGATCTCGCACATTGTGTGGCACACTTTTACGCCGGTATTTTCATCTGCGATCTTGGCTTTTTCTTTTATGTTCTCTTCCGTGCTCATAATCATTCTCCGCTTTTATCAAACCGTTTTAATATGCCGGCAAGTCTTTTTACGTCTTCCATATCTCCGCCCGCTTCTTCGGCCCGGTCGGTGTATTCGTATGTAATGGCACGATTCTGACAGGCTTTCTCACAGGCAGGGGCAAGGCCCAGTTTCAAACGCTCCGCACATCCATCGCACTTTATCGCTTTGCCATCCTCTGTAAAGGCGATAGCACCAAGCGGGCAGGCCTTCGCGCAAAGCTTACAGCCGATGCACTCATTGCGGTCGATACGTACCAGTCCGAGCTCCTCATCCCGGTAGATACACTTCTTCGGACAGACATCGATGCAGGCTGCTTCGTGGCAATGCAGGCATCCGACCGACACGTAATAGATCTTCTCCGATCCGTCTGCTGCTTCATCAAATGTATATACCCTCCTATGCAGCGGACAAGTGTCAACATCCACATCACACTGGTCTATACATGCGATCATGCATGTTCCGCACGATATACACTTTGTCTGGTCATATTTTACTTTGTATGGCATTGCCCATCCTCGCTATCTGCTTTTTGCTGTATGCTTCTTCTCATGGAACTTCGGTCTTCTTTATACTGGTTAAATTAACATACTATTTCAGTAGGTTTAAATATCAAAAACCTATCGGCGACGATAAATTAAACCTATACCGTGATTTTGGGCAAAAAAAAAAAGCAGTGAACATGTCACTGCCTGTCATACGACTCAAATATTCTTTTAAAATCCCCGGTCAGATCTTCAATTCCCTCGATCCCGACGGATATGCGCAGGAGCTTATCGTTTATCCCGTTCTTTTCCAGAAGGTCCTTGGGAACATCCGCATGAGTCTGGGTTATCGGATAAGTGATAAGCGTTTCGGTCCCGCCGAGGCTTTCCGCAAAATATGCGATCTCAACGTTCTTTAAAATGTATTCCACCAGTTCCGTGGAGTCAACGTAGAACGAGATCATCGCGCCGAACCCCCGGGTCTGTCTGCATGATATCTCATATCCCGGATGATCGGAAAGGCCCGGATAGATGACCTTTGTAACGTGATCGCATCCCTGTAGGTACCCGGCAAGCTTTAACGCATTTTCCTGCGCCCTGTCCATCCTGACGGCAAGGGTCCTGATCCCGCGAAGGGTCAGCCAGCTGTCAAAGGGCGCAAGGCAGGCACCTGTAGTCTTATATATGAATCTCAATCTTTCATCGATCTTCTCATCCTTAACGACAACAAATCCCCCGATTATATCGTGATGTCCCCCGAGAAACTTGGTCGCCGAATGAACGACAAGGTCCGCTCCGAGATCAAGGGGATTCTGGAAATAGGGTGTCAGGAAGGTATTGTCAACGATAAGGAGCGCATCCCTTTTGTGGCACTCGTCTGCAAGAGATGCGATATCAGTAACGTTCATCATCGGATTGGTCGGTGTCTCAAGATACACTGCCTTCGTGTTACCGCGAAAGAGCTGTTCATATCCGCCGCGACTTAAATCCGTCGTTGTAAATTCAATGCCGTTCTTTTTGCTTATCTCGTTAAAGAGCCTGACAGTACCGCCGTACAGGTCGGCATCGACCAGTATATGATCATTTGGCGAAAACATTTCCATAAGAGTTGCGATCGCTGCCATGCCGCTTGAAAAAGCGATCGCATCGATCCCATGTTCAAGCTCTGCAACAACATACTCGAGCTGCTCTCTTGTAGGATTCTGCATTCTCGTATAGTCATAGCCGGTGCTCTCGCCAAGCCCTCTGTGGGCAAAGGTTGCAGACTGGTATATCGGAAAGCTCAGTGCTCCCCAGGGGTCCGCAATGCTCGCTTTGGTGCTCTGGCATATCGTCTCTATGCTCTTTTTGCTCATCTTTTTCTCCTCTTTACGGCCTCATTCAGTTGTTCCATAGCCCGGATTGTCAGCGAACGCGGACAGGCGATATTGATCCTCTCGAACAAAGCGGTTTCTCTTCCGAAGATGATCCCCGGATCAAGCCACAGTTTTGCTTCATCAACGATCAGTTTTTCCAGATCCTTATGACTGTCGGTATACTCCGAAAAATCAAGCCACACAAGATATGTGCCTTCGGGTTCTATGAACCTGACATCGGGAAGATTGTCTTTGACAAAATCCCTTACATACGAAATGTTCTGCCACAGGTACAAAAGCAGCTCATCCAGCCACTCTTCGCCCTTTGTGTAAACAGACGTTGTTGCAACAAGTCCTAATGTGTTTCCCTGGCTGTAGCCCGATGCAAAGCTTTCCTTCCGGTAGGTCTTTCTTGTTGTCTCATCCGGTATGATCACATTGGCCACCTGCAGTCCTGCGATGTTAAATGTCTTACTGGGGCTGGTGCCGAGTATGAGCTTTTCGGTATATTTATCACCGAGAGTCATAAATGATGTGTGCTTATATCCGGGATAGACAAAATCGGAATGGATCTCATCCGCGAATATGTATACCCCGTGCTTTATGCATATATCCGCAAGCTTTATCAGTTCATCCTTTGTCCATACTCTTCCGACGGGATTATGAGGAGAGCAGAAAATGAACAGCCTGACATCATTATCGACTATCTTTTTTTCAAGATCATCAAAATCGATACTGTAGCACCCGTCTTTGTAAACAAGCTGGTTGTTCATAAGCTTTCTGCCGTTAAGATCTACCGTCTCCGCAAAGGGATAATAGACCGGCTGCTGGATGATCACCGCATCACCCGGCCCGGTAAATGCCTTAACGGCGCATGCGATGGCGTATACCACTCCGGGCGCTATCGTGATCCACTCATCCTTTATCGTATAGCCGTGCCTTCTTTGGTACCAGCCACGTACCGCCTCATAGTATGCTCTGTCCGGATCGGTATAGCCGAATATCCCGTGCCTTGTTCTTGATATGATATCATCAAGCACCTCGTCCGGAAGGGCGAAATCCATGTCTGCGACCCACAAAGGGAGCAGGTCATCCCTGCCCATCCTTGCCATACCAAAATCATATTTTAAGCACGAGGTGCCGCGTCTATTTATAACTGTATCAAAATCATATTTAGGGGCCATATTATCTTCTAAATCTCCTCGCACCGGATTCACCGGCCTTGCCGAGTCCGAATCCGGAAACACTGCTCTTATGCTCTGCGGCCTTGGCGGCTGCTTCCTTCATGGCGACCTTCTTGGCGCATTCTTCACAGTACCTGCCGCTCCTGATCGGTGCCCTGCAGATCTCACAGGAGAGCATCACACCTGAGCCTGCTGCCACTTCGAGTCTCTCCTCGCGAAGGAACTGCCTGATAGTCTCCATAGAAACACCGGTCGCACGGCTGACGTCCGACTGTGTGGCTCCCCGGTGTTCCTCAAGATAATTGCGCACGATGCCGAAGTCATCATACATGACAAATCCGCATTCAGTGCACTTGTATTCACCAACGCCCTTGTATTCGGGCGCTTCGGCTCCGCACTTTTCGCATACGCGCGGAACATGGATGTTTCTGGAAATAAGCGGGTTCATATACCCCCTCCTGCTGTATCATTTGATATCGGATGCACTAAGCACGCTGTTGGCAATATCGGATCTCATATACTTGTTCGAAAAATCGATCCATCCTGTCGCTTCGTAGGCCTTCTTCCTTGCATCTGCAATGCTGTCTCCGAGTGCGGTGATGCCGAGCACCCTTCCGCCGTTTGTGACTATATCGCCGCCGTCAAACTTCGTTCCGGCATGGAAACAGAACCTGTCATCAAGACCGTCGAAAGCTTCAAATCCGGTGATTTTTTTGCCCTTTTCATAGCTTCCGGGATATCCGTCGCTTGCAAGTACGACACAGACTGCCGCTTTATCGGAAAACTCCAGATCTATAGTATCAAGTTTTCCGTCTATGCAGGCATTCATCACATCTATTATATCATTCTTCATCCTCGGAAGGACCACCTGTGCTTCGGGATCCCCGAATCTTGCGTTATATTCGAGCACCTTCGGCCCATCACTTGTCAGCATCAGTCCGAAGAATATGACTCCGCAGAAGGGTCGTCCCTCGGATGCCATTGCCGCAACCGTAGGTGCAAATATCTTCTCCTGACAGAACCTGTCGATCTCTTCCGTGTAAAACGGACTCGGGGAAAAGTTTCCCATGCCGCCCGTGTTGGGTCCTTCGTCATTATCCCTGGCACGTTTGTGATCCTGTGCGGAAGACATAGTCTTTACCGTTTTACCGTCAACAAACGATAGTACCGATACCTCCCGGCCTGTCATAAACTCTTCGATAACGACGGTATTTCCGCTGTCGCCAAACTTTTTATCGAGCATTATAGTCTTAATGCCCTCTTTGGCCTCGTCAAGGTCATTGCATATCAGGACGCCCTTTCCGAGAGCGAGTCCGTCGGCCTTGAGCACAATGGGCATTTTGGCCGTCTCAAGATAAGCGAGCGCTTTATCGGGATCATCAAACCTTTCATAAGCGGCCGTGGGAATGCCGTACTTCTTCATAAGATCCTTGGAAAATGCCTTACTGCCTTCAAGTATGGCAGCCTTTTTATCCGGTCCGAACGTTCTGATGCCGCGCTTTTTAAAAACATCGACTATCCCTCCGACAAGCGGATCATCGGGCCCGACTATGGCAAGATCTATCCCCTTTTCGACCGAAAAGTCCGCAAGACGGTCAAACTCCATAACACCTATCGGAACGCACTCGGCAAGCTGTGCTATGCCCGCATTTCCGGGTGCGCAGTATATCTTATCTACCTGCGGCGACTGCTGTACCGCCAGTGCTATGGCATGCTCTCTTCCGCCTCCTCCGACTATCAGTACCTTCATCTGATCTCCTCCCTTTCGGCCAGTTTCTTTATCGCGGCAGGCAGTATCACCCACTCTGCCTGCTCCATGACACGCCTTTGTAAAACCTCGGGCGTATCGCCTTCAAGTACTTCTACAGCTTTTTGCATGATTATGGGTCCCGTATCACAGCCTTTGTCAACGAAGTGCACGGTCGCTCCCGTGATCTTTACCCCTCGCGACAGGGCCGCCTCATGAACCTTCAGTCCGTAAAATCCTTCGCCGCAAAATGACGGTATGAGCGAAGGATGTATATTTATTATCTTCCCGGCAAACTCATCGATAAAAACGGGAGGAAGCACCACGAGAAATCCCGCAAGCACCACAAGTCCGGTACCGCACTCTTTAAGCTCCCTGGCAAGTGCCGCACCGTACAAATCCTTATCCGGAAAATCTTTGGGCCTTATGACCTTCGATGGGATCCCGGCCTCTTTGGCACGCATCAGCGCATAGGCATCATCTTTATTTGATACAACAAGTTCTATACGGGCATCTCCCAGCCCTCCCGCATTTTGCGCATCGATGATGGCCTGCAGGTTCGTTCCGCCGCCGCTTACAAGGACTGCGATCTTCAGCATAACGTAACTCCTTTTTCGCCTTCTGTGATCTCACCGATGATATATGCTTTATCACCCGCACTCTCAAAGCTTCTTACGGCAGCGTCGGCATCATCTGCGGATACGGCAACTACCATTCCGATCCCCATATTGAACGTATTGTACATCATCTTCTCATCAAGATCCGCCTTATCCTTCATAAGCGTAAATATCGGCGGAACAGGGTAGGAATCTTTCCTGATGACGGCATGCGCGCCGTCCCTAAGCATCCTCGGAACGTTCTCGTAAAATCCTCCGCCGGTTATATGGCTGGCAGCTTTTATCGTAACACCTGCCGAAGCTGCCGAAGAAAGTGCCGGAACATATATGCGTGTCGGCGCCAGGAGCGTATCTCCAAGCTTTGCACCAAGCTCTTCATAATATGTATCAAGGCTTTCGGCGGTCATGTCAAAAACCTTTCTTACCAGAGAAAAACCATTCGAGTGGACGCCTGTTGATGCGATGCCTACCAAAACATCTCCGGGCACAAGAGTGCTTCCGTCGATGATCTTTTTTCTGTCTACGATGCCTACCGCAAACCCGGCAAGATCATATTCATCCTCGGGCATCAGTCCCGGGTGTTCCGCAGTCTCACCGCCCACGAGTGAACATCCGGCCTGCTTACATCCTTCGGCGATACCTTTTACGATCGATGCTATCTTCTCGGGATGATTTTTGCCGCAGGCTATATAGTCAAGGAAGAACAGCGGCTCGGCACCGCCGCAGATTATGTCGTTTACGCACATGGCAACGGCATCTATGCCGATCGTATCATGCTTATCCATGATAAAGGCGAGCTTTACCTTGGTGCCGCATCCGTCCGTTCCCGACACAAGTACGGGATCTTCCATGGAAGAGTATTTTGCCATCGAAAAGGCTCCCGCAAAACCGCCGAGTCCGCCGATAACTTCGGGGCGTCTCGTACCTTCTACGAAACCCTTTATAAGCTCGACCGACTTGTAGCCGGCCTCTATGTCAACTCCGGATGATCTGTAATCCATAATCGTCTCCTTACCCTGTCACAATCATTTGCTGTAGTATTTGTATCCTGTCTCGGCAAGCTTTTCGTCCTTTTTTTCGACCGATGCTTTAAGATCCGCCGCATACTCTTCAAGTTTCTTTACCAGGGATTCATCGCTTGTTGCAAGTATCTTTACCGCAAGCAGTCCCGCATTTGCCCCGCCGTTTATCGCAACCGTCGCGACCGGTATGCCTGACGGCATCTGAACGATCGAGTACAGGCTGTCCCTTCCTCCGAGCGAAGTCGTGTGCATCGGAACACCGATGACCGGAAGCGGAAAGATCGCCGCGCACATTCCGGGAAGATGTGCCGCCATCCCGGCACCCGCAATGATGACTTTCATTCCTTTTTCCTTTGCGGTCTTTGCATACTCGAAAAAAACATCGGGCTCACGATGCGCCGATATGATCCTGATATCAAAATCGATCCCGAACTGTTCGAGTATCTCACACGCTTTGCTCATGACCGGCATGTCCGAATCCGATCCCATAACTATTCCTACTGTTGCCATAACTACCTCCTGAAACTGTTATCATATTACCACGTTTAACTGCCGGCGGATATCGTCCGGCGTTTTATCTGCTCGGCGCGTTCTATGACCTTTTCCTTCCAGTCGTCATCCTGCGCATCAAGCTGGTAAGCTTCAAATCCATACTGCCTGCCGAGCGAGCATATGACCGTCTCGTCGTCGACATGGAGTGATATCCTGTACATGCTCGGAACCTTCTGCGGAAGTATCTGCTTTCTGTCTCTTTGCACCTCGGACAGATGCCTCTGCGCATTTATGATCCCGTCAAACTTCACCCCGTAGAGTGCGAACAGATGCTTTATATACCGCTGGCTTCTAAACGACGACGTGTATACCCACACCTCATATCCCATCTTCTGCAATGTATTGATAAGCTCAACGGTCCCGAGCCTGAGCCGCTCTTTGTATATCCTGTTCAGGATAAAGGGAAGAGGCGGTTCGGTCTTATGAGTTGCGGGGGATACGAACAATACTTCATCAAGATCGAACGACACCCGCATCTTTTCATGTGGATTGGCTTCTTTCATCTTTTTCGATACCCGCAAGTGCATCAATCACTGCCGCTGACCATAGCCCGGGGGACGACTCTACCGAAGCTTCGCGAAAATCACCCGACCGGCCGTATGTTTTGACCAGAAGATCCCTGTCTATGTGAAGAGTCATCCGGTATTTATTCCCGATGAGCTCATCCATCTTTTTCCCCTGCTTTGACGGCTTGCCGCTTTTAGGCTTTAATCCGGTGATGATGCCGTCAACGGCTACCGCATAACGTGCGAACAGTTTTGCGATATCATCGACACTGTAAAAACTCGAAGAGTACACCCATATGTCATAACCCTTAAGCTTGAGATTTGCAAACAGGGCGGGTATACCAAGGCGTATCCTTTTATTAAACGGGCAAAGCAAAGGGATGCCTCTTCTTCTTTCGGCGATATCGTCGGGATGCGTTGCAAACACGACCTCATCAAGATCGATCGTCGCACGCTTTTCATGCGTTGATGCCTCAAGTATCCTTCTGATATCACCTTCATATATCCCGTTTACGATCTGTACCGGAACAGTCTTTATCGACAGGCGCGTTGCCGCCGCCCATCTGTGATGCCCGTTCAATATCATATATCCGGAAGGACGTATCTTCTGAACGTAGAGCGGCTCATCCATGATCGGAAGATTTTTATCCATGTTCTCGATAAACTGCGAAACATATCGGGATATTATGTCCATGTTCGGTCCGATATCGGGAAAACAGAATTCATCCTCCGGATTCGGCAGGAGGTTATCAACACGGCATTTTCTTACGATCAGCCGTTCGATAAGGGATGCCTTTACCGGTACGGCCGTGCTCCTCTGTATCTGTACCTCGTCGGCTATGAACTGTTCAAGATCAGTCTTCATATCTGGTCCCTGTCGAGAGGTTCGTTAAGTTCTGCGGTCCCGGGAAGTACGAAACGGCCGTTCTCGATTATGGGGATATCACCGTCACCGGTTACGGCCCGGATATACAGCAGTTCGTCAAACGCTATCGTGATATCCGTGTGGCACTGGAAATAAGCTTCCTTCTCATTTGTATGACGCTTTGCGGATACTTCATTTTCCCGCGATATGATCTCTTTTTTGTCTGGATTGTATACCCTGACATCCTCTTCGTGCGAGTAGCAGGTATCGCCTACCGCAAAATGCGGACCGGTCTTTTCGGCGATGAGTATCGGAAGCCGTCCTTCGATATCGAAGTCCCTTCCCATCCGGTACGCCGTCGTGTTCGTTCCGATCGCGAATTCTCCCATCGGAAGGCTGTCGTGTTTGTGAAGGATGTTGTCCTTTATGAACTGCCTGCCCTTTTGTGCATCCTCATAATTGGCGCACGAATAATCCGTTATCATCCCGTCGGTAAATGTTATCGAAAGATCCTTGTACAATATACCGTTAAGATAAACCTTTGAAACGTTGAGCACTCCGTTCGTTCCCGAAAGCTTCGGTGATGTGAATACCTCTCCCACCGGAATGTTGACGTCGGCAACACAGTTTTCAAAATGCGACTGCGTTGCAGGGTCGGAAAGCGGCATGAGGTTTACGGTAAGATCCGTCCTGTTGTCCCCTTTGCCTTTTATCCTGACAGACCCGGCCTTATCGAGGGCATCTATGATCTTCTGCTGTATTGTCTCATATTTCTTGTAGGGAAGGGTGTTCAGCTTAACCGTTTCGAAGAATATCTTTTCAAAATCATCTCCGATCTCGGGAGAAGGAAATGCTATGATCGTAAAGCTTCTTTCTTCGGGTATTATGTATCTGTTTATTACAAGTGATGCCTTCGCACTGTAGTCTACCGACAGCTTTCTCGTCTTATCGGTAAATGTTACCGCGCTCTCTTTGGCGGCGGGAGTAAATGGAACTTCCCCGAACACTTCCATCACCGCGGGGCCCGCGTGCCCATACGCCTTCTCCTTTACCGCCTCGTATCCTTTTGTCAGCACCTCGATCCTTCTCGTTACAAGATCGGCATCGATAAAGAGTGCCAGATCGTCCTTATGATCGTAGTCATACTGCCTGTTGGGTACCGCACCGTAAAATCCGACCTTTGATGTTCCGGAAGATGTGAGCGATAACGAACCTGCCCTGTATATAACAGGCTCCAGACCCATGGCCGCAAAATTTTCGACGGCCTTTCTGATGATCCTCTCAAAGCCGAGGCTGTAACGGATGTTCACGCCGTTCTTTTTTTCGAGCGGCTTATCTGCCGCCACAAAACCCATCCTGTATCCTTCGGTAAATGTGGATGCGATCAAGTCGATCGTATCTTCGGGAAGCTTTGAGATGAATGCGGCCATCTCCTTCTCGTTTTCGGAAACGTACTCGCCCGAAAGATACAGATACCTTTCATCGTCAAGATCCTCATCGCATACGATCCTGGTAAGAAAATCATTTGAAGGGTCGATCTTCTGCGAGATATTGTCCGGCACGATGATCTCACAGTCATCTCTTATGAACCAGTACAAAACGTCATGCAAGGCAGATACTTCCGGATACCTGCCTTCAAGCGCCGCAAAGCTAAAGAGCGAATAAATCTCGGCAAAAAGCTCCGCATGTATCGTGAATATCTCTTTCTTTCCTTCGTATGCATAAGGTATCAGGCCGCGTATCTGAACAAGAAGATAGGACAGATACTGTGCCATCGGTTTTGCGTCACCTATGTTCTCTTTTTCAAAGAGTGCAGTTATATAGTCGGGATTTGTAAAGCTTTTGTCATAGCCCCTTCCGAGGATGTCTTCGTAAAGGGCATGATTTTCCGCCGCAAGAGCGGCTGTATCCATATCCTTTATACCGCCGCAAAGGCTTCGGTCGAGTATCGCGGAAAGCATATCAAGCATATCCGCGCACACATTAAAATACGACAAAAGAGGCTCCCCGAAGGCAGACTCCTCTTTTATCCTGCGTATCCCGTCCATAACGAGAGAATATCTCTCGTCAAGAAGTTCCTGGTCAGTTCCTGTCATAAATCCTCCGCAATGATCTCAGGCGATCGCCGAGATCAGTATCATTATCAGCCACCAGAGCACCACGATCGAATTGATCACGATCGCGACAACAGCCGGTGTGATATAAACGTCTCTTTCGTGAAGGCCTGAAACGCCGCAAATGATGCCTATGATGTTCAGTATCAGGGACATAAGGCCGATCAGGCCGAAACCGACTCCGACAGATCCGGCATTGTTATAACTGTGAAGGACGGATGTGATCACGACCCCGAGGCAGAATACCCCAAGCACTATCCCCATGATGCTCATGAATGAGTAGTGCCTCGTGGTGAACATGAAGCTCTTCTTTTTGCGGATCTTTACCGGTCTTCCCATTTATGCCCCGTACTTACTGTAATAATCATCCAGGGCAGCCTTTATGTCATCGTCGATGACCGTTCTGCCGCACACACTCCTGCCGTAAAGATACCCGGTCACTTCCTTCATCGTAACGATCGCCACGGCCGGAAAGCCGTACCTGTCGCTTATCTCGGAAAGTGCACTGCCCTTTCCCGACAGTCCGACCTCCATCCTGTTGAGCGATACAGCAAGGCCGACTATGTTGACATTTCCCTGGGCCTTAAGTATCGGATAGGTCTCTTCGATCGATTTGCCGGATGTCGTGACATCTTCTATCATCACTACCCGGTCGCCGTCCTTTAAGGACGAGCCCAGAAGGATACCCGCATCCCCGTGGTCCTTGGCCTCCTTGCGGTTGCTCGCATACCGGATCTCCTTGCCGTACAGCGAATGGTATGCGATGGCTGTTGCAACGGATAAGGGAATGCCCTTATATGCCGGTCCGAACAGGACGTCAAAATCATCCCCGAAGTTTTCATGGATACAGTTCGCATAGTATCTGCCAAGCCTTGCCAGCTGGCTTCCGGTAACATACGCTCCGGCATTCATGAAAAATGGCGACCTGCGTCCGCTCTTTAAGGTAAAATCACCGAACTTTAACGCATCCGACTCTATCATGAACTCAATGAACTCTTCCTTGTAATGTTCCATATCAGACCCTTCTTCTCTTTGCAAAAACGTTGTCGTTGATGTCTTTTTTCATATCGAGCACGGCAGCCCTTGCCGCATCGGCAAAGCCTTCCTCGCCAAAGTGTTTGTATTCGTCCTTTTTGTATGCCGCGATGATGCCGCGCGAAGAATTGACGATGGCACCGAGCCCGTCGGGATTAAAGAAGGGAACGAGATCCTTTCCGGTTCCTCCCTGTGCCCCGTAACCGGGAACGAGGATATAAGACCTGGGCATGATGCGCCGCAGTATCTCTCCCATCTTCGGATACGTTGCACCGGCAACGGCACCGACATTGCTGTATGCTCCGTCCATTGAAAGTGCGGCCCACTCGTTCACCTTGATGCCGACCGTCTCATAGAGCGTGGAATCCTCATCGCGCAGTACCCTGTCCTGAAAATCACCGCTTGAAGGATTGCTCGTCTTGACCAGGACAAATATACCCCTGTCGTTTTTGTTACACTCTTCTATGAATGGTTTGACGCCGTCTGCGCCAAGATAGGGATTGACCGTACAGAAATCTTCGTCAAAAGCCGAAAGAGATGCGGATCCGAAAGAAACTTTACCGATATGTGCCTGGGCGTAGGCAAGACTCGTGGAGCCGATGTCACCGCGTTTTATATCGCCGATAACGATGAGACCCTTTTCCTTACAGTAATTGACCGTTTCGGTAAATGCTCTCATCCCCTCCACTCCGAACTGTTCGTACATGGCTATCTGCGGCTTGACCGCCGGGACAAGGTCATACACCTTATCGACGATCGCCTTGTTATAGCTGATGATAGCATCGGCAGCGGCAGCCAACGTCTCACCTTTTTCGTCTGTGGCGTTTTTGATTATGTGCCTGGGGATGTTGGCGATCGAAGGATCAAGGCCGACGACTATGGGCGCCTCTTTCTCCCTGATCTTTTCAATTAGTTTTGAGATCATCTGCTGTCTCCTTTTCTGGTTATTATCTGGCGAAAAAGGGGGAACCCTGCTTATGCAGCAAAGTCCCCCGGTTAATATGATCAGAGTCCGCACATGTTATACGGTAACCATCTCCATTGTTTCTGCATACTTGCGGATATTCGAAGCGTTGGCATATTTTCTGATCTTGTCACCGCTTACCACAACGAGCGTGGGGGCCTGCATCACGCCATAACGCTGAGCAAGCTCGGTATTCTCCTCGGCGTCGATAAGAACATAGCTCTCATCCTTCAGATATTCCTTGGCAAGCTTACAGTTAGGGCATGTCTTGGTGGTGAACAGATACTTCACATTCTCTACGGGCTCAACAGATACATCCGATCCGGAGCCTGTTCCGGACATCTTGACCACAGCAGTCAAGGGTCTCTTCATGCTGGAATTAGCTATGTCATAAACGACTCTGTTCTTGTATTCCTGGCTCTTTCCGTCGTTCCAGTTCTGAACGGGACGATAGTATCCGGTGATCCTGGAATATACCTCTGTCGTCATTCCGCACGTGGGACATGTCTTGACCTCTCCGGCCAGATAACCGTGCTCCTTGCATACCGAATATGTGGGGCTGAGCGTATAGTAGGGAAGCTTGTAATTCTCGGCGATCTTGCGCACGAGTGATGCGGCTGCCTTCCAGTCGGGAAGCTTCTCGCCGAGGAATGCATGGAATACCGTTCCGCTCGTGTAAAGAGTCTGGAGTTCGTCCTGGATATCGAGCGCATCGAAGATATCGGATGTATAATCAACCGGCAGATGCGATGAGTTCGTATAATAGGGTGTGTCTCCGGGATTGCCTGCCGTCTTGATGTTCGGCCAGCGCTTCTTGTCATGCTTGGCAAGACGGTAGGTCGTTGACTCGGCAGGTGTTGCCTCGAGGTTATAAAGGTCGCCGTACTGTTCCTGATAGTCGGACAGTCTCTCGCGCATATGATTAAGAACTTCCTTGGTAAAGTCCTGAGTCCTCGGATCCGTCATGTCCGCACGGAGCCAGTTAGCATTGAGGCCGACCTCGTTCATGCCGATCAGTCCGATCGTCGAGAAATGATTGTCGAAACTTCCCAGGTATCTCTTCGTGTAAGGGTACAGTCCCTCTTCGAGAAGTCTTGTGATGACTCCCCGCTTGATCTTAAGGCTCCTTGCGGAAATATCCATCATGCGGTTGAGCCTTCTGTAGAAATCATCCTTGTCGGTCGCAAGATATGCGATCCTGGGCATATTGATCGTAACAACGCCGACAGAACCCGTTGACTCGCCCGATCCGAAGAATCCGCCGGTCTTCTTGCGCAGTTCCCTAAGGTCAAGGCGCAGTCTGCAGCACATGCTTCGAACGTCCGAAGGCTCCATGTCGGAATTGATGTAGTTTGAGAAATAAGGAGTTCCGTATTTGCTGGTCATCTCGAACAGGAGTCTGTTGTTCTCCGTATCCGACCAGTCAAAATCACTCGTGATTGAATATGTCGGGATGGGATACTGGAATCCTCTTCCGTTGGCATCACCTTCGATCATCGTCTCGATGAATGCCTTGTTGATCATATCCATCTCTTCCTTGCAGTCCTTGTACTTGAAGTCCATCTCTTTGCCGCCGACAAGAGCGGGGAGCTCCGCAAGGTCTGCGGGAACGGTCCAGTCGAGCGTGATGTTGGAGAAAGGTGCCTGTGTTCCCCAGCGGCTGGGTGTGTTGACACCGTATACAAACGACTCTATGCACTTCTTGACTTCTCTGTAGGAAAGGTTGTCCGCTTTAACAAAGGGAGCAAGATATGTATCAAACGATGAGAATGCCTGGGCGCCGGCCCATTCATTCTGCATTATTCCGAGGAAGTTTACCATCTGGTTGCACAGTACCGACAGATGCGATGCGGGAGCGGATGTGATCTTGCCGCTTATGCCGCCCAGACCTTCCTGTATGAGCTGCTTTAATGACCATCCCGCACAGTAACCCGTGAGCATGGACAGGTCATGGATATGTATGTCGGCGTTTCTGTGTGCCTCTGCGATCTCCTCGTCGTATATCTCGGAAAGCCAGTAATTGGCTGTGACCGCACCTGAGTTGGACAGTATCAGTCCGCCTACCGAATATGTGACCGTGGAATTCTCCTTGACTCTCCAGTCTTCCACCTTTACATAACTATTTACGACATCCTTGTAGTCAAGGATCGTTGATTTCATGTTGCGCATCTTCTCGCGCTGCTTACGGTAAAGGATATATGCCTTGGCGACCTCATTGTATCCGGCCGACTCCAGTACGACCTCGACACTGTCCTGGATATCCTCAACCTGGATCTGATTATCCTTCATCTTCGGCTGAAAATCCGCAGTCACGCGGAGTGAGAGAAGGTCGATCATATCATTTGTATACTGCTTCTCGCATGCATTGAAAGCCTTCATTATCGCATCGCCGATCTTTGCGATATTGAAATCCGCCAACTCCCCGTTTCGTTTTACTACGCTGAACATTCTGACTACTCCCTTCCTGACAAGCCCCTTTTAGAACCCCTCGTAAGTTTTGATTTGTGATCTGACATGTGTTGACGGGGAAAACAGCCATCCCATCAACATCGCACGATTTGAAGTATATCATTGTGACAATGGTTAGTCAACCCGAAAACACAATATCTTATGTCAACTTTTTTGGCCCACCACAATATGTTGTGCCTAAAAGACGGGCATTATTGTGAATTATTGTAAACCTTGCACAAAAATTGCCGTCTATTTTTTACCTGCTGCTCAAAAAAATGTTCTCGCGCTTTGCAACCTCGTCATCCGGGTATAGTTTCAGATACTCATCCATGCTCTTTTTGGCATTTTCAAAATCATACAGCATCTCATAGGCGACGATGCGGTCAAACATAAGGCCGGCCTCTCCTTCGCCGTTTCCGAGCGACAGTCCGGAATCTATCGTCTCAAGCGCCCCCTCATAATCCTCCATCTTCACCTTGCAGGTCGCAAGCTGCTCGTATATCCGTCCTGCGGAAGGATCCTGACGCAGGTATTCGTCATAGAGCGACATGGCATAGGAGCTGTCGCCGAGGGCCTCATATGTCTTTCCGAGATAGAGGGTCAGATTTTCGCTGTTACCCTTCTTCTTGGCATTTTCAAGATCGTTCCTGGCATCGGTATATGACAGCAGATAGTACTCGAGAACGCCTTTGTTGTAATCGGAGAGCTTGTTCCCTGCCGACATCGCCTTTTCAAGATAAGATGAAGCTTCATCTTCATAGCCTCTTGCGTGTAGTTCCTCATATATGCCCACGTATCTGTCATAATCGGTAGGAGAAAGCTCGACCGTTTTATCAAACGAGGCGATCGCCTCTTCTTTGTTTCCGAGAGCAAGCTCTATCTTGCCGCGGAGAAAATATGCCCCGTCATCGCCGGGTCTTATCCCGATGATCGCATCACAGGTGCCGAGGGCATCTTCGATCTTTCCCATCTTGTACTGGGCGACGGCAAGGTAATATGAAACATCTATGTCGGTCTTATCGACGAGTCCGTTTGAACATGCAAGGGCATCCGTAAACGACTGGGCAGCCATCTCATACTCTCCCCTTGCCAGATGCGCTATCCCCTTTGCGCGCCTTGCAAGCTTTCCTCCGCCGCCTTCAATGGCCTGCCCCGCGATCGCTACCGCAGTGTCGTAATCTTTTGCGGCTATGGCTTCCATGGAAGAGTCGACCGCATTCTCTTTTTTTGAGCATCCGGCCAGAAAAAGCGCTGCAAGGCATATGATAATGATGTCCAACGATTTTTCGTGTTTCATAATCCCTTCCTTTGTGATAAAATCAATTGATATGGATATAACTGCATTCGATCCGAAAGAAAAGATAAAGCTCTCATGCAACGTTTTAAAGACGCTTGCATGTGTTTTTATGTTCATTGACCATTGCGGCTACGGCATACTCCATAACTATATGATAGCACATGCGATGGATATCATGCCCGAGGAATATAAAACCCTCAACAGTCTGTACGAGACATGCCGCGGCATCGGCCGCCTGGCATTTCCGATATTCTGTTTCTTCCTTGTCGAAGGGTTCCTGCGGACAAGAGCTGTCGTAAAATATGCGTTCCGCCTTCTGATACTCGCCGTGATCTCGGAGATCCCGTTCGATCTCGGGCTGTACGGAAAGGCCTTTAACTGGGACCACCAGAACATCATACTGACATTCCTTCTGGCGCTTATTATGATGACGGTCCTAAAATACATGACGCAGACCTTCATCGGTATGTCAAAACAGCTCCTGTGTCTGTGCCACGTGTGCACGGTCATCGCATTTGCAGATCTGGCATATCTGCTCAAGGCCGATTATTCATGGAAATGCATACTGCTTGTTGCCGTGCTGTATTATCTGAAGGGCCTTGACACCTTAAGGCTTCTGGTGGGAAGCGCAACGGTCAGCTGGAAGGCGTTCGCACCGATATCATTCGTGCTCCTGTACTTCTATGATCCGTCAATGAAGCCTAGATACAAGTACGCATTTTATCTGTTCTATCCCGTAAACTTCATCATAGTCTATTTGCTCGCAAGAGTCATAATCTGAGGGTCAGAACGGAAGGCTTTCCTTTATCTGTTCCTTTACGCTCTTTGCAAATACCGAAAGGACCTCTTTGATCCTGTTCTTGTCTTCTTCGTCAAGGTCGTCCAGCACCGTTTTGGCGTTTAGCATTATCGATGCAAAGTTTCCCTTAAAATCATTCACGTCATTTATACCGGCAGCATCAAGCACTTCGAATATCTTGCCGAAGAACACTTTCATCTCTTCCGGATCGGCCCGCTTTACCCATTCGTTGACCGATGTGTCCGATATGCTGTAACGGCCGGCTATGTCATCGCAGTATACAAAATCATCATTTTCAACTATCCAGTTAAAGGGATCATGCTGGAGTATCCCCACGCTCTTTGCCTCAACAACACGGTATTCCTCCTGGGATAAGAGCATCATCCCTATGATCGAGGATCGGGGGACGAACTTTCGTATCCTGCCGGCTATGGCATCGTAATCGGCATCCGCGAGTGTTTCCCTCGTAAAGCCCGGTCCGTCCTGGGAATAGATCAGATCTATCCGGTCCCTGACAAGCCCGGAGCATTTCATCGCGGAATATACTGCCAGATTTCCCCCCTTCGAATGACCCCCTACCGTAAATCTTCCGCGTATCCTTTCAGCCGCATAATGAAGATAATCGACTGCCTTGACCTGGGCGGGTATAGGAGTCATGAACGACATGTTAAAATCCTCTTTCCAGCCTACGATCGATTCATCCGTTCCGCGGAATATGACATGGGAAACGCCCGGCATAAGATATGCCGTCACCGCGGAAAACTGCATCTCCCACCTGCTGCTGACAAGGTCTATGAAATGGTTGAACAAAACGTTCCCGAACCTTTCGGAAGATGCCATCGCATCGAACAGTTCCATGTTCGGCTTTTTGTATCTCTCATCGGTAAACAGATCCGAAACACGGTCTGATGAGGCGATATCCCGAAGGCTTACCGGATCGAGGCTTGTTCCGACCGAAGGAACGAGTCCGCCAAGCTTAAGGTAGGAAAACTGGGACAGGACAAGTGCGTCAACCTTGTTGAAGGGCAGCTGTGAAAAGGTGACGTCGCGATAATTTTCAACATAACCGGTGATATTGTTCAAGCCCTGTCTCCCTCTGTATCCTTACCGGATGAAGACCTGCATATGAATATATACAGTATCAGTCCTGCGGCAAACGTAAACAGCGCGATGAACTGGGACGTGGAAAGGACTCCCACCGCTCCTCTTTCATCGTTGCGGAAAAATTCCACCACGAACCTTCCGGCACTGTAGAGCATCAGATACAGGGCTGTCGGAGTTCCCCGGCGGCACCTGTCGCTGCCTCGTAGGTATCTGAAGAGCTGTATGAGAAAGATCACAAAGTTTCCCGCAGCCATGACCGGCTGGGAAGGCCACAGACCAATACCGGCCGGTGCCATCGCACCTTCCGGAAACCTTATGGACAGCGGTCCCGAATATGCTATGCCGTAACAGCATCCGGCGAGCAGGCATCCGATCCTTCCGAGCGCCTGGTTGAGCGGGACGACGGTCGCGAACACATCGATATAATCAAGAAAGACAAACTTCTTGATCCTGCAGTAGACAAATATAGTCGCGATCCCGGTGATGATCCCTCCGTAGACCACAAATCCTTCCGATCCGATAACGGACATCGGATCCGTCAGAAACATCCTGAATTCCACGATGATATGAAGGATCTTGCCTCCGAGAAAGCCTATAAGAAGGACAAAGATCGCTATGTTGACAAAGTCCCCGTCTGACAGTCCCCGCTTTTTGCACAGCGCGCTTCCGACAAGGACGGCGGCCATGAAACCGAGACCTATCATGAGTCCGTATCCGTGTACCGTAAATCTTCCTATGCTGAACAGATCAATCGCCATTTCAAATCTCCTGTATATGTCTAATAAAAAGGCGCGGACTTGGTCCGCGCCCTCAGATCGGTCTGATTATTCTACAACAAGTCCGCTCCACTTATCATCGGGGATCAGGCCTACATAGGTCTTACCCGTGTTGAGAACGATCTCGTTCCCGTCAGCGTCGAAGTATCTTGTCGGAGTAACCTCATCCTCCTTGGACCAGGTCACGGGGATGGCCTTTCCTTCCGTAATGAACCATCCGTCACGCTGGAAGTCGATCGCATGGAACATCATATATCCGTTATCATCAAACTTGACGTATCTTGCATTCTGGAGAAGTACGTTCGTGAAACCGAGCTGTGCATCATTGTTGCCGGGATCGGTGTGCTTCTGGCCATACTCGGAATACATGTAACGCTTTGTCTCGGGATCATACTCAAGCTTGGATCCGTTATGCTTGAAAGGAAGTTCCACCTTGGTGCAGTCCTTAACCTTGGGTGCATCCGCAAGATCATTAATCTCGCCGTCGCCCGTTACGAACTGATAGTGCGGGCCTCCGCTGTAGTACTCATTGTATGTCTTGGAAACATTTGTCTTGCTCTCAAAGTTCTTGTCAAGATCACCCGTGCAGATGTACTCGGTGAACTCTCTCGACTTGCCGTTGTCCACTCTCGAGAACGTACCAGAGAAGTTATCAACGAAAGGCTTGGCAAGATAATCATCAATGTAGAAAGGACCGCCGTCATGGCACACGATGGCATTCCATTCGGGTGCGATGATAAGGTTTGTGGGACGTGTACTACGTATACTTCCCAACTGGTCGATCTTCTCCCAGTCCTTGACAAGTACCATCAGACGGGTGATACCGTCATTGGCAAGCGAATTGGTCATCTCATATACAACATCGGCATACTGTGAAAGACCGTAGTGAGGCAGAGCCGTCTTCTCGTTATCCACCATTGCCGCGATGGGTCTCTGGTCCTTGATCTCCTCGGGGATCCACTCGTTGGTGAGCTCACTTCTGTACATTCCCTCATGAGATCCGTCATCAACGGGACCCTGGTCCTCTATGCTGATGGCAGGTGTATTGTCAACAACTTCTATGCTAGGTGCAGGCGCAGCCGTAGCCGCTGCATCTTCCTCATCCCCGCAGCCCGAAAGTACAACAGCCGAGCACAGTGCGAGAAGAAGAATCAATTTCTTTTTCATAATGTTCCTCCTAAATCAAAAATCATCTTCGAGAGATTATAGCACAAGATGATGTATATGTCACCACAAAAATGCACAATCTGTTCAGAAGGCCTTCTCCATGGAGAAGGTGTTGAATCCGTCAATATTATCGTAACTGACGTTGTCCATGCTCTTCTTGACCATAAAGATACCAAGGCCGCCAATAGGTCTTACGTCTGCCGAAAGAGTCGTGTCGGGATCTTCCTTGGCAAGAGGATCGTAAGGCTTACCGTGGTCCGAAAGGGTGATCTTTATTCCGGCACTTCCGTTTACCTGTACATCTTCAAAACGTACGGTAACGGTCCTGTCTTCTTCCGGAACGTCGGTATCCGTATATGCATAATGGGCAACATTAACGAACATCTCTTCAAGCGCAACGGATATCTTCATTGCCGCACTCACGGGTGCTCCGGCATTATCAAGATATTCTTCGAGCATAGCCGTTACCTTGTCAAGATTATCGCAATCTGCCGCTACGGTGATCTCCTTCATCGGCATCCTCTCGACATTATTTCTCGATGGTCAGTATGTCAACAAATCCCGTTACTTCGAATATCTCCATGATATTCTCGTTGGCGCCGCGGATCTTCATGCTTCCCTGCTTGTTCATGATCTT
Source organism: Lachnospiraceae bacterium (assembly GCA_017526745.1). Taxonomy (GTDB): domain Bacteria; phylum Bacillota; class Clostridia; order Lachnospirales; family Lachnospiraceae; genus UBA2868. Next base: position 41,039 of record JAFXQX010000036.1, on the reverse strand, counting down.
CTGCATGGAAAGAAGAACACGAAGGCCTGCCGAAGAGATATACTCAAGCTTTTCGAGATCGAACACGAGCTCTTTTACGGAATCCGTGGAATCCTTGAGTGCATCTTCGAGTTGCGGTGCGGTAACGGTATCAAGTCTTCCCTCAAGACCGATCTTAAGCGTACCCTCATTTGCTTCCTTACTAATGTTCAGCATTTTCTTCCTCCTTATTATTGCCTATTTCCGAAATCTCTCCGGAATAGCAAAGAGCGCCTTCTTTGTTTAAATGCGATGCGTCGGAAAAGTATCTGCCGTCATACACACGAAGGTCTGTCTCATAATCAATGTTGTCACAGATACCCGACAACTGTTTAATATAGTTTCTATATGAAGCATAATAATGTTTGCCGAGATTGTCAAATGTTGCTTTATTGACCGCCGGCTGTATGAGTCTGACCGCTATCTTATTTTCGTTGCAAAGACGCAGGATCTTCTGCATATAAAGGGTCAGAAGCTTTGCATCGCCGTCTATTACCATGTCCTCATATGAAGTCTCGTATGACTCGTCGTAACACTCCGTAAGGTTTCCGAACCCGCCGTACCCGTGCGTACTAATAAGATCTTCATATGAAGCGGTGTTCTCATCATACCTTCCGGTAAATCTTGCCGCATATATCGCGGGAAGATATTGGTTGGGAAGTCCCAGTCTTGATGAGATCTCGTCCGTTACGACATTGTCGTATATCACGGATGTGGCGCCGCAGTCATATGCGTTTTTATACAATCCGGAAAGATCCTTCAGATCTATCGCCTTAAAATATACGGTCCTTGTTTTGTAATTGTCAATATGCCAGTAATGGAACGGCGCAAACAATATGATCACCGTATCCGGTGCATCATGATTATTAAGATACTCCGAAAGATAATAATACATCTCTATCGATGTTGCTCCGCCGCATGCCAGGCTTACAACGGAATCTCCGAGGACTTCCGGTATGACGGAACTCATGGCCACCGAATCCCCGAGAACAACAGTATCAAAACGCTCTCCCGCATATTTTCTGCCTTCGGCCACTTCCTTTTTAAGGCGCCATGCAGGGTACTCGCTGTCCATATAGCCAAAAGGGCACAGTAGCGTATAGGCGCAAAGGACTATCGCCGGGAGCGCTGCAGCTATGCATTTTGCAAATATCGTCAATCTCTTCATATCACATCATACTGTAAATAAATTCCTTGCCCGACAGGTTTGCGGAAAACAGTATCGCCGAAACAAGGATCCAGTACAGCGCCCACCTTGCCGGAGTCGGAATATGTGCGGCAAGGAACGGCACCGGGATCTGTCTTTTGTTTGCGGCCGCATCCGCAATGAGCACGAATACCATCATGAGAAATGCGACCAGAAGGTTAAACCTGCCAAGTCCCAGCCCGGTCAGCTGTGCAAGTGCGCCGCCGCAATCGAACCGCGTAAATATCGACCGGACGACAAGCAATGATGACGACAGGCTGTCGTTTGCAAAAAAGATAAATATGAACGCGAACGAAATGTATACCCCGATCCTTCGCAAGGCCACATGTGCCCTGTCAAATATACCCCTGCTGCCATACGAAGAAAACAGCTTTTCTTTTATAAGCGATGCCGCATCATCACGGTATGAAAGTGTGATCTGTCCCGCTATCATGAATATGCCAAAGAGCGTTCCCCATACAAAGAACGACAGGTCTGCGCCGTGCCATATCCCGCTTACGAACATGACTGTAAAGATGTTAAGGTATTTTCTTGCCACCCCGCATCTGCTCCCGCCAAGCGGGATATAAAGGTAATCACGGAACCACGTCGACAGGGATATATGCCATCTTCTCCATATCTGTGAAATGCTCTCGGCAAAAAAGGGCTGACGGAAGTTCTCATTCATCCTGATCCCGAGCATATATCCTCCGCCTGTCGCGATCTGGGAATATCCCTCAAAATCACAGTAGAGCATGAATATGTATAAAAGCGCGGTCACTGCCAGTGAAAATCCCGAAAAACCTTCTATGTTCCCGTAAACGTTCTCGACGATTATGTTAAGCCTTCCCGCAACGGCCAGCTTCAGGAAATACCCCCAGAGCATCTTCTGCATCCCTTCTTTTGTCTGATCGTATGAGGGTAGACTTCCGGAAAGCTGAGGCAGTATATCTTCCGCCCGGTTTATCGGGCCCGATACTATCGAAAGGAAGAAGGAAAGATACAGTGCGAGCTTTAGGATGTTCTTCTCGGCACTTATCCTGCCGCGGTATACGTCCGCAACATAAGAGACCGCCTGAAACGTGTAAAAGGAAAGGCCCAGGGGCAGGATGATATCAAACCTGACCGGACTGCCCATAAGGCTTATCATAAAGTTAAGATATTTGAAAACAAACAATATTCCGATAAGAATGACAACGGAAGATGCGATAATGATCCTTTTGAGCGGCTGAGGTTTTGCAAGGGACAGAAGAAGTCCCGAAGCATATATCAGAAGTGTCACGAATAAAAGAAGTATCAGAAATTGCGGCTGTGCGGATGCATAGAACGCGCAGCTTACCACGAGCAGCCATATGTACCTGAACTTTTCCGGGATCAGACGGTACATGATGACAACTGCAGGAAACAATATGATAAAAGATATGGAGTCGAACATCATTTCCGATCTTTCTCCTTGTATGAAACAAACTATTATATTATAATGTATCGATGCTTGAATTGTAAATAATACACACCTTTACACAGGGGATAACGGATATGGAAAAATCATTTGCACGCGAAGTACTTGAATGGGTCATTGTCATAGCCATCTCGGCACTTCTCGCATTCTGTCTTGATAAATTCATCATAGTAAATGCCAAGATACCGTCAGCGTCAATGGAGCCGACGATAATGACCGGTGACCGTCTCATCGGAAACCGTCTCGCATACATCAACGAAGACCCCAAGCGCGGGGATGTCGTGATATTTCTGTACCCCGACAATGAGAAGGAATACTTTATCAAGCGTGTCATAGGGCTTCCCGGAGAGACTGTGGAGATCCGGGACGGAAAAGTATACATAAACGGCTCCGAAGAGCCTCTTGATGAGTCCGCATATATAGCGGCAACACCTCTGGGTAATTTCGGACCTTTTAACGTTCCCGAAGGTGCCTATTTCATGATGGGTGATAACAGGAACAATTCGATGGACAGCAGGTACTGGAACCAGCCCTACGTATACAAGGACAAGATACTCGGAAGGGCATGGGCACGGTATTTCCCGCACCCGAAGACAGTAAAGTAGCAAGATGATAAAGCGTTATCTTGCCAGTCTGTACAGCTGCATTATCTCATCTCCCTTTGCAAATCCCTCGTTAAATGCGCTCGCGGATCCCGCACAAACCCCAAGACACAGCGCATCCTCCAGATTCTGGTTTTCAAGATAACCCGCAAGGAATCCGGCCACCATTGAGTCTCCGGATCCTACGGAATTGACCACTATCCCGGCAGGTGCCGGCCTTGATATTATGCGGCCGTCTTCGGTAACGAGTATCGCACCGTCCTCGCCCATTGATATGAGGACGTTTCTGGCGCCCTTATCCTGCAGCCTTTTTGCTGCATTTGCGATGCCGTTCGTATCCGATGTTACAAACTCCTCATGAAACAGTTCGGACAGTTCGAACAGGTTCGGTTTGATAAGGAAGGGATGATAGCACAGCGCATTAACGAGAGCCTCTCCGTTGGTATCAAGTATGACCTTCGTATCGCGGTAGGGAAGCTCCGAGATGAATGATGCGAACGTATCGTTTTCCATGTTCGCGGTCGATGCTCCCGCAAGAACGAGTATATCGTCCGATCCTATCTGGCCGATCTTGTCGCGAAGCGCCCTCATGCTCACCGCATCGACAAAGGGTCCCGGAGCATTGACTTCGGTCTCTTCTATTCCGTGAAATTTGATGTTGATGCGCGAATGGCCTTCGGGAAGATGAACAAAGTCGGTATTGATCCCGAGCTTTCTGAGGCCCTCCTCGATCTCTCTTCCGGTAAATCCCGCAACAAAGCCAAGCGCCGTATTGTCTATCCCGAGTTCCTTAAGCACCTGGGACACGTTCACGCCCTTGCCGCCGTACAGATAGGTATCCTTGCGCATGCGGTTGAGCTTTCCGATCTGAAGATCATCAACCGTTACAAGATAGTCGATAGACGGATTGTATGTAAGTGTATAGATCATAGTCCCTCCCCCAGGTATCCGAGGTACTGCATCCTCCGGTACACCTGTTGTCCGAGAAGCCTGTGGTAATGCCTGTTCCCGTGAACATAATCACTGCGAAGCGACGACGGGATCTCGCCTTTTGCGATATCATCCATGTCCTGCTGAGTCGGTGTGATCCCCGCATCCTCAAGTCCGTACGCAAGCATATACTTTCGAATATCAAGGAAATTATCTCCGAACTCTTTGGACAGTTCTTCATTTACCGCATCTATCTCGGGTATGCCGCCGGCATACGTAAGTCCTACTATCACAAATCTCTTGCAGGAGACGGCATCAAGCATCGCCCGCTCGAGCCTGATGATCGACGCGGCACTCTTTTTGTCCGGAATATCGTTCGTTCCGGCAAAGATAACAAGCACGTCGTCTTCCCGGGCATCGTTCATCGCAAAGGTTTTGAACTGCGTTCCCTCGTCAACGGATAACCTCTCGCCCTTTCGCGCCCGCTTGAAATAATACGAACCGTTAAGTTTGGACAGTTCTCCTTCTATCCCGCTTATCGTACAGGGATTGACGCCTCCGTCCCCGTTATCGAGGAAATATACATGACCGTTGTCCTCGGTCCTCAAAAACACCGGGATCAGGGTCGTATCCGCAGGTATGACAGTCGCCTTGACATTGACACGGAGGCCTCCTTCACGCATGGCGATCATCGCGGTGCTCTCCGATTCCACCCCGTAGTTTATCACCTCGCATCCGGAAAGATCACGAAGTATATCGGGAAATGCGCTTTTCTGATCTAGGGAAACGGTAAGGGAATCTCCCCAGCAGATGATCCTCGGAAGAGTTCCGTCGTAGTGTCCGACGGGATCGACGCTTCCACGGTACAGATATTCATTCTCATCCTTTGCGGCCGCACTCTCATCGCTTACGGGATCTTTTGCGAACTCTTCCGGATCCGGAGTGGCGGCAACCGGGACCACTTCTATTTCGGATGATGTCTCATCCGTGTTTTCGGCGGCAAGAGTCTTTCCCGCGTAAACGCGAAGAACGATAAAGCAGGTCATCGCCAGTATGAAGCAGGAATATGTCAGAAAGGTTTTTTTCATAACACTATGATTATATCATAAATGAAAGAGATGCGAATTCTCACATCTCTTTTCTCTTGCCGGCCGCTTTCTTTTTCTTCTTGGCGGGCTGTTTTTCTATATACTGTCTGATATAATCCCTGACCTCGTCCTTGTCCACCGAAAGTGCAAGTGCCATCTCCTCATACAGACGGTTCTCGGCGATGCGGAAATATCTCTCGTCTATCGCCGTCGACTTCTTACCGCTCTCTATGCGGGCCTTGCGCCTGTAGTACATCGTCTTGATGATGCGGATCAGTTTTCTCGGATCCTTGGAATTAACGGCATTTTTGTATTCGAGTTCACGCTTCTTCTCGTCTGAGATATTGATCTGGTCAAGATCATCTATCTCATCCATCTGTTTCTTGACCTCGTCCTTTTTAAGAGCGAAACGCAGAGCGTCCTCATCCCCGTCAACGGGCACATATATGGTAGCCGCTTCGTCGAAGCACGGACGCAGCGTGTAATATGACTTGTTGGCGATGGACTTGCCCATACCGGCAAGCGGCCCGATCTTCTCGATCCGGCACACACCGTTACTGCATACAACCGTATCTCCGATATGGAACATATTAACCTCCCAGGATAATTTGACAAAAAAAGTGTTGTAAAATGCGTCCAATACTCATTCTACAACACTTTTCAAAAAAATGTAAGAAAAATTTTCAGATAATATCCGGATTAGTCTATCTATAATCCCAGATCGGTCAAAAGAACGCCCAAAGCTCTAGACTAACTGGAATTCTCCCACGATATCCTGAAGCTGTACCACGCAGTTCTTGCTTTCTTCGACAAGACCGCTTGTTTCGCTCGTACGGCTCACCATATTGGTCGTCTTCTCCGCGATATCCGTAACGCCAACCGTCGATTCTCCGACCGTGGACGTGATGCCTGAGATCGCATCGCTTATCTTGGCTATCGAATCGGTGAGGTTTACGATGGATTCGTGTACGTCGTTCATGCTCTCCTTGAACTTGACCGCATCATCGTTATACTGCTCGGAAACCTGTGCAAACTCCGCATAATCCGCAAGTACCGTCTCCTCGAGAAAGGCTCCCGTCTCGGAAAGGCATCCGGACATGTTTGCAACGGCATTGTTCACTTCCCCGACTATATTGTTGATATCGGAAACGGTTGTGGACGTCTGGTTTGCAAGATTGCCGATCTCTGTTGCGACAACCGCAAATCCGCGGCCAGCTTCTCCGGCACGTGCCGCCTCGATCGATGCGTTGAGTGCCAGAAGGGATGTCTGTGATGATATTGCCATGATCGCATCCGTAAGAGCATTGATCTTGTCGACTGCCTTTGAATCCTCGATAGCCTTGTCCGATCTTGTCTTGACCGACTCGTACTTTTCCCTGGTCTTCTCGGTAGCCTGTATCGTCTTTTCGCGAAGCTCCGCAGCTCTTTCCATAACTTCCTTGGAAAGCGTATCCCCGGCTTCCGAAAGAGCCTGGATATCTTCAGCTCCGGTCTTCATGTAACCGATGTTCGCATAAATGCTCTCTGCTGTGGCACTTGTCTGCTGCATGCCTGCCGCAAGTTCCTCGGTCGTTGCGGAGTTATCGGTACACATTGAATTGACAACGTTTGTAACGTCTTCAAGCTGGTCAACGTTTCCGTTGATCTTGGTCGAAGCCTCTTCTATGCTCGCAACCATCCTTCGAAGGTTGTTACGCATCAGCTGTACCGCTCTTGCCATCACGCCGTTCTCATCCTTACGGGCGCACAGCTTTGCGGAATTGGGATTGTGCCTGAAATCGAACTTACTCGTTCTGTCCATGATGACCGTGATGAGCTTGATCGGATGGACGATTATGACAGACATCGCATATGCTGCGCCCAGAGATATCGCAAGCATGATAACCGATACGATGATACCTATGTTCCTGATCCTGTTCATCGGGGCAAGGGCAACATCCTCATCCGCAGATATGACAAGTATCTGGTCCTGGTTCGTTACCGCATATCCCGCATATTTATATGCGCCCTTGTAAAGATATCTTGCGATACCGTCCTCGGGCTTCTGTCCGGATGCGAGCTGTGCAACAAGACCCTTTACCACATCGTTCTCAACAGGCTGTCCGATCTTCTCATCCTTCGGATGATAGATCATGATCCCGTCGCTTCCGACAAGATAAGCATAAGATCCGCTTATGCCGTCGATAGTCACATTTCCGAGAGCCGCTTTGTAAAACTCGGCATCGGAGTTTCCGGCCTTGCGGTTCAGCATGTCGCGCTGAGCCGTTGTAACGGTCTCGATGTATCTCATCGTCACCGATGTGATCTCTTTTTTCGCATTGTTTACAAAGATCAGCGTGCTCACCGTAACGGTAATACCGACACATACGAACACGAGCAGCATGATCTTGGCGGCGATGGAATAAATGAATGAAATCTTCTCGCCGTCAGCTTTTTTCTGACTGTTGTTCTTAGCCATAACCTCACCCTTTCTGCCCGTATACCTTCAGACGGGCAGGGACACACGGTCCCCTGATATTGATACAGCAAGAATTATACATTAACGATATCCAAAAAACAACCTTCCCAAGGGGTTCAAACTACCTTTCCATCTTAAGGAGCATCGATGAATATCCGTTCATATGAAGGCCGCCGCCGAAATCAACCCTCTCGCCCGTGATAAGATCGTAAGCCTCTCCGCAGCCCGCATCAAAGTGTGCGGTGTATTCGTTCTCATCGGCGTTTATGCACACGAGCACTCTCTCGCTGTCGCACTTTCTCTCTATGATACACTGCCTGTTCGTAAGAAGGGTGTTTTTGTAATCCCCGTACTGCAGGGCCGCACTCTTCCTCTTTGCAGCCGCGATCTTTGAGATGTGCTCGCAAATAGCATTCCATGAAGGAGAATCAAAACACGGCCTGAGTGCGGGATCGCCCATCGATTTGTCCGCCTTTTCGCCCCACTCGCTCCCGTAATAAACGCAGGGGATCCCGGGCATTCCGAATGCGAGAGTATATATGAGCGGCAGGTGAGCTTCGTTCGAAAGGATCGATGCGACTCTCGTAACATCGTGGTTATCGACAAACGATAAGAGGTGGCGTCCCCTGTACAGGCACCAGTTGTCGGGTCCGAACTGGCGCAGGAGCGAATGGCAGATCTCGAACATGTTCATGCTGTTAAAGCTTGAGTACAGTCCTTTATAGCACTCGTAGTTGGTGACCGAGTGGCACATGTCGTCTCCCATCCAGCGGTTGTAGTCGCCGTGCAGGCACTCACCCACAAGGAAAAAATCATCCTTTAACGTGTCCGTAAAAGAGCGGAGTCTCTTCAGGAATTCGGGTGACAGGCAGTAGGCGACATCAAGTCTTAATCCGTCTATGTCAAATTCATCGACCCATCCTTTTACACAGTCGAGCACATGACAGACTGCCTCTTCGCATCCGAGGTTGAGCTTTACAAGATCGTAATTTCCTTCCCAGCCTTCATACCACAGCCCGTCGTTGTAATTGGAATTACCGTCAAAATTGATGTTGAACCAGTTCTTATAGATGCTGTCCCACCTGTAGCGAAGAACATCCTGGAAGGCCCAGAATCCGCGGCCGACATGGTTGAAGACCGCATCGATCACAACCTTTATCCCGGCATCGTGAAGAGCATCAACAACCTTTTTGAAATCCTCGTTCGTACCTATGCGGCTGTCGATGACCGTGTAATCTCTTGTGTTATAGCCGTGAGTATCCGACTCGAAAAGAGGTGAAAAATAGATCGCGCCTATGTTCAGCTTTTTCAGATGATCGATCCAGTCGATGACTTTCAGTATCGAATGATTTTCGCCCGCGTGTTCATACTTCTTCCCTGCGTTCCTGTCCTCGGCCGAAAGAGGTGCCCCCGGATTGTCAAAAGGTGCCCCGCAAAAGCCGAGCGGATATATCTGATAGAATACTGTTTCATATGCCCACATATCGTGTTCCTCCTTGGTAAACATTACAAGATATAGTATCACTTCCCGGCACAAATCGCAAATCATCCGCATGGGGTGTATTATCCGCATGGGGGGACGGTTCCGCGCAGAACCGTTCTATGTACGTTACGAAGCACCAAAGCCTTTACATATCGCATCTTATGTGTATAATGTATAGGTGATACTGCAAAGGAGCAGTGGCATATGCTACCGCTCCTTTGTTGTTTCGAGATCACAGCAAGAGATTGTTGCTACAGTTTAAAACAGTATCAGTAGATTAAGGAGATGTTATGAACGATCTAATGAATACGGTCGCAGCCGTAAACGACGCCGTCAACTCATTTATTTGGGTCAAGATAGGCCTTGTGCTGCTGATCGGCACAGGTGTCCTGATGACCATACTTACCGGTTTCTTCCAGGTGACCCATTTCAAGCACTGGATACACAAGACGATCGGAAGCGTGTTCAGGCCCGATGCGCATGTCAAGAACGAGGCCGGAAGCGTATCCCAGTTCCAGGCCCTTTGTACAGCTCTTGCCGCAACCATCGGAACGGGTAACATCGCAGGTGTTGCCGCAGCCATATGTGTCGGCGGACCCGGAGCCGTGTTCTGGATGTGGATCGCAGCATTTCTCGGAATGATGACAAACTACTCCGAAAACGTGCTCGGTATATATTACAGAAGAAAAAATCACGAAGGTGAATGGTCCGGCGGAGCCATGTATTATCTTAAAGATGGTCTCGGAAACATCATCGGATATGAAAAGCTCGGAAAGGTTCTTGCGGTCCTGTTTGCGATCTTTGCCGTTATAGCATCATTCGGTATCGGTAACATGGGACAGATCAACAAGATCACCTTAAACCTTGAGGATGCGTTCTTCCAGGGATTCTCCGGCGCAACGGTATTCGGCAGCGTGCCCCTTGTCAATCTCATAATCGGTATAGTTCTGATGCTCGTCGGAGGATTCATAATAATCGGCGGTCTTCAGAGGATCGCGGCGGTCGCCGAAAGAGTCGTTCCTTTCATGGCACTGCTCTATGTCCTCGGTGCACTCGTCATAATGTTCATTCATATATCTTCGATCGGTGCGATGTTTACTTCGATATTCAGGTTCGCCTTCGGTATCAAGGCAGTTGAAGGCGGTGCTGTAGGTGTTGCCGTGATGACCGTCGTTCAGCAGGGCTGCAAGAGAGGCGTGTTCTCAAATGAGGCCGGACTCGGATCCAGCGTTATGGTACACAGCAATTCAAATGTAAAAGAGCCCGTCAAGCAGGGACTGTGGGGAATATTCGAAGTGTTCGCGGATACGTTCATCGTATGTACGATGACCGCGATCGTTGTTCTGTCATCGGGATATATTGATCTGTCAACAGGACTCGTAAAAGAAGGAACAAGTGATGCGACTCTCGTGGCACAGGCATTCGGAAATGTATTCGGACGTCCCGGACAGTGGTTCGTGGCTCTTGCGGTACTCCTCTTTGCATTCACAACGGTTCTCGGATGGTCACACTATGGAAGCAAGGCGGTTGAGTATCTGTTCGGGATCACAGGCGTTAAGATCTATCGTGTGATCTTCGTTCTTATGATCGTATCGGGTGCGGTGATGACATCATCTCTTGCATGGGATATCTCGGATACGTTCAACGGGTTCATGATGGTCCCCAACCTCATAGGTGTCGTGGCACTCTCACCCGTTGTTGTCAGGATCACGCGTAACTACGTCGAGAGAAAGCTTCACGGGCATGACATAAAGCCCGATCTGTCATACTTTGCCGATATCCAGGAAGAAGCTGCGGAAGCGGTTGCAAAAGGATTTGAGTAACTGTCATCTTCCGTCCCAGAATTCTTCAAGGATCTCATTTATGTCGTCTATGCGGCATGTACTGTAACCTTCCCATTCACGCGGGAACAGGCGCAGATAATCACGGCCGAGGAATCTCTCATCAAGGAGAGCGACAACGCCCATGTCCTCCTCGGTCCTGATAACGCGTCCGGCAGCCTGCATCACCTTGTTCATGCCGGGATACCGGTATGCATAGTCAAACCCGTTCAGTCCCATATCATCATAACAGCGTTTTAACAGTTCCCTCTGCGGGCATACCATCGGAAGACCCGTTCCGATTATCACGGCTCCGATAAGCGCATCATTTTTCAGATCGATACCTTCAGAAAAGATCCCTCCGAGAACGCAGAATCCGAGGAGTGAACCGGAGTCATTTTGATCCGGGCCGTCAAACCTCTTCAAAAACTCCTCCCGCTCCGTCTCGGTCATTGACTGCTGCTGCACTATGACCTCCTGGGACGGGTCGTGATACCGGCTCATATAGATCTCATGCACACGAGACAGCATCGCAAACGACGGGAAGAAGGCCATATAGTTCCCTGCCTTCTGCGAAGTGACCGCAAGAATGTACTGTGCCATCCTGTCGTACTCGCTGTCGGATCTTCTGGTGTATTTGCTCGTCGTATCCCTTGCGACCATAAGCTTTCTTTTGGCCGGATCGAACACGCTCTTTGCATATACCGCGGTATCGTCCCTGTCTCCCCCGAGCATCATTTTATAGTATTCGATCGGGAGCAAGGTTGCCGAAAAGAACACCGATGATCTTGCCCTGTCGGTGCATTTTGCTATCCTCTTTGCCGGATTGGCACACATCAGGTTTGCCGCAAAATCGCCGTTTTCCTCAAACTCCGTATACATCACGTAATCCTTGGCATCCATGTTCTCATAAATGTTCAGGAAATGGCGTACCTCAAAATAGAATTCGAGGAGCTCGTCGGAGGAGTCGAAATGCTCATGATCATCGAGAAACTGCTCGATACGCCCGCCAAGCCTTAACAGATGCGCGATAAACAGATCGAAGCTTTCAACCGTCATTACGGATTCGCACTCGCGCTTTAGTGATAAAAGGAAACGGTTACAGCTCTCAAGCGCCGATGCAAGGCGGTGGTCAGTGTCCTTAACAAGACGTTTCATGTCAAGGAAACGTTCTTTGACAAGTTTTGCGGAATACATCTTCATGCCGCGCTCGACAAGATTATGCGCCTCGTCTATAAGGAAGATATACCGTCCGTTCACATTCTCACCGAAGAACCTCCGAAGGTAGACATTCGGGTCGAACACATAATTGTAATCGCATATGATCATGTCGGAAAAAAGCGACATGTCCAAGCAGTACTCAAAAGGGCAGACCATATGCTTTTCGGAATACCTGATTATGTTCTCGCGGGAAAAATCATCCTCATTTACGAGAAGGTCGTAGATCGCATCGTTTATCCTGTTAAAATGTCCGTTGGCATACGGGCATTTATCGGGCCTGCACTCGCATTTATCGAGCGGGCATATCTTCTCCTTGGCGGTGATCAGAACGGATTTGAACCGAAGATGCGGACTGCCGCCTCTGAGCAGTGCGAGGCAGTCCGATGCGACCTTTGCAGTTACGGTCTTGGCCGTAAGATAGAATATCTTTTCGGCCAGATCCAGGGCAAGTGATTTTACGGCCGGATAAACGTTCGCGATCGTCTTGCCTACACCCGTGGGTGCCATGACAAAGAGCTTTTCCTTCTGCTCGATCGATGTGTACACCTGCGCCATAAGCTCGCGCTGGCCCCTTCTGTACGGATAAGGGAATCCCATCGCATCTATGCTCGCATCGCGGACGGCCTTCCATTCGATCTCGTGGTCGGAAAAGCGCACATATGATGAGATGAGGGCGGCAAACCATTCATCTGTCTCTTCGCGCGTATATATGCTGTCAAAATAGCGGATCTCTTTTGTCTCGGTGTTACAGTATGTCATACGCACACCGATGGAAGGAAGATCGGCGGCACTTGCGACCATATATGCATAACACAGTGCCTGCGCCAGATGTTCCGGCACCGGGCGGCTCATATTCTCAAGAGCCCTTGCCGTCGTCTTGATCTCATCGATAACGACAAGACCGGACAGATCGCAAAGATCCCGATCGCTTCCGCCATCCCTGTCAAACAGTACGGCCGTGGCATCCCCGGTCAGAAGATCATCCGTACTGTCAAATGAAGCCTCGATCCCGTCCTCAAGAAATGAAAAAGGGCCTAAGCCTTCGGGAATGATTATCCCATCGGCCCGGCCGTCTATGACTATCTCGTAATCCCTGCGTCTTACCGTACAGGAAAGATATACTTCGGGGTGATAATCCCTGCCCATGCGGCGCTGGATCATCCGATGGATGTTCGCACCCTCGAGCATTACCTCGGGGCCTGAAGCGGCCCTGCGGCGGTTATCTATGCTGCCGCTTCGCATTATGAACTCAACAAGCGAGCGGACTGAAATGTTTATTCGCAAAAAAACGGAAGAACTCACAGAGCTGCCCTGATCTTATCAAGGATATCGGAATACATCGCAACCATCTCATCATTGTTCTGCCTGATGAAGGCCTCGTCCCCGTCTGCAGCCGCGTATTCAAGCGCTTTTGCCTTGGCGGAAAGCTCGGTGGCGCCTATCGTAAGAGATGTTGATTTTATCGCATGCGCGACCACCCTGTAGTTTGCAAGATCCCCGGCTTCGTAATAACCTGCCAGTTCCTGCCTTCTGTCCTCTTCAAGGTATCCCTCCAGGATCTCACGATAGATCTCTTCGTCCTGGGCACAATATTCAAGTCCGACCTCCTGATCGAGAAATTCAAATCCTTCCATGATCTTACCTCACATCAAGGTTAATGATATCAGAGTCAGAGTCCTTTTTCAATAAGGCTCTCAACGTATCTTACCGACCCCATTGCATCTTTCGAATAAGCGTCCGCACCGATCCTGTCTGCATATTCCTGCGTAAGGACGGCGCCTCCGACCATAACGCGGCACCAGGGGGCTTTTTCGTGAACGAGCTTTATCGTATCTTCCATGGCGGGAACGGTCGTTGTCATAAGAGCAGACAGCCCGCAGACATTTGCATGGTATTTTATCACCGCATCCACTATGTCTTCCGGGGAGACGTCCTTGCCAAGATCCGTAACATCAAATCCGTAGTTTTCAAGAAGAAGCTTGACTATGTTCTTACCGATATCGTGGACATCGCCCTTTACGGTCGCGATGACTATCCTGCATGACGAATTCTTCGATCCGCCGCCTTCTTCCTTTTTGCCGCTTTCAAGATCTGCCTTTATGATCCCGAATGCTTCCTTGGCCGCTTCCGCACTCATAAGAAGCTGGGGGAGATAGATCCTTTTTGCCTCGAATCCCTCGCCGACCGTGTTCAGTGCGGGAATGACCTCTTCGGCAACTATATCAAGGGCATTTTTACCCTCTTCTTTGATCATCCTCTCGGTGATCTTTGCAGACTGGTCCTTAAGTCCCTTTACGATCGCGGTCATAAGTTCGCTCATCGCGCCCGCACCTTCGACGCCGGCGGCTGCCGCCGGAGCCGGTGAGCCGGAAGCTGCAATGGTCGTCGTGGCGTACTTGCTGTCATATCCCTCTGCAAACTTGATGAAGTCCATACAGTTGCCGTCAAGATCATGAAGGGCCCTGTAGCAGTAATATGTTACCATCATCTCCGGCGAGAAGGGGTTCATGATCGCAGCTGATAGCCCGCTTTCAAGAGCTGCCGCAAACATCCCGGAAGTGACCATGTTCCTCTTGGGGAGCCCGAATGAAACGTTGCTGATGCCGAGCGATGTATGAACTCCCAGTTCATGCCTTAATATCCTGACACATTCAAGCGTTGTGACCGCTGCGGTCGTATCCGCACTTATCGTCATACACAGCGGATCAAAGATCAGATCCTTTTTGGCGATACCGTGATCACCTGCGCGCTTTATTATCTTTTTCGCTATGGCTATCCTCTCTTCTGCCGTATCCGGTATGCCGTTCTCATCGATCGTAAGACATACAACAAAACCGCCGTATTTTTTAACGAGAGGGAATATTGCGGACATGACAGCTTCTTTGCCGTTAACCGAGTTGATCATCGCCTTGCCGTTGTATGCCCGAAGCGCCTGCTCCATGGCAACGGGATCCGATGTGTCAAGCTGGAGAGGCAGATCCGTTACGGCCTGAAGCTCCTTGACCGTTTCGGTCAGAAGCGCAGGTTCATCGATATCGGGTATCCCGACATTGACATCAAGTATGTGGACATTCTCATCCGCCTGCCGCAGTCCCTCGTTCAGTATATAGTCCATGTCATGTTCGACAAGGGCCTGCTTGAACCTCTTCTTGCCGGTCGGATTGATCCTCTCTCCGATCAGTATCGGGTCCTTATCAAAATACACCGCATGGGTATACGAGCTTACGACCGAAAGGCCCTTATCCTTTATCGGTTTGGGCGTCAGTTTTTTCTTCTGAAGAAGATCGTAAACCTTCCTGATATATTCGGGAGTCGTCCCGCAGCATCCGCCTACCACTCTCACTCCGGCTTCCATCTGCATTATGACTTCCTCGGCAAATTCATCGACCGTAACGTCAAATACCGTCTCGCCGTTCTCCACTCTGGGAAGGCCTGCGTTCGGTTTGAATACAAGGGGGACCGATGCTTTTTCAAGGAACTCGGCCATAACGCCGCGAAGCTGTCTGGGCCCGACCGAACAGTTTGTTCCGACCGCATCCGCTCCCATCGCCTCAAGAACTGCCGTCATCGCCGAAGGATCAGCCCCTGTCATCAGCTGTCCGTTCTCATCAAACGCATCGGTCACGATCACAGGAAGATCGCAGTTCTCCTTGACCGCAAGAAGTGCCGCTTTCGTCTCGAGGCAGTCGTTCATCGTCTCTACCGAAACAAGATCGGCTCCGGCTGCCGCGCCGATCCTGACTGTTTTGGCAAAGGCCTCCACAGCATCTTCAAACGGAAGATTGCCGTAAGGCTGCAGGAGCTGTCCCAAAGATCCCATGTCAAGAGATACGAACTTCGGCCGCTTTTGGCTTTCCTCCGATGCCTCATCGGATAAGGCGGCCGCCTCTTTTGCGATCGATATCGCAGCTTCTATCACGCTTTTCAATTCTTCTTCGTCGGGAAAGTTGAATATGTTGGCACCGAACGTATTGGAATTGACCACGTTCGATCCCGCGTCAAAATAATCCTTCTGGATATCCCTTATGATCTCGGGGTGAAGGATGTTGAAAGTCTCGGGCTTCTGGCCGGGAAGCAGTCCTCTTTTCTGAAGGAGCGACCCCATGCCGCCGTCAAGTATAACAAAATTGTCTTTTAAGAATTCCCTGAAGTTCATTTATCAATACCTGCAAATGCCGTAACGGATTTGCTCGGTGACATCAGATATCCGTCATCGAGCGTTATGGCAAGATTCTTTTTTGCGTTTGTGACACGCAGCACTTCCGGCTGTACCGAAAGCGTAAGGTCGCCGAACCCCGGCGAAAATCGCGGGCGGAGTTTTTCGGGGAATGATGAGCAGAACAGATTGCACATCGTCTCCGCTCTTTCGGCACCGATCGCCTGCATAAAAAGCGCTCTTACCGGATCGAGCTTGGAATGCTTTTTGATGAGCCGGTCTATGCCGGGCCCGATCGTTGCCGCAAACACAACTACCCTGTCGCATCCTTTCAGGTTTTTTGCAAGATCTCGGCTTGTGACCCTGATATGCTCAAGATCGATCTGTCCGTTTTCGTCATCGACGGTCACTGCGTTCAGCACACAGTACGAGACCCTGTAGGAAAAGGAAGCAAACTCGCGGCATTCTTTGATGCACTCTTCCATAAGGTCGAGCATCTTCGGCTCATCGCATCCGGGACACATCGCGTACCGGAGTATCTCCCGCCGGACAAAATCCGGTTCTTCAAATGATCTTATCCCTGCATGTCCCGTCATTTTTCCAGTATTTCCGACAGATTATCCTTAATCGCTTTTGCAACGGAAAACTTGTTCATCGAATAAACATGAACGAGCTTAATGCCGTTCGCATAAAGATCTATGATCTGGTCCGTGGCATATATTATCCCCGCCTGGTGCATGGCGGACGGATCGGATCCGAATGCATCCACGAGGCTCTTGAAACGCTGCGGCACAAAGGACCCCGACAGTTCGATGGCACGCTTTACCTGGGAGGCGTTCGTTATCGGCATGATACCCGGGATAACGGGACATGTTATGCCGGCTTCCCTTATCTTATACAAAAAATTATAGAACAGATTGTTGTCGAAGAACATCTGGGTCGTCAGAAAATCAGCCCCTGCATCGACCTTTTCCTTCAGATGTTTTATATCCTCTTTCTGGTCGGTGCTTTCCGGATGTACCTCGGGATAACATGCGGCGCCTATACAGAAATCATCACCGTATTCCCTGATCTGTCTGATCAGTTCGATCGCATGGCGGTAGTCCCAGGTGCTCCTGTCCTTCTGCTTCATCTCCTCGGTAAGATCCCCCCGAAGGGCCATGATATTCTTTATCCCGGATTCCCTGATATCCTTAATGCGGTCCTTTACCGTCTCTTTTGTTGAATTGACGCATGTAAGGTGGGCAAGAGACGGGACATCGTAAGAACCCTGGATCTCCTTGGCGATATCAAGCGTGTATCTGCTCGTTCCGCCGCCGGCACCATAGGTCACCGACATAAATGCGGGATGCAGCGAGGCGATGGAACTTGCCGCACTTTTTACGCTCTCGTATCTGTCATCCGTTTTGGGAGGAAAGACCTCGAACGACATTCTTTTTTTTGATTCTTTTAATAATTCCGATATCTTCATATCTGTCTCCTTGGGCAGTGTGGTTCACCTGATCGCAGCCATGTATCCTCCGGAACTCCTCTTCAGGTCACGCTTGTCATTATACATGTTTTCATCAGCTCTTTTGAACACATCCGAAACGGCCGTATCCTGTCCCGGGATGTATTCGGCCATTCCGGAAGCGATCACGGGTCCGTGATCGTTCAATATGTTCTCAAGTATCTCCTCGTGAAAATGCAGCATAAGATCATCTCTGTCGTCGTAATCGTCACCCTGCATGAATATGACGAATTCGTCCCCGCCGATACGAAATACCGGGCTGTGATCGAACGTATCGCATATAAGCTTTGCCGCACTCTTTATGTAGTCGTCTCCGGCCTTGTGGCCGTCCCCGTCATTAATCTTCTTAAGGTCGTTTATATCAAATATGGCGATCGCGAATGCAGGTTGTTCAAGTCCTGATTCAATGCTCTTTTGCAGGCTCTGCTCAAGTTCGAGATATGCGGTCTTGTTCCTAGTTCCGGTCAGTTCGTCACGTCTTGCAAGTTCGCGTTCGGTATTAAGGGCCTGGACATGCTCGTGTTCTTTTCTGATCTCATCGTCGATGTTCTCCACACCGATGATGAAATGGTCCGAATTACTGGTCTTTCTGACCGACATTCTCGTATGGCAAGCCAGTTCTCCGATCATTATACGATAATCCGCCGTGAACATCTTTCTGTCTTCAAGAGCGGTAAGGAGATAATCATGGTTCATTATCTCGGATATCCTTGCCCGGTCATGAGGATGGATGATGCGGAACATGTTCTTCTTTGAATCCCCGAAAAAATCATCCCCTGTCCTGTCTATGGCAAGGCCGCCGTATGCGTTCTTGGAACTGTATCCCGCATATTTCCCGTTTTCGGCGTTCACATAGTATATCGCATCATAGTTTGATGCAAGGCTCTCGGCTATCTGTCCGAAAGTGATGTTCTTCATCTCCTCGGTCTTTGCCTTCTTCTCTACCATCTGAAGTCTGGCATCCATCTCCTGCTTCTCGTCGCCCTCGACAAATACATGGATAAGGCATGTCGAGACAAGACATCCGACCGCATAGAACGGAAGAAGCGGATAAAGCGTCTGGAGTATTATAAAGACCGCCATCCCTGTCCCCGATGCCGCAACGGTACCGTAATGGATCCTGTCCTTGCCCTCGGACCTTAAAGATACAATGACCGAGTACAGCGACAAAACGACCTGGAGCAGGAACAGTATAATGAATATCATGTATCTGGCTGCTCCGGGAACATATCCCCTTTCGGCATCGATCGTAAAAATGATCGGATTGAAAAAATTCACCAGAAGGCTTATGACCGAAAAGAAAAAGATCACCCATCCGGCATAGATAAGGCTGGTACTCTTGGCACCCACTCTTCCGAGGTATTCGACTACAAAGCGGATCCACATAAGCACGGACATCGCCATGGACAGAAAATACAGAACCGTATCGGCATAAGCCAGCCATACTATGTGCGACTCAGTCAGGATCCCCCAGAGAATGTCGGTGATGTAATAGACCATGATGATATAGAGGAACTTCCTGTATCGCTTCATTGATACGGTATCTATATCATCGGCCTTTGTCCGCAGTATCTCGTTATTGATTATAATGTGAAGTATCAGGGACAGAAGCCCGAAACTTGCGTAATACATTATCTTTCTCCCAAACGATCAATACATTATAACACATTGCCCCACAGCTGAGAATTATTGTATAATCAGGCGGAAAAACCATTAAACCATTCGCAAAAGAAGCAGATCACGAAAGGAGCGGTCATGGTCAAACACGTTATACTGTGGACATTAAAGGACGAATATTCAAAAGAAGAAAAGGATGCCATAAAAACAGGTATCAAAGAAGGGCTTGAAGGACTTGCCGGAAAGGTCCCCGGGATAATCGATATCAAAGTGGTCACCGGCCGTCTTGATTCGTCAAATGCGGATCTGATGCTCGATTCAACATTTGAGAGCCCGGAAGCATTAAAAGGATATTCAACGCATCCGGCTCACGTCGCCGTTGCAGATTCGAAAGTACGGCCCTTTGTAAAGATCAGAAGCTGTCTTGACTACGAACTGTAAACTTCCTGCGCGATATTAAAAGCCGCCCAGGCTTTGGGCCATCCCGCATAAAATGCGGCATGGGTGATCACTGCTGCCATCTCCTTCTGAGTGACCCCGTGATTTTTGGCATTTAATATGTGAAAGCGGAGCGAGCTGTCCGTAATGCCCTGAGCTATGAGAACAACCACGGTCACTATCGATCTGGTCTTCAGATCGATGTCCGCATTGTTCCAGTTCTCGCCGAAAAGGATATCATCGTTAAAGCGAGCAAACTCGGGGGCAAAACTTCCGAGGTTGTCCCTGCCCGCAGTCTGAACTATCCTTTCATGCGGATCATGCGCAGCTGCGACAGAGCCGGATGTATTTCCGACATACGCCTCGTACTCTTTCTTTAATTCTTCCTGTTCTTCCTTACTTAATCCGTCATAGATAAGCTTTGCCGCATCCATTGTCTGTGCGAGCCGCTTGATCGAAAAAAGCCATAATTCAAAATTCATAGTCTTCTCCTTCGCACGCCGTAAATGTACGCCCACAAAGGATTATAGCAATCAATTTCCCCAAAAAGCAAGAAAAAACATGGCAAAATCACCCGTAAATCCCCGATAAAGGATGATTTTGGCCCGCGGTTATGATAAAATGAAAAATCATATCAGATCTTTCTGATCTTATTGGAGGGTATAACAATGGCTACTGATCCAAAAAAACACAGTTCTGCCATAGGGCAAAAGGCAGAGCAGCAGAAGGGCAGGTCTGCAAAAAAGCTTGCGATATTTGACAAGCTCAGTTCCAAGATCACGCTTCTGATAAGCGGTATCGTGTTCGTATCGGTACTCGTGCTTATCATAGTTGCGAAGAACCGTGCAGCATCCGCGATGGAGGAGACATACCTCAACTATTCGCAGAACCTTGCGGAAGAAGCCGCACAGGGTGTTGATTTTGCAACGCAGTTCGGTGAGCAGGCATACGGCGGATACGCCAAGAACCTCGCTGAAGAAGCTGCCGTCTCGATCAACTTCTCAAGGCTGTTCGGTGAGACCGTATACAAATCATACGCCCAGAATCTTGCGGAAGAAGCTGCAAAGAGCGTAAACCTGGCATCCGGCGGTGAAGACGGAGGCAATGTGGGCTGGGTACTTAACAGTGTTCACATTCTCGGAGTTGAAGGCTCATACGCATATATGGTATCTCCCGGCGGTACGATGCTTTGGCATCCGACAGCCGACAAGATCGGAAAGCCCGTGGAAAATGCAGCTGTCAAAGGTATCGTTGAAGATCTTAAAGCAGGCAAGAGTGTTGAAAACGGCTCGGTCCTGTATGAATATAAGGATGCGTTAAAGCTTGCCGGCTACGCGTTCACATCAAACGGAAACATCGTTATAGTCACTGCCGACTACGACGAGTTCATGAAGATAGACTATGATACTCTTCTCGGAAACATAACGATCGACGGCGTAGACGGTTCCTACGCTTATATGGTATCGCCCGACGGCACGATGCTCTGGCATCCTACTCCCGAGAAGATCGGTCAGCCGGTTGAAAATGCAGCCGTTAAGGGTATAGTTGCGGATCTTGCCGCAGGCAAGACCGTTGAGGACGGATTCGTCATTTACGAATACAAGGGTGCATTAAAGCTTGCCGGCTATTCATTTACGGACACGGGTAACATAGTTCTCGTTACTGCGGATCATGACAAGCTGATCAGGATCGACTATGACAAGCTTATCGGCCAGATCGAAATGTCCGGTGTCGAAGGATCCTATGCATACATGGTATCGCCCGACGGCACGATGCTCTATCACAAGGACGCTTCCAAGATAGGCAATCCGGTTGAAAATGCAGCCGTTAAGGGTATAGTTGCGGATCTTGCCGCAGGCAAGACCGTTCCCGACGGATCATGCACATACGAATACAAGGGCTCCGATAAGGTGGCCGGATATGCGTTCACCGAGGCCGGCAACATCGTTATCGTTACGGCCGACAGGGATGCGATGATGGCAAGCGTTGACAGGATGAGCACGATGCTGATCGTCATAGGGATCATCTTCCTTATCATCTCGGTAGTACTCGTTGCATTCTTTACGATGATCATGCTCAGGCCTCTCGAGCACCTCGTACCGGTCATCAACAAGACCGCAAATTATGATTTTTCGGAAGACGCCGAATCCGCACGGCTTGAGAGAAGGTCGGATGAGATCGGTATCATAGCAAGGGCGCTTTCGGTAACACGCCAGAATCTGCGCGACATGGTAACGATGATATCGCGCGCGGGCTCGAGCATAGATACGAACGTCAACATGCTTCAGGCTACGATCGACAAGGTCGGAAACATATGCGAGGACAACTCGGCTACAACCGAGAATCTTGCCGCAGGTATGGAAGAAACTGCCGCAACCACGTCCACGATCGCGGCAAACGTCACAAACGTTCAGACAAATGCGCAGGATATCGACAGGCTTGCTGACGAAGGTACCAAGCTGTCCGATGAAGTCGTAAGACGTGCAAATGAGCTTGCCGAGACGACCGAGATCGCCAGCCGCAAGACAATGGATATGTATGAGAGCGTCAAGCAGAAATCCGAAGAAGCAATAGGCGCCTCCCAGGCGGTCAACAAGATCAACGAGCTTACCGGAACGATCATGGCAATATCATCACAGACATCGCTCCTGGCGCTCAATGCTTCGATCGAGGCTGCAAGGGCCGGTGAAGCCGGCCGAGGATTTGCGGTTGTTGCGACCGAGATCGGAAACCTTGCAAACCAGACGTCCGAAGCCGTTACAAACATCGGCGGTATCGTTAACGAAGTCAACGATGCGGTCGGACAGTTGTCTGACTGCCTGACTCAGACGACTTCCTTCCTCGAGACAAACGTTCTGTCCGATTATCAGGAATTCGGCAAAGTCAGCGTTCAGTACAAGGATGATGCCGAAACGTTCGGCCAGAGCATGAATGAGATCCGCACCAGCGTCGGAAGCCTTACATCCGATATCGAAAAGATCGCCGGAGCGATCTCGGGCATCGATTCAAACGTTTCGGAGACCAGCCACGGCGTTGTCGATATCGCAAACAGAACGACCGAGATGGCATCCGAATCGATCGACAGTATCGACAAGGTGAGCAGCTGCCGTGATGCAGTCTCAGACCTTAACGATATAATCAATAAATTCAATCTGTAAAGAATCACTATAATGGCTTTTGTGAAGAAACACGAAAAGTTCATAACGACTGCGATAGGGCTTGGCATATTTGTGCTGGGCCTTTTCGTGGTTATCTTTTTCCTCTGGAGGCGATGCAGGGCGGAATTTAACGCAGACTACACCGATACAATCCTGTGGGCGAACGCCTCCGTAACAAGCGGACATTTTTATGATCCGGATTACTGGTATGCATACTTCCTGCCCTTCTCCGGTATTCCGCTCATGATCCCGATCGTGGCCAAGTTCGGCCTTACCTATTTTTCCCACCAGCTGGGGATGACTGTTTTCGCGCTTATCTTCGCCGCAACTCTTCTCATCTACATGCGCTCGGCAGACTGTACATGGGGTGAGTCATTTGCTCTTTCCGGCCTGACCTGCATACTCATGTGCGCATCGCAGATAACGAGAATGATCTTCTACGGTCATATCATCCATTACAGTCTGGCGATAGTGTTCATGTGCATAGCATATGCGGTCCTTAAAAAGGAAAAGTACGTACTGCTCGCGCTCTGGTGCATGCTATGCTGTACGAACGGCATTGCGACCGTCCTGCTGTTCTTTGTCCCTTTTGCGGGGTCTCTCGTTCTTGAGAGATACTTTGACAAAACACCGATATCTCTTAAAGGCGACAGGGATCTTATTAAGAAGCTAGGTATCATCTGTGCCGGAGGACTTGCCGGGACAGTCATCAAGATGGTCTTCTTCGGAAGCCGCGAATACGAGGATTCGATAACCGCACTTCTGCCCTCGGACGGATGGGTATGGAAGCAGAGCCCCTTCCTTCTCGAATGGATAAAGGTTCTGACCGGCAGTTCGTCGGGCGATGTGCCGATGATGACATTTGACGGGATCAGAATACTCGTCCTGTACTTTTTTGCTGTGCTTCTTCTTATCATCCCGGTATTTGCCGCAATATCATACCGCAAGATAACAAGCCGGCCTCTGAGGCTTCTGATACTGTTCTATCACCTGATGTTCTTTGTGACGATGGTAACGTATTCGGTAAGCTATGCCCTCGTATCGAACTGGCGTCTTGCAGGCCTTGTATGCTGTTCGGTCATCGTTTCGATGCTCTACATACTGTACATGCTCAAAGAGAAGCTGTATGTCAGGTGGGTGATATTGCTCGTTCCCGTATTTGCGGCAAGCGCTTTCATATGCATGCTGACGGTCAAGCAGATCCCGTCCGCACTTAACGCCAACGAAAACGACAAGCTTATCGAGATATACCGCGAGAACGGCCTGACAAGGGGATATTCAAGCTTCTGGAATACGGCCAATGCCGTGACAGTACTTTCGGATAACACCATAACGGTCAGTCCGATACTGTTCTGGCCGGACGGAAGGTACGGTGTCAGGCATTACCAGTCGGATCCTTCGGGATACGTTGATGTTCCCGGCGTGGATAAATATTTTGTCACTGTCGGCTCAGAGGAACTTGAATATGTGGCGGATACTCTCGTTCCGAATGCGATCGACAAGATCAAATACGACGACAGTCTGTATATCCTCGTGTTCGATCGGAATATTTTCTCGGACTTTGAGCCGGTATTCTCCGACCCTTACCCGTACGAATGATTAAGGAAGACTCTTGAGTAAAACATACCGTGCGATAAACATCATCTGCATACTGCTCGGACTGATCACCCTGACCGGATCACGGGCTCTTTTTGCGCCCTATCTGCTCTTTTCCCTTTTTTCCCTTTACTGTCTTGCAAACGAAAATGCAACGTCCGTAAAAGAGCATACGGTGGCGGTAAATGTCATGTCAGCCATCTCGGCATTTTTTATCCTGATCGCAAACTATCAGATATGGCTCTTTCCGCTTCTTCCCGACAACAGGACACCGATGTTTGTAAGATCGCAAAAAGCGGCGCTTGTTCTTATGATCTTTGCGGGATCGTATTTTGCGGTAAGGAACATCCTGACATTTATCGCAGATGATAGCAGGATCAGAATCTCATTCGACGGCGGAAGCATAGAGAGCAGCGATAAGGCACCGGCTTCGCCCGCTCTGTCGTTTACGCTTCCCTTCATACTCATACTGCTGTCCTATCTGACGGTATATTTCCTCAGCTATTATCCGGGCCTTATGTCGCTTGATTCCATAGACCAGATAGATCAGATATTTACGGGACGGTATTCAAATCACCAGCCCTTCTACCACACTCTTATGATCGGCGCATTTCTCCGTGCGGGCCTTCTTATGTTCGGCGATATAAATGCTGCAGCAGCGTTCTATGTCATCGTGCAGGCTGCCTTTCTTGCGGCGGTATTTGCATTTTCCGTCCGAACGATGGCAGATCTGGCCCTTCCGAAATGGAGCCGGGCAGCAGCCCTTATATGGTACATGGTCATGCCTTTTCATATCATGTTCTCGTTCACGGTATGGAAGGATGTTTATTTCGGAGCATTTACGGCACTCCTTATAATATTCTTTGCAAGGATATGCCGCGGGATCGGGAGGCGTTCGGTAAACATCGCCGGATTTGCGGTGTGCGCCCCTTTCATATGCCTGCTAAGGAGCAACGGATTGTTCGCATACGTTTTTGTATTTGCAGCCATGCTGCTTCTTATGAGAAAGCAGACAAAGCTCATCGCGATCATGGCTGCCATGATCGTTGCCGCATTCATATTAAAGCATCCCGTGCTCGGAGCACTGGACGTGACCCAGCCCGATACAGTCGAGTCTTTGTCAATACCGCTTCAGCAGATCAGCCGCGTCATTACGGACAAGGGTCACATCGCCGATGATGACAGGGCTTTTCTTGCACAGTTCATGGATATTGATGCGATAAAGGATACCTACAATCCCGACATCTCGGATCCGGTAAAGAACATGATCCGCGATCTCGGAAACGAAAGATATCTTACAGATAACATCGGTACTTTTCTTGCAGTATATTGCCGCACTTTTATCAAAAATCCCATGACTTATATCATCGCATGGGTCGACAGCACGTGCGGCTACTGGAATTCGGGTTACAACTACTGGGTATGGTACTGGGATATCGAGGATAACGGATACGGCCTTAAGCAGACAGTCGTAAGCCCGGCATTTCGAAATGCAATGGATCAGTATCTGTGGCTGTATTATAACAATCCCGTTCTTATGATCTTTACCGCAACAGGGATGTACACCTGGATCGTCCTGCTGATGTTTGTAAGATGCTGTTTTCAGAAGAACACCTGCGGCATCATCGCGGCAGTCCCCATACTCGCGATCATTCTCTCGCTTGTGATCTCATCGCCCGTTTATGCCGAATTCAGATATATGTATGCGCTGTTCTGCGCGCTTCCCGTACTTTGTGCGCTGACATTCTCACCCCTTGGTGCGCCGGAAGCTGATAAGGAGGCCGTAATTGAAGATAACATGCAATAACACCTACAAAGCCGACGAGCAGGAACTGCAGGAGACCGTTTTTGACAGGTACGGTTACAGTTCGCCTTCATCCGAACGCGAGATAATCTGCCTTGCCCTCACCGGCAACAAAGCTGCGCAAAAATCATACGCCGACCTGCTCTTCTACCGCAAGATACCATGCAGGAAAAACTACAGCAAAGCTTTTCCGCTGTACTGCGAGGCTGCAGGTATCACATTCACGGAAGACGGGATTACATGTTCCGGAGACGGAACGCCTCTTGCTTTCTACGTGATCGGATACTATCTTGTCAACTACAGATGTGAATCGATCCTCAAAAAATGCGAGGTGATAGACGAGATCGAAAAGATGACAAGGCAGGAGCGTCTCGAACTGGCTCTTGATCTTGCTGTTGCAACTCTTTCCGCAATAAGATCCCCGGCAACCGTAAACCTCATAGGCCGGATAATAAACGAATGCCCCGCACTTGCCGAAAAGCTTGATGAGCCGGCAACATCGGAAGACTGCTTCGAGGATGCCGCAGAAGGCGGCTACGTGTACGCATGTAACAATCTTGCCGCACGCGAGGCTGACATCATAGTGCGCGGTGCCAAGGATGACATCACGGACCATGTAAATGCGTTCATACACTATCTGACGATATCTGCCGACCGTTATGAACCGTATGCCGCAAACAGGCTTGGCCTTTTCTATATGACGGGCGAGGTACGCTCATCTTCGGGGGATACGGTTCATCTGCATGATTACATCAATATCCCCTTTGCCAGAAAATACTTTGAGAAGGCGCTTGTATATCCCGATGCAAACAGCGCCTGGGCATATTTTAACCTGATCAAGTACTTCCACAAGGATTACGATACGAATATCGACCTTCTGAACGAGCATATGGAATGTATCAGGGAACTCAATCCCGTGGTATACGACATCGCGATAGAACTGTAATACAAAAAGAGGGCTTACGCCCCCCTCTTATATTATAAACCCTCTATGTACCAAGAGCGCCGGCCCCTATTCCGGAGCTCTTTATTTTGGTGTATGTGTACCGGCTTTATATCCTGAAGCCGTAATACCTGTACTGTTCTATCTTCTCCTGGTAATCCGACAATTTGATCGCAAGGAGAAGGACTGCAAATACGATCCCGCAAAATACGACCACTCCGGTCTTTACCGCATCCGGCACGGCTATATGAAGCACGAGTGCTGCCGCAAACGAAAGAGCGGCTGCTTCACACATCTTCATGATCAGCTCGAGTGTATCCCCTTTTATCCTCGGTATCCTTGCCGGTGCAAATACAACATTGATAAAGGTCTTCTTCATGCCGCGGACGATCTTTCTGCGGCGTCTGTTCCTTCTTACCGGTCTGCTGCTCATATTTCCCCCTTTTATACTCCCCTGTTCATATCCGGCTTACAAAGCCCTCATAAGCCTTGGTGATATACGTTCTGATCTCCCTGTCGGAACATTCGATCCTGTTTCCCGCGATAAGGGATGCCATACCGTGTACGAACATCCAGAACATCGTGAACAGTTCCTGCCTCTTCGTGTCGGGAACCGATGCGGTTGAGACTTTGCCGAGGAGCTGTTCCCCTTCTTCGCTCTTTAAGAACTCGGCAAGAGTCTGTGTTCCGAAATCATCGACCGATGCGATGAGTTCAAACAGATTTTTCTCTTTTTTTGCAAACTCTATATATGACATCGCCAGGCTCATGTATGCCGGCGTTCTTGTCTTTTTGGAAAGCAGCCTCGTCAGGAAATAGTCCGTGCTCATGTAGAAAAGGTCTGTCCTGAGTTCATCCATATTCTCATATGCACGGAATATGGGCTGAGTCGAACACCCGAGTCTTTCCGCCAGCTTTCTTGCAGTGACCGAGGAGAATCCGTATTCTCTTGTCATCTCAAAAGCCGTGTCCGACACTCTGACCTTTGAAACCTTCTCCTTTGGAGGCATCGTTAAATATCCTTGTTATATATCAGCGTTACGTATCTATGTTACATATCTTCGTTACACATCTTTGTTACATAACAAGGTTATTCTATCCTATGTCAGTAATTATGTCAACAGGTTTTCTGTTATTGCACCAAAAAAACCGAGGGTAAATACCCTCGGTTTCTCTGACCGGCCGATCCTTCGGATGCAACAGCCTCCTCGTGTTTTTTCTGTTTCCTATGTTATTTGAACCTGTAGGTATTCGTCTTTTCGTCTCTTGCCTCTTCAAGGGCGGATCTTGCAACGCCGTAGAGCTCTTCGAACGTTATACCGTCTTCCTGGCACATCGATATGCCGATGGAAGTCCCCACGATATCGCGGTACTTCTCAAACGCCCCGTCCGTATCCGTTATCTCGGTGATCATCTGTGCTTTTTTCTCTATAACGGATTTACCGGATTCGCCGCTGACATATACAGCGAACTGATCGGCCGAAAGCCTGCTGAGTATATCGGCTTCCCTGAAGAATGATCTGAGCCTGTCGGAATAATCCTTAATTACGGCATCAGCCTCTTCGCTTCCGTACCTCTCCCTCAGTTCGTCAAAACCCCTGAAGTGTATGAGCATCAACGCACCGGAGCGTTCCTTCGTTATCCTGTTTCCGACGCTCGTATTAAGATATGCACGAAGGAACAGTCCCGTAAGTGCATCCTTTTCTCCTTCTATGCCGTCAGATCCTTGGTCCGCAGATGAAAAGATGCTTCTGAACCCGCCGTGTGTCGCGGCAAGATCGCTTGCCTCTTTCGTCTGCTCGATATCGGGATCGACGGAATAACCTTCCTTTAACATGAATATGAACACATCAGCCATATCGGGATCGAACTGCGTTCCACGGCATCTTGCAAATTCCGAAATGATCTTGTCATGCGGCATCTTGGAACGGTATACCCTGTCTGAACACATTGCGACATATGCATCCGCTATCGCGATGAGTCTTGCTTCTTCGGGTATGTCCTTTCCTCTTTTCTTGGAAGGATAGCCGCATCCGTCCCATCTTTCGTGATGGCTTGTCACTGCCGGTACGAGATTGTCGAGAACATCTATGTCACGCAGCATCTCCGCACTCTTTAAGGTATGCCGTTTTACGACCTCGTATTCCGGTTCCGTAAGACGCCCGGGCTTATGTACTATCGAGTCTGGAACGGTTATCATGCCTATATCGTGAAGCAGCGAAATATAGTAAACATTCCTGCATCTGTCCTCATCCCAGCCGAGATTTTCGGCTATATCCCTTGCACAGACCGCCACGCGAAGTGATTTTCCGGCCGTGTAATTGTCGAGCGAATCGATCGTATTGGCGATCGTGATCACTGTAGATAAGGCCATGTTATTGATCTTGTAACCGGAGGCATTTACCACTTCGTATCCGCCTTCGAGCTTTTGGGCAAGTGCGGCGGCTTCTTCTTTGGTGCCGTCAATTATCAGTATCTTCTTCATTTTTGTTTCCCCTTCAGATAATCCCTGATGTATTGCAAGACTTCCTCATACTCTTTGAGGAAAAATTCAACGTTCTCATCCACATAAGACTGCTTGCCTTCCTTGGCGGCAAGTTCGTGGCTCTTTGCCGTAGCTGCAAGACCGGGCACGCATGTGCTCGTCATGACGCCCTTTACGCCGTGGGCTTCGACCGCATAGCGGTTGATATCACCGTTTGATGCAAGTTCTCGAAGAAGAGGTATCTTCCTCTCGCCTTCCTTGATAACCTCTTCAAGGATCATATTAACCGTTTCTTCCTTGTTGTCAAATCTGGCAAACAGTGCAGCCATGTCGACAGGACCCGATGAAGGTACCAAAACCCTGCCGGGGACGGCGGCAGACGGTCCGGAAAGGGCCGTATTAATGGGAGCATTGCGCTTTCTCGGCTTGTAAAGCACCTTTTCCGGCGGAAGATATTTGCGTACCATCTTAAGGAGTCTTGTCGACTCCACGGGCTTGCTCAGATAATTGTCAAATCCCTCGGCCTCATACTGGGCTCTGCTTCCCCTTATCGCATTTGCTGTAAGTATTATGACCGGTGTAGTCTTATTAAGGCTTCCGTCAGTCGTCCTTATCAGGTGGAAGGTCTCGATACCGTCCGGATGCGGCATCATGTGATCCATGAGTATACAATCGTACCGGTTGAGCTTGCACAGTCTGAGCGCCTCATTTCCTCCGGACGCAATGTCAAGCTTCACTCCGGCTGATTTTAAGAATTCCCTTACGACCACCTGATTGGAAAGGTTATCGTCGACCTCAAGTATCTGTGCTTCCGGGGCGATGTAGTTATCATCTATGTCGCTAAGATCATCATCTTCCACGGCATTTCCGGAATTGTACTTTTCGACCTCAACTTCCTCCAGATCCTGCTGAGGCAGACGCACGGAGAATGTCGATCCCTTGCCGTAAATACTCTCGACATTGACCTCTCCGCCCATCTTCTCCACAAGGCTCTTTACGATCGAAAGCCCGAGGCCTGTACCCTGGATGCTTTGATTTTTACGAAGATCGAGACGGTGGAAGGGATCAAAGATGGTATCAAGGTCCTCTTCCTTGATGCCGACTCCCGTGTCGCTTACGTAAAAGCACAGTACGTATCCCTTTTCCTGTCTGAAGCATTCCCCGGATAACGTGACCGATCCTTCCTCGGTATACTTGACCGCATTCGTGATAAGGTTGGTCACGATCTGCAGTATCCTCTTCTCATCACCGTACAGCTGCGGAGGAAGATTCTGCGGCTTGCCGATCTTGACAGCAAGGCCTTTCTGGGCCGCTCCCGTGCGGAGCATGTCAGCAGCGCTGTCAAACATCCTGCCGGGATCGTAGTTGGCACATACGATCTCTTCCATGTCATTGTCGATCTTGGAAACATCGAGCACATCATTGATGAGTGACAAAAGCATCGTACCCGAATCGTTGATGATGCCGGCATAGTTTAATATGTCTGGATCGGTCGTCTCCTTCATGATCATCTCGTTCATGCCGAGGATCGAATTGATCGGTGTACGGATCTCGTGGGACATGCTGGCAAGAAAGCGGGTCTTGGCCGCACCGGCTTCGTTTGCCCTGTCTCTTTCAACACCCATCTGGCGTATCTCCATAAGCTGCTGGACGATGGCCGATACGAGAAGGATATACAGGCCGGCTATGATGACGCCGCCCTCCACGCGCTCTACAACGGTATTGATAAGGACGATCTCAACGATCGTCATGATCATGAGCGCAAGAAATCCGTATGCAACATATTTATAACTCTTGGCGTATCCCCGTGCGATATCGATCAGGGTAAGGGTCATGCATCCGAGCACGCCTATGCCGAGAACTATATCAAGCCACAGGAGCGTCTGTGAAAAGTTCCATATGCGTGTTATGTGAAGTACGGTAAATACGATCTGGTTCAGGAACTCGATGACCGTCAGGACGAAATACCATTTTCTGTAACGGTATTCCTGTATGGAATTAAGATAGGCGATAAAGGGGAAAATGATGGACAGCGTCGTCATATATGACATGAAGCCGTCGATGAACTGGGATCTTGTCAGGAACTGGAACACGAATGAATCCGTGACCATCCACGAAGACGTTACAAACACGCCGGCAGCTATAAAAACAAGCTTCACGCTGTGCCTGTAGAGCGTTCGAAGAACTATACCCGTGATGATTATGGCAAGTGAGACAACAAGGAGTACAATCGACATGACAAACTGGAAAACGCCGCTTTTTATCTCCAGAAATCTTACGACTTCATATTCGCTGCCCACAAATGCATCGAACATCTTGCCGCCGAAATACTTTCCCGAAAACGTCAGCCTGATGACAGAGCCCGCATCATCCTGTCTGACCGGCACGATAAAATACGAGTTCTTGGGAGGACCTCCTACGACCGGAGCATCATCCGGAACCCACTGTTTGACGACTCTGTCCCCGATCTCGATCTTTAACGCGACCCTGTTGAGTATCGCAAATACAGACCCTTCGGGATAGCTGTCGGGAAGTCTTCCCTCAAATACAAAAGTATCCCTGTCGTCTTTGTCGACTCTGACCGGAGATGTGATCTTCTCAGGTCCGGTCAGCTGATCGATATATGTCCACTCTTTTATGACCTTGACGTCTTCGCGCGGGATCAGGACCGCCCTGTCGTTTACCATGAACCAGTGCATGTAAACGAGTGCCGCGGCGAAGATACACATGGCGATCATGTGAATGATGATCGCGGTACGGTCTATAATGTTCCTCTTCACATCCGTCCTCCGCTCCGTCTCCTGAATACGATCAGGGAATCATGACTCTTTATAACTGTATCACCATCCGGGACAAAACTCCTGCCTTCCCTGTTGATCCGAAGGCACGACACGTTGAGATCTTCCGAAAAAGGCCCTGTCTTATCTCCAATCCATTCACTCCTCGGCCCGGCGATTATCCTTCCGAGCATCATATCGGCACCGTCCTCGGCAAAAGATGCTATGATCAGACGATCTCCCTCCTTGATGATTGTATCGGCCTTCAGGGGAAAGGTATCCTTGCCGCGAAGGACGGCCAGCGCGGTAAGATCTTCCGGAAGCGGCAGTTCTCCCGCCTTCATTCCCAGCCATTTGTGGCCTTTTACCATATCCGTCATGACAAAGCCCAGGGGATACTCGTCGCTGACTCCTTCAAGATCCTTGATCCTCGTGTAGTGCTCAACGAATCCGGCACTTATGATACCGGTCGGGACCGCAACTATACCGACTCCGAGAAAAGCAAGTATTATTCCGACAACGCGTCCCGCGGTCGTGACGGGATAGATATCTCCGTAGCCGACTGTAAGCAGGGTCGAGACGGCCCACCAGATCCCCGAAAAGGCATTTTTGAACGCTTCGGGCTGAGCCTCATGCTCGAGATTGTACATGATAACGGATGCTGCAAGAACAAGCATCAGGATTATGAAAAGAGCTGAAAGGATCTGATTTTTCTTCTCCCGTATGACATCTGTTATGACGTTGAATGCATCATAATATCTGTTGATCCGAAACAGCCTTAAGATCCTCACAACACGCAGCATCCTGAAGGCCACCGCACCCGACGGAATAGCGGCTGCGGGAAATGCGAGCGAGATCCAGTAAGGAAGAAATGAAACAAGATCTATTATCCCGTAAAGGGAGAATACAAATGCGGCAACAGCGGCCGCAAACGTTTTGGCGCCCGGATAGGCAAGATCCGCCGTAACAAGCCTTAAAAGATATTCGACCGTAAATATGATCACGGTCACAAGTTCGATTATACTAAGCGCAGGAAGATATCTTTTCGAGACATCGAACGTCTCGAAAAATATAATGAAAAGATTCGCAAGGATGGATACGGCTATCACGATATCAAACAGCCTGCTCGGAAGATCCCCGGTATATCCGATCCTGATTATCCTGTAGATAGTCTGCCTTTTATCTTTCATCACTCAAGTTCAAATGCACCTGTATACAGCCTGTAATACTGTCCCTTTGCCGCAAGGAGTTCGTCATGTCCGCCCCGTTCTATAATGCGGCCCTTATCAAGCACTATTATAACATCCGAATTCTTGACAGTCGACAGTCTGTGAGCGATGACAAAAGTCGTTCTGCCCTTCATCAGGGCATCCATTCCCTTCTGGACTATCGCCTCTGTCCTTGTATCTATCGAAGATGTTGCCTCGTCAAGTATCATTACCGGAGGATCGGCAACGGCGACTCTTGCGATCGACAGCAGCTGCCGCTGCCCCTGGGAAAGGTTTGCGGCATTCCCCGAGATCACCGTATCGTATCCTTTCGGGAGCCTTATGATAAAATCATGTGCCCCGGCAAGTTTCGCCGCATTTATGCATTCTTCGTCGGAAGCGGAAAGCTTTCCGTAGCGTATGTTCTCCATGACAGTTCCGGTAAAGAGGTTCGTATCCTGCAAAACTATACCGACGGCGTGGCGCAGATCGGCCTTGCATATCTTGTTGATATTGATGCCGTCATATCTTATCTTGCCGTCCGCTATGTCGTAGAACCTGTTTAAAAGATTTGTGATGGTCGTCTTGCCCGCACCGGTGGCACCTACAAACGCGACCTTCTGACCGGGCTTGGCAAATACC
Source organism: Lachnospiraceae bacterium (assembly GCA_017526745.1). Classification (GTDB taxonomy): domain Bacteria; phylum Bacillota; class Clostridia; order Lachnospirales; family Lachnospiraceae; genus UBA2868. The sequence continues at coordinate 6,440 of JAFXQX010000036.1, read as the reverse complement.
GAAACATCGAACAGTACCTGTTTTTCTCCGTCGTATGAAAAATCAACACCGTCGACGACCACGTCGCCGCGAAGAGGTGTATACGTTACCGTTCCAAGCTCTTTGTGAGGGTGCTTCCACGCCCAGAGTCTTGTAGGCTCATCAGTCTCGACAAGCTCTCCGTTTACCTCTTTGACATTTACAAGATGGACATAGCCGCTGTCGGCTTCACTTTGCTCATCCATGACGCGGTATATACGCTCGCATCCCGCCAGGCCTGCAACGACCGCATTTATCTGCATCGATATCTGTCCTATCTGTCCGCAGAACATTCTCGTCATCCCGAGGAAAGGGATAACAAGGCTGATCGAAAAATCCATGCCGGAGATGCTGATGTTGCGCAGCCCCGATGCAATGAACACGCCGCCCGCGATCGCCACGACAACATAAAGGATGTTACCCATGTTGTTAAGTATCGGTCCGAGGATGTTGGCATATTTATTTGCACGCGACGCAACGTTGAACAGGTCTTCGTTCAGCTTCTCGAATTCGTCAGAGCACTCGTCCTCATGACAGAATACTTTTACGACCCTTGTCCCGCTGATGGTTTCCTGGATATATCCTTCAGCCTTTCCGAGTGCCTGCTGCTGTTTGAAAAAGTACTTCGCACTTCCTCCTCCGACAAACTTGGTGACAACAAACATAAGGGACACGCCCAGGAGTATCACAACGGTCATGTAAAGACTGTACCAGAGCATGATGCCTATGACCGTGATGACCATGATGGCCGTATTGAACATCTGCGGGAAGCTCTGGGATATCATCTGGCGCAGCGCATCTATATCGTTTGTATAAAGACTCATCGTATCGCCGACCTGCTTGCGGTCGAAGAACCTTATGGGAAGAGTCTCCATCCTGTCAAACAGCCGGCATCTCATCTTCTTGAGGGTGCCCTGGGTGATGACGGCCATCATCTGGTTGAAAGCTATCGTTGCGGCTACCGATATACAGTAGAATGAGATCAGAAGCCCTACAAGTCTTGTGATCTCGTCCCTGACTCCTGCCCAGTCTCCGCTCTTGTATGAGCTCTCTATCACTGCGATGACCTTCTGCTGGAATATCGAGGGCATCGAAGAGATGAGCGATGAAGTCGTGATGCATACGATGACGACCGGAAGCATCACGGGATAAAATGACAGCACATCTTTTAGCACACGCTTTACTATCCCTTTGGAGAGCTTCTCTCCCGGAGCAAGGCCGGGTCCTCTTCTTCTGCCGGGTCCGTGATTACCTGCCATCTTCATCACCTCCCTCCCTTGCCTGAGAGTTCTGGGACTCATATATCTCGCGATAAATAGCACTGTTATTTAACAGTTCCTCGTGCGTTCCGACATCGGATATCTTTCCGGAATCTATGACGACTATCATATCCGCATCCTGCACCGAAGCAGTCCTTTGGGCAATGATCAGCTTGGTGGTCTCGGGTATATACTCTCTCATCCCTTTTCGTATCATCGCATCGGTACGGGTGTCTACCGCACTTGTGGAATCATCGAATACTATGATCTTCGGCTTGGCAAGAAGCGCTCTTGCGATACACAGTCTCTGCTTCTGTCCTCCCGATATGTTCACGCCGCCGTGATCGATCCTGTGATCATATCCTTCCTCAAACGAGTCGATGAATTCATCGGCGCATGCAAGATGGCAGGCCTTCTTCATATCCTCAAGCGTCGCATCGGGATCCCCCCATCGAAGGTTATCCGCTATCGTACCTTCAAACAGGACATTCTTCTGAAGCACCATGGCAACACTTTTTCTGCGAACTTCAAGATCGTAGTCCTTGACGTCGACACCGCCGACACGTACCGTTCCGGATGTGGCATCATACAGTCTCGGAATGAGCTGCACAAGGGATGATTTTCCGCTTCCGGTCGAGCCGATTATGCCGACTGTCTGACCCGATCCGATGGAAAGGTTTATGTCCGTAAGGACATTGTTGTCGGGGTTTCCCATATATGCGAAATTTACGTGCGTAAACTCTATCGAACCGTCTGATACCGACTCAACGGCGTTTTCGGGATCGGGGCTTACGATGTTGGGCCTGGCATCAAAAACTTCGGCGATACGCGATGCGCTTTCCGAAGCGAGCGTTATCATGACAAATATCATCGACATCATCATAAGGGATGACAGTATCATGAAACCGTATGTCAGCATGGCCGATATCTGTCCGACATCGAGTTCGAGTCCCCGGCTCGTGATCACGACATACGATCCGAAGCTGAGCGTAAACGCCATCACGACATAGAGGCAGAACTGCATGACCGGAGCGTTCCATGCGAGGATCTTTTCAGCCCTGGTAAAATCCTTGCGAACTTCTTCGGCTGCGTTGTCAAACTTTTCCTGCTCATAGCTTTCCCTGACAAAAGATTTGACCACGCGCATGCCGACTATATTCTCTTCGACGGATTCGTTAAGAGCATCGTATTTCTTGAATATGCGTCTGAAAAGCGGCATCGCCTTTGACGCTATCGTAACGAGAGTTGCTGCAAGTATCGGAGTTACTACGGCAAATATCCACGCCATCCTGCCGGCAAGCCGGAATGCCATGATCAGCGCAAATATGAGCATAAAGGGAGCACGCACCGCGATCCTTGTAAGCATCATGAACGCATTCTGGACGTTGGTGACGTCAGTAGTCATCCTTGTTACCAGCGAGCTCGTCGAGAACCTGTCTATGTTATCAAACGAAAAAACATTCACCGCGGCGTACATGTCCGAGCGAAGGTTTCTCCCGAATCCGCAGCTTGCGGTGGCACATGTCATTCCCGCGAGCATCCCGAAGATGAGGCTTCCGAGCGCCATCAGGGCAAGGATGCCGCCAAAGCTAGCTATCTCGCCCACCCCGGCTCCGGCCTTGATCCGGTTGATCAGTTCGGCAATGTAAAAGGGTATCGTGCACTCAAGCACGACCTCGCCTGATACAAGAAGCGGGGTAGCTATCGTTACGGGCAGATACTGCCGTATTCTTTTTGCAAGTTTCCTTAATACCATTTCAGTCTCCCATGCGGACCAGTTTTGCGGCCTGGTCGGCTGCGATGCATGCATCGATTATCTCCTGGATATCACCGTCCATGACCTTGTCGAGTTTATACAGGGTAAGGCCGATCCTGTGATCCGTGACCCTTCCCTGCGGGAAGTTGTATGTACGGATCTTTTCCGAACGGTCCCCGGTGCCTATCTGGCTCTTTCTCAGCTCCGCCTCGGCATCATGGGCTTTCTGCTGTTCCAGATCATACAGTTTGGCACGAAGGAGGGCGAATGCCTTGGCCTTGTTCTGGAGCTGTGATTTTTCCGTCTGGGAATAGATCACGATCCCGGTCGGATAGTGCGTGAGCCTTACGGCCGAATCGGTCGTGTTGACGCACTGGCCGCCGTTTCCGGAAGCTCTCATGACATCTATCCTTATATCCTTTTCATCGATGACAACATCAACATCTTCCGCCTCCGGCATTACCGCAACGGATATCGTCGATGTGTGGATCCGTCCGCCGCTTTCGGTCTCGGGCACGCGCTGCACGCGGTGTACGCCGCTCTCGTATTTCATTACCGAATATGCGCCCTGGCCGGTTATCATGAACGACACCGACTTCATGCCGCCGATCCCGATCTCATCCGCTTCCATCATCTCCACCTTCCAGCCACGGCCCTCGGCATAGTGCACGTACATGCGGTATATCTCGGCCGCAAAAAGTGCCGCCTCGTCTCCTCCGGCACCTGCGCGTATCTCAACGATAACGTTCTTGTCATCGTTCGGGTCTTTGGGAAGGAGCAGTATCTTGAGCTTTTCCTCAAGCTTTGCCAGGTTTTCCTTGGATGAGGAAAGCTCTTCCTTGAGCATCCTGCGCATCTCTTCATCGGATTCACCTTCGAGCATCTCAAGGGAATCTTCAATGTTGCGTTTGTTTTTTTTGTACTCGTTATACGCTTCAACAATAGGAGCAAGATCGCTCGACTCTTTCATGAGCTTTCGGAATCTGTCCTGATCGTTTGCGGTGCCCGGCTCGCCGAGCTCGCTCATGATCTCCTCGTATCTGATGAGGAGGTCTTCAAGTCTGTCAAACATTTTCTGTCCTTTCCGTATTCCTTACCGAAGTCTTGCGACCGCAACCCGGTCGTTTCCTCCGAAATCCTTCACTATGTTTATATCCGTAAAATCGTTGGCATCAAGGATCCGGCGGACATCCTCCGCCTGGTCGAATCCTATCTCAAGGAAGATCATGCCGCCGCGCCTTAAGTATTTTTTTGAGGGCTTTGCGATCCTGCGGTAGAATTCAAGGCCGTCATCTCCGCCGTCAAGTGCGATCACAGGTTCGTGATCCCTCACCTCGGGCATGAGATCCGGTATGACATCGGTCCTGATGTACGGGGGATTGGAGATGATGACATCAAATACCCCGGTCTCCTTCGGAAGGGCGTCATACAGATCTCCGGTATAAAACCGTATCGAACCCGCAGACGGTCCAGAATAGGCTCTTCTTGCCTCTGCGTTCTTTTTCGCGACCTCTACGGCACCTTCCGAGATGTCCACACCTATGCCGTTGCAGTTGTTCTTGTAGTTCATAAGAGAGATCAGAAGGCAGCCGCTCCCGGTGCAAAGATCGAGTATGTCGGACCCGTCAAACACAAATCTCATGGCCTCCTCGACAAGGCATTCGCTGTCCTGCCTCGGGATCAGCACATGCTCGTTCACGAAAAACGACAGTCCCATGAACTCGCAGATCCCGGTTATATAGCTGTACGGGATCCTGCCTGCACGCATATTTATGTATTTTGTAAAAAGCTGCGTCTGTTCGTCAGATATCTCCTCATCCGGATGAGCAAGAACATCCGCATAAGAACATCCCGTAACAAATTCCAAAAGCAGCCTTGCATCCAAGGCTGCTTCCGATATACCGGCCTCTGACAGAGTCTTTTCGCCGGATCTTATGGCTTCACTATAATTCATCTTTTTGTTTTCCCAGATACTCCTTCCAGTCAAACACGGCATCGACTGCGGCAATGCCCACTTCTATCATGGCATCGTCGGGCTCACGTGTCGTAAGCTTTTGCAGCCACATTCCCGGAGCGGACAGTATGCGCACAATGATATTGTTGCTCCTTCCGGCAAGTCTTATTATCTCATATGCAAGGGATGCGATGACCGGGATCAGCAAAAGTCTTATGGCTATCCTTGCCACCGGATCTTCAACCCTTATGAATATGAACAGTATTATCGACAAAAGCACTACAAAGAACAGAAAACTCGTTCCGCAGCGTTTATGCTCACGCGATGATTTTCGCACATTTTCTACCGTAAGCTCATGTCCGTTCTCGATGCAGTTGATGCACTTGTGCTCCGCACCGTGATACATGAACACGCGCCTTATATCCTTCATGCACGAGATCAGGACGATATATGCAACGAATATCAGAACGCGCAGCACGCCTTCCATGATCGCTACCGCAGTATCGCTGACGATGATCTTTCGAAGCAGCTGCGACAGCCAGTAGGGAAGCAGGATGAACAGACCGATCGCGACCGCTATCGATATGATGACGGTTATCGTGGACAGAACCTTTTCGGCCTTGTCCTTGAATATGCGGTCAAGTATCTTGTCCTTTTTGTGCGTATCGGTCTCTTCCTCATAGAAGGAGGCCGAATAATTAAGTGTTCTGATACCGAGGATGAGTGAGTCTATGAAATTGAACACTCCCCGGATAAAGGGGATGCGGGTAAGCGCCTTTGAGGGTGCAAACGTCTCGTACTCCTCGACTGCGACATCGATATCACCTTCGGGTGTTCTGATCGCAACGGAATATTTGTCCTTGTTCTTCATCATGACTCCCTCAAGGACGGCCTGTCCTCCGATCCCCGAGTAGCACGCTTTGTTTTTTGGGCCTTTTTTCTTCATGATCCGTTATTAAGAAAAATGAGTGCCAAAAAGCACTCATCTTTTCTTTATTTAACTCCGTACTTCTTGTTGAACTTATCGATACGTCCGTCGGTCCTTGCGCCTTTTTGCTGTCCCGTGTAGAACGAGTGGCACTTGGAACAGATCTCAACGTGAATGTCTTCCTTTGTTGATCCCGTTACGAATGTATTGCCGCAGTTACAGGTTACGGTTGCCTGATAGTATGCGGGATGTATTCCTTCCTTCATCTTGATCCACCTCACTAAATATTTGTTTCATAATTAATGTGTCAATCACTGTTTACGAACAGCAAATGCAATTATAACGTACCGTTTGCCATTTCGCAAGTATTTTTTTAAGGTGAGACAGGCGGACGGTGAGACAGGCGGGCGGGGCCGAAGTGGACCTGGGGGACGGGGTTAGTGGACCATTTTCGAAAGCAGGCGCTGAAAATGGTCCACTAACCCCGTCCCCCAGGTCCACTTCGGCCCCGTCCCCCTGTCTCAC
>JAFXQX010000035.1 GCA_017526745.1 Lachnospiraceae bacterium | reverse complement strand
CGCCACGGTAATTTTCTGAATCAGGGTTTTTTCCTTGCGATTTTCCTCCACATAATTGAAAGAGAAAAACTCGCAAAAGTGCGTAAATTCAAGGATTGTCAGGTATTCTGCCTTGTTAGCAGAACCACAGTCTCCACATGGACCGAATGAGGGAACATATCAACACATGTAAACTTCTTCAGTCCGTAACCATGATCGGAAAGGTAGCTGATGTCCCTTGCAAGCGTGGCACTGTCGCAGCTGACATAGACTATGCGCTTGGGATGTGCACTACAGACGGCCTCAAGCGATCTTTCATCCATGCCTTTTCTCGGCGGATCAAATACGACCACATCAGCCTTTATCTCATCCTTATGGTCTGACAGATAATCGGCAGCATCCGCACAGATAAAATCAGCATTATCCACATTATTGGCAGCTGCATTTTTCTTTGCATCTTCTATGGCTTCGGGTACTATCTCCAGACCGTGGACCCGGCGCGATCTGTCCGCCAGACACAGCGATATCGTTCCGATACCGCAGCAGATGTCCCATACTTCTTCATTCCCCGAAAGGCCTGCATATTCTATGGCGGTATCATACAGTTTTTCGGTCTGTACCGGATTTACCTGGAAGAAGGACTCAGGTGAGATCTCAAATGTCTTCCCGCAAAGCCTGTCCTGTATAGTACCGCTTCCCCATATCGTATGAGATGCTTTGCCCATGATGACATTTGTATTCTCATTATTTAACGAAACAACTATCGATGTCATCCCGTTAACCTTTGAAAGCTTTCCGGTAAGCTCGTCCTGTCCGGCAAGATAATGTCCTTCCCGCAATCTTCCCAAAGCCTGTTTGATAACAAGACATGTCATGATCTGTCCGGTGGCAAATCCTTTTCTGATGATGATGTGCCGGATGGTACCGCTACCGTCCGTCTCATCATAAGGCTTAATGCCGTATTCCCTCATATGGTCAAGTATGATGCCGACTATCTTTGCATTTTCTTCAGGCGCAATGCCGCAGTCATTGCATGGTATGATGTCATGCGTCCTTTTTGCGTAAAATCCCGCAACGATCTTTCCCGAAGATGTCCGTCCGACAGGATACTGCGATTTGTTCCTGTACCTGACCGCCTCATCCATCCCGATGATCCCGTCAAATGCTCCGGTTACGATCTCCCGAGATATGCCGCCGATACGCACAAGATCATTTTTTACCTTGTTTTCCTTGAAGCGAAGCTGGGCATCGTAAGAAAGCGCCTGGATCTGGCATCCGCCGCATCTTCTGTGTTCGGCGCAGAAAGGCTCTGTCCGGTCCGGCGAAGGCGTTATGATCTCCTCGCACCTTGCGTACGCATAGTTTTTCTTGACCTTAGTAAGTCTCGCTTTAACGGTATCCCCGCAAACGGCATCTTTAACAAAAAGGGTATAGCCGTCATACCTGCCTATACCCTCACCGTCTCTGCCGATATCATCGATCGTAACCGTCAGTATCTCGTTCTTTTGATGGTCCATATACCCTATCCGTTCCTTGAAGTCTTGCGGATGTTCGAATCGATCAGTCTGTTGAACCCGAGCCATCCGTCATTATCCGTGGATGAAAAGATCTCCTTCATCGTCTCCATCTTGGCGTCGGTATTGTCGGCAAAGTGAAGAGCGACCGCCTCCATGATCGCGGGCTTTTTCGGGGACCCGAATTCGTATTCGCCATGATGGGCAAGGATGCAATGTGTCACTTCCGAGTAGAGCTTTTCGGGAAATCCCTCAATGCCGTCCATTTTATCCATTACCATATGAGCGCCCATCACTATATGCCCCAGGAGCTGTCCTTCATCCGTATAATCATTCTGCGGAAAATCCGACAGTTCTTTTGTCTTTCCTATATCGTGGAGCATCGCCACCGTAAGAAGAAGATTGGCATTGAGCATCGGGTAGGCTTTAGTATAGTATTCACACAGTTTCGTGACCGAAAGAGTATGCTCCAGAAGTCCGCCGATGAACCCGTGATGCACTGCCTTTGCCGCTGAACACTTTCTGAACTTTTCCGCAAAAGCCGCATCATCAAAAAATAACGCAAGTAGTTGAGACAGGTATTTGTTCCCTACCTTGTCCCTGAACGACATCAGCTCTTCCCACATCTTGTCGACATCATATTCAGATACCGGCAGGTAATCTGCGGGATCATATTCGCCTTCGCTGCATTTCCTGACGCGCTTGATGTTGAGCTGATTTGCCCCCTGATAGGTGTTCACGACAGCATTTACAAGAATATAGTCGAGAACATCAAAATCGTCTATTCCGGCTGAGTTGGGATCCCATATCATCGCATCTATGCTTCCGGTCTTGTCCGTAAGTACAAGCTTATCGTAGGGTTTGCCGGTCTTGGTCACATCCGATCTTTTGGATCTGACAAGGTAGATATCATTGATACCCTCGCCGTCCCTGAAACTTTCTATGTATTTCATTTAAGTTCCTCCAGTGTCACTTCATATGTCATTTCCGCATACTCGTCTCTGCCGGGCCTCTCAAGCGTGACCGTCACAACATCCTGCGGCTGGTATCCGAGCATCGCCTGCCTGTAATCGGCAAATGAACTGATCTCCGTGGTCCCGAGCTTTACGATCACATCCCCGTTGCGTATGCCTACATTCATCGCAGGCGAGTCCGCGACTACCTCTTTAACATACGCTCCGAACGGAACGTTTCTGTCGGCGTTTGCCTCGGGTGTTACATCCGTTCCGATGATCCCAAGCGTTGCGAGCTGCTGTCCGTTTGAGATCTTTTCTATGCTGTCCGAAATATCGGATACCGCATATGCCCGCAGAAGGTTCGGCATATTTCCGGACATGTCCTCATGACATATGATGCCGACGATCCTTCCGTTATAGTTTACAAGTACGCCGCTTCCGTCAACGCTTGCATATATATCCGTGGATATTATCCTGACACTTGAATCCGACTTGTCGATCACCACCGAATTGGATGTGATCTGCCCGGTTCCGACTGACCCGGGGGCTCCGTACGGTGCACCTACGGCTACTACAGGCACTCCCACAGCGGATGTCGCTATACCTCCAAACTGGGCCATTTCGATCTGCTCCATTGTCTTTTCTTCAATATGTTCCAGATCGATGGACACGATACAAAGATCAGTATTTGCATCGGCATCCTTGACTCTTGCGGGATACGTCATTCCGTCACAGAATGTGACCCTGACGTTTCTGGCTTTATGCAGTATGTCGGACGGAGATATCATCAGAAGTTCCCTGCCGTTATCGGCAATTATGATACCCGTTGTCGAATTGTTGTTTTCATATGAATTGTTGAACCAGTCCGTATTGGAGCTGACTGCCGAAACCGTCACAAGACTCTTTTTGGTCGCATCCGCTATAGCCGATATCTTGCGAAGGAGCGATCTGTAATCATCAAGTTCAAGATCCTTCTCTATTGTCTCGACGATATTGTTTACAACGACTTCCTTTTCCGCTTCATCGCTTTTTTCCGGATTATCCGGAGCAGGAGTCGATGCAGCCTCATCTTCAGGCTTTTTTTCACCGTCCTCAGGTCCCTGAGCCTTGTCGTTATCGGGTGCCTCCGCAGATGAATCGTTCTCCGGCATGACAAAGGGCTCGACGGGCTCTTCTTCCTGAACGCTCTCATCAACCGGAAGTGACACCGGTTTGGTCTCGTCCGGCGGATACAGATATGCCTGAATATGCGGAAATGCGAATGCAAATGCGGCACATGCGCACAATCCGAACAATATCCCCAGGAATATCGTAGTGACTATCTTCTTAAAAAGCTTCCGTTTATTTACCGGAGGCTTCTTGATCGTTTCGGTCATGAATTCATAATTCTGATCTTTTTCTTCCATAGTTTTTCATTATACCGAATAAGTGTCAAAATCACAATATATAGCCTTCTTCTGCCATAAAACAACTGTTCAGAAAATGGTTTTTTTGATATCATTAACTCTGTTATGAACAGGAAGTATTTAAAGATCCTGGAATACGACAGGATAATAGAACAACTTGCAGACCGGACATCATCGGAACTTGGGCGCATAAAGGCGGCCTCGCTTCTTCCGCTAAGCTCTCTTTTTGATATAGACCGTCTCCAGCAAAACACCGGGGACGCTCTTTGCAGGATACTGCGTAACGGCCCGATATCATTCAACGCCCGCAAGGATATGAAAGAATCCGTCAGCCGCCTTGAGAAAGGCAGTACCCTCGGAACGGGAGAACTTCTTGCGATCGCTCTTCTTCTTGAAAACGCCCTTCGGGTAAGATCATACGGCCAGGATGAAAAGGATTCCCCTGACTCTCTTTCCGATATGTTTCTTGTGCTGTCGCCTCTTTCGCCGCTGTGCAAAGAGATAAGACAATGTATCCTGTCGGAGGATGAGATAGCGGATGACGCAAGCCCTGCGCTTCGATCGATCAGAAGGAAGCAAAAGAGCACCAACGACCGGATACATACTCAGCTGTCCAAAATGGTCTCGGATACATACCGCACCTATCTTCAGGACAGTGTGATAACTATGCGTGACAACAGATACTGCATTCCCGTCCGTGCCGAATACAAAAGCAACGTTCCCGGAATGATCCACGACCAGTCATCTTCCGCCTCAACTTATTTCATAGAGCCCGCTGCCATAGTTGAGCTCAACAATGAGCTCCGACAGCTGCACCTTGAAGAGGAAGAAGAGATCCGTGTTATACTTGCAAACCTTTCGGACAAATGCCGTGAGCATACGGCAGAGCTGTCATCCGATATAGAGATGCTCTCCGAACTGGATCTGATCTTTGCAAAAGCACAGCTGGCGCTTGACCAGAAAGCCCACAGACCTGTCTATAACGAGAACGGTGTGATACGTCTTATTAAGGCACGTCACCCTCTTTTACCGAAAGAGACCGCTGTTCCGATAAGCGTGACTCTCGGAGAAGAGTACGATCTTCTCGTCATCACCGGACCGAACACCGGAGGCAAGACCGTATCCCTTAAGACAGTCGGCCTTCTGGCGCTGATGGGACAGGCAGGGCTCCATATCCCCGCCGCAGAAGAGAGTACTTTGTTTGTGACAGATGAAGTATTCGCCGATATCGGAGATGAGCAGAGCATCGAACAGAGTCTGTCTACATTTTCATCACACATGAAAAACATAGTAGAGATCATGAAGAACGCTGACAAGAACAGTCTGTGCTTATTCGACGAACTCGGAGCCGGTACCGATCCGACGGAAGGTGCCGCACTTGCGATCTCGATACTCGAGACCTTCCATGCAAGGAAGATACGGACAATGGCAACCACTCATTACAGTGAGCTCAAGATATATGCTCTTAATACCGAAGGAGTCGAAAATGCCGGATGCGAGTTCGATGTGGAATCCCTGGCTCCCACATACAGGCTTATCACCGGCATACCCGGAAAGAGTAACGCCTTTGCGATATCAAAACGTCTGGGGCTTCCCGAAGATGTGATAGACCGCGCAAAGCAGCAGCTGTCCGAAAACGATTCCTCATTTGAAGACGTCATCCTGCGGCTTGAAAAAGACCGCATATCGCTTGAAGAGGCAAACAACGAGATCGAGCGATACAAGCATGATATAGAAACACTTAAGAAGACTTACGAAAGACGCCGGGAAAAGATAGACGAGCAAAAGCAGCGCATCCTTTCGGAGGCAAAAGAAGAGGCCCGGACCATCTTAAAAGAAGCAAAAGACCTGGCCGATTCCGCAATTAGAAATATAAATAAGAGCGGAGCATCTGTCGGCACGCTCGAAGAAGACCGGCGCAGTCTTCGTGAAGCGATCGATAAGAACTCTTCCCCCGGCCTTGCCAAAAAGCCCGCTGCCAAGGGTACGCACAAGGCTTCTGATTTTAAACTCGGTGTCAGTGTCAGGATAATATCGATGGACCTTAAAGGTCACGTACACTCTCTTCCCGATCCGAAGGGAAATCTTTTGGTACAGTGTGGTATTATAAATATAAACACGAACATTTCCGATCTTGAGATCACTGAAGAGGAAAAGACCAAAAGGGGCCGGACAAAACAGAGCGGGTTCGGCGTACACGGTCTGTCCAAATCGCGCGACATCTCTTCGGAGTTAAATCTGATCGGACTGAAGGTTGATGAGGCGATCCCGAAGCTCGACAAATACCTCGACGATGCATATCTGTCCCATCTGACAAGTGTAAGGATCGTTCACGGTAAAGGGACCGGCGCCCTGAGAAATGCGGTGAATGCACACCTTAAAAAGGTTTCTTATGTCGCAGGCTTTCGCGCTGGCGAGTTCGGAGAAGGAGACGCCGGAGTCACGATAGTCGAGTTCAAATAATCCCAAGGAGTACAGGTATGGCTGGAAAACAGAAGATACTTATAGTAGATGATGATGAGAATATAGCAGAGCTTATCGATCTGTATCTGACAAAAGAATGCTTTGACACAAAGATCGTCAATGACGGGGAATCAGCACTCTCGGTCTATGAGACTTATGAGCCGAACCTCATACTTCTCGATCTTATGCTTCCCGGTATAGACGGTTACCAGGTATGCCGTGAGATCAGGAGTAAAAATCCCACGCCCATCATCATGCTTTCCGCAAAGGGCGAAGTGTTCGACAAAGTACTCGGACTGGAGCTGGGTGCCGATGACTATATGGAAAAGCCTTTTGACTCCAAAGAGCTCGTTGCAAGAGTAAAGGCAGTCCTTCGGCGCTGTACCCAGACCAAGGTCGAAGCCCCGACATCCGATACAAAGGTTGTCGAATATCCTGATCTTATCATCAGCCTCAATGACTACTCGGTAATGTATAACGGGCAGTATCTCGATATGCCGCCCAAGGAGATAGAACTCCTCTTCTTCCTGGCTTCCCAGCCGAACCAGGTGTTCACACGCGAACAGCTTCTTGACCACATCTGGGGATATGAATATGCCGGGGATACGAGAACCGTCGACGTTCATATCAAGCGTCTGCGTGAGAAGATCAGCGACCATGCCGCCTGGCGTCTTCATACAGTCTGGGGTGTGGGATACAAATTTGAGGCCCGCTCGGTATGAAGAAAAACCGCAAGCTGTATTACAAGTTCATACTTGCATACGTATGCTTTGCGGCCCTGTCTGTCGTGGTACTTCTGACCGTTACGTCTCCCATCACATACAATTTTCTCGTTAAGCAAAAAGCTACCGAGCTGTACAGATCGGCTAACGAGATCTCCAACACGTATGCAAGATATTTCTATGATGATACTCTGTCGACAGATGATGTTTCCAAGCAGCTGAAGGCATCGGGTGATTTTTCATTTCTGACGATCTGGATCATGAACACGGACGGGGAGGTCATATACAATTCATCCTCTGAAGATGATTCCGATAAGCCTTTTAAGATAAACGGTTTTCTCGAGGACGGGCCGGGAAAGAGCTACTACCGGGAAGGATATTTCTACGGAAGCTTTACGGAAGAGATGCTGTCCGTTCTTGCACCGATCACATACAATTACAATCTGAAGGGCTATGTGGTCATCCATTCGCCTCTTATAAGGATAAGAGAGCTGCGCAATGACTTGAACCTCATCATGCTCGCGACGATCGCCGTCATCTTTGTGCTGTCCACATTCATTCTCATCGTGTTCACGGATATCGTTTATATTCCGCTCAAGAAGATAACAAAAGCAACCGAAGCATACGCTGAGGGTGATTTTACATACCCGATCGACATAGACAAGAATGATGAGATAGGATATCTTGCCGCATCGCTTACTTATATGGCAGATAAACTGTCACACTTTGAGGACGACCAGAAGAAGTTCATAGCAAACGTGTCGCATGATTTTCGCTCTCCGCTGACATCAATGAAAGGGTATCTTGAAGCGATGGCTGACGGAACGATACCTCCCGAACAGCATGAGAAATACATCAACATTGTCAAGAATGAGACCGAGCGTCTGACGAAACTTACCAACAATCTTCTGACGCTCAACAACCTTAACATCACCGGGATGAACCTTGACATAACCGATTTTGACATCAATTCGACGATAAGGAACACGGCTGCAACATTTGAGGGAACGTGCAAGAAAAAGCACATATCTTTCAACCTTGTGCTTAACGGTGAATCACTGTTTGTGTCGGCCGATAAGGGAAAGATCGAACAGGTCCTGTACAACCTGATAGACAACGCTATCAAGTTCAGTAAACCCGACTCTTCGATAAAGCTCGAAACGAGCGAAAAAAATGAGACCGTATTCGTATCGGTCAAGGACTCGGGGATAGGAATACCCAAAGAGAACTTAAAGCAGATATTTGACCGGTTCTATAAGACGGACCATTCAAGAGGAAAGGACAAGAAAGGAACAGGACTGGGGCTGTCAATTGTAAAAGAGATAATAAACGCACATCACGAAAACATCAACGTCATATCAACGGTGGATGTCGGGACAGAGTTCATATTCACTCTCCCGAGATCCAGGACCGAAGATGACGACTGATCACTTTTTGTTTCTGAGATCCTCAATAAAGTCGGAAATACGTTCCATAGCGATACGCAGTTTTTCTATTGAGTATGCATAGGAGATACGAAGGAATCCTTCTCCGCAGTCACCAAACGCGGTTCCGGGAACGACTGCAAGTTTCTTCGCATCAAGAAGCGCGAATGCAAATTCCTCACTTGTCATATTAAATTCCCTGATATCGGGAAATACATAAAATGCTCCGAACGGTTCAAAGCAGGGAAGTCCCATTTCGGCAAAGGCGTTCATGAGGAACTTTCTTCTCTGGTCGTATGACGTTCTCATCATCTTCACGTCATCATCACCGTTCTTTAACGCTTCAACAGCCGCATACTGGCTCGTTGTCGGTGCGCACATTATTGCGAACTGATGTATCTTTGTCATCTGCTCGATGATCTTTGCGGGTCCCATCGCATAACCGAGTCTCCACCCGGTCATAGCATATGCCTTGGAAAATCCGTTGATCACGATCGTACGCTCACGCATTCCGGGAAGGGATGCGACAGTCACATGATCGCCCTTATATGAAAGCTCCGCATATATCTCATCGGATAAAACGAAAATGTCTCTCTCGACACAGATCTTGGCGATCTTGACAAGATCCGCCTCTTCCATTATCGCTCCGGTCGGATTGTTCGGGTAAGGAAGTACGAGGATCTTGGTCTTATCGGTTATTGCTTCTTCAAGTTCTTCCGGTGTCAGACGGAACTCATCCTCATTCTTCAGTTCAATGATGACGGGCTTGGCACCGGCAAGTATCGCGCAGGGCTCGTATGAAACATAACTGGGCTGAGGTATTATGACCTCGTCACCCGGATCGAGCATCGCACGGAATGCTATATCGATGGCCTCAGATCCCCCGACTGTTATTATCGTCTCTTTCTTCGGATCATAACTTACCTTGAATCTCCTGTCATAATAATTGCATATCTCGGTACGCAGTTCGATAAGACCGGAATTCGAAGTATAAAATGTCCGTCCTTTTTCGAGGGAGAATATACCCTCATCCCTTATATGCCACGGTGTATCAAAATCAGGCTCGCCCACACCGAGCGAGATCGTATCCTTTCTCTCGCTGGCTATGTCGAAGAACTTTCTGATACCCGAAGGCTTGATGGTGCCGATAACCTGTGAAAGCGGATCTCTCATGGTGTCATGATCATCCTTTCGTCTTCTTTCTTCTTGTTAAAGATCACGCCGTAGTCCTTATACTTGTGTAGGATGAAATGGGTCGTGGTTGAAAGGACCGAATCAAGCGTTGAGAGCTTCTGTGAAACAAATGTCGAGATCTCGCGGAGTGTCTTGCCTTCCATAAATACAAGAAGATCAAATCCACCGCTTATAAGATATGTGGACTGTACTTCCGGGTACTTGTATATCCTCTCGGCTACGTCGTCAAAACCTTTGTCGCGCTTGGGGGTGACCTTTACCTCGATAAGTGCGTGTATCCTCTCCTCAGTCACCTTTTCCCAATCTATCAATGTATGATATCCGCAGATGATGCCTTCGCTTTCCATGGCAGAAAGCTCATTTGCAACATCGACTTCGGTAAGTCCGAGACACACGGCGACCTCTTTCAGGTCGACCCTTGCATTCCTTTCTATGTAGCCTAGTATCTCTTTTCTGACATCACTGTTCATTTTTTATCCTTTCTCCTGATCACTTTATACAGTTCATCGGCGGCCGGGGGTGTCAGATACCTGATCTCATCACCGTTTCTTAAGATCCTGTCATTCCCCTCGGTTACCTTTCCGATAACCGCCGCATTGATCCCGGCATCCTTAAGGGCCTTAACAACTTCCGCGCCGTTCTTCGTTGTGATGAGCATCGATCCGCTCGAGATCAGCTGATAGGGGCTGATACCGTACTCTTCACATATCTCCACGGTCTCCTGCCTTACGGGAATATCGAGAAGCTCTATCTCAAGACCTACACCGCTTGCCTCGGCAACTTCCCACAGAGCTCCGAACACTCCGCCTTCCGTCACGTCATGCATCGCCGTAACTCCGATCTTTACGGCATATCCCGCATCGGGGACAACAGACAGATACTGCTCAAAACCTTTTGCAGTCTCAACCATGGATGCGGGGAAGCGCGAAAGAAGATGCTCCTCATCTTCCTTGGCGATTATGCTCGTGCCTTCAAGTCCGATCCATTTCGTGATGACTACATCATCTCCCGGACGTGCTCCGGCTGTTGTAACAAGTTTGTCCCTTTTTACCTTTCCAATACCTGTTGCCGTGATGACCGGCTGATTGACGACCGAAGTGACTTCGGTATGACCGCCCACGGTCTGTATGTTCAGTCTGCCGCAGACCTCCTCGACCTGCTGCATCACAGACTTTAATTCCGACTCTTCACAGCCCTCGGGAAGAAGGATCGAAAGCATGATACCTATGACTTCCGCACCCGATGATGCAATGTCGTTTGCGGTAACATGAACCGACAATGCGCCGATATCATGCCCGGTCCCGGTTATCGGATCTGTTGACGTTACAAAAAGCTCATCCGCTTCAAGTGCGATCGCTGCGCAGTCCTCACCGACGCCGGCTCCGACCACTATCTCGTCACGTTTTGTCCTTATCTGTTTGATTATCGATCTTTTGAGTACGCTCTCTGGTACCTTACCGGTCTTCAGCATCTGATCCACCAAAACTCTACTCCCCAAATGCGGCAAATGCTTCCGCTGCTGCCGCTGCCGCTGCCTGTGCGGCTGCCGCCTCTGCATTCAGTTCGCCTATAGTGGACTTGACGGCATCAATGGATCCGGTCGCTATGGCGGCATCTATCATCGCTTTTGCCGCAGGATTATCCGTAGCCGTACCGACTGTTGCGGTCTTCGGAGTGGGGAGATACGTGCTTTTGTTAACTTCGCTGCGTTCCGTCTCTTTGCCGTCGACGGTGACTATCTTCCACAGTTTGCCGGTGTAACCGGTATGTGCAGACTGCGTCGAGATCGATCCGACCGGTGCAGAAGGATCTGCGATGATCTTTTCTCCTTCGGGAACCGTCTCGGACAGCTGTTCGCTCTCGTAAGTAACCTTCCTGTTATCGGGTCTTGTCTCGACACCATAGATATTGAATATGACCTGCTTATCTGATGTGGTTATTCCTTCTATGTAGATCGGTGTGTCCGAACTGTTCGTGAACTTGAAGTCTTTACTCGTTCCGGAAATGGCCGCATCGCTTGAAAGATCGACATATGAAACGATCATGGAATGATTATGCCGCTCATCGACCTGAAGTTCGGCGCGGAGCACTGCATTATACAGTGTTGAGCTGACCTGGCATATTCCTCCGCCAAGGCTTTCTACAACCATTCCGTTAAGATAGGAGCCCGCAAGGAAGTATCCGTTCTCCTCAGTGAACGGGCTGACCGTATTGTACATGGAGAACTGCTCACCGGGCAGAAGTACCGTTCCGTTTACAAGCCTGGTACCGTTTCGAACATTTCCGGATCTGTCGGCTCCCGACGTCGAAAAGCTTGTCTTGTAGCTTCCTATAATGTCATGGATCTTCTCAAGATCCTCAGCGCTTGCCTTGGGAACATCCTCAATAACGACCATGTCAAACGTCATGTCGTTTCCGGTAAAGCTATCGAGGCCTGACATGATGCGGGATACTGATGCATTGACATCGATCTTCTCTCCCTTTGTTCCGGGAGTGACCACAAAATCACCGTCGGCCTTTGAAAGCGTTGCATTCTCTGCTTCGATATTATGGAGGCTTCCCTGTTCGTTCACGATCGACGTAACCGTCTCCCTGTCAAACTCAACGTTTAAAGGATAGACTCTTTTATTATGTTCAAGATCCTTGCGCTCTTTATATCTCTCGACTATGTTTCCGGCACGTCCCACATAAAGAGCGTCAGCTACCATGTTTGTATCATCCCACTTAAGGCCGAGGTCTGCGGCTGTTACTTCAACGGTGTTATCCCCTATCGAATGAAGAGTGATATTTGCGCCCGACATGGAACTGACCTTGTCTCTTATAAGGTTTACGGCCTCATCATATGTCTTGCCGGAAAGATTGATGTCGTCAACATATATTCCCTGCATGATCGTTCCGCTCAGATCGCGCTCGACCACAGGCTCTATTTCCATGTTAAAGGATGCGCCGTTACCTTCGGGAGCCGCACCGTTTCTTACGGTGTCCATGGCTTCCTTCATCAGTCCGTTTGCTCCGGCAAATACATCCTCTCCGGAAAAAGCGTACGATGAAACATGCTGTCCTGCCGCAAATGCGGCCGTAACAGCCATCATGGCTGATATTCTTATTATCCTGCCGGTCTTCATCGTAATTGACACACCTTTTTATTTTGTTTATGATACAAGATACATTAACATCGGAACAAGCATCGCAAGGACGAGGATCGCTATGATCACCGCCGATACTGCCTGTTTTGTTTTTTTGTTTCGAAAGTTCATCATGTGATTTTCCTCACCAGAGTATTAATAGGTAATTATAAATGATATCTCCACTGTTTACAACCATTGTGGTGGTTGCCGCGTTCATTTTCATATTCATGAAGTCGACACTTAAAAATCCCGATGACGGCCTGAAAAGCTTTACCGAGCGGGAGCGTCGTGCCAACAACACACTGAAAAAGCCTCTCGACGACCTTGATTTTATAAAGATCCCCCTCGAATCAATACCGGCACCGGAACCTGCCGTCAATGAAAAGTGCGCGGCCCTTATCGGTCAGATAAAGGATCTTTCCGAAAAAAAGATCGTAAACCTTACCGGCATATCCAATACGGATCTGAAGCTTACATACGGCGCCCCGAATCTTCCGATCCTGTCCGAGTACGATCAGAACTTCACGTCGGTCTGCAAGGCTATCCTCGACCTCGGATGCGAATACAAAAATGCGGGACATACCGATGAAGCAGTCGCAACGCTTAATACGGGGATCAACATCGGTACCGATCTGTCACTCAACTACACGACGCTTGCCGAGATATATGCCGAGAAGGGTCTGTACGTCGAGATACAGCGTCTCATAAACTGTGCCGGCAATATCAGATCGCTCACCAGAAACTCGACCATCTCAAAACTCCAGGATATACTTGATGCTCACACATCTGCCGTTATCAGGCTTTCCGATGATGATCCTTCTGAGGGAGAAGCTGCTTCTTCGCAGAAGCCTTCGCCTGACGATCCCGGCAGTATCCTGCCAGCCGACATTCTTGACATTTTGGAGACCGTGCCGTACACAAACTCCGACCAAAAGTGATGAACCAGATGTTTATGAGTATCCACTGATCCTTCGGGATCTTCTTCATCAGTTCGTATTCTATCTTTACGGGATCATCTTCTTTTGTAAACCCGAGTCTGTTTGATATCCTCTTTACATGCGTATCAACTACGATGCTCTCGATCCCGAATATGTTTCCCCTTATGACATTTGCGGTCTTACGGCCGACGCCGGGAAGCCGGGTAAGGTCATCTATATCCGAGGGAACGATCCCGTCGTATTCGTCAAGCAGCATCGCCGCACATGCTTTGATGTTCTTTGCCTTGTTGTGGTAAAATCCCGTCTGCCTGATATCCTGCTCAAGTTCGGAAATGTCTGCATCTGCAAAATCCGCGATCTTGGGGTACTTGGCAAACAGGCTGGGCGTCACCATATTGACTCTTGCATCGGTACACTGTGCGGAAAGGATCGTAGCCACAAGCAGCTGCCACGCATCTTCATGTGTAAGGTAGCACCTTACCTCATCCGAATACATTTCCCTAAAGATATCGAGAATCTCTCTGGTCCTGGAAGAAGCCATATCATCTTGCCTTACGTTTATGAAGCGCCTCTGCGAGTCTTGCCCCGGGATAGTGTTTTAGTATGACATTTCTGATATAGTCTTCCGTCACTTCCGGGCCGTTTGACGCGAGCATCTTTAACAGTTTTTCCAGTTCAAGCCTTGTATGCTCTTCCATCAGGTTCGTGTAGTCACCCTTCTGGAAATACCTGAGCGGAAGGTCATAAGTAAAATGACCCTTATTGTAGGTTGCCGAGGCCGCAACCCTGTCCACGTACATCTCAACAAGATAGCGCTTCGGCATTCTGACCGGAAGGATCAGGTGGCCTTCTCCTTCGCCGCCCCCGGGCTTGTAATCGGTCCAGTACTCGTAATGATGCTTGTTCCTGCCCTTGTGATGTATCCAGGCTTCCGAATATCCCTTGGACTCGCGCTCCGCATTGTTGGGGCTGCGGTAACCCTGATAATACCTGGCACCGGCAAACAGTTCTGAGGGCGAATACTTGCTGAGGTCGTGAAGAAGGCCCTGCATATACAGTCCTACCCTAAAACACCCGCGTCTTACTTCTCTCCGGTGTTCATTTACCGTTCTGATATGTCTGAAAAGCTTAAACATCCACCGTCTCCGTCTCGCCGTCTATCGTAAGAAGAGTGTCATAGTATTCTTTATGCACTCTCTCGTATTCCTTGTTATATTCTTCATTCTTGCCCTGATGAATGGATGATGTGTAAGAATGCCTGCGGTTATCGACCTCGGAGCTGACCCTTGCAATGGTCGCTATACCGATGTTGGAACAGGTCTTTCCGATCCTCTCGATGTTTGCCAGTATATCCGAGAATATTACGCCGGCACGGACGGTACACTGTCCCTCCCGCAGTCTGACAAGATGATTGTCATGAAGCGTGGATGCAAGATCCTGCAATACGCTGACGCTGGGTTCGATATGGTAAGCGGCGCTTATATCTCTCTTCTCGAACGCCTTGGAAGCATACCCGAGTATATCGCCGACAAGTTTCTTTGTAAGCTCGATCTCTCCTTTGGCCGTGTCCGAAAATTCGATCCTCTCTTCATGAAGCGTGGTCGCTGCATCGGCCATCTTGTCCGCATAATCTCCCAGATGCTCAAATTCCGAAACAAACTTGTGATACTGTTTCAGGATACGGATATGAAGGTCCTCGGAAACATAAGGGGCGAGCTGGACCAGATATTTATCGACACGGTCGGTCAGATAATCTATATTCTCTTCCTCATCGTGGATCTGGCTGACAAGATCGCTGTCGTAAGCTTCTATGGCAAGGAATGCCTTATCGATGTTTTCCTTGGCGGCATTGAACATTATCGTCAGGACATCATAACATCCTCCGAATGCGATGGCGGGGGTCCTGAAGAAAACGGGGTTGAGTGCCGTAACCTTATCGGCATACTTGCCCTTTGACGTCGGATCATCCTTGATGATCCTGTCCGCACAGTTCTTGATGAGCTTGCTCACCGGAAGAAGAACAACGGCGCACACAAGATTAAATATACTGTTTGCGTTTGCGATATCGCCCGAACGCATGACTTTGTTCCACAGTCCGTCGATTATCCCCGTATGATAGAGGATCGTAACGGTCACAAGAACGAGCACTGTCTTTGCTATGTTGTACAGGATGTTTATCATACCGACTTTCTTGGAATCGGCCTTGGCTCCGATGGAACAGACTATACCGGTCGTAACACAATCACCGAGGTATACACCTACTATGACAACGTATACGACCTTGAACGGGATATTGCCGGCCTGTGAGAATGCCTGCAGCATACCGATCGTTGCCGAGGAACTCTGGAGTACGAATGCGATCGAAGCACCCGTTAAGTATCCGATGACCGGATTGTTGCCCATGTTCTCGAACAGGCGGTCCACCATTCCGCTCCCGGAAAAAGCCGTAACGGCACTCGTCATATTCATAAGTCCGGTAAAGAGAATACCGAATCCGACTGCGATATTTCCTATGTTGTCCGCTCTTTTGAACTTGAATCCCATTATCAGTATGATACCGATTATAAGTGCGAGCGGTGCAAGTGTTGACGGTTGGAAAAACTGAAGGAACGATCCGCTTTCCGCATTCAGGTCAAGAAGTCTGATGATCTGACCCGTGATCGTCGTGCCGACGTTGGCTCCGATTATGATGCCCAGTGACTGGTCAAGCGAGAGAACGCCCGCTGCCACAAGACCTGATGTGATAACGATGGTTGCCGTTGATGACTGGATGATCGCAGTTATGATCATCCCGAGAACAAAAGCTTTAAGAGGGTTGTCTGTGATCTTGCCTATAACGATCTTCAGCGTTCCCGACGAACTCTCCTTAAGGTTGTTACCCATAAGTCTCATTCCGTAAAGGAACAGGGCCAGTCCGCCCAGCAGTGAGATCGCACTGAAAATGTACATTATTTATTCCTCGAATATCATCTGATGCAACAACTACAGTATAGCAAAATCATCTGATTTTTATACGTCATTTCCGAATTTTTGATATTTTCGACCTTTTCAACAATTTTTCCTGAAAAGGAGAGCCTTCCCTTGTGAAAAATAATATCACGAACAGCAGTATACCAGCCGTTGTAAGTGCGATACCAGCCGCCGTTCCTGCCGGAGTATACCTCATTTCGATAACATGCTCACCTTCGGGAACCGTAAATGACTCGAGCATGCCCATGGCGCGTCTGGTCTCAAGCCTTGTCCCGTCGCAGGTGACTGTCCATGCCGGCTCATAAGGAACGGATACTATAACGGTCCGGTCGCTGTCCGTATCCGTCGTAAATCTGAAATGTGAGCTTTTTATCTTTTCGACATCCCCGATCGATCCGTTAAGCTTTGCGGCCGCCTCCGACCAGTTTGAAAGAGCGGATGCATCCTCGTAGAAGAAGCACGCCTCATCGATATCAAGGCTGTCGCCGAGTATCTTCATCCTGATCTCAAGAGTATCACCGATGCTGTATCTTCCGGCACATAAAGTGTTCCAGTGATTGACCGTAAAGTAGACGTCTCTTGACTCGCCGTTCACATATACTTCCCCGTCCTGCCGGCCCGGAGCGTAGAAGTAAAAATACAGCGGCTCTTCTGAAGTGACCCTTATATCATAGACTATGTATCCCTCATCCGCAGTACGCTCATAATGACCCTTTCCCGACTCCTTTGCGCCATCCGTCGATACCGAATAATCCGCGCCGATAAGAACCGGCTCACCGATCCAGAACGATGCTATCCGGTTTTGTTTTTCAAAAGTGCTGCCGGATGAAAGGTCCAGATCCGCCAGTCCTTCCGGGGCAATGTATGCCATCGGAAGAGCATTGTCGTTACGGTACACATAGTATTTACCGCTGCGGGGAATCTTCTCATAAGGTTTCTCCACGCTGTCAAAACGGGAGATGTAATATCTGATCCCGAAGAGGTTATCAACGAAAGAAGTGCTGCCGCCGTTATAGTACGTAAAATATACGGTCTTGCAGAACCCGAAATTGACAAGCCAGTCAAGTATCTCGTCCTTCTCACAGGAGCTGTCATGTGAAAGGCCGACGTAGTCAAACATAGAGGGATCATTTATGCCTCTGTCAAAATCCTTCTCTATCCGATAAAATCCCTTGTCCTCCTGTTTGATGTCGGAGACGGCGCCTCCTATCTCGCGGTACTCTTCAAAAAAGTCGGCCGCCTTCGGAAACTGTCCGTCCTCAGAGTTGAGACAAAAATATGCGGTCTTTGCGTTATAAAGCATCTCCGGAAGCGTAAGAAGAAACAACAGGACAAAAGCCGCGATCCTTATCCTGCCGCCTTTTACCATTGCAAACGAGGCTGCCGATATCACCGCCACGATCAGAAGATTGATGATGAACCGTTTGGTGTCAAGGTATGGATTCTGCCTGATGCGAAGCCATACCATATAGAGGATGATGATGCCCGAAGAGACCGCAACGGTCCTGATCCTTCGTTCGCCCCCGCTTTCATCAAGAAGGCTCAGAAAACCTTTATATCCGAGAACGACAAGAATGATGCTGACATAGTATGCGTATCTCCAGTAAAATCCCTCGGGATTGTTGAACCCATGCCACACGGCATCAAGTACGTTTATCCACATACTGATGACAACAGCTGCCAGGACAAAAAGGTTTGCAAGTTTTTCCCTCCTGCCGGCATGCGGTGATATGAAGTATACGACCGCAAAGAAAAAAGCCGCCACCGAGCAGTATATAAGAGGCCGCAGATCATTCCTGGAACATGCGGCAAACAGGCCCGCAAACACTTCGTTCATCGGAAACCGTCTGTATACCCCGTAATCGGCACCGGTCGTAGTCTTCTCGCCGATAAGCGACAGGCCCGTGCGGAGCAGGAAGAATCCGTCGATAAGAAGTACCGTGATCCCGGAAAGCGCGAGCAATCCCAGTCTCTTTGCCGCACCCGCATCTGCTATTATTCTTGAGATATACAGGATCACAAGGAAGATAACGAGCATGAAGCCCATGTGATAATTGATATAGATAAGAGCAGCAGCAGATAAGATAAACGGTATAAGGCGCTCTTTTTTGTCAATGAATTCAAGGAAAAAGTACAGGACGAGCGGGAGGATCGCAATGGCGCCGAAGTAGATCGTCAGTACGAGATATCCGAAGAAGAACGAGCAGAATGCATATCCCGTCGAAAACAAGAGAGAGACCCACGAAGTGCGGTATCTGTTGTTAAGGAGCACCGCAGTACACAGTCCCGCAATACTTATCTGGATAGAAAAGATCAGCTCGATGCCGGCGATGATCTTTTCCCCGGGAAACAGCAGAAGGATAAACAGAAGCGGATCGTGTAGCTGGAACGCCGCAAGTCCCGGAAAATCGCCCCCGAGAGTCTTCGTCAGCATGTATGACCAATCATTGTCTGTGTGAAGGGTATTGATGAAATATGCATAGAAATTGACGAACTCGACATTCATGTCGCCCGTCAGGATAGACGAAGGTCCGAACGGATACATCCGGCACAGCGCCCAGAAGATGCCGGACATGACAAAAGGAATGATAAAAGCGCATATGAGGATTTTCGCTTTGGAAGGTCTGTCAGAACACATTGTACTTGACATTATAGTCGTAGACGTCGATACCTTCTCTGCGCTTCACGGTATTGATCAGCCAGTAAGTAACGGGGATCAGAACGATCTCGAACAGCACCTTGAACATGTACTGGAAAAAGATCGTCGTGAAGAGATGAGATGCCGGTATCACACCCGCAAATGAAACGAGAACAAAGATGGCCGAGTCAAGAGCCTCGCCTATGAGTGTGGATATGATAAGCCTCTCCCACAGTCGTTTTCCGTGCATCCTGACCTTCATCTTCGACATTACTATCGTATTGGAAAATCCTCCGAAGAGATATCCGGCAAAGGATGCGACAAGAACTCTCGGTGCCAGCCCGAAGACCACGGCAAACGCATCCTGATCGAGCCAGTATTTCGGATAAGGCAGAACGACCGTTATCACATATGCAATGACCGCTATCAGATTGCAGGCAAAGCCGGCCCAGATGATAGCTTTGGTCTTGGCAAATCCGTATATTTCCGTGATCATATCGGAAATGATATATGTCAGGGGAAACAAAATGACAGATGCGGGCACCGTTATATCGGCGCAGACGGCCCACACCTTGCCTGCGATAAGGTTCGAAACAAGAAGGCTTGCCACAAAGATCATTCCCAATAAGGTAAATACTTCAGAGTATTTTCTTTCTTCCATCTAAACCTCTACACTGCCATATTTGCACATTTATTTCTCAACGGCTTTATGTTATCATCAGATTTATCCAATTACAAGCCCGAAAGGCCCTATTAACATGAAAGATCATATTACCGATATGACGGTCGGGAGCGCTGTTGGGCACATTTTACTGTTCAGCCTTCCCGCACTGATCGGAAACATTTTTCAACAGATATATAACATTGCGGATTCGGTTATCGTCGGACGTTTTGTCGGGCCCGATGCGCTTGCATCCGTCGGGGCCAGTGCATCCATAACCTTTTTGTTCTTTGCCCTTTGCAACGGGATCGCCAACGGAGGGGGTATCATCGTCTCCCAGTACTACGGCGCGGGTGATGACGAAAGCGTCAGACGATGCATCGTAAATACGGGATTCATAATGATGATCGTTCCCGTTCTGTTCGGTACGATCGGATTCTTCTGTTCTTCAGCCATTTTGCGCATAATGGCGACTCCCGACGACATAATTGGCGATGCCTCGCTTTACATTCGGTACATGTGCCTGGGACTGTTGTTCGTTTCAATATATAACTACCTGGCTTCAATACTGAGGGCTCTCGGAGACTCCAGGACTCCGCTTTACTTCCTGATCTTTTCGACTCTGTTCAATGTCGGGCTTGATATCATATTCGTATACAATCTGAAGATGGGCGTCAGGGGTGTTGCTCTTGCAACGATAATCGCGCAGTTTGCCGCATCGGCCGGGTGCTTTGTATTTGCCTGCAAAGTCAATCCGTATTTTAAACTGACGCGGCATGATTTTATCCTGCAGGCACGGATGTGCCTCATGGTCATAAAGCTGGGAGTTCCGATGTCGCTCCAGTTCGCACTCATCTCGATATCGGGCATGGCCGTGCAGCGTGTTGTAAACGCTTACGGTACTGTTGTGATCGCTGCATTTACCGCTACAAACCGAATCGAGCAGCTGATACATCAGCCGTATACAACGCTCGGCGCATCGCTTGCCACATTCTGCGGCCAGAACTACGGGGCCAGAAAAAACGACAGGGTATATGAAGGATATATTAAAGGACTCATTATCATGCTCGTCCTTACTGCTGTTATGATACTTTCGATGCAGCTGTTCGGAGAAGCTATAACGGGGCTGTTTGTAACCGATGAGCGCGTCATCCGGCTCGGAGGGATGGGGCTTAGGATAACCAGCCTGTTCTATCCCGCACTCGGTCTTATTTATGTTGTAAGAGGAGTTCTCATGGGGGTCGGTGATGCGTTCTTTGCACTGTTTAACGGAATAGTCGAAGTGATCGGTCGATTCACTCTTCCGATACTGATGACATCGTATATGGGAATGGGCGCGACAGGTATCTGGGTATCTGCAGGCGTCGTATGGGTGGTAAGCGGCCTGACCGCATGGTGGAGATATTATACTTATCTTCACGGACGCATCAGAGATGCAAAACAAGGGGTGTAACTGGTTAAATGATAGAGATCAACGAAAAGACCAAGATCCGGTTATTACATGTGGTGTATTTTCTTATACTGGCGCTGACAGTCCTGTATGTCATATATGATACCGATCTGAGCAGACGCAACAGCATATCAAAATATGACTGGTCGGGCGGCTGGACTTCGTCCGACGGAAGGGATATATGTACCGATGATATTTATGCAGGCTCCGAAGGTGTTACGATATCAAAACTCCTTCCGGACCCGCTTGGTGCAGATGATTCATTTTGTTTTCTTGCCGATAACATTTCTTTTTCCGTATATGTCGGCGATGACATGGTGAGCGAATATACCGCGGAAGAGAATCTTACCGGAAAAGGTTACGGGAACATCAGGCAGAGCATACCTCTTATTCCGCAGTATTCCGGAAAGAAGATCACTGTTATACTGAGATCCGTATTTGACGAAGAAGGAGCGGATACCGGCGGAGACGGCCGTATCAAGAACGTGAGCATTTGTCCCGAAAAGGTTTTTTCGACGATCCTCCTTACACCGAGACTTCTTCCGGCAGTCCTGTCCCTCGTGGTCGTTTTCTTCGGTGTGCTTCTGATATGCATATTCTTCGCAGTGCCCAGAAAAGATCTTCTTCCGTTTAACATCGCATCTCTCGGAATGATGGCGATACTTTTGGGGATGTGGTGTCTTATCCAGACAGGCTTCCTGCAGCTTATTCTGGGAAAGACCACAGGTTTCAGGATACTGACATATGTACTGATCATCTTTGTCGAGATACCGGCTCTTGGTTTTATCAATTCGTTCACGGTTCAAAAGAAACTAAAGTATACGCAGATCATGGTCATATTCTGGGCCCTGTCACTGATCCTTCTGTTTGCGCTCCGATTCTTCTTCGGAATCGACATGCATAATTCGCTGTGGATATTCAGCGCAAGTTACGGTATTGTACTGGCATTTCTCGGATATATACTCATGAAGGACCGCAGGTATTGCAAAGAAAACGGTATTGAAAGAGACCGGAAATACTTTTTTGCAGGCTGCATATGTTTTGCGGCATTTTCCGCGATCGAGATCATCTCATATGTTACAAAAGAAAAGTTCATCATAACTAACGGAAACAGTCTTCGTATCGGACTGTGCCTCTTCTTCTTTGAGATGCTGATCCAGTTTCTCTACTGGTGGTCCGGAGAGCAGGAAGGAAAGGAGCTGCTGATCAGGATCGGTTTCAATGATCATATGACCGGAGCCGGCAACCGGCGTGCTTTCGAGCAGTTCGAGCAGTCTGATATTAACGGGAATAAAACCTACGGATATGTCATGTGCGACATAAACGGCCTAAAACAGGTCAATGACAGGGACGGACACGAAGCCGGTGACCTGCTTATTAAAGATGTCGCCTCATGCCTTATCGAAGTGTTCGGGGAAAAGAACGTATATCGTCTTGGCGGCGACGAATTCGCAGCGGTAACGTTTACGGACAATGAGGATGATTTTAGATCGATGACTGCTTCGCTTCGCGAAAAACTTGCTGAAAAAAAGCGCAGCGCTTCGATCGGCGAAGTATTCGTAACGGAAGGCAGCATGGATTACAGGGAAGTCAAGAAGACTGCCGACAGACTCATGTATGATGAGAAAGACCGCTTCTATCAAGGAAGTAATGAGAGGAGAAGGCGGAGATAGCCTAGTCGTTCCTGTCAAGTCTCGACAGTTTCAGAATATATCCTTCTTCATTTTTATATTCATATCCTATCTTTTCCATGTACTGCTTATGGTGATCCGCATTCTGTCTGAAAGCGACCGTCCGGTAATCTTTGGCAAGTTTCCTGTACAGGAACCTGCCGACCGATGTATCCCTGTATGCCGGAAGAGCATAGTCGAGTATAACCTCTACCTCTTTGTTCCCGTTATCCTTTCCGAGAAACAGACATGCGGGATTAGACTCGCACAGAACCAGATAAGCGATATCAACCGTAACGTTTTCTATGGTATAGTCAGGAAAAAACGAGCGGATGTCCGCGTTGCATTTATCAAGCAGATATGAAAAATATCCGTCGTTCGGATCACTTTCCACAATGTTGTAACTCCTCTGTTCATTAAATATCCTGAACAGATGATATACGTTGATGAGCGCAAGGCAGATGTTCATGATCGCTGTCGGGTATGACCTTATGGCAAGAGCGTAACCCGCAAAGATAACACTTCCGATCAGGTTGATGATGCGAAGCCTTACTACCGATGTCATCAGCATCGATACGAGCACAAGCGCCGATCCGAGATATCCGATAGCTTCGATGATAACTTTAATATCCATATTTTCCCCCTGTGTAAGATCCGGCAGATCACCTGCCGTAATACGATTCGATCCCGTGTACGAGTCCGTCCGCTATCTTTGCAATATCAGCGTCTTCACGTGATGACGCACCGTTTCCGAGTTCGATCACGACCGCCGGTATCGTGGCGTAGCATGTCTGAGTCAGTTCCAACGGATCATTTCTCCCGTAATAGATTATGCATCCCTTTTTACTAAGTGCTTTTATCAGCTCATCTCCAAGCCTTTCATGTTCCTGCCAGATCCTGCTTACCGGCTCCATTTCCTTGATCTCATCCGGTACCGGTATGTAGAAACATCCTTTGTCATATGAACGCCCATCACCGTCCCAGTGAAGCGAGACAAGACAATCTGCTTTATTATTGGCGATCACGGTGCGGGCGACATTATCAAGCCGGACATCTTCTTCGTCCCGTAACATCAGAACGTCATAGCCTCTCGCAAGGAGGCTGTCCCTGAGACTCTGTGCTGCCAAAAGCGTAACATCCGCTTCCGGTGTCCCGTCAGCGAAGATCATTCCTGCCGAGACAGCGACCGCCTTTAACGATCCCGCAGGATTGGATCCTTTTGTTATCTTGGGAGATCTGTCCGGATGACAGTACACCTCTGAATACTCCCCGCCGCTCGTCCCATGACCCGCATTAACTCCGATGACAATATCCTTCCTGTCAGACTTCGTTCTGTACATGACTGCCTGACCGGTGTTGATGACAGCCATATCCGCGTATTTCCAGTCCGCATCAAGTGCGATCTCTTCCCTTGCCGGAAGGTGGCTCCGACCCTCTGTGTGCTCCTCTTCCGGTAAATCCTCTTTATCGTTTGACGGTCCGGTCTTTGCCGCAGCAGGGGCTGCGGGCATATTATTTGCCGTACAGCCGGAGAGGATGAGAACAATGATGACTGTCACTATCGTGGCGATCTGTTTTATACTTTTTGAAGCAAACATTTTTTAATAATCAGATTCAGGGAACTCCTGCAGTTTATTGCCTGTTCATACGCAGCAGTAACGAACCTTCCTCCTTGAGCCAGCGGCGACACTCTTTGTAGTCGGGGATAACGGTTCCGACATGGTCCCAGAAGGCTCTTGAATGATTCATTTCCAGACGGTGGCACAGTTCATGGACTACGACATAGTCCCTGACGTGCTCCGGTGTTTTCATCAGAAGACAGTTGAAGTTCAGGTTTCCATTTGAACTGCAGCTTGCCCACAGGGTTTTCTGATTCTTGACAGTTATATTGCCGTACGTTACTCCGAGAATATCTGCGTAGTGTCTGACCTTTTCCGGGATCTCGGCAAGTGCCATGATAGCCAGGCCGTCAAGTTCGTTGTCTGTTATCCGGCCGCGGTCATCGGCTTTTTTGTTTCTTTTTGAAGCTTTATCCAGATGCCTGCGGATCCAGTCGGAGTTCTCGTAAACATATGCTTCAATCTCTCTTTTGGCCATCCACTTTGGCGCACGGACAATGACGGATGCATCTTCAGTCACCTCAACAGATATCGTGCGGCGTTTTGAACGTATCAGACTGTATACGATTTTATCCATGAATTGATCTTACTTCCTTAAATATGCAGCGGAAACCGGGAATTCAAAATATGTGTCCGGATAGGGCTCATCCTTCAGCATGAAATGCCACCACTCACAGTCTATGGGAGCAAATCCGTTTCTTGTCATAACACTTTGCAGTATCATACGATTTTCGAACTGCTCATCGGTAATGTCCCTGCAGTCGGGGTGCGAGATCGGATCGAACAGGTCGAACGGGCTTCCCATATCGAGTTCTTTGCCCGTCTTCATGTCAAGAAGTGTTACATCGATCGCACTTCCCCTGCTGTGGCTTGACTGTTTGGCAACATATCCTTTCATGAACAGTTCCTGTTTCTCAAGCTTAGGATAGAAATACGGCTTCATTCTGATGTCCGTATCCTCTATCCCCCACAGGACAAAATGCTTTACGGCACAGGCGGGGCGGTATGCATCAAACACCTTGAGACGGTATCCCTGAACCATCAGTTCGTTGGCCGCACCCTTTAGGGCACGGGCAGCATCTATCGTAAGAAGTGCTATCGGATCCTCATACCCGTCGATCCTGTCGCCGATAAAATTATATGTGGAATGATATCTTATCTCCTGAACTATCTGAGGAACGTGTTCCGACAGTATCACAAATCCGGACGGATCCCTTGTAATTTCCATTTCCTGTTTCCCCTTTCGGTAGGATCACTGCTGTTTATTATAACAGAATACCCGATTTCTTTCGTCTATGATTATATGCTATTATGAACGTGTCGGCAAAATCATCTGAAAAGGAGTGATCACATGAAAGTCATAATACTGAACGGCAGTCCCAAACCGGAGGGTAATACCTCAATCGCAATAAAAGAAATGGTTAAGATATTTGATGAAGAAGGCGTTTCATCGGAAGTGATACAGGTCGGCAATAAGGCTGTCCGTGGGTGCGTATCATGCAACAGCTGCGCAAAGACAGGCAGGTGTGTATTCGATGATGAGGTAAATGCGCTCGCGCCGAAATTCGAAGAAGCCGATGGGCTCGTAGTTGCTTCCCCCGTATACTATGCATCGGCAAATGCCACGCTTGTCGCATGCCTTGACAGACTGTTTTACAGCACACACTTTGACAAGACCATGAAGGTCGGTGCAAGTGTGGTTGTGGCCCGCCGCGGAGGCTGCTCGGCTACATATGATGAGCTGAACAAGTACTTTACGATAAGCGGTATGCCCGTCGCATCAAGCCAGTACTGGAACAGCGTTCACGGCAATGCGCCCGGACAGGCTGCCGAAGATGCCGAAGGACTCCAGACGATGCGCACTCTTGCAAGGAACATGTCATTCCTTATGAAGAGTATCGCACTCGGAAAAGAAAAATACGGTCTTCCCGTAAAAGAAGAACACGTTTGGACACATTTCATACGATAAAGGAGATCACAGGGGCAGCCAGTCAAGAAATTTTCTGATCTGGCTGTTCCAGAAATCCCACTCATGTCCGTAGTCCTCTTCATCCCAGGTGACGTCCATTCCGTTTGACACAAGCAGATCCCTGAACTCCTCATTGACCTTAAGGAACTCATCTTTTTGTCCGCATGAAAGGTAGAACTTCGGAGCGGTTCTATTCTCTCTTATCATGTCTTCAAGTGCGATCTTGGGATTAAGGTCTGTTTTTGACGCAGCCTCAAGATTGTCAAATAATCCCAGATTTGCTTCCTCTGATAAATCCTCAAACAGATGGATCGCTGATGAAAAACCTCCGATATATCCGAAGTTTTCCGAATGGATAATACCGTTCCTAAGGGCTCCGTATCCGCCCATGGAAAGGCCCGCGATAAATGTATCTTCACGTTTATCGGAAAGAGGGAACATGCTTCGTGTGATCTGTACAAGTTCTTCTCCTATAAATGTTTCGTAATCATTCCAGGGAGTTCTGGATCTGAAGTAGAACGAATTGTCTCCCGACGGCATGATGACCGCAAGGTTTTTTTCCTCGGCCCACTCCTGGATCCTTGTGCGGCTGACCCAGTCCGTGTAATTGCCCAGAAGACCGTGCAGGAGATAAAGTGTTTTGAATTTGAGATCACCGCTGTTTATATACTTGTTTGAATCTGAATCAAACCTGTCTGTCGGAAGTATCACATTAAGCGCAACCTCCCGATACAGTGCTTTTGACAGATAATTAACCTGAATCAGTGCCATATAGATTTCCTCCTTATGAGATCAATGTATTTACATCCGCTTCGAGATAAGGATTGATCCTTTCCGTGAAGCCCCTATCTTTCAGCATTTCAGAGATATCATAACCGATGTCTTCCGCAAGTCCTACAACCCTGTCCTTAAGGTTGGGACGGTTCGGATGGTATTTTGTACCCTCCCATGGCCCCATATCGGCCTTAAGATTTGCCAGTTCTTCTATCCTGGCTGAAAATGCACCGTCTCGATCGATTTCGGTCAGCATCCTGTATGCCCATTTATAATACGGCATGTATTTCCGCCTCAGCAGAAAGAAAAGCTCCATTGCCGCCATCATCCCGTTTATGCGACAGATCTCAGCCGCGACCAAATCGCCTCTTGTCATGCATCTTTGGTAATTGACCTGTAGTGCGGATGAATACTCATGCATTTTCTCCGCTATCCGAATGCGCCATACTCTGTCAGGATAATAGTCGAGCAGGTAGTTTCTGAACCGGGTAAATATACCAAGATCATCCCTAAAGACCTCGCCGTTAACTGCCGTTGCAAGACACGCATGGTCAAGGTTTCGCCACTGATCCTCTGTAAGGCTGCCTTTATCCGTGTCGCAGTCGATGCAAAGGATATTCGAGTAAAAATCATGTATCGACATCACGCCCCGCCGCTCCCGGAGCCTGTCGGTGTAAAATGACCTCTCCTTTTGTGCCACAAGTTCATCATAGGCCTGTGAAAGTTCATCTCCTATGGCAGCCATATCCTCATCTGAAAGCCACAGACAAACGCCCGTTCCGAAGTCATGATCCCGCGATATCTCATCATCATATCCGAAACAGTCACTGCCTTCTCCGGCTATGCCTACCGCTATTCTTCTCTCATAACCGGGAAACTTCTCCCTTATCATAGGGGCTGCCTGTTCCTCGTAAAATCTTCTGTTACTCTCCATCCGGTAATTGTCCTATCATAAACATATATGAGGGCTTTACTCCATTTTGTTAAGTATTATATCATTTTCCTTGTTTTTTTAGGCTCCGGATTTATACTAAATAATAATGCAACTATTATCATGGTCCGTCTCCTGATTTGTGAGGTATGCTGATATGAAATACTCTCTGGATACATACAGACTATATCAAAAGGAAAACAGGTTCCCATATGTGATCCGTATCAAGGTTACCATGAAGGAGCCGGTAGATGGCGATATACTGAGAAAGTCTGTAAACACAGCGATCACAAGATATCCCTACTTCTGTGTTAAAGTTTCAAAGGGGGACGACGGCGGTTATACTCTTCTGCCTAATGACAGGCCTGTTGCAGTCCTTCCTTCGTCTGAAAAAATCCGTTTTGTATGCTCTGATGAGGTGAACGATCACCTGTTGTTCGTGGAGTTCGAAGGAAAAGACATATATTTCAACATCAGCCATTCCCTGTGTGGCGGACGGGGTGCCTTTCCATGGGTAATGACAAATGTGTATCAGTATGTTAAAGAGCGTTATCATATCCTTCCGGATGCACCGATGATCAGGAAACCCGGTGAGCCTTTACTCGAGGGTGAAGATACCGAACCGACCATAGAAATGCTGACAAAAGAACCGTCAATATACACCCGAAAAGCGAAAAAATCTACTGTAATGATTATGGATTATATGAACGGGCTGTTTAATCCCTTTAAAAGACGAGAAACATTTCATGTTTTTGAGTTCTCACAGTCAGAGGTGATGGATCTTGTGGGTGGGCAGGATTCCAGCGTAAACACATTCTTTATGATCGCAATGGCAAAATCACTGGACAGGCTTCTTCCCGCTAAAAATGAGATAATCTGTGGTGAATGTGCGCACAACACTTTTGCCGGATTGGGAATCCCAAATTCTCACTGTGATATGCTGGCGCATATCATGGTGGATTACACACGGGATCAACTGAAATGGGATATGACAAAACTCGGAACCATGACACGCGGGCAGTTTATCCTGCAGACGGATCCGTCCTACAGTCATCCGCAGATGCGTAAGCTTTTTAAACTATATGATGAGATCGATCAAATATCCGGATTGAAAAACAAACGCATGTATATGGCAAAGCACAACCTCTCCTCCGGAAAAGAGGCTAAGCACGGGACTTTTCTTGTTAACTACACCGGCCAAATGCATTGGGGTGAGGTTGCAGAATATGTGGAATCATACGTGGCGATTGTTGCAGGACACCTTCTCCTGGAGATATCCTCCATGGAGGGAAAAATCTTTATCAGTTTCATGCAGATGATAAAAGGGGATAAATATATCGATTCTTTCTGCCGGGTGCTTGATGAGCTCGGTCTGAAATACAAACTGTCCGGCCCGTTTCCCAAACATCTGGCGAAGCACAGTCTGCCGACGGAGTAGTGGAATTGCTTTTCTTCAGAAAACTCATTAATGTCAGACAAAAAAGGACATCCGATTGGATGTCCTTTTTGTGTCGAGCACGAGACGGGACTCGAACCCGCGGCCTCGACCTTGGCAAGGTCGCGCTCCACCAACTGAGCCACTCGTGCATTGTCGTTCCTGCGACTTGTATATGTTATCAGAGGCAAAACGAAAAGTCAACGATTTTTTCAACTTTTTCGCCTGACAGGGGGTGCATAAATTCCAGTCTGTCTGCGGCTAGGGCGATGCCGTTCGGATAGGAGGATGCCGCACCGTATCTTCTGTCTCCGACGATGGGGTGTCCCATGTGGGACAACTGGGCCCTTATCTGATGGAAACGTCCGGTAATAAGGTCTATGGAAAGGATCGTTTCATTCTTATCACGGAGTATCTTATCGGTCCTGTAGATCAGTTTCGCTTCCCTGACCTGAATACTTTCTTCAGGACTGTTGGCGATAAACGCATTTTTGGTCTTTGGATCCTTACCTATATAGTTACAAAGCTGCCTGCCATCCGGCTCATCGATGATGCCCTCGACTAGTGCCACATAGTGCTTGTTCATCACGCCGTTTTGTACCTGCTTTGACAGCAAGGCCGCAGCCTCCTTTGTCTTGGCAAATACCAAAAGTCCCGCAACCGGCTGGTCCAGTCTGTGTACGACGCCGACATACGGCTCGCCGCTTTTTCGGGATGTGGATGCGGCCAGATGCT
Organism: Lachnospiraceae bacterium; assembly: GCA_017526745.1. Taxonomy (GTDB): domain Bacteria; phylum Bacillota; class Clostridia; order Lachnospirales; family Lachnospiraceae; genus UBA2868. Next base: position 24,306 of record JAFXQX010000035.1, on the reverse strand, counting down.
CCTTAAGGAAACTGACGCAGTCCTTCTGTCCTACATTCGCGGACTGTGCCGCAAAGCCGGCAGGTTTTGATAAGATGATGATCGATGAATCCTCGAACAGGATCTTGGGCATGCTGCTATTCAAGGGCGGTCTCTTCTATAAGCTTAACCACTGCCGATACGGCATTTGTCTGTTCGCTCTTTAACATCACTTTGCGGAACTCTTCCCGACGCTCATAAAGATCACATATCGTATCGTAGAGCGAATCCTCTGTCAGATCCTTATCCTCGTCAAGAACAAGCGAAAATCCCTGCTTGGCAAAAGAATTGGCATTTAATATCTGGTCTCCGCGGGACGCTGACCGGGGAAGCGGGATCAGGAGATTCGGCTTGTGAAGTGCGAGAAACTCACAGATGGCATTTGCTCCCGCACGCGACACGATTATATCGGAAAGCGCAAACAGATCCTTCATCTCGTCCTTGGCATATTCCAGCTGGAAATAACCTTTTGTTCCGGCATATGATTCATCCGTTTTGCCCTTACCGCACAGATGGAGCACATTGAACTTCTCCGTAAGGCGGGGAAGTATACGCCTTATCATGTCGTTTACGGACGCAGCTCCGAGACTGCCTCCTACGACCATGATAACGGGCTTGTCAGGATCCTCGAAATTGCAGATCCGCTCTGCCTTGGCGGCATCCCCGAGCATCAGCTCCGCTCTTATCGGCGAGCCTGTCAGCACCGCCTTGTCCTTCGGAAGCTTTTCGATGGTCTCAGGGAAATTGCAACATATCTTCGTTGCTGCAAAAAAGCTGAGCTTATTAGCCAAGCCAGGTGTCATATCTGACTCATGTATTATGACCGGCACATGATTTTTTCTTGCCGCCCATACGACCGGAACCGACACGAAGCCTCCCTTGGAAAACACGATGGAAGGCTTAAGTTCCCTTATCAGCCGCTTTGCTTCGCCGTAACCTTTAAGAACTCTGAAGGGATCCGTAAAGTTTTTAAGAGAAAAGTATCTCCGAAACTTTCCCGATGATATCCCGTGATAGGGAATGTCGCAATCGGCGATCAGAGCTTTCTCCATGCCTTCATACGAGCCGATATAATGAACATCGTACCCGAGTGTTTTAAGCGCAGGTATCAGAGCGATATTGGGTGTTACGTGTCCGGCTGTCCCTCCGCCGGTCAGGATTATCGTCTTCATTACAGTCTTGCCAGGAGTTCCTCGCGCTGCTCTTCGTAACCGGGCTTTCCGAGAAGAGCAAACATGTTCTTCTTGTAACTCTCAACTCCTGGCTGATTGAACGGATTGACACCGAGTGTGTATCCGCTGACACCGCATGCAAACTCGAAGAAATAGAACAGCTGCCCGAGACAGTATTCGGAAACTTCGGGAACATTTATGACAGTGTTCGGAACATCACCGTCAGTATGAGCCAGGATCGTTCCGTTCATGGCACTCTTGTTTACAAAATCGACCGTCTTGCCTGCAAGATAGTTAAGTCCGTCAAGGTCGGTAGGCTCTTCGCCGATCGTGATCGTCTCACGTGACGTCTCAATATTGATGACCGTCTCAAACAGGTTTCTCGATCCGTCCTGAATGAACTGACCCATTGAATGAAGATCCGTTGTAAGATCAACGCTTGCAGGGAATATTCCCTTCTGGTCCTTACCTTCCGACTCGCCGTAGAGCTGCTTCCACCACTCGGAAACAAAATGCACCGAAGGCTCATAGTTAGCCATGATCTCTATGTTCTTGCCCTTGCGAAGAAGGATGTTCCTTACTGCCGCATACTGAAGTGCATCGTTTTCTTCAAACGGTGCCGTAAGTGCCTGCTCTCTTCCGGCCCTTGCACCCTCCATAAGCTTGTCTATGTCGGCACCTGATACTGCGATCGGAAGAAGCCCTACCGCGGTAAGGACCGAGAATCTTCCGCCTACGTTATCGGGAACGACAAAGCTTTCATAACCTTCCTCGTTCGCAAGATTCTTCAGTGATCCTCTTGCCTTGTCTGTCGTGGCATATATCCTCTTTGCGGCTTCGGCTTTGCCGTACTTGCTCTCAAGTTTTTCCTTGAACACGCGGAAAGCTATCGCAGGCTCCGTCGTTGTTCCGGATTTGCTGATCATGTTGATCGAAAAATCACGGTCCCCGATAACATCCATAAGGTGCTTGATGTAAGTGCTGCTTATGCTGTTTCCGACAAAGTATATCTCCGGAGCATTTCTGACTTCCTTCGGGATGATGTTGTAAAAGCTGTGGCGAAGGAATTCGATCGCTGCCCTTGCGCCGAGATACGATCCGCCGATACCGATGACAAGAAGCACCTCCGAATCGCTCCTTATCTTGTCAGCCGCCTTCTTGATGCGGTCAAACTCTTCCTTGTCATAGTCGACGGGAAGATCGATCCATCCGAGAAAATCATTTCCCGCGCCCTGCTTGGACACGAGCACTTCCTTGGCTGACTCAACGATATCGCACATAGATGCGATCTCCTGTTCGCCGATGAACTTCATTGCTTTTTTGTAGTCGTAAGTAACTTTTGAACTCATTGTTTCCTATTCTCCTTTTTACTGTTTATGACAATATATCATTAAGTACTCCTTCAAGTTCGCCTTCTTTTGGTTCATGCATCTCCCACAATATCTTCTGGCCGTCATTCTTGTACCTCGGTATGAGATGCATGTGAAAATGGAAAACGGACTGACCTGCCAGCTCTCTGTTGTTCTGTACAAGGTTAAAACCTTCCCAGCCGAGCTTATCCTTCAACATCTTCATGATCTTTCTCGCAAGCGGGAGAACTTTTGCTGCTGTTGTATCATCAAGATCCTCCAGATCATTGAAATGGTCTTTCGGTACGATAAGACAGTGTCCCCGTGTTGCCGGAGCCGCGTCCAGGAAGACGCGAAAATCATCATCTTCATATACCGTATTTGTCGGAATGTCTCCGTTTGCCAGTTTGCAGAAAATACAGTCGTCTTTTTTCATCATTATTCCTCCGCATTCAAAAACGTGAATACCTGATCGAGAAGGAGCAGTATCCTAAAGTCTCCCTTAACCTGCATGTCACCTGTCATGAATGCCCGCTGGAAGCTCATCTGTCCGTCGATGATCTGCTCCATGACCTCGGGCTTTATCCGGCACAGGATATCGGGTGAATCGTGATTTCCGTAATAACACTTCAGCCTTGAGTCGACGATCTCGAGGATAAGGGCTTTCTTCCTGTCCTCGATCATAAACTTATAGGAAGCGTTTACGGTACCTTCCGGTGCAAAGTGATCCTCAAAATCCTTGATGAACTGCTTGTTTACATCAACGTCCTTCTTTTCGAGCATTCCCTTGAACAGCGACGAAAGCTCCTGAATGTCCTCTTTTTGCTGCTGAACGTACTGTTCATCCGATGCGTACTTTGAAAGCTGTTCCGTCTCCTGAGGTGTGAGCGGGATGTTCTTTGTTCCGCCGACTATCTGCTTGACCGCCTGGTTGCTCGACGGAAGTGAGTGCATCTTCTGGGAGATCGTACGATACAGGTTTTCCGTCTTCTTCTCTATGATCTTGATGTATTCGCCGTTTAATTCGAAGTTCGTGGCATCATCCACATAACCGCACAGCCCGCTGCAGGCGAGGCCTCCCAGTATCTCCCAGGCAACCTGGAGATTTGTCTTGGCCTGTCTTTCCCCGCTAGAAAGCGACATGACAACCGGAAACATGTATGTCTTGCTTATCTTCTCCTTGTTTCCGTACAGCCAGCATGCATCAAGGAACTGCATCATATATCCGCCGACGCCGTACCACTCAACGGTCGTCGCAAGGACTATACCGTCCGCTTCATTGATCGAGGCGGGAAGTGATGTTATCTGGTTCCTGAGTTCATACAGCGGAAACCTTTCAACATTGACATTGAGTTCCGTCAGTACTTCCGTCATCTTGCCGATAACGAACAGTGTCGGATCATCAAGGATGCCTCTTCCTCCGTAGTATATGTTGATCTTCATGAAACTGTGCTCCTATCATTCTTTCTGTATAATATGACGGCTGCAAGAAATCCGCCCAGCAGCCCGAACAGATGGGCTGCCATGTCAACATTTTCCGATGTGATCCCGTTATATAGCGCATATGCGATAAGGACGCATATCCGCAGTGTCGTCATATCCTCAAGTCTTCCCTTGTTGCGGATAACCAGCCATAAGAGCGCACCGATCATTGCAAATATCGCACCGGACGCACCCGCGGAAACGATCCCGAGATTATACATCAGCCCGTATACGAATGAACCGACGCTTCCGAACAGGCCTCCGAGAATGTATATGAGTATGAACTTTATCTTTCCGACCGTCCGCTCCACGTTATCCCCGAGGAACAGAAGGACGACCATATTGCCGGCAAGATGCATGAATCCGAAATGCAGGAACATGCATGTGAAAAACCTGTAGTACTCACCCTTCTCAAGTACCGCCGGAACGAACATGGCTCCGTGATTCAGCATGAACTCAACATCTTCGGTGGGACCGATGAATGACATTACAAAGAACACGATCACGTTTATCGCAACAAGTGCCGTGTTAACGGGAGTAAACTCCCTTCCTCCCGTATCCTGTCTCTGATAATATGCTTCGGGATCGGGCTCCGAAGTGATAACGTCAGCTGCTATCACGTCCGGTGAAGGCGGTCCTTCTTCTATCACCTGCCTTAATCCGTAAAAATCATCCGGCTCGTTATCATAAATGATCACTGCCATGGTGTATGAATTGATGATCCAGCACCTGTCATCTGCGATCACGAATTTCTTGGCCTCGTCAACAAAAGGGGTCACGACCAGTGTCAGAAAATCAATGGTCTCGTATCCCCTGTCCCTGATATGCTCCTTGGATTTTTCACAGAATACCGAATACTGCTCGACAGTGATCGGTATCTCTTCAACGCAGTCCAGGACCTGGACGACCCTGGCCGAAGATATATCATATTGAACATAAAGTGTAACGAAGGGAACATTTGACTCGATTTTTAAATAGCCCTGTTTTTCAAGCAGGGCAAAAAGGTTTTCGACCATAGGGGAATTATACCAAATTGCGCAGCTTCTGTTAATACTTTGGGCAAAAGTGTTTCAGCGCATACGACGAGTGGATAAATCGCTTGTTAAACAGCTCCGGACAAGCTTCCACCCTGACATGATAACTTAGATCATCCTCATGTATGTCGGTTGCAAGATCCCAGTCCAGCATCAGTTTTTCATTAAGAGAAGCGTTTATCATATCTGCCGCCGATCCCACATCATTTTCATATGCCAGATCCAGACAGGCCATGCTGACCATATGCTCGATAGTGCATCTGTCGAAAAAAAACAGGGTGATATAAATAAACAGCACTGAAATGCCAAGTATCACCGGCATTATCAGTGCTGCTTCCACGGTAAAACTTCCCTGTGCTTTTTTTGTTTCTAGCCTACAATCCATAAAATACCGTAAATATAAACCCGGCCATCACAAACGGCGCAAACGGGATGAGCGTTTGTCCCGCTCCCCTCTTTGTCACAAGAAGAAAGGCCGAATACAAACCGGCAAAAAAAGAGGCGGCCGCAAAAGTTGCAAGGTCGCTTGCGGCCCCAAGAAGAAGTGCAAGGCAGGCAAGGAGATACCCGTCCCCTTCGCCCATACACAGCACCCTTATCCTTGTGATCAGTATAAAGGCAAGGCCGGTAACAGCAGGGAACAGGATATCCCATATCAGGATATGGACTCCCTGGCCACACGGAGTGAACACAAAATCAGCCAGGGAGACTGCCACTGCGCCTGCCGATGTGACAGCAAGAGGCAGTATATATATATTCCTTTCCCTTATGTCCGTATATACGCTCACAGCCAGCACCGCAAGCGCCATGATCTGTTTTATCTCCCGCATCTGCTGCAAGGCCTCCTGTCAGGTACTTCACTCTTTCTGACTGCATAAACCGTTCTCTTCAAGCCGCTGCACGTAATGGTGTTATGATACCTGTCGCCATCCGGTGTGACAAAAAGTGTTTTGTCGGACAGATGAGCATGACAGTGCTCACATGGTCTGTACCTGCTCCCGCTGCTGTTTCGAAGACTTCCCACCTCATCCGGTGAAGTCGTCTCTACCGACAGTCTCAGATGTGAACAGTTTCTGTCAGTGTGGTATACTTCGCCATCTTTTGTTATATAGACATACTCGCCTCCGGCAAAATATCCCCTTCCGTAACCTGTCCATATGTGTGTTAAACACTTACGTGAAAAAGGTACTCTTATGATCCCGAGAGCATCCGAAAACGGCACAAAGCTGCAGGAGACCACAAGGCTCAGATACTCGCTCCCGTCAACTGCGGATCCCGACATGTCAAGGCCGTTGATCCCGTCTTCTATAAACTTTAGATCCGAGTCCGACAGACTGTCCGCCACCATATCCCTTGCATCGCCAGTATCCGGAATGCGGCCTTCCGATGCGGATATTGCCATGCTCTGTGCCGCAAGGTGGAGGGACGCCTGTATCTTCTGGGATAAGAGACAGATATAAAGAGAAGATACAAGCGTCAGTAAACCCGTCATAAACAGCGGAAGTATAAGGGCAGCTTCAACGGTAAGGCTGCCCTTATATACCCTCCTACATTCCATAAGCGTATTCCCTGGTGACAGAGTACGGACCGGTAAGCGGATTGGTAAATGTAGCCGTAAAGATCAGAGATGAATAGCAGTTATCAATATCAAAACCCGGGCTTCCGTTTTCCCTCATATACTCTGTCAGATATCCGTCATCAGCATCATCACCGCAGAAGTCCGGCTTGTCACCCGGGCCCGCTTCTACCGACACATCGCACAGCTCATTTACCGTAAGGCTTTCGTAAAGATATGTGGAAAAGTGATCTTCTATGCGATCGATCCCCCCTTCATATTCTTTGTACGAGCTGTCGATAAGAAGGATATTGAAACTGTCAAACAGTTCCCTGTTATACTCCGCAAAGCACGACCTTACCGCATTATCGACCGCATATTCCGCTTCACTTCGCATTATATAGACCCGTATGCCTCTGGCGGCCATAAGTATGAACATGGACAGAACACTGAGCATCAGTGTCAGAAATACCGTGATCACTCCCTTTTTCTTCATACTCCGCCCGCATCCTCGGCTATTCTGGCAAATATCGAATCAACTATTGAAGTCAGCTGATCCCTGAATATGACCACAAGGCCGATCAGCACAACCAGTATCAGGATCACCTCAACCACGCCTATCCCTCTGTCATCTTTTGATAAAGAAGACAAACCTTTCCCGGCCCTGCCAAGGGCAGTTACCAACATTTTCATTATCATATGCACCTCCTACTTGATCTTTTAAATCAATCTGTGTCTGATCTTCCGGAAATCACTGCCGAACGGCACGATCTGATCGTTTGAAAACATAGAACTGTTTTCTGACAAGTCCGATTATAGAACCCCGAAAAGCGGCATGTAAATACCTGATTTTATTATCGTGACTTTGACAGAAACTGCGTCTTTATGATTTTTACGGATATGTATGATATGAACAAAAAAAGACCGCAAAAGCGGTAAAATCGCTTGCGATCTTCTACTTGTAAAATATAAATGCTATACGGCTACAGGAAATACATGACGGCAGGGATAGTGATGATCGAAGCGACCGTCGTCATGATTATGCCGGCTGAGATCATGTCTTCATCTGCCCCGAACTGCCTGGCCAGCATCAACGGCATGTTTCCGGCGGGCATTGCCACCATCACCACCACTGTATGCAGTATCAGCGCATTGGTAAGAAACGGCCTCAGCAGGAAAATGAACATTATCGGAACGAAGATCTGACGGATCACCACAAACACGTAAAGTCGCCATCTCGAGAACACTTCCTTCGGTACCATCTGCGCAACGGAAACACCGAGAACGACCATGGACAGAAATGTCGTGCAGTTTCCGATATACTTCAATGTCGAAATACCGAATTCGGGAAGCTTTATATCCGCAAGGTAAACTACTATCGTTACCACGGCAAGTACCGTTCCGGAATTGATAAGGCTCTTTAAGGAACGTCCTTCCTGCTCTGTTTCGGGATGCTGCTTTGCGGCCACTGCCTTAAGGGATTCCACACCATACGTGTATACGACCAGATTGAATGTCAGTCCGCACACGGAGACGAATATCAGCGATTCGGGTCCGAGCACCGCAGCCGAAAAGGGAATACCGATAAATCCGACATTTCCGAAGATCGCCAGCATCCTGTACGCATACCGTCTTGACCTTTCAACGCCGAGAACTACAGGGATCAGATATGCCAGGGGTATCAGTATCGCAAACATTACCACAAAGCACAAAAAAGCGACCCCTATCTCTTTTACGCCGACTTTATCCTCTTCAGAGATCGCCGCACATAAAAGTGTGATAGGGTTCGTCACGTTCACAATGATCCACGACAGCTGTCTTGCCGAATCGTTTGACAGGTGCTTCTTTTTAAACAGAAACACTCCTATCAGGATCAATATGAAGATTATGATCATCTGCTGTTGTACTATCCAGAAATCCATTTGTTTTATTTCAGAGGTCCTTCCAGAAACACTTCTTACATTTATAACAGTTTTCTTTCTGTCTGTCAGCAGGATATTTTCCTTTTATACCCATTTTGTGTCTGATCTCTACAAGACGGGATATCTGCTCTTTTGTGAATTCCGTGGGCGTTCCTATCATTTTTGACTTGTACAGGAGCTCTGCATAAAACTCAAGGGATTCCATCTTCATGTATGCGGACAACAGATCATGCGCCCACGTAAGAGCCCCGTGATTTTCAAGAAGGACAGCGTCAAAATCATCAAGATAGGGTTCAATGGCATCCGGGATCTCGGGGGTCGACGGCGTTCCGTAAGGTGTAAGCGGAACACAGCCGAGAGTGATCACGGCTTCCGGCATGATCGGCAAGTTCAAAGGCTCTCCCGCTATTGCAAAGCTTGTGGCAAAATTGGGGTGGGCATGAACCACAGCACCTACATCGGGTCTTTTTGCATAAACCCTCATATGCATCTTGATCTCGCTTGACGGACGAAATGATCCGTTTGCTTCAAGGACATTTCCCATCTCATCCACCCTGCATATATAATCTGGAGTCATGAATCCTTTTGAAACGCCGGTGGGCGTACATAAAAACTCATGGTCGTTAAGCTTTACCGAAAAATTACCGTCATTGGCGGCAACCATATTTCGGCCGTATATCCTTCTTCCGATGTCACATAACAGTTCTTTGATCTCTTTTTCATCCATTGCCATTTTCTTCTCCTTTGATCGGACTTGATCTATTGCGGATCAAACGTTCTTACCGTAAACGACCTTCTGATGCACTGCCTTGCATCCGATACGTCCTTAAAATCGCCATGCCTTATCATCTGTGTCAGAATGTTTCCGAGAGCCGTAGCCTCCGAAGGACCTGCAATGACAGTTCTGCCGGTCCTTGCGGCGGTAAGATTATTAAGATAATCCGCATTGGACCCTCCGCCTATGATGTTTATCTTATCATAATGCACGCCTGTTATGCTCTCGATAAGAGCCAGCTTGTCGGCATAGCATTTTGCAAGACTATTGTATATCACTGCCGCAAGCTCCGGAAGTGTATCCGGTACAATCTGTCCGCTTTTGCGGCAATGATCCCTGACCGCCTCTGCCATATCATCCGGTGCCAGAAACGCCGGATCCTGACAGTCGACAACGCTTTTGATCGTTTCCCTGGAGGCAAGTTCACAAAGTGTGCCGTAGCTCATATCAGGGGCAAGTTTGTTTCTTACCGACTGTATCATCCACAGTCCCATGATATTCGTAAGGTACGTGATCACCCCGCCGTAGCCGCCTTCGTTTGTAAGATACGCTTCGCAACTCTTATGTGTGCAGTCGGGCTTATCCAGTTCCACTCCCATAAGCGACCATGTTCCCGATGATATATAGCATGTATTTTCTTCATTTGACGGAACCGCCAGGACCGCACTTGCCGTATCATGCGAAGGAGGCAGGACAACATCGCAGTTGTATCCGACCTTTTGGGCCACCTCATCCGTCAGGCCTCCCAGACACGTTCCGGGCATGCTGATATCCTGGAATATCCTTACCGGCAGTTCCAGTCTCTTGATAAGTTCACGATCCCAGTCTTTTGTTACCGGATCAAGAAGCGCGCTTGTAGATGCCTCGGTATACTCACATGTTTTCTTTCCTGATAATAAGAAGTGAAAATAGTCGGGCACCATCAGAAGGCTGTGTGCACCGGCCAGTCTTTCCGGGGTTTTGAGCTTGTCCGCATACAGCTGGAAGATCGTATTGTAGATCGCTTTCTGTATGCCCACTCTTTCATACAGTTCCTGCTCCGGAATGACCTTGTATACCTCTTCGTCCATACCTTCGGTCCTGTGATCACGGTATCCGAACACCGGCCAGCAGAGTCTGTCATGATCATCCAGCAGTGCATAATCAACACCCCACGTGTCTACACCGACACTGACCGGGATCCGGCCCGTCTCTTTGCACTTCCTCATTCCGGTGATGATCTCATCGAATAATCTGTCAACATCCCATATGAGGTGATCGTTGTCCTCGGTCATTTTGTTGTCAAATCTGTACACTTCTTCCAGACAGATCTTATTATCCTGAAGGTGGCCGAGTATATGGCGTCCGCTTGATGCGCCTATATCAACGGCCAGGAAATACTTTGTCTCCAATTAGGCTCCTTTCGCATTCCCCGATGCTCAGAAAATGCCGAATATCTTGTTCCTGAATGATGAATACAACTTGTCATACGTTGTATAGTTGATGTTTGTTCCGGTGAACCTGGCATTCCATGCATCTCTTATGCCATCACACAGTTTTTCGGAACAGTCCTCATTTGTAAGCAGTATGGCCGGAAAAACATAGTAGATCATAAAGAAATTAAGATCTGCCTGTTTTCTTCCGTTCATCCTGCCTTTTTGCGAAAAGGCCGAAAATACCCCCTCGGAAAACTCTTGCGCAACTTCGGCTGCTGCCGCATCCGGGTCTTCGGATCCTTTTACATGGTTTATCATTTCATCGATAAAATGACCCTGTTCGTTTTGGAATCGTTTCATGTTTTCCTCATATGAGAGCTTTTTCAGCTTCCTGAGCATGAGCTCTAAGTCCGTAAACATCAGTTCAATATTATCGAGCATACATTTCCTCCGCTTTTGGGGATCATTCGATCACAACGCCTTTTCTGAGAATGATATTGGCGTATATTGCCGTCTCGGTCGTCTGAACTATCACCGAGGCTTTCTCTCTTGTCTGGTCATAGAACTTCCATTTATTGATCTCCTGGAAAGCCTTGTCTCCTCTTTCATCGTATTTAGCAACGATGGATTTGTACTCGTCCCAGATAGGGGTGGCAACTTTGCCGACATCCCCGGGCTCAAGAGCCATAAGTGTGCACGGCGGATCATCTTCACCTTTAGAGTTCGGATAAGTATCAAGAGGGAACAGCTTCAGTATCGCATCGAGAAGTTCAGGCACTCCGAGTCCGTCAGCCCTGATGACTTTCTTTCCCATGGTAGACCCGGGAAAGTTTCCGTCTGCGATAACAAGCTCATCCGTATGTCCCATTTCATCAAGGACCTTCAGAAGCTCCGGTGATATCTGATAAGGGATTCCTTTTAACATTATATACCTCCTGCCCAGATTCAGAGAAAGGGACCGGATTATCCAGTCCCTCCCCCTGTCTTACATTATAAAATATGAGTTATTTTCTCCTAAACCGCGATTGCTTCGCACTTCGTACTCCCGCAATCGCTGACGAATATTCGCAAATCGCACTACGTGCTTTTTGCTCATATTCGTTTAATTCTCAAATGTCCAACCGAAAACTCATGCAAGCACGGTTTTCGGTTGTCCATTGAGAATGTTTAGTCGTAAAGGTTCGGAGCGATGTCCGGAGCATCCATGTTGGAGTTGTCATACCAGTAACCGTCTGTAGCGATATCGGAAACTGTCTCGCCGTTAGCGATCTTGTAAAGGGTCTCAACAGTTGTCTTACCCATTGCAAGAGGAGACTGTGTAACAGCACCGAACATCTTGCCGTCCTTGATAGCCTGCTTGATTACTGTACCTGCATCGAAACCTGCTGCAAGGATGTCCTTGCCAGCTTCTGTTCCAAGCTTGTTAAGGTTCTCGTTAGCTGAAAGGATACCTTCTGCTGCAACCTGGTTTGAACCGAAGATTCCGAGAACGTCAGACTTGTTCATGATAGCTGAAGCCTCTGTTGCGCAAAGCTCAACTGTTGTCTGAGCGGGAACTGCTACTTCGATGATGATGTCTGCTGAAGCCTCGTCGCCCTTGTCCTTAGCTCCGTTTACATAGAATTCGTTACCTACGACTGCAACCTTCTTGCCGTCAGCTGATGCAAGCTCTGAGAACTTGTCGATGAAACCAAGACCACGCTGTGTGATGGATTCTGATGTTGACTCCTGGTTAACTTCGCCGATCCTTACGGGAGCTGTAGCGCTTGCGATGGAATCCTTAAGTGCTGCGTAAAGGTTCTCAGCTGCTGTTGCGCCTGCGCCATAGTTATCTGTAGCGATCGTTGAAAGAACTGATCCTTCGGGAGCATCGGGGCATCCTGAGTCAAAGCATACTACAGGGATACCTGCGTCCTTAGCCATCTGGAGAGCATCAAGACATGCACTCTGGTCACAAGCTGCAAGGCCGATTCCGCTGGGAGCGCCGTTGATGTAGTTTGTAAGCATGTTAACCTGATCTGCGATATCTGACTCAGCATTAGGTCCGTTACACTCAACCTTTACTCCGAGTTCTTCTGCTGCCTGGTTAACGCCCTGAACTGCTGCCTGCCAGTATGATGACTGGAAACTCTTTACAACGATCTTGAAATCGAGATCGCCTGCTGCTGCATCAGCTGCAGGAGCTGCTTCTTCAGCGGGAGCTTCCTCAGCGGGAGCTGCTTCTTCTGTTGCAGCGGGAGCTGCTTCTGCTGCGGGAGCCGCGGGTGCTGCTGCACCTGAACATCCTGCAAGGAGTGTTGCAACCATTGCTGCGCTTACGATTGTTGCCAATACCTTTTTCTTCATTTTGTTCCTCCTTTTAATTTGGAATTTCCCATTTTATATGAACTGCCATGCAGTACACATCTTATGTAGTGTTGTAGGTTCTTTACTTCTTTGCTTCTCTTTTCTTCTTGATGATATCCACCATGACCGATCCGATAAGAACGAGTCCCGTAACGATCTGCTGCCAGTTGGCCTGAAGTCCTATGAAGGGAAGTCCGGTCTTTAACAGGCATATGACAAATACACCTATGAACGTTCCTATGATGGAACCGGCTCCTCCTGTTGCCGATACACCGCCTATGATCGCTCCGCCGATAGCTTCAAGTTCGAAACCCGCTCCGGTACCCGGAAGCACCGTCTTGAAAACTGCCGAATATGCTATGGAGGCAAGAGCTGCAAACAGGCCTGAGATCGTGTATGCCATTATATGGTAGAACTTGACATTGATCCCCGACAGGATCGCCGCCTCTTTATTACTTCCTATGGCGATCGTGTAACGGCCGATCTTTGTGTGGTTGAGCACAAAGTGCATGATGATCGCAAGCAGCAGCACCCAGAGAAATCCGAGGGGAATCTTCGTTCCGCCTGCCGTCTCATACTTGAAAATGCTGCGGAACCAGCTTCCAGGCTGTCCCGTTGTGGGCCATGAGATCCCGGTGTTCTTGGAACAGATGGAACCAAGACCTCTTGTTATCATGCACGTACAAAGTGTTCCGAGAAACGGCGGCAGGTCCATAACGCCTATCAGTATTCCGTTCAGTGTTCCGATCGCCAGGCCAAACAGTATCGATACTATCATCGCAAGGCCCGTCGGCCATCCCTTGAACATGATCAGATATCCGCCGGCAAGTGAGTAACATACAAGACCGGTACCTATCGACAGGTCTACGCCTCCGGTGATCAGAGGGAATGCAACTCCGATTGCCATCAGAACGATGTAGTACGAGTAATCCATGATGGTAAGGATCGTTGTGTACTTCCTGAAATCCGGGCTTGCCACGCAGAAGAATATCAGCAATGCTATGACGACCAGGAATACTATCACTTCCTGCTTAAATATCTTTGCAGGCACTTTTTTCTTTTCCATGCTCTTCCTCCTAGTTAATATCTCTCGTAGCAAGATTCATTATCTTTTCCTGCGTGGTATCTTCGATCATGAGCTCTCCGGTCTTTCTTCCTTCGCACATGACGACAACGCGGTCACTCATTCGAAGTATCTCCGTCATTTCGGAAGAGATCATTATGATCGATTTTCCTTCTGACGCAAGTTTGTTCATAAGCTTGTAGATCTCGTTCTTGGCTCCGACATCTATGCCTCGCGTAGGCTCGTCGAAAATGAGGATGTCACAGTTCTTGCACAGCCACTTGGCGATGACGACCTTCTGCTGATTACCGCCCGAAAGATTGATGACCATCTGATCAACACTCGGAGTCTTGGTGGCAAGGGAATCCACAAACTTCTTGGCGACTTCTCTTTCTTTCTTTTTATCTATGAACAGACCTTTCATGTAGTTCGGAAGATCAGCCATGGTCGTGTTTTCGGCAACAGTCTTCTGGACTACTATTCCGAATCTCTTGCGGTCCTCTGACAGATATCCGATACCTGCCCTGACTGCATCTTCGGGACTGTTTATCGTAACGGGCTGCCCGTTGACATATATCTCGCCGCTCTCTTTGGGATCGGCACCGAATATCGCCCTTGCGGTCTCTGTTCTTCCCGCACCCATAAGGCCCGAAAATCCCAGGATCTCACCTTTGTGCAGTTCGAATGAGATATCCTGAACCATTCTGCCTGCATTTAAGTGTTCAACCTTCAGAACGACCGGAGCATCCTTTGCAACCTGGCTCTGTGTCTTGGGTTCTTCGTAAATGACACGGCCGACCATCATGTTGACGATATCGTCCTTCGTGGACTCCTCGGTGATGAGCGTTCCGACGTAGCATCCGTCCCGCATTACCGTAACTCTGTCCGTGATGACCTTGATCTCATCCATACGGTGAGAGATATATACGATACCCATCTGCTGTTCTCTAAGATCCCTGATGATCTTGAACAGGTCTTCTATCTCCGCCTCCGTAAGGGCAGCTGACGGTTCATCGAATACGATGACTTTGGCATCATGGGATATCGCTTTTGCGATCTCGCACATCTGCTGTTTTCCGACCGTAAGATCGCTCATCGTCATCGTAGGATCGATATCGATGTTGAGTCTGTCGAAGAGCTTTTTCGCTTCTTCATTCATCTTCTTATCATCGATACGGATACCTTTTTTGAACTCACGTCCGATAAAGATGTTCTGTGCGACAGTAAGATGTCCCACCATGTTAAGTTCCTGATGAACGATGACTATTCCGGCATCCTGAGCTTCCCTTGTGCTGTGGAACTCAACCTCTTTGCCTTCATATATGATCGTTCCGGAGTCCTTTGTATAAATACCGGTAAGAACTTTCATAAGTGTTGATTTTCCGGCACCGTTCTCTCCCATAAGGGCATGAACTTCACCGCGCTTTACTTCAAAATCAACATTGTTAAGAGCGTGAACGCCGGGAAAGCTCTTATCGATTTTTTTCATTTCAAGAATGACTTCACCCATTTTCTCCACGTCCTTTCTAGTTCTTCCTGCGTCTTGCCATTACGTCAGCATATACCGCAACGATAACGATGAGACCTGTGATTATCAGCTGATAATCCTTGGTAAATCCAAGTGCCAGGATCCCTTCCTGCAGAAGCGCAATGATGAACACGCCTATTACGGTTCCGCCTATGGATGCAAGTCCGCCTGCCATTGACGTTCCTCCCATAACACATCCGGCGATCGCTTCGTTGTTGTACTGGTCACCGTATCCGGGCTGGACTGTTGTATATGCTCCTACAAAATAGATCGCTGCAATTCCGGCAAGAGTTCCGCATATCACATATGCGAGCATTTCCCATTTCTTGATATCAACACCCGAAAGCCTTACGGCCTCGCGGTTGCTTCCAAGGCTTAAGATGTACCTGCCGGCTTTTGTGTGGTTGAGTACTATCGAGCAGACGATCGCTATCGCAAAAAATACGACTATTCCGACCGGGAACTTTCCGACCTTTACAAGCGATCTGAACCATCCTCCCTTTGCTGCCTGAGGCCAGCTTACGGACTGAGTCTTGGTAAAAACGCTCGCCACACCCTTGGCTATGTTCATGCTTGCCATAGATACGATGAAAGGCGGAACTTTCCAGTAAGCTACAAGATATCCGTTAAACATTCCGAATATCAGTCCCACGATGACGCTTATTATCAATGACAGCAGCATCGGCACACCGTGACTGGTTAGACAGTATCCCGATACGAGCGCACAGCAGAACATTACGGGACCGATGGAAAAATCAATACCTCCGGTTGCTATGACAAAAGTAACGCCGAGAGATAAGAATCCAAGGAAATACGCATAGTTGAGCGCGCTCATGATACGCGGCATTCCCGCGAATTTGTCGACTATCAGGCTCAGCACCACATACATCAGTACCAGAACGCCTGTCAGTACGATCCTGTTGAATCCCAGTTTTTTAACTATCGGGATCTCTTTAATCTTCTTAAGGTTCAATGCTGTTCCTCCCTGCAAAAGGCCTTTTCCTAACAGTAAAATGCATCACTTATCATATAGTTGATCTTCGTCGCATAGTTGTAATCTTCAACCAGATGTACAACACAGTCCTCGGCCAGTTCCTTCGGATCTGCCGGTAGCACGCCGTCCCTGACCTTGATGTACTGCTGCGGCATATACTGGCGGAGCATACCGAGAGGGATGTGAACCTTTGACATATTGTCAAAGAGCTTTGCTATCGCATTCTTCATTTCGGGCTGTGCGAAGTAGTATCTGCATCTGTCCGAAAAACTGTATTTTCTCTTTATGGCAAGTTCTTCTTCACTTCCGTGATAATGCTTCTTCCAGTTTGCCGGATCCTTCATCATGGTCTCTTCCATAACCTCGATGAAATGTGCCTGCTCACTTTCCGGAACAAGTATCTTCTCCATCATGGAAAGCGCGAACAGTCCTTCTCTTAATGAGAATGTAAGCGCCGGACCGACCTTTAATATCGCGATACCGTCCTCAACCATTTCCTTAAGACATTTCGGCGGCTGGTAATCGGTTGAATGACCTTCAAGAACAACATTGTCATGCTTTTTCATGACCCTCGTAAGCTCAGCCGCATTAGTCCTGTCATAATGGAAAACATCTTCGTCACCGAACTCCACTCCCGGCTGTACCACTATGCCTATGATGTTGTCGAAAGCATCGTTAAGGCCTCTTTTTTCAAACTGCTCTTTGTATACCGCAAGAGTCTTTTCCACAGCTTCGGGTTTTGTGACGCTTATGGAATCCTCCGCTTCCTGCGCACCTCCCGGGATCGGAACCTCGCTTCCGATGATAAACGCAGGTCTTGCCTCATCGGGATTGCTCTTCAGAAGCTCCTGATAAGCTTCCTCGCATGCCTCATACAATATGGCTCCTCTTCTGGCGATAGTCTCATCGGAGAGCATCTGATCGGTCGGATCATCGGCAACTCTCATGCTCGTATCCAGATGGATCTTCTTGAATCCGGCAAGTACGAAGAGCTTTACCAGTTCGATCGACTTGGCCATTGCCTCTGCTTCGGGCTCGTCCTGCCATGTGAGCGGTCCCAGGTGATCTCCTCCGAGGATTATCTTCTCTTTCGGAAAACCGATCCCGTCGGCTATCTTATAAACAAAATCCCTGTAATCGGCGGGCTTCATTCCGGTATAACCGCCAAACTGATTGACCTGGTTGGCTGTTGCTTCTACCAGAACATAATCATCAAATCTGACTGCCTGCTTAAGGCATGCTTCGATAACAAGATCCGAAGCCGTACAGAAGGAAGGTATTCCTGCGTAGTTCATTCCCTTCTTTCTCTTAGCAAGTATTTCTCTTAGTGCGTCCATTTGAAAAAATATCTCCTATCTTCAAGCATCCGGGCAGTCGACTATCTTTCCGTCTTCATCCCAGAGGTCATGCCAGTCATCGGCACCGGGCCATAAGAATACCTGTCCTTTTACGAGACGGTTGTTCTTCTCAAGGGTAGCGATCGTTGCCATCTCAGCATCCGTAAGAGGCTCCGTAAGTGTTGCCTCGATATTGCTCGTATATTCCATCTCGTGTACAGAGAAGGGAATGGGTATCTGTCCCCTCTGCATAGCCCACTTCAGGCAGATGATAGCCGGATGTACTCCGTGTGCCTCGGCGATAGCCTTAAATTCGGGAACCTGCATGTCCGCGATATCGGTAGCCACCATGTCACGCTCAGGTCTCTGGGGTGAACCAAGGGGCATAAAGCCTATGGGCTGAATGTCATGAGCCACAAGATAGTCAAAGAGTTCCTGCTGCTGGAAGCACGGATGAAGTTCCATCTCACATGCGACCGGCTTGATCTCAAACTTGTCGATAACGGCTTCCATCTTGGGTATGGTCATGTTGGATATACCTATATGACGTACAAGGCCCTTACGTACAAGGTCTTCTATCTGTCTGTATGTATCCATGAATTCCGCAACCGAGAAGGGCTTGGAATCGGGATTTCTCGAATCAACATCACATCCGGGTGCATGATAGTTCGGGAAAGGCCAGTGGATAAAGAACAGATCGATGTAATCACACTGAAGGTCAGCTATTGACTTACGACATGATTTTTCAACCTCTCTGTGCATGTCGTTCCAAACCTTTGTCATGATGTACAGGTCTTTACGCTCTACAACTCCTTCATCAAATGCATCCTTAAATACCTGACCGATCTGATCTTCGTTGCCGTAGCATGCGGCACAGTCAAACATCCTGTATCCTGCACGGATCGCACCGGCTACAGCGTTTGAAACCTGCTCTGCCGTAAATCTGTCGGAACCGAAAGTACCCATGCCGATGCAGGGAACCTTGTCGCCGTTATTAAGGGTGATCTGCGGAACTTTTTTGGGATCTACTGCCATTTTGAAACCTCCTCCAATCTTTATGCTTCACTGTCAATTAATATCTTTCCTTTTACCGTGCCCGGAGTCTTGAACATCTCAAATGCTTCATCTATCTTCGAGAGCGGTATCTTTTTGAATATGAATGAATCGTCGAACTTGAGCTCTCCGGTGTTGAAATAATGTGCGGCCAGCGACCATTCATCTCCCGGGAACGGTGCCGAATAGCTCATCCACGAACCCGTAAGTATGAACTCCTTGCGGTTGATGTTTTCCCACTCGTCAACCGAAAATGACAATTCCCTTGTCGGTGTTCCGATAAAGCACACCTGAGCCTTATTCGCTGCAAGCTTGAATGCCATCTTCATCGTTATCGTGTTTCCGGCTGTCTCGTATACGTAGTCAAATCCTTTGCCGTCCGTGATGGAGCTTACTTCATCCATGAATCCGTCTTTGCCGGAATTGACTCCGAAATCACAGCCGAGCCTCTTGGCAAGTTCCAGTCTCTCATCGAGTATGTCAAATACCGTAACTGTCTTTGCGCCGAATATCTTTGCCCACTGTGCGGTCATAAGACCTATCGTGCCGCCGCCTAATATCGCAACGTTTTTGCCGCCTTTATAATCGACCCTGCGCAGTCCGTGAAGTGCGACCGTTGCGGGTTCAAAGAAAGCGCCCTTTTCAAAGCTGACCTCGTCCCCTATCCTGACCGCGTTCTTCTCGGGAACCGCAACATACTCGGCATAGCTTCCGAACTCTCTGGATCCGATGAAACTGTAATGCTTGCAAAGGCTGTAATTACCTTTCTGGCAGTCATCACACTTCATGCACGGAACAAGCGGGATCCCGGCAACCCTGTCGCCAACCTTAAGCGTTGTAACTCCCTCACCTGTCTCGGTTACGGTTCCGGAAAACTCATGACCCAATACATTTGGGTAGTAGTGGCAGGCATCTGCATTCACTCTCGGAATATCAGATCCGCATATTCCCGTGTACTTGACCTTGACAACGACCTTTCCGGGACCTGCGATCGGTTTATCGATCTCCTCATAACGGATGTCGTTTGGAGCATGTACCACTCCTGCTTTCATAATGATCTCCTCTTTTCTGTAATGTATTGATCAGTATTTTTTAAATGTATCCTTAAGATCCTCATACAGTCTCAGGTAGAGCTCCATCGACCGTTTGTAGATCCCGTGATTTTTCATATCAGGCTCCTGAACTCTCGTTATCGCTATCGTCTGCTCAACCGCCTGTTTATAACCGCTGTACAGTCCGCATCCTACTCCCGCCAGGATCGCAGCTCCGAGTGTTGTTGCCGTATCGCTTGCCGGAACTTGGATCGTTCGTCCCGTAACATCTGCTTTGATCTGTGTCCACAGAACCGAGTTGGCGGATCCTCCCATCGCATTTAACACTCCGACCGGTGCGCCCGTTTCCTGAGCCGTCATAAGATTATGCTGCAATGCATACGCCACGCCTTCAAGAAGAGCCCTGATCATGTGTCCCCTCGTCTTGTCATATGACAGTCCGTAGAAAACTCCCTTTGCATCAGGATCCCATATCGGAGAACGTTCTCCGGACATATAAGGAAGAAATACGACTCCTTCCGAACCAGGTGCCACTTTTGCGGCTTCTTCTGTCAGCTCGTCAAAACTTAAGTCCTGTCCGAATTCCTGTCTGAACCATTTGAGCGCTCCGCCTCCTCCTACGGTACCGCCCTGAAGGAGCCATCTGTCTGGAACTACGTGGCAGCTTAATATGAGCTTTTTATGTGCAAGTGCATGGTCCGTGCATATGCTCATGCCGCCTGCCTGTCCGCCCTGTTCCTGTGTCTGCCCTACCTCATAGACTCCGGCTCCGAGAGTTCCGCATGCCGCATCCAATCCACCTGCAACAACCGGTGTCCCGGCTGCAAGGCCCGTAAGGGATGCGGCTTCGGCGGTAACCTCGCCGACTGTTTCATCACATCTGTATAAGGGAGGTACAAATGATGTGTCTAGTCCGAAGTCCTCGGCAAGCTCTTCGACATATGTCAGGTTCTTCATGTCAAAAAAGTGGATACCGTATCCCTGGCTTAGGTCCTGACTCATGACACCGGTCAGTTTATATACGATATAACTGTTTGACTGAAGGAACTTATCTGTCCGGTCAAACACCTCGGGCCTGTTTTCCTTGAACCAGAGCATCTTCGGTGTTGTATAGGAAGGGAGAAAATCATTCCCCGCAATATCAAATATCTTATCCTCTCCGACTAAACGTTTCACCCTGTCGCAAATTTCTCTGCTTCGCGTGTCCATCCAGATCGGAGTCCTGTCAAGAACGTTGCCGTCCTTATTAACAGGGATGGCTGACCAGCTCTGTCCGTCTACGCCGACAGCGGCGATATCTTCGGCGGACAGTTTCCCCAAGCCCAGTATTTCCCTGATTCCTGCGCATATTGCATCCCACCACTCATCGGGATCCTGCTCAGCCCATCCGGGATTAGGGTAGTAAACTTTATATGGTTTGTTCGACTGGGCGATCACGTTTCCGCAAAGATCAAAGACTGCGACTTTGCATGCCGATGTGCCGATATCGATTCCCAATAAGAGCTGTTTTGACACTGTTTCTCCTGTTTTAGAGCGAAACGTTTCGCTCTATGGTAAAAAAAATTAGGCCCGCAGACCCCTGCTAATTGACACTATATGCTCACGGACTCAGTACGTCAATACATTTTTTTAAAAATGAAACGTTTTGTGATACATTAACAAACTTTCAGAATGATTTTCTGTAATAATGATGACCGCTTTACGGATCGAGTGTTTTGATCGATGTTCCCCTCTGCAGTTTGGTACCAAGCGCGATCTCCATCGGGTCTTCATCCACGGCACCGCTGATCCTGCCGAGGAGAAGTTCCACCGCACGCTCCCCCATCGCTTTCATGGGCTGCTCGACCATATATATCTGAGGCTGGAGCAGGTGGAAGAACAGCTGGTCATCAAATCCGATAAGCGATACATCATCAGGGCACTGGAATCCTTCCTCGTTCATGGAAAGCATCGCGCCAAGCGTGATCTCGTAATTGCTCATAAATACCGCGGTCGGACGGTCCTTAAGAGTCATCAGTTTCTTCATTCCGTTGTAACCGGTCGCGATAGAGTGCGTTCCCCTGACCTGATATTCGACCGGAACATCCAATCCGGCATTTCGCATCGCATCCATGAATCCGTTGAAACGCTCACGGCCCGTGTATTCTCTTTCGGAAGCTATGACCGCTACCTTTTTGTGGTTTCTGGTCAGGACTTCCTTCATTGCATTGTAAGTGGCTTTTCTGTTATCGATCCTCACGCAGTCATACTGTATATCTGAAAGCGAACGGTCAATCAGCACGATCGGGATCCCCGCATTCTTGGCAGGGGCAAGGAAATCGCCCTTCGACGCCACGGGAAGTACTATGATCCCGTCTACCTTTTTACTGATAAGATATTTTACGTTCTTTCTTTCTATCTCTTCGTCATCGCAGGAATCAACTATGAGCATGCCGTAGCCGCTCTTTCTAAGTGCCGATCCCACATGATGCAGGATCATTCCGGTAAACGGGCTCACAACGCTGAACACCAGTATCCCTACAGTGCGGGTCTTATTGGTGACAAGTCCTCTGGCTATCTCGTTTACTTCATAATGGAGCTCTTTTATCGCAGCTTCGATCTTTACCTTGTTCTCGGGAAGCACGTTGCCTCCGTTTAGGTATTTGGAGATCGTAGCAAGAGACAATCCTGTTTTTTCTTTTATATCTACAATGGTTGCCGGCATGATTCGGCCCTTTCTTTGCATAAACGAAACGTTTCGTTCATTGTAACAGAAATACTTCGGTTATACAATACCCGCGACTCCCTCTTATCTTTTCACATATTCAACAACCGGATCTTTTCCTTCCGGATAGCTTCCGGTCCTTTTTAAGCTGAATAGGTGACCGCTCTCGGAATACGTAAGTTCCAAATATCCGTAATCGCCCTTTTCAAATCCGTATCCGTCACCCTCATCATAGTAAAGCATAAACTTCCCGTCGCAGCCCTCGTATACCTTTACGGTATCCGCAAGACCGCCTCTTTCGTCCGCATAGCTTATATCGTCCGAAAAGGGGATCACCGCACCTTCGCGTACAAATACCGGGATCCTGTCAATGGGAGCCTCTGCCTGTACCGTCTGTCCGCCCTCATAATAACTGCCTGAAAAAAAATCATACCAGCCGCAGCCTTTGGGAAGATAGACTTCCCTGGACTTGTGTGTCTCTTTCGTCTCTTCCGATCCGGGAAGATAATACATCGGAGTATAAACGGGAGCGATCAGCATGAAAGGCCCGAAAAGGTATTCATCAGCTATTTCGCCTACCCTGTCATCATCGGGAAATTCCGCGATAAGGCTTCGCATGATCATCTCTCCGTTAAAATGTGCTGAAGCGGCAAGTGAATAAATATAAGGCATCAGACGGTATCTGAGTCTGATATGATCCGTGATCGCATCATAGAACATATCTCCTTTTTTCCCGAACCGCCACGGCTCCCTCGGTGTATCGGTCCCGTGCGACCTGAAGACCGGAAGGAATGTTCCGAACTCAAGCCATCTGGTATAGAGTTCGCGATACCCCGGGTCATCAACACCGTCATTATAGTCACCGTGCCAAAACCATAAGGGTTTATGCTCCGTATCGTTACAGCCGCGATTTTCGTACTTATCGTTTACGACAAAAAAGCCTCCGATATCAAGCGTCCAGTAGGGCATTCCCGTAAGGCTCATCCTGATGCCCTCAACGATCTGTCTGCGAAGTGTATCGTATGTGGCGGTAATGTCACCCGACCACAATATCGTCCCAAAGCTCTGAATACCTGTATAGCCTGATCTGGTCAGATTCACCACTCGCTTTTCGGGATATGTTTTTCGCCAGTTTTCATATATACCTTTTGCATGATACAGACCGTAGGAATTGAGACGTTCACTGTCCATCGATCTTTTTGACGTTTCGGTAACAACAAGATACCTCTCTTCTTCCGGCTTTTTTGTACTGCCGCTCCAGTCCGCATCCGAGAACGGCTCGGCATTATCGCACCATAATGCATCCGTACCGGATGACATGATCTCCTCCGTCGTCTGATCCCAGTAGAGTTTCCGGGCATTTTCATCAAACGCATCATACAGGTTTGAATTAGGAAGCAGCATCTTTTTTTCGGCAAATTCCGCATAGTTTTCGGAATCGGGACTCATGTTGGGCCAGATGCTTACCATGAAATGAACGTTTGAGTCATGAAGATGGCTGACTGTT
>JAFXQX010000001.1 GCA_017526745.1 Lachnospiraceae bacterium | reverse complement strand
TCAACAAGAGGGGCTACTATCAGATCCTGGTTGATGAGTCAAGCAACCGCATCACCGCCAAAACTGAATATGATCTGTATCTCAAACTATATGAACGGTATTTCGGCACATTCAGGGAGATAGACCCGGCCGTTGAAGATGTCTTTGAAGAATATCAGGAATGGAGACTTAATTACGACACGTGTTGCAAGGCAACCGTCGATCAGGATCTTCAGACATGGAATAAATATCTGAAGGACACGGCGCTTGCAAAAAAGAGGATCTCCATCGTAAAGCCCAAGGATATCATGAACGAATATCGTCTCATCATGAAGAATAACTATTTGACACGCAAGGCATTCAACAAAATCTCATGCGTTATCAACGGACTGTTCAGATATGCATGTATGGAAATGGACAATCCGCCCATCGAGATCAACGTTGCCCGATCCGTCGACGTTTCGAAGATGAAGTTCAAACCCGAGAATGACAATTCAAATGATGTCTACACGGAAGATGAAAAGATCGCGATCTGCAATGCGTTGAAGAATGACCCGAGCGTATACGCATATGCCGTCAGATTTGCATTTGAGTTCTGTATGCGTATATCAGAGCTTCGTGCTCTAAAATGGTCAGATTACGACGAAACAAGGGGCACCATATACATACATCACATGATGAGAAGGGAAAACGGCTGTATAAGTGTTGATACGCCTCACACCAAATGTAGCAGGAACGAAGGCATGCGTTATTATCCTGTTTCCACGGAAGCAAGAGCCATTCTTGACGAGTTGAAGGAACTTACCGGTAACAACGAGTACATTTTCGCCAACGGAAACGGGATCAACCCGATCTCTACCAACAAGTTCAATGCCAAGCTCGAGAAGGTATGCCGCAAGGTCGGAGTCAGATACCTGTCTTCTCACAAGATCAGGTTCTACATGATAACCCGGTTGTATCAGGGAAATGTGCCCGAAATGGATATACAGTATCTTGCCGGACACACCGATGCCACAATGACAAGACACTACAGACGTATCCATACAAATGCCGAAACAATAAGGAATGACCTTGCAAAGATCATTCCTTTCGATGAGGTATCAGTCAGGTATCAGTCTGACAAGCCTCGCAAAGTATTGTAAATACTGAAAAGTATGCCTCGGGGTGACAGGATTCGAACCTGCGGCCCCCTGCTCCCAAAGCAGGTGCTCTAGCCAAACTGAGCCACACCCCGTTTGCCGAAATCCATGGCCATGACAGGCTCTTGATTTCGGCGGATCGGTTTCGATTATACTCCACGGAACCGATTGTTTCAAATAATATGTGTTTTAAATATAACGTATCTCAAACTCCGGACGTTTGCCGTTTTCCATTGTTCCGACAATGTAGGACGGCTGTCTTCCATGCTGTCTCGGATAGGTGAGCGATCCCGGATTGATCAGGGTGACAGGCCCCTCCTCGTGGATAACCGGAACATGAGTATGGCCGAAGAAAACGTAATCGGCGTGATTTTCAGCCGCAAGGTAGAACAGCGGATCATACCCCGAATACAGATGATACCTGTGCCCGTGAGTCAAAACAGCGCGATAATTTCCAAACTCTATAACCTTGACCCTGTCCATCAGCGGATCGTAATCGTTGTTTCCCGCTACAACATGAAGCGTACAGTTCAGTTTCTCGCGAAGCCTTATATGCTCACCGTCAATGTCTCCGCAGTGTATCAGCATATCGAAAGGTGATTCCTTATCGATCACTTCATACATTGTATCGTTGTAGCCGTGAGTGTCACTGACGACCAATATCTTCATCTTCCGGTCCTTCCCATATCAAACACCCGGCTCTTTTTCAAGGATTTCTTTCATCATCCTGAGGGCCTTGCCCCTGTGGCTGATCATGTTCTTATCCTCCGGCGACAGTTCTGCCGATGTACAGCCCTTCTCGGGGACAAAGAATATCGGATCATACCCGAAACCGTTCGATCCTGCGATCTTATGAGCAATACGGCCTTCCATCGTTCCCCTTACCGTCTCGCTCGACCCGTCCGGCCTGACATAGCAGACCGCGCAGACAAACCGTGCCGTGCGCTGTTCATCAGGAACGCCTTCGAGCCGCCTCAGCAGTTCTGCATTCTTGACCGGATACGGCGTATCCTCTCCCATATATCGCGATGAATATATCCCGGGCTCCTTTCCAAGATAGTCGATCTCCAGCCCGGAATCGTCCGCAAGCGTGGGAAGGTGGCACCTGGCTGCGATGGCACTTGCCTTAAGATATGCATTTTCCTCAAACGTGGAACCCGTCTCCTCTACATCCGTATAATATCCGGCATCCTTCATCGAAATGATCTCAATATCCATTCCCTGCGTGATCTGCCGGATCTCGCGAAGTTTATTTTCATTTCCCGTTGCAAATATCACTTTCAATTATGATGCTCCTTCGGGGGCCTGCTGCCCATAAACTGGTAAAAATACGTCTTCATCATCCCATTGTAGATCTTCCGGTTCTTATCGGCTTTGCGTCCCATGTGATCTTCCACTCTGTCATAGGCGGTTATCACATAAGCCGACCACGAATCAAGCGCCTTATAACGCTCTGCCAGCTGATCGTAGAGTGCCCCTATCTCATCCTTGCCACCGATCCTCTCACCATACGGCGGATTCGTGATGATGAATCCGTACTTCTTAGGGTGTGACAGATCGCAGACCGCACGGCGCTGGAAATGTATCATGTCCGAAACTCCTGCTGCAGCGGCATTTTCTCTTGCCGATCTGATCATATCATCGTCAATGTCATAGCCCTGAATATCAGGCTTTACCGACATATCGATCACGGAACGCGCCTCGGTGACCGCATCCGTCCATGTCTTTGCTGCTGCCAGATGCTCCCATGTCATGGCTGTAAAATCCCTGTTCATTCCCGGAGCTATCTTCGCGGCGATCATGGCCGCCTCGATCGGTATCGTCCCGCTTCCGCAAAAGGGGTCAACAAGTATCCTGTCGTATTTCCATGGGGTCAGCATGATAAGGCCCGCAGCCAGATTCTCCGCAAGCGGCGCATGACTGACCAGTTTCCTGTATCCACGCTTGTGAAGGGATGTGCCGGTCGTATCAAGGCCCACAAGCACTCTGTCCTTATTTATGAACACCCGGAGCGGATAACTGTCTCCGTCCTCGGAAAACCAGTCCGTTTTATACTTCTTCTTCATCCGCTCGACCATGGCCTTCTTGACTATGGACTGAATGTCTGACGGTGAAAAAAGCTTGGATTTGACGCTCGCGGCCTTTGCTACCCAGAACTTTCCGTCCTCCGGTATATACTCGGGCCAGTCGATCCGGCTGATCCCCTCAAACAGCTCCTCAAACGTCTGTGCGCAAAAATCGCCCGCTATCAGCAATATGCGTTCCGCCGTCCGGAGAAACACGTTCGACCTTGCGATCGCATCTGCGCCTCCGGCGAAAATCACACGCCCGTCCATAACCTCGACGATCTCATATCCGAGTCCGACTATTTCTTTTTTCAGAACTGCCTCCATTCCAAAATGACATGGAGCCATTAATCTGTACTTTTTCATCACCGAAACATTGTATCACAATCTCACTTGTCAAAAAAGATTTTGAGGCAGTTTTTGTTGCGTATTTTCACCACATATTGTGCCGCTCATTTTACCGGCTATCTAGTAGTTGTGGAATAGTCACATAGTCATTGCCCCGATTCCCAAAACCCCCGTTATTACTGCATCCGCAACATGTTGTGCCGCCAAAAAAATTTGACACTATTTTCCAAAAACGGTTGTTTTTTTTTAGTATTCAATATATAATAACTTCGTAAGCGAGAATCTCCCCTTCAATAGATTCTCATTTACGACCCCTTATTAATTATTTATACTCCCCTCATCGTAGCCCGTTGGTTCCCCCTTCGGGCTACAGTACTGTCTGTACGTATTGCTTCGCAATCCGCACAGACAGTATATATGCGCCGAAAAAGGAGATCATAATCATGGATGCAAAACAGCTCGCACTTAAAAAACACGAAGAATGGCAGGGAAAGATCGAAGTCATTCCCCGCTGCGAAGTAAACTCGATGGAAGACCTTTCCGTTGCCTATACTCCCGGCGTTGCCCAGCCGTGTCTGGCCATTAAGGATAACATCGATCTTTCATATAAATATACCAGACGGCACAATCTCGTTGCAGTGATAACGGACGGGTCCGCAGTGCTGGGGCTCGGTAATATCGGACCCGAGGCAGGAATTCCCGTTATGGAAGGGAAATGCGTGCTGTTCAAAAGATTCGGAAATGTGGATGCCTTTCCTTTATGCATCAAGTCCAATGATGTGGATACGATAGTCGAGACCGTCGCACTCCTTGAAGGCTCATTCGGCGGCGTTAACCTTGAAGACATCTCCGCACCGAGATGTTTTGAGATAGAGAAAAAGCTTAAAGAGCGCTGCAGTATCCCGATCTTCCACGACGACCAGCACGGAACTGCTGTCGTCGTTCTTGCAGGCATGATCAACGCCCTGAAGGTGGTCGGTAAGAAACTTGAAGAGATCGAAGTGGTCGTAAGCGGCGCCGGCGCTGCCGGTGTAGCGATCACAAAACTTCTCATGCAGTCCGGTCTTAAGAATGTGATACTCTGCGACAGGACCGGTGCGATATACGAAGGCCGCGAAAACCTTAATCCCATAAAAGAAGAGATGGCAAAGGTTTCAAACCGCCTTATGAAAAAAGGAAAGCTCGGAGACGTTATCGAGGGCGCCGATGTATTTATAGGCGTATCGGGACCCGGAGTCCTGACTAAAGAGATGGTGAAAAAGATGGCAAAAGATCCCGTAGTCTTTGCCATGTCCAATCCCGTGCCCGAGATATCCGTCGAGGACGCAAAAGAAGCCGGCGTTGCCGTTATGGCAACCGGCAGGAGTGATTTTCCTAATCAGATCAATAATGTACTTGCATTTCCGGGGATATTCCGGGGTGCGCTTGATGTAAACGCTTCCGATATCAATGAAGAAATGAAGATCGCAGCTGCTCATGCCATAGCCGGCATAGTTACGGATGCTGACAGGAGCGCCGATTATATAATTCCCGACAGCTTCAACCCTAAGGTAACTAAGGCTGTTGCCGAGGCGGTTGCCGAGGCTGCAAGAAAAACCGGCGTTACACGATCTTTTTGACCGATCCGCCTTCTATTATCTTTCCGGGAACAAGGATCTTCTCTATAAGTGTGCTCTTCCGGTCACGGATGAGCCTGATCAGTGATTTTGCAGCTATCCGCCCTATCTCCTCACTGTTCTGTTCATATGTGGTAAGCTTCGGATGTATGATCTGAGACACATACAGTCCGTCATATCCGACGACGGAAATGTCGTCGGGAACCGTCAGTCCTACCGCCTCTATCGCATTAAGGCCTCCGATTGCGGAGTAATCATCGGGATAGAGAATGCAGGTGGGACGTTTTTTCATCGCAAGAAGCTCCTCGGTATACTTTGCGGCAAGTTTCGGATTACGATATGCCGATGCAAACGTATAACTGTCATCCGCCTCAATCCCAAGATCCCTCAGAGTATTATAATAGCTTGCAACACGGTTCCTCGTAACTGCCGTGTCATCTCCGTATATATATGCGATCCGCTCATGGCCAAGCGAATGAATGTATTCGATAAGCGAACGCATTCCGCCGATATTATCCGATACAACGGATATCCTGTTGTCAAATACGTGGTCTATGGTCACGACCGGCAGATCACTGTTCACAAGATCCAGTACATCCCTGTCGTCAAAATCAACACATGCGATGACCACTCCATCCACTCCTCTGTACATGGAATGCTCAAGATAGGTCATCTTCTGGCTTGTGGCATTAATGAACGTGATGTCATATCCGCTGACCTCAGACACCCTCTTGAAACTGTCCAGAACCCTGGCGAAATAGTCATGTGTAAGACCGCTGCGTCCTTCATCGACAAACAGTACACCTATGTTTTCGGTACGTTTTGTCTTAAGCGCACGAGCGGATGAGTTCGGATAGTATCCGAGTCTTTCAGCTACCTCCCTTATATGTTTCTTTGTGTCTTCGCCTATGTCGGTATGATCGTTCAGCGCTTTGCTGACAGTCGCAACAGAAACACTGCACTTTTCCGCGATATCCTTCATAGAGATCATGGCATCATGCTCCTTAATCGTTTTCGTTAACTAGTATATATTAATTTTGTCTGCTTTTCTATCTTTTTTTTCGTTTTTTTGGTAAAAATTTCCAAATAGTTTTTGTTACATTTACCAAATATGTGGATGAGCTGTATTTTTATGTTGTATATCGCGCTCTTTTATCATATACTACCCATATCGGATTTTCTTTTTTTTTATCATTTTACTTAAACGTTTAATTAAGTGCCTTTATTAGCAAGGAGACAGATTATGAAATACGGATTCTTTGACGATGCCAACGCCGAATATGTCATTACCACCCCGAAGACCCCTCTTCCGTGGATCAACTATCTCGGGACGAATGACTTTTTTTCACTCATATCTAATACAAGCGGCGGATATTCTTTCTATAAGGATGCAAAGCTTTTAAGGCTTACCCGTTACCGCTATAACGGAGTGCCCGGCGATGTGAACGGTAAATATTTTTATATCAAGGACGGCGATACTGTCTGGAATCCGGGCTGGCAGCCGACCAAAACGGAGCTTGATATGTACGAATGCCGTCACGGCATAGGCTACACAAAGTTCAAGGGTGTGATGAATGATGTCGAGGCAAATGTCCTTTCATTTGTACCGATCGATGATACATGTGAGATCAGCAGAATAAGTCTTACGAACAATTCTTCCGAAACGAAGAGTTTAAAACTCTTCTCATACGTGGAGTGGTGTCTCTGGAATGCCGATGATGACATGAAGAATTTCCAGAGAAACTTCTCAACTGGTGAGGTTGAAGTCGCAGGGTCGACCATATACCACAAGACCGAGTACCGGGAGAGGCGAAACCATTACGCTATCTATTCCGTCAATGCCGATATCAACGGTTTTGACACTTCAAGAGATGCATTCCTGGGCGCATATCACGACAACCACGATCCGGAGGTCGTATTTGAAAAAGGCCAGTGCACCAATTCGATCGCACACGGATGGTCACCGGTTGCGGTCCACCAGATAAATGTCGACCTCGCCCCCGGGCAGACAAAGTCATTTGTTTTTGTTCTCGGCTACTGCGAGAATCCCGTAGAGGAAAAATGGGAATCAAAAGGGATAGTTAATAAAAAGCCTGCCAAGGAAATGCTCGCAAAATACATGACTGATGCCGATGTTGACAAAGCATTCTCCAAGCTGTGCGACTACTGGAAGGAACTTCTTTCCATATACAGCGTAAAGTCTTCAAATGACAAGGTCAACCGCATGGTAAATATATGGAATCAGTATCAGTGCATGGTCACATTCAACATGAGCCGCTCGGCTTCATATTTTGAGTCAGGTATAGGACGAGGCATGGGATTTCGGGATTCAAACCAGGATCTGCTCGGATTTGTACACCTGATCCCCGAACGTGCAAGAGAGCGTATCATCGATATCGCATCCACACAGTTTAAGGACGGAAGCGCATATCACCAGTATCAGCCTCTTACCAAGAAGGGCAATTCGGATATCGGATCAGGATTTAACGATGACCCGCTCTGGCTCATTGCGGGAACGAGCGCATATGTCCGCGAGACCGGAGATATTTCCATACTCAAAGAGAATGTACCTTACGACAACGATATGAGTGTTGCTACTTCACTTATGGAGCACCTTAAGAGATCATTTGATTATACGGTAAACCACAAAGGCCCCCACGGTCTTCCTCTTATAGGACGAGCTGACTGGAATGACTGTCTGAACCTTAACTGCTTCTCGGAACATCCGGGTGAGTCCTTCCAGACATTCGGTCCGTCGGAAGGACCGGTGGCTGAATCCGTTTTCATAGCCGGGATGTTCGTTAAGTACGGAGAAGAATATGCACAGCTGTGCGACCTGCTTGGTGATAAATCCGAAGCCGCTCGCGCAAGAAGCGAAGTTGGGAAAATGTATGACGCAGTCTTAAAGGACGGCTGGGACGGCGACTGGTTCGTACGGGCATACGATGCGTACGGAAACAAGATAGGCTCCAAGGAGTGCGAGGAAGGCCAGATCTACATTGAATCCAACGGATTCTGCTCGCTTGCGGGTATCGGCGTCAAAGAAGGCCTTGCGCAAAAAGCGCTCGATTCCGTCAGGGAACGTCTTGACTGCAAATACGGAGTTATGATACTGCAGCCTGCTTACACGGAGTATCACGTGGAGCTTGGCGAGATAAGCTCATATCCTCCCGGATACAAGGAGAATGCCGGCATCTTCTGTCACAACAATCCCTGGGTATCTATCGCGGAGACGGTTATCGGCCGCGGAGACAGGGCATTCGAGATATACAAGAAGACATGCCCGGCATATACCGAAGAAATCTCCGAGATCCATAAGACCGAACCTTATGTGTACTGCCAGATGGTTGCAGGTGCCGATGCTTATATTCCCGGCGAGGGAAAGAATTCGTGGCTTACCGGTACTGCAGCATGGACGTTTACGAATATCTCCCAGTACATCCTCGGAGTATATCCCACACACAAAGGTCTTTCCATAGATCCCTGCGTACCCCACGGCTTTGGTGATTTTGAGATCACCCGTAAGTTTAGGGGAAGTACCTACAACATCACGGTCAAGAATCCGGGAGATGTTGAAAAAGGCGTAAGATCGATGACCGTAAACGGAAGATCCGTTAACGGCTGTATCGTTCCTATCGAGGATGGTGTTAAGGAATATAATGTCGAAGTGGTAATGGGTTAACCGATACGTGCGAGGATACTGTCATAAAGCACATACCAGTGCTGGACAGTATTCTCGAGAAAAAAATAATGCCTTATATAGAATACAAGAAGTATGAACAGTATTGCAAACAGCACGAACGTGTAAGGGAACAGATCTGGCGCAAGCAGTACGATTCCAAGTGAAAACATCGTTGCTGTTACCGTTATAAGTAATACAACAACATGAACGAGTCTCTCATGCATCAGCCATGAGAGTCTTTTTTCATGTAATATGAGAATTCTTCCCGGATCAATGTCGTCATTTCCCGCAAGTGCAGATTCGACTAATTCTTCGTGCTCATGGCACCATTTCCTTACTTTGATCCCATATTTGTCTTTTTTCATTTTATCACTCATGTGCAAGCGCATCCATCGGATTTATCACGTCCGGTCTTAATACAACACATAGTATTGTACTATTTTTCAAAGATCTAAACAATGATCACTCGCAAAAATATCTGAAAACATAACTACGGGTTGGAAAATAGCCTGTAAAGAAATGACTCTTTGAGATGGATCGCAACAACGGGAGAATGATCGATATGTCTTATGACGAAACAGATAAGAAGAAGCATTATCAAAACAGCCGGGGCCGCCTCCCTGACCGTCTTTTTAACCCTGATGATATCGAAAAACCATAAAATGAACAGCACGGAGGCAATCACAAACACGGGCCAGAGAGGATGATAATAAAAGGCCTCGGCAAACCTGCCGCTAAGAGCACACATTATCGACCTGGTTGCACCGCATAAGGGGCAGGGAATGCCGAACAGGAACTCTGACGGGCATCTGTATATTCCCAGGAGCATCATAAAAACAACGGCCGCAAAAACGGCCGTTGTTATGATGACTGTTTGCTTTTTACTTTGTGTACTGTCCGTCAACAAACACGATCTCTGCTTCAGATCCGAATGCAGCAGCACCATAAGCCTTTGTAAGACCGATGATCCAGTCAACGAGAGACCAGATACCGCATCCGCCGCATGTTATCAGCTTAAGGATACCAAGACCGATCTGTCCTCTTACGAACCTGTCAACTCCGAGACCGCCGAGAAGAAATGTGAATACCCAAACATACAGATTCTTGTCAAATCTTTTTTCCATCATAATCCTCCTAAATAACAAAATAAGTTGTAATCATCGATAATCAGTTTAAAGCATGACCGAAAGCATGTCAAGCGCCAATCAGTCCACTTCGCCCTTGGAAAACAATATTTTCAGGATAACGGGAGTAGCGACAGAAGTTACGATTATCATCATTATGACTGCCGGGAAAAATACCGAACTCAGCACTCCCTCCGACAATCCCTTCTGGGCAACAACAAGCGCGACCTCTCCTCTTGTCATCATACCGGCTCCTATCCTGAGGCAGTCCATCCAGCCGTAACCGCAGAATTTTGCTGCGATACCGCAGCCTATGACCTTGGTGATAAGCGCTACGATTATAAAGCATATCCCAAACCCGAGTATGGACGGATCGACACCGGACAGATCGGTCTTTAATCCGATGCAGGCAAAGAAGACAGGCCCAAACAGCATATAGCTGCTGATATCGATCTTCTTCTCCACATATGAATTGCTTCTTATAGTGCACAAAACAAGGCCTGCAGTATATGCGCCCGTAATATCGGCAATACCAAAGAACTGCTCGGCCGCATATGACATCGCAAAACAGAATGCAAGGCTGTATATGGGGATCCGCTGAGTGTGAGGATGCTTCTTCTCAAGCCAAACCACGATCTTGTGAACGGCAGATCCGACAGCAAATGCAGCGGCAAAGAAAAGAGCGATCTTAAGAAGTACTATGCCGACGTTGCCTTCCCCTCCGGCCCCGCTTACAACAAGCGTGAGCACGATGATACCGAGAACATCATCTATGACTGCGGCTCCTATGATCGTGGTACCGACATCCGTACCAAGCTTTCCCATTTCGGAAAGAGCCGCAACGGTTATCGAAACACTGGTCGCGGTCAATATCGTACCCATAAACAGCGCCGTATAGAATTCTTTGGAGGGCGGCGAGGAGAATCCGTAAAAAGCTCCATACAGCGCAAATCCGCCTATGAGCGGGACGATGACGCCTATACACGCTACAGAGAATGCTTTGGCCCCTGACTTTTTCAGTTTGACTAGGTCCGTATCAAGGCCTGCCTCAAACATCAGCATTATAACTCCGATCTCAGCAAACACTTCCGTGGTATTGTTAGCCGTACACAGCCCCAGGACCGACGGCCCCAGCAGAAGCCCGGCGACTATCTCTCCGGCAACCTGCGGAACTTTGATCCTTCGCGAAAGTATGCCAAAAGCCTTCGCCAGGAAAATGATCATGGCCAGTTCAAGCAAAATAGAATAATCCATATGGACCTCCATTGTCTCCCCTTACAAATAATATTTGTTAGAGGGATAAAAAAATGGTAGAATTAAATAATCATGGAAGACGATATTTTTCTACAATTATCCAGTCTGATAAACGGAGGATCATCGTCGGGCACACCAGGTCCGATAACCTCATCTCCGGGATCACCTTCATCACCGTACGGGGCCCCGGATTCGACGATGTTCACATCCGACAATATGGTATATCCGGATATCAAGCCGAAAAGGTCTGCAGACGGGAGACGGAACGTAGTCGTGATCGACGATGATTTTTCAACCCTTGACCTGCTGAAGATATATCTCCAACGTGATTACGACGTGGAAACGTTCGATAATCCCAAGAATGCTATCTTCTATCTGAACGGCACAATACCGGATCTGATCTTTATCGACTGCTACTTGGATGTTATGTCAACCAAAAAGGTCCTCGAGATCATCAAAACATACAAGGAACTGGAAAATACCCCGATAGTCTATCTGGCCGAACCGTCAGAACAGGCCGCGATCGAGAACAAACTGCCTCCGGGAGTTGTCGATATTATCTCACGTCCCGTTAAAAGGGTCGATCTGCAGCGAATGCTCGACACCTATATTGTTGATGAAGAGCCGGAAGAAAAGCCCGGCGACGATATAATCATGTAAATCCCATCTCGTCATCGGAAAGATCCTTTGACGAGATTTTTTTCCATTCCGGAAGAACACTCCCATCATAACCCGTTCCGTTTGGATCCCCGGTCTTAATAAAATTGGAAAAATAATCGCACATCCTTCTTGCCAGTTCATAGTGCGCTCCGGTATACGGCCGCCAGCACTTCTGTATCGTCTCAAAAAAGAACCACAGATCACAGGAATGAAATGCGCCGGGCAAGTCCGGACCGGGAATGTCGGGCCCGAACATATATACGTACATCGGAGCGTTCGCCCCTCTTCTCAAGTGTGCATTTGCTACTGTCCGGACTGAATTCTGTACCGTATTTATAACCTTTTGCCCGTTACGGGATATTATATCAGCCTTGATGGCCTCAGAACTTGCATCTGCACTTATGGGAAGACTGTCCAAAAATTCGTCTTTTGTATATCCCGTCATGATCGGGATATCAGACAATTTCCCATCGGTCATCAGGTTGTACGGATCATCCTTTACAAGCACTTTGTCGATACACGGAACGAATCTCGGATGTGATGATGCGAATTCCCTATACCTGTCTCTGATAGTCCGGGAATCTATATCCCTAGCCTCTTCGATCGTTGAACATCCGATATACTTCAGGAATTCCGTGCCGTTATTCTCCGCCTCCTCAAGCGTTTGCGGGGAGAGGATCTTGTCGGGAACAAACGGGTTCCTGATCAGCCCCGAAAAGATCGCAGCCTTACGGATCATCGGTGCGGCTACCGGGTTTGCAAGTGCGTACGTCACGCTCGCTCCACCCGCCGACTGGCCGGCAAGCGTGATGTTTTCGGGATCTCCGCCAAATGAAGCTATGTTTTTGTATACCCAGGAAAGTGCAGCAAGCTGATCCAAAAGCCCGAAATTGGAGGGACTATGCGGATCTTCGGCTGACAGGAGCGGATGGGCAAGAAATCCGAACGCTCCGAGACGATATGCGATGGTTACGACGACGATCCCGTGCCTTGCCAGTCTTTCGCCGTTAAATTCCATCTCGGCCGTATATCCCCACTGAAATGCGCCTCCGTATATGAACACAAGGACCGGAAGCCGATCATCGGTGCTTTTTGCACCGGTCCAGATGTTAAGATAGAGGCTGTCCTCGCTTATCGGGATATCAGGATCAACATGAAACTCCCTGCAGTATATATCCCCGGAAAGTCCGGGCCGGTCCTGCATCGAAATGGGACCGAACTCATAACATTTTCTTACACCTTCCCAGTTTTTGCACGGCTGCGGCGCCCTCCATCTGTTTTTGCCCACGGGAGGAGCGGCAAACGGTATTCCGCGAAATACGGTGACTCTCGGGTCATCGGCAGCCATTCCCCTTACTATTCCGTTGTTTGTTATGGTTTCCCTTATCATATTCCGGCTCTTTTCACTCGTTCTGCTTGTTTTCCTTTATTATCACGGTCGTAAGATATCCCGCTTTGTCAGGGATCTCTTCCAGGCTCCTGTACTGCTTCTCTCCCGGCATCCCGCACTCGGTGACCGCATAAACGGACAGGTCGTGCCCACTGACTCTGATATGATCCCGAATGCTCTCTTTTACTATTGTCAGATCCTTGGGACACTTCATCACAACTTTTGTCCCGGAAAGCTTCAACGCATCCGGCAGGCCTTCCGGTCCCGGAATGACATGAAGGCTCTGCTGTCCTTCGCAAAGAGATATACCCAGGGATGCTGCGCATTCGGCGGGTGATGATATCCCGCTTACGACCCTGACCGTTTTCCCGTCCCGTGCGGCGAGATCGGCAATGTAGGAAAATGTCGAATATATTGAAGGATCTCCTATCGTGACAAATGCCACGGTCTTATCTGCTTCAAGTTTTTCCTTTACTGTCAGATATATCCTATTGCGGCGTTCTTTTCTTTCCTCAGGATCCGGGGTCATTTCAAAATCGCACCCTACGATCTCCTTTTCCGAGGCTTCGGGAACCGCTTCTTTTACAGTGGCAAATGCCCTACACTTATCTGCATCCTTATGGGGAATATACAGCACGTCTGCGTGCTTAATCGCATCTATTGCCTTAAGGGTAAGCGATCCGGGATCTCCGGGGCCTACACCTACGCCTATCAATACACCATCCATATTCTCTTCCATCATTAACAGTCACAAAACTTCCTTACAACGTATAATATACCACATATGCCGGTTTTAGTATCGGCAAGCCGGCAACATATTTTCGGAAAATGATAAAAGGAGCGGGGGTTAAACCGCTCCTTTTACCATCCGGTTATTAAATTTTAGGAAAGGACTAAGCCGATAGTTTCCCCATGGCTTCATTAATATAGGAGATCTGCGATTCTTTGTAACCGTCTATCTCAATATTCGCTTCTACCAGCGGAAGATAAAACATGTTCGATATGACCGAACGCATGTCCCCGCAAAATCCGTTCTGGGAGATCTTTCCTCTGATGCCGTATCTGTCCGCTATCTTTCTGAGTTCAACCAGGTCTTTTACCGAATCAAGCTTTACTGAATAATTCAACATATCGATCCCTCCTTTTTTATGTAAATGTAATGTCTTAATACTTGTATTTCTCTCTTTCTGATTATATGATATACGCATGGGACA
This sequence comes from Lachnospiraceae bacterium, assembly GCA_017526745.1. Lineage (GTDB taxonomy): Bacteria > Bacillota > Clostridia > Lachnospirales > Lachnospiraceae > UBA2868. The sequence continues at coordinate 50,160 of JAFXQX010000001.1, read as the reverse complement.
GTTTTTGTTAGTACATATGGGGACAGATTTTATAACGATAACGACAGCCCAAAACGAGCCTGATCGCATATTTTTCGTGCATAGTATAAAAATATGATCGTAAATTACAACTTTTCAACCGACGAGGACAACCGGGAATCGATCCCTTCGAGCAGGGATTTCCCCTTTGTGGTCAAATATACGGACTTCTCCAAAATGACAGGGGGAATTGCCGGATGGCATTGGCATGATTTTTTCGAACTGACCATTCCGCTTAGGGACGGCATGATCCTTCAGACTCCGGATCAGACGATCGGATTGGACTGCGGGGAGGCGGCTTTTGTCAACACGAGCATGCTCCACACGGTTAGCTGGACAGATGATCCCAAGAGCAAAACCTGTTATACATTCTTTTTTGACAGGTCCATTCTCACGGGCGAATACGGAAGCGTATTCGAGGAAAAATACGTCAATCCCATCACAATGTGCAGGGATCTGGATTGCTTTGCGATAAGGCCGCATGATAAGGCCGGACTCAGGATGATGACATTGATAGATGAGATGGTTTCGTATTTTAAGGCAGAGGAATTCGGCTACGAAATGAGATCGCGCTCCGCCCTGTCCGAACTGTGGCTGATACTTCTTGAAGAAACGGAAAGCATACGCAGAAATTCCAGAAGCATCGATCCAACCGACAGCATGCGGATGAAACAGATGATGAACTATGTTCATGATCACTTTCGGGAAAAGATATATCTGGAAGAGATCGCTGCTTCAGCAGGCATAAGTCCCCGCGAATGTGCAAGATGCTTCAAGCGGCAGATAGGTTTTACTCCAATGGATTATCTCAATCAATACAGGGTCCGTATGGCTGCAGATGAGCTTAAGCTGGGCAGCAAATCCATCTCAGCGATAGGCGAGGAGTGCGGCTTTGCATCAGACAGCTATTTCGGTAAGATCTTCAGGCAGTATATGGGCTGCTCGGCACGAGAGTATCGTAAAAAACTGCACTCGGATGATCTTTAACCCCTTTTCTCCGGCAGCTGATCTTGGCAAAAAAATAAGCCCGGAACGCCCTAAACAGGGCATTGGGGGCTTACGTGTGTGAAAGGATTCGAACCCTCGACCTTCTGGTCCGTAGCCAGACGCTCTATCCAGCTGAGCTACACACACTAATGTTGGTAGGGGGAACCACGTAGTGGTGGGACCCTGCCTACACCGCGAGGGCCATCGCCAACGGCGATTCTAATGCCCGAGCGACCTTTTGCGCGAGTCTCCTTAATTATTGTTGGTAGGGGGAACCCTACGCGACCTGACTATCTTATCACAGCATATCCAGTTCGTCAATCGAATACGCCGTCATTTTTTTCCTCGAGTGCTTTTATGGCATGATACGTATACTCGATATACGGGACATCTATACTGTTCTCTGCCGCCAGATCAAGCAGATATCCGCACAGGCTGTCAACCTCCGTCCTGCGTCCGGCGTCGATATCCTGAAGCGTCGAGTATCTCGACGAATCGGCGCACGGATATATCCCGACTTCTTCCGGAAGTTCTATGCCCCTTAGGCGGGCGAGTGTTCTGACCTCCGCCCAGAGTTTTTTGGCCAGAAAGAGCCCGTGTTCGCTTCTCGTATAAAGGGCCGCAGGTATTCCGAGTATCGCCTGTGGAAGATTATTACAGATGTTCTTGGCGTATTTGGACCAGACATCATACATGATGTCCGCACTTTCTATCGCCTTGACCGGAGTATCCGAAAAAGCGTTCCGGACAGTTGCAAGAAGTATCTCTTTGTCCGGAATATCAACCGCACCGTAATAAATCGTCGTATCATATTCGGTGTCGAATACGACCTCTCCGTCTGCTCTTCTCGATGCGATCAGTATGATGCTGTGAAGCACATGCTGGCGCCCTACGGCCGAGGCGATCACATCTTCCGAATCACCACCGTTAAGCATGGAAACTACAGCCGTTTTTTTGCCCATAAGCGGAGGCAGCAGTTTTACCGCATCCAAAAGGGCATTACCCTTGACCGCCACTATTACAAGATCCTGGGGGCCCGCTTCTTCCGGCGTTTTTACAACGGGATGATACGTGACCTTGTTGACCCTTACGCCTTCGCCTTCAAGCCTTTCCTTCCTGGCGCCTTCGGCTATGACGGTAAACTCTTTTTCTTTCGGATCGACTCCGTCAAGTCCCCATATGAAATATGCGCCGACCGCACCTGCTCCGAGAAGTGCTATCTTCATACATTCCTCCGCTTCTGCCCCATCTACCAGAAGTACGCTACCTCGTCTTCCGGTGCCTTTGTTTCCTCGATCGTCTTTGCCACCATAACGGGAGACGGTTCATTTGTCTGACGGTTCATAACAGCCTGCACAGTTGCTTCAACCTTTATCCAAGAGCCTTCGGCTGCCTTCTCCTGATCCTTGTACTCGCACGGAAAACCGACCATGGCGATATCTTCGGCACAGCATGTCATCGCCGGACGGGCAACAACGAATATGTTGTCCTTCTTCACATCCTTCGGATGCATGGCCTTCGCCTTAAAGCTAACGGTCTTTCCTATATAATTCGCAAGATTCTCAAAAATGTCTATATAGAAGATCCCGTAATCCTCATCGCCGACCTCTATCACAGGCGCATCGATGTCATACGGAAGTTCTTCCGGAACATTATCCTCCACCTCTCCTTCAGGAGTCTCATACAGCACCTGTGCCCGGCGGTTGACGGCCCTGACCATACGTTTGAACATCGCCCTGTCATATGATCCGTCGCACCTGTTGAACACGACAAGATCGGAATACAGGAACTGGTTGGTCATCATCATCTTCATGTTGGAAAGGTACATCTCAAATGTAGTAGAATCAACAGGAGTTATGACTTCCGCAAGCTGCCAGTGATCGGGCATCGCTTCCAGAAGTTCATTGATGTCCCACATGCCGTTCGCTTCAACTATGATCCGCTGCGGCCTTACCTCTTTCTCAAACGTATCGAACAGTTCACGTTTTACGTCATCCTCATCCTCGATAGTCCTTACGACAAACTTACTGTCATTAAGGCGAATGATGTCAATGGATTCTTCGCCCTCTTCGCAGATGACAAAGAGCGTTGTGGCACCGTCCTTGAACTGTCCCTCATCCATCGTCTGGCGGATGAAGCTCGTTTTGCCTCCGTCAAGAAATCCCGTGAAAAGATATACGGGTAATGGTCTTTTTCCAAACATTTCTATACCCCGAAGAGCCCGGCTATCGCATCTTCATCGATCCCGGAGCCAATGACGCACAGTCTTCCCGTGTAATCGGCAGAGCCTTCCCTGATCTCCTTTTCGCCCGGCGTCATGTCAAAATGAAGCCATGTGCCATCGGTCGACTGTACAATGCCTTTTGCACGAAGAACCTGGCCGAACTGGCCAAAATCAGCAAGCTTGTCAAGCATGGCACCAAGTTCTGCCTTGTCGAACTTCCTGACCGTTTCCGTACCCCAGCTTGTGAACACCTCGTCCGCATCATGATCGTGATGATGGTGATGATGTTCATGATCATGGTCGTGATGGTGATGCTCATGGTCATGCTCATGATCGTGGTCGTGATGGTGATGCTCATGGTCATGCTCATGATCGTGGTCGTGATCATCTCCATGGTGATGTCCGCACGAACATACACCGTTCTCGTCATAATGGTGCTCATGATGATGCTCGTGTTCATGCTCCAGTTCATGCTCGAGTGCCTTCGCATCGCTCATGGCGCCGAAGATCACGCTGCCGTCTATCTCGTCCCAGGGGGTGGTGATAAGTGAGGCTTCATGATTTTTCTCCCTCACAAGCTTTACAACCTCGTCAAGCTTATCCGCGGAGACATCCTGTGTCCGCGACAGAACGATACATCTTGCTGTCTCTATCTGGTTGTTGAAGAACTCTCCGAAGTTCTTCATATACACCTTGGCCTTCTTGGCATCAACGACCGCAGTAGCGGTTGCGATCTCCAGCTGCGCCTCGCCGGCAACGTTTCTTACGGCATTTTCCACGTCGGAAAGCTTGCCTACTCCCGAAGGCTCGATCACTATCCTGTCGGGATGATATTCATCCACGACCTTCTTGAGAGCAGTCGCAAAATCACCCACGAGCGAGCAGCATATACAGCCGCTGTTCATCTCCGTGATGTTTATTCCGGCATCCTTTAAGAATCCGCCGTCGATCCCGATCTCGCCGAACTCATTCTCGATAAGGACTATCTGCTGACCTGAGAACACATCCTTTATGAGTTTCTTGATGAGCGTAGTCTTTCCGGCACCTAAAAAACCGGAGATAATATCCACCTTTGTCATTTTTGATCCATCCTTTCGTAAATAATACAGTTCCAACAGGTCAGAACACGTCAAACATCAGCACAAACGGGGCACAGATGATGAACTGTATCACCGCAAAGCGGAACACTACCTGCGTGTTCGACCATTCATTTACCTTGCGTGCCTGATCATGAAGCGGGCAGCGCACGTTAACAAGTATCTTTATCTTAAGAAAGCGAAGCAGAGCGACCTTCAGCAGGCCGAGTCCTCCGTCAAATATCATCACGAGCGCGAACGGGATATATAAAAGCGGATAGCCGCAAAGCAGCGTTACGACCGCGATCATCATCCCCATCGCCCGGCTTCCGGCATCTCCCATAAGCATGCTGCTCGGATTGGAGTTGTACCACAGATAAGCGACCAGTACCGTTATGAAATACACGATGAACAGGATATCAAATATATTGCCGGATGTTTTCATGCAGAGCGCAAAACTTCCGAGCGTGATGATCGCAAGCGTTGATGACAGGCCATCGACTCCGTCCGTACAGTTCGTTACATTGATCGATGTCCAGACCAGGATCACGATCAGAAGTGCCGCCAGCGGATACGGGATCGTAAGGCAAAGCGAAAACGGATACATGATAAGAAACGTGTTTCCATGACAGTACAGGTAAGTTACCGCAACAATTATCGCAAGAACCAGATCGAGCGCACCTTTCAGATACTCATTCCACGGTTTCTCCGATGCGTCATCAAAATATCCGGTGAGCATGCAGGCTGCGATAACGACCAGGTACACGATCTTCTCCGGACTCATGACATCATACAGCAGCGCTGTGGCTGTAAACGTCAGTACAAAGACTATCCCCACGCCCCTTACCTTTCCTTTTGAGAGGGCACCTTCGACCGCAAATGCCCTTCCCTTGTCGTGTGGGAGTTTTGGTGCAAGTGCTTTCATAAGGATGATGGTAGAAAAAAAAGCAAACAGAACGCCTGCGACAGGTATCCACCAGAATGTTCCAAACTTAAATATAGAATACAGCATCTCCTACCTCGCTTTGTTCATAAAAAGAAGGCGTCGGCAACCGACGCCTTCGATTATAAACCCAACACGGTTCTTATAGCAAGGTGATCAGCCTTCGATCGAAATATACTTTCTCTCTTCAACCTGAGGCGCAACTTCCTTCTTCGGTACGAATACCTTCAGGATACCATCCTCAAATTTGGCCTTGACTTCATTCTCCTCGATCTCCTCACCGATGTAGAAGCTCCTCGAGCAGCTTCCGAACGTCCTCTCTTTTCTGATGTAGGTTCCGTCCTCTTCCTTCTCTTCGTGCTCTTCATTAGTCTTGGCACTGACTGTAAGATATCCGTCCTTAAGCTCTGCGGATATGTCTTCCTTCTTATATCCGGGAAGATCGATATCAAGCATGAAGCCTTTGTCCGTTTCCTTGACATCGGTTCTCATCACCTGGGGGATCGCCGGCTGTCTGAAGGCCTTGATCGGTCTCGAAACACTGTCAAAAAAGTCGTCAAATAAGTTTTCTCCGAAAATACTGGGCATCATCATAAGTCATTCCTCCTTTTATCGATCCGCCGGGCAGGCTGTACTGCCCTTCCGGACGTCCTCTTCTTTGATTCTGATCTAGTTATACCACATCTGTTAGCACTCGTCAAGCGTGAGTGCTAACAGATAATGTGAAAACTTTGTGAACGCCTTATTCATCAGATATTGGCCAGTTTTTCATTTAGCATGTTGAGCACTCTTTTCTTGTCCGTGCTCCACATGGGAGCTATAAGATCACGTCTGGCCCCGTCACCGGTCATCCGGTGTATCACTATATCATCGGGCAGCAGTTTTATGCAGTCACGAACAAGATCCGTGTACTCCTCCATCGAAAGGCAGCGGAATACTCCCCGTGCGTACTCGGCGGCAAGATCCGTTCCTTTTAGCACATGCAGAAGATGTATCTTGATCCCGGATATGGGCTGCGATCCGACATACTCCGCAGTCTTTAGCATGTCTTCGCGTGTTTCGAACGGGAGGCCGAGTATGATGTGCGCAACAACCTCTATTTCTCTTTGTGTCAGTGCTCTTACCGCATCATCGTAAACTCTCAGCGGATAGCCGCGCCTGATGTATTCGGCCGTTTTCTCATGAATGGTCTGAAGACCGAGTTCTATCCAAACCGGTTTGATGCGGTTTATCTCGGTCAGCAGATCCAGCACTTCATCCGGCAGACAGTCAGGCCTGGTCGCGATAGCGACTGCTACCACATCAGGATGATACGCTGCTTCCTCATAGAGGCTCTTCAGTCTGCCAACAGGCGCATAAGTCCCCGAGAACGCCTGAAAGTATGCGATAAACCTGCCGCCTTCTTTGGGCATCTTGTTTCTGACAAGTTCCTTTCCGCGTTCTATCTGTTCGGTTATACCAAGATCCCTGTTTCCGGAAAACTCTCCGGATCCGCATCCGGAGCAGAAGATACATCCTCTCGTGTCGATCTTCCCGTCCCTGTTTGGGCAGGTAAATCCGGCGTCCAAGGCTATCCTGTACACCTTGCACGAAAATCGTTCCATGAAGTATTGATTTGCAGTCTTGTTCTTCACAGGATATGTCCGTTTGATATCACAGATCGGAAGCCGCCCACGCAAAAGCCTTCGCAGTCCTTTGCCTTACTTCTTTGAAATGATCACCGGAATTCCACTCGAGAGTGCATTTTATACCGGAGTCCAGTAAATGCGAGTGTATTGCTCTTATATTGTCTCCGACCGTGGACATGACCGGATTTTTTGTTCTTTCTTCCGTATCCCCGAGACTCAGATACACCTTTTTTGTCCTGATCACGCTGTCCGCCGCATATTGTGCAAAGCTCGGGAACCATACCGACGGGGATGCTGCGGCAACTGCCGCAAAAACATCGGTCTGATATGCGGCCCATATCGCGAAGAGGCCCGCAAGCGAGTAGCCGCCTATGATATACCTGCACGACCTGTCGCATGTGATCTTGGCGATCCTCGCAAGAGTCCCGGCGGCGCCTCCGCCAAAGCCTTCCCTTCCGAACACCGGCGGTGCTTCCCACGGTGACAGGTCGTCATTCCAGTTATCGACCCTTACCGGAACCAGCCGGAAATCAGCCCCGTAAATATTACGTATTGATGCGATCTCATCGTCGATAAAGGACATCTCCCTGTCATCGACGGGTTGTATCATAACCGTGGAGATCATTGTACCTCTTTCCCGCTCTCGTGATCCGCGATCACCCGTTCCAATATATCGCAGGCCGCTTCTATGGTGTTTTTGCACCTGATATCGGGTTTGAACGACAAGGGCTTGATATCCCTGCACAGTATGGATCCGTACTTATTGTTGAACTCCCTGATAAGCGCCGTTGTTACGGGTTTTATATCCTTACTTTCATGAGCATTCTTTTCAATATACTTCATGGACAAAACCGATACGGCTGCAAGGACAGCCCCGCATGTATTTCCAGTCTGGATCCCCGCCCCGAAACCTCCGAAGGCGATCATATCCCGGTCATGAAGTCCCAGGTCATAGTATTCGTTTCCCGCACGGATAATGGTTTCCGCACAGTTGTAATTTCCTTCGTAATAGTATTTTTCATACACATCCTTAAGCATCGGGTTTCTCCTTCGTATCCCCTTGGGGGCGCTTCCTTAACATATGCTCCATCTCTGTGTACGTACCGGCAGGATCGCAAGAATCGTCTCCACGCCTAATCCCCTCTCTTTCCGTCGGTTTCCCCGTCTACATGATTATAACACAAAACATACAGGAACTGTTCGCCAAGAGCCATTACGATAAGCGGCACGATCTGCAGAAGAACGCGGTTCCCCGAGTCCCCGACATCTTCAGCTAGAAGATCTCCCCTTCCGAATGAAGCCGCAATAACGATCAGTAAAAATCCCGCAGCCAGCGTTATGGCAAAACCCGAAGGATACTTTCTGTTTGCTTTCGTAAAACAGGACACTGCACATTCGAAAATCAGAAAGGCAGAGGATGCGATCACAAGATAAGGGAACATTCCCCATCCGCTCTGCCTGAACAGATTGTCCCTGAATGCCGCCAGATTACCGAAGTAGTGAGTGCCATCATAAAGGGCCAGAACAATGTTTCCTGCAAGAAGTGCTCCGATGTATATAAGAGAAAGATGCCGTGATATATTATCCGGAAGTCTGTTCTGTATAAATGCCAGATATATTCCGGCGCCGATCATCATGCATATGATGAGCACCGCCTTGACCGGCGAAAGGAACAGGTACATATTGTCAAGAACATAGAATCTTGCAAAAACGTTCAGGCAGTACAGACCAAACAGTATCCCCAAAGGAAGCACGACATGTGAAGCCATGATCTTACCTGCCCCGGTATAGGCGCAGACGCAGACGATCAGCCATATGACAAACAGCGTCCCCTCGATCCGAAGAAGACCGAGGGCAACAAGCATTACCGAAGCAGCGCCCGCTGCATCCGCTTCGTGATCCATCGCAGTATATGCTGCGATAAAGAACAGTTCCATAAAATACATATTGGCAAGCGCCCAGTGCCCGAGTATGACAAAAGGGGTTGCCGTCGCAAGAGTCGCTGTAACAACAGCGGCAAATACATAGGAGTCTTTTAAGGAAAGGTGTTTTTGGGCGCGTTCTTGTACGGTTGCAAAAAAGAACAGCAAAAAGTTGATGTGAAAACATTCCCTGATCCCGAACGTATCACCGAATCCGAAAAGCGCAGGGAGCGTGTCAAGGCTTACAACCCCCAGACCGGTATCCGTCAGGAAAAAGTCAAACTGGTCGCGGAGTCCGCCATAGTAAACGATCGCATCGGGATAACGTTTAAAGTAATACATTGTATCATTGGATATCGAAACCGGCGTGATGCCGGATACGGCAAATGCTGCGATGACAATCGCAGCTGCGGCCGTGATGATCATATGCCTTCTGTATTTTCCGACCCGTCCCGTCCTTTTGGACATGGCAAGTGCAAGTGCTGCTCCGGCCGCCTCTGCCGAAATGACGGCAGTAACGCTTATACTGTTATACGGTATCCGAAGGACTAGCATGGCATATGCGGTTATGGCAAATGCGGATATACCGGACGGAAAGGCAAGAACACTTCTTTTGAGCCATGAGACCTCATCTTTTACAAACAGATCGGTCAGAAGCGCCCCGAAAACAAACAGCAGAACTGCCGCAATAAGCTGTCTGACATAGTATATGCCCGACAGACCGGCTATATATTCATTTATGAATGCAGCCAGTGAGCTCATTTTGCTATCACCTCGTCAAAAAAGGGCTTTGCGGCTATATAGTAACTGTCCGTATCATGGTCATCGATATGCTGCCACAGCACCACAAGCTCCCCGGCATCCTCCATCCCTTCCGGGCATACATAAACCCTCGTATCTCCTATAAAGGAATTGTAGAACCAGTAGAAATAAAACCCGTTTCCGACCTCATCTTCGATATCGGTCAGCACAAACGTGTAGCGCATCAGATCATTGGCAGGGCCAAGATCCTCGTAGTATGACTTTTTCTCTTCGGAAAGAATGAATCCGTTCAGGGAATCGTCCTTAATGACCGTGGCATGGTCAAACAGGAGGTAGTTCCACATATTGACGGCATGATACCAGTAATAAAGCCAGTAATCGCCCAGTTCATCCGACAGTTCGTCTGCGCGTGCCGTATCAAATGCGTCATTGGGCGTATAAACGGTCTTTCCTTTCAGGAACTCATCAAGAAAAGCATCCGGATATTCCCCTGTCGCCAGGAACTCCGGCTGATATACGATCTGGTTGGTGGGATGGCAAAACCTGATGATGTGATCCATCGTGCGGATATTGTAGACGGCAAAAAATGCGATCATCCCAAGAGCATACATTGTAAGGACGACCCCTCTTCTCTTCTTAAATATCGGAATGTGCCATGCAACAAGTGCGCCAAGCGTCAGAGCCAGCGCAAGTATTATCTTCATCCTCCGCCTCCGGTCAGATAATCTCCTTAAACAGTATAGTGCATCGGCGAAAATAATGCTATAATGCTATCGAAATATTTTCAGGAGGAAACAAGATGCAAGATTATAAAAAGATCGATCATTCCAAGAACAAAGACGTGGTACTTCGGTACATTCCCGGGCATTTCATCACGCCCAATACGCACGTCAACTACTACATGGATCTTAGCGATATGAAGGCAAGGCAGCGCGAGGCCAGAGCCACCGGTGAGGAGCTTGCGGACCTCTATCTTGCTTCGGATGTCGTGGATACCATTTTGTGCCTTAACGGAACCGAGGTTGTCGGCGCATATATGGCCAACAAGCTCACAAAGGCAGGAATGATCTCAGCAAACCGTCACAAGACCATATATATAACAAGTCCCGAATACAACACCAGCGGACAGATGATGTTCCGGGAGAACAACCAGCATATGATAAAAGGCAAGAAGGTACTTGTTCTTATTGATACGGCAACAACGGGAAGCACACTTAAGAGTGCGATCGGGTCCATCAGGTTCTACGGCGGGACCACAGTCGGAATATCTGCCATCTTCTCTGTCGCAAACAGGATCGAGGATATCCCGATCAGGGCGCTGTACACGACCAAGGATCTTCCGGATTATGCAAGTTACCGCCCGGACAGCTGTCCTTTATGCCAGTCACAGGTTCCGGTGGATGCGATCTGTAACGGATTCGGGTATTCCACAGTGCAGTAGATCCGCTGCCGTTTGAAAGGGTTACGATAATGTACAGGGACATCATTACATGCAGTAACTGCAAACATTTCTATATCAATCCCGAGGGGATATGCATGTGCAACAACGAAAAGGGGCTTGCATTTCCCACGGGAGCAGATTTTTGTTCCAATGCGGAAGCTTCCGAAACGAAGCGCGAAGTTAACAATTCCGAACTCCTCAAGCTGGTGTACCAGCAGCGAAGGAATCAGTAGATCATTCTTCCGTGATCATCTTAACCGGTTCAAGTGATTTTATGCGGCGGCCCAGCAGGGCTGCCGTTATCATTGCTATGCCGCAGATGATAAGCGAAGTCAATATATATGATGTGGGAAGCACACTAAACACAGCTTTTCTGAATCCGAAGATCGCAAATGCCGACTTCATCAGGCTCGCACACGATACCGGTGACAGGGCAAGGCCCGCTGCCACGCCTATCACTATCGCCGGCATGTTCGAGAGCATCACCTGACGGATGAGCTGCTCCGAAGTAAAACCAAGCGCCTTGCTCACACCCAGGTTCCTCCATTCCCTTGTTATCTGGGCACGTACTATAAGCGATTCCACGAATGCCACTATCATCACGGTAAGGGCTGCTATGAACAAGGCTACCGCCTTCATTCCGGCGGATACCACCCCTGTCGTGTTCTTTGCGGCTTCCCTGTAATCGGTCACCTCCACATCGGGATATGCATCCTCAAACTCTTCCTTAAATTCGGCAAATGATCTTCCGTTCTTTAAGTTGACCCAGATGTCATACTCGTCAACGGGCGGTGCCACGCGCTCATATCCCTCGATCGTTATATATGCCATCATCCCCATGTTGTTCATCGTCTGGCAGAGGCCGCATACGCGAAAATCCTCTTCTTTACCGCTGTTTTTGATGGTAACGGTATCGCCAAGAGTGGCGCCAAGTGTATCTGCCGCTGCACTTGCGAGCATTATCTCGTTTGCCCTTACCGGCCAGCCGCCCTCAAGGATACTGCCGCCTACTATGGTGCTCGTATCCGTGAACGCCCTTGTAGTGATACTCGACATGCGGTTTCCAACGGAATAATTGAAGGCATACCATGTATCCGCATATACGGACTTTACGGTATTCATAGCGGCGATATTGTTCATCATCGTCTCCGAACCGTCCACGACCGCATCGCAGTCAAACATCCCGGCAAGACTCAGCAGTGCCGCATCATCTCTTGTATACGAATCAACCATGCCGAATCCCAGCATCGTCGAGATCGACAATACCATCATGATAAAGATCGTACCGATCTTACTTGAAAACTTCCCGAATGTGTCCTTGCAGGCAAGCGTGAGGCCGAGCGGAAGGTGGGTATGCTCGAATGAGAAAATATTCCTCCGTCTGCGGGTAACGGAGTTTCCTCCATGAAGCGCCGACAGAACTGATGTTTTCGAATACTCACGGCCAAGAGCCATCGTAAGGACGGTCACGACCACGCATATTCCGGCAAACACAAAAGCGCAGACGAGAGGGTCGGCCGGCTGATTCCACGAAAGTCCGAGGGTGGCCAGTATGATCGCACCGGCCGGACCCATGGATGCCGCACCGGCTGTGATCCCACAGGCACATCCGCTGCCGGCAACGAGGAGCAGCTGGAGAAGAAGTATCATTACAAGTTCTCTTATCGTATATCCTGAGGCTTCCATGATCCCGGTGTTCCTCATATTAAGCATGATGAAGTTTTTGACCGAAAAGTGGATTATCACCATAGCGATAACGAGCATAACGACTGCAAACATGAGCACTATAGCTATGAATATGAGCGGCAGGATAAGTGACGCTGTCTTCATCAGTTCCGCCGGAAGGAAGTTCATCGAATAAAGGGCATAGTCCGGGTTCTTCCTGCAATATGCGATGTACCAGTCGTTGAATTCGTTGAACAGATCGTCACAATATGAGTTCGCATCCCTCCCCGTATTTTTTGCCTTCTTGGAAAGATCGGTCTTGATTAGCTTGCACGGCAATGCCTTTTTAGGATTTTCAAAGGCTATGGTGTTATAAAGCTTCTCGGAAGTGTATATCAGATACGTCCCCATGTTCATGGGTGAACAATATATATTATCTTCGTTGAATCCGCCGACCTTCAACGGATACACGTTTTCCCCGATCTTCAGTTCCATCACGTCGCCGATCTTATATGAACCCGAAAACGATACCGGGATCACAACCTGATCGCCGTGAAGCTTTCCGGTCGGACATGATATCATCTGCATCTTGCGCTCATCCTCATATGATGCGATATGGAAGGAGTACTCCGTCCAGTTCTTTTCCCCCTTGCGTCTGTATTTGGCATTGGCGTTCAAGTACTTGGTCGATTCGAATCCCGTAAGATCATCGCATCCTTTGATGATCTCGGTAAGTTTGGCCTCGGCTCTTTCATCATCGCTTATCATGACAAGGATATCGGCTGCGTTTATCCTCTTCATGTTCGTATCAACGACGCGCCCGGTACCGACCAAAAATGAGGCACTGATAAAGATCAGTGCCGATGCGACAAGAGTCAGGATAAAGAAGGTTATCATGTCGCCCTTCTGTTTTCTTATGTTGTTTTTGGCCATGAAATAATATCGGTACATCTTACCACCCCATATCCTGGAGGAATGATTTCAGCCTGGCATGGCGCTCCCTTGCGCCCTTGATATCAGGATTGGTCTCATCCTTGTAGTTTCCGAGGTAGGGTCCCAGGCTTACCTCGTCGGATATCACGCCGTCGGAAAGATAGATTATCCTGTTTCCGCGCTCCGCTGCAGCCAGTGTATGGGTGACCATCACTATGCTCTGCCCTTCTTTGTTAAGATCGGACATAATGTTCAAAACATTTTCGGTATTCTGCGAGTTCAGCGCTCCGGTCGGCTCATCGGCAAACAGCACCTCGGGACTGTTGATGACTCCCCGAACGACCGCAACCCTCTGCTGCATGCCTCCCGACATCTGCGTCGGAAACTTGTCCCAGTCACCGTCCTCTATCTCAACGCGTTTTAACAGGTCTTTCGCCTTTTCTGCCAGTTCCCTCCGGTTACCGGTCTTCAAGAGGCCCACGACCATGACGTTGTCCAATGCACTCATACTGTCATTCAGGTAGTTTTGCTGGAACACAAAGCCAACGTGGTCGCGACGGAATCTTGCAAGCTGGTCATTATTATATCCGGTGATCCTTGTCGACTCCCCGTCCTCCGTCTCATAAACGATAGCTCCCATGCTCGGTGTATCCATGCCGGAAAGAGCATACAGAAGCGTACTCTTCCCCGAGCCGGAATTACCCATGATCACGGTAAAATCACCCCGGTAGATATCAAGATCGAGGCTTTTCAGTACCTGTTGCTCAACGTTGCCCGCAGTAAACGACTTGCACAGGTCCTGAGTATGTATTATCCTCCTTTGGGGAGGTTTTAATCCCTGTTTTGAACCGTCCAATTATAAAGCCTTCACTTTCTGTCCGTCGGTAAGTTCCGCCGCCTCGTCCCAGCCGACTACTTCTCCCGCACTAAGCCCTTCGCACACCTCGGCTGTATCATCGTTCCTGACTCCCGTGACTATGTTTCTTCTTTCCGCCTTGTTGTCCTTTATCACGAAAACATAGTCCCCTTCATCATCAGAACATATCGCATCGGTCGGGATCAGGAGCGCATACGCCAGCATGGCGGTCTGAACCTTGGTTTTACACTCAATGCCGAGTATGATCGAATCATCCGGCTCATCAATGGCAAGTTCAACCCTTATACCGGGTGCCGAGCCGTCATCGCTAGTCATCTTTTCTATCCTTGATACCCTGCATGTATAATCTTTGTTCTTAATATGTGCGGTTGCGATCTGGCCTTCTTCTATGTTGATGATATCGTATTTATTGACATAACAGACAACGGCCGTATCCTCAAGCGACTGAATCTGCACGAGTTCCTGTCCGACCGATACGCTTGACCCTTCCGAAACCGACAGTTTGGTCACGACTCCGTCAAAATCAGCCCTTATGCCATCCATTGCCTCCCGGTAGTCACGTATGTTTGTCTCGTTGACCAGGTCATCGGCACACTTTTGGGCCTCGATCCGGTCTTTGGCGCCTTTTGTCTGAAGGTTCATCTGGGTGGCGGCTTTCTGGCTTTCCATAACCGACTTCTTTTCCTTATATGTGGTCATCAGGTAGTTCAGATAATCAAGCTCTTCCTGCTTTTTGATTATCTCGGGATCGTACTGCATGTCATACGTGTTTTGTGCGATCTCCTTTTGGATATTTCCGCGGGCTTTCTCGACGTCATAAGGATCATCATCTTCATCGGGAACACATCCGGCAAGATCTGCCTGAAGCTGCGCCCCGCGGGCCGACAGTTCTGACTTTCTGTCGGTAAGAGCCTGCTGGGTCATTATGATGACGGCCTCGGTTGTTGTGATCTGCTGCTCAAGCTCTGCAATAGAGTTTTTTGCTTCTCCGTACAGGCCTGCCGCACGTCCGCCCGATTGTCTGAAATCGTCGTATCCGCCCTGATCCGCAGCCACATCAAACTCGGCAAGCATCTGTGCCAGCTCGATATCTTCGTTGTTATATGCAAGCAGAAGGTCTCCCTTTCTGACAAGGTCTCCCTCTTTAACGTTAACGGTTCCTATCCTGCCTTTGACCTTGGCAAAGCAGGTCTTCTCCGAAAGGCTCTCAACCTTTCCGTTAAGTTCAAGCTCGCAGTCAAGCTGTCCCGTTTGGGCAACAGCGGTCCTGATCGCGGTTGTCGCGGATGCCGTAACAGATATTCCTCCGACTGCGGCAGCGACTGCTATGCATGTTCCGA
The DNA here is from genome assembly GCA_017526745.1 of Lachnospiraceae bacterium. Classification (GTDB taxonomy): domain Bacteria; phylum Bacillota; class Clostridia; order Lachnospirales; family Lachnospiraceae; genus UBA2868. Next base: position 34,344 of record JAFXQX010000001.1, on the reverse strand, counting down.
TCATCAGTTTTTTGTGTTTCATAAGATCGATATCCTCTTTAAGATGTTTTTCGAAAACGTTTAACCTATCCTTCGTCGAATACTATACGTCGTATAATATAATATGTCAAGAGTTATTATATTAAATATAGATTAAAAACAGATTAAATAAAAAAGCCCTGCAACAAATACTGTTGCAGAGCCTTTTTCAACAGGGGATGAGAGAATCGAACTCCCACCAAAGGTTTTGGAGACCCCTATCATACCATTTGACCAATCCCCTGTATAAAATCAGGCGGCCACCGGCCGCCTAATCTTTATATCACAATCTTTGCTTTAATGTCAACCGCATTATCATCCGGCTGTCGTCATCCGGCAGAACCTAGAATCTCATAATGCCTACGGCACGCCTCTCCTCTTCCTCTTCACGCTTCTTCTGCATCATCAGCTGATACTGATTGAGCGTCTCAAGTTTCTTCTTCTCGGAGATCGCCTTGGCCATATCAAGATCTTCCAGTCTGGAGCGTGATGACATGGTGTTCTGCGCGGCATAATCGTTATACCTGATCGCGGATTCAAGTGCATTGGTCTGGGCTCCCATGCTGCTCCTTGATTCTGATACCTTGTCGATAGCCTGCGATATCTTATCAAGATCGACACCTTTGGTAAAATCAAGGCCGTCAATGCCAAGAGCCTCGAGCGTGGAGCTGACCATCTGTATCTTCTGGCCTGTTCCGTCAGGCTTCGTGGCAAGATCGATATCTGCCATGCTGCCGTCAAGGATCTTCATCGTATTGAACTCGGTACCCTTTGCGATCCCTTCGATATCCGAAAGAAGCTGGTCAACCTCGCTCTGGATCGCGCCAAGCTCTTCGCCGGTATTAAGTCCGTTTGAAGCCTTTACCCCGAGCTCATATATCCTCTGAAGGCTGTCGCCTATCTGTGAGAGGGCACCGTCAGCGATGTTAAGTAGTGATACACCGTCCTTGGCATTTTCGGATCCCTGGTTAAGTCCGGTCTCCTGGCTCGTCATCTTCTGCGAGATCGTAAGTCCCGCCGCATCATCCGCAGCCGAGTTGATCCTCCTGCCGCTAGCGATCTGCGAATACATATTATTCTGAGAGATACCGTTTATTCCTGACATATCATGCACCTCCTGTTCCGCATTTTTAGGGGATTATATTTTACCACCAAATCCCTTAAAAATCAATCACAGGCGCATTACATCATTCCGCCCATTCCGCCGCCTGCAGGCATCGGAGGTACGGGTTCCTTAATGGTCGCAACTACAGACTCGGTAGTAAGGAGCGTTGATGCAACACTTGTCGCATTCTGAAGCGCTGATCTTGTAACCTTTGCAGGATCGAGAATACCGTCTTCAACCATGTCCACATACTGTTCGGTAAGTGCGTTGAAGCCCATTCCGGCCTTGGATTCACGAACCTTGTTAACGACAACGCTTCCTTCAAGTCCGGCATTTTCCACTATCGTATAAAGAGGAGCCTCAAGAGCCTTCAGTATGATGTTGGCACCTGTCTTCTCGTCGCCTTCAAGCTTATCGGCAAGCTTTCCGACTTCCTTGGCCGCATGGATGTATGCGCTTCCGCCGCCTGCGATGATACCTTCTTCAACAGCGGCACGTGTAGCTGCAAGAGCATCTTCCATACGAAGCTTTGCTTCCTTCATTTCCGTCTCTGTTGCGGCACCTACGCGGATGACTGCTACGCCGCCCGCAAGCTTAGCCAGACGCTCCTGAAGTTCTTCTCTGTCGAAATCCGATGTTGTCTCTTCGATCTGTGCCTTGATCTGGGCGATCCTGCCCTCGATGGCCTTCTTATCTCCTTCACCGTCAACGATGACTGTTGTCTCTTTCTGAACCTTGACTGATTTTGCATGTCCGAGCTGATCGAGAGTAGCCTCTTTAAGGTCAAGGCCGAGCTCATCGGAGATGACCTGACCGCCTGTAAGGATAGCGATATCCTCAAGCATAGCTTTTCTTCTGTCGCCATATCCGGGAGCCTTAACGCCGACAACGGAGAATGTTCCGCGAAGCTTGTTGACGATAAGGGTAGTAAGAGCCTCACCTTCAATATCTTCTGCGATGATAAGGAGCTTCTTGCCGCTCTGGACGATCTGCTCAAGTATCGGCAGTATCTCCTGGATGTTGGAGATCTTCTTATCAGTGATCAGGATGTAGGGATCCTCGAGATTTGCCTCCATCTTATCCATATCCGTTGCCATATAAGCCGAGATATAACCTCTGTCGAACTGCATACCTTCAACAAGGTCAAGCTCTGTCTGCATCGTCTTGGATTCTTCGATAGTGATGACACCATCGTTTGAAACCTTCTCCATCGCATCCGCAACAAGATTTCCTACCTCGTCATCCCCTGCGGAGATGGATGCGACTCTTGCAATGTGATTTTTGCCGTTTACGGCAGATGCCATCTTGGCGATAGCTTCAACAGCTGCATCTGTGGCCTTTTTCATACCCTTTCTCATGATGATCGGGTTGGCGCCTGCTGCAAGGTTCTTCATTCCCTCTGCGATCATGGCCTGGGCAAGAACCGTAGCCGTTGTTGTTCCGTCACCGGCTGCATCATTGGTCTTTGTTGCCACTTCCTTGACAAGCTGGGCACCCATGTTTTCGAATGAATCCTCAAGCTCGATCTCCTTGGCGATCGTCACACCGTCGTTTGTGATGAGCGGTGCACCGTAAGACTTGTCAAGAACAACGTTCCTTCCTTTGGGTCCGAGTGTTACACGGACTGTATCTGCCAGCTGATTGACACCGGACTCTAAGGCCGCACGGGCCTCTGCTCCGTATTTGATCTCTTTTGCCATTTTTATATCCTCCTGTTAACTGATGATATTTAACCTATGATTATTCTACGACCGCAAGAACGTCATTCTGCTTTACTATGATGAACTCTTCATCGTCAAGCTTTACCTCAGTACCTGCGTACTTGGAGTAGATGACCTTCTGCCCGACCTTGACCTGCATTGTCACTTCCTTGCCGTCAATGACTCCGCCGGGGCCGACTGCTATAACTTCAGCCTGCTGGGGTTTCTCTTTGCTCTGTCCGGGAAGAACGATACCGGACTTGGTTGTTTCTTCAGCTTCAAGCTGTTTAAGTACGACTCTGTCGCCGAGTGGTGATAACTTCATGATCTATTGCCTCCTTTTATTATATGTTTGTTTTGATCCAGTCTTTCGATCTGTTGTTAGCACTCATTCTGCTCGAGTGCTAACCCGCAAAAAATAAAATAGCACTCGGCATTACATATGTCAAGTGCTTATTTATCTTCCCGTTTATTCGAACGATTCCATCTCACGCTTCATCATTTCCCTGTATTCGTCATAGTCACGCAGGTACTCACTTCCGTCATAGTGCGTGCTTGCCAGTACCAGAAGTACGGAATCGGGTGAAAAATCATACATCTCCTTCCACACCATCTTCGGAATGTACAGTCCCTCCATGGGACGGGAGAGCGTTACGATCTCCCTGTTCTCTCCGTCCGTGATCATGACCTTGGATGATCCGGCCACATTAATAAGAACAAACTCCGAATTCCGGTTGGCGTGTTGGCCGCGGACAACGGAATCATCTGAGCCGTATATATAAAAAACGCGCTTTATCGGGAAGGGGATATCTATCTCTCCTTCGGCAACGACAAGCTTGCCTCTCTCATCCCCCAGATCGGGAAACTGAAGTTTCCTGTAAAGTTCTCTGATCATTTTCTACTCCTTTTCCTTAAGAAGGGCGTCAACTGCACTGTTTTCTGTATTGTTCGCAAATCTTTCCGCATTGGACGCTATCCACTTTTCGTCCTTATCCCACCAGCGAAGCTTCAACAGTTTTTCTGCCGTTTTGGCATCAAACCTTTCGCCCACTTTCCTGGCGGGACTTCCGGCGTAGATCGCATAAGGTTCTATGTCGGATGTCACAAGGCTGTTTGCTCCGACAACTGCCCCGTCTCCGACCGTGATACCGTCAAGTATCATAACGCCGCGCCCTATCCATACGTCATTTCCTATTACGATACTGTATCCGTTTTGGCTGTCGGCATACTTCATCTCCTCAAAGGAATCTTCGCGGACATATGTATAGCCGTACTGGGCCGAGGTCGAATAAAACGCCGGGTGCACAGCCAGGCATTCACCCTTGACCGGATGGCGCCCCTCGGCAGTCTCCAGTCCGGCTATGCAGCAATACCTTCCTATGCGTGCATTACTGATGTTGGACTGCGGCCCGATATAAGTCGATCTTCCTATCCTTACGTTTGCAAGATCCGCTTTATCCCCAATATAATCCCTGCCTTCGAGAAAACACCCTTTGTAAAGGTATGCTCCCTTTCCTATGATACTGTCGCACCTTCTCTCCATCGCCATCTTGACAAACGGATAGACCAGCCCTCTGTAAATATAAGAGCCTGTATCCCTTATCTTTCTTCTGCAAAAAGAGAGCGTCGGTTCCATCATCTTCGATCACCTCAAACGTTAAGTGACGTATCCATCCCGAGAAGCTCACGGTACAGCCTTTTGGCGTATCCGTCGGTCATCCCGGACACATAATCGGTTGAAAGCAGCAGTCTCAGATACAGTTTCTCCTCGTCGGATGCATCTTTGGAATATATCCTGTATACCTGCATGAACGAGGGCGAGATCAATCCTATCATCTTGGTATCGACTGCGCATCTGTGCATTTTCCACTCGTCGGTATCGTAGTATACAAGAGCCCTGACAATATGCCCGAGAAGAAAATCAAATATGGCATCCGCAGCCACCTCAAGCTTCAATATGGGAGCGGACAGGAATGCGTAGCGAAGTGCCACATCTCCGAGGATTTCTAGTAGAAGACTGCCCGGCGTGTCGGCGAGCAGCTCCTTTTTATAACTGCCGGTCATTATCGCATCATAATTGGACATAAAGCTGTCGACTGCACAGGCAAGAAGGAGGCCCTGTATCCTTACGACCAGATTCTGGACGGCATACAGCTGAGGTTCCTCATACCCCTGGTCAAGTGCCTTCTCATAATAGTGTTCAAGCTTGGAGATATACTTTTTGCATGTTTCGGTCTGCTCGCGCGGTACTTTATTCTTTACCGCTTCATCCGACAGCTTTTCCATCTCACGTATGAGGATGTGTATATCCAGCAGCCCTTTTTTGACCGCATCTTCTATATCTGCAGTCCTGTATGCTATATCGTCTGCAGCCTCGAGAGCAAATGCAAGCGGATGACGCCGGCCGTTCGTACCGCATGACTTCTGAACATCCTCGAACACTTCGGTATCTGCCGCAAAATACCCCATCTTTTTGCATGTGATATCGTGCGGATCCTGCTTTATCTGCACGGACGACACGGGATACTTCATGATCGTGGCAAGAAGCGCCTTTGTAAGGTTCATCCCATGCTCGTCAACAAGGAAATGCAGTTTGGTCACTACCCGGAGGGCCTGGGTATTTCCTTCGAAATTGTAGAAATCCTCCCGCTGCCGGTCAGACAGTATTTCGGAGATCTTCCTGCCGCGAAATTCCATCAGCGGCAGATTGTTCTTGAACCAATCACGGATCGCATCCTCTCCGAAATGCCCGAAGGGGGGATTGCCGATATCATGCAGAAGGCCTGCGCACTCAAGTATCGAAGCGACGTCTTCCCTCATCTTATCGGTAAATCCCGGATCCTTTCCTTCAGAGATGATACGGGATCCTATCATTTTACCGATGGAGCGGGCAAAGTTGGCCACTTCGAGAGAATGTGTAAGTCTCGTTCTTATAAAATCACTCTTATCAAGGGGAAATACCTGGGTCTTGTCCTGAAGGCGCCGAAATGAGGCGCTTGAAATGATGCGCTGATAGTCTTTTTCAAATTCCGTTCGCTCGTCCGACGAGGAGGCGCCTTTTGCCACCATGCGGATCCTGTCGGAGCAAAGTAAGCTTTCCCAATTCATGTGACTAATCGGTCACTCCTATGTTTATCTTAAGGTTTCCCTCATTCATGTTACACTCGACTTCCGACGTCTGGGAGCCTTTTGCCGTCTCCGCATGTATCGTATACATACAGGGAAGCAGGGGGGATACTATCGCACTTTGTCCGGAATCCATCGTCTGATCCGAAAACCCGGATATCGATATAGTCGTCTGGTCATAACCCATGTTGATAGTAAATTGAAGGAGTGGAAGCTTTACGAGATATGCCGAACCGTTCTTGGCCGAAAACTCCGACTCGTCCTTGATCCCGGCCAGGAAAGTCTCCCTTTTATCCGAATTATCAGCCATATACTGGGTAAAATGCTCAACAACCGACTGCGGATATCCGATCAGCGTCTTGGATTCCTCGTCCTCGTATGAGAGCTTGGAACCGACAAAATCAATGTCCTTTGCCGCAAGAGCCGAATCAAGCTGTGTCAGGAGTTCCTCATATGAAGCTGCTTCAGGGTAGCTGCCGGTCGAATCCCCGACATCAAGTGTCATCGTAGCTCCGGTCGTTGAGTTAGGCACGCTTGACGTCGAAGTCTGCCCCAAGAGCGCATCATTATCCGTCGAAGCGGTATTCTCGGCCGCCGCATCTGCCTGAGCGGTTTGGGTAGAGGATGCCGAATTATGGGCCGATCCGAGTCCGCCGTTTCTGTAATCGGCAAAAATGTCCTTTACCACGCCGTTTATCGTAAACACGTTGTTGGGATAGTATATGCCTTCCCTGCTCTTTCCGACTCCGTGCACATAGGCGATAACGGCAGTCGTCAGGGCGATCGAAAGGACAACGCAGTACGCGATCCAGGCATAATCAAGTATCCCACCGCTCCTGTACGTTCCGGCGGGCCTTGCCGCGGAGGGCATAGGTGCAGTTACTCCAGAAGCCGCCGACGCGAGGGCTTTCCTGGGGCCTGTATATCCGCTCTTAAACCTGGCACGGGGTTTTGCGGTCTGACCGTTCAACACGTCCTGTATGGTCGGAGCCGTCCTTTTGTTCTTATTATCTGCCATGATCAAAAATCAAAATCATCCGATTCAGGCTTCATAACCTGGTGAAGCTTGATCTCGAAATCCTGCCTTTCCTTCTGTTTAAGGGAATTAAGTATCATCCCCGAGAAGAACGACTGTATCGATGCTAGAAACACGAATCCGCAAACAACCAGCGTCGGGATCTTTGATACCGTGTGAGTCCGTACAAAATCCGCAAACACCGGAACAAAGAAAGCGAGCGCAATTATATCGAGTACAAGCGCCAGTCCCGCAAAGAACTGCAACGGCTTGTATATCCTGTAGAAATTAACGATCGTAAACAATACCCTTATCCCGTCTCCGACCGTATCAAGCTTTGATTCGCTGCCTTCGGGCCGGTCACGATACATAACCACGACATTCTCCACTTCCATGTTCTTGTCAATGGCATGGATTGTCATCTCGGTCTCGATCTCAAAACCTTCCGAAAGGACCGGGAAAGTCTTTACAAATCTGTATGAAAATGCCCTGTATCCGGTCATTATATCGGATATGTCGCTGTGAAACAGCACATTAATGGACTTCTTCACGATCGTGTTGCCGAAATTGTGAAAAAGACGCTTGTTTTCGGTGAAATACGTTGATGACAGGCGGTCTCCAATCACCATGTCGGCCTTTCTCTCAAGCACGGCATCGACCATCTGTCTTGCATTATCGGCGGGATAAGTATCGTCTCCGTCCACCATGAGGTAGCAGTCGGCATCGATCTCCATGAACATCCGGCGCATGACATTACCCTTGCCCTGCTTGTATTCATGGCGCACTACCGCTCCCGCTTCCCGGGCAATCTTTGCCGAATCATCGGTAGAGTTATTGTCGTACACATAAATGACAGCCTCCGGGAGTGCTTCTTTGTAATCACGCACAACCTTGGCTATCGTCTGGCTTTCATTATAACAAGGTATAAGAACGGCTATCCTGTTCAAGATCCGTAATCCTCCACTCGTGCCATTCTAACATATCCGCCGCACGCTCTCAAGTAGAGCTGTCCATCCTTCTTTTGGAGAACGCCGAAACGATCAACATGACGAGCGGGCAGACGATGCCGACCAGCAATGAATTTCCGGCCGCATTCTTTGTGCCGTTTACCACAAGGTCGGACAGTTTTCCGTTCCCTGTCAGGAAATTGACCATCGGGATGAAGAAAATGGTGATAAAAACACCGGCAAGGATCTGAACCATATTAAAATCCAAAAAGCTTTGGAAATCAAACTTTTGCGGATCAAAGTGCATCCTGCCGAAATACAGGCCCAGGAAGAGCCCGTACAGGCCCATGGCGATAAAGTCCGAATATCCGATCGTCTGTCCATATACCATATTGATAAGTATCTCTCCGGACATGCCGCCGATCAGTCCCGCCGCAGGGCCGAATAAGACCGCACATAACGCAACCACAACAATGCGAAGCCTTATCCAGTCAGGCACATGCGAAAAAACGGTTCCTGAATAGATAAGGTACAGCTCCACCCATCGGGAAGCGATCATGAGCAGGACCGAACATATGGTCGCGATTATCTCCTTTGTTCCGTATCTCATTTTTTCCATAGTCATAAGATAACACTACAAGGCCAAAATCACAAGGCGAAGTTGCCGTATCAGCCTATGTTCACCTCCTGTTTAAGACACGTCGAATATATGGTCATCGATGCGACCGGAAGATGGGTGATACGCTCTAATGCCATTTTATAATACTCCAGCTGTGTTTTGTAACGGTTTACGAGCATGGCCGGATCATCAACCCTGTCGGTCTTGTAATCGACCACGGTTATCTTACCGTCCTCGGTAAAATAAGCGTCAATAATACCCTGGACAAGGATCATGTCATCGTCTTCATCAATTCCAATCACAAAAGGCTGCTCCCTGAAGAGAGTTCCTGAAAATGAGGCTGCTCTCATCCTCATTCCAAGTCCGCTGTTAAGAAAATCGGCAACATCGCCCGGACGGATCGCATCCACCATTTCCTTGTCCATGTGATGAAGTCTGTGCATCCTCTCTGCAAATCCCATTACCATATCATGTGTTACGTAACATGTGTTATTAGAGTCTCTTTCGCCCGTCTCATATGCTGCCCGGTAATCCCACAGTTCGAGGATCCTGTGAAATGCCGTACCGTAGAAAGTCCCACCGGCAGCGGTTTCGCCTTTGTTTCTCGCAAATCTGGGAATGTACTTTTCGGGGTTGGTTTCATTAAATAACGGTGTGTCATCTAATGTCAGATGTTCGCCGGCGGCAAGTCTTTCCTCGATCGCCCTGTGCTTTAACTCCGAGACGGACAGTTTTGCCTTTTTTGGCGGATCGATCCGGTAAGGATATCTGAAAGACAATCCGTCGGGTACTTCTGTATCTGCCGTCTGCTCCGGTCTTATTTTCGCTTCATTTGACACGATATCAAGAAACTCATCTGCAAAGGCACGGTTTCTTATATCTGTTTCAAGTCTTTGCCGGGTTACATCCTTCTCATCCGTGTATTTGATATTTATGTGCGAAAATCCCGTATTTCCGTATGCCGCCTTCAGCATATCCAGGAACGAAGACATACCCTCCAAATAAGTACTGCAGTTCTCAAACCCGTCCTCCTTGTCACATCCGACCATTATGAGCTTTTCTCTCGCCCGTGTCATGGCGACGTAGAGCACTCTTATCTCCTCCGCCAATCCTTCCAGCCTGTTATCCAGCACTGCCATGACTTTGGGAAGAGTAGTCACGGTAACGTTCCTTTCGGTATCAGTATGATCTGTTCCGATCCCAAACCTGGTACTCCATATGACCTTCCCTGTTTCATCACGAAAGTTTCGCTTTCTTTCCATACCGGCTATGAAGCATACCGGAAATTCAAGTCCTTTGCTCGCATGCATGGTCATAAGCCTTACCGCATCGTCGTTTTCGGACTCGGTCACAGCCTCACCTTCGTCGATCTTATACTTTCTTATCTGCTCTATATACCTTGCAAACTGATGCAGGCCCTTAAAACTTGTCCTTCCGTAGTCCTCCGCCTTCACAAGAAGCATTTCGAGGTTGGCCATCCTCTGCCTTCCCTTTGTCATGCTCCTTACATGGTCAGCGTATTCGTTATCTATGAAATCGGCGAGGAGAATGTGCACGGGCGTGTAGACGGACATATCTTTGTATTTCCCGAGAAACTCCAGGAATGCCGCGCATTTTTCGTTTTGGGGGGCAGCCTGTTTAACACGTTCATACAGCGGAAGGTCCCCGCCACACTCGGCGGTGATCCCGGCAAGTTCAGTATCGGTAAAGCCGCCGACCGGGCTTCTCATAAGTGCAGAAAGCGGAATATCGTCCAGGGGATTATCAACTGCGGACAAAAAAGCAAGTGCCGTATTTATCTCTACCGTCTGGTAGTAACCTTCACTTCCCGCAACCGACAGAGGTATGTTTGCTCCTTCAAACACTTCCCTGAATACAGGCTCATAATTCTTGATCGAACGCACCAGGATCGTAAAATCCCTGTATGAAGCCGGTCGCATGGATCTGGACCCTTTATCGTATACCATGAACCCGTCGGCGATCATCTCGTTTATCCGCGAAGCAATGACATTCGCCTCGAATTCTTCGGAAGAAAGATCGGATGGATCTCCGAGGATCAGTTCGGTATTATGGTCATCACGCTCTGCCTTCTCATTTGTGCATTCGTCATAATAAGCCGCAGAGTAGGCCAGCTGTGCTTCTTCGTTATATTCAATATGTCCCAGATCCTCCTTCATGATATTGGAGAACACCTCATTCACTGCATATATGACTTCTTTCCGTGACCTGAAGTTATCGTTAAGGAGTATGCGTCTGTTTTCTGGATATGAATCAGCGTATTTATAATACTTATCAAGGAATATGTCAGGGCGTGCCTGACGGAACCTGTATATGCTCTGTTTCACATCGCCCACCTGGAACACGTTTCCGGGATCATGTCGGCAGATGAGGGATACCAAAGTCTCCTGAGTCATATTGGTATCCTGGTACTCATCAACATAAATCTCTTCAAAACGGTCCCTGTAGATCCGGGCGATCGAAGGATCGGACAGTACTTTTACGGCCATATGCTCCATATCGTTAAAGTCTATGATGTTTTTTTCACGCTTTTTTTCCGAATAAATCGCGGCAAAGTCAAGAACAAGGTCTATAAGGGCCTCTAGTTCCTCTTTAGAATCCCTTGTATGCTCATATGTCGTCTCAAGGTCAAAAGGCATCATGTCAAGAAGCTTTGAGATCCTTGATTTTACGATATCCCTCAGTATGGTGACAGTCATCTGCCCGGCTTTGATATCGTCATCCATCCTGTTTCGCGCCAGTCTTCCGAAAGGCGGCGGGGCTGCGCTTTTCAATCCGCATCTTATGATGTCATATACGTTTCCCCGTCTTCCGGCTGTCTTTTGTTCTATCCCGGATATAACACCCATATATCCGTCCAGGCAGGCCCTGTAAGGAAGGAGTTCTTCGCGTGATTCCACCACATCCGTTGCAGCCCTGATGCAGTTCTTCATGCGGTCAAGCTCTTTTAGCGCATAGTCCTCAAAGGCCGCAACAATACCGGACCGGCAGAACTCTTCAAACGATCCGCATTCATATGATCTTATGCACTCTTTTGCAAACCCTTCGGGATCGGGATCGGCTATCACAAAGTCATAAATATCACCGATCAGTTTTTCAAGCCCGGCATCACTTTTGGGCGAGGCAAAGCAGCGTACTGCCTTAAGGAACGACGGTTCGGCCTTTTCGTAGCTGTTCTCGAGGCACTCCTCTATCGCTTCGTGTCGGATCAGCCTGCACTCATTCTCGTCGGCAACCCTGAAGTCGGGATCAAGCGACAGCGCATCAAAGTGATCGCTGATGACCCTTTTGCAGAACCCGTGGATCGTTGTGATATTGGCATTATGGACCAGTATCGCCTGCTTCTCTATACGGGCCAGGTCATCTTTACCATGATCCTTGCGGGATCTTATCTCGGAGGCCACCTCTTCGATCGCATCCCTTATCCTGCCGGCCATCTCTGCCGCTGCGGCATTCGTGAATGTCATGATAAGGAGCCTGTCGATATCCACTGGATCATCGGAAAGGGCGACCCTTTGGATCACGCGCTTTACGAGCACACTGGTCTTGCCGCTCCCGGCAGCCGCGGAAACGAGCACATTGGAATCCTTTATATCTATGGCGAGCTGTTGTTCATTCGTCAGCTTCATCTGTCTTGTCCCCGCTTTTTTGTCTCATCATTTCAATCCATTCCGAATTGGACCTTTTTCCTTTTGCAAAAATCGTGGCATTATTTGCCGGCTTTTGCGCACAGACTGACGTATATGGGCAGAAACTGCAGTCCGGTCCCGTAAATCTCGTATCATTGTCAGGCTTCGGGATCGCTATATCCCCTTGGGAGATATCTAAGCCCATGCGGCAGATCACGGTATTCACATAGCCGGACAATACATTAAGGTCATCCGGGCTTACCGTCGTGTTATTGCTTCTGGGCACTCCTTTTGAGGTGATCATGACCGGCAGGACCGTCGGATGCGACTCTATCTCATTATCCATAAGCCTTAAAACCTCCATATCGGAGTTGACAAGGCCCTTCAGGCTCTGCTCTTTCATGATAAGCGTTTTAATGTCTTCATCGGTCAGTTCGGACTTGGCCGCTATCGTCGGATCATCAATGTGATAATAGAACACTCCGGCCGGGATAACCTGCTCCTTACCGCCTTCGGATCTGATCTTTGCCCTCTCCATCTCCACCGCCGCATTCAGATAAACCAGAAGTTGAAGCTGGCGGCCTTCATACACGGCGGCAAGGTCCATGCCACGCTCCGATGATTTGTAATCAATGACCCTGACATATATCCCGTCATCCGTATGGCATGTATCAACCCTGTCGATCCTGCCGCGAAGACGCATGATCTCATCATCGGACAGTTTTACCGATATGGCATCCAGGCTTTCCAGCGTATCAAAATCGATCTCGAAGTATTCGGGCGAAAAATCACCTTTTTTCACCTGAAGGTTTATGATCTCGGCACTTTTTTTCATTATGCGGCGGATCCTGTCCTCCATATACGAGTATCTGGCCGACGATGACAGCTTCTCCTGCCTGTATTGCGTTATCACGCGCGATACCGCCTCATCCATAAGAAGATCACGGTCTTTTTCGGTAACATCTCCCCATTCCATATGATTTTCCGCCATAAGGCAGGAATACTCCTTCATGGAATCATGAAAGATATTTCCGATATCCTTTGCTTCAAACGAGAATATCTCCTGCTCGTGAAGTTTCAGGCCGTACTGGAGGAAGTACCTGTATGCGCATTTTGCATAATTCTCGAGCCTTGTTATGCTTGATGCTATCTTCTTACCGTACAGGGCATGGGCAAGTGCTGCTCCTATGGAATCGTTTTCGGATCCTTTGGCCGATAAGGCTGCATTTTCGATCACTCGGCGGAGACGGGGCATGTACTGTTCTTCTTTTGCGAAGTACTTTATAAGACTTCTGAGCTTTTTGTAATTTTTTTCGGGAAGAGTCCCGCAAAGAGCAGATCCCAGCAGATCGCACAGATCGCGAAAGGCATCGGACGGGCCGGCATACGAGATGCGTTCATCGCTCATCTTCTCGACAATAAGCTTCTTATCGGCATTTTGAAGTTTTCTGATAAGATAAGACGGCAGCAGCGACGTGCCCGAAGACGAAACCGACGCATACGATACGAACAGATGCTCTGTCGGGCGGTTTACTGCCATATATACATACAGCTGCTGGGTATATATGTCTTCGCGTGCCGTCGGAGCCAGTACGAGATCATCATCAGCCCCCGTAAGGTACTCCCTCTCGCTGTCATTTAATATGGCATTCTTTGTGGGTGGTTTGGGGATCGATCCGTCATTCGCCCCTATGATAAACAGTGCCTTTACATCAGACAGTCTTGTCCGTGTCAGATCACCGACCTGTACGTAGTCCCACCCCATCGGCACGCATCCGATCCGGATCTGATCAAGACCTGCATCAAGAAGGCTCAAAAATCCCCTGATATCAGTCTGTTCATCGGAAATGAGGTCGCAAAGCTCTTCAAGGATGTTCATTATCATGACATAGATCGAATCATAGCGGGCCGCATTCTCCCTCATTCCTTTTTCTTCAAAACTCTTTGCGGCCTCTTTAAGCCTCTCCTCGATGTTATCGGACACTATAACGGTATAAAGTGCCTCAACAAGCCTTCTTACCGGAAACTTTGTTCCGGCGTTGATCTTTTTGTCCGAAGAAAGCGCATCAGTAAAGATCGAACATTTTAAGATGAAGCGCTCCCTTATATCATTAAGAAGGAGAAGCTCCTCATCACCGGATGCCTGGGTATGAAGATAAAACCTTTCGTGCCACTTGGCATATCCTTTGATATTGGCGGCAAGGCAGTAGTTTTCCAGCTTCCAGACCTCTTCATTGTCAAACCCGGAAAGACCCGACTTGAGAAAAGAAAAAACAGCAGACAGGCTGTAGTTTTCCGAAAACACAGACAGGAAAGACCTGATATATTCAATAAAAGGATTTAAGAGGACCGCCTGAGTGCTGTCGATAAAAAACGGAATGCCGGCGGATGAAAACTCTCTCTCCACAAGATGGCGGTAACATTCGATGTCACCGGCCAGCACCGCAACATCCCTGTAGCGGTATGCGCTGTTTCTGACAAGATCCGAGATCCTGTCGATGACCATCTGCATCTCTTCTCTCGGATCACGTCCCTTAAATATATGTACAGAAGTGTTATTTAATCTGAAGGGGTCTGTCCTGTTTATGTATGCAGTCGGGCTGTTAGAATTACATGCGTTACCTAATGCGGTATTATCGGCCTTGTAGGGGTCATCTATGACGACATGACGTTCGTCTGCCATTCTGCCCAGCTGATCCATCGTGTGTTTTGACAGATAAAATAACTCATGTTCTTGAATCTGTCGCTTCTGCTCGTTTTCTTGTATACAATCTTCGAGAAGCAGCGCTACATGTACGGAATTGGCATATTCCATCAGTACGCCGATCAGTTTGTTCTGAACGGGCGTAAACCCCGTAAAGTTGTCAAACACTATCACGCTGTTCCTTATAGTCTCGGATTTAGGGACGAGGCGGCTCACCCTTTCAAGAGTCTCCTCGACAGTCGTATACCTGTCTTTTATGTATTCCTTAAATGCCCCGTACAGTCTGGCGATATCGTACAGTTTTTCGGAAAGCCTGCCCTGTCCGTTTTTACCGGCGGACCCTGCCATATCAAATGCCTTTTCCACGCTTATGCCGTACTGCATGAACTCCGATATCACCGATTTGATACTGTCTATGTATCCGGGCTTATCAAGGTCATTTTTGAACACGGCAAGCTCATCCTTAAGTGAGCCAGAGAGCATCCGTATGATAAGGTTCTTTCCGGCATCGTCAAGCATGGTTATATCTGTTTCAAACGAGCCGACCTCGTCATTTATCCGGTGGGCCAGGCGTGAAAATGACAGAACGTCTATGTTCAGAATGCCGTGATCCTCAGACAGGCTCACAAGTTCTGTCTGTGTAGCCAGGCTGTACTGCTCGGGGACAACGACAAGATACTGTCTGTTGCCGTGCTTTTTCGCATCATCCAGTATATAATTGTAAAGGCTGCGGGATTTGTCGCTTTGGGCCCCGCCGAGCCAGAATTTTAATGACATCTGATCTTCTCTCTACATATTGTTGTCAATACACGTTTTGAGTGATATACTCTGTGATGTTGTATCAAAGCTAGGGGAGCGACTGCTGAGATCGCCCGCGGGGCGAACCCTCATTACCTGATCCGGGTAATACCGGCGTAGGGAAGCATGTACATCCCCTCCTATGCGTTAAAGGAGGTTTTTTTATGTCACAAAACTTTAAAGTATCTACAGCAAAAAGGCTTACCGAGTCTTCAATAATGATCGCCATAGGTACCGTACTGTCCGTCATCAAACTGATCGACATGCCGTACGGGGGATCAGTCACCATAGCGTGTATGCTTCCTGTAATTATAATTGCTTATAGATATGGGGTGAAATGGGGACTCATTACCGGATTTGTATTCGGACTGCTCCAACAGCTACTCGGCCTTGACAATCTGTCGTATGTGACCACTTGGCAGTCGATTGTTGCTGTTATCATTCTTGATTATCTCATAGCTTATATGTCGGTAGGAGCCGCCGGATTGTTTGGCAAAATGTCTTCCCAGCCTTCGGCACTTGTTCTCGGATCCGTTCTGGCAACTTTCCTGAGATATCTGTGTCATGTCATCTCCGGAGCGACCGTATGGGCCGGGCTTCCCATTCCCACAAAAGCGGCCCTTGTTTATTCCATCGGTTACAATGCGACCTATATGGTCCCCGAAATGCTGGTCACGGCAATAGTCGCCTACTATATAGGCTCGGTCCTTGATTTTAGAAGCGACCGCATTATCCATCTCAATAAAAACAGAAAAGGCACTATCTCCGTTCCGAAGCTTGTCATCGGTCTGATGCTTGCCACAGTTGCACTGTTTGATATCAGGATGATCTTCATGCACCTGCAGAATGCCGGAACAGGCGATTTTGACCTTTCAGGTATTGCAAGCGTCAGCTGGGCGCTTATAGGCATTGTGACCGCCGTCGGATTGCTGCTTGCAGGGATACTTTACTTCGTATACTCCAGGAATAAAGAATCCTGAATACGATGAGCCGGATATCAGATATGGAACAGTAAGTCTCCGTACTGCGGGAACGGCCAAAATCTGCGTGCCGTAAGGGATTCCATATTATCACATGTGGCGCGGAGCGCATTCATTGCAGGGATCACACGATCCCTGTAATACGTTCCGCGTTCAAGATCATCCGAAAAATCAGTCTTGGCGGCAAGGGTCTCAAGCATGACAACTTCTGTCATCGCACGGTCGCAAAGCTCGGAAAGGGTCGCGAGCGTCTCTTCTTCCATGTTATGGGCGATATCCGTTCCCAGCCTGTCTGCTGCAGCCATCTTGGACTCAAGGGTCTGCGTAAGCTCACCGTTATAGCGGCTTACGGCCGGAAGGATCTCTTTTCTGGTCATATCGATCATCGTATGAGCCTCGATATTGATTATCTTGTTATACGTGTCGAGAAGGATCGCATAGCGGCTCCTCATCTCCTTTTCCGTATATATTCCGTGGTCCGCAAACAGCTTGATATTCTTCTCCATGAGAAATGCCGGAAGGGCATCCACCGTCGTCTTAAGGTTTGCAAGGCCTCTGCGTCTGGCCTCTTCTTCCCACACTTCCGAATATCCGTCCCCGTTAAAGATGATCCTCTTATGCTCTTTTATGGTCCTCTTGATAAGATCGTTTAATACCTTGTTAAAATCACCCTTTTTCGCTTTCTCGAGCTCATCCGCAAACTGGCCGAGCTCTTCTGCCATGATCGTGTTAAGTACCGTATTGGCGCCGGCTATGGACTGGGATGAGCCTACAGATCTGTATTCAAACTTGTTTCCGGTAAATGCGAAAGGCGACGTACGGTTCCGGTCCGTGGAATCTTTGGGGATCGACGGAAGTACGGAAACGCCGATCTCCATGCGGCCGCTCCGGTCCCCCTTATATGGTTTTCCCTCTTCGATGCATGAGAGCACTTCCGCAAGATCATCGCCTACAAATACGGAAACTATCGCCGGAGGAGCTTCGGCGCCTCCCAGGCGGTGGTCGTTTCCTGCAGATGCAACGCATGCGCGCATTATTTCCTGGTACTCGTCTATTCCCTTTATCATCGCTGCAAGAAACAGCAGGAACTGGGCGTTCTCATGAGGCGATTTTCCGGGCTCGAGCAGATTGACTCCCGTATCCGTCGATATCGACCAATTGTTATGCTTACCGCTTCCGTTGACCCCCTCAAACGGCTTCTCATGGAGAAGGCAGACCATGCCGTGCTTGGCTGCAACGTTCTTCATTATCTCCATCGTGACCTGGTTCTGGTCACACGCCAGGTTTGTGGTCGTATATATGGGGGCGAGCTCATGCTGGGCGGGAGCCGCCTCATTGTGCTCAGTCCTTGCATAAACACCGAGTTTCCACAGTTCCTCGTTGAGTTCCTTCATAAAAGCACTGATCCTGGGCTTGATGGCTCCGAAATAATGATCATCCATCTCCTGTCCTTTGGGTGCGCTTGCCCCGAACAGTGTCCTTCCGCAGAAGATAAGGTCCCTGCGTCTGTCCCTGAGCTTTCTGTCTATAAGAAAGTACTCCTGCTCGGCACCGACCGTGGTCCATACATGCTTGACATCTTTATTTCCGAACAGGCGGAGTATCCTCATAGCCTGGGTATTGATCTCCTCCATTGAGCGAAGGAGGGGTGTTTTCTTGTCCAGAGCCTCTCCGCCGTATGAACAGAATGCAGTGGGGATGCACAGTACGCCGTCCTTGACGAAAGCGAAGCTCGTCGGATCCCATGCCGTGTAACCTCTGGCCTCAAATGTGGCGCGAAGGCCTCCGGAGGGGAAGCTTGATGCATCCGGCTCTCCCTTTATGAGCTCTTTGCCGGAGAACTCCATGATCGCCCGGCCGTCGGGCTGCGGCGATATAAATGAATCATGCTTTTCCGCCGTTCTTCCGGTCATCGGCTGGAACCAGTGTGTAAAGTGAGTGGCACCTTTTTCCACCGCCCAGTCCTTCATGGCGGCAGCGACGGCATTTGCCACGTTTATGTCGAGCTCATTCCCGGTCTCCATCGTCTTGTGCAGCGATCTGTACGTCTCCTTGGGAAGGCGCTCCTGCATAACCGCATCATTGAATACCATGCTTCCAAACATTTCAGGTACGTTTGTCATCTTATATCTCCCCTGCAAAAACCGTTACGGCGTCCCCTGTCATATACACGTGGTTATCGCCATTTCTGTCCCAGAATATATCAAGGTCACCGCCGCGAAGATGTACGGTGACGCGGTCATCCGAAAAACCGTTGAGTATGGTTGCAATAGCCGTTGCGCATGCGCCGGTGCCGCAGGCGAGTGTCTCGCCCGCCCCGCGTTCCCATACGCGCATACGGACGTTTCCTCTGTCGACGATCTGTACGAACTCCGCATTTATGCGGTTGGGAAAGCACACATGACTCTCAAACTTCGGTCCGAGGCTCTCAAGCGGGACTGCATCCACATTATCTACAAATACAACACAGTGAGGGTTTCCGACCGAAACACAGGTCACCTTGTAATTGCCATCTTCCACAAACAGGTCGTGCGAGACGATGCGGTCGCTCCCATCCGAGAATATGACCGGTATCCTTTCGGGCATGAGGATGGGCTCACCCATATCGACCCTGGCCTTATTGACGGCCATTCCGTCCTCCCTTTGGGAGAAGGTCTTTCCGGTAAGATCGCTGACTATCTCCGGTCCGGTCTCCACATGGATACGTTTGACGCTCCCGCCGGACAGTATATCTATGTCCTTTTTGTCAACGATGCAGTTGTCATACAGATACTTGGCAACGCACCTGATGCCGTTTCCGCACATCTCCGAGTACGATCCGTCGGCATTGTACATCTTCATCTCGGCATCAGCCCCATCGGCAGGACATATGAAAATGGCACCATCGGAACCTATCCCGGTGTGCCTGTTGCTGACCTGTACCGCGAACCCGCCCATGTCCGTAACGTTTTCCTCGAAACAGTTAACATAGACATAGTCGTTCGAACAACCCTGCATCTTCGTAAACTTCATTATTTCCCCCTTTTCCCCTACTAGCTTGCTATACCGAGCCATGCGCCGAAGCCGAGCGTGCATATCACCCCAACTATAACGCCCGCAAGCGCAACTCCGCATATTACCGCAGTTATGCTCTCTTTAAAATCCATATCGAGTATCGATGCCGCAAGTGTTCCGGTCCAGGCTCCCGTTCCCGGAAGAGGGATACCGACAAACAGCATCAGGGCAACGAACAGTCCGCGGCCCGCTTTGGATTTGAGCTTTTCCCCGCCTTTATGCCCCTTCCTCAGGCAGAAGGAGAAAAATCCTCCGATCACGGGCTTATCGGCTCCCCACTCAAGCACTTTTCTCGCAAAGAAGAATATGATCGGCACGGGGATCATATTGCCGACTGCTATCACAATATAGCCGAGCAGAAGGTTAAATGACGGGTCCGTCGCTTTTATCGTATATGCAACGGGGATAGCCCCGCGAAGTTCAATAAGCGGAACCATGCTGATAAGGAATACCCAGAGATAATTCATAATGTTTTCCATGTTATGTCAACCTTTCGATGCAGTTATAGTATCAATATTTTCAATAAGGACCTTCATCTCTTCATCTGTTCCGACCGAGATCCTCAGCCAGTCGCGAAGCCGGTCCTTATCCCACCATCTGACGTATATGCCGCGTTCCCTGAGCTTTTCAAACAGTTCTTTTGCGCTTATTGAAGACGGGGAGGCGAACACAAAATTTGTTTTGGAGTCCGTGACCGCAAACCCGCGCGAGCGAAGTTCGGTCTTTGTCCATTCCCTCGTCCTGATTACGGCATTTACGGTCTTTTCGAAATACTCGTCATCGGACAGGCTGGCCAGGCCCAGATCGATCGCCGGACGGTTCATGGTATAGGAATTGACGGAATACTTCACGTCATTAAGATACTTTATCATTTTCGGACATCCGATCGCAAAACCGATCCTCATTCCGGCAAATGCCCTGGATTTGGAAAATGTCCTGACGACAAGTATATTATCGTATTTCTTGACAAGCCCAAGCGCGGTTGAGCCTCCGAAATCAACATACGCCTCATCGACTATGACCACGCTTTGGGGATTGGCACTGACTATATCCTCAATAAAGCTTATGTCCTCGGCCTGGGAAATACCGGTCGGAGCATTGGGATTGGCGATCACGATCCCGCCGTTTTCACACATATAATCAGACTTTACGATGCGAAAATCTTTATCGAGCGGCTTGATCTCATACTTTATCCTGTATACGTCCGCCCATACGTCATAGAACGAATATGTGATATCGGGAAATATTACGGGTTTATCGGAATTAAAGAATGTCAGAAATGCCATTGAAAGCACATCATCCGAACCGACGCCGACAAAGACCTCGTCTGCGGAAAAACCGTACCGGGCGGCAAGAGCATCCCGAAGCGGTGCAACATCAGCTGCGGGATACAGCCTGAGTGCGGCGGCATCGTATGCTTTAAGAGCCATGTCCACCTTCGGCGAAGGCGGATACGGCATCTCATTGGTGTTGAGTTTTATCACCCGCTCACTGTCCCCCGGCTGCTCACCCGGAACATACGGGGTCACCCGTCTGACATTATCCTCCCAGCTCATAGCACCTCACCTGCAAGCTTTTTGAACATGGGAAGCGAATTGACAACCGTGTCATATGATACACAGTAAGCGATCCTGACATATCCGGGGCACATGAACGTTGAGCCCGGTACCAGGAGAAGATGGTACTTCTTGGCGATGTTTACGAACTCCTTTTCATCATCCAGAGGGGATTTCATAAACAGATAGAATGCTCCTTCCGGTTTGGTGCATGTAAACCCAAGCGAAGTCAGTCCTTCGTAGAGCGTATTCCTGTTCCTGTCATAGTACGACACATCGGTTGACGCATCCAGACACTTTCCGATGACAAGCTGCATAATGGATGGTGCGTTCACGAATCCGAGTATCCTGGTTGCGACCGAGCAGGCCGACACCAGTTCTTCGGCCCCGTCTGCCCCCTTCGGTATGACAAGATATCCTATCCTCTCGCCGGGAAGCGAAAGAGATTTGCTGTAGGAATAACCCACTATGGTATTTTTGTAGAACTTCGGAACCCACGGGACCGATGCACCATCATAGGCAAGTTCCCTATACGGCTCATCCGTGATCAGATAGATCACCGTGCCATACTCGCTTTGTTTTTTCTCAAGTATGGCGCCCATCCTCCTCAGAGTCTCCTCTGAATAAATAACACCTGTTGGGTTATTGGGGGAATTAACGATAACACACTTGGTCCTGTTCGATATTTTCTGCTCAAATTCCGAGAGATTGGGCTGAAACGTTTGGGTATCAGGCGTTATCGAAACAATCTTTCCGTCAAAGTTCGAAACGTAATTATTATACTCTCCAAAGTACGGAGCAAAGGCTATGACCTCGTCCCCGGGGTCGAGTATTGCCTTTAATGCAACGTTAAGGCCTCCCGCGGCGCCGACGGTCATAATGATACAGTTCTCATCATAGTCCGTACCAAACTTTTTGTTAAGGCTGTCTGCTATGGCCAGACGAACTTCCGTGTGGCCGGCATTGCTCATATAGCCGTGAAGCTTTACGCTGTCCGTATTTTTGATGATATCTATCATGGCGGCATTTACTTCGTCCGGTGCGGGAACGTTGGGGTTTCCCAGCGAGAAATCAAATACATTCTCGGCACCGTACTTTTCCGCCATCTGTCTTCCTTCTTCAAACATTGCCCGGATCACCGAGCTGCCTTTAACAAGGCCCTCCATCTTACGTGAGATCATATTATTTACCTCGGCCTTTCGGAAAGCGGTTCTTTGCTGTAATCAAATATAAGGGAGCGGAGTTTTGTAAGTGCCGTTACGAAGATCCTCTCTTCGACGGCCGTTGTCCACATCACGCTCTTGCGCTGTCCCTCGAGAACATATTTGCTCATTATCCCGCGGAACAGGTCCATATCCCTTATCGTGGCCGATTCCATGGCTATCCTTTCATCATTAGGGGTCGGCATCCTCCACTTGCGGTAAACGTAAGGATAATTCCTGTTCATGAACTTGGTGGTCTTTGCCTCTTTGACAAAGCCAAGCAGCGTGGAATCGTAGACGGGCACCGGTATCACCTTGTTCTTTTCGTCGCCCTCATAAAACTGCGTAACGTCCTTACCGCTCTTCTTCTCAAGAAAAGGCAGATATTTAAGGAGCTTTACCAGATCATCCCTGTACTCTTCTATGACCTGTTCCCTAAGATTTGCTTCCTGACCGTACATGCCATATCCCCTTTAAAATCCTTGTATTTATTGCAATTATCAATCTTTCTTATTATAATATATAATCGTCAAAAGTCAAAATAAGTTAGAGGTTTTACCGTGAAAAGCCGCGCTTTTATCGATCCGAACATACAGACGCTGCCGATCAGACAGAAGATCGTGGAATACACCGGACTGTTCATCGTAAGTACCGTGCATCTGCTGCTGTTTTCTCTTTGGACCAGCCCGTTTTATCCCAACTGGTACGGATGTGATGCAAGCTTTTTCACGCTCGTCGGACGCGGGATCCTTGAAGGTAAGGTCCCGTATCGTGATTTTTTCGATCTGAAGGGACCGTATTTTTTTCTGATCGAAGCGCTCGGGCAGCTGTTCGCACATGACAGGATCGGTGCTTTTATCATACAGGTACCGTTTGCATTCGCTTCTCTGGTACTGATATACGAGATCGCCCTTTTGTTTATATCCAAAAAGAAGGCTCTCTTTGTACTTGCGGTCTATCTGTGGGGCAGCATCACCACCCTTTGGGGCGGGAATACTCTCGAGGAATTTGCTCTTCCATTTTCGCTCGCGTGCCTGTACCTGGTGCTTCACGCCGTTGCGGGCGGTAAAAGATCATTTGATGATCTTTCTTATACAACCGTCACTCTGCTCGGCCTCGTCCTGGGATTTGACGTTTTTTCCAAGGTCAGCGTGGCCGCTCCGGTTCTGGGGATCATTGCATCGATCTGCTACTATGACCTTTGCCGTAAGAATTTTAAGAGGCTCGGTCTTGTCATAATATATGTCCTTTTGGGGGCCTCGATCGCCGCTCTTCCCGTGATCATATATTTCGGGGCAAACGGTGCACTGTCCGATATGCTGTTCTGCCTGTTCGGGCTGGGCTTCTCCAGGGGTACGAATTATTATGAGAGTTTTAACCTGACATGGGAACTGAAGCTGTCCGGATGCGTATTTGCCTTTGTATTTGCCGTTTTGCAGCGAAAACGCATGCAAAAGGAGATCTCTGTCATCCTGATGGCGATGTCGGCGGCAACATGGCTTATGCTGCACCTCGGAACGCCGTTTTACTATTACTTTACCATGGTTTATCCGGCGCTTACGCTTGCGCTTGTCATGTTCCTGAAGATCTATGATCCGCTGATAATATTCGAAGATATGAGACAGGCGGTTGTAATACTGCTTTTCTTCGTTTTCCTCGGTTACTATGTGCCGACGGGGACAGATACGCTGAAAACCGTTATTTATGACCGCGATTTTGCCTCTTCAGAAGAATTCGTCCGCAACGCATCCGACATCGGCGCTCTTATTCCGGAATGCGACCGTGGCAGCGTCTTCTCGTTTATGATCGACATGCAGATGTTCGAGGTCAACAATATAACGCCATGCTGCAGATATGTTGTAAATCTGCCGTTCTTCATAGAACTCTATCCGCAGGCGCTTACCGATATCCTCGAAATGTTTGATAAAGATGCGCCCAAGTGGCTTATAATCGGCAACGACTTTGCGGAAAACCTTCCCGAGATATATGATGTCGTTACCGACAGATATGATTGTATTTATGAAAACGCAGCAGGTCACCTGTTCCTGTACAGGCAGTAAGACCGGCAAATAAAACACAGGAGGAAAGAAAATGCCCGAAAACAAAGATGATCTTACCATTTCCCTTGAAGGAAGGATCGATTCCAACAACGCTTCTGATGTGGAGAGCGACATATTCTCCCGGCTGGAAGGCAAAAATGCTTCTGCTGTAACGCTTGATGCCGGAGCACTTAAGTATATCTCGAGCGCAGGGCTTCGAGTCATACTTCGCCTGAAAAAATCCTGCAACGCGGTCAAGATCGTAAACGTCAATCCGGACATCTACGGAATACTTGAAATGACCGGATTCACGGAAATGCTTCCGGTCGAAAAGGCCTACAGGAACGTTTCCGTCGAAGGATGCGAAGAGATCGGACGTGGAGCTAACGGAACCATCTACCGCATAGATCAGGACAACGTTGTAAAGGTCTACAACAACGCCGATGCCCTTGATGATATCAAGCATGAGCGTGAAGTGGCAAAGCTGGCCCTTATCCTCGGAATCCCCACAGCCATCTCATATGATGTCGTAAAGGTCGGAGACAGCTACGGATCGGTCTTCGAGCTGCTCAATGCGAAGTCTTTCTCCAATATCCTGTCTAACGACCCCGACAAGATAACATGGTGTGTCAGGGAGTTTGTGAAAATGCTCCATAAGATCCATGATACGGAAGTTCCCGACGGAAAGCTTCCCGACATGCGTGAGACCGCACTCTCATGGGCCGGTTTCATGAAGGACTATCTTCCGGAGGATGCCGCAAACAAGCTATATTCACTCGTCGAGGCCGTACCTTATAACAATCACATGCTTCACGGGGACTACCACACCAAAAATCTCGAACTTCAGAATGACGAGGTGCTTCTCATCGATATGGACACGCTTGCTGTTGGACATCCCATATTTGAGCTCGCATCGATGTTTAATTCATTTGTGGGATACTCGGAATATGATCCCGAGGTAATACGCCACTTCCAGGGGTTTGACAACAAGACCGGACGTACATTCTGGGATATGACCCTCAAGGAGTATCTTGATACTGATGACGAGACAAAGATCAGAAAGATCGAGGACAAAGCCCGCATCATCGGCTATACACGCATGATCCGCCGGTCCATACGCCGTAAGGGGCTTGAGACCGAAAAAGGCCGCAACGAGATCGAACTGTGGAAAGGCGAACTGCTCGAACTGCTCGGGAAGGTAGATACCCTGCTGTTCTGATATATTTAGAAGGATTCATACATTGATGGAACAAAAAAAGATCGATCTTCATATGCACTCGTCAGTCTCTGACGGAACGGATGCCCCCAAAGAGATCCTGGAGAAGGTCAGAAACGCCGGTATAGGGATTTTCGCCCTTACCGACCACGACGACATTATGGGCTGTATGATGATCGAAAACATGCTGGGAGCAGACGACCCGGTCTTCATCCCGGGAGTTGAATTCTCCTGCAGGGATGAGGATGGTAAATACCATATTCTTGGATACGGGTACGATTCGGCCACTCGTCCGATCCTGGACGTGCTCGACGAAGGGCACCTGTACAGGATGGACAAGCTCAACAAGCGGCTTGATTTTATCGCATCCGAATTCGGTTTTACATTCCCGGATAAGGAAGTGGATAAACTACATGCTCTCTCAAGCCCCGGGAAACCCCATATAGCCAATCTTATGGTCAAGTACGGATATGCCGCCGACAAGAAAGATGCGATAGACAACTATCTTAACAAAAAATCATTTTCCGGAGACTACGTCCGGCCCGAAGATGCTATCAAAGGTATCCTCGGAAGCGGAGGGATCCCCGTTCTGGCCCACCCCGCATACGGAAGCGGAGACCAGCTCATCCTCGGGGCAGAAATGGATGCACGTCTTAAAAAGCTGATCGGATTCGGTCTTCAGGGCATGGAGACATTCTATTCCGGTTTTACGCCCAAGATCGAGGAGGAAATGATCGGCTTTGCCGAAAAGTATGATCTGTACATGACTGCGGGAAGCGATTATCACGGGAAGAACAAGCTGATCCCGTTAGGTGATACAAACCTTTCCGAAGACAGAAAGTGGCCTGAGGGACTTGCACGGTTCATAAAGAAGATGGTGGGGTGACCGATTTTCGTTTTTTGATTGAATTCTCATCATACTACTAGTATGGAGGAGTTGATAGTACTTGAGGGATTATAAGATCAAAAGAGCCATGCAAAGAAGGACAACAATAGGGATATTCATTGATATAACGGAACAAATGGAACAGTCGAGACAAATCGAGATGGAGACTCAGCGTCAGGTTGCAAAGAGCATAAAAATAATGGCCGGCAATGCCGGCCATTATTTTTATGCTTGTCGTCAGCCCTTGACCGAGCCGAGCGCAACACCGCCAACGATAAACCTTGATAAGCAAAGGTAAACAACTATAACAGGGAATATCGAAAAAGCGATCGTTACATAAACCTGGCCCATGTCGAACTTCAGAAAGTCTGCGGAACGAAGCTGGGCGATCAGGATCGGCAGTGTCTTCTTCTTATCATCATGAAGGATCAGTGCCGGTGTGAAGTAATTGTTCCAGTTGAACACGAATGTGAATATCAGCTGAACGGCTATAGCCGGCTTCATCATAGGCATTGAGATCGTATTAAACGTTCTGACCTCATTGGCACCGTCTATTCTCGCCGCTTCAACGATAGCATGAGGAAGTGCGCTCTCCATGTACTGTTTCATGTAATAGAAGGTCGCAGGTGCTGCGATCGCAGGTATGACAAGCGGGATAAAGCTGTTTTCAAGTTTGATGCCCTGTACCAGTTTTATGAATCCGAGTGCGGTGACCTGTGTCGGTATCATCATTACCGCAAGGATGAACGTAAATATCGCTTTCTTGGCCTTGAAATCATATACATGGATCGCATAAGCCGTCATTGTGGAAAAATACACCGAAAGGACCGATGCACACGCCGCAACGATAAACGAGTTGACCATACCTTTGACTATCGGCTGTGTACCACCCATGACAGCCTTCCAGTTCTTGATCAGGTACGAACCCGGAACAAGCGTAAAACCTCTGGCAAGGTCCGAGTGTGCCCTTGATGCGTTCACAAACAGTATATAGAACCAGAAAAGGCACAGGAATGTAAGTAAAATCAGTACCGTATATGCTATCACTCTTCTGACGGTCAGTCCCAAACCGCCTTCAACATTGTATTCTTTGTCCTGTCTCATTTGGGCTTCCCTCCTTATGCTTTATTCCTGCTGCGTTTTTTTACTTCATCCGCATTGTTGTCACGTACAGAGAACCTGTAAACCAGCAGACTCAGTATACCCGTGATTATGAACAGGAACACCGAAAGAGCACCGGCCATACCGAAGTTCTTCGAATACAGATGATTGTTCAGGTACATGATAAGCGTCATTGACATTCTGGCAGGATTTCCCTTTCCGTTTGTCAGGACCTGAGGAACATCGAACATCTGCAGACCGCCGATAAGCGATGTGATCATCACATAGAGAAGTATCGGACGAAGCAGCGGCAGCGTTATCCTGAAGAACACCTGCGTTGATGTTGCACCGTCAACCTGGGCTGCTTCAAAGAGCGATCCGTCAATTCCCATCATGCCGGCCATCAGAAGGATCGTCGTATTACCGAACCACATGAGGAAGTTCATGAAAGCAACGAGTCCCCGGGAACCGGCCGCATGCTCAAGGAACTTGTAAGGTTCGGAGAATACGCCCCAGTTTATAAGCGTTGTATTGATCGGACCCGAATCAGCAAACAGCGTGAAGAACAGCATCGCAAACGAAGCCGCCATGATAAGGTTGGGAAGATAGATCACCGTTTTGAAAAATCCCGCGCACCTTACTCTGAGCCTCTGATCCGAAAACCACGCACCGAGAAGGAGTGAGAAAAAGATCTGTGGAACAAATCCCAGAACCCACATTATAAGAGTGTTTCTGGTGTAGTTAATAAGGTCACCGTTTGAAACGATCTCCTTATAGTTTTCCAACCCTATAAAATTCGGTCCTATCTGTTTCAGACCTGACATATAGTTTTCAAAGAAACTGTTGTAGATTGTCGTGATCAGCGGGATCATCTGGAATACCAGATATACCAGAACAAAGGGGATGAGGAAGATATAACCCCACTTGTTATACTTTACGACCCGGCTGTTACCCGTTTTCGGCCCGTTCGCCATAAAAAAATCCCTCCTTCTCTTTAATAAACCCTGCCGGATATGTGATCCGGCCCGCAAAAGCTTGGGTGAATGTCCTAAACGATCTAGTCCGCTCAGCCAAACCTTACGGCACTATTGTATCATATTTCCGGTGTGATTTTTATAAAGAAAGCGCCTGCCCACTATAGGCAGGCGCATTTCTTAACATTAGATCAAATATCAGAATGCTTTGATTAGTATGTAAGCTCAGGATACTTCTCAACAACACTCTTGTAGAATGTGTCAAGTGCCTCTTCATATGTAGCATTTCCGAGGAAGTAGTCCTTCATGCTGTTCTGGAAGCTCTCGTTACATCCCTGATCATAAGCTGACAGGTTTGAAAGGTCGATCTTCTCAGCACCTTCCATGTACATAGGAAGGGGATTGATTCCGCCGAGAACCTTTGATGTGTAATCGGAAGCTGCCATTTCAGCCATAGCCTTCTTGTTGTTTGCGAAGTCGTCGTCCTTCTGAACGATCTCTTTCATAACGTCTGCGTTGCATGTCATTGTCTTCATGATATCGCCAACAAGAGTTGCGTTATCTGTTCCTGTTGCGCCGCAGATCCATGTGCCGCCCCAGAAGAAAGGCTGAGGACCAACTGTCGCGCCCCATCCGCCGTCGATACCAACGGAACCTTCCTGATCACATGACATACAGAAGTTGATGAACCAAGCGGGTCCGAAGTAAGCAAATACCTTACCATCCTTGAAGAAGCCCTTTGACCAGTCATCAGACCAAAGATCATGTGTTCCTGCTTCGCCGGCATCTACAAGTGCCTTGGAATCATTAACCCAGTTCTCGATGTTCTTGTCGATGTTGATCTTGTCGCCATCAACCCATTTGGATGAAACGTTGTTTGAATATACACGGAATGTGTCGTTTACTGATGAGCATGCCTGATAGCCGGCATCTTTAAGCTTATCAGCTGTAGCCTTGAATGCAGCCCAATCCTTAACCTGTTCCTGGACCTTATCAGCCTCGTCAGAACCAAGTACTTCCTTAGCGATCTCTCTGTTATAGAACATGATCGCGGGGCAAGCCTGCCATGAAACACCCTTAAGAACTCCGTTGGAATCTGTAACGATCTTCTTGGTGTAATCATACTGTTCTGCAAGGTCAGCATCTGTAAGACCGAAGTCTGAAACTGCCTCTGTGTAATCTGTATCAACATACTTAAGAGCATAGTCAGCCTCAACAAGGAAGAGGTCGATCTTCTCATCAGCTGAAGCGTCAGCCTGCTTAAGAAGAGCTGCGTCAAGGTTGTTCTGGTATGCGTTGTTCTCTGAAGGTGTGATGTTCCACTTAACTTCTACATCACCGATCTTACCTGTTGTACCGTCAACTTCTTCGTATCCGGGATAGTGATCTGTAAGACGTGACTTGAATTCTTCATTCCAGCAGTAAATGTTAAGGATCTTTCCTTCGTCACCGGCAGGAGCTGCTTCCTCTGCGGGTGCTTCGTCTGCGGGAGCTGCTTCCTCTGCAGGAGCTGCTTCCTCTGTTGCTGCGGGTGCTGCTGCATCTGCTGCGGGTGCTGCTGCCTGTGAGCCGCAACCTGCAAGTAAGCTTGCAACCATAGCAGTAGCAAGTAAAGTGCTAAGTACTTTCTTCTTCATTACTCGTTTTCCTCCCTTTTTAATGAATTAAAATGGTTTGTTGATCCCGAAAAAGTTTCCTTAATCGTTTTCGTAAATGTAGTATATTGCAATAATTCTAATTTTGCAACCCCTTTTTCAAGAATTCATTGGGCACTATTTACATTTTGGGTAAAACTTTCAAGAATCATCTCTCGATTTTGTCAACTTTGCTTAAGAAAATTACGTAAATTCCTTAAAGGTTTTCGTGAACAAGATATGAACAGCGTGTTAACGGAAGGTTAACACGCTGTCCTTATCTTAAAAATATGCTAGTAATGTGAATCGTAATATGACCGTCAGTTCAGACTGTTGATATACTCTGTCAGTTCCTTACGGTCATAGAACCGGTTGACATCTCCGATGAAATAGTCGGGGTCCGCCCCTCTGTCAACATCATAGAAGGAACCGTTCTTCATAACGGAAAACATCCTGTAGCCCGAAACCTGATAGCGGCTTCCTCCGGCCGTACATAACGGATGGATCGCACAGGAGCCGCCTCCTGATTCCTGCCCGAGTATCGTGACTTTGTGGGACGCCTTAAAGGCATTGGGAACAAGATTTCCGCATGAGAAACTTACCGGAGACTCGAGACAGAACAGGTGAAGTCCTTTACCCGCAAGGGTATCACTCTCATCAAACTTTCCATCAAGATTCGTGTCTATAGTATATACTGCATCGGTCATGGCACCCGTAAGCGTATCTTTCGTACTCAGATCGGCCTGCCCCAGGAACAGAGCCATAACATATTCAGCAGTTCCCGTATCTCCACCGCCGTTGAGTGACAGATCCATCACAACATTCTCTATAGGACTGTCTTCTCTGAGGATCTGAGCGCATGAATACTGCATAAGCCTTACTGTATCGACTTCACTGTTATCTTCTTCAGTCGGCTGTGCATAATAATCTATATCCGGGCTTCTGTCCATAAACTGGTCGAACGTGATATAGGCCGTGTTCCACACTTCCTCATAAGCCGGGATACCGTCCGGATAATTCGCTTCTCTTGCAGCCAGCAGTTCTGCCATGTCATTATCTCTTGCTGTACCCGCAAGTCCCTTACCTATAGGAGCAATTATCTCCATAAACTTATCCCGGTCAGCCAGATATGACAGTCCGGTGAACTGGCTGTGCAGATCTCCCAGGTATAAATATATCAGCTTATACATTGCCCCTTCGGAAACAGTCTCGTCTGTACTGAGCAGCTCTTCCTTAAGCCCCGTATCACTCAAAAGCCTGTCAAAACTGTCAATATCGTGTTGTTCCTTTAATCCATACTCGTAATCGAGCACAAAACAGGTTTCATTATAAGAGAACCGGGCAAGTTCCGCTGTCCATTCACCGCTTCCCGAGCTAAAGATCTCTTTGAGTTTTTCATCAAGATCATCGCCTACGATTACACAATCACCGTTGAACAGGGCCCATTTGCCATAATAACTGAAAAAAACATCGCTAGCAGTCTGCAACGGAACATAATACCCACCCACGTCTTTTACAAGATCGATCTCATAAGGCTTAAGGTCAAATACTATGCTCTTACCGTATCTGTCCGTCGAAAGGGGGCTTTGCTGATACAGTTTTTCGGTATTGGCCGTAAGGGAGACCATATCAACAAGGAGGCTCCCCTCCATCTTGAAGAATGCATCATAATCTCCAAATGTTATCGTGTCATTGGCGACATCAAAATCCGCCGTATATAAGCCTCTGGAAATGACTGCATGATCGTCGTCAGTTGTGTATTCCAGCTTATAAAAATCCTTTGCCGGATTATCACATTCATATACCTGTTTAAGGATTCCGGAAATATCTGCGACGGAGATATACGGAACTATCCCGTTGTTGACAAAATAAAGCTTGATCTCCTGCTTATTATCTGCAGATGCGATATACATCGGAACAGTCTTTTCTTCAACTGTGTACGACTCCGGAGTCGTGACTCTTTCCTCATCAGAGTCGGCTTCGCCCTTTTCCTGACTTGCTTCAACCGACTCCGATCCTGTCTCGGCCTCATCCCTGACATCAACGTTCACATTTGGTGCCGAACCACCGCAACCGGCAAGGCTTATTACCATAATGCTTGCAATTATAATCGCAAAGATCCTTCTCTTCATGGCATAGTAACCCTCCTTGATCATTTGATTTTCTCCCTGTTAATGTATTGACTATACACTTCATGGTTATATAATCATATCGTGATCACCCATGATCAAGTCAATATCATCAGGAGGGCCTAAACGGTGAATTATCCCGATAATATGTACTTGTTTTCAATCTCTGAATTCGCACACGCCTGCGGGATCAGCCGAAAAACCCTGATCCGAATGGAAGAAAGCGGGGTTCTGACTCCTAGCCATGTCAATCCCGACACAGGTTACAGATACTATGATGCGCATAATGCTGCAGAAGTGGGACAGTACCTTCTCCTGCAACGACTTGGCATGTCACGTTCCGAGATTTCGGATTATTTCCATGAAAAAGGGGATATCAAAACATTTTTGAAAGAACAGCGCAAAAGACTTGGGGAAATGCAGCGGGTTCTCGAAGAACTTGAGATAAGACATGATCCATCCCGTCATTTCAGTTTTTCTATTTTGGACCTTCCGAAGACAGTCTGTTACTGTATTTCAAAGGAAATATCTTCTCCGGAAGAAAGTGAAGCCTTTTTCTATCTGGTTCATCAGCAGAGTATCATGGACGGATTCCGCATGCAGGAGACCGAACCGCTTTTCGGGCTCAGCGACGATGAATACCGGAATCATTTCAACAGTTTAGGTACAACTCATACGATAACGGCATGTATTCCCGTTGCCGCATCAGGATCTGAAGATCCGCGCCTGCAGACATTTCCGGCTGTACACGCGTTCTCAGCTCTTGCTTACGGAGATTATACGATAATAAATGATTTTTGCGACCGTTTCTGGAGAGAAATTGACGAAAGAAAACTTCATCCGGCCGGCCGGACGCGATTTATCGGAATTATGGCACCCTATGTAAACAAACACGCAGCTCCTCGGGAATATTGTTTCCGTCTGGTCGTTCCGATCGAACCGCAAAACAATTAACGGCTGCGGGTATCCGGGTTATCAGTTTTGTAAGAACTTACCCCTTTAGGTCTCTTGACTGGCGATCCATGTCCTCAACGACGATATCGTAGATCTCACCGATAGATCTGCAATATTCAAGTACGAGCCACGGCTCATTGGTATGATAATGAAGCTTTACTATGGCCTTCTCGCCAAAATCATCTTCACCCGAGTCACCGGCAACGACCATTGAATCGCCTTTGAAGTTCTCAAGGATATGATCCCTTATCTGATCCACCAGGTCATCCGCCACATCGTCCGCATCTTCTCCTTCTTTTATATAGAAGTCAAGAAGAAGCTGGGTATCATACCTGAACTCAATAGTATCCATTTTATGTCCTCCATATGGAAAGTGCCGCAGGCCGGGGTCGAACCGGCACGGGTATTACTACCCACGGGATTTTAAGTCCCGGGCGTCTGCCAATTCCGCCACTGCGGCAAATGTAGCGAGATGTCACCGCAGGTGACAGAGCTCTCGCTACACCGCGAGCGCCCATCGCCGTAGGCGATTCTCATGCGCGAGCGTCCGATCTTTATGACCCGACACTCCTTAAGGCAGTACCTTGACCACCAAATACTGACAAAGATCGCAACGATTAATCTTCCTTTAGATAATCACCCAACATTTGCTCGGCTTCGCCTCGCAAACGTCGCCGTGTCACGATCGCTTCGCGATCCTGACATTTCAAGAAAACCTTCGACCGATTAGTGACATTCAGCTGAGTACATCGCTGCACTTACACCTATGCCCTATCTACCTTGTCGTCTTCAAGGGGTCTTATCAACGAGGGATATCTCATCTTGAGTGGGGCTTCACGCTTAGATGCCTTCAGCGTTTATCCCTTCCGGACTTGGCTACTCTGCCATGGAGTTGGTCTCCAACAGATACACCAGTGGTCCGTCCATCCCGGTCCTCTCG
>JAFXQX010000034.1 GCA_017526745.1 Lachnospiraceae bacterium | reverse complement strand
GACCATTTTCGAAAGCAGGCGCTGAAAATGGTCCACTAACCCCGTCCCCCAGGTCCACTTCGGCCCCGTCCCCCTGTCTCACTCTCCGTCCGCCTGTCTCACTCTTGGCTTGACGATAAGGGCGCGGTTGCCTATAATGTATAAAGATTTTTCTTATTAAAAGGGTGTAACATGATAAAGAGTATGACCGGCTTCGGCCGCTCTGAATATTCAGACGAAAAACGCAGGATCACGGCCGAGATCAAGGCCGTTAATCACAGATATCTTGACTGCTCGATAAAAATGCCGAAGAAGCTCGGCTTTTTTGAGGCATCTGTAAGAACACTTCTCAAGGACTACATCCAGCGCGGCAAAGTAGATGTCTATATCACATACGAAGATTATGCCGAGGATAATTTCAATCTGAAGTACAACAGGGATATGGCAAGGGCATATTATGCGCATCTTAATGAGATGGCGGAAGAGTTCGGCATTGAAAATGATGTCCGCCTTTCAACGCTTTCAAGATATCCCGAGGTCTTCTCGCTTGAAGAAGCTGATGTCGATGAGGACGAGATCTGGTCCGACCTGGAACAGGTCATAAGAGAAGCAGCCAAGGCCTTCGTTGAAGCGCGTGTCAGAGAGGGAGAGAACTTAAAGAACGATCTTTGCGACAAACTCGATACGATGCTTACGTATGTTGATGATATCGAAAATCGTGCTCCGCAGATAATAGAAGAGTACAAGAAGGGGCTGTACGAGAAGGTCGCAGATCTTCTGGCGGATTCATCGATCGATGAGTCAAGGATACTCGGAGAGGTCACTCTGTACGCCGACAAGATATGTATCGACGAGGAGATCGTAAGGCTGCGCAGCCATATCGGGACCACAAAAGACATACTGACGGAAGGCGGCAGCGTCGGACGAAAGCTTGATTTTATCGCCCAGGAGATGAACAGGGAAGCAAATACGATCCTTTCCAAGGCGAACGATCTGATCACGAGCGACATCGCGATAAACTTAAAGACAGATATAGAAAAAGTCAGGGAACAGATTCAGAACATAGAGTAAAGCCAACAGGTGGGATATGGATAATACCGGTGTTTTGATCATTTTGTCAGGTTTTGCCGGATCCGGCAAAGGAACGATAATAAGGGAACTGCTTGGCCGATACGATAACTACGCATTGTCGGTATCCGCAACAACGCGCTCTCCGCGTGAAGGCGAGGAAGAAGGCGTCCATTATTTCTTCAAGACCGAGGATGAGTTCAAGCAGATGATCGCAAAAGGCGAACTGCTCGAATATGCCAACTACGTCGGCAACTATTACGGAACACCGAGAGAATATGTCAAACAACAGCTTGCCTCCGGCAAGGATGTGATCCTTGAGATCGAGACCGAAGGGGCGCTTAACATAAAACGCGAATATCCCGATGCAATACTTGTTTTCGTTATGCCTCCCAGCGTTGAAGAGATACATAACAGGCTGCTGCGCCGCGGGACCGAGACCGAAGAGATCATCGAAAAGCGCATGCAGAAAGCGGGCTTCGAGATAACGGTAGTTGACAGATACGATTATCTCATGGTAAATGATGTTCTTGAAGAAAGTGTCGAGCTGTTCAATTCGATCGTAAAATGCCAGCACATGGCGGTATCAAGAAACCGCGATTATATAGAAGACAAGAAAAGAGAATTTGAAGAATATTTAAGTGCTAAAAAGGAGAAATGAAATGTTACATCCGTCTTACAGTGATCTTATGAAAGTCGCCAACAGCGAAGTTGAGGTGGGAGAGCATCCCGTAGTAAACAGCCGTTACTCAATCGTTATGGCAACATCCAAGAGAGCCCGCCAGCTTGTAAACGGCCGCCCCACGACCATCAAAAATGCTGACTCCAAGAAGCCTCTTTCGGTTGCGATCGAAGAGCTTGAAAGGGGTGACATCAAGATACTCGCCAACGAATAACACCATGAAACTTCTGTTTGTTTCACTCGGATGCGATAAGAATCTTGTTGACAGCGAGCATGCGATCGCTCTTTTATCCGATGCCGGATTTGAGAGTGTCGATGATGAAAATGAAGCCGATGTGATCGTCGTGAACACATGTTGCTTTATTCTCGATGCCAAACAGGAAAGCATTGATACCGTTCTTGAAATGGCGCGCCTTAAGGATAACAAACTTAAGGCTCTTATTGTTTGTGGGTGTCTTGCAAAAAGATACCGAAAAGAGATACAAAAGGAGATCCCCGAAGTCGATGCGATCATCGATCCTGACGGCATTGAGGATATCGTCGATGCCGTAAGGGATGTTCTGAAGAAGAAGGGCATCTGGGAAGATACCCCTGCACCCGGGTCAAAATCACATGCCAGGGTCATAACCACACCCGGACATTACGAGTATCTCAAGATCGCAGAGGGCTGCGATAAGAACTGCACTTACTGCATCATTCCCGGGATCAGAGGACCTTACAGGTCATATCCGATGGAAGACCTTGTAAAGGAAGCAGAAGACCTTGCCCGTAAGGGCGTAAAGGAACTGATCATAGTCGCCCAGGAGACGACGTGTTACGGGCTAGACCTGTATGGGAGAAAATCACTCCCTGAATTATTATGTAAACTTGCCGACATTAAAGGCATCGAGTGGATACGGTTGTTATACGCATATCCGGAAGAGATCACGGATGAACTGATCGAGGTTATGTCAACCAACAGAAAGATATGCCATTACATAGATATGCCGGTACAAAGCGGTTCCGATCAGGTCCTTCGCCGTATGGGAAGAAGGACAAGACGCGATGAGATCGGGAAGGTCGTACAAAAGCTCCGCAGGAGCATGAACGACATCTGCATAAGAACAACGCTCATCTCAGGCTTTCCCGGCGAGACGCAGTCCGATCATGAGGAGACATACCGCTTTGTGAACGAGACGGAGTTTGACAGACTCGGTGTGTTTGAATATTCCGCGGAGGAAGGAACGCCGGCGTATGATTTTGACGATCAGGTCGACGAAGATGTAAAAAGATCACGCCGGGAGGAACTCTACGAACTTCAGCAGGCCATAGCGTTTGAAAAAGCCGAAGGCATGATAGGATCAAAGCTTAGGATCATCATAGACGGTTACCTTCCGGAAGATGAAGTGTATGTCGGGCGAAGCTACAAAGACGCTCCGGATATCGACGGACTGGTGTTTGCAAAGTCCGACAGGGAACTGATCACCGGTGACATGATCGATGTTATCATCACAGGCGCAAGAGAATATGATCTTGAAGGAGAAGCAGTAAATGAATCTGCCAAATAAACTTACAGTAATGAGAATGCTTGCCGTACCCGCATTTGTGGTACTGATGCTTATTCCCGTAGACGGTGTTTCGTGTGAAGGATGGTGCAAGTGGACAGCGCTCGCAGTGTTCATCATCGCCGCATTCACGGATCTGTTTGACGGAAGGATCGCAAGAAAGTATAAGCTTGTCACAAACTTCGGAAAGTTCATGGATCCTCTTGCGGACAAACTCCTCGTGTGCTCCGCACTTATATGTCTGGTTGAACTTGAGCGCATCCCCGCCTGGATCGTTATCATAATCATCGCAAGAGAATTTGTCATCAGCGGGATCAGGCTGATCGCCGTAGACGATGGTGTTGTGATCGCCGCAAGCAAATGGGGCAAGTTCAAGACGGTATTCCAGATGATAATGGTCGGGTTCATGATCGGAAACCTGCGGATATTCGATCTGCTCACGGAACTTCTTATGTGGATAGCTCTTGCGCTTACGATCATCTCGATGATCGATTACATCGCAAAGAACATAAACCTGTTAAAAGATCTCAACGGATCCAAAAAGGATGATCAATGACCCAAGAAGAAAAGATCGTACAGTTTCTTGATGATAACAAAATGAGTGTCGCAACGGCGGAGTCCTGCACCGGAGGACTTGTCTGTTCAAAGATCGTTGATGTTCCGGGCGCGAGCAATGTGCTTAACGAAAGTTTTATCACGTACTCCAACAAGGCCAAGGTAAAGCTTCTCGGAGTCAAAAGATCGACACTCAAAAAATACGGAGCCGTCAGCAAAAAGTGTGCAAAGCAGATGGCAGAAGGTGCCGCAAAGGCGGCAAAATCGGATGCCGCGGTTTCCGTTACGGGGATAGCGGGACCCGGCGGAGGAACAGATGAGAAGCCTGTGGGCCTTGTATATATCGGATGCTTTGTTAAAGGAAAATGTAAGGTCAAAAAATACCTGTTTGACGGAGACCGCCGCCAGGTAAGAGAGCGGTCGGCCGAAGAAGCGTTAAAGCTTCTGTATAAATGCCTTAAGAAGTCGCTTGACAGAAAGGTTGAATAATGAAGAAAGTATTATTGTTCTATCCCCCCGGAATGCTGTTCCAGCGCGGTGAGGACAGATGCCAGCAGAATATCAAAGATGCATCCGCAGAGGCTATGCGTGCGTGCAACGATCTCGGATACGGTGCCGCGATCCTGCTTCAGAAAGGATATGAGGTAAAGCTTCGCGATTACCAGACCGAAGGTGCATCGATGGAAGATCTGTATTCGGACATGGACAGTTTTGCTCCGGATATGATCATGATGAGTATCACGAACACCACGATCTTTGATGACTTAAAACTTCTGTCAGAGATAAAGGAGAAGTATCATCCTGTGATCGTAATAAAGGGAGCGCTCTTTTACGATCCCGAGCAGGAGATGCTCGACATGCTCGATCTTTCCTGCGTTGATTACATGATCGGCGGAGAGGTTGATTTTGCGATCGGCGAGATCGCGGACTACGCACTGCTCGGACAGGGCGATCCGGACAGCATTCTGTCGATACTTTACAGAAAAGAGGACGGCACTTTTGCAAGGACGAGATTCCATGACTGGAACCAGGACCTTGATTCAAGACCCTTCCCTGCAAGGGCTCTTATGAACAATGCACTTTATGTGCGCCCCGATACGAACGAGCCGATGGCAACGATACAGACATCAAGAGGATGTCCGTCCGCATGTGTGTTCTGCCTGACTCCGTTCATCTCGGGTAAATGCGTAAGGTTTCGAAGCCCGCAGAATGTAATGGACGAGCTTACCGAATGCTATAACGTGCACGGCATCAGAAACTTTTTCTTCAAGGCCGACACGTTTACGATAAACGCGGAATGGGTCAAGGAGATGTGCGGCCTTATCATCAATTCGCCTCTATACGGCAAGATCGCATTTACCGCCAACTCCAGGGTCAACCCGCTTACAAAGGAAACGCTCGAACTCATGAAGAAGGCGGGATGTTTCATGGTCGCTTTCGGATTCGAATCGGGATCCGATGAGATGCTGAGGACCTTAAAGAAAGGCACGACCGTTGAGATGAACCTCCGCGCCGCCAGATGGTGCCACGAGGTCGGACTTCCCTTCTGGGGATTTTACGTTATCGGATTTCCATGGGAGACGAGAGAACATATCCTTGAGACCAGGAAGATGATCATGCAGCAGAAGCCCGATTTCATCGAGGTTAAGATGGCGCTTCCCTTCTACGGCACCGAGCTTTACAAAGCCGCCAAGGAGATGGATCTTATCGCCGATTCACCTCTCGGGTGTGATTTTTTCCACTCCGCGCTCAAGGGCACAAAGTATCTGTCGCAGGATGAAGTGGAGAAGCTCCGCAAGAAGATACTCCTCGGATTCTATCTGCGCCCCGGCTACATATTAAAGAAAATGGGCGAGTGCGTGCGGCATCCTTCCATCTTCGGAAACTATGTCAAATACGGGTTCAAGATGCTCGGATCGTTCATCTCGCCGTAGAGCACAGGACAGATTAAGGAATATCAAAGATCATGATCTATCAGATGAAAAACGGCCGCGTCATGTTCGCGGCCGATACTGTGTTTGAACATGCCGATTTTGAGATAAGGAACAAAAACGACAAGATCGCCGTCGTGGGCCGCAACGGTGCGGGAAAGACAACACTGTTAAAGGTGATCGCGGGAATAGTCCCTCTTACGAAAACGGATGATGAAGACTCATCGGTCACCATCGTAAGCTCTCCGGTCATTGGTTATCTGCGGCAGATATCATTTGACGATACGTCGCTTACGCTCGACGAGGAGATAAGGAAAGCTTTTTTGGTTATCCTGACCGAAAAGGAAAGGATCGATGAACTCGTACCGCTGATGGAAAACGCATCGGGTGATGAGGCCGAAAAACTTGCCGCAGAGTATACACGCCTGATGGATGATTTTCGCGACAGGGGCGGGTACTATTACGAGAAGGAATATGACGCGATGCTGACTAGCTTCGGCTTTGCGCAGTCCGATAAATCCAGGAAGCTGTCGGAATTCTCCGGAGGACAGCAGACCAAGATCGCATTCATGAAACTGCTCCTGTCCAAGCCCGACATCCTGCTCCTGGATGAGCCGACGAACCACCTTGATATGTCGACGATCATGTGGCTTGAGGATTATCTGAAGAACTATTCAAGGGCCGTTGTCATCGTAAGCCATGACAGGATGTTCCTCGACCGGATCGTTAACGTTGTCTACGAGATCACTTACGGAAACGTTACGAGATTTGCCGGCAATTATACCGATTACGTCAGGCAGAAAAAAGAGCGTTACGAAAAACAGTTAAAGGATCACATCGCCCAGCAGAAAGAGATAAAGCGGCTGACGGAGCTTGTGGAGAGATTCAAGAACAAGCCGTCCAAGGTGGCGATGACCCGCTCCAAGCTCAAGCAGATAGAGCATATGGAACTTGTGGCGCGTCCGGCTGATTTTGACACAAAAAGCTTTCATGCGGCATTTTCACCGAAGATGCAGACGGGAAAAGATGTCCTTTATAT
The DNA here is from genome assembly GCA_017526745.1 of Lachnospiraceae bacterium. Taxonomy (GTDB): domain Bacteria; phylum Bacillota; class Clostridia; order Lachnospirales; family Lachnospiraceae; genus UBA2868. The sequence goes on along the minus strand of JAFXQX010000034.1, from coordinate 10,115 downwards.
CAAGGATCTTGTTATCGGATACGGCGATAAAAAGATCGCGACCGTAAATCTCGACCTGAAAAAAGGATCACGGCTTGCCGTCATCGGTGATAACGGTGTCGGAAAATCAACCTTTTTAAAAACGATCGCAGGCGTCATACCGAAGATCTCCGGAGACTTCAGGTTCGGGGCGAATGTACAGATAGGTTATTTTGACCAGCAGATGGCCCAGTACACTTCCGACAAGACCGTGTTCGATGATTTTCACGATACCTATCCGACGCTTACCAACACGCAAGTAAGGGATACGCTCGGCGCATTTTTGTTCACGCAGGATGAAGTCTTTAAGGACGTTTCCGTTTTGTCCGGAGGAGAGAAGGTGAGGCTGTGCCTTGCAAAGATCTTCTACGAGAAGCCGAATGTCCTGATCCTTGACGAGCCGACGAACCATATGGACATGATCGGCAAGGAAACGCTCGAGGCGATGCTGTCGGGCTTTGAAGGAACCGTCATATATGTTTCTCACGACAGGTATTTTGTCAAAAAGACCGCGACCGCCATACTTGATATGAGATCGGACGGCATCAAACTCTATCCTTTCGGCTGGGACGATTACGCCGGAACAGTGGGGACGGTCCCCGGTGTTCCACTTTCCTCAAAAACGGAACGGAAAGAACCGTCCCCATCGTTCCATGTGTCTTCGTCCCAGGCGGAGCGGCTTGCGGGCAAGGAGGAGGAGAAGAGGCAGCGGCGTCTTAATAAACTCGAGGATGAGATAACAGCTCTCGAGGATTCGATAGAAGAACTCAGGCAGGAGTTATGTAAACCTGAATACGCAAGTGATTTCGAAAAGCTCGCACAGATCCAGGAAGACATAGATAATAATGAAGCAAAACTGCTGGAAACCATGGAAGCGTGGGAACAGCTGGGCTCACAGGAATAATGACGGGAGGTTAAAATGCAGGATAATCTGACACAGTCTGACATTGATAAGATGGAAGCGGAGATAGAATACCGTAAGCTTACGCTCCGTCCCAAACTGATCGAGGATGTGAAGATCGCAAGAGCACATGGCGATCTTTCGGAAAACTTTGAGTATTATGCCGCCAAGCGCGAAAAGAACATGAACGAGTCAAGGATACGTTATCTTGACAGAATGGTCCGTACAGCCAATATCATAGACGATACGTCTGCGGATGACGAGGTCGGCATCAACAACACCGTCACGGTTGAGATCGTTGACGAAGGTGAGATAGAACAGTACAAGATTGTCACCACTATAAGAAGTAACTCCCTGATCGGCCACATCAGTATAGAGTCGCCCATGGGAAAGGCACTTATGGGGCACAAGATCGGGGACCGCGTGACGGTACACGTTAATGATAACGTGTCATATGACGTGATAATAAATGATATCGATAATTCGACCGACGATTCGGATGACGCTATCAGTTCATATTGAAATATGCTATAATGAAAAGCTGATGATAAAATCACTTCACTGAAAGGGGAAGGACCATGGCATTACTTGAAAAATGGCAGAAGATGGCCTACAACGAAAACGAGGACAAGAACAAGCTCCAGAAACTGTGGGCTGATTACTTTGAAGTCGAAAAGGGAATATACCAAAAGCTCCTGTCAGATCCTGATACCGTAGTATCCGGGACCGTTGAGGAACTCGCCGAAAAATACGAAACGGACATCATGACGATGACGGGGTTCCTTGACGGCATCAACGACAGCCTCAAGAAGAAAAATCCCATCGAGAAGATGACGGAAACGACAAAGGTCTCACTCGATTTTGATAAAGAACTCCTCTACAAGAACATGGTAGCTGCAGGTGCAGACTGGCTGTACGGCCTTGAGGAGTGGAACGACATATTCGATGCCGACAAACAGAAGGAACTGTACAAGGAGCAGAAAGCTTCCCAGACAGTCAGGCACGAAGGACCCAAGATCGGAAGAAACGATCCCTGTCCGTGCGGCAGCGGTAAGAAGTACAAGAAATGCTGCGGCGCCAGAGCAAATGCCTGATGGCCGACCGTCAATTGACGATCATATGGATAAAAAACAGTGAGTGCCCCTCGTATAGGCGCCACAAAGGAGGAATAGTATTATGAAGATCACACTTAAGGACGGCTCATCCAAAGAGTATTCATCACCGATGTCGGTGCTCGATATCGCAAAGGATATCTCGGAGGGCCTTGCAAGAGCAGCATGTGCGGGCCAGATCGACGGAGAAAGGGTAGATCTCAGAACGATCGTTGATAAGGACTGCAACCTTTCCATTCTGACATTTGCCGATAAGGGCGGATGCGATGCATTCCGTCATACGACATCACACATTATGGCACAGGCGATCAAGCGTCTGTGGCCCGATGTAAAGCTTGCGATCGGACCTTCGATCGATGACGGGTTCTACTATGACATCGACAGTGAGCGTCCGATAACTGAGGATGATTTTGCAGCGATCGAAGATGAGATGAAAAAGATCGCCAAGGAAGACATCCCTCTTGAAAGATTTGAACTCCCCAGAGCCGAAGCGATAAAGCTCATGGAAGATATGAAGGAGCCTTACAAGGTTGAGCTTATCAAGGATCTTCCCGAAGATGCCGTTATCAGTTTCTACAGGCAGGGTGATTTTACGGACCTGTGTGCAGGTCCGCATCTGATGAGCACCAAGCCTGTCAAGGCGGTCAAGCTTATGAAGGTAGCGGGTGCTTACTGGCGCGGCAACGAAAAGAACAAGATGTTGACCAGGCTCTATGGTACTTCATACACGAAGGCTTCAGATCTTGAGGAATATCTTGTAAGACTCGAGGAGGCCAAGAAGCGTGACCACCGGAAGATCGGCAGGGAAATGGGCCTGTTCATGATGGCTGACGAGGGCCCCGGATTCCCCTTCTTTTTGCCGAACGGCATGATAGTCCGTAACGAACTTATGAAATACTGGAGAGAGGTCCATTACAGGAACGGCTACCAGGAGATCGAGACTCCCGTTATGCTGAACCAGTCGTTGTGGATCACGTCCGGTCACTGGGATCATTACAGCGAGAACATGTACACATCGATGGTCGATGAGGATCTGTTCTGTATCAAGCCGATGAACTGTCCCGGATCGATACTCGTGTACAAGAACCAGCCCAGATCCTACAGGGAGCTGCCGATCAGGTATGCAGAGGTAGGTCTCGTGCACAGGCACGAAAAATCAGGGGCCCTTCACGGTCTCATGAGAGTTCGGGCTTTCCACCAGGATGATGCACATGAGTTCATTTCGATGGACCAGATAGACGAGGAAGTTGAGCATATTGTAAGGCTGATAGACGAAGTATATGAGAAGCTCGATTTCAAATACAAGATAGAACTGTCAACCATGCCCGAAGATCATATGGGATCCGATGAGGACTGGGAGAAGGCCACGAACGGCCTGAAGACCGCTCTTGAGAACATGGGACTTCCTTATGAGATCAACGAAGGTGACGGCGCGTTCTACGGACCCAAGATCGACTTCCATGTCGAGGACTGTCTTGCAAGGACATGGCAGTGCGGAACGATACAGCTTGATTTCCAGCTGCCCCAGAACTTCGATCTGAAGTATACTGGTGCGGACGGTGCAGAGCATATGCCTGTCATGATACACAGGGTTGTGTTCGGATCGGTAGAGCGGTTCATAGGTGTCCTTACCGAAAACTGTGCGGGCAAGTTCCCGACGTGGCTGGCACCTGTACAGGTCAAGGTTCTTCCTATATCCGACAAGCATTTTGATTATTCCGAAAAGGTACTCGCCAAGCTCAAGGCAGCGGGCATCAGAGCCGAGATCGACACAAGGAGTGAAAAGATCGGATATAAGATCAGGGAAGCAAGGCTCCAGCGCGTTCCTTACATGCTGATCCTCGGACAGAAGGAAGAAGACGCGGGAAATATCGCGGTAAGAAGCCGTTTTGCCGGAGATGAGGGCGCAAAGGATCTTGACGAGTTCATCAGGAATGTCCGCGAAGAGATCGATGGCAGGATACGGCGCGAGGAGACGGCCGAGAACGAATAAGGCGAATACCATGAGCGGTAATATCATCATAGCAACAGCAAAGCTGAAGGCATGTGATTTTTGCTATGAGCTTTGCAGATACTGCGGCTACGACAATAAATGGACAGATGACCTGTGGGGCGACATCATAGCGGATGATGAGATCCTTAATGAGTTCATCTACTATGCCGAAAATCATACCCTCCGCGATTCCTACTCGATCAGCGGATACAGCCTCACCGATCTGTACGTGTTCCAGATGGACAAGTACAACCTGATAAGGGAGATCGGCAAGAATCCGCCCGAGTGCAATAAGGAGCGCATGGTATTAAATGCGTTCAGGATGATGATAGACATGAAGGCCGATCCGGAAACTTTTGTCAGGCGGCTGACCGAAGGCCGCGGGGAGGACAGGCTGTAATTGAATGCCGATGACCGTATCATCGATTATATGAAGGAAAGAAACCGGTATGCGGCAACTGCCGCCTGTGCGGCGGCTGTACAGTTGTTTGCGCTGGCAGTCTATCTGTGTATTTATGCCCTTATTGCGGGCGGCGTGTTTTATTCGCTCTCCGAAAAGGGCGGAAAGATATTTGCGGCAACTGTCTGTGCCGTGATCGCTGCAGGACTTGTCATCTTTAACATATGCTGTGTCATTAAAGGGAAGAAGGTTGACATAACACGCCCCGACAGTATAGCGATCAGAGACTCGTCTGAAGTTGTAAGACTGGCATATAGAACGGCAAGACCTGTATTGATCTATAAGATCACCTGGTGGCTCGTGATCCTGTCGGCATCGCCGCTGGTTTACATAATCCTTGTGACAGCCATGGACGATCAGACTCTTGCGCCGGTATATGCAAAGATCATCATATGCATTATCGCAGGGTTTGCAGTTTTGTTCGCCTATCCGTGTTTTGACAGGATAGCCTGTTACAGGGCGCTGCTTAACGAAACACACGAGCTGTATTTTGATGCACACTCGTTCTTTGCCCCCAGGTATATACTTGCGGCCGGAACTCCGACGGTGATATGTCTGTGGTATCTTTTCAGGTACTACAGCGAAAGGGGTGATATCGCCTGGATCGTCCTGCCTCTTGCAGTGCTGCTCGGATCCGCCATTTCATTCTTATGCGGATGGACGAAGCAGGACCTTTACAGGGTTTAGGAGACCGGCAAACCGTAAAAACGCGCAATAAACGCAAAAACGGCGTTGACATACGCCGGGATATATGATATCTTACCATAGTTGAATCAAATAACACGGAAAGCAGAGCGATCTCACCCTGCGGCATTTGCCCTTCGGCAGGCTTAGCAGGCGTCAATGTGTTAGACGGCACAAGGTGCCGGATTATTTCTGCTCATTCCGTGTGGGCAGTTTTTTTATTGGTAATATCTCAAACAGGGAGGATAAAACAATAGCAGATCTAATCATCAACGGACAGATACGTGATAAGGAAGTTCGTGTAATCGGAGAGAACAACGAGCAGCTTGGTGTCATGAACACCGATGAAGCCAGAAGGATGGCGGAGGAAGCCGGTGTTGATCTTGTTATGATCGCACCCAATGCGGCACCGCCGGTATGCAGGCTGATAGACTACGGAAAGTTCCGTTACGAGCAGACCCGTAAGGAAAAGGAAGCCCGCAAGAAGCAGAAAGTCATTGAGATCAAGGAGATTCGCATGTCTCCTAACATTGACACAAACGATCTCAACACAAAGATAGCTGCTGCCAGAAAGTTTCTGTCCAAGGGAGACCGTGTCAAGGTAACGCTCCGTTTCCGTGGCCGCGAGATGGCTCACATGAACAACAGCAGATACATTCTGGATGATATAGCTGAAGCCCTTGCAGATATTGCGACGGTAGAAAAAGCCCCCAAGGTTGAGGGTCGTACGTTAACAATGTTTTTAACTGAAAAGCGTTAGACGCACGAACAGTTAAAATAAATCAGTGATTAGGAGGAAGCAAAAATGCCAAAGATCAAAACAAACAGATCCGCTGCAAAGCGTTTCAAAGTTACAGGTACCGGAAAGTTAAAAAGAAATAAAGCTTACAGGCGTCATATTCTGACCAAGAAGACGACCAAGAATAAGAGAAACTTAAGACATGCAGTCATTACGGATGATACGAATGTAAAGAACATGAAGAAGATCACACCGTATCTTCAGTAAATGTAGATAGGAGGAAATACAATGGCCAGAATTAAAGGCGGAATGAACGCCAAGAGAAAGCATAATAAAGTATTAAAACTCGCAAAGGGATACAGAGGAGCACGTTCCAACCAGTATCGTGTTGCAAAACAGTCCGTTATGCGTGCACTTAACACATCATTTGCAGGAAGAAAAGAGCGCAAGCGTCAGTTCAGACAGCTCTGGATCGCCCGTATCAATGCTGCTGCAAGGATCAACGGAATATCATACAGCAGGTTCATGTACGGATTAAAACTTGCCGAGGTTGATATCAACCGCAAGATGCTTGCCGAAATGGCAGTTAACGATGCTGAGGGTTTTGCAACACTCGTTGACCTTGCCAAATCCAAGATCGCATAATCATGATTAAGATATGTGCTGACAGCACCTGCGATCTTTCCGAGGAGCTTGTCAAAAGATACGGGATCACGATCATCCCCCTGCATATCATGCTGGGTGAAACGGAATACCGTGACCGGATAGATATATCGCAGGACGAGATATTCGAGTGGGCCGATAAAAACAAGACCACTCCGAAGACATCAGCTGTTTCGGTAACTGATGCAATGGATGTCATGAGAGAACTCATTGATGCAAAAGATGAGATCATTCTCTTTACGATCGCATCCGGGATGTCCACAACATACAATGTGTTCAACATGGTCGCAGAGGAACTTGATACCGAGGGCAGGGTTCATGTTATCGATTCAATGAACCTTTCCACAGGCATAGGACTGATGGTGATAGAAGCGGCGTGCATGGCAAAGGAAGGCATGTCGGCGGAAAACATCGTTAACGAGATAGAACGAATACGCCTGAAGGTAAGATCGAGTTTTGTCATAGACACACTCACATACCTTGCAAGAGGGGGACGCTGTTCCAGCGTTGCGGCTCTTACGGGAGGTGTGTTAAAGATCCATCCCAAGATCGTGGTCAAAGACGGCAAGATGGAAGTGTCCAAGAAATACAGAGGAAATATCCGCAATGTGGTCATGGACTACGTTAAGGACATGCATTATATGCTTCTTGAGGCACGTCCTCGTCGCGTATTCATCACACATACTTCCAAAGACCGCGAACTTGTTGAGGAAGTACGGTCATACCTTGAAGAACTTGGGCATTTTGATGAAATACTCGAAACAAATGCGGGAGCTGTTATCAGCTCGCACTGCGGTCCCGGAACACTCGGTGTTCTGTTTATTGAAGGGTAGGATCACAATTTAATATCGACAAAGAAACCTTTAAGATATGTATCCTGGGGCGTTGTGGCACTTCCGTCATAGCGCCCCGGGTTTTTATATGTAACAGACCCGGAATTGGAGTATTCGTTATCCACATACCCCGGATTCGGACGACGCTTCTGAGGAGTCATCTTGGAGTATGCATTGGAAGCTTCCATCCTTGACTTGGGAATGACAATGCCGTCTTCAAGATCGCGGCGTCCAACACTGTTAAGACTCTGTGCAGCCGGTCTTGCGGCAGCCGGTTTGGGCTCGAGCTGCCCGGACAGATGGTCGACCGCATTCAGAAGCTGCTTGCGCTTCTCCTGCTGGGCAACACTTAAGGAAGGCATCCGGTCCAGGTCACCAAGCTGCTGCTTACGCGCCTCCAGCTGCCTTTGCAATTCATAGTTCCTGTCGTTGTAAGAACCCGTCGGCTGTCCGTTTCCGAACAGTCCGTATGAATTGATACCCATACATTGATTTTACCACCGGCATATGATTTTTACAATTATTCTAAATGGGTGTTGACAAACAATATTATATGACGTATAGTATCATACAGAAAAAGGTATCGAATAAGGAGGAGAGGATATGACCTATCAGTTAACGGCACCCCTGCTGGATGCTTGTGTTCTCGGAATTGTCGATCACGAAGACTCATATGGTTATACGCTGACGCAGAAGATGCGCCAGATCGTCGATATTTCCGAATCCACACTGTATCCGGTACTGCGGCGTCTTCAGAAATCCGGCCACCTTCGTACATATGATGCCCCGTACCAGGGCCGTAACAGACGATATTATGCCATCACTGACGAAGGCAGGGAACTGCTGAAGTTTTATGCAAGCGAATGGGAAGCGTACAAAGGCAGGATAGATGAACTGCTTTCGGGAACGGGCAGCGCCGCACCCGATGCAGACGGAGGTGATACCGATGAATAAAGCCGAGTTTATCAGAGAACTTGAGAAGCGTCTTAAATACATTCCGAAGGATGACCGTACGGATGCTGTGGAATACTATACCGAGCTGCTTTCGGACATGGAAGTTGATGATACCGAAGATGTCACCGAACGTATCGGAAGCGCAAAGGATGCGGCAAAAAAGATACTTGATGAGTGCACTCAGAAGCATATAGACGAATACGAGGAAAACAAGACCGTAAAGGGGCATGCAACGGTTGTGTGGCTGTCGATACTGGGTGTTTTGTCGCTGCCGTTGTCAGTGCCTCTTGCGATCGTAGTGTTTGTAATCGCATTTTCCCTCTTTGTCGTTTTTATCTCGCTTGTGATCGCTTTTGTGGCAGCCGGCATCGCACTTGTTGCCGGAGGAATAGCAAGCCTTGTGTTTATGTGGATGGCACCGGGCTTTGGCCAGAAAATGGTCATGCTCGGTATGGGTCTGTGCTCACTGGCTACGGGCGTACTGATGGGATTTGGTGTGTTCTATCTGGTCCGCGCACTGATCGGAAAGATTTTCCGCAGAAAAGGTATGGAATCAAAGGAGAATGAATGATGAATAAGACGGTAAAGATCATTTTGATAGTTGCTGCATGCATGATACCGGCAGGCGCGATCATAGCCGGCATAGGGATCGCATCCGGCGGAAGAGCCGGGTGGAACCTGGGATTTTCCGAAAACGGAACAAGCGTTAATGCAGGACATGTTGAGGAAACGGTTGAACTCGATGATTTTGAGAACATGGAACTTGAGATCTCCACAATGGATGTTACTATCAAGCGCGGAGACAGCTACTCCGTTTCATACAGGACCAGGAAAGGTGATGAGCCTGTTATTGAAAATGACGGCCTGACCTTAAAGATCAGGCAGCCGAATAAGATATTCGTCATGTTCGATTTCGGCGGTTTTGGAGTTGATGACGGTTATACGATAACAGTTCCCGAAGAGGCGGTTCCGATAGGGATCGATGCGAGCATATCCACCGGCGATCTTACTGTTGACCGGGTGAACTTATCCGGCAGGATCAAGACAAGTTCCGGAGATATCATGATAAGCGATACCGAAGGAGAAATGCTTGAGATAGAGTCGAGCACCGGCGATATAAACGGTGATAAGATCAAGGTTGGAGCGCTCTCGATCGGCAGCTCAACGGGAGACATCAACATACTCAGGCTGTTTGCGCAGGATTTTACGAGCCATACGTCAACAGGCGATCTTAACATCAATAATTCTGAACTTGGAAAAGCATCGATTGATACATCGACCGGAGACATCGAGCTTTCATTAAACGGCAGTCCCGATGACTATTCATACATTGTTGATACGAGCACGGGTGACATACACGTAAACGGAGAGCACACCGAAAAGCATTATGAAAAAGAAAACGGTTCAAAAGAATCGATCAGCATACATACAAGCACGGGTGATGTGGATGTGACCGTGAAATAGATTTTTGTTCTTGACAGAAGCGCCGCAGTTCGATAGAATAGATTGGTCTCGGGGTGTGGCTCAGTTTGGCTAGAGCGCTTCGTTAGGGACGAAGAGGCCGCAAGTTCGAATCTTGTCACTCCGATTGTCAATTGAGATCGCGAATCCGCTGTTTATGCGGGTTCGCGATTTTCTGTTGATTCAAAAACCTCTTAATTTTGGTTAAGATTTGGTTAAGATTGGTTAAGAAAATTTCCGCTTGTTCAAAACCTCGAGAGCTTCATCTTTGTTTATGCCGGTATAATAGTTCTTTTT